>CAWFLS010000009.1:0-69105 GCA_963816675.1 uncultured Chloroflexia bacterium
GACCAGGGTCAGCTTCGACTCGCCCCTGCGGCTCAGGCGCTCGCTCAGCCTCAGACGTGTCACCAGACCGCGTCGCACCCGGGGGATGAAGAGCTTGGCCTCGAGCAGCGGCCTTGGGATGACCATCTGACCCCACACGATACGGGTCACGGGCGTCGACCGGTAGGCGATCGGCTCTTCGCAGCGCGGCGACGGTAAAGGAGGTGCGCTCCCTGCCCGAGTCCCCGTGGAGCTGCGGTGGGGTGTTTACCGACGTAACCGGTGGTGCCTGGGGCTTAGCACCAAGGCGAATAGACCGCAGCGCCCTACCGCTCCACGCTCATCACAAATGTCGACGGACGTGTGTTCGAGCGTCACCAGCGCCACTTGCGGCACGACACGCGGACGGTGCCGGCGGTGAAGCTGTGCACGGTCTGTGGTGTCGTCACCAGCCGCGCGGGCAGCCGCTGCGCCGACCACGCTCGACAGTCCAACCGCAGCCGGCACAACGTCCTGCCTATCTGACGCGCCTGAAGGTGCTCCGGGACCAGCGCGAGGCCATCGTGGAGCCCACGGCTCCGGGCCTGCCTGGACAGCGCGCCGTCGAGTGGCTCCGGGCGCTCGGCGAGTCCTTCCAAGCCGCAGACGTACCGAAGGAGAAGGCAGAACTCATGCACGCCATCTACGAGCGGATCACCGTCGCGGGCCCCGAGATCGTCTGTGTCCGGCTGACCCAGGCGGCCTACGCGCACGGATTGGCGCTGGCGCTGCCCGAAAAGGTTGAAATGGCGCGCCCGACAGGATTCGAACCTGCGACCTTCGGCTCCGGAGGCCGACGCTCTATCCACTGAGCTACAGGCGCGCGGCCTCGAATGATAGTCGCTCAGACGGATGAGCCTTTGACTTGCGATCCCGATCGACTCTCCGGCGGGACCGCGTCCACGAGTCGGTGACTCCCACTCGCAGGGCCGAACTCCCCCGACTCGGCCTCGACCAGCTGCCGGATGTAGGTGCTGACCGGTCGCGCCTGGATCCCGAGGCGCTGCAATGCCTGGTCATCCGGAGCGTCGGTGCGCAGATCGAGTGACAGACCCATGCCCAGGACCGAGGCGAGCCCTGGATGGATCGGTCGAAGGGCTACGGACCCCAGGCGCATGACGAGACGCGGCACCTTGCGCCGGCGGAGCGGTGTGCCGCGGGCATCCTCGAAGGCCGCGACGAGCTCGTTGCGGCTCATACGTTTCCGGGCCACCGAACTCGACGAGCCTCGGCGGATCCGGCATGGTCGCAAGCCGGACGATGGCCTCTGCGACGTCGTCCATCGCCACATAGGCCGCCTGACCATCGCCACGTCCGAAGATCACCACCCGCCCATTTCGCCAATCGAAGCCCCGCTCCGCAGACAGCCACGGCTCCTGGTAGGCGTCGGGTCGCACGATCACTTCGTGCATGGGTGACGCTCGCAGGCGTGCTTCGGTCGCGAGCTTGGCTTCGGCGAACGGCGTTCGTGAATCGAGGATCGCCCCAGGGAACGAGACGTACACGAATCGGCGTACGCCGGCGGCTTCAGCCGCCGACACGAGATCGCGGTAGCCATCGCGGTCGACGTCCCGGATCGAGAGGCCACTGTGCCCCGCCATGATCCGATCCAGCGTGTGCGCGCTCGCCACAACGGTGTCGATGCCGTCGACGGCGGGCTCGCAAGCTGGCGACGTCGCGCAGGTCGGCTCGGACGATGCTGGCTCCCAGCTCGTTCGAGGTCGCCGGGGTCCGTCGACGGCCGCACGAGCGCCCGGAAGGCGAGGTCTTGGGCGTGCAGGTCGCGGGCGATCCGTCCGCCAAGGTTTCCAGTGGCTCCGACGAGCAGCAGCATGGCGGTCTTACCTGCTAGGATTCGTACAGCGTGATGTAATCGTTCCACTATACTGGAACTAATGACAGAAACCGTCAAGCCCCCGCGACGATACGACTCTCGCCGACGGCGTCAGCAGGCCGACCGGACTCGGCGGGACATCATCGAGGCAGGCCGTCGCCTCCTGCTCGACGAGGGATATGCCGGGACGACGATCGGGGCGATCGCGGACGCCGCCGGCGTCTCACCCGAGACGATCTACAAGTCCTTTGGCGGGAAGCCTGGGATCGTCCGGGCGATCTGGGTCCAGAGCCTCGAGGGAGCCGGGCCGATCCCCGCCGAGGAACGCTCCGATGCCATCCGCGCCACCGAGCCCGACCCACGAGCGCTCATTCGAGCTTGGGGCGGGTTCATCACGGAGGTGGCGCCTCGCGTCGCGCCGATCGTGCTGCTCATCCGCGCCGCGGCGGCGTCGGATGGCGGCCTGGCCGAGCTCCTCGAAGAGGTCGACGACCAGCGGCTGCAACGCATGGAGGCAGGTGCTCGAACGCTGTTCGAACGAGGCGACCTGCGGAGTGACGTCGCCCTCGAGGATGCCCGGGACATCATGTGGACGTACACAGCGCCCGAGCTGTACGAGTTGCTCGTCATTCGTCGCGGGTGGTCACCGAAGCGATTCGGGACGTTCGCGGCTGAGCAGATGATCGCCGCGCTCCTGCCGCCGGAATAACAGCGAGGGGCATCGATCGGCGACGCGAAGGAATCACGTCTCGAGGGCGAGCGCTGAGGCGATCGCGGTGAGGAGGCGCTCGGGATCCGGATCGCGCTCGCCTGAAACCTCGAACGAACGGTTGGCCCGCAGCGTCGCAAAGCCATGGACGGCCGACCAGGCCACGATCTCGGCACCTGGTCGCCGATCGGGTGGCATGGCGCCGACGTTCATGAGTTCGTCGAGGCTTGCCGCGAGCAGGTCCCACGGATTCGGGTCTTCCGGCGATCCCTCGGATGGCTCGAACGGCAGGAACGCCACGGCGATCATGTTCGGGTACTTCCCGGCGTACTCGAGGTAGCCGCGACCGAGTGCGAGCAGGCGATCGATCGAATGCCGGCGATCCTGCATGTCGCCGACGCGAACCTGCTCGTCCAACATCATCAGCGCCAGATCGCCACGTGCTATCCGCCCCACCGCGGCGACGAGTGCCTCGCGGTCTGGAAAGTGGCGATAGATCGCTGCCGGCGACACCTCGACCCGCCGGGCGACTTCCCGGATCGTGACGGCATCAGGGCCGCCGGCTTGGACAAGGTCGATGGCGGCAGCGATGAGCGCCCGTCGGAGGTCGCCGTGGTGGTAGGTCGGGCGGGGCATGGCCTGAGTGTAGCGCCGATGTTGACAACGTTCACTTCGCCCGCGTACGATATGTGAACATCGTTTACATCACGTGACGAGCGGGATCGCCGTCGCCGAATCAGAAGGGAAAGCGAACCATGGACGAGCCAAACCTTCACGTCGTCGCCGGACTCGGTGCAGTCGGCCGTGCCGTCGTCGTCGAGCTGGTCGGCGCGAGGACTACCGGTGCGGGCCGTCGCCCGCCACCGCCGACGTCGACTTGCCCGCCGGGGTCGAGGTCATCGAGGCCGACCTGGCAGACGCTGCGTCCGCGCGCCGTGCACTGGCCGGGGCGACCGTCGTCTACCACACTGCCTCGGCGCGATATGACCGTTGGCCGGCGCTGCTTCCTGCGCTCATGCAGGGCGTGCTCGAGGGCGCGTCCGCGTCCGGCGCGCGGGTCGTCTACGCCGACAACCTCTATGCCTACGGCCCTGTCACCGGACCGCTGACCGAGGAACTCCCCTACCGGGCGACAGGACCGAACGGCCGGGTCCGTGCCGCACTCGCCGACGAGCTGATGGCAGCTCATGCGGCGGGCCGGGTCCGTGCGACGATCGGTCGAGCGTCCGACTACTTCGGTCCGTGGGGCCTTCAGTCCACGGCGGGCGATCGCCTGTTTCTCCCGGCGTTGGCGGGCAAGCCGGCGCAGGTCCTCGGCGACCCCGATCAGCCTCACACGGTGACGTATCTCGCCGACTTCGCGCGGGCGCTCGTGACGCTTGGCGCGGACGAGCGCGCGCTCGGCGAGGTCTGGCACGTACCGAGCGCCGAAACGCTGACGACCCGGGAGTTCGCGGCCCTTGTCTACGAGGTCGCCGGGCATCCTGCACGGTTGCGCGTGCTGCCGTCGCCGTTGCTCGCTGCGCTCGCGTTCGTCAGCCCGATGCTCCGCGCGGTCCGCGAGCAGCAATACCAGCGCGACGGCGCCGTGGATCGTCGACCACACGAAGTTCGAGCGCGTCTTCGGCGCCGACGTCACGCCGCATCGCGAGGCCGTACGGACGACTCTGGACTGGTTCGCGACGACGCATGAGCCGTGCCGCCGTCTCGCTACGCAACCGACCCGAAGTCGCGCGGGATCCGGCGGCATCATGGAGCCGGCTCACCTTGTCCTGCATAGACCCGCGGCATTCGCACCGCGCCTCTCGTCGTACCAACGCGACTCCATGCGAACTTTGAAGGCCGGGCACATGTGCGCGCCCATAGCGTATAGGGCGTCGGACTGATCGGCGCGCAGTTGGGATGAGGCGTGGATACCGAGCTCGTGAAGCGGGCCCAGCACGGCGACCGGGAGGCCTTCGGGCTGATCGCCGCCGACATCGCGACCCGGTTCCTCGCGATCTCGCGCAGGATCCTGCGCGACCTCGATCTCGCCGAGGATGCGACCCAGCAGGCGCTGGTCGCGGTCTGGCGTGACCTTCCGCAGCTCCGCGACCCGGCGCGCTTTGACGCCTGGTCGTACCGGCTCCTCGTGCGCGCCTGCTACGCCGAGGGCCGGGCCGCCCGCCACTGGTCACCCAACCTGCGCGTGCTGCCGGAGGACGCTCCGGACGCGTCGAGCGCGCTCGATGGGGTGATCGACCGGGATCAGCTCGAGACGGCCATCCGACGCCTGTCGGTCGACCATCGAACCGTCCTGGTCCTCCATCACTACGCAGATCTTTCGCCCGAACGGGTCGCCCAGATCCTGGAGATCCCGGTCGGGACGGTCCACTCCCGCCTGCACTACGCGATGCGTGCGATGCGCGCGGCACTCGCCGCCGACGACCGGTCGGCAGTTTCGGAGGCAGTCCGATGACGTCCGACCACGACGCGCGAACCCGCACCGTCGTGTCCTGGCTTCGCGAGGACGCCCACGAGAACGCCGAGCGCGTCCTGCTCGCTGCCCTCAACGACATCGACCACACCCAGCAGCGCCGTTCCTGGTGGCCGGCGCGGAGGTTCCCAGCCATGAACACCTTCGCCAAGGCTTTCGTCGCGACGGCCGCCGTGGTGGCCGTCGCGGTCGGAGGCATCAACCTGCTGCCCGGGAGCCAGACTGGAGCGGGCGGTCCCCCTCCTTCCACCTCCCCGTCGACACCTCCCCCGTCCCCATCCCCGTTCGCCGAGTCCGACCCCGGCGCCGACGGCAAGCCCGGTGGCAGAAGCGACGCCGGCTCGCATCCCGGACGACGGGACCATGCGGCCGGGCACCTACGTCACTCACCCGTTGCCGGCGCCGAATGACGCGCTGGCCCTGACGTTCACGGTGCCTGCCGGTTGGCATGGGTTCGGCGACACGACCATCTTCCCGGACGGAGCTGATGGCACCGCCCTCCAGTTCATCGGCGTCACGGCCCTCAACAGCGACCTGTGCCATTGGGCTGACCCGAAGGGCGAAGTCAACGTCGGGACGACGGTGGACGATCTGGTCGCGGCGCTCGTGGCCCAGACCAAGTACGAGGTCTCCGATCCGGTCGACGTCTCGATCGGGGGGTACAGCGGGAAACGCGTCGACGTCGTCTTTCCGGCGAAGCTGTTCAAGGAGAAGGGCGCCGCCGAGGCCCCCGGTTGCGACGAAGGAAGAACCCACCTGTTCGGCGACGGTGGCATCTACGGGCAGGCCCCGGACGAGCGCTGGCAGACGAACATCCTCGACGTCGATGGGATCGCGGTTCGTGATCATCGTCCAGGAAGACCCCGACACGTCCGCGGCGGACCGCGCGGGGACGGCCGCGATCGTCGACTCGATGGTCATCGAGCCGTGAAGCCCGCCGCGTAGACACATTCGCGGGACGGCCCTCGCGGGCCGCCCCGCGTTCCCGCCAACCTCGATGGAACCCGTCCATGACCGCCTGTCGCCGCCGGCGGCCCGTCCGACAATCAGGTCGCCGAGTGGAACATCTACGCTGACCCGACGGCCGCGCAGGCGAACGCTGCTATACCGTGCTAGCATCTGATAGTGGCATCAACGCGCACGAGCTTCACCTTGGATGACGATCTGGCGGAGACCGCTCGCCGGCTCAACATCAACGTGTCAGCCGCAGCTCGCGAGGGCGTCGAGGCGGCGGTGCGAGCGGCGATGGCGGGCTGACCGCGATGCCTATCGCCGTCATCCGGAGCGAGTCGATCCGTTCTGGTCCGAGGTCGAGACGTGGACTGAGAAGTGACGCGCGGCGAGATCTGGTTCGCCGAAGCCGGCCGCAAGCGACGACCGGTCGTCGTGCTGACGCGACCCGAGGTGATCGATGTCCGCGCGCGCGTCACGGTGGCGGAAATCACGACCTCCATCCGGAGCATCGGGGCAGAAGTCGCGTTCAACCACGAAGAAGCGGGACTTGACCGGCCCTGCGGTCGATCAACTGCGACGGACTCCACACGATCACAAAGACGTCTCTCACGACCTACGTCGGATCTGTCGACGACGAGACTATGGAACGGATCTGCGCCGCAGTCAGCTACGCCTTGGGCTGCTGACGCGTCGGGCGACCGAATGCCTGTCGCGCCGCCGGAGCCGTCTTCCCAGACAGTCGTACGGGCCGAGGGCCTCATGCGCTGAACTGACGCCGCGCCCTTGGCGGCGAGCAGCGGTTTCTGGCCCGCAATCAAGGTGTCAGCGTTCCGCGGCCAGGGCGCGGTCGGCGCGCGGCTGCGGCCGAAAGGGGGAGTACCAACCGTTACTTTGGTAGGAGTACTTCGTTCGAAGCGCTGTCTATGATGGGCTGACTGGTCCACCAGTCGACCCGGGTTCGAACCCCGAGCGATCGGCGACATGCGACCGGGAGAGGGGAGCCGCGCATCCGTGCGCGGCTCAGGAGAAAACGAGGTCGATGTCTGCGCGCGCCTTGAAGGCACCAGAACGAATACGAGACGGTCTGTTCCGGATCCGCGACACGTGCAATGTCTACGTCCTGAGATCCGGACGCGAGGGAGTGGCGATCGACTTCGGCAGCGGGGTCGTCCTCGATCACCTCGAGTCACTGGGCATCGACAGGCTGACCGATGTCCTCGTCACCCACCATCACCGCGACCAGGTCCAGGGCCTCGATCTCGCCCTCGCCCACGGCGCGAACGTCTGGGTGCCGCCCGTCGAGCAGGACCTGTTCCGATACGCCGAGGACCACTGGCAATCTCGCGGCTTCGACAACGACTACAACGTTCGCCAGGACAAGTGGAGCCCGCTCTGGCCGATCCAGGTGACCGGCGTCCTGCCCGAGTACCGGACGGTCCGGTTCGGTGACTTCGACATCGAGGTGTTGCCGACGCCGGGTCACACGGTCGGGTCGGTCAGCTTCATCGCCGATGTCGCCGGGGCCCGCGTCGCCTTCACCGGTGACCTCATCGCCGCGCCCGGCAAGGTCTGGTCGCTCGCGGCGACACAGTGGACGTACAACGGCGTCGAGGGTGTCGGGGCGACGTGGCGGTCGGCGCTCGACATCCGCGACCGAGCCCCCGATGTCATCCTCCCCTCGCATGGCGAGGTCATCGACGAGCCGGCGCCGGCCATCAACCTCCTCGCGGCACGACTGACGCGACTGCTCCTCGACCGGACACCGGGTTGGGCCAGCCTCGAGGAGTGGCGCGAACGACCGTTCATCGAGCTGAGTCCGCACCTGCTCCAGAACAGGACCTCGAGCGCCAGGTCGTATGTCGTGCTGTCCGATTCGGGGTCGGCGACCGTCATCGACTTCGGCTATGACTTCTCGACCGGGCTGCCGCCCGCATCAGACCGATCGTCCCGGCGCCCGCTCCTCGCGACCATCGAATCGTTGAAGCGGACCTACGGGATCGATCGCGATCGATCTGGCGATACCGACCCACTACCACGATGACCACGTTGCCGGGTTCAACCTGCTACGCGACGTCGAGGGGACGCAGATCTGGGCGCGGAGAACTTCGCCCGCATCCTGAACGAGCCGAAGCGGTATGACCTGCCGTGCCTCTGGTACGACCCGATCCCGGTCCAGCGGACGCTGACGTTCGAGCAACCGATCGAGTGGAACGAGTACGAGTTCCGCGTCCACGAGCTGCCCGGGCACACGCTTGTACGCGTGCGCGATCTCGGTCGAGGTCGATGGCTTGAAGGTCGTCGCGACCGGAGACCAGCAGGGGACCGAGCCCGGACTTCAGAACGAGTTCCTCAACTACACCTACCGCAACAGGTTCGGCCACCACGACTTCCGTCGCAGCGCGGAGCTCTATCGACGGCTCGAGCCCGACCTCCTGATCTCCGGCCATTGGGAGCCGCGGCTGGTCGACGATGAATACCTCGACAACATCCTCGAGCGAGGCACAGCGCTCGAGCGGATCCACGAGGAGCTGCTGCCGTTCGACGAGTTCGACCTCGGCGCCGAAGGTGTGGCGGCATGGCTGCGGCCGTACCGGTCCGAGGTCTGCGCCGGCGACGAGATCACGTTCGAAGTCGAGCTTCGGAACCCGCTGGCGATCGTCGCGACGGCGTCGGTGGCACTCGTCACACCGGCCGACTGGCGGGTCCGGCCCGGGATTCCAGAACGTGGAGTTGCCGGCTCGCGGGACGGGTACGACGACCTTCACCGTCTCGGTCATGGGCGATGCCACACGGCGGGCGCGCATCGCGTGCGACGTCACGATCGGGAGTGAGCGGCTCGGCATGGCCGCCGAAGCGATCGTGACGGTGGTCGACCCGGCGGTCGGTGTCGCCGGTCCGCTGCCGGTGGCCGGCGAAGGTCCGAGGTGGGCGCCCGCGGAAGAGGATCTGATCGCCTAGCCGCGGCCTCTGCGGGGCGAACAGCGAGTGGCGCCCCAGGGCCCGCCGTCAAGGCTCGACGAGCGCGTTCGCCGCCGCGATCCGGGCGTAGTACCGGGCGCTGTCCTTGACCGTTCGCTCGAGCGTCTCGTAGTCGACGTGGACGAGCCCGAACCGCTGGGCGTACCCGAGCTTCCACTCGAAGTTGTCAGCAGCGACCAGTAGCAGTAGCCGACGAGCGGCACGCCGCGCCCGATCGCGTCGTGCACGGCCGCAAGCATGGTCCCGGATGAACGCCACGCGCCGGTCGTCGTGGACGCGCTCGGGGTCGGATCGCGCCAGCGGCGGTAGTGGTCGCAGGCGACATCGCCGGTGTCGATCTTGCCAGGCGTATGCGAGAAGGTGTCCCAGATCGAGGGTCCGCGTCCATCGAGATCCACGCCGCCCTCGATCTGGTACGCGGACGTCGCGACACCCCACAGGAAACCGTCCGGGAACCGCGTCACAGGCCGAGCTCCAGCGCTTCCTCGCACGCATACAGGAGGAGGCCAACGCTCCACGCGTGCGAGAGCGTGAGCAGCATCCCCTTCGCCGCGAAGCAATCGGTCTGGTAATAGCGCTCGCTCACCATCCCGCGCTGGGCGTTGAAGTCGCCGTCTTCACGGGCGACGAACTGGCGGAAGCAGTCGAGGTTCTCGCGGGTCGTCTCGAGGTAGCGGTCGTCGCCGGTCGCCCGGGCCAGCCGGACCATCTCGGGGAGGCAGACCAGACCGAAGGCGTGGAGGTGCTGGTTCGCGGGCGACGCCTGGTCGGCGCCCCGCGTCCGAAAGCCGAAGGCACCGAGGATCGTTCGCGACGAGAACTCGACGTCATAGGTGTATCGAAAGGTCAGCATCCAGTCGGCGGCGCGCCGCGCCGCCTCCCAGTCCTCGAGCGCGACGAACGCCATCACGGCCGCGTAGCCATCCTCGGAGCTCGGTGCGAGGTCGACGTCCTCGGGCGCACCGGACCACGTTTCGAAACGCCTGAAGTACGCCGCCGGCGCGCTGTGCCTCCTCGATGTGGCCGGCCTCGACCAGCGCGGGTATCCAGGCAATGCCGGCCGTGCCCTCCCACGAAACGGCGTCACCGGTTTGGATGTGGTGCGCTGCCGGAAGCGCACCGTCCGAGCGCTGGGTGCGAAGGGCGACTTCCACGTTCGAGCGGGCCGCGTGTAGCCACGCGCTTGTCCGCGGTGAGTTGCCGTCGCGTGCCGCGCGGAGCATGAACAGCGTCGCGTCGGCGAGCGTTCGCGCGTGGGCTCGCGAGCGATCGGGGTGCCAGCCTGATGTCCAGCCTCGATCGTGGGTCCACTGCGGCCAGAACGTGCCGCCCGGGGTCAGGTTCGCCGCGATATGGTCGAGGACCGACTCGGCTGCCTCGACGTACCGGGCATCGCCGACGCGGCGGCCGTGACGCAGCAGCGCGTACCCGTACGGCACTCCGCTCACCCACGAGACGTGCATGTTGTCGCGGTCGCCGGTGTGGCCGAACGCGTCGCGATCGAATGCCGCCGTTTCCATGAGCCGCGGCGGATCTGGCCGGTAATGCCAGCGATGGAGGCCGTAGGCGGCGAGCTCTGCTGCCTCCTCGATCGAGACCCATGCCGCGCTTTCCGCTCTCGGGCGTGACGATCGCTCGCGGGCAAGGGCCTGGCGCCAGTCGCCGTCATTCTCGGTGACATCGAGCGTCACGCACTCGCCCGGTTGCCAGCGGTAGGTCCGGACATCGGGCGGCTGCCGGCGTCCTGCGAACCGTCGTAGCGGATCGGCTCCTCGCGGTACGGGAAGTCGAGCCAGATCGTCGGCCGGCCGTCGCGGTAGGCGAACCCGACCCCTGACTGACCGAGGTCCGAGCGCTCGGTCGTCATCGAGGCCCCCGCCGCGTGCGAACACGGCGACGGTCGAGCAGCGGTCGGCGCGGAACGACCATTCGTCCGACTCCATCCGGTCGACGTCGACTCGACCCGGCGTGAACCGGGGGTAGATCCGGGTGCAGGACTCGGACCGGTTGTCGCCGTAGAACACGCCGGGGACAAGCCATCGCGGATCGTCGGTCGGCGGAAGTTCGAGCGATAGCCGGATCCCGGCCTCGACGGGCGTCGAGCCCTCGTAGCGGACCGTGCGGTCGCCGTCGAACGAGAAGCCGTCGACCGGCGAGCCGTCAGGCGCGAGCGCGCTACACCGCAGCATCCGAGGCGTCCACGGCTTTGACTGCGAGGTACCCCTCCAGCAGGTCGGCCAGCTCGATCGGCCGGCTCAGGGCCGGGCAGTGACCGCTGTCGATCTCGTCTGGGTCGATGCCGAGCCGATCGCGGACGACGCCACGAAGCCATCGAGCCGGAAAGAAGCGGTCGTTGCGACAGAGGATGAAACGGGTCCGGGTGTCGGGCCAGGAGGCGAGCGGCCACGGCTCGCTGCCGGGAGTGTCGGACTGCCGGCGGCCGCGCGACATCGCCTCCTCGGCGAGCTCGTCGGGAACATCGTGGTAGAAGATGGCCCGGGTGCTCGTGTCCTCGCCCAATTCCGGCTGCCAGCCGGTCGCAGTGAACATCTCTTCGGCGGTTTCGCCAGGCAGCGGGATCATCCCGGCGACCAGGACGATCAAGGCCGCGTTGGTCCGCTGAGCGACGATCGGCGCCACGTAGCCGCCGAACGACTGCGCCACGACCACGACGTCCCGCGCGATCGCCGATCGCGTCGACTACGACGTCGGCATATCGGGACAGGCCGGCCGCGTCATCCTCGATCGGCAGGTCCGGCGCAACGGTGTCGTGACCGCGTCGGCGTAGCTCTGCCTCGACCAGGTGCCAGTACCACCCGACGTCACCAGCGCCGTGGATGAACGCGAACGTCGCCATCGGCCAATTCTAGGACGACGTGGCTCCTTCGCCGCGGCCGCCACCTGGCATTCGATCGCATCCGCCTCAGCGACGCGGCCGGACAGTCGCGAGATGGTCCTGCAGCGCGGCGAAGGCCACTTTCGGCTCCCATGCCATGTCGGGGTACGTTTCGCTGAATTCGTCCTTCGAGGACTTTGACGATGCCGTATGAACCGAGGTCGAGGTCTTCGCGCGGCGGCCCGTCGGGGCGATGCGGCAGCTGGTACAGCGCGAAGGTGAAGACGAACGCCGTGTCGACGCCCTCGGTCTCGAAGACCTCCAACAGCTCGAGGATGTAGCGCGCCTGCTCGGCCTCGTCGCGCTCGTAGTCGCCGTCGAGCCCGGCCGGCAACCCCGTCGCCTCGTCCCACTTGACGATCTCGCCGGCGCGGGCGCCCCGATCGGCGGCGCCGTGGTAGCTCGCCGTCCCGAATTCGGTGATCGCGGCGGGCTTCCCCTGGGCCACCAGTGACCGGATGCCCTCACGGAACCGGTCGGCGACCTCGGCAGAGCGGTACAGGTCGAGCGAGACGATGTCGAACGGTGACCAGTCCACGTTCTCGAACGGGATAGCGGCGTACGTGACCCGCCCGCCAAATCGTTCGCGCACGACAGTGACAGCGCTGGCGAGGAACTCGTTGATCCGTGGCGGGATCTCGGGAATGAGGGCTCGAAGCTTGTCCGGTGACGACAGCAGGCCGAGCCGGTCGGCTATCCGGTCACCGGGCAGGAAGCCGTTGTTCAACAGGCTGAGCTCGGCGCCGGTGACGAAGACAACCTCGGCGCCACCGTCCCGAAGCCTCTCGGCGCGGTCAGCGCAGTCGGCGAGCAGAGCGAGCATCTCGTCGGCCGAGAGGTCGCAGGTGAACGGGGAGAACCAGACCTCGAGACCGAGCTCGGCTGCCAGGCGAGCGGCCGTCTCGAGTCGTTCAGGATCACCGCCGGTCACGCGGACGGCATCGAACCCGAGGTCGTCCCGGATGATCTGCAGCTCTCGCCTGACGGTGGAGGGTTCGAACACCTCTCGAGACGTCCGGCCGGCGTTGATGAACCCGGTGTCATAGCTGATCCCGTATCGGCGCATGAGGCGTTGCCCTCCACGATCCACGGCTAACGCGATGGTCGCGCATGTTTCAAACCGGCGCGCGATCCGGCGTCCCGGGAAGTCGGCATCGTCGGGCGGTACTCTGGCCAATGGCCAAGGCCCAGAAGGAGGATCCGATGAGCCTCACCGATGACGTGGAGTCGCGGTCCGTTTCGGCGAAGGGTCCGGGCCTGATCCGATCGTTCGCCCACCGCCTGGCCGGCGAAGACATGTCCCTGCCGGTCGAGGGTCGCCTGGCGCCGTTCGAGGGCGCCACGACGTGGCTCAACTCGGACCCGCTGACGCCAGAGGCGCTTCGAGGACGGGTCGTCCTGGTCGATTTCTGGACGTACACCTGCGTGAACTGGCTCCGCACGCTTCCGTACGTCCGGGCGTGGGCCGCCAAGTACGGTGACGCCGGCCTGACAGTCATCGGCGTCCACACGCCGGAGTTCGGCTTCGAGCGTGACATCGAGAACATCCGGGCGCGATCGCGGGACTTCGGCGTCGACTACCCGGTCGCAGTCGATAGCGATTACCGGGTCTGGACAGCGTTCGCGAACCACTTCTGGCCGGCCGCGTACGTAGCCGACAGGGACGGCCGGATCCGCTACCACCATTTCGGCGAGGGCGAGTACGCCATGACCGAGATGGTCATCCAGCGATTGCTGCTCGAGGCGGGCGCCGACGGCGTCGACCAGGACCTCGTGACGGTCGAGCCCCGCGGACTGGAGGTGGCCGCGGACTGGCGGACGCTGAAGTCGCCCGAGACGTATCTCGGTCACCGGCAGAGCAGCGGTTTCGCCCAGGAGGATGGCGCTCGCTGGGACACCGCCCTCAGGTACTCCGCGCCGGCCCGGCTGCCCCTCAATCACTGGGCACTGTCAGGGGGCTGGACTGTGGCCGGGCATGCAGCCGTGCTCGACGAGCCCGGCGGCCGCGTCGCGTTCCAGTTCCACGCCCGCGACGTCAACCTTGTGATGGGACCCGTGTCCAGGGGCGCCTCCATCCCGTTCCGCGTGTTCCTCGACGGCCAGCCCGCCATCGAAGCGGCCGGGACGGATCTCAACGCCGATGGCAGCGGGACGCTTGCCGCCCAGCGGACCTATCAGCTAGTCAGGCAGTCGGGCGATATCACCGAGCGCCGCGTCGAGATCGAGTTCCTCGACGCCGGAGTCGAGGTCTACTGCTTCACCTTCGGCTGACGGAGGCAGCGAGGTTGCTAACGGTTGGGACGGCTCACTAGTATCGAGGGACAGGCGCGGAGGTCCGCGCGGGGGAACGGAGGGAACACCATGACGCGCCGCATCGCCGCTTTGCCTGCCGCCGTGTTCCTGGCCGTGCTGCTCGCACCGGGTGCGCTCGCGGCCGCCCCGTCCAATGATCGAATCACGTCGCCGACCGTCATCAGCTCGATCCCGGCGAGCATCACCGTCGACACGACCGGCGCGACCTCGTCGCGGAACGACCCCGGGTACTGTCTCGCGCCGGATTTCGGGACCGATCCGGCCACCGTCTGGTTCGCGTACACAGCGACGGAGAGCGGGCCGCTGGGCGCGACGACGTTCGGGAGCGACTACGACACGACCTTGTACGTCGGAACGTCGCAACACGGAAAGTTCACGCAGATCGCCTGTGGCGACGACAGCCGAACGCTCGTTGTCGGCTGTGCGGTTCGACGCGGTCGCCGGTGTCACATACCTGTTCGCGGTGGGGGCGAGTCCGTTCGCTGGCAGCGGCGGAGGGAATCTCGTCTTCAACCTGGACGTGGGACCGCCGGCCCAGGTCGTCGACGTCACGCTCGACCCGAATGGCGTACTCGACAAGCAGGACGTGATCTTTCACGGCACTGTGACATGCAGTGCGCCGACCACCTTCCAGTCGGTCGTGATCGTCGAGCTGGACCAGGGTGCCGGCCGGACCGCGGCGGACTACATCGGTTTCGTGGACATCACCGATTGTCCCGGCACCGGGATCCCGTTCGAGATCGTCGTGGAGCAGCAGGCTGGGAAGGTAAAGACCGGGCCCGCAACCCTCCAGGTGATCTTCTCGGCTTGCAACGACTTCGAATGCGCGAGCCAGACGATCGAGGAGATGGCCGGCACGGTCGGCAGGTGATCGCCGCTGTCAGCGCGACGCGGTCGCGGCTGCGTTCGTCGCCCGGAGTCGAATGACGGGAATCTCACGGTCGGTCTTCGTCCGATACCCGAGGTAGAGCGGCGCCGTCTTCTCGATCTTCGCCCAAGCCTCGTCGAGATCCGGGCCGGTTGGTGATTCGGCCCGGACTTCGACCCGCCG
Source organism: uncultured Chloroflexia bacterium (assembly GCA_963816675.1). Classification (GTDB taxonomy): domain Bacteria; phylum Chloroflexota; class Limnocylindria; order Limnocylindrales; family CSP1-4; genus SPCO01. The sequence goes on from CAWFLS010000009.1 coordinate 15,231, forward strand.
TCCGTCGCCGAAATCGAGCGTCGCCTCGGGCTTCTTCGCGAGGTTGTAGACCCACTGAGGATGACGAGCGGCACCGCCGGCGGACGCGATGATGAGCCACGAATCGGCGCCGTCGGGCACGTAACCGACGACGGCCTGGCGCGTCTCGCCGGACTTCGCGCCGGTGGACTCGAGGATGACGCTCGGGATGCCCCGCATGCTCCCGCCGCCCTTACGCCGGACGCAATTCGCCATCATCCGGTTGAGTCGTCCGGCGAGCCAGCCGGGCAGCTTCGGAAAGAATGCCCCGCGGGTGCCTGTCGGCGGAACCTGGACGCTCATCGGTGCGCTCCCTTCACGCGGCGATGGTGACTTGTGAATCGCAACCATACGCCTCTGGGCAGGGCGCCTTCGACGGGCCGGGTGCCGCGGCCATCTCCTCGAGAAGCCCCGCCGCCTCGGCGGCGTCGAGGTCGCGTGGCGATCTCGATACGCAGAGATCGAAGGTCAGGATCGGATCCCGACCGGATCCCGGTCGGATCAGCCGCTGCCGACCTTCAGGAGCCCGGTGAGGGGTCGGTAGACGGATACCCAGGTGTCGCGGTGGACGACTTGGCCCTGCGCATCCCGAACGGTGCGCTTGACCGACACCGTCATGCCGTCACTCTTGGGCTCGACTCGCCGGGTCTCGCCGCGTGCGAGCTTGGTCGAACGTTCGACTCGATCGTGCGCTGGCTGGCGATGCCGGACGGTCGGGTCGCTGATCGTGACGGTGCGGCCGATCGGCACAGCGGCGTACAGATCGACCCGAGCCATCCCGGGCGTGCTCGTGGTCCGAACGACGATCCGCTGGTCGGTGTCGTTCCGGAAGATGAGGTCCTGCCTGCCACCGCCCGACTTCGTGACCGCGGCGTCGAGGCCGAGCGGGTACTTCGCGAGGTAGCCCCCATGACTGCGACGGGAGACGATCGCGAGGCCGGATCTTGCGGCCGCTTCGAACATGGCGCTCGATGCGACGCAGATCCCTCCAGCGAGCGCGCCGCGAGGCTCGAGATGGTCGCCGTCGATGATCGCCCCGAGGCGGTAGCCGGACTTGCGGGAGACTTCGCCGACGGCCTTCCAGAAGTCGAATTTCGCGCCGGGTTCAAGCACGAGCCCATCGAGCCGCGCGAGCGGGATCTCGATGTTGACGCCGTCCCCGTTCTCGGGACCGACGTCATAGGCGATCGTCGAGCTGCCCACCAGGACGTCCCCGGACTCGGCAGCGGTGACACCGCCGAGCTGGGATCTGACGGCTTGGCCAGCGGCCGAACGCGGCACCCGCGGGAGGAGTCTTGGCGGGGGCCGTCGTCCCGGCTGGGGTCGTTGCCTCGAGGGCCGCCTGACGTGCGCCGTCAGAGCCAGGGTCGGTCGCGGCGGGGATCGCCGGCTTCGACCGTTCGCCTCCCGCGGCATCAACGGCACGCCGGCCGGGCCCTCCGGTGAACAGAGCCAGCGCGAGAACGCCGATGCCGACGGCGAGCACCGCGATCTCGACAAGCCGGCGTCGCCGGCGCTCGACCGCAGGCGCTTCCCATCCGCTGATCGTGCGCGACGGAGCGGCTCGTGTCGGCGTGGCCGGACGGGCCTGTGTCGCCACTTCGTTGCGAACGGCCATCGGCCCGGGTCGCGGCCGGGTTGCCCTTGGCGCGTACGTGTCGACCCGGTGGGCCATCGACATCGAATGTCGGGAGCGAGTCGTGGGAGACGCGACTTGCGCCGCCGTCGGCTTCATTTGGGGAGCCGCTCCCCGTCCCGCGCCGTGGGGCCGGTACGTGGCGGCGGTCCCTGCCGCGATTGAATGCGTGGACGTGAAGTGAGGTCTCGTCAACTCCCGCCGCGACTCGATGCTCGGACAAACCGCTTACCGGGTCCGCTGTGCACTTTACGCCTTCGCGAGGGGTCCTCGGGCGTCGGTCACGCACGCCGAGCGCCGATCGAAGCGTCGGCTCTCCCCAGCAGAGCTCGCGCCTGCGGGTCGACTCAGCCCGCCACAGACGCGACGTCCTCCCCTTTCGCACCCGTCGCGCCGCCCTCGAGTCGAGCTCGCAGCAGCTCGACGCCGGCGCCATCCGCAAGCCGGTACGACCAGCCGTCATCAGCTCGCCACATCGTTGCCAGGAGGTCGACACCCGGTTCGGCCGCGCGCGCGTACTCGAGCCGGGCGAGCCGAGGGATGGTGCGGACCGCGGCTTCATCACCGGCTGCGATCACGGCCTCCTCCAGCCAGTCGGCGTAGACGGCGTTGTTCGCGTGGGCCATCGGATCGAGCTCGTGCGGCCGGACGCGGAAGGACCGCCGGCAGCGCCTCGGTTGGCGTCACGCCGAGATCGACCCGGGCCAGCGGGAAGCGTCGCAGTCGGGGCGCCGAACGCCGCATCGAACTCGGTCGGGATGCGGGTCGGCGCGCCGCGGCGGTCTAGCAGGACCCAGTCGATGTGGGTCCAGCCTGACGAGACGCCCGAATCGTCGCGGAACTCGGTCCGGCGCCGTGCCCAGACGCGCCGCCAGCCCACGACCCGCGTCGTACCGATGAGTTCGTCACCCGTCAGCGACCGCCGCTTCCACAGCCACCTCCGCCGCGCGAACCAGCCACGTCAGCCCTCGCTCGGCGTACCAGGCCGGTCGAACCCACGCTGCGTAGAGTGGAACCAGGCCAGGTCCTGGGCGTACCGGAGGAGCACGGACGTCCGCAGACGGCCATCAGGACCGGCCTCATCGAACCGGACGCGATACGGCGCCGAGCAGGTGTCCGGTGCTGGGGCGCGTCACCGGCGGGCGGTCGGAACGCGCGAGCGCGTCGAGCGCCTCGAGCGCGACGACGGTCGTCGACTCGTGCGGCGCCGTCTGACGCTCGAGCCGGACGTCGCAGGACCGCTGCGCATCGAATACGACGAGGGCCACGGTCAGCCGCTCGTCCTCCTCGGCGGCGTGCTCCCGCGCGTCGTCGAGCTGATGGAGGACGTCGGCATTGATGCCGCGCGCGCCCCACTTGCAGTCGAACGCCTCGGCGGCCGACTCGCGCTCGACCGTGACGTCGTACGGGTGGATCTCGGCGCGGACGCCATCGAACAGGATCCGTCGCTCACGCCGGACAGCCGCGACGCCGCGACCCGGCGAGCGAGGAGTTGCGCCGTCAGCTCCTCGACGATCGCGCCGCGGAACTGGCTGCGGACCTGCTCGCCGCGCCCGGCGACGGCGAGCGACACTTCGAGGATCGCCTCTGATCGAGCCCGGTTCTCGGCGGGCGCAGTCGATTCGCCGAAGAGCGTCGGAAACATCGTCCGCCAGGCCTCGGCGTCTGTCGTCTCGCCGTTCATCACGGCGCGAGCGAGCACCCGCTGCGGCGAGCGTCGCATCTGCCAGGAGCGCCGCGGCGCGCGCCACGAGCGGGTCGGCCTGTATGCCGGCGTAGACGATCGGCCCGCGCGTCGCGAGCGGCGTCCTGGAACCTCAAAGCCCGGCCCTCACAGATCCTGCCGATGGCAACGAGCACGACCTGCGGGAACGTCGAGAGCCAGTCGATGGCCCGATGCGGGATCGCTGATCCGGCCGATCTCCTCGATCGCCCGCTCGATGGCCGCGGCGACTTCGCGCGTGGCCTCGTCTTCGCCGACCGCCTCGACTACCGAAGCGAGGCGGTCACGCCACGCATCGGCGAGGTCGTTGACGTACGACCATTCGTCCTCGATCTCCTCGCCGAGGGACGCGAGCGTCGCGTACGCGTCGAGGGCGGCCTCGATCGTGGTCCGGATCGTGTCGGCAGCCACGGTCAAGGGTAGTCCGCCCGTTAAGCCCTGAGTGGTGGCTCGTGTGCTGGTCGACATGGCCACACGTTCGCGCGACTGCGTCGAACCCGGGTCAGAAGGTCGTGGAGAACCCGCGTGCGTTTCGGCGAGCGGCCTTCAGTGCGACCTTGCCGGTGTACGTGCGTCGCAGGAGGTTCGCGAGGCGCCGCTGTGCTCGATCGTTCCAGGCCCGCGAGTAGATCCGAATCGCCTCGGCCCGAACGCGCCGCGCCTCGATCCGGTCCCCGGCGGCTTCGAGCTCAGCGACACGATCCAGGACTGCCCGGTACAGCGTGGGCAGGTCCTCGGCAAGATTCGACTCCATCCCCGCGAGGATGGCGGTGAGCCGGGCTCTCGGTATGGCCCACCAGTCCCGGGCCGCACGTCGCCGATCGGGGTAACGCCTCAGCTGCCGGCCTCAGTCGCCGCGATGACCCCCGCTTCGAACGCCGAATGGTCCGAGTGTGCCGGTCCCCGGCATCCAGGCGACGCTCACGCGGTCGACGATGGCCGCCGGCGGTCCCTCGTGCAGCCGCTCCTCGAGGTCGACCAGGCGCTCGCGCGGGCCCTCCGCGACGCACCGGACCGACCCATCGGGCTCGTTGGCGACCCAGCCGCGCAGATCGAGGTCCCTCGCCGTCGCGCAGCACGAAGTACCGAAAGCCGACGCCCTGGACGCGCCCACGAACCGTTGCGTCGAGACGCTGGATCGCCGCGTCGTCGGGCATCGGCTGGCTCAGGCGGCTGCGCCGGCTCGGCGCGGCCAGGCAAGGACGATCGAATCGAGGATGAGTTCGGGCGAGACGTTCGCCGCGAGAAGCTCGGCGGCCCGCGCTCCGCGATCGAGGAACGCCTCGGCACTGCCTGGCGGGACGGCTGCGGCCACGGCGGCAAGCTCCTCGAGCAGGACGGTGTCCCGGACCGATCGGGCACCATCGCCGCGGACGAGCACGACGTCGCGGGCCACGTCGAGCCACAGTCCGAGCAAGCGTTCGACCGCACGACGGCGCTCCGTGGCGGGCACCGCGCGTGGGCCGAGCTCATCGTCGACGGCGCGCTGTCGCCTCGTCGGCTTCGGCGCCCACGGGCGTATGCGCCTGCCTCAGGGTCCAGTTGGCCGGCCTGTGAGGGCGAGGCCGTCACCGCGGCGCGACTGCCCGCCGCTCCCCGTTTGCGAGGGCCGCGGGTCGGAGCCGTCGCATCAGCCGCCGGTTCGAGCGCAGCGGCGAGCGCCATCGCACGGGGCACCGCGGCACGCGCGGCCGCAAGCCGAGCAGACGGGCGGGCATCGGTGAAGTCGAGCAGGAGCCGCGCCAGCTCGGCCCGGATCAGGACGGCCTCCGGCGCGCGGGCGTACGCGAGGGCGAGGCCCGGCCGGCCGCCCGCGAGCCTCCCGAGCCGGGACGCGGTCGGCGGATCGGCCACCGCGTGGTCGGCGAGGATCGCCTCGATGTCGCGCGGACCGACGAGCCCGAGGCGCACGCGGGCGCAGCGCGACCGGACGGTCGGCAGCAGTCGTGCCTCGCCGTCGGCGCAGAGCACGATGGTCACGCCGGACGGCGGCTCCTCGAGCGTCTTGAGGAGCGCGGACTGTGCATCCTCGTTCATCCGCTCGGCGCCTTCGATGATCGCTACCCGTGGACCACCCTCGACCGGCATGAGGGCGAGCTCCGAGATGAGGTCGCGGACGCCCCGCCAGCGCGAACCCGGACCGCCGATCACGACCTGGCGGCCCGGACCGACGGGCTCGAGGCGATGGAGGTCCGGGTGGGTACGGTGGTCGACGAGCCGGCAGGCCCGGCACGCGCGGCACGGCCGTGTCGACACCTCGGCGGTGCACATGAGGCCGGCCGCGAGGTCGAGCGCGAGCGTCGTCTTGCCGACGCCGTCAGGCCCGACGATGAGCACCGCGTGCGGGACCGGACCCCGGATCATCGCGGCCACGGCGGCCGTGGCCGCCGGCTGACCACGGGTCCGGAGCCCGTCCACGGCGGTTGTCAGCCCTGGTCGGCGGTTGCCGCCTTGCGGGTCGTCCTCCGCTTGGGCTTGGCCGGTGTCGCCTCGCCGGGCGCGTCCCCGGCGGCGTCGGCCGCGTCGGCCGCCGTCGGGCGCCGCCGTTGCCGCGGACTTGCGAGGCGCACGCGGCTTGCGTGCCGGCTTTGCGGACTCAGGAGCGGCTTCACCGGTCCCTCTTGAGCCGCGCCGGCGCGGCTCGAGGTGGCCCGATCCGCCGGAAGCAGACCCGTCGAGGGTGCTCCCGACGCCGAGGCCGCGTCGGCAGCCGCCTTCGAGGCCGCCGTCCGCCGCGGCGCTCGCGGCTTCGGTGCAGGCTTCGCGTCGGCGCTCGGCGCACCGGCGACGGCGTCACCGGCCGCACCACCCACAGCACCGGCGTCACCGGTCGGAGCCAATTCGGTCGATCCATCCGCAGGCGCCACCGCCTCAGCGGTCCGACTCGCCGCGGTGCCTGTTCGAGGCGTCCGGGCGGTCCGACCGCTGCCGGCCGGCTTGCGGGTGGCTCGACCACGAGTCGTGGCCGGCGCAGCGCCCTCGTCCATCGCAGCGGCGTCGCCGACGACGTCAGCCGCCTGGTCCGCGGCAGCGTCACCGAGCACGGCAGGCGCCATCTGGGCGCTCTCCGACTCGGCGTCGGATGTCACCTGCCGCTCCGGCTCGGCGGCAAGCGCAGCCGAAGGCTCGCGCTCGGCGGCGACCTGCGAGGCAGCCCCGGTCGCGGACGAGCCGCCGCCGCGCTGCGGCGCCCGGCCGGGAGCCGGCTTCTGTGCGACCTGGGCTCGCAACATGGCCTCGAGCTCCGGCGGGACGTCGCTCCAAGGCTCGTTCGAGCTCGCGCGCGGTCCGCTCGGTGCCGGCGGACGGCCGGCTGAACGGTCGCGATCGCCGCGGCTCGGTGCCCGCGGTCCTGCCGCTCGTCGCGGCTGAGGCGCACCTCGGCCTCGACCGCTGACGTCCGGGTAGCGGTTGATGCCGCCGCCACCACCGCCGCGACCGTAGCGCTCGCGCTCCATGGCGGACTGGTAGGCCGAACGACCACCGCGAGCACCGCGCCCACCTCCACCGGGGCCGCCGCGCGCACCTCGACGCTGCTCGGCGATGAGGTACTCGGGGATCTCCGGCTCGTCGAGGTCGTCGTCGTCCGGCAGTGGCGCAAGCGGCCCCTTCGAGCTGCCGGGGACGTCGCGTCCCGATCTGCGAGTCCCAGACCGATCCGAACGACGCGTTCGCTCGCGGCGTCCGTCGGGGGAGGCGCGATCTCGTCCTCGTCCTCCTCGACATCCTCGTCACAGCTCGGCCAGCCGGCTGGCGCCTGCGGGCGCCTCAGTCGCGTGCCCGACGTCGGCGTCGCGGCAGCTCGTCTTCGGCCCGGCCCCGACCGCGGCCACGACCTCGACCGCCACGACGCCGCCGGCGCCGCGGCTCGCCGTTCTCGCCGGTCTCGCCCGATCGCCGTCCTGGTCGGAGTCGACGGCAGCTTCGCGGAGCCTCGCCGACGGCTGCCGTCAGGCGTCTCCTCGTCGAGATCGTCGAGGGTGAACACCTCGGCCTTCGCAAGCTCCGCCTCGGACAGCGGTCCGGCCGCGCGCGACAGGCGCTCGCCCGGCAGCGCGACGAGACCGCCGTTCCCGTTGTCGCGCCGGCCACGGCCGCGGTCGCCGGCGCCCGGGTCGGCGTCGCTCGGCCGCGGTCACGACCCCGGCTCGATGCGGCGACGGGCTCGGCATCGCGACCCCGGCCCGCGGCCTCGACCGCGGCCGCGTCCTGCGCCGGTCCCCTCGGTCTGCTTGTCGGGCACCTCGGTCATCGAAAGGTCGGTGTCGTCGTCGGACACCCGTCGTCCCGAGCGCGAGCCCTTTTCGACTCGTGCGAGCGCGACGATGTCGGTGAAGAGGTCGGCGACATCGATGAGGTCCGAGCTCGTGTTGCCCGCGGAAGCTGATGACCTCGACGCGGACGCCCTGCTCCTGGACGGCGCGGATCGCCGGCGCGAAGTCGCCGTCGCCGGAGACGACGATGGCGATGTCGAGATTGCGGGCCGTCTTCATCATGTCGACGACTAGCTCGATGTCGAGGTTCGCCTTGACCTTGCCGTCGCCGTACTTGCGGATGTCCTTGCTGACGACCTTGTAGTTGCTCCGGCGCAGGAAGTCGTGGAAGTTGCGCTGGTTCTCGTTGTCGGGGTCGAGGCCCGTGTAGGCGTAGGCACGGACGAGGTCGCGACCGGCCGATGCGGCCTTGAGCAGCGTGACGTAGTCGATGTCGACGCCGGCGGCCTTGGCCGCATAGAAGATGTTCGCCACGTCCACGAAGACGGCGACGTTCTTGCTCACTGGTACTCCTCGGGGTATGGGTTCGCCCGGCCGGCGCGATCACGCTGCTCGGCGGCGTTTGTCATGACGGTCGACGCGCGACGGATCCCGCCACGGTCACGTACTTCCTCATTTGGCGTCGGGGGCGGCGGACCGACAGCGCCCCGCGGTCGATGATCGCGGCCCGGAGGTTCACCGGATCGACGGCCAAGCCGGCGCTGAGCGCGACGAAACGGTCGATGTCCGTGACACGGGCTGCTCGGACCTGATGTTCCACGCTTACGGGTCCAACCTCACAGGGTGCGACGTCCATGCGCCCTCGACCGGGGCTCGACCTCGGTGTCACCGGGGGCCCGCGAAACCACTCGGGGCGGCAAGCGTTTGTATGGCTCGCGACACGCCAAGGGTGCGGCCGACCGACCGGTGTTGCATATGGGCCGTCAATCGCTAATATACGGCATCGCTTCGGCGGCCACCTGCGCGCCGCCCGGATGCTGGTCTCAGCCGTCGCTCGCGTGCGCATCTGCCGTCCCGGATAGCCGCCATTGGGAGTGGTGCGTTGTTCGGGGGGACCGGGCCCACGAGCGGATGACTGGCTCCTCGCACCGGATCGCGCCAGGGGGTTACGACCGGTGATTTGGAGGAGATACTGGATGAAAGTTCACAAGATCAGTGCGCTCGCTGTCGTAAGCATGCTGGCGTTCGCCGCATGCAGCAGCGGCAGTACCGCCAGCGGTGGCGCGGCGAGTGCCGCCGCAGGCAGTGCGGCACCTTCGGCGGCCGGCAGCGCCGCGGCCGGCGGCGGGACGACGGGAGATCCCGTCGAGCGCCGCCGCGTGCAAGGACAAGAAGGGCAAGAGCTCTTCGGAGATCCACGTCTATTCGAGCCTTCCGCTCGGTGGCACGAACACCCCGCAGACGACGGCCATGGTCGAGCAGATCAAGGCCACCCTCGACGGCCAGAAGGTCGGCAACTTCACGATCAAGTACACCAGCCTCGATGACTCGTCTGCCGCCAAGAACGGCGACTGGGACGGCACCGTCGAGACGTCGAACGCCAACACGGCGGCCAACGACCCCGACGCGATGGTCTACATCGGGACGTACAACTCGGGCGCAGCCAAGCTGTCGATCCCGATCCTCAACGCAGCCTGCCTGATCATGCTCAGCCCGGCGAACAGCTACCCGGGCCTGACGCACGCCGTCGACGGCGTCACCGCGCAGGGCGAGCCTGACTCGTACTACCCCGGTGGCTACCGCAACTACGCCCGCGTCATCAACACCGATGACAACCAGGGTGGCGCCTCGTCCGAATGGGCGCTCTCGCTCGGCTTCAAGAAGGCCTACGTCGATCGACGACGGCCAGACCTACGGTCAGGGCATCGGCCGCGCATGGGCGCTCCACTTCGGCAAGATCGGCGGTCAGGTTCTCAGCGCCAATGGCTCGTCCGAGAGCTATGACCCGAAGGCGACCGACTTCCAGGCGCTCGGCCAGAAGATCAAGTCGTCCGGCGCGGACGTCGTCTTCGTCGGTGCGATCACCGGCCAGGGCACCGCCAAGCTGTGGAAGGACATCAAGCAGGTCAACCCGAACATCCAGATGTTCGGACCGGACGGCGTCAACGAGAAGCCGTGGTACGACGGCACCGGCGCGGCCGGCAACGGCACGTACCTGACCTTCGGCGGCGTCGACATCAGCCAGCTCCAGGGCACCGGCAAGACGTGGGCGGACGAGTACAAGACCGCCCATAACGGGACCCAGCCGCCGTTCTACACCACGTACGCCAAGGCCGTCGGCCCAGGTCACGCTGGCCGCGCTGCAGAAGGCGGCGACCAACGACCGGCTCGCAGGTCCTCAAGGCCATCATGGCCACGAGCGGCCTCGACACCGTCGTCGGCCCGATGGCCTTCGACGCCAACGGCGACGCCAAGGGCGGCGTGATCTCGAGCTACCAGGTCGGCACCAGCTGGCCGCCCGAGTTCAAGGGCGTCATCACCCAGTCGAAGTAGCGGCAGCGTCGCCACCGAGACGTCGCCACATCCGGGGCGGGCTGAACAGCCCGCCCCGATCGCTATCTGGCCCATCCGCGCGCCATCCCATCACGAGGGGACATCGACCGCATGGACCAAATAATCCAGACCCTGATCATCGGTCTCGCCAACGGGATGATCTTCGCGCTCGTCGCCCTGGGCTATACCCTCGTCTACGGCATCATCGAGCTGATCAACTTCGCCCACGGCGAGGTGTTCATGCTCGGGTCCTTCGTGGCCTTCTTCCTCATCGCACCGGTCTCGAGCGGCGGGACGGGCATCTTCCCGATCACGACGGACACGCCCCGTGCCGGTGATGATCTTCAGCATCCTCGGGACGCTGCTCATCTGCATGGCCTCGATGGCCCTCCTGAACGCCGCCATCGAACGGATCGCCTACCGACCGCTGCGGAACGCACCCAAGCTCGCCCCGCTCATCTCCGCGATCGGCGTCAGCTACGTGCTTCAGAACGTCGGTCTCGTCTTCGGTGGCGCGTACCAGCGGACCATCGACAGCGTCTTCCCGCAGACCAACCTCCTGGAGCCGTTCGGCATCACCGCGATCGAGATCACGTGGTCGCAGGTCGTTCGTGGCCGTCGTGACCATCCCGCTGCTCGTCGCGCTGTCGCTGTTCGTCTCTCGAACGCGCCAGGGACGCGCGATGCGGGCGACCGCGCAGGACCCCGCCACGGCCGGGCTGATGGGCGTGAACGTCGACCGGACGATCGCGCTGACGTTCCTGATCGGCGGCCTCCTCGCCGGCGCGGCCGGTGTTGCCCAGTTGCTGTACAACAACTACACCGTGTACACGCTCGGCTTCCGGTTCGGGCTCAACTCGTTCACGGCGGCCGTGCTCGGCGGGATCGGGAACATGCAGGGCGCCGTGCTCGGCGCCCTCGTGATCGGCGAGGTGAACGCGTTCAGTGATCGATACCTCTCGACGAACTGGACCCAGGCGATCGTGTTCGGCGTCCTGATCGCGATCCTCGTGTTCAAGCCGACCGGCCTCCTCGGCCAGCAGCTGGCGGACCGGGCATGAGCGCGCGCGACGGAGACGCGTCCGGCCGGGCATCACCGGCTGGCTGGCGTACCTCGGCGCCTCGGCCGCCGCCTGGCCCGGCCGCTATCGCGAGTGCGCTCCGACGGCGACGCCGCCGGACGATCGGCCTGACGATCCTCGCGATCGTCGTGCGTTCTCTATCCGCTGGATCGGCCACAACTTCCTGTCCGACTTCAGCCGCAGCACATTCCCGCTGCCGATCCCGGACGACACGGTCGTCACGTTCATGACGATCTTCGCCATCATGGCCATCGGCCTCAACATCGTGGCCGGGTTCGCGGGTCTGCTCGACCTCGGCTACGTCGCGTTCTACGCGATCGGCGCGTACACGGCGGCGTTCCTCGCGTCGCCCCACTTCGGGGCGCTCGGCATCAACCTGACGTTCCTCGGCAACGTCGGGCCGGGCGCCGCCGGGATCCACCTGCCGTACTGGATCATCGCGGTCGTCGCGGTCATCGTGGTGGCGACGTTCGGAGCGCTCCTCGGGGCACCGACGCTCCGACTCCGCGGCGACTACCTGGCCATCGTGACCCTGGGCTTCGGCGAGATCGTGCCGCTGTTCTTCAAGAACCTCTCGAGCGTCACGTTCTCGCTCGACCGTCGGGCCGATCAACATCCAGATCGCGAACCGAACTGGACCGGTGGCGTCCAGGGCATCAACCCGATCGATCCGCCGTACCTGCCGTTCCTCGACATCGTCTTCGGCGCGCGTTCCGGGCCGCTCGCGCCGTATCTCGGGCATGTTCCTGTTGCTGATCGCGATCGTCGTCGCCCGCAACCTGGACACTGTCGCGCATCGGCCGGGCGTGGGGTGCCATCCGCGAGGACGAGACGGCCGCCGAGATGATGGGCGTGAACACCGTCCGGACGAAGCTGCTGGCGTTCGCTCTCGGTGCCAGCTTCGCGGGCGTCGCCGGGTCGTTCCAGGCGTCCTACCTCGGCGCCTCGACGTCCGACTTCTTCGACTTCTCGATCTCGATCCTCGTGCTCATCATGGTCATCCTCGGCGGGATCGGGAACATCTGGGGAGCCGTCCTCGGCGCGTTCATGCTGACCTACATCGACAAGACGTTCCTGCCATACGTCGGCCAGCGGATCGGCCAGATCGTCGCACCGTCGATCCCGAATCCGGCCGAGTACAACTTCCTGATCTACGGCGTGATCCTCGTCCTGATGATGCGGTTCCGGCCGCAGGGCTTCCTGCCGAGCCGCCAGCGCGAGGCCGAGCTGACCGTCGGCGGCCTCGCCGAGGCGGACGCCGCGATGGGGATCGAGGCCGAGCTCGACAACGTCAGCGTCGCTCCGCACGGTCAGGGCGAAGTCGGTGGCGGCGCCCGCGATGCAGAAGTCCCCTGGGAGGCTCGAGAAGAGTGACCACGCAAGCAGCTCCCGCCCGAGCTCGGGACGGGGAGACTCGACGGACGTCGGACCTGCTCGTCAAGGCCCGCGGCGTCACCAAACGATTCGGCGGTCTGCTGGCCGTCAACAAGGTCGACTTCGACATCCCGCGGGGCTCGATCGTGTCGCTCATCGGTCCCAACGGGGCCGGCAAGACGACGTTCTTCAACATGATCACCGGCTATTACGTCCCGACGACCGGCGAGATCACGTTCGACGAACAGCCGATCGTGTCCATGACGAACGGGAAGAAGGTCCGGCTCCCGAAAGCCGCACGAGGTGACGGCCCTCGGCATCGGCCGGACGTTCCAGAACATCCGGCTGTTCGGGACGATGTCGGCGCTCGACAATGTCCGGGTCGGCCACAACGTGCACCTGAAGAGCCACTGGTGGGACTCGGTGTTCCGCAGCCCGAGCATGCTCCGCGAGGAGCAGGCGTCGATCGCCGAATGCATGTCGCTGCTCAAGCTCGTCGACCTCGACAAGCGCTCCGAGACGTGGGCCCGAAACCTGCCGTACGGCGACCAGCGCCGACTCGAGATCGCCCGAGCGCTCGCGACGCGACCGAAGCTGCTGCTGCTCGACGAACCGACCGCCGGCATGAACAGCAGCGAGACACGCCAGATGACCGATTTCATCCGCCAGCTTCGGGCCGAGCTCGGCCTGACGGTCCTGCTCATCGAGCACGACATGCGGGTCGTCATGGGCATCAGCGACCGGATCACGGTGCTCGATCACGGTGCGGTGATCGCGGAGGGCACCCCGGCCGATGTCCGGGCGAACCCCAAGGTCGTCGAGGCCTACCTCGGCCGCGGCGCGGCATCGGCGTCCTGACGATGGCACTCCTCGAGCTCAACGACGTCCACACCTACTACGGCGCGATCCATGCCCTGCGCGGTGTCTCGTTGACGGTCGACGAGGGCGAGATCGTCACGCTCATCGGCTCGAACGGGGCCGGCAAGTCGACGACGCTGCGGACGATCTCCGGACAGCTCCGCGCCCGGAAGGGCGAGATCAGGCTCCGCGGCGAGCGGATCGACCAACGCCGCCCCCACGAGATCGTCGAGATGGGTGTCTGCCAGTCGCCCGAGGGACGGCGTGTGTTCAGCCGGATGTCGGTCCACGAGAACCTCGAGATGGGCGCGTTCTCGCGCAAGGACAAGGTCGAACCTCGGCGCCGACTTCGAGCGCGTCTACGGGCTGTTCCCGCGGCTCAAGGAGCGCGAGAAGCAGAAGGCCGGGACGCTGTCCGGCGGCGAGCAGCAGATGGTCGCCATCGGCCGCTCGCTGATGGCAAAGCCGAAGGTGCTGCTCCTCGACGAGCCGTCGATGGGACTCTCGCCGATCCTCGTCGAGCAGATCTTCGACATCATCGGCGAGATCAATCGCCAGGGGACCACCGTGCTCCTCGTCGAGCAGAACGCGCTCATGGCACTCGGCATCGCGAGTCGCGGCTACATCCTCCAGACCGGCGAGATCGTTCTCGCCGACGCCGCCGCAAACCTCGCCAAGAACCCGGCCGTCCGCGCCGCCTATCTGGGAGGCGAGTGACGCGCCGACGCATGTCCGACCTTCGCCGGGTTGCGGTCCCATCGTCCCGGACTGATCGATACGTCGGCCGGCTGATCTTCCTCGTCGTCGTCGGCGATCCTCATCGCGATCGTGAAACCGTGGGACTGCGACAGACCCGCAGGCCCACCGGTCGCCGCCGTGCCGGTCGCGACGCCGACACCGAGCCCCACGCCGACGCCGGCGCCGACGTCGACGGCCCAGCCCGAACACGTACGACTTCCTGGCGTGGGGCACGAACGAGCCGCCGCCCGGCTGGGAGCTGTGGCCGGCAGGGACGCTGTCGTCGTTCTCGTTCGCGATGCGCATCGACGTGGCGCCGCGGCCCGTGCTCGTTCCGGTTTCCGAGCCATCCGGGGTTCCCTCGCCGGGGGAATCGCGGGCCCGTCGCCGGGCGGCCTCGGTCGGGCCCGCGGCCGTTCCGGCGACGTGGCCGAAGGTCGACATCCCGGCCGGCAGCAGCCTCGACCTGGTCGCCGTCAACCACCCGACCGAGTACGAGGTCCAGATCGTCGCCCTCTCGCGGCTGAACGCCGGACGGCTCGGAGGATGCGCTGCACGCGATCGGCGCACCGTCGCCGTGGCCGAGCCATTTCACGATCGTCGGGCTCGGATCCGACGACGGATCGCCGGGCATGAAACCGTGGCCGATCGGACGGTACCGGCTGGACATCCGGATCGTGCCGGGCGGGGTCGAGCGCTCGATCGAGATCGTCGTCGAGCCGGGGCCTGGCGGATCGGCCGCGCCGTCGGTCGGGCCCTCGGCCGCGCCGTGACGCGCGTGCGAGGCAGGTAGGAGCGACATGGACCTCGGATTGAGGATGCCCGCGCTCTCGTCGGCGGCGGCAGCGGTGGGCTCGGCGGCGCGATCGCGGCCGAGCTCATTGCGGAAGGCGCGCAGGTCGGCATGATCGGCCGTCCCGGCGCAAAGCTGGATGTGGCGTCGGTCAGGCTCGCGAGCGGTCGCCGTTCCCGCCGACCTTTCGACTCCGATGGGACCCGCGGATGCCGTCGCGGCTGCGGTCGAGGCGTTCGGCGGCCTGGACCTGCTCGTCGTCAACTCGGGCGGCCCGCCACCAGGACAAGTTCGCCGACCTCGATGAGGCCGCCTGGACCACCGCGATCGACGGCACGCTGTGGAGCGCGCTGCGGTTGCTCCGTGCGGCGCTGCCGCACCTCCGCGACGGCCGCGACCCGGCGGTCCTCGTCATCCTGTCCAGCTCGGCCCGCGAGCCGATCCCCGGCCTCACGACCTCCAATCTCATCCGGCCGGGCCTCGCCGGGCTGATCAAGTCGATGGTCGAGGAGATCGTCCCGGTCCGGATCAACGGCCTCGCGCCGGGCCGCCTCGCCACCGATCGGATCGCCCAGCTCGATGCGGCGAGATCCGCCGCCTCCGGGCTGTCCGGTCGAGGAGGTCGCAGCGGCAGACGGTCGCTCGCATCCCGCTCGGCCGCTATGGCGATCCACGCGAGCTTGGCCGCGTCGCGGCATTCCTGCTCTCGCCGGCGGCGTCCTACGTCACGGGCGCGATCGTGCCGGTCGATGGCGGCATGATCCGGGCGTTGCCGTAGCGGGTCAGCGGTAGCCGGCTCGCTCGTCATCACGTACGCGCCGCGGGCGAGGACCGCCGAGTCCGATCCCGGTCACCCACAGACCCGGGCCCGTTCGTGAGCAGCTCAGCCGGCTGGCTGAACTGGAACGCCCCGATCAGGGCGAGGTCGACGATCCGCCACGCGAAGCCGATCCAGCCCGCGACCGCGAGCAAGGCGAACGACAGCGGCCGGTCGAGGCCGACAGGCGCGTCACCGGCCGCGTACGGGCAGAGCGACGAGCGCCAGCGACGCGATCCCGACGAGGAAGACGACGATGCCGCTGCCGGCGAAGCCGTTGCCGGCCTGCAGCGGGATACCGGGCGTGCCGCCGACCTGCCACCACGGCAGGACGCAGCCGAGCCACGATGATCGGTGCCGCGATGGCGGCCATCGTCCGACCACGACCGAGCGGCCGGCGATGCATCGTCACGAGCCGTCGACCCCCGAATAGACCTCCGGCTTGAGGACTCCCACGTACCGGAGGTTGCGGTAGAGCTCGCCGTAGTCGAGCCCGTATCCGACGACGAACTGGTCCGGGATGGTGAACCCGATGTAATCGACGGGGATCTCGACGAGGCGCCGCGCCGGCTTGTCGAGCAGCGTGCAGATCCGGAGCGTCTTCGGGCCCTTGCCGCGCAGGTAGCGGATCAGGTAGTTCAGGGTCAGCCCGGTGTCGATGATGTCCTCGACGATCAGCACGTCCTCGTCGGCGATGCTCGCCGACAGGTCCTTGAGGATCCGCACGAGGCCGGACGATTCGGTCGCCGTGCCGCCGTACGAGCTGACCTCCATGAGATCGATGCGGACCGGCAGGTCGATCGCACGCATGAGGTCGGCCATGAACGGGAGCGAGCCCTTCAGCACCGACACGAGCGTCAGCGGGCGGCCGGCGTGGTCCGCCGTGATCCGCGCCCCGAGCTCGCGGACCTTCTCGGCGATCTGCTCCTCGGTGAGCAGGATCTCGGCCACGTCGCGCGTGGAGGTCGACCGAATGCGTCATCAGCGCATCGACGGCCCTTCGATGACACCGCGCGGATCGCTGGCCCGTCGACGGCGGCGAGCAGGCTGGGCGGCGGTGGGCGCCTCGGCTGCAGCGGCTCGGGAGCGTCGGTCGTCGAGCGGTCGGCTGCGTGCTCGAGCGTCGTCCGGCCCCGCTAGTCACGGTAGAAGCGGACGCCGAGGTCTAGTCGAGGCGGTGGGCGCCGCGACGCAGGAGACGCCGCGCTCGCGGGCGACGCCGCAGTCGCGGTGGGCGCGCTCGCCGTCGCGGTCGCGGCGCGCTCGTGCGGGAACGCGACCTGGCCGGATGACCCCGACAGGCCGTGGACCAGCGCGATCTTGCCGTACTTGAGCATCAGCTCCCGGAAATCGCGTCCGTAGAACAGCTTGACGTTGAGGTTCGGGTACAGCTCGCGCAGCCGCCGCAGCTTGCGGTTCTTCTTTCGGACGAGCTTCTGGCGGAGCGTCGTCATCTCGAGATAGAGGTCGAGGTCCGGCAGGTAGAAGTCCGGGGAGAAGCTCTCGATGACGTCGCCCTCGGTGTTCCACAGGATCGGGAACGTGTCCGGCTCGTATTCCCAGCGGACGCCGTAGAAGTCGAGGATCCGCGACATCTCGGCCTCGCTCGCGTGCGCGAATGGCACACTCACGCGTCGGCGACCGATCCACCGGCGGACCGCCGGTCGGATGCCCGACGGCATCAAGCCATCCGACGAGGTCGCCCCGCCAGGCGTCCAGATGGGCGGCCAGGGCTCGGGCCTCGGCGGCCGAGATCGGCTCGACGAGGACCCGGCCCCCGTCGTACGTGTCACTCGGTCAGCGAGGTCGAGGACGGGTTCGGCGTCCGGTCCGGTCCCGGCGATCAGGAGGGCGAGCGCCTCGCTCCCGCACGACCGGCAGGCGAGCTCGACGAACGCGACGTCGTCGCGGCGGGCGAGGATCCGGATGTCCGAGGATCGGGACGGGCGCCCCGCAGGCCGTGCACGCGGCGCCGGCCGGGATCGGGCGAAGACGGTCGCGAGGATCCATCGGCGCCAGTCTAGCGGAGCCCGGCTGCGGGTGGAGACACCGACGCCGGTCGATACCCCCAGGGGGTATGATGCCTCGTGACGACGCCGCGACCGACGTCGACCACGAGGAATCGACGACCGATGAGCCCGACCACGACCCGACGGACGCCCGCCGCGCCCGACCCGAGCCATTTCCGGCACAGCTACGCGAAGGACAAGACGCTCCTCGTCCGGCGACTGTCGCGGATGGAGGGCCAGGTCCGAGGCATCGCCCGGATGATCGAGCGCGAGGAGTACTGCGTCGACATCCTCCAGCAGACCGCCGCGCTCCGCGCCGCGGTGGACTCGCTCTCGATCCTGATCCTCGAGGACCACGTCGCCGGCTGCGTTCGGACGGCCGCCGAGCGTGGCAATGCCGACGAATACGTGGATGAGGTCATCGACGTCGTCCGGCGGACGCTCGGCCGACCGGTTCGCGGTGCAGCCCGGTCCACATGACGCCTCGCCCGGCGTCGGGTTATCCACGAATTCAGCGCAGGACATGTCGATTAGTGGAAAACCCCGTTGACGCCGACGCTTGGCCGACCTCTACCGTCCGGCATCCGCACTGGGGCCGACAAGAGGGTAACGCGGTCCGCGAGGGGCACGGGGAGACCCGGCCACGAACCGGACGGATAGCGGAAGACCGATGGCCGTGCCAGCCGGTGCGAGACGATGACGACGTCGGGAGTGGCGTCGCGGATACCATGGCGCGCACATCACAGGAGACGTGTCGTGGTCGTCACCCGCGAGCCGCTCCCGACGCGCGTCGAGGCGACCCCGGAGCTACCGGCCGAGTACGGCCTGGCGCTCGACGCCGGCCTCGCGGCACTCTCGCTGGAACTCTCGGCACGTACCCGCGCCGCGATCGACGGCCACGTCCGGCTGCTGCTGGCGTGGACCAACGCGATCAACCTGACCGGCATCCGCGATCCAGGGGCGATCGCGATCGCTCACGTCATCGACAGCCTGTCGGCGGTCGCCGCTCCTCCGCGAGCGCGGCATCGACCGGTTCATCGACCTCGGCTCCGGCGGCGGATTTCCGGGGATCCCGGTGGCCGCGGCGCTGCCGGCCGCTCGGGCCTGCTGATCGAGCCGGTCGGGAAGAAGGCCCGCTTCCTGACCACGACGATCGATGCGACCGGGCTGCTCACCGATCGCCGAGGCGGCGCCGGTCCGTGCCGAGGCCCTTGCCGGCGGACGCACGGCATCGCGGTCGTGGCCGGCCGTCATCGCTCGCGCGGTCGCGAACCTCGCCGACCTCGTCGAGCTCTCGGTGCCGTTGCTCGAGCCCGGCGGGATCCTCGTCGCCTGGAAGCGGGGCGACCTCGCGGCCGAGATCGCCACGGCGGAGCGGGCACTCGCGGCGGTCGGCGGCGGCACGCATCGAGGTTCGCCCGGTGGACGTGCCCGGCCTGACCGATCATGCGCTCGTGGTCGTCACCGCGCCGTGGTCAGCGCGCCGGCCCAGTATCCCCGCGATCCTGCGTTGCGCAAGCGGAGGCCGTGGTGAGCGGGTCGCTGCTAAATTCGTTCGTGTGCGAATCGCCGTCATCTCGGATATCCACAGCAACCTCGTCGCGCTCGATGCCGTCCTCGCGGCCGCCGGGTCGGTCGACGCGACGTGGCATCTCGGCGACGTCGTCGGGTACGGTCCCGAACCGGATGCCGTGGTCGAGCGGCTGAGCGAGCGCGGCGCGGTCGGCGTCCGCGGCAATCACGACGGCGCCGCGGTCGGCGGGAACGAGATCGACTGGTTCAATCCCGAGGCCAAGGCCGCCATGGAGTGGACCCGTTCCACGATCTCGGCGACGACCCGGACGTGGCTCGACGAGCTGCCGAAGACGGCGCGAGGTCGGCGGGCTGACGCTCGTCCACGGCAGCCCGCGCGACCCGACCTGGGAATACGTGACGACGGTCTCGATCGCGCGGGCGAGTCTCTCGGCGATCAGCACGCCACACGGCCTGCACGGCCACACCCACGTGCCGATCGTCTTCACCGACGTCGACGGACGGATGCGGGCGTTCGAGCCGCGAGCAGGCAACAGCGTGGCACTCGACCAGGGCCGGATGTTCCTCAACCCGGGTAGCGTCGGTCAGCCACGCGACGGCGATCCCCGGGCGAGCTACCTCGTTCTCGACCTCGACGCCGGGACCGCCACCTGGGGCCGCGTCAAGTACGACGTGGACGCGGTGATGCGCTCGATGCGTGCGGCCGGGCTTCCCGAGCGCCTGGCCGAACGCCTACGGCACGGACTTTGAGCGCCATGGCGTGATCGGCGGCCGGCGACCCCTCCAGGGACGCAAGCCAGGCGATCGGCGGGTGCGGGTCGAGCGTCCCCACACGCCGTATTTCCGCTACACGGGGCCGGGTCAGCTCACCGCCAAGGAGGCCGCGAGTGCCCCGACGACCCGCGTCGGCAAGACGTTCGCCTCCGTTCGCGGCTATCTCTTCGGACGTCCGCTTGCGAGCGAGGAGGAGCTCGGCGAACGGCTGAGCAAGACGAAGGCGCTCGCGATCTTCAGCTCGGACGCGATCTCGTCGTCGGCCTACGCGACCGAGGAGATCCTCCGGGTCCTGATCCTCGGCGGCGCGGCCGCCCTGGCCTTCGGCATCGAGGTCAGCATCGCCATCTCGATCCTGCTCGTCGCCGTCGCCATCTCGTATCGCCAGATCTGCATCGCCTACCCGACCGGCGGCGGCTCGTACACGGTGTCGCGCCGGAACATCGGACGCACGGTCAGCCTTATCGCGGCATCGGCCCTGCTCATCGACTACGTGATGACCGTCGCCGTGTCGACGTCGTCGGCGGTCGAGCAGATCGTCTCGGCATTCCCGATCCTGTTCGACGAGCGCGTCCTGATCGGTGTCGTCGCGATCGGTCTCATCGCGATCGCGAACCTGCGCGGCCTGCGCGAGGCCGGCAACATCTTCGCCGCGCCGACCTACCTGTTCGTCGGCTCGTCGCTGATCATGATCGCGGTCGGTGTCTTCCGGATCGTGATCCTCGGCGAGGGATCGACCTACGGTCCGACGATCGCCAGCCAGCTCCAGGCCACGGCCGAGCCGCTCAGCATCCTCCTGATCCTGCGCGCGTTCGCCGCCGGAGCCGTGGCGTTGACCGGCACCGAGGCGATCGCGACCGGCGTGCCGGCCTTCAAGCCCCCCGAGGCGAAGAACGCGGCGACGACGCTTGCGGTCATGGCGGCGCTGCTGGCGACGCTGTTCATCGGGATCACGTTCCTCGCCGTGAACTTCGCGATCCTGCCGATCGACTTCCCGGAGAAGAAGACTGTGATCGCCCAGGTCGCCCGGACGGTCTACGGCGACGGCATCCTGTTCTACCTGTTCCAGGCCTTCACCGCGCTGCTCCTGTTCCTCGCGGCGAACACTAGCTTCAACGCCTTCCCGCGGTTGCTAGCGATCCTCGCCGGCGACGGCCACATGCCACGCCAGTTCGCGCTGCGCGGCGACCGCCTCGCGTTCTCGTACGGGATCATCGTCCTGGCCTCGCTGGCCGCAGCCCTCATCGTGTACTTCAAAGGGTCGACTCACGCGCTCATCCCGCTGTACGCCGTCGGCGTCTTCATCGACTTCACCATCAGCCAGACCGGCATGATCCGGCACTGGTTGCGCGAGAAGTCGCCGGGCTGGCGCCGCCGCCTGGCGATCAACGCGTTCGGTGCCACGCTGACCGGGATCGTCGCCGTCATCGTCACGACCGTGAAGTTCTTCGATGGCGCGTGGATCGTGCTCGTCCTGATCCCGATCCTCGTCGCCATGATGTCGTTCATCGGCCGTCAGTACGACGCACAGGAAGAGGAGCTGCGGGTCCGCGACGACGGCGTCCTGCCCGGCCCGCACCGCGAACAGCGGGTCATCGTGCCGATCAACGGACTCAACCGGGCGGTCGTCCAGGCGGTCAACTTCGGGCGGGCGCTGACCGGCGACATCCGGGCGGTCTACGTCACCGACGACCTCGAACGAGCCGAGGCCCTCCGCGCCCGCTGGCAGCGTCAGCTTCCGGACGTTCCGCTCGTGATCGTCGAGTCGCCGTACCGGGCCGTCATCTCACCGGTCATCGCCTATCTCGACATCCTCGATCAGGCCTGGCCACCCGACAAGGAGGCGCCGCTCACGATCGTCGTGCTGCCCGAGTACGTCGCCCGTCATTGGTGGGACCGGTTGCTGTACAACCAGACCGCCAAACGGCTCAAGTCCGCGCTCGTCGGTCGCGAACACACGGTCATCGCGGACGTCCCGTACCGTCGAGGGCACTGACACCCGGCGCGCGCGGTGCACCATCCATTCGTCGCGTCGTCGGCCCGCTCTACGGCCCGGTGGTATCGTCACCGGACATGCCAGATGCCCATACGCCCCTCTTTCGGCGGGCGGTCGTCGCCCTCAACGGCGGCCCGAGTGATGCGAGGATCGTCCGCCTCGTCGCCGAGGCAGCCCGCCCGTCCAAGGCAGAACTCGTGGCAGTCCACGTCGTCGAGATCGACTGGACGCTGCCGCTCGACGCCGACATCGCCGGTCGCAGCGAAGAGGTCCAGCGCGTCCTCGACACCGCAGAGGAAGTCGCCGAGGGATCGAAGATGGTTCTCGAACCGGTGCTGCTCCAGGCTCGCGACGTCGGGGCGGCCATCGTCGACGAAACCAGCGAGCGCGGCGCGGATCTGCTCGTCGTCGGCCTGCCCTACCGCAAGAGGTTTGGCGGCGAGTTCGCCATCGGCCGCACCATCCCGTACATCCTGCAGAACGCACCGTGTGCGGTCTGGGTCGTACGCGACCCGATCACCGAGGAGTAATCGTGAAGATCGTCATCGTGGGATGCGGCCGCGTCGGCGGCGCCATCGCCGAGACCTATGACCGGAACGGCCATGAGGTCGTGATCGTCGACATCTCGACGCCGGCGTTCGACCGCCTGCCCTCATCGTTCAAGGGCGAGGCGCTGCGGGGCGACGGCACGGATGAGGACGTCCTCCGGCGAGCCGGTGCCGAGGGAGCCGACATCTTTCTCGCTCTCACCGAGGGCGACAACCGCAACGTCATGGCGGCCCAGCTCGCAACCGAGGCCCTCGGGGTCGGCCGGGTCATCGCCAAGATCAACGACCCGGTCCGCGCCGCGGCGTACTCGGAGCTCGGGATCGCGACGCTGTGCCGGACGGGATTGATGGTGGACGCCATCGACTCCTACCTCGGCCTGCCGACTGCGGGCCTGCCCGGGATGCTCCCACCGACCGGCAGCCATCACGAGCCGAGCGAGGGCCTCATCGAGTCGGCGGCCGGCACGTCGGGCGGCTCGACGGGCGCGGGCGGGTTGGCGGGGTCGAGTCCAGGCGGCTCCGGCTCAGCCGGCGGCTCCAGCCCGACCGGCGTATCAGGCGGGTTCGGCGGTTCCGGTACCGGTTCCGCTGGGGCGGCACCCAGCCGGCCGACGATGCCGTCCATCGGCCGGGAGGTCTGAAGATGTTCGTACTGGTCGTCGGCGGCGGGAAAGTCGGGTACTACCTCGCCAAGGAGCTGATCGAATCCGGGCACGAGATCGCCCTCATGGAAAAGGACCGCACGCGGGCGCGCCAGATCGCGGACGAGATCGGGTCCATCGTCATCGCCCACGACGGCTGCGAGGGCAAGTATCTGGGCGAGGCCGGCTGCAACCGAGCCGACGTGGTGGCCGCAGTCACCGGCGACGACGAGGACAACCTCGTGATCTGCCAGATGGCGAAGCACCATTTCGATGTGCCGCGGACGATCGCCCGAGTCAACAACCCGAAGAACGAGGCGCTGTTCCGCCACCTCGGCGTCGACGAGCTGATCAGCCCGACCCGGATGATCCTCGGCTCGATCGAGCAGGACATCCCGGTCCATGAGCTGCTCCACCTGGCCGCGCTCGGCGAGGGCGAGCTCGAGCTGATCGAGGCACATCTCCAGGTCGGCTCACCGGCGATCGGACGCGCCCCGAAGGATCTCGAGATCCCGGATGGCTGCTCGCTGTTTGCCGTCATCCGCGACGGGATCGCGACGCCGCTCCGTCCGGACACGGTGATGCTCGAGGGCGACAAGATCATCGCCATCGGGAAGCAGGAGTGCCAGGACCTCCTGCACGACCAGCTGATCGGCGACCCGGAGGCGGCCGAAGCAGGTTGAGCGACGGCCCGGTTCGTCCCGCTCGACGGTCCGATCGTCGTTGACCCGCAGACATCGAAACAGCGCGTCCGGATCGACAAGATCGACCGTCCGGCGCCTCGAACCCGCGTTCGCGACCAGCAGTCACCATTCCGCCGTCGGGACCGACAACTAGGCGCCCCGGTCGCCACGCGCGTTCCGTTGACCAGCAGTCACCGGATGGTCCCCGGAGGGTCGGAGGCGGCGGTCCGGCCGACCTCGAACACGGGTTTCGTTGACTGCCCCGGCCCGACGGGTCGCAGCCGCCGGACGGCCGCCCGCAGCCGCCATTGCCCCTCGGACCCGTTGCGCCTGAGTCTCGATCTGACGCCGACTCGATAAAGCTGTCGCAACACTCTTGACAACGCCATTGTCAAGGTTCTAGCATGCAGAACGTACCAAGCGGGCCGCCAACCAGGCCCCGAAAAACCCACAACCATGCAGGAGGTGTACGACATGACACTCGTCCGCCGTGCCTCGCCCCTCGGCGAGCTCGTCTCGCTTCGACAGGCGATGGATCGTCTATTCGAAGACAGCTTCGTCCGTCCGTCCACGATGTCGGATGGTGGATCCCAGTACGGCTTCCCGCTCGATGTGACCAATGCCAAGGACGCCCTCGTCGTCGAGGCCGCCCTTCCCGGGATCAAGCCCGACGACGTCGAGATCACCGTCGAGAACGGCACCCTGAGCATCCGTGGCGAGTCGCACTCCGAGGAGACCACCGGCGAGGGTGAGAACCTCGTCCGCGAGATCCGTCGGGGGAGCGTCAGCCGGATGATCGCCCTGCCGAACGGCCTCGAGCCGGACAAGGCGACCGCCAACTTCGATCACGGCATGCTGACCCTTCGGATCCCGAAGGCGGAGGCCGTCAAGCCCCGCCAGATCCGAATCTCCCCGACCGTCGATGGACACTCCACGAATGGCTCGACGGCGTCGGCCGGCAACGGCACCGGCGCCTCGACCGACAACGGCGAAGGCGCCTGATCCGATGGCGTCCATCCGCCCGGAGCGCGATCCTGAGCGTCCCGTCTACGTGATCAGCGTGGCGGCGACCCTGGTGAGCGCGCATCCCCGAACCCTCCGGATCTACGAGGACGAGGGGCTGCTCTGCCCGGCGCGGACGCCATCGAACATCCGCCTCTACAGCGAGAACGACATCCGTCGGATCACCTGGATCCGGCATCTGACCCGGGAGCGAGGCGTGAATCTCGCCGGCATCCGGATCCTGTTCGAACTCGAGGAGCGCCTCGGCGCACGCATCCTCGAAGCCCTCTATGCCGAAGGAACCGAGGAGGCGGCGACTGACGCCACCTCCCCGGCTCCCGAGGCGACCAAGCACACGTAGGAGATCACCTCATGGCCAAGCGACCGTCAACCCCGGTCGACGAGCAGCCCAATTCGTCCACGGGCATCCGCGAGCTTCCGCTCGTCGCACTTCGGGAGACGGTCATCTTTCCCGAGATGATCGTCCCGCTGCAGGTCGGCCGCGAGAAGAGCGTCAACGCCCTCAATGCGGCCGTCGCAGAGGGCGGCCCCATCGCGCTGGTCACCCAGCGCCAGGCCGAGCAGGAGGAGATCGACGATCCCTCCGAGCTCTACACGATCGGCACCCTCGCCAAGATCGCCCAGGTCGTCCAACTCCAGGACGGCACGGTCCGGGCGATCGTCCAGGGCCAGGGGCGCCTCCGCGTCCACGGCTTCACCTCGACCGATCCGTATCTGCGGGCGAGTGTCGAGGAGCTGTCCGACGCCAGCCCCGACGGCGTCGAGGTCCAGGCGCTGATGCGCACGGTCCAGGCCCAGATCGAGCAGTACGTCGCCAACGGCGCCCCGGTCCCGCCGGAGGCGGCCGTCGCTGCCCGCAACATCAGCGAGCCGGGCCTCCTCGCCGACATGGTGGCGTACAGCCCCGACATGTCGACGGAGCAGCGCCAGGAGATGCTCGAGACCATCGACGTCACCGACCGCCTGAAGCTCGTCTCGACGTTCCTCGCCAACCAGATCGAGATCCTCGAGCTGAAGGGCCGCATCCAGTCCGAAGTCAAGTCGGAGATGGACAAGACCCAGCGCGAGTACATCCTCCGCGAGCAGCTCAAGGCGATCCAGCGCGAGCTCGGCGAGGACGATCCCCAGCAGGCCGAGATCAACGAGCTTCGCGAGAAGGTCGAATCGGCCGGCATGCCGGACGAGATCAAGACCCGGGCGATCAAGGAGATCGACCGGATGAGCCGGATCCCGTCGGCGTCGCCGGAGGTCGGTGTCATCCGGACCTACGTCGACTGGCTGATCGGCCTGCCGTGGAACGTGTCGACCGACGACCAGCTCGACATCAAGGAGGCTGCCCGGATCCTCGATGAGGACCACTACGGCCTCGAGAAGATCAAGGAGCGGATCCTCGAGTACCTCGCCGTGCGGACCCTCGCCGACGAGATCCGAAGCCCGATCCTTGCGTTCATCGGACCCCCGGGCGTCGGCAAGACGAGCCTCGGCAAGAGCATCGCGCGAGCGATGGGCCGCAAGTTCGTCCGGATGAGCCTCGGCGGCATCCACGACGAGGCGGAGATCCGCGGTCATCGACGGACCTACATCGGCGCGCTTCCGGGACGGATCATCCAGAGCATCAAGACGGCCGGCACCAACAATCCGGTCTTCATGCTCGACGAGGTCGACAAGATCGGGATGGACTTCCGGGGCGACCCGAGCTCGGCCCTCCTCGAGGTCCTCGACCCCGAGCAGAACAACACCTTCCAGGACAACTACCTCGAGGTGCCGTTCGACCTGAGCAAGGTGCTCTTCGTCGCGACGGCGAACCTCCTCGACCCGATCCCGCCGGCCCTTCGCGACCGGATGGAGATCGTCCAGATCCCCGGCTACACCGAGACCGAGAAGATCGAGATCGGCAAGCGGTTCCTCATCCCGAAGCAGATGAAGAACCACGGCCTCCAGGCCAAGCACATCCAGATCACCGATGAGGCGATGACCGAGCTCGTCCGCTCGTACACGCATGAGGCGGGCGTCCGCAACCTCGAGCGCGAGCTCGCGAACGTCATGCGCAAGGTCGCCCGGCAGGTCGCCGAGGGCCGCAAGCGCAAGACCGTCATCGACGTGAAGAAGCTGGCCGATCTTCTCGGGCCGCAGCGGTTCGAGTACGGCGAGCTGGAATCCGAGGACCAGACGGGCGCCGCGACGGGCCTCGTCGTCACCGAGGTCGGTGGCGACGTGGTGGCCATCGAGGTCACCCGGATGGAAGGCAAGGAAGACTTCATCCTGACCGGCCAGCTGGGCGAGGTCATGCGCGAGTCGGCGCGAGCGGGCCTGTCATGGACCCGCGCTCACGCCCACGAGCTCGGTATCCCGCGCGAGGTCTTCGAGAGGAACACCCTCCACATCCACGTTCCGGCCGGTGCCATCCCGAAGGACGGCCCGTCGGCCGGCATCACCATGGCCACCGCCATCGTCAGCGCCCTCACCAGCATCCCGGTCCGCAAGGACGTCGCGATGACCGGCGAGATCACCCTCCGCGGTCGGGTCCTGCCGATCGGTGGACTCAAGAGCAAGATCCTCGCGGCCCACCTGTCGGGGGCGAAGATCGTCATCCTTCCGCGCAAGAACGAGAAGGATCTCCGCGACATCCCCGAGGAGATCCGCAAGTCCATCAAGCTCATCCTCGTGGACTCGATGGATCAGGTTCTGGAGGCGGCCCTCCGGCGCAAGCCGAAGGCGCTCGCCCCCGAGCCGCCGAAGGTCGTCAAGGGCGACGATCCGCTCGATCCCGAGCCCGACAAGCAGCCGACAGTCCGCCGCAGCAACTTCCCCCCGACCGACCAGCCCCCAGTCGTCGTCCAGTCGACGACGTCCGCAGGTGACCACACGAAGAGGTAAGGAGAATCCGCCGCGTGGACGTTCGAGCCGAAGGCGCCAGTGAGCACGAGAGCGAGCGCACCCGAGGTGCGTGAGCGAACGCGCGGAGCTGGCAACGAACGGCTCGGGCGTCCCCGCGGCGGCCGTTGACCGATGGCCACGGGTCTGGACTACAAGGATTACTACGCGGTCTTGGGCGTCCCCAAGACCGCGTCACAGGCTGAGATCAAGAAGGCGTTCCGCAAGCTCGCTCGACAGCATCACCCGGACGCGAAGCCCGGCGACGCCGCGGCCGAGCGCGCCTTCAAGGAGCTCAACGAGGCCAACGAGGTCCTGAGCGATCCCGAGAAGCGCAAGCAGTACGACGACCTCGGTGCCAACTGGGAGGCGATCAGCCGGGCCAGGGCCGCCGGCGGTCAGGCCGGCGCGCCGGGCGGCTTCGGAGGCTTCAGCGGCTTCGGCGGCCAGGGCGGCAACGTCCGCTACGAGTTCCGCACGTCAGGCGACTCCGGCCAGTTCTCGGACTTCTTCCGGATGTTCTTCGGCGACGACGGGCCGACACCCACCTCGCGGACCGGGCAGTCGTCGGCGAGCGGCGGTCGCTCGACCGCGACTCCGAACTTCAACGACATCCTCAGCGGCATGGGCATCGGTGGCGATGGGCGCGGACGATCCGCTCCCGTGGAACAGCCGAAGACGGTCCACGAAGCCCAGGCCGACATCACCCTTGCCGAGGCGTACCAGGGCACGACGCGGCTCGTCGATATCGACGGCAAGCGTCTCGAGATCACGATCCCCAAGGGTGCCGACACCGGCACCCGGATCAAGCTGTCGGGCAAGGCACCAGGCGGCGGCGACATCGTCGTCGTGATCCGCGTCCTGCCCGACGCCCGGTTCACCAGGCGCGGCGCGGACCTCGAGAAGGAGCTGCCGCTGACGCTGGAGGAGGCCCTCCTCGGCGGCGAGATCCGGGTCGAGACCCTGAAGGGCGGCGTCTTGCTTACCGTCCCGGCCGGGTCGCAACCAGGCCGCACGTTCCGGCTCACCGGCCAGGGGATGCCCCGGTTCCGCGAGGCCGGCTACGGCGACCTGTACGTCAAGACGAAGGTCGTCCTGCCGACCAACCTGTCTGACGAGGCCAAGACCGCCGCTCGGGCGTTCTTCGACCTCGTCCAGCAACCAGACCCCCGCTAGCACTCATTTCCGATCCAGAGGCGCCCCATGCAACTTGAACAATTCACCCAGAAGGCCCAGGAGGCCATCGTCGCCGCCCAGGCGACGGCCCAACGGCTCGACAGTCCGGTCCTCGACGTCGAGCACATCCTGTCCGCGCTCGTGGAGCCCGACGACGGCGTCCCGGCCGAGACCTTGCGTCGCCTCGGCGTCGACCTGCCGGCGTTCCGCGGCGAGCTCGCCGCGATCCTCGCCAAGCGCGCCCGGATCTCGGGCGGTTCGCTCTCGCTCGACCCGCGCGCCAAGCGCGTCATCGAGCGCGCCGAGGCCGAAGCCCAGCGACTCGGCGACGAGTACGTCTCGACCGAGCATCTCCTCCTCGGCGTGGCCGAGGTCGGTGGTGAGGGTCAGGCGCTGCTCGAACGGCACGCGGCCGGCCGTGAGGCCATGCTCCAGGCACTCCAGAGCGTCCGCGGTGGCCAGCGCGTGACCTCCGCGAACCCCGAGAGCACGTATCAGGCGCTCGAGAAGTACGGGCGTGACCTCACGACGGAAGCGCGGGCCGGGAAGCTCGACCCCGTGGTCGGTCGAGACGACGAGGTCCGTCGGGTCATCCAGGTCCTCAGCCGGCGCACCAAGAACAACCCGGTCCTCATCGGCGAGCCGGGCGTCGGCAAGACTGCCATCGTCGAGGGCCTCGCCCAGCGGATCGCTCGCGGCGACGTTCCCGAGGGGATCAAGGACAAGCGGGTCGTATCGCTCGATCTCGGCGCGCTCATCGCCGGCGCCAAGTTCCGCGGCGAGTTCGAGGAGCGGCTGAAGGCGGTCCTGAAGGAGATCAAGGACGCCGAGGGCCAGGTCATCCTGTTCATCGACGAGCTCCACACGGTCGTCGGCGCCGGCGCGGCCGAGGGGGCGATGGATGCCTCCAACCTGCTGAAGCCCATGCTGGCGAGGGGCGAGCTCCACACCATCGGCGCAACGACGCTCGACGAGTACCGAAAGCACATCGAGAAGGACGCCGCGCTCGAGCGCCGCTTCCAGCCGGTCTTCGTCGACCAGCCCACGGTCGAGGAGACGATCTCGATCCTCCGCGGCCTGCGCGAGCGCTACGAGGTCCATCACGGCGTCCGGATCACCGACTCGGCGCTCGTCGCCGCGGCGACGCTGTCGGATCGCTACATCTCCGGGCGGTTCCTGCCGGACAAGGCGATCGACCTCGTGGACGAATCGGCCTCGCGGCTGCGCATGGAGATCGACTCCATGCCGATCGAGATCGACGAGCTCGAACGGCGGCGGATCCAGCTCGAGATCGAGCGGGAAGCGCTGAAGAAGGAGAAGGACGACGCGTCCAAGGCGCGCCTCGAGGCGCTCGAGAAGGAGCTGGCCGACATCGAGGAGCAGGCCGGCGCGATGAAGCAGCGCTGGGAGACCGAGAAGAGCGCGATCGCCGCCATCCGGGCGTCGAAGTCCGAGCTCGAGGGGCTCCAGACGCGGATCGAGCAGGCCGAGCGCGAAGCCGACCTGGCGAAGGCAGCCGAGCTGAAGTACGGCCGCCTGCCCGAGCTGCAGGCGCGGCTGAAGGAGCAGGAAGCGAGCCTCACGACCCTCCAGGGCCCGGGCTCACTGCTGAAGGAGGAGGTCACCGCCGACGACATCGCGGAGATCGTCGGGGCGTGGACCGGCATCCCGGTCAACCGCCTGCTCGAGGGAGAGACCGAAAAGCTCATCAACATGGAGGACCGGCTCCACGACCGGGTCGTCGGCCAGGATGAGGCCATCCAGGCCGTGTCTGACGCTGTTCGTCGGGCACGGGCGGGGTTGAAGGATCCGCGCCGGCCGATCGGGTCGTTCCTGTTCCTCGGTCCGACGGGCGTCGGCAAGACCGAGCTCGCCCGAGCGCTCGCAGCCTTCCTGTTCGATGACGAGGCGGCGATGGTCCGCATCGACATGAGCGAGTACATGGAGAAGTTCGCCGTCTCTCGGCTGATCGGTGCGCCGCCCGGATACATCGGGTACGACGAGGGCGGCCAGCTGACCGAAGCCGTCCGGCGGCGGCCGTACCAGGTCGTGCTGCTCGACGAGATCGAGAAGGCCCACCCGGACGTCTTCAACGTCCTGCTCCAGGTCCTCGAGGACGGCCGGCTGACCGACAGCCAGGGCCGCACCGTCGACTTCAAGAACACCGTCGTGATCATGACCAGCAACATCGGCAGCGCCGCGATCGCGTCGAGCGGCGCGCGGGCCGGCGACGCCGCCTACGAGGTCATGAAGCGCGAGGTCACCGACGCATTGCGGCTGCACTTCCGGCCTGAGTTCCTGAACCGGGTCGACGAGGTGATCGTCTTCCACGCCCTGACCGATGCGGATCTCGAGCAGATCGTCGGCCTGCTGCTGGAGGACCTCCAGCGACGGCTGGCCGTCCAGGACCTGACGCTCGAGCTGACGCCCGCTGCCCGGGCGCTGATCGTGCGAGAGGGCACGGACCCGGCCTTCGGGGCACGGCCGCTTCGGCGGACGATCCAGCGACTCGTCGAGAACTCGCTCGCCCGGGCACTCGTCGCAGGCCAGTTCCGGGCCGGCGACCGGGTGACAGCGGACGCCGACCTGGCGTCGGGCACGATCGTGTTCTCGACCGAGGGAGCGACGGTGGTGACCGACGGGTCGTCCCGACGCGACGCCCGAACACCGGTCGGTGCGGGCGCAGGCGCCGGTGCCGGCGCTGGGGGTGGCGGGTCGAGGCCGTCGAGCCCGCTCGACTTGCCACCGACCGACCGCAAGCGGAACGACGGCGAGCTCGTCAACTGACCGCGGCCGCGGCGGCGTCACGTGACTGCGGGTCGCATGACCGTCGCGCCGCCGACGTGAGGTTCGAGGCCGCCGCCGAGCGGCTCGCGAGACTGCCCGACGTCCTGCCGGCGCCGGCCGATGTGTTGATGCCCGTCGTCGTCGGCGGCCTCGACACCCGGCCGCGTCGGAGCCCGGCTCCGGGCAGGCGTGGCCGCCCGGCCGGCGTGCTTGTCCTGCTGTTCCCGGGTAACGACGGCGAGGCGCGCGTCGTCCTGACCGAGCGCGCCGCCCGGGATGGCCACCACAGCGGTGAGGTCAGCTTTCCCGGCGGCTCGGCCGAACCCGAGGACGCGGACATCGCCGAGACGGCGCTGCGCGAGGCGGCCGAGGAGGTCGCGCTCGACGTCGTCGCGGCCCAGGTCCGTGTCGTCGGGCTGCTGGAACGCTTCTGGATCCCGGTGAGCGACTTCGAGGTGACGCCGGTCGTGGCCCTGGCCCAGCGCCGGCCGGCGTTGGCCGCCGCTCCCGCCGAGGTAGCTCGGATCCTCGAGCCGCCCGTCGCCCGGTTCCTGCCCGGGGCGCCGATCACCATCGTCGAGCGGACGATCCGCGACTGGCCGCTGCGGTACGGCGCGTACGACGTCGACGGGCTGTCCGTTTGGGGAGCCACCGCGCGGATCCTCAGTCAGCTGGGGGCGGTCCTCGCGGAGTAGTCCGGTGACTCGCACGGCTTGCGTCGGTCCGCGGTCCGCGTTCGGCGAGAGCCCGTAACGGCGGGCGATTCGATCTCGGATTTTGGCCGTCGCGGTCGACGAAACCGGAACCCCAGTCGCGGCGTCTACCGGACGGCCCGACGGCGCACTCGTGGCGTCGATCCGGGACCTGCGGGCTCCGCCCACGCGGCCCCGCCCATGTCGGCCGGGAGTCCCCCAACTGGCTCCCAGCAGGAGGTTGCGCCATGCGCAAGCGACTCTCCTCCGCGGGCCTCGTCGCCCTCATCGCCTTGACGGCCGCCGCGTGCGGCTCGTCAACGTCATCCGGCCAGGCAGAGGGCCGACCGCCGGACCCGCAACACCACTACCCGACGGCGCCGCCAGCCCGTCCCGCCGCGACGCCGTACGACGGCGTCACCTTCCCCGAGCAGACGTCCAACCCGGTCGTCGACACGGACGAGGACCGCGTTTCGACCTTCGCGATGGACATCGATACCGCCTCGTACACGATCGCCCAGCGGTACGTCCGCGACGGCAACCTCCCCGATCCGGCCAGCGTCAGGGTCGAGGAATGGGTGAACTCATTCGACCAGGGATACGCCGCATCTGACGCATCGACGTTCGCGGTCCATCTCGATGCTGCGCCGGCTCCGTTCGTCGAGCGAGGCGACCTCCTGCTCCGGGTCGGCATCAAGGCCCGTGACGTCCGAGACCGTGCGCGGCCGGACGCAGCGCTCACCTTCGTCATCGACACGTCAGGCTCGATGGGTCGCGAGGAGCGCCTCGAGCTCGTCAAGGATTCGCTCCGCAAGCTCGTCCTCGAGCTCGGTCGCGGCGATTCGATCGCCGTCGTCGCGTTCGGCGACGACGCGAAGGTCGTGCTGCCGCCCACCCGGGCCACCGATGAGGAGGCGATCCTCGAGGCGATCGACAGCCTGCGACCCGGCGGATCGACCAATCTGGAGGCCGGACTTCGGCTCGGCTATTCGCTGGCCCGTGAGACGCTCGCCGGCAAGGGCATCGACCGGATCGTGCTCGCCTCCGACGGCGTCGCCAACGTCGGGCTGACGGATGCGGACGGGATCCTCCGCCAGATCCGCGACGATGCGTCGGCCGGTATCCAGCTCGTCGCCGTCGGCGTCGGGATGGGCAACTACAACGATGCCCTGCTCGAGCAGCTGGCCGACCAGGGCGACGGCTTCTATGCCTACGTCAACGACCTGACCGAGGCCCGGCGGCTGTTCACCGAGGACCTCACGGGCACGCTCCAGACGGTCGCCCTCGATGCCAAGGTCCAGGTCCGGTTCGACCCCGACGTCGTCGCGTCGTATCGACTGCTCGGCTACGAGGACCGCGCCATCGCCGACCGCGACTTCCGCGATCCGCGCACCGACGCGGGCGCCATCGGCGCCGGCCACGAGGTGACTGCCCTGTATGACATCCGGCTGCGAGAGGATCAGGCGAGTGACAAGGCGATGGGCACCGTCCGGCTGCGCTGGACCGAACCCGGTGCGACCGAGGAATCCTCGCTTCGGGAATCGATCGAGGCGGACATCGTGAAGGACGACTTCAGCGCCACCGACTCGACGTTCCAGCTCGATGCGTTCGTCGCTGCGGCCGCCGA
This sequence comes from uncultured Chloroflexia bacterium, assembly GCA_963816675.1. Taxonomy (GTDB): domain Bacteria; phylum Chloroflexota; class Limnocylindria; order Limnocylindrales; family CSP1-4; genus SPCO01. The sequence goes on from CAWFLS010000009.1 coordinate 49,400, forward strand.
GATCCTCGGCGACGATCCGAATGCCAAGGCGACGAGCCTCCGCGACGTCCTCGACGTCGCCAAGCGGTCATCCGAGGCGCTGCCGCAAACGGATGCCGTCCACGACTTCCTCGAGTTCCTCCGGGAGGCCGAGGAGCTGGGGGGTTAGGCCGGCTCACCCTCATTCGGATCGCCATCGGCCAACCGAAGCGGCCGCGGTGCCAGCTCGCCGGACGCCGCGGCCACCGCCTGGCCGTCGCCGCTGGCGACCTCCCGGGCCGAGCCGGCGACGATGTCGCGGTCGTCCGCGCCATTGAACTCGACGACGAAGGCGCGCATCTCGGAGTGCTCGGTCCAGGCCGAGTGGATGATGTCGGCCGGCCAGACGGCAGCCTCACCGGCCGCGATCCGCGTCCGCTCGCCGTCGACGCCGACCCAGCCGCCGCCCTCGACGACGATCAAGTACGTCGTGTTCGGGTTGGAGTGCGGCTCGATCCGGGCCCCGCGTGCGAACGCGAGCTCCGAGACGGTGCCTCGGCCGTCCGCGTGGATGACCTGACCGGTGAGCCCCACCGATCCGGGCGGCCCGTCGGGACGGCGGTGACCTACGCCGAAACGGCGGATCTCGATGGGCATCGCGGTGGCGCGGCCTAGCGTCGGCGGCGTTGCGTTCGGCGCGGGCCGCGTCGCTTGATCGTCGCCTCGGGGTCGCTGAACTTCTGCTTCGTGAAGTACCGCTCCCGGGCGAGTCGCGCCTGGTACGCCTCGAGCATCGGCGGGAAGCGGATGAACCGGATCCAGACGAGCGTCGCGAGGCCGATCACCTCGGTCAGCAGGACCAGGAACAGGTCGAACACGAACAGCGATTCGACGAGGATCAGGCTGAACGTGATGAGCCCCGCCCACCAGATCCACTCCCACATCTCGAGGAACGGCGGATGGCGATGGAGCGCCCGCGTCCGGAGGTTGTAGAGGATGGCCAGGATCACGAGCAGCGCGAGCGCTGAGACCCAGGTCGCCGTGAACAGGTCCGGGAAATTGGCGTGGTTGAACGCCAGAAAGAGGTAGTCCCAGGGGGGAAGCGTCACGCGTGTCCTCGTCTCCCGTGTGGATGGGTACCGGAGTATGCCACGACAGGCGGTATACTCGGTCCGCTCGGCGCGATGCCGACGCGACCGTCCGGGGGACCCCACGCCGACCCCGATGGTCCAATCGGACTGACCACCGAACGGGAGGACACCGCGGGTGCGAGCCCTGCTGTCAGTGGCGAACAGGGAGGGCATCACCGCGCTTGCGCGCGACCTGCTCGACCTCGAGATCGAAGTCTTTGCGACCGATGGCACCCGCGAGGCCCTCGCCTCCGACGGCGTCGCCGTCCGGTCGGTATCGGAGCTGACCGAGGGCGGGCCGCATGTCGGTGGCCAGGTCAAGACGTTCCACCACGCGGTCTACGCCGGGATCCTCGCCCGGCGAGACGTGCCGGCCCAGCTCGAGGAGCTGCGCGACCAGGGGATCGGCCTGATCGACATCGTCGTCGTGAACGTCAAGCCGTTCGCACCCGCCATCGGGGCCAAGCTCGTCGGGATCGACGAGGCGATCGAGATGATCGACGTCGGCGGGGCGGCACTGCTCGGTGCCGCGGCGCGCAACTCGGCCGGTGTGGCGGCGGCGTCCGATCCGGCCCACTACCCGATCATCACCACCGAGCTCCGCGAGCACGGGGCGGTCACCGCCGAGACGCGGGCCCGCTTGGCGGCCGAAGCGTTCAGCATGGTCGCGGCCTATCACGCCGAGATCGCCGCGTACCTCAACCAGGTATCGAGCAATACATTCCCGAGCCGGCTCGCCATCGTCCTCGAGAAGGTCGATGAGCTGCGCTACGGCGAGAACCCGCATCAGCGAGCGGCGTTCTATCGCGAGACGACGCACCGGAGCGGCACGCTGGCAGATGCGACCCGCCTCCAGGGCGACATGCCGTCGTTCAACAACCTGCTCGACCTCGACGCCGCGTACCGGATCGCGCGCGACTACACCGCGCCGACCGTGGCGATCGTGAAGCACACCGACCCGGTCGGACTCGCCTCGGACGACGAGCTCGTGGAGGCCTACCGCCACGCCCTCGACACCGACCCGGTCGCCTCGTTCGGCGGCATCGTGGCCGTCAATCGGGAGCTCGACGGGGCGACCGCGCGGGAGATCGGGGCGAACTCGTATGAGGCCGTCGTTGCCCCCGGGTTCAGCCAGTCCGCCATCGGCATCCTGCGCGGCAAGCCCGGTCTGGAGCTCCTCGCCATCCCGCCGGACCCGACCGAGGGCATGCGCGACTACGGCATCGCCAGCCTCGACTTCAAGCGCATCGCCGGCGGCATCCTCGTCGAGAGCCAGGACGAGCTCGGTCTCGATCGGGGCCGGCTTCAGGTCGTCACCCGGCGGCGACCGACGCTCGAGGAGCTCACCGACCTCCTCTTCGCGTGGCGCGCCGTCCGTCACGTCCGGTCGAATGCGGTGGTCCTGGCGCGGAACGCGGCGACAGTCGGGATCGGTGCGGCGCAGGCGAGCCGCCAGGTCTCGGTCGAGATCGCCCTCCGCCGAGCCGGCGACCGTGCGAAGCTGGCCGTGATGGCATCGGACGCGTACTTCCCATTCCCCGATGGCATCCAGGCGGCGGCCGGGGCCGGCGTGACGGCGATCATCCAGCCTGGTGGCTCGATCCGGGACGAGATGGCGATCGAGGTCGCCGACCGACATCACATGGCGATGGTCTTCACCGGCCGACGTCATTTCCGGCACTAGATGACAGTGACGGGGCGCGCTGATCCGGCCCGCCCGCGGCGTTGGCTGCTCCGCGCGCTCGCTCACGCGATCGTCGGACCGATGGCTCACAGGCGCGTCGACTCGGTCCTCCGAGCGGCAGTGCTCACAGCGCCCTTGCGCTCGGACCGGCTGAGCCGCCCCATAGCGGTACCGACCTCGATCCAAGGCAAGACCTGATGGAGCAGATGCTTGCGCTCGAGATGGTTCGGGTCACCGAGGCTGCGGCTATCGAATCGGCGCGATTCATGGGGCGCGGGCAGCGGGATGCCGCGGACCAGGCCGCCACGGAGGCGATGCGCCGCACGATGGACGAGATCGACTTCGCCGGCCGGATCGTCATCGGCGAGGGCGAGCGTGACGAGGCGCCGATGCTCTACATCGGGGAACGCGTCGGTCGGACCGGCGAGGGGCGCGACGACGTCCCGAGGGTCGACATCGCCGTCGATCCGCTCGAGGGCACCAATCTCGTCGCCCACGGCCAGCCTGGCGCCATCACCGTCCTCGCGGCATCCGAGGCCGGCGGTCTTACCCACGCCCCGGACACGTATCTCGAAAAGCTGTGCGTAGGCCCGGTGGCCGCCGGGCAGGTCGACATCCGCGACACGCCGACCGCGAACCTCAGCGCGATCGCCGCCGCGCTCGGACGGCGGGTGCGGGACATCACGGTCGTCATCCTCGAGCGGCCGCGCCACGAGGCGCTGATCGCCGAGGTCCGCGACGCCGGCGCCCGCATCAAGCTGATCAGCGACGGCGACCTGTCGGCCGCGATCTCGTGCGCGGTCTCGGGCACCGGCGTCCACGCCGTCATGGGGATCGGCGGCGCGCCGGAAGGCGTCATCACGGCCGCCGCGCTTCGTTGCCTCGGCGGTGAGATCCAGGCGCGCTTCCGCTATCGCAACGACGAAGAGCGCGAGCGCGGCGCCCGGATGGGCCACGGCGACGAAGACCGCGTGTACCACACGGAGGACCTCGCGCCAGGCGAGAACCTCGTGTTCGCCGCGACGGGTGTCACTGCCGGCGACCTCCTCGAGGGCGTTCGCTTCTTCGGTGGAGGCGCGCGGACGCATTCGCTCGTGATGGCGTACCAGAGCAAGCAGGTCCGCTTCGTCGACACGGTCCACATGTTCGACCGCGACAGCCCGCCGCGGGTCCGCCTCTAGCACGCCGCGGCCGCCTCTCGCCCGCCTGCGGCAGCTGGCTCGCACGCGACTCGCGACGCTCTAGCCGCCCGGTGTCGCCTGCTTGACGGCCTCCATCGTGTCCGCGAGGAGTCCAGCCGCCTGCCACGCCTCGTGGAACGTGTTGTAGAGCGGCATCGGCGCCAAGCGGATGATGTCGGGGGCGCGGAAATCGGCCATGACCCCGCCCTCGGCGAGACCGGCCAGCACCGCTTCCGCGAGCGCGGCCGTCGTGAACCTGAGAGACAGCTGAGCGCCGCGGGCCGCGGGTTCGAGCGGCGTGATGATGTCGATCCCGAGCGGCTCCAGGCGGCGTTCGAGATACGCGGTGAGGGCCGTCGACCTGGCACGGAGGGCCGGCATGCCGACTTCGTCGAAGATCGCCAGCGAGGCGACCAGTGGGGCAAGAGAGAGGACCGGAGCCGTCGAGGCCTTCCAGCCCGCGGCGCCCTCGGCTGGGATGAACGGGCCGGTCATCTCGAACCGCCGCTCCGGATCGGTGCCCCACCAGCCGGCCAGCCGGGGCCGCGACTGGTCGGCGCCATGGCGCTCGTGGACGAATACCGCACCGACGGAACCAGGGCCACCGTTCAGGTACTTGTAGGTGCACCACGCGGCAAAGTCGACGCCCCAGTCATGGAGCGCCAGCTCGATGTTCCCCGCCGCGTGCGCGAGATCCCAGCCGGTGACAGCTCCGGCCGCCCTGCCCGCGGCGGTGAGCCGTTCGATCTCGTGGGCCTGCCCGGTGGCGAAATTCACGCCCGCGAGGAACACGAGTGCGAGCTCATCGGCGTGATCGCGGATCGCGTCCTCGACGTCGGTCGTGCGGAGCGTTGCCTCGCCGGAGCGGGGCTCGACGATGACGAGGTCGGCCACCGGGTCGAGCCCGCGCGACGCCAGGTGACTCGACAGCGCGTGCCGGTCAGATGGGAAGAGCGGGGCGTCGGCGAGGATGCGCCGCCGCCGCCCCGACGGTCGAAAGAACGAGGTCAGCAGGAGATGGATGTTGACCGTGAGCGTGTTGAGGAGGGCCACCTCGGTCGGACGAGCACCGACGATCCGGGCCATCGGCTCGCGCACCGAATCGTCGTAGGTGAACCACGGCTGGTCGCCGGTGAACATGCCCTCGATGCCGTAGCGCGCCCAGACTGCGAAGCACGGTGTCGACGACCGCCTGGGCGCCCATCGGCTGAAGCCCGAGCGACTGCCCGGCCAGGTAGATCGCGGGCGGTCCATTGGCGCCTGCTGGTCCATCGGGAAGAAGGAAGAGATCCCGATATCCGGAGAGTGGGTCGGACGCGTCGCGGGCCATGGCCTCGGCCTCGCCCGGCAGGCTGCCCTCGCCCGGAAGTCGATCCTCGTCACGCATCGTTCAGTCAGCCGAGGCGGACGTTCGGCAGCACCTCACGCCCGAAGACATCGATGAACTCGGCCTGGTTGCGACCCACGTTGTGGATGTGGATCTCGTCAAACCCCATGTCGACGTAATGCTGGAGGTTCTTGGTGTGGACGGCCAGATCGCTGGTCATCAGGACCCGGTTCTTGAAGTCCTCGGGCCGGACGAGCTTCGCCATCGCGGCGAAGTCCTCCGGGTTCTTGATGTCCTGCTTCGGGAACGGCATCCCGCCGTTCGGCCACTCGTTCACGGCATTCGCGACCGCTTCCTCGTCCGTGCGGGCCCAGGAGACGTGGATCTGGAGGAGCTTGGGCGTGCCGAGGGGCTTGCCCGACTCGGCACAGCCCTCGTCGCACTTCTCCCACAGCATCCTGATCTTCTCGTCGGCCGCCCCGACCGTGATCATCCCGTCGGCGTACTTGCCGGTCTTCTTGGCATTGACCGGTCCCGCGGTCGCGACGTAGATCGGGACACGCTCCTCGGGGCGTGTATAGAGCCGGGCGCTTTCGAGCTTGAAGTGCTTCCCGTGATGGCGAACGACATCGCCGGTGAAGAGCTTCGTGATCATCTCGATGGCTTCGAACATCATCGAGCTCCGAATGCCGACCTCGGGCCATTCACCCCCGATGATGTGCTCGTTCAGGGCCTCACCGGCACCCAGCCCCAACCAGAACCGGCCGGGGAACATCGCGCCCAGGGTCGCTGCGGCGTGGGCGATGACGGCGGGGTGGTAGCGGAAACCGGGGCACGTCACGGCCGTCCCGAAGCGAAGGCTTGTCCGCGTCCCGAGCGCTCCCATGAACGCCCAGGCGAACGCGCTCTGGCCCTGCTGCGGGGTCCACGGATGGAAATGCTCGCTGACCATGAAGCCGGCCCCGAACCCGGCGTCCTCCGCTGCCGCGCAGTAGTCCAGCAGATCGGTCGGGTGGAACTGTTCGAGCATGGCGGCATAGCCGATCTTGGTCATCGCTGCGTCTCCGGGTGTGCGGGTCGGGGTGCACGTCGGGCGGCCGGGGCGGGCCAGGTGCGGTCCGACGAGGGTAGCATCCGGGGATGGATGACCCTCGAACGGTCGTTGCGATGGGCGGCGGTGGCTTCTCCATGGACGACGACACGCTGCTCGATGACCACATCCTCTCGCTCGCCCGCGAGACGCGCGACCGTGCCCGGCCGCGGGTCTGCTTCCTCGCGACTGCCAGCGGTGACGCCGACGGCTACATCGCCCGCTTCTACGCCGCGTTCGCGCGTCGTGCCGAGGCTTCGCACCTGGCCCTGTTCGTCCGGACCGAGCCCGACATCGAGGCATTCCTTCTCGACCAGGACGTCGTGTACGTCGGCGGTGGCAACACCGCGAACATGCTCGCGATCTGGCGCGTCCACGGCGTCGATCGAGCCCTCCGGCGGGCCTGGGAGGCCGGCGTCGTCATGGCCGGTCTCTCGGCAGGCTCGATCTGCTGGTTCGAGGGCGGTACGACGGACTCGTTCGGACCGCTCGCTGCCCTCACCGATGGGTTGGGGCTCCTGCCGGGCAGCCATTCCCCGCACTACGACGGCGAGGCGAATCGACGGCCGACGTACCAGGACCTCGTGGCCCGCGGCGTCCTCCCCGACGGCCATGCGGCCGATGACGGTGCCGGGCTGGTGTTCCGCGGGACTCGCCTTGTCGAGGTCGTCGCATCCCGCCCCGCTGCTCGGGGGTACCGAGTCGAGCGCGGGCCGGAGGGAGGGGCGATCGAAACGGAGCTGGCGACGCGCTACCTCGGCTGAGCTCGACGGTCGGCGGTCGTTTCGATCGGTGTCCACCGTCGAAGGGCGCCGTCCCAGACGCCGACCGGCCGCACCGCATCCGGAGCCTCGAGTGCGGCCTGCGACCGCCGCATGGACTCGACGGTGGAGCCCCACCCGGGCGGGACCAGCCTCGGGGCGAGGTCGGCCAGCGGGGCGAGGACGAACAGGCGGGCCGCGGCGGCTGGGTGGGGGACCTCGAGGAGCCGCGGTGCCTTCGAGGCATCGATCCCCGCATCGACGGACCGCGCGCCGTCCGTTCGCTCCACCACGATCCTGTGCCGCCCGAAGATCAGCAGATCGAGGTCGACCTCTCGCGGCCCCCAGCGACGCCGCGGCTGGCGGCCGAAGCGGCGCTCGAGTCCCTTGAGTGTCTCGAGAACGGTGAGCGCCCCGGTGGCCGGGCCCGCGCCGGCCGGAACGTCGAAGGTGGCCACAGCGTTCCGGAACTCGGCCTGATCGACCACGCCCACCGGTGCCGTCGCGTACAGCCGAGAGACTCCACGAAGGCTCATCCCAGGTTGCGTCGCGAGCGCTTCGATGGCATGGGCAAGGGTCGCCTCGGTGTCCCCCAGGTTGGCCCCGAGACCGATATAGGCGCGAACACGTCGGGAGGTCACGGGCTCTCCATCGGTGGCGGCTAGACTCCCGGCCATGCGTCCGGTCAGCGTCCGCATCATGCACCCCGAGCCCGACGCGGACGCCGGGCCGCTCGTGTGCTGGCTGGCCGACGCCCGGGCGCGGCTGGCCGAGCGCCACCGGCTGGCGTTCCTTGCCGCCGGCGCGAACGATGTCGCGGTGGTCGGCGGACCACCCGATGGACAGTCGTTCGGGGCGAGGTTGCGGTCGCTGCGCGGCCTCGACCGTCCGGCCGGTCTCGTCGTGCTCGGGTCAGGGGCCATCCCGCTCGCGACCAACGGCGACCGTCGCGCGTTCGTCCTCGCGGCCGGCGCCGAGGACCGCCAGGCGCTCGCCAACAACCGATATTCCGCCGACATCGTCGCGTTCTCGCGCGCGGACGAGGTCCTGGCTGCGGTCCCCGATATCGCCACCGACAACGCCCTCCCCCGCTGGCTCGACGAGGAGGCTGGTTACGCGGTGTCCGACCTCGCCACCCGATGGCGGCTTGCGATCGACCTCGACAGCCCGCTCGATCTCGTCCTGACCGCCGATCAGGAGCATCGACACCGCGCCGGTCGACCTCTCGCCCCTGCGCGACCGACTGGCTGGCTTCCGCGCCGCCGCTGGTTCTCGGCGAGCGGAGGTCCTAGTCGCCGGACGGACGTCGGCATCGACGCTTGCCTGGCTCGAGCGGCACACGGCGTCGCGGACGCGCGCGATCATCGAAGAGCGCGGTCTCCGCAGCGCGGGTCCGGACCAGCGGCCACCTGCCTCGGTCCTCGGCGCGCTGCTCGATCGCGACGGCCCGCGTTCGCTCGGGCGCCACCTTGGACGACTGGCCGAAGCGGCCGTGATCGACTCGCGGGTCCTGCTGGCGCACCGACTCGGGGCCGATGAGAACGGGTGGCCAAGTGCGGAAGACCGGTTCGCCTCAGACCTTCTGTGTCCGTCGGTGATCGCAGATCCGTGGCTGCGCGAACTCACTGAAGCGAGCCCTCGAGGCCCCGATCCCGGTGCTCCTTGGCGGCCACACGCTGGTAGGGCCAGGACTCCGGTTGTTGCTGACCCGATCCGTCCGGACACATTGATGCCAGATTTGGACTCGGCGGCACCGTCCCGGGTGATGCCACTCGTCAGCATCACGAGGTGCCGACGTTCGCTCGCTGCTGGCATCTCCAGGCAGCTGTCATGACCTTGAGGCCGCGCAACGAGCTCCCCTGTCCATGGAGATGACCTCCGGCTTTCGGTGGCAGGCACCGCCGAACCTTGAGAACGTCGGTCAGGACGATGCACTGGTCGCGCGGATACGCGACGAGATCGAGGCCCGCGGGCCGATCACATTCGCCCGGTTCATGTCGCTGGCGCTCTACGACCCGGACGGAGGCTACTACCGCTCGGTCAGCGTCGAGACCCGGCCGCGAAGGCGACTTCCTGACGGCTCCGGAGGCTCACCCGATCTTCGGTTGGGCACTCGCCCGTGTGGTCGCGGACGCCTGGCGCAGGCTCGATCACCCGGCGGCCTTCACTGTCACGGAATACGGCAGCGGCACCGGCGCCCTCGCGGTGGCGATCCTCCAACGTCTCGCCCACGAGGAGCCCGACCTCGCGAGAACGCTGCGCTACGAGCCCATCGAGATCGATCCTCGCCGGATCGAGGTCCTGACGAAACGCATGGAAGCGGCCGGTTTCGCCGACCGGCTCGCGACGACCGACCGCGGTGCACAGCAGGCCGTCGAGGGGATCGTGCTGGCGAACGAGGTCCTGGACGCCCTGCCGACCCACCGCGTGGCCATGCGTCGACGGGCGCCTCCGCGAGATCCTCGTCGGCTGGTCCGGACGACGCGTTCGTCGATGTCGAAGGACCGCCCTCGACCGCGGCATTGCAGGACCGGCTGACGACCGAGGGCGTCTCGCTGGCGGAGGGCCAGCAAGCGGAGGTTTGCCTCGCAGCCGACGACTGGATGAGCGAGGCCGCCGACCGGCTGGAACGCGGCCTGCTCCTCGCCATCGACTACGGCTACCCGGCGCTCGAGCTCTACGATCCGGTCCGCCGCCCCAAGGGGACGCTCCGGGCCTACGTCCGCCACACCGTCCACGACGACCCCTACCGCCACGTCGGTCGCCAGGACCTGACCGCTCATGTCGATGTCACTGCCGTCGAGGCGGCCGCAGCTCGAGCCGGTCTGTCGCACCTCGGCACCACGACCCAGGCCGAATTCCTCGCCGGCCTCGGCGCCGGCGACCTTCTGCGAAGCTACGGCGGCGACCCCGCAACGACGATCGAGGACTACCTCACGGCGCGGTCGTCACTGCTTCGGATGATCGATCCAGGCGCCATGGGACGTTTCCGAGTCATGGCGTTCGGGCGCCGGTGGCCGGATCGATGAGGCCATGACGGGGTTCGACTTCCGACTCGCTCGGTAAGCGGATCGCCCCGGCGGAGGGGCTCCCGCGGACGGAATCGCCGAGTACGGCGAATGCCCTATTGCTGGGCTGGGACGGCGACCTTCAGTCTTCGTGGTGGTCGGGCACGACCAGTCGAGGGAGCGGCGCGCGAACCTGCACGCGCGCTCGGCGCGCGCCGCTCCCGGACACCGCCCGACCCTGAGCGGGACCCCCAGCTTCGACCGCTCCTCTCCTTCCCCACTGATAGAATGGCCATGGAGGCTGGCCAGGCCGGTCGGCTATGGCTGTGCCCTCCGCAAGGAGTCTTCGGTCAGCGACGCGGACCCAGCGCGCCGCTCGAAGGGAGTTCGGTTGACCGGCATCTGGTATGTCGTCGGGTTCGCGTTCGCCGGCGTCTCGTTCGTTTTCGTGACGATCGGCGCGGCCTGGCTCGTCTCGCACCGGAACCGGGGCGATGAGCACAAGGGCCTTCCCTACGAATCCGGCATCGATACGTACGGCGACACGCACGGCCGGTTCGGGCTGTCGTTCTACATCTACGCACTGCTGTTCGTCGCCTTCGACATCGAAGTCGTGTTCATCTACCTGTGGGCGCTTGCCTTCCGGGACATCCTCCTCGGTGGCCTCGTGAGCATGCTGGTATTCGTCGCCATCCTCCTGGTCGGCCTCGCCTACGCCTGGCGAAAGGGGGCGCTGACATGGCGCTGACTCCCGAAGGAACGCAAAACCTGGGCGTCGGACCCGCCGATGCCACCCAGAAAGCATCGGACACTCCGGGCGACCCGGGCACTCCGTCGCTGCCCGCGACGCGGCCGACCGACGCCGTCATGGCCCCGATCGTCGTCGCCAACACGCTCTGGCAGGCCGCCGATCCCATGGCCTACGACGGTGGCCGGGCCTCGGACATCACGCACCTCCGCGAGTACGAGCTGAGTGGCGCCGGGCGGCGCGACGACGGCCGCTGGGGTGGCGCCCTCGAGGTGATCCCGACGAAGGCCGACTACGTCCTCGATCTGATCCGGATGAACAGCCTGTGGCCGTTGCTCTCGGGGCTTGCCTGCTGTGCCATCGAGATGATGTCCGCGGCCACCTCCAAGAACGACATGGACCGCTGGGGCATGTTCCCGTTCCGGGCCAGTCCGCGCCAGGCGGACGTCCTGATCGTCGCCGGCACGCTGACCACGAAGATGGCCGGACCGCTCGTGCGGCTGTGGGAGCAGATGCCGGAGCCGAAGTGGTGCGTCGCGATGGGTGACTGCACGTGCTCGGGCGGTCGCTACAAGCGGAGCTACTCGACCGTGGAGGGGATCGACCGCGTCATGCCGGTCGATGTGTACGTCCCAGGCTGTCCGCCTCGACCGGAGGGCCTGATCTACGGGATGATGAAGCTCCAGCAGCTGGTCAAGGATCGTCGCGGCCACTGGCCGGACCGCCCGATCGGCCCCAGCGTCCCCGAGGACGTCTAGGCGTGGACCGTCACCTCAGGGCGCGCCTCGAGACCCGCTTCGGCGATCGGCTCCTCGGTCCCGTGCGCCAGCGCCACGATGAAACTGAGATTCGCATCGGTGCCGGTGATGTCGTGCCCGTCATCGGCGCACTCCACGATGACCCCCAGTTCGGCTTCCAATTCCTGAGCGATCTGGCCGGAGTGGACACCGGGAAGGTGATGCAGGTCGTCTACCACTTCTGGAGCGAGACGACGCCCGACTGGCTGCGCGTCATCGCCGACGGCCTTTCGCGGGAGGACCCGCGCGTGCCATCGCTGACGTTCCTGTGGAAGGGCGCCGAGTGGATGGAGCGCGAGGCGTACGACATGTTCGGGATCACGTTCGAGGGCAACCGCGACCTCCGTCGGATCTACATGCCGCCCGACTACGACAGCTTCCCGCTTCGCAAGGACTTCTACCTGGCCGACGACGCGGCGCGCTCGCCGGGTGCGGGCGTCCGGCACATGGAACGGACGCATGCGCCGAGCAATGCATCGACCACCGCACTCGTCCGCCGAACTCCCGCCTGACCGCAGCCTGAGCGACCCCGATGCCAGTCACTCCCGCCCACCAATCCGCCGACGACCCCAGGATCACGCTCGAGCGCGAGCTGGGGGTCTTCGAACCTGTCCCGCCCTACCCGCCACGGACAGAGCGTGAGGCCGAGTTCTACACGCTCGGCGACGGCGAGATGTTCATCAACATGGGTCCGCAGCACCCGTCGACCCACGGCGTTCTGCGGGTGGTGCTCAAGCTCGATGGTGAGAAGGTCGTCGACCTCGATCCGGTGCTCGGCTATCTCCATCGCGGCGTCGAGAAGCTGTGCGAGAACGCCGACTACCACCAGACGATCAGTCAGGTCGACCCGCTCGAATACGTCAGCGCTCTGTTCAACGAGTGGGCGCCGGTCATGGCGTACGAGAAGCTGCTCGATGTCACCGTGCCTCGCCGCGCCGAGTACATCCGGGTCCTCTCCTCGGAGCTGCTCCGCATCCAGAGCCATGCGCTGTTCATGGGCTGGATGGCGCTCGACCTCGGTGGGCTCACGCCGATCCTGTGGTCCTTCATCGAGCGCGACACGATCGTCGAGATGCTCGCCGCGCTCACCGGGCAGCGGATGCTGTTCAACTACTTCCGGATCGGTGGCGTCAACGGCGACCTGAACCACGACTTCATGAGCCGTCTCGGCGATTGGATGACCAAAGCGGCCGAGCAGATCGACGCGAACCTCGGCCTGCTCAACGAGAACGAGATCTTCGTCCGCCGGATGCGCGATCTCGGCACGATCGACACACCGACGGCCCTGCGGATGTGCATGACCGGACCGAACCTGCGCGCGACGGGCGTGCCGTTCGACGTCCGGCGCGCCCACCCGTTCTCGGTCTACCCCGAGCTCGACTTCGACATCCCGACTCGGACCGAGGGCGATTGCCTCGCCCGCTATCTGCTGCGCCTCGACGAGGTGAAGCAGAGCCTGCGGATCATCGATCAGTGCCTGCACCAGATGCCCGACGGCCCGGTGATGGCCAAGCTTCCGCGACTGCTCCGGCCGCGGCCGGGCCGGGCCTACGCGGCGGTGGAATCGCCGCGCGGCCAGTACTCCGTGTATGCGATGAGCGACGGCACGGACCAGCCATTCCGGCTGCGAATCCACGACCCGTCGTTCATCCACCTCCAGTCGGTCGGCGTCCTGATGCCCGGGCATCTGATCGCTGACACCATGGCGATCATGGCCTCCCTTGATCCGATCATGGGCGGCGTCGACAAATGACGGTTGTCGGGAGGTCGTGGAATCGGCTGACCTTGCCTGGCAAGGTGATCTTCACGATCGTGCCGTTGCTGCTCGTCGTGACGGTGGTCACGCTCGTCGCGATCGTGCTGCTCGGGCCGACGATCGTCGACATCCTCGCCAACAACATGGCGATCGTGCGGTTCGTGGTCGCCGCCACGGTGATCCTGCTGATCACGATCCCGACGGCGTTCCTGATCATCTACATGGAGATGAAGATCATCGCCCTGATGAATCTTCGGATCGGTCCGGACCGGGTCGGGCCGTACGGTTCGCTGTTGTCGGTGGTGCACGGATTGAAGGTCCTCATGAAGGAGGACTTCACCCCGACCGGCGCCGATTCGGTGGTCTTCACCTGGGCGCCCGTGGTGACCTACCTCGCGAGCGTCATGACGTTGCTCGTCATCCCGTTCGCGCCGGGCCTCGTCGGCCAGGACTTCAACATCGGCCTTCTCTACTTCTTCGCGATCGGCGGGCTGTCGGTCGTCGGGCTGCTGATGGCCGGCTGGTCGAGCTACAACAAGTACTCGCTGCTCGGCGGTCTGCGCTCCGCGGCCCAGGTCATCAGCTACGAGATCCCGCTCACGCTGTCGGTCGTCGGGCTGATCCTCCTCGCCGGCACGATGAGCCTCAACCAGATCGTCATGAACCAGTCCGGCTGGTTCACCGACTGGTACATCTTCCGCCAACCGCTCGGCTTCCTGATCTTCTTCATCGCCGCGACCGCCGAAGCCAACCGGACGCCGTTCGACTTGACCGAGGCGGATTCGGAGATCGTGGCCGGCTTCGCCACGGAGTATTCGGGGATGCGCTTCGGATTCTTCTTCTTCGCCGAGTACGTGAACGTGTTCATCATCTCGGCGCTGACGGTGACCCTGTTCTTCGGTGGCTGGAACGCGCCGTTCGCTTGGCCGTGGCCCGTCGACGTGACGTTCGATCCGTTCAGCCTCGGCATCGGGATGCTGATCGGCGTGGCGACGATCCCGATCATCCTGACGCTCGCGTTCGCGGCGCCGATCTGGTTGGCGAGCCCGCGGATCAAGGGCTGGCAGGCGCTCATCGGCGGCTTCCTGCTGGCGAACCTGTTCATCGTCGCCCTGATCGGAGCGTGGGCATACCTCGGCATCGACTGGGTGGCCGGGATCCTATGGTTCCTCCTCAAGACGTACGTGTTCGTGTTCATCTTCGTGTGGATGCGCGGCACGCTGCCACGCGTCCGGATCGACCAGCTGATGGACTTCGCCTGGAAGTGGCTGCTGCCGGCGTCGCTGCTGAACCTGTTCGTGACGGCCGCGGCCATCGTCGTCTTCGAGAGCGTCAGGAAGGCCTCATGAGCCTCATCCCGGGTCTCGGCGTCGCGAAGGGCATGGCCCTCACGCTGCGTCGATTCTTCGAGCCGAAGGTGACCGTCAAGTACCCGGAGCAGGCGCGGGACCAGGCGGTCAAGTACCGCGGGCGGCTGCAGCTGCTGTATGACGAGTGGGGCACGCTCAAGTGCGAGACGTGCTTCCAGTGCGCCCAGGCCTGTCCGATCGAATGCATCGACATGGGCGGCATCGACACCCGCGGCCGCTTCCATGTCCACTGGGGACCGCCGGAGACGTATGGCGAGCGGCGCGAGGAATCGGCGCTCCGGCGGTCGGGCCGGCCGGTGCCCGATCCTGCGTTCCGGACGTTCGAGGAGGTGGACGCGACGCTGGTCGATGGCATCCTCGAAGCCCACGACCACGACCCCGCTGACATGTTGGCCATCCTCGAGGAGACCCAGGAGGCCTACGGCTACCTGCCCGTCGCCGCGCTGAAGCGGATCAGCCAGCAGACGGGTGCCTGGTACGCGATGCTCTACGGCACGGCAAGCTACTACCGCCACCTCCGGTTCGAGCCGGAGACCGCCAAGGATCAGGCGGCGGCCGTCGACGCCAACCGGCCGTCGGAAACGAGCTATCTCGGCGCTCTTGCCGGAGCGCTGGCCGGCAAGCAGCCCGAAAGCAGAGCACGGAACTAGCGATGCCGGACCTCCTGAAGACCCCGGCCTCGTGGCCGATGATCCTCCTCGAACGGGCCATGGCCGACGACCCGACCGATCTCGACGAGGCGGTCCGCGCCGGCACCTTCGATGGGCTCCGACGGGCGATCCGTGACCTCGGCGAGACTGCGACCCTCGCGACGATCGCCGCGTCGGGACTGCGCGGCCGCGGCGGTGCCGGCTTTCCCGCCGCCGACAAGTGGCGGTTGGCGGCCTCGACCGAGGCGCCCCGTCGCTACGTCGTCGTCAACGGCTACGGCGCGGATCCGGCGACGGCCACGGACCGGACTCTGCTCGAGCGCGACCCGTTCCGGGTGATCGAAGGGGCGACGATCGCCGCGTTCGCGATCGGTGCGTCCGAGGTGATCATCGCGGTCCGGGCCGAAGCGACCGAGGCGATCCGGACGCTGGAGGCCGCCATCGGCGCAGCTTCGGACGCCGGCTTCCTGGGCTTCGGCATCCTCGGCTCGAGTCACGACATCTCGGTGACCGTCCGGCCGGTCCAGGGCGCGTACATGCTGGGCGAGGAGACAGTCCTGCTGAAGGCCCTCGAGGGCAAGCGCGGCCAGCCCGAGCAGCGCCCGCCCTATCCAGCCGAGCGCGGCCTGAACGACATGCCGACGGTCGTTCACAACGTCCAGACACTCGCCGCCGTCCCATGGATCATCCGCCACGGCGCCGACGCCTTCGCCGCCACCGGCCTCGCCGACGAGCCGGGGACCATCCTCGTCGGGCTTCGCTCGCCGGCCGGTGACGGCGTCGCCGAGGTCCCGCTCGGAACCCCGTTGCGGGACATCGTCGGGCTCGCCGGCTCGCTGCCGCGCGGCCGTTCGCTCACGGCGGTCCTCGTCGGCGGACCGTCCGGCGGCCTCCTCCCGGCGGATCTGATGGACACTCCCTACTCGTTCGCCGCGCTTCGAGCCGCCGGCGCCCACATCGGCTCAGGCTCCGTGACGGTCGCCGACGACCGGGCCTGCGTCGTGGACCTGGCCCGGCTGCTGACCCGCTTCTGCGCGAGCGAAGCCTGCGGCAAGACGATCCCGTGCCGGATCGGGACCCGCCGCCTCGTGGAGATCGCCGATCGCGTCATCGACGGCCGGCCGCGGCCCACCGACATGACCCTGCTGACCGATCTGTCCGAGGACATCGTCGCCTCGGCGCTATGCGACCACGAACGCCTGACGACCCTTCCGCTCGCGAGCGGGATGCGATACTTCCGCTCCGAGCTCGACGAGCACCTCCTCAACAGCAACTGCCCGGCGGGAGTCTGCCACCCGATCGCGGTGGCCGCCGGCACGAGCGCATAAAGGCGACCATGGCCGACCTCATCATTCGTCCCGAAAGCCGATCAGAAAGCCGCTCGACTGAGGCTGATTCGCTCGCCGAGCGCCTGCTCGATACGCAGGCGCCGCAGCGTCCGCAGTCGTCGCCGCGCATCCGGATCGAGGTCGACGGGCGCGTCGTCGAGGGCATCGAGGGCCAGACGATCCTCGAGGTCTGCCGCGACAACGGCATCGAGATCCCGACGCTGTGCTACGAGCCGAAGCTGCCCGGCTTCGGCGCCTGTCGGATGTGCGTCGTCGAGGTCGAGGGCGAGGCATACCCGCCGATCTCGTGCTCGCGGACGTGCGACGACGGGATGAAGGTCCAGACCCAGACCGAGGACCTCCGACGGCTCCGCCGGACCAACCTCGAGCTGATCTTCTCGGACCACAACGCCTACTGCCTGCCGCCCTGCCAGAACAAGTGCCCGAGCCACATCGACATCCCGGGCTTCCTCAAGGCCAACGCAGAAAGCGAATGGCGCGAGAGCACCCGGATCTTCAAGCGGACGATCCCGTTCCCTAGCGTCCTCGGCCGCGTCTGTCCGGCGCCATGCGAGGAGCACTGCCGACGCGACGAGGTCGACGAGGCGATCGCGATCCGCGACAGCCACCGCTACGCCGGCGACCAGGTCCTCAAGGCGATGCTCGACGAAGGCGTGGACCCGCCCCTGCCGTTCGAGCGGCAGGCGCCGTCCGGCCGACGCGCCGCGGTCATCGGGTCCGGGCCGGCCGGCATGGCGGCCGCTTACTACCTCCTGCTGTCGGGCCACGACGTCACGGTCTTCGAGCGCGACCCGGCTCCCGGCGGGATGCTCCGCTACGGCATCCCGCAGTACCGGCTGCCAAAGGTCGAGGTGCTCGAGGCCGAATACGAGTCGGTCACCCGGCTGGGCGGGAAGATGGTCTGCAACGCCGGGCTCGGCCGTGACTTCACGCTCGACGACCTGACGTTCCAGGGCTTCGATTCGGTCATCGTCGCCATCGGTTGCTACGACACCAACAAGCTCGGGATCCCCGGCGAGGATGCCGCCGAGTGCCTTGACGGCCTCGAGTACCTGCGGACCGCGACGCTCGGGCTGCCGTACCCGGACCACGCAGGCAAGCGGGTGGTGGTCATCGGTGGCGGCTTCACCTCGATGGACTGCTCGCGGACGTCCATCCGCCAGGGCGCGGCGGAAGTGACGCTCGTCTATCGCCGCGACATGAAGGACATGCCGGCATCGAACGAGGTCCACGAGGCGATCGAGGAAGGCGTGACCGCCATCTTCCAGGCCGGACCCGTGCGGGTGATCACCGACGACGACGGAAACGTGACGGGCGTCGAGTTCATCAGGATGGCCCTCGGGGCGCCCGATGCGTCCGGCCGCCGCCGGCCAGAGCCGGCCCCCGGAACGGAATTCACCATCCCGTGCGATCGCGTGCTGCTGGCGATCGGGCAGGGTCCCGAGCTCGACTGGCTGGAGGAAGCCGGCAACGAGGGACCGGTGAACGCCCGCAATCGGCTCAAGGCCGACGCGGTCACGTTCGAGACCGGCCGTGCCGGCGTCTTCGGGACCGGTGATGTGCGAATCGGTGCCTCGACGGTGGTCCAGGCGATCGCCGAGGGCCGGCGTGCGGCGTACGCCGTCGACGCGTACCTCAAGGGCCTCGACCTGTCGGCGATCCGGACCCGGCAGACGCTGGCCGAACCGCAGCCCGAGTTCCTTTCGATCGTGCCGTTCACCAGCGAGCAGAAGACGCCTCGCTACAGGATGACCGCGCTCGAGGCGGAAGAGCGAAACCACAGCTACATCGAGTACGAGCTGCCGTACACCCGCGAGGCGGCCATCGCGGAGTCGACCCGCTGCCTGCAGTGCACCTGCGAGGCGATCGGCTTCTGCGACCTCCGCCGGCTCGGCATCGAGTACGGGACGACACTCCAGACCCTCGAGCCGCAGTATCACCAGGGCGCGGGCTACCGGAGCGTCACCGAGAACCGGTTCACGGGCGTCAACCACGACTACATCCGCGACGATTCCCACGCGTTCATCCTGCGCGAGCCGTCGCGCTGCATCGACTGCGGCCGGTGCGCGAACGTCTGCGCCGAGGTCGTCGGTGCGGCCTGCTACGACTTCATGCGGATCGGCTTCGACACACTCGTCACGACGCCGCTCGACATGAGCCTCAACGACACGCCGTGCGTCTCCTGCGGCCGCTGCGCCGAGACATGCCCGACCGGCGCCCTGATGCCGAAGCCGCGCGTGCTCCAGAAGTACGACGTCGACGAGAGTCGCTGCATCCTGTGCGGGATCTGCGTGGATGCCTGCCCGTACGACGCGCTCCGCGACGGCGCCGACATGGAGCTGTCCCACCTGAGCCGCGAGCAGCCGATGATCGACCTCATGGCGATCTCGGAGATCGAGCGCGAGACCGAGGTGACCTACATCCGGCGCGAGCCCGACTGGGCAGCCCGGGCCGCCGCCGAGGGGCGGCTGATCGATCCGGGTCGCTTGCTCGCGGTCCTGCCGTCGGCGGTCGGCGGCATCCAGACGGGTGCGAATGGCCACAACGGACGGGACGGACACAACGGACACAACGGACATGGCGGCGACGGGCATGGCACGGCGATCATGCCGGCCCACCCCGAGTAGCCGAGGACGTGCTCCGCAAGCTGATCCCGATCGTCATCGCGCTCGCCGTGATGGGCGCGGTCTTCACGGTCGCCGCGATCATGCTCGTGCTGCTCGGCCAGGATTGGGGTGACGCGCTCTTCTTCATCTTCGCCGCCGTCCTCGTCGGGGCCGGGCTCCTGGTCGTGACGATGCGCGACATCATCCGCTGCGGCCTGGCGATGATCGTCTGCTTCGGGGCCCTGGCCGGGATCTACGTCATCCTCGGCTCGCCTCTCGTGGCGGCAGCCC
>CAWFLS010000010.1:0-139654 GCA_963816675.1 uncultured Chloroflexia bacterium
GCGCGGGTCGCCGCCCTCGATGGGCCGAGCTCGTCGCGTTGCTCACCGGGATCACCGGAGCGTCGCCGGAGCCGCGCCTCGTCAATTCGATCGCCCGCCGCTCGGACGGCAACGCGTTCTTTTGCCGAGGAACTGGCGGCCGAGCGGACCGAACCATCGTCGCGCCCGCGAGCGCCTGCGGACACGCTCCGGGACGTCCTGCTGGTCCGGCTGTCGGCTGCGTCGCCGGCGACCGGGCGCGTAGCCGAGGAGTACCGCGTCGGTGGCCGGTGGGCACCACATCGACCACGACATCCTCGCCCAGGTGTGCGGGCT
Organism: uncultured Chloroflexia bacterium; assembly: GCA_963816675.1. Classification (GTDB taxonomy): domain Bacteria; phylum Chloroflexota; class Limnocylindria; order Limnocylindrales; family CSP1-4; genus SPCO01. The sequence continues at coordinate 316 of CAWFLS010000010.1, forward strand.
GACCGAGGACAGCTCGGGGCCGCACTGCGGGAAGCCGTCGAGGCGCAGCTCCTCGTGGTCGACGCCGATGAGGACGCCGAGCGATACCGGCTTGCGACATGCGCTGGCACAGGAAGCGGCGTACGAGCGACTCCTACCGTCCGAGCGGCGACGCCTGCACGCCGCGTACGCCGGGCGATGGACACGCGTCCGTCGGCCGGTGGTGCGGCCGAGGCGAGCCGGCTCGTCGAGATCGCCCACCACTCGACCGCCCGCCCACCGTCCCGGCCAGGCGCTGGCTGCGTCGATCGCGGCCGCTGACGCTTCGCGTGCCATGTATGCGTACGCCGAGGCTGCCCGCCAGTACGAGCACGCGATCGACACCCTGGGACTCGTGCCGGCCGACGACCGACCCACCGACCGCGACCTGGCCGACTTGCTCGACGCGGCGAGCGGCGCCGCGATGCTGATCGGCGACGGGTCGCGCTCACTCGATTACTCGCCCAGCGCGCGGTGGAAGTGGTCGATGGGCTCGAGGGGTCGGACGGCGGATGTCGAGCGAAGGGCTCGCGCACGCGAGAGCTCGGACATGCGGCATGGCTTGCCGGCGACACGGCGGCGTCGATCCGCCTGCTGCAGGAGGCGGTGCGAATATTGCTCGAGGGGCTGGTTGGGGGCGGGGACGCCGTCGCGGGCGCCGAGGATGGTGGCGCGGCGGCCGAGGACGGTGGCGCGGCGGCCCGGGATGCGGCCCCGACCGAGGACGCGGCCAGGCGCTCGCCTCGGCGAGGGGCCGCCTCTCAGTGCCCAGGCCCGGATGCTGACCGGCCTCGCCGCGAACCTGATGCTCGCGGGCAGGTCCGGCGAGTCACGCCCTGTGGCCGAGCGAGCGATCGCAGCGGCGCGTGCCCTGGGCGACCGAGGGATCGAGTCGCGAGCGATGGGCATCCTCGGCGTCGACCTCGCGACGCTCGGCGACGTCGCCGGCGGCATCGACCTCCTGCGCAGATCGCTCGCGCTCGCCAGTCCGGCCGACGATCCGGCCGCGATCCTCGCGCCCACGCCAATCTCGGCACCGTCCTCGAGATGGGTGGGATTCGTGGAGCAGGCGCTCGAGGTCTCGCTGGCCGGCGTCGAGAGCACACGACGGTACGGCACCGAGTTGAGCTTCGGGATCTTTCTCGAGGTCAACGCGGCAGCGATGCTGATCGAGCTCGCGCGCTATGCCGAAGCAGCCGACCTCCTGGAGCGCAACGTTTCCCGCGCGCTGCCGGGCGTCAGCACGGTCCACCTCTACGTCACGATGGCCCACCTGGCGATCCGGACCGGTGACCTGGCGGCAGCTCAACGTCACCTGGAGATTGCCCAGGCGGCCGCAGAGGGTATCGAGGACGCCCAGTTCGTCATCGACCTTTACACGTTCCGGACGGAGATCGCCCTGTGGGAGGGCGACCCGGATGCGGCGGTGTCGATCGCGCGCGAAGGGTTCGATCGATTGGCGCAGATGGACGACGCGGTCATCCTCGGGCAACTCGCGATCCCAGCCGTGCAGGCCGCGGCCGATGTCGCGGTGAAGGCACGGACCGGCCGGCACGCGGAGGCCGCAGCCGCGGCGGTAGAGGCCGCGCGGGATGTGGTCGACCGCTACCGCGCCTCGACGGCTCGGATGAGCGAGCCCGACGCCCTTGCCGAGCACGAGATCGGGTGGCGGATGGCGTTGTGCACGGCCGAGCTTGGGCGATCCTCAGGCAACGACGACCCGGCAGCCTGGGACGGCGTTCGACCAGCGCTTCTCGCTCGACCGGCGCCGTTCCTGGAGGCGTACGTCCTCTGGCGAGCAGCCGAGGCGTACGCGGGACGCGGGGATTCCGCTTCGGCCGTCGACCGGCTCCGGGCGGCCCATGCCATCGCGAGCTCGATCGGCGCTTCGCTGCTTGTCGGGTCGGATAGAGCCTTGGGCGGCGGCTGCGGGTGGCGTTCGCCGTTCCTGTTGATGTCGCCGCCGGCCGCGTCCAAGTCGGTCCGCGCGATGGCGCCGTCGATGGTGCCGGTGCGCTTGGCGATGTCTCGTCGGCGGTGTCGGCCCCTGACGATCCGTTCGGGCTCACCGAACGCGAGCGCGAGGTCCTCGCCCTCGTCGCCGAGGGCTACACGAACCGGCGCATCGCGAGCGATCTGTTCATCAGCGAAAGCACGGCCGGGGTCCATGTCTCGCACATCCTGGGCAAGCTCGGCGTCGAGTCACGGACCGAGGCCGCTGCGATCGCGGTTCGCCTGGGCCTCGGTCGCGGCACCCGGGCCTGAGCCTCCGGTTCTGCACCGTTCCGGCGCCCCGGCGTTGGTGTCCCCCTTCGTAAATGACCGGCTGGGCGTCCGCCTCGCGAAATGAAGGCTCGTTCCGGCGCGGATCAGGGTGATTGCTCGATGTCCGGCGGGGCGCCTCGCCAATAGCGTGTCGGCAACGACCTCAGCCACGAGGTCACGGATTGGGGAGAGCCGACATGAAGAGTCGACCAGGGATCATCGTCATCGCCTTCGTCAGCTTCGCGCTCGCCGCGTGCTCGGTGGCGCCCGCCGCAAAGGTCACGACCGCTTCGAAGGCGCCAGCAGCAGCGCCGGCCCCGGTCGCCGCCGAAGCCACCGCCGCGCCGGGCTTCGAATTCAAGTACCTCTACGGCACGTACCGCGTCCAGGTCCCGGTCGCGAGCCCGGCGCCGACGCCATTCGACTACAAGTCGCTCTACGGCTCGTATTACGTCGAGGCACCAGTCGGGCCTTCCGAGGACCTCCTGTCACTCGACTGGAACAACATGCAACGCGGAGTCGAGACGCCGGCCGCCAGCTCCGATCCCGCCCCCGGCTACGAATACCACTCGCTGTATGGGACGTATCGGGTTCAGTTCCCTATCGCGACGCCGGCGCCCGATGAGGACGTCCAGTCGCTCCACTGGACTTCCGTGAAGCGGAGCGCCACGGCCGCCGCGTCCACGTCCGCGAGCGGGTCCAGATCACCCCTCACGTCGCGACCGGATGGCCGGGCTCCAGGCGGCCGCGATCTCAGCGGCCTCTGCCGAAGACTTTCAGTCGCTGCACGCCACCTACAGCCACCTCGCGAGGTAGATCATCGGCCGTCGCGCGGCCATCGTCCATCGCTCACTCGGCTCCCGGTCCGTCGCCTGCCCAGGCGCTCGGGCCGGGAGCATCCGTCATTCCCTCAAAAGGCTCCGGAGTGCGGCCTTGACGCGTTCCTCGAGGGTCGACTCCACGCCGACGTCCGCCAGCGCGATCCGCGACGCATCCCTGGCCTCGGAAAGCGAGTAGCCGAGGGCCTGCAGGGCGGCGACGATCTCGCCCTCACTCGCGGCCCCGCCCGCTCCGGTCGGTCCCGCAACCGAGACACCAGCAGCGGTGACCTTCTCCTTCAGCTCGAAGATCACGCGTTCCGCGAGCTTCTTGCCGATCCCCGGGATGCTCACCAGCACGGCCTGGTCGCCCGTCATGATCGCGAGCTGCAGGTCAGGGGTGGGCCGACTGCCGACGATCGCGAGCGCCACCTTCGGTCCCACGCCATTGACGGTCAGCAGCAGGTTGAAGAAGCCGAGTTCCTCGACCGAGCGGAAGCCGTACAGCGCCTGGAGGTCCTCGCGTACCAGGTGATGCGGTGTGGAGCTTCAGGATCTTCCCCGGCTGCGCTGCCGCAAGCACGGCCGGCGCCACGAAGACCCGGTAGCCGATCCCCCCGACCTCGATCACGAGCGAATCGGCCGCAACAGCACCGACGACACCCTCGACCGACGCGATCATCGGCGGGATCGCATGAGAGCGGACGAAACACGCGCCCCCGCGGCCGCGCCGTGTTGACTGGCAGACAACAAAACGTGCCTCGGCGCCGGCACCGGACCGTCCGCAGCGGCGGGAACCGCCGCTTGTTGACCGGCAGACAACGAAATGGCCCTCGGCGGCGCCAGAACGCGCGGCCGCGCCTCGCCAACGAGCATTTGTTGACTGGCAGTCGACGAAACAGGCGTCGGCGTGCTCAAAACGCCAGCGGACGTCTGTCCAACCGGCATCTGTTGACTTGCAGACAACGAAACGGGCACCACGGGCATCAGCATGTCGGCCGACGCTTCGCCAACCCGCGTTTTGTTGACTGGCAGACAACCAACGAGCGCGGCGGCGTCCGGTGCGCCGTCACGGCTTCGGCAAACATGCCTTTGTTGACTGGCAGACAACGAGACAGCGGTCAGCGTCGCGACTTGGTGAATGGGCGTCCGCCCGAACACCCTTTGTTGACTGGCAGACGACGAGACAGCGGTCGCGATCGCGATTTCGGGGATAGGAGCCTGGCAAACGACATTTCGTCGACTGGGAAGCAACGAAACTCTGACTGGAAGCAGATCCGGCGCCCCGCGACGCCATCCTTGTCGACTGGTGGTCAACACCGGCGCCGAAGCCCCACGCCGCAAACCACCGCCGCCGAACACTGCACGTTACGAGGCGTTGCGTTTCTCGCTGCGTTCCTCGGCGAGCGCCTCACGGACGGCACGGTCGTACCCGGTTTCGCCGCGCGTGATCGGACCCACCGCCGCACGATCCAGCACGGCCGCACCACCTTGATCCGCTGTGGTGGAGCCGACCCGCATCGTGTTGCAGGCCCAGATCGCGATCGCGAGGGCGTCGGCAGCGTCATCGGGCCGTGGCAGCTCGCTCATACCCAGAACCAGCTGGACCATCCGCTGGACCTGGCCCTTGTCGGCGGCGCCGTAGCCCGCGATCCCGCTCTTGACCTCGTTCGGCGTCGGCCTCGGTGACGGGCGTTCCGTGCTGGGCCGCAGCCAACAGCACGACCCCGCGCGCCTGACCCACGGCGAACGCCGTCTGGGCGTTGCGCGAGAAGAACAGCCGCTCGACCGCGACCAGTTTGGGCTGATGAAGCTCGAGCAGCTCGTCCACGAGGCCATGGATCGCCAGCAACCGCTGGGGCATCGGCAGGTCGGGGCTCGTCGTGAACACCCCGTGATCGACCTCGCGCACCCGGCCGCCGGTCCGTTCGACGATCCCGTATCCCATCGCGGCGGTTCCCGGGTCGACACCCAGGATGATCACCCGGCGACCTCGGCGAAGACGTCCTCGGGGATATCGAAGTTGGCGGTCACCCGCGAAACGTCGTCGAGGTCCTCGAGGAGCTCGACGAGTCGGAGCGCCTGGCGCGCCTTCGATGAGTCGAGCTCGACCGTCTGCTTCGCGATCATCGTCGACTCGGCCGACTCGACCGGAACGCCGGCACTCTCCAATGCCGCTCGAACCTGTTCGAGCTCGGACGGCGAGGTGTAGATGTCGATCGTCTCGTCGCCGTCGGTGTCGACGTCCTCGGCGCCGGCATCGATCGCGGCCAGCATCACTTCCTCGGCGTCGACCCCGGTCCGCGGCACCTCGATGAGCCCGCGAGGCTCGAACTGCCAGGCGACGGCGCCCGAGCCCGCAAGCTGGCCGCCCGACTTGCTGAACATCGAGCGAACCTCGGCCGCGGTCCGGTTGCGGTTGTCGGTCTGTGCTTCGACAAGAACCGCTACGCCGCCCGGGCCGTACCCCTCGTACACGATCTCCTCGAACTCGGCCGCCTCGCCGCCGCCGGTGGCCTTGTCGATGGTCCGCTTGATGTTGTCCGCGGGCATGTTCACCGAGCGTGCCTTCTCGATCGCGAGCCGCAGCCGGTAGTTCGCGTCGGGGTCGCCGCCACCCTGTCGCGCGGCCACGGAGATCTCGCGGGCGACCTTCGTGAAAAGGGCGCCTCGCTTGGCGTCGGTGACGCCCTTCGCGCGCTTGATCGTGGACCACTTGGAATGACCGGACATCGCGGGCCGGAGTATAGCCGACTATCATTGCGGGACCCCTCGCTCCCCCGGACGTCCCGTGTCCCCCAACACCCAGGAAGGACCGACGAACCGATGACGATGAAGAGTGTCGATCTGCCCCCACCTTCGGAGCGTCGTCCTGGCTGGCCACGCAGGAGCCGGCAAGACGACGCTCGCCGAACAGCTCATGTTCGAGGCTGGGGCGATCCCCGCCGCGGGCGGGTGGACGACGGGACCGCCCACCTCGACTTCGAACCCGAGGAGCAGCGACGCCGGATGTCATTGAGCCTTGCGGTCGGCACGTTCGAACGCGAGGGCACGCAGACTCTCGCTGGTCGACACCCCGGGCTACGCCGATTTCGTTGCCGACGTCATCGAAGGCTTCGCCGCGACCGACGGCGCCATCCTGGTGATGGATGCGTCGGGTGGTGTGGAGGCGGGCCTCGAGAAGGCCGTGAACCTCGCGAGGGCGACGACGACGGCTACCTGCTTCTTCATCAACAAATCCGATCGGACAATGCCGACCCGTTGCGGGCGCTCGATGCCCTGCGCGAGAGCTTCGGTAACAAGATCGCACCGCTCCAGCTCGCGATCGGGGCCGCTGAGTCGTTCGACGGGATCGTCGACCTGGTCCACCGCAAGGCCTATCACTGGGACGGAACCAACGAAGTCGAGATCCCGATCCCCGACGATCTCGCCGACGAAGTCGCGCGGCGTCGCGACCAGCTGCTCGAAGCGGCGGCGGAGGCGGATGACGACGTCCTGACCAAGTACCTCGAGGGTGAGGAGATCGCCGACGCGGAACTGGAGGCCTGCCTGCGCAAGGGCGTCAAGGAGAGCGTCCTCGCGCCGGTGCTGGTCGGCAGCTCGACCAAGGGGATCGGGCTCCGTGGGCTGTTGGACGCGATCGTGCGCTATCTCCCCTCCCCTGCCGACGAGCCGCCGGTCAAGGCGACCGACAAGGGCGGTGCGACTGTCGAGCTCCCGGCGGACGAGAACGGCCCGCTGCTGGTCCGCGTGTTCAAGACCACCGCCGACCCGTTCGTCGGGCGGTTGACCTACCTCCGCGTGCTGTCGGGGACGCTCCATTCGCAGGGTCACGTCTGGAACTCCACCCGCGGCGAGGACGAACGCATCGGCCAGCTGTTGCTGCTCCACGGCAAGGAGCAGGAGCCGATCGGCGAGCTCGAGGCTGGGGAGATCGGAGCGGTCGCGAAGCTGGCGGTGACGGAGACCGGTGACACGCTGAGCACAAAGGAGCGGCCGCTTACGCTCGCGCCGGTCGAGTTCCCGGAACCCTCGCTGATGGTCGCGATCGAGCCGCAGACCAAGGGTGACCTCGACAAGATGGGTCCCGCGCTGTCGCGCATGCTCGAGGAGGAACCGACGGTCCGGCTCGAGCGGAGTGCGACCGGCGAGCAGGTCCTGCGGACGATGGGCGAGGCCCATACGTCGGTCATCATCGAGCGTCTGAAGCGGAAGTTCGGGGCGGCGATCGCCGACCCATACGCCACGGGTGCCGTACAAGGAGACGATCCGGGGCAAGACCAGGTCCACGGTCGGTACAAGAAGCAGACCGGCGGGCACGGGATGTTCGGCGACGTCTGGCTCGAGCTCGAGCCGAACCCCGATGGCGGGGTGGCGTTCGCCGAGCGCGTGGTCGGTGGCGCCGTGCCGAAGGGCTTCTTCGCCGGCGTCGAGAAAGGCATCCGCGAGGCTGCGGCCGAGGGCGTGCTGGCGGGGTACCCGCTGTCCGACTTCCGGGCGACGCTCTACGACGGGTCGTTCCACCCGGTCGACTCGAATGAGCTGTCATTCAAGATCGCGGCCTCGATGGCGCTGAAGGACGGCGTCCATCAGGCCAAGCCGGCGCTCCTCGAGCCGATCATGTCGGTCGAGATCCGGGTCCCCGAGGCCTACATGGGCGAGGTGAACCGCGACCTCAACGGGCGGCGCGGACGCGTGCTCGGCATGGACACCGACGGCGACATGCAGATCATCAGTGCCCATGTCCCGCAGGCCGAACTGTTCAACTACGCCACCGAGCTGAAGTCACTCGCGCAGGGTCGCGGCACGTTCACCGCGACGCTCGATCACTACGAGGACGTGCCGGGGCAGATCGCCGAGAAGGTGATCGACGCTCATCGCAAGGAGATCGAGGCGGCTGGGGGTCACGTCGCGGGCCATTAGGTAGATCGAGGCGGCCGCGAGAGGGTCGTTCGCACGCGCCGCCGGGCGAGAGTCTGTCGGCCGCGCACGCGGCGAACTTCACGCTCCCGCACACGGCAGTCGTGCGGCGGCCAGGTTCGGTGGCGGGTGCGGCGCCAGGTCTCGGACCATTTCGATCGCACGGGCCAGGTCCAATCGGCCCTCGTACAGCGCTCTGCCGACGATGGCGCCCGTGCAGCCGATCGCGTGGACAGCTCGAAGATGCTCCAGCGTCGAGATCCCAGCCGAGGCGATGATCGAGCCACGACCGATCGCGACCATCCGCTCGTAAAGCGCCAGGTCCGGCCCGATGAGCAAGCCGTCGCGCTCGATCGCCGTCACCTCGAACGTCGAGATGCCGGCGTCCGCCAGACGAGACATCGCGTCGGCGGGATCGACGCCTGACGCTTCGGCCGCCCATCCGTGACCGACCGCCGCTCCTCGCCGCACGTCGAGCGCGACCGCGATCCTGTCAGCGCCGTGTGTCGCTACGAGCCGGGCTGCGAAACGATCGTCCTGGAGCGCCGCCGTGCCAACGACCACCCTCGCGGCTCCGGCTTCCAGTGCGGCGGCGACGACCGCCTCATCACGGAGTCCACCGGCGACTTCGACGCGGACTCGGTCGCCGACCGCTTCGGTGATGGCGCGGATCACGCCCGCATGGGCCGGCGATCCGTCTCGCGCGCCATCGAGATCGACGACGTGGAGCCAGCCGGCCCCGGCCGTGACGAACAACTGGGCGACGGCCACTGGTTCTGATGAGAACGCCGTCTCCCGAGCGAAATCACCCTCCTGAAGCCGGACGACGCGGCCGCCGCGAAGGTCGATCGCGGGCAGGATCTCGAAGCCGGTTGTCACCGTCATGGCACCATGCTACTGTATTAGCACGCTACTACGCTACTACGTTACTACGTGACACGGGTACTGAGGGGATGGACCGGCGACATGGCCGACGACTGGCGGACACCCGACATCGAAGCACTCCTGGAGGCGATCCTCGGTCTCGAAACGCTCGAGGAGACCGAGCGGTTCTTCCGTGACCTGTGCACGCTCACTGAACTGCGCGACATGGCCCAGCGCTGGGCGGTCGTCCGTATGCTCGACAGCGGCCTTCACTACGCCGAGATCTCCCGCCGGACAGGGGCCAGCACCGCGACCATCACGAGGATCGCCTCCTGGCTCAACCATGGCGAGGGCGGCTATCGGGGCATGCTCGACAAGCTCGATGCCGCCTCGCGCGCCGGCACACGACCGTACCCGGTCGCGGGCGAACGATGAGCGCCCGCCTCAGGCTCGCCGTCCCGAACAAGGGCCGAATGGTCGAGCCGACGCTCCGCCTGCTCCACGATGCCGGCCTGATCTTCGAGGAGCACGACCGAAGTCTCGTCTCACTCGTCCAGAACTACGACCTCGACATCCTCTTCGTCCGGACGAATGACGTCATCGAATTCGTCGGCGACGGCGTCGCAGACCTTGGCATCACCGGCGTCGATCTCCTGAGCGAAGCCGCCGCCGAGCTGCCGCGGGTCAGATCCCTCGGTTATGGCCGATGTCGTCTCGCGGCGGCCGTCCCGAACGACACGCCGTACCGGACCGTCGAAGACCTTGCCGGCCTCCGCGTCGCGACCGCCCATCCGAACACGGCCCGACGCTTCTTCGCCGGTCGGGGCATCCCGGTCGAGATCATCCCGATCTCGGGTGCCGTCGAGGTCGCCCCACGCCTCGGCCTGGCAGAGGGCATCGTCGACCTCGTGTCGACCGGCTCCACCCTCGTCATGAACGGGCTCCGCCAGATCGGCGACGTGCTCGCCTCGGAGGCCGTCCTCATCGCGAACCCCGCCGCCGACCGCGACCGGGCAGACGACCTCGCAGCCATCGACACGATGCTGAGCGCAGTCATCGCGGCGAGGGGCCGGAAGTACCTGATGATGAACGCTCCCGCTGCCAAGCTGACCGAGCTCCAAAGCCTGCTCCCGGCGCTCGAATTGCCGACCGTCATCCCGCTCGCTCACGACGGCATGATCGCCATCCATTCGGTGGTCGGAGCCGACGAGGTCTGGGGCCTGCTGCCACGACTGAAGGCCGCGGGCGCATCGGGGATCCTCGTCCTGCCGATCGAGAAGATCGTCCAGTGAGCGCGATGCGGACCCCGGCTGCGGGGGCAAGTGAGGAGGACGGCAGGACGGGCCGATGTCCGCGCGTGCCGCCGCCACTCACTCGCCGACGAGTTCCGCCTCGACCGACTCGCCGACGTCGCGTGGCGCCATCGATATCTCGCCCCAACGCTCTGGTGCAGTCCAGGATGCCGCCGCAGCCGCCGCTGCGCCTGCGTCGTCTCGACCTCGCAGCCGCCGCCGCCGGTGACCCCGCCGCCCGTCGCGACCGCGACTCGCTCATCCGTCGCGGCGCCGTCCCCGACCCGGCAGTACGCGACGTCGCCCGCCTGACGCTCGCGGACGTCCGATCCCGAGGCGATCAGGCCGTCCGCGAGGCAAATGCCGCAGTCGGCGGCGGTCGCAAGGACGGGCGGCTTCTCCTGGATCCGGATGACCTCCGCGCCGCCCGGGATGCACTCGATGCCAACGTCCGTCGTGCGCTCGACCAGGCGATCGACCACGTCCGCCGCTTCGCCGAGACGCAACGCCCGGCATCCACCCGCACCACGATCGCGCCAGGCCTCGAGATCGAGCGCCGCTGGACCGCCCTCGGATCCGTCGGCGCGTACGTCCCGGGCGGCTCGGCCCCCTACCCGTCGTCGCTCGTGATGACGGTCGTCCCAGCCCAGGTCGCGGGAGTCGGCCGCATCGTCGTCGCCTCCCCCGCGGACGCTGCCGGCGAGGTCCATCCGGTCCTGCTCGGTGCCGCCGGCCTCCTGGAGGTCGATGCCTTCGTCGTGGCGGGCGGCGCCCAGGCGATCGGCGCACTCGCGTACGGCCTGCCCGAAGCACGACTCCAACCCGTGGACCGGATCGTGGGACCGGGCAACGCCTGGGTCACCGCGGCCAAGATCGAGGTTTGCGGCGAGGTCTCGATCGACCTCCCGGCCGGGCCTTCGGAGGGCATGGTCCTCGCCTCGCCGCCGGCGGACCCCGAACGCGTCGCAGCCGACCTCATCACCCAGGCCGAGCACGGACCCGACTCTCCGGCCATCCTCGTCACGACCGACGCCGACTTTGCCGACGCCGTCGAGGCGGCCGTCAACCGACAGCTCGCGACTGCCGCGCGCGCGACCATCCTCGACGTCGCGCTGCGAGCCCACGGCCGGATCGCCCTTGCGTCGACACTCGACGAAGCCATCGAGTTCATCAACGCCTACGGCCCCGAGCACCTCTCGGTCGACGTCGAGCCCCTCGAAGAAACGGTCGCCGGACTCCACAACGCCGGATCGCTGTTCGTCGGCCCCTGGGCACCCAAATCCGCCGGCGACTATGCGACGGGCGCCAACCATGTCCTGCCGACCGGCGGGCTTGCTCGCGGTTCGGGTGGGCTCGCGGTGGAGACGTACGGCAAGTTCGTCCAGGTCCAGCGAGTGGACCGGGAGGGCCTTGCGCACATCCGGGACACCGTCAAGACCCTCGCGGAGGCGGAAGGCCTGCTAGCCCATCGCGACGCAGTCGAGATCCGCTTCCGGGACCCAGGCGTATGAGCCCGACCCCCGTGACGTTCTCAGCTCCGGCGGCGCCGTCGACCTACAGCTGGGAGGCGACGGACGAGGAGGTAGCGGCCCGCTACGGCCTGGATCCCGCGACGATCGTCCGGTTCGACCTCAACACCTCGCCGACGCCGCCTGCGCTCGTCGGGGACCTCCTCGCAGCGGGCCGCTTCGAGGCATCGCTCTCGGAATACCCGCCGACCGACTACCGGCGCCTCGTCGAGGCGGCAGCGGCACGGTACGGCGTCGCGCCTTCGGAGATCCTCGTCGGAGCCGGCGCCGACGAGATCCTCGACATCTCGGCCAAGGTGTTCATCCCCGCCAACGGCCACGCCGTCGTCCCGACTCCGACATATGCCATGTATCGGGTCCTGACCGAGCAGCGCCGGGCGACCGCGCTGGCCGTCCCGCGGTTGAGCGCGGATGCCGGCTACGCCCTCGACGTGGACGCCGTCCGCGACGCGGTGACGACCCACGAGGCCGCCGTCGTCTGGCTCTGCAGCCCGAACAACCCGACCGCGCTGGCGGAGCCCGATGGCACGATCGAGGCGCTCCTCGAAGGGCTTGCCCGCGACGCCGCCGCCATCGGACGTGATGCTCCGGTCGTCATCCTCGACGAGGCCTACGCCGAGTTCGTCGGCTCGTCGTTGATCGGGCTGCGCGACGAGTACGCGAACCTGATCGTCGTCCGTACCGCGAGCAAGGCCTACGCGCTGGCCGGGCTGCGGGTCGGTTTCGCGGTCGCCCGTCCCGAGATGATCGCCCGGCTCAGCCCGTTTCGTCCGCCGGGCTCGGTGTCGACCGTGTCGATCACGCTGGTCACCGAGGCGCTGCGCGACCCGCACATCCTCGACGCCAACCTCGAACGCGTCGTGCGTGAGCGAGCCCGCCTGACCGAGGCGCTGCGCCGGATCGGCTGGCGGGTCGGACCGTCCGTCACGAACTTCATCCTGGTCGACTTCGGCTCCCCGGAGCGTGCCGGGATCGTCGCGGAACGGTTGCTGTCACACGGTCTCGTCCCCCGCACGTTCGGAGCCGGCCATCCGCTCGCGGACCATCTACGGCTGACGGTCCGCAACCCCGAGGAGAACGACCGGCTCATCGAGGCCGCCCAGGCAGCCGACTCGAAGACAGCCGACGCGACGGACGCCACGCGACGGACGCGCCGACGCGCTCCGACCTCTGACACCCGCGATCCCAACCGCCACCGCCGACATCGTCACAGAGGACGCCCGATGACCACTCCCCTCGGCGACCTGGTCGTCGGTCCCGGCGAAGGCCGCCGCGTCACCGTCGCACGTAGCACGCGGGAGACAGACATCACCGTCACGCTGGGCATCGATGGCAGCGGCCACACCGCGATAGCGACCGGCATCGGCTTCTACGATCACCTCCTCGGCTCATTCGCCCACCACGGACTGTTCGACCTCGCGATCGAATCTGACGGCGATCTCCAGGTCGATGAGCACCACACCGTCGAAGATGTCGCGCTCGTCCTCGGCGGAGCTTTCGCCGAGGCGCTCGGCGACCGGGCCGGTATCGCGCGCTTCGGCCAGAGCACCGTGCCGATGGATGAATCGCTCGCCAGCGCGGCGATCGACATCGGCGGCCGCCCGTACGCAGTGATCGATCTGCCGTTTCGCGGTGACCGGGTCGGTGCCCTCCCGCTCCAGCTCGTCGAGCACGCTCTCGAGGCCTTCGCACGCACGGCCGGCGCCACGCTTCACCTTTCGGGCTCGGGCCGGAACGACCATCATCTCGCCGAGGCGGCGTTCAAGGCCCTCGGTCGCGCGCTACGCGTCGCGTGTGAGCCCGATCCCCGTCGAAGCGGGGTCGCCTCCACCAAGGGCACGCTCGGATGACAGACGCCACCAGGCCCCGGATCGCGGTCGTCGACTACGGCGCCGGCAATCTCGTGAGCATCGACCAGGCGCTCACGACCGTCGGCGCGGACGTGACCGTCGCCCGCGACGCCGAAGCACTCCGCGGCGCACACGCGCTCGTCGTGCCGGGCGTCGGTGCGGCAGAGCCTGCCATGGCCCGGCTCGATCGCCGCGGTCTGACGGCGCCAATCAGCGCGTGGCTCGGTGCCGGCCGGCCGTTCCTCGGCATCTGCCTCGGCCTCCAACTGCTGTTCGAGCGAAGCGACGAGGACGGCGCAGAGACCCTCGGTTTCCTTGCCGGTCGCACGGTCCGCCTCGAGGATGCGCCCACGCTTCCGCATATCGGATGGAACCAGGTCGACCGAACACGCGAACACCCGCTGTTCGACGGCATCGAGGACGGCGCCGACTTCTACTTCGTTCATTCGTACGCCGGCGAGCCCGGGCCGGCCTCGAGCGCCGCCGTCCTCGCGACCACCGAGCATGGACGCCGGTTCGCGTCGGCGGTGGCGCGCGACGCCCTCCTCGGGGTCCAGTTCCACCCCGAACGGAGCGGCTCGGATGGTCTCCGGCTCCTCGCCAACTTCGTCGACCTCGTCCGAGCTGCCTGATGCTTCGCCGGAGGGTCATCCCGTGTCTCGACGTGGCCGACGGCCGGGTCGTCAAGGGGACCCGCTTCGTGGACCTCGTCGATGAGGGCGATCCGCCCGAGCTGGCCGAGCGCTACGCAGCCGAAGGCGCGGACGAGCTCGTGTTCCTCGACATCACGGCCGCTCCCGAGCGTCGCGGGACGCTTCTCGACATCGTGGAGCGCACGGCACGGCGCGCCTTCATACCTCTGACGGTGGGCGGCGGCGTTCGGACCGTGAGCGAGATGCGCGACGTGCTTCGCGCCGGCGCCGACAAGGTCTCGCTCAACACTGCTGCGGTCGCCGATCCGACGCTGATCAACCGCTGCGCGGGACGGTTCGGGCGCCAGGCGGTGGTCGTGGCCATCGACGCCCGACAGAACGGCTGGCTCCACCCGCCCGACGACCCCGCCCACATCGCGGACTCACCGCAGACGTGGGAGGTCGTGGTCAAAGGCGGCCGCGAACCGACCGGGCTGGATGCCGTCGCGTGGGCGCAGCGGGCGGTGGAGCTCGGCGCAGGCGAACTACTGGTGACGTCGATCGATCGCGACGGGACGGGATCGGGCTTCGACACTGCGCTCCTGCACGCCATCTCGTCGCAGGTCGGCGTCCCGGTCATCGCTTCGGGTGGCGCCGCAGGGCCTGACCACTTCGTCGCCGCGATCGTCGAGGGTGGCGCCGACGCCGTGCTCGCTGCATCGATCTTTCACCGCCGGATCCACTCGATCGCCGACGTCAAGGCCGCGATGGCCCGGGCCGGTCTGCCCGTTCGCCTCGTACCCGAAGCCGTCGCGTGAGCACCACGACGCAATTCGACGTGTCGGCCGTCCGGTTCGCTGCCGACGGCCTCGTGCCCGCGGTCGTGCAGGACCACGCCGACGGGCGCGTGCTGATGCTCGCCTACATGGACGAGGAGGCGCTCACAGCGACGATCGCGACCGGTGAGGTTCACTTCCACTCGCGCTCACGGAACGCGCTCTGGCGAAAGGGCGAGACGAGCGGCAACGTGCTTCGCCTCGTTGATCTCGCGATCGACTGCGACGGCGACGCGCTGCTCGCGACGGTCGAGCCCTCAGGACCGACATGCCACCGTGGCACCCGAAGCTGCTTCGACACGGACGACGGCGAACCTCGCCCGGCGGCCACCGGCGCCGAATCTCGTCCTGCCACGACCGACGCCCCCAAGGCGCAGGGGTTCGGATGGTTGGAGACGCTGTGGTCGACGATCGCCGCCCGCGCGGCTGAGCGACCCGAGGGCTCGTACACGACCTCGCTGCTCGATGGTGGCGTGGACGCCGTTGCCCGGAAGGTCACCGAAGAAGCGACCGAGGTGTTGCTCGCGGCCAAGGACGATGCAGCCGCTGAGGCCTCGACGTCACCGAAGGAGTCGGACCGAGCGCCGCTCCGCGCCGCGCTTGCCGGCGAGACGGCCGACCTCCTGTATCACACCCTGGTGCTGCTGGCACAACGGGACGTGCCACCCGCCGACGTCATCGAGGCTCTGCGAAACCGCCACCGCTGAACGGCGCCTACCCGGCGCGCCGCGGGACCTACCCGGCGCGCCGCCCGATCTCGCGGCGACGCTTGCCGATCCGCACGTCCAGCCACTCCCCGGCGACCGGCGTTGGAACGAACGCCGCGTCGGTCACCCGTTCACCGTTCACCGTCAGTCCACCGCCCGCGATCAGACGGCGTGCCTCGCCGCGCGAGCCGGCCAGACCCGCCTCGGCGAGAAGGACAGCGATCCCCGCGTCGAGCCAGCCCGGCTCGAACGTGAAGCCACCGGACGACTCGTACAGCGATCGCAACGTGTCGGGGTCGAGCAACGCTTCGGTGGAGAACCGCGCCTGCGAATCGGCGATCGCCCGTTCCGTGGCGGCCAACCCGTGGGTGCGGACGGTCACGTCTCGAGCAAGCGCCCCTTGGGCCACTCGCGCCTCCGGCCGGGTCGCGGTCTCGGCCTCGAGGGCCTCGATCTCTTCACGAGGCAGCTCCGTGAACCAGCGCAGGTACGTGCCGACATCGCGGTCGTCGGTGTGGAGCCAGTACTGGTAGAACGCGTATGGCGACGTTCGGTCGGGATCGAGCCAGACGGAGTCGCCGGTCTCGCTCTTGCCGAACTTCGTCCCCGACGGCGACAGGAGAAGCTTGTACGCGAGGCCGTGGGCAGCCTCCGCGGGCTCGTCGGCCTGGGGGGGCTCCTCGGCCGCGGCGCCGGACCCGGCTCCCCCACTCGTCCGGCGGATCAGCTCCAGGCCAGCCGTGATGTTTCCCCACTGGTCGGCCCCACCCATCTGGAGCTCGACGCCAAGCGTCCGGTGGAGATGGGCGAAGTCGTAGGACTGGAGGAGCATGTAGCTGAACTCGGTGAACGACAGCCCGCGCTCGAGCCGGACCTGGACGGAGTCCTTGGCCAGCATGTACGGGACCGTGAAGTGCTTGCCCGTGTCGCGCAGGAAGTCGATCAGGCTTAGCTTCCCGAGCCAATCGAGGTTGTTGACGACGATCGCGCCGGACCCCGGAGTGAAATCAAGGAACCGCTCCAGCTGGGCACGGATCGACGCGACGTTCGCCTCGAGCGTGTCGGCGTCGAGCAGGTTTCGCTCCGTCGAACGACCGGACGGATCGCCGATCATGCCGGTCCCGCCACCGACGACGGCGACCGGTCGCCCACCGAACCGCTGGAGCCGGAGCAGTCCGAAGATCGGGATCAGGTGCCCGATATGGAGCGACGCCCCCGAAGGGTCGAAGCCGATGTAGCCCGCGATCGGACGACCCGTTGCAAGGCGGGCCGGTAGGCCCGGAGTGGTCGCGTGAAGGATCCCCCGCCATTCCAACTCGCCCAGCAGTGCGGCTGGGCCAAAGGTCCCGACCGGCGTCACAGCCATCGGAGTCGATCCGTCTGGACCCACCGGAAGGCGCCGCTACGCTCATTCGACCGTATGTTCACGCCCCCTATGCTATCGTGCGGCCACAGATGCAGACCAGCCTCGCTCGGCGACAGCGTCACAGAAGGGCGCTCCAGGGTCGACCGAAGGGACGAACGGGCACCCTCATCACGCGCATCGTCGTGATCGTGCTGCTCCTCATCCTCCTCAGCACCATCCTCCTCGCGGCAGCCGGAGCTGCCTTTGCCGTGGGCGCGTACAACTACTACGCGTCCGGTCTGCCCGATCCCGCGACCGCCCTGACCGACCTCGAATTCGAGCAGCAGACGATCATCTACGATCGGACGGGAAAGACCGAGCTGGCCCGCCTTGGCGAGCTCAAGCGCGAGGTCGTCACCTTCCAGCAGCTGCCCGGCGAGATCATGGACGCGACGACCGCGATCGAGGACAAGGACTTCTGGAGCAACGCCGGGTTCGATCCGGTCGGCATCGTCTCCGCTGGCCTCGACACCATCTCCGGCAAGCCCCGCGGGGCATCGACGATCACTCAGCAGCTGGTCCGGGCGCGCCTCCTGCCGACCGAGGCCTTCGAGGGCTCGACCTACGAGCGCAAGTTCCGCGAGATCATCCAGTCAGTCCGCCTGACCGAGGCCTATCCCGGCGAGGCTGGCAAGCAGGCGATCATGACCGCCTACCTGAACCAGAACTTCTACGGCAACCGGCTGTACGGCGTGAAGGCCGCGGCCAAGGGCTACTTCGGCAAGTCGATGGCCGACCTCACCCTCGCCCAGGACGCGATCCTCGCGGCGATCCCGCAGTCGCCCACGAAGTTCGACCTCGTGCGCAATGCCGAGGAAGTCTGCAAGGACAACGTCGCCGAAGGCGAGGAGTGCACGAACTTCAAGCTCGTCGTCCCGCCCGACTCCGAGATCGTCCAGCGCCGGAACAAGGTCCTCGAGCTGATGAAGTCACGAAGCCCACTGACCGGCGCGAAGCACCGACCGGCCGAGTACGACGCGGCGATGAAGGAACCCGTCGAGCTCCAGCCCGAAGTCTCGGCCGACTGGAAAGCCCCCCATTTCGTCTGGCAGGTGCGCCGTCAGCTGGCCCAGATCCTGTGCCCGGACAGTGTTGACGAATGCCCGGCGGTCGACACCGGGGGCTATCGCGTGATCACGACGATCGACCTCGAGATGCAGAAGATCGCCGAGAAGTGGGTCTACGTTGCCGCCCGCGCCCCGAACTCCAAGGATCCCCAGGCACTCCTCGCCAGCCGCAAGATCGGCAAGGCGGATCGCTCCTGGATCCTCGCCCTGCGTGGCCACAACATCAATAACGCGGCGGGCGCCGTCATCGACTACCGGACCGGCGACGTGCTCGCCTACGCCGGCTCGGCGAGCTACACGTCCAAGGGGAACCGGAAGTTCCAGCCGCAGTTCGATGTCCTTGCCGACGGCTGGCGTCAGCCAGGTTCGGCCGTCAAGCCGATCGACTACCTCATCGGCATCGACGACAAGACCCTGACGGCGTCGACGATGCTGATGGACGTCACGACGAACTTCGGGAACAACTTCGTCCCGATCCAGGCCGACAAGCTCGAGCGCGGGCCTGTCCGCCTCCGCTCGGCGCTCCAGTTCTCGCTCAACATCCCGGCGATCAAGGCGACGATCATGACCGGCCTGAATCACACGTTCAAGCGAACCAAGGACTTCGGGCTGACGTACCCGAGCACGGCGGCGCCTGTCCTGTCGATGGGCATCGGCACCCTCGAGGTCCACCCCATCGACTTGCTCGGGGCCTACGGGACCGTCGCCAACAACGGCGTCAAGATGCCCCGTCGGTTCATCGGCAGCATCCTGAATTACGACGGCCAGCCCGTCTGGCCCACCAGCGGCGAAAAGCCCGAGGGCAAGCGCGTGACGAGCGCCGCAGCGTCCTACATCATCACCGACATCCTTGCTGGCAACACCGACACCAAGGTCAACCCCTACTGGGGCAAGTGGGCGATCTACGACGGCAAGAAGCGCCGGCCCGCCGCCTACAAGACGGGCACCACGAGCGACAACCGTGACGTGGCCGCCTACGGCTTCGTGGCCCCGCCGAAGGACCCGAAGGCCCCGGCGCTCGCGGTCGGCGTGTGGATGGGCAACAGCGACAACAGTCCGAACGACGGCAAGCTGTCGCTCGACACGTCGGCGCCGCTGTGGTCGGCGATCCTGCGCGAGGTGAGCAAGGGCGAGCCGATCGCCCAGTTCGCCCCGCCGAAGGGGATCGAACGCGCACCCATCGACGTCTTCACCGGACTCCGGCCCGGGCCGTTCTCGTCGAAGACGATCACGGAGCTGTTCGTCCCCGGCACGGCGCCGCGGCAGCGGGAGACGACGCGCATGCTCGCGACCGTCGACGCGGCATCCGGTCTTCTGTGGCAGGACGGCTGTGCTGGACCCAAGGTGACCAGGGCGTACTTCAACCTCAACGAGATCGATGCGAACCACCCGGCGTGGCAACGGGCGAATGCCAACTGGGCGTCGCGCGCGGCCAGCGGTCCTGGGGTCGCCGGCGGTCCCAAGGGCACGCGGACGTCCTATTTCTACAGCAACGCCTTCACCCCGTTCGGACGATCGTGGGGAGCCCCGCTGATGCCGAGGACTCGATGCCCGCTCTACGTCCCGCCGCGGGTGTGCGACCCCGTCGCCACGCCAGAGCCCGGGGAGCGCGACTGCATCCGCGTCTCGAGGCCGACCACTGACCCCAAGGCGACGACGTCCGCAAAGCCAACGCCTCCAGCCAAGGCGACTCCGAAGCCCAAGCCGGCCAAGACGTTCAAGCTCAAGATCGTGACGCCGAAGCCGCGCTGACGAGCGGCACTGGCGAGCGGCGCTGGCCCGTGGCGACGCGGTCGCGACGATGTCGACGCGGGCCGATGGGCGACCGCGTCAGAGTTCGATGATCGTCGCTCCGTCGCCGCCTTCGCCGCGCTGGCCGGCACGCACGGAACGCACGAGCGGGTGGCCGGCAGCGGTCGATCGCACGGCGTCGCGCAGGGCGCCGGTGCCTAGTCCGTGGATGATGATCACCTTGTCGAGGTTCGCGAGCGCCGCGTCGTCCAGGTAGCGAGCCAGCGCGTCGAGCGCCTCGTCCACCCGTGCGCCCCGAAGATCGAGCGAAGACGCCACGGACCGGGCCCGCTCGAGGCGGATGGCCGAGGCGTTGGATGTCGCAGACGCCGGTTCGCGTCCCGCGCCGCCATTCCCGGAAGGCCGCGTGCCCGACGTGCCAGTGCCATCGAAGACCGGGACGAGGTCCGCGGCGTCGACGGTCACCCGCATCCCGCCGGCCTCGAGGGTCGCCCGCTTGCCACCGCGCTCGAGGGCCGCGATCCGGCCCTCCCAGCCACCGGAACGGCTTCGGGCACGGTCGCCCAGCCGCCACTCCGTCGGGACGACCGGCTCGGGTGCCGCGACCGGTTCAGCCTCGGGCAGCCGGTCGAGCTGCCGCTGCGCACGCGCGACCGCGTCGTCGAGGGCTGGCTCGGTGAGGGTTTCCCGCTCGAGCGCCTCCCGAGCGGATGCGACCTCGCTGCGAAGGTGCTCGACCACCCGTTCCGCCTCGGCCCGGGCGGCACGTACCGTCTCGTCGCGCTCCCGGCGGGCACGCCTCCGCTCTTCCTCGGCGGCGTGCATCGCGTCGGCGGCACGGCGTTCGGCGACCCGGGCCCGCTCGAGTGCCTCGCTCGTCTCGCCCTCCGTCTCACGGATCGCCGCGAGGGTGGCCTCGAACGTGCGCTGCAATTCGGTCAGGCGCGACCGCGCGTCGGCGACGATCGGGCCCGGCAGGCCGAGGCGCTCGGCGATCGCGAAGGCCTGGCTGCCCCCCGGTAGCCCGATGGTCAGGCGGTACGTGGGCGACAGCGTCTCCAGATCGAACTCGACCGCCGCGTTTCGGGCGCCTGGCGTCGTGTGGGCGTATGCCTTCAGCTCGGCGTAGTGGGTCGTCGCGGCGACAAGGGCACCCGCCCGGATGAAGTGGTCGAGGAGTGCCTGGGCGAGGGCTGATCCCTCCGTCGGGTCTGTCCCCGCACCGAGCTCGTCGAGCAGGACGAGTGTTCCCGGTCCAGCCGACTCCACGATCCGGATGATCGAGCGGAGGTGACCCGAGAACGTCGACAGCGATTGGGCGATCGACTGCTCGTCGCCGATGTCCGCGAAGACATCGCGCCATATCGGCAGGCGGCTGCCGGGAGCCGCAGGCACGTGGAGCCCGGCCTGGTGCATCAGGCTGAGGAGTCCGAGGGTGCGGAGCGTCACCGTCTTGCCGCCCGTGTTCGGGCCGGTCACCACGAGGGCGGTGTAGCCCTCGCCGAGTCGGATGTCGATGGGCACGACTCGTCCGGAGAGGCCCGGATGCCGGGCCGACAGGAGGACGACTTCGGGCCGGTCGGCGGTCTCGGCACGGGTCGCGTCCATGTCGGCCGCGAGCGACGCCTTGGCAGCCCACAGGTCGAACCTCGCAAGCGCGCCGAGCGTCTCACGAAGCACGATTGCATTGGCCGCCACGAACGCCGAGAGCTCGTCGAGGATGCGGGCGATCTCTTCGGCCTCCGCGACCTGGGCCTCGCGCCAGGCATTGCCGAGCTCGACCGCGACCAGCGGCTCGATGAACAGGGTCTGGCCACTTCCCGAGGCGTCATGGACGATCCCCTTCACCCGGCTCCGCGCCTCGGCCTTGACCGGCACGACGTAGCGCCCGTTTCGAAGCGTGACGATCGGCTCCTGAAGGGCATTGCCGAGCTCCGCGCCAACGAGCGAGTCGAGGCGCCGTCGCAGCCGGTCGTAGGCGACGCGGACTGCTGCGCGCAGGCCACCGAGTCGCGGCGACGCCGTGTCCAGCAGCTCGCCGACCGGGTCGAAACTGCGGGCCAACGTCGAGCGCAGGGCCGGCAGCGAATGCAGGTCGCGGGCAAGCTCTTGGAGGAGCGGTCGTCGATCGTCGGCGAGGACAGTGGCCAATCGCGACGTCGCATCGAGCGTCTCGGCGATCTCGAGGAACTGGAGCGGCTCGAGCCGGCCGCCCCGGGCTGCTCGTTCGATGGCTGGGCCGATGTCCCGGGCGGCACCGATGCCGACGCCGGGCCGGTCCGCGATGAGCGAGCGGGCCTGGTCAGTCTCCTCGAGGCTACGAGCGACGACGACCGGGTCCGCGGACGGTTCGAGCGCCTCGGCGAGTCGCTTCGAGGGCGGGAACGAGGTCGCCTCGGCCAGCCGGGCGCGGACGGCAGGGAATTCGAGCAGGGCGCGAGAGCGGCTGTCCATGTCGACCGGCGGCGGGTTCAGCGGCCCGTGGAGCGGCCGGACACCGATGGGTGTCCCCGGACGACGAACCGCCACGGGAACGACGCCCACGGCTCGCCGGCGTAGTCGATCCCGATCCGCGGCGTCGCCTCGATGTCGAGCGGCGGTTCGTCGGCCGGCGCCGGCTCCAGCCGGAGTGCCGATGTCGGGTCGCACAGGTCCACGCCGGTCCACGCAGTCGTCAGCCCGAACGCGGCGGCAACGAGACCCGGCCCGCTGGCCAGGCGGTGCGCGGGGAGTCGCGCCAGGCGCGCCGCTTCGGCGGCTGTCCGGTCGGGTGTCATCGACCTGCGCCGGGAGGTCGCGGTGAGGAGTCGGTCGGCGCGCATGGCGTCGAGGCCGTCGAGCGGCTCGACAGCGCGGATCAGCACGGCCGCCGGACGTCCGGCGGGTTCGGTCACGACGTTCAGGCAGTCATACATCCCGTAGACAAGGTACACGTAGGCAACCCCGGGCCGTCCGAACATGACCCGGTTCCGGTCGGTCTCGCCGAAGCGCGCGTGCGATGCCCGGTCCTCTCGGCCGATGTAGGCCTCGACCTCGACGATGCGCCCGACCCGACGGCCGGCAGGGTCATCGCGGACGAGGTGCACGCCGAGCAGGGCCGGAGCCGCCGTCTCGGTCGGGGCAGCGACAAGGGAGCGGTCGATGACGCTCAGGTTCGCGGGTAGTTCGCCTCGATGTTGTCCGGCACGAAGAACCCGAACAGCACGAAGAACGCCGGGATCAACGTCGATCGGAACACCTCGGCCGTCTTCGAGCCGTCGAGCGCCTCCCACACCGCGCGAAGGAACGGCAGCTCCTGCGGGTCCTGGCCGATGCCCGGGATCAGGAAGAACGAGTCGAGGATGATGAGGACGATCCCCAGGAGGAGTGCCGCCTCGAGAAGCCCAAGGAGGCCACCGATGATCTCGTCGGCGAACCGGGCCCGACGGAACAGCGGCTGCGGCTGGTAGTAGCTCTGGATGACGAGCGCGAACGATACGACCGCGACTACGAAGATCGTCGCGAAACCGACCATGTAGCTATATGCGGCCGGGAACTGCGTCCAGTTGGCGGCAAGGAAGTCGGACAGCGGCTTCGCGACATTCGCGGCCAGCAGGAACGAGAACAGGATCGACGCGATGCCGAGAAGTCGCCGGAGGGCCCCCTGCGCGAAGCCAAGGACGAAGAAGCCGATGAAGTAGCAGGAGGATGAGGAGGTCGATCCCAGTCGTCCCCTCGAGGATGACCCCGATATCCAACCATCAGCCTCCAGCCAAGTCACCGGCCGTACCGGAGCCGCGCAAGGGTAGCAGCGCCCGTTTGGCCGCGGCAAGGAACCGGACCGCACCGGACCGCCTCACGGTGGGCCGCGACTCAGGTTCGGAGGCGTCCCGCCACGTCGGTCGCCAGGCCGGCCGTGATGGCCGCGACTGCGTCGTCGACCTCGCTCTCGGTGAGCGTCCGGTCGTCGCCGGCGAAGGTCAGCCGCCAGGCGAGGCTCTTCTCCGATCCGGCGAGCGGCCTGCCGCGGTAGACGTCGAACAGTTCGACGTGCCGAAGGAGCGGGCCGCCATGACTCCGGATGGACGCCTGGACGTCGGCGGCCAGTCGATCCTCACCGACGATGACCGCGAGGTCGCGTTCGACCGAGGGATGGCGCGAGGGGGACGTGACGCGGGCAGCCGCCGGACGACCGGCCGCTAGTCCGGCGACCGCGAGCTCGGCGACGAGGATCCGGTCGGCGCGAAGGTCGAGCGCTTGGATCGTCCCGGGATGCAGCTCCCCCACCCGGCCGACGATCTGGCCGCCGGCCCGAACGCGCGCGGCGCGGCCGGGGTGGAGGTTCGGATCGTCGGAGAGCGGTTCGTAGACCGGCGCCGGATACGCGAGTCGGCGGCACAACAGCTCGATCACACCCTTGGCGTCGTCGAGATCGTACGGGCGGGTCACGCGGTCCCATGCCGCGGGCTCGGCGGCGCCGGTCAAGGCGAACGCCAGGCGCCACCACTCGTGGGTCGGCGGCTCGTCCGTGGCGCCATATCCCTTGCCCACCTCGAAGATCGCGACATCGTCGCGACCGTGGCGGAGGTTCGTCGCGACGACCTCGAGCAGGCTTCCGACAAGGCTCTGGCGGAGCATCGAATGCTGGCTCGACAGCGGATTGGTGACCGTGATCGGGCGGCCGGCGGCGCATTGCTCGGCTTCATCGACGAGCAGTCCATCGTTGTGAAACGGAAAGCGCTCGACCATCCGGGGGGCCACGAGGGCCATCGTCACGGCCTCGGTCAGACCGGCGCCGGCGAGCGTGTCGCGGACGACGTCACGCGTTTTCAGCGGCTCGTGACGGTACGCCGGCATCGGCGTGTGCGGCAGGATCGACGGGACCAGCTCGTAGCCGCGGACGCGGATCACCTCTTCGGCGATGTCCGCTTCGACCGCGAGGTCACGGCGCCACGTCGGCAGGACCGCGTCGAATACCGGGGCGTCGCCAGGCTCGACCGTCAACGGCTGGGTTCCGGCCGCGATGGTGACCCGGGTGCCTGGCGCCGCCGGTTCGGTGACGATGCCTACCCGCCCGAGGATCTCACGCTGTTCGTCGGCCTCGAGTGCCGTCCCGAGCAGCCGATTCACCCGGTTCGGGCGGAAGGCGATCGTCGTCGGCGCCGGCTCGACCGGGTTCGAATCGACGGCGCCCGGGGCGACCCGGCCGCCGGCCCACGTCGCGACGAGGGCGGCAGTCCGGTCGGCGCCGAGGCGAGCCATCCGGAACTCCTGACCCTTCTCGAAGCGCAGGCTCGCTTCTGAACGAAGCGCATAGCGGAAGGCCGTTCGACGGATGTTGACGGGGTCGAAGATCGCCGATTCGACGATGACGTCCGTCGTCTCGGCGCCGACCTCGGACGTCTCGCCGCCCATCACACCCGCGATGCCGATCGGACCCGCCGGGTCGGCGATGACGAGCGTCTCCGGATCGAGCGTCCGTTCGACGTGATCGAGCGTCACGAGGCGTTCGCCGGCCGTCGCCCGCCTGACGATGATCCGGCCGTCGTGGACCGCGGCCGCGTCGAAGGTGTGGATCGGCTTGCCCAGCTCGACCATGACGTAGTTGCTCGCGTCGACCACGTTGCTGATCGGCCGCTGGCCGGCGGCGAGGAGGCGCATCTGGATGTGGTCGGGCGACGGTCCGACCGTGACGCCCTCGACCCAGCGACCGACGAACCGCGGACACAGGACCGTGTCGAGGACCTCCACCCGCAGGCGATCGGCCGCAGGCTGGCCGGATTCGCTGACGTCGGTCGATGGGAAGCGCAACGGAGCGCCGGTGACTGCGGCGACCTCCCGCGCGAGCCCGACGATCGAGAGGGCGTCGCCGCGGTTCGGCTTGACGTCGACGTCCAGCACGACGTCGCCGAACAGATCGGTCATCGCCGACCCGAGCGGCGTCTCAGGCGGCAGGATGAGGATCCCGTCGGCGTCGGCGGTCAGCCCGAGCTCGTCCCCGGAGCAGAGCATGCCGTTGCTGACGACGCCCATCTTCTCGGTGCGCTCGATGCGCCGATCGCCGGGCAGGACCGCGCCCGGCAGGGCGACCGGGACACGCTGTCCCGCGGCGATGTTCGTCGCGCCACAGACGATCTCGAGCGGCTCACCGTCACCGACCGTGACCCGAGTCAGCGACAACCGGTCGGCGCGGGGGTGACGCTCGACCGAGAGCAGCTCACCGACGACGACGTTGCGCCACTCGGCGCCCCAGCGCTCGACGCCCTTGACCTCCATCCCGAGCAGCGTCAGCCGCTCGGCCAGGGCTTCGGGCGTCAACTCGACGTCGACGAACTCCGCGAGCCACGAAAGAGGGACCCTCATCTCAGACCACGCTCGACATGGTCACGCCACCCTCGACAAACAACCGGCACGCCCGCACCGACGGCCGAGGCGACGCTCCTGCGAGCCATCGGCCGGAGGTTCGTTTCATCGGAATTGCTCGAGGAAGCGGAGATCGTTCTCGAGGAACAGACGGATATCGGTGATGCCGTGTTTGAGCATCTTGATCCGCTCGGGGCCCATCCCGAAGGCGAACCCCTGGTAGCGCTCGGGGTCCAGGCCGCCGTACTGGAGTACGACCGGATGGACCATGCCGGCGCCGAGGATCGTCATCCAGCCGGTGCGGCCGCAAGCGGGGCAGCCCGGACCGCCGCAGACGAGGCATTCCACGTCGAAGGCAACGGACGGCTCGGTGAACGGGTAGTAACCGGGGCGGAATCGCGTCCGCTTGTCCGCGCCATACATCGCCTTGGCGAACTGGTCGAGCAGGCCCCTGAGGTCGGCCATCGTCGTGCCCTCGTCGACCATCAGCCCTTCGACCTGGAAGAACTCCGTGGCATGCGAGGCGTCGATCGCCTCGTAGCGATAGCAGCGCCCGGGCAGGATCGCCCGGATCGGCGGCGTCGTCGTCTGCATCACCCGGATCTGACCCGGCGACGTGTGGGTCCGGAGCAGGTGCCCCTCGACGTCGACGTACAGGGTGTCCCAGAGGTCTCGCGCCGGGTGGTCGGGCGGGATGTTGAGCATCTGGAAGTTCGTGAGGTCGTCCTCGATCTCCGGGCTCTCGTAGGTCACGAACCCGAACTGCCCGAAGATCTCCCCGATCTCGCGCATCGCCTCGATGCTCGGGTGAAGCGTGCCACGGGCGATCGGCCGACCGGGGGTCGTGACATCGACCGCCTCCGCCTTGAGGCGAGCCTCGAGTGCCGAGCCCCGCAGGGCGGCGCCGCGCTCGGCAAGGGCCGCCTCGATCGCGGACCGGACCGTGTTCGCCACTGCGCCGATCCGAGGCCGATCCTCGGCCGGCAGGCCGCCGATCCCGCGAAGGACGCCGGTCAGCCGCCCCTTCTTGCCGAGCACGTCGACTTCGACGGCCTCGATGGCCGGGACGTCCGGGGCAGCCGCGATCGTCGCCAACGCCTCGTCGCGCAGCGTCTCGAGTTCGCGAGTCAGGTCGGACAGGTCCACGAGCGCCTTTCTGGGTGGGTGCTTCCGGGAATCATGAGCCCTCGAGCGTCAGCGACGTCGAGGGCTTCCTCGGACCGGTGCGCGCAGAGCGACGGGCTGCGCCACGTCGAGCGTCGGTGATCAACCCTCGGAGGGCTGAGGCGACGCTCCGCGAGCCATCAGCCCGAGGATTCTCCCTTGGCAAGCTCCGCGATGGCGGTAAAGGTACCTGCGTCGCGGATGGCGAGGTCCGCGAGGATCTTCCGGTCGATCTCGACATCGGCCTTCTTCAGGCCGGCGATGAACTGGCCGTAGGTGAGGCCGTTCTGACGGGCCGCCGCATTGATCCGGATGATCCAGAGCTCACGCATCTGACGCTTCCGCTGCTTGCGGTCGCGAGTCGCATATGCGAGCGCGTGCAGCAGCGCCTCGCGCGCCGGCTTCACCAGACGCGACTTGGTGCCCTTGCGACCCTCCGCATCCTGGAGGAGGCGCTTGTGGCGCCGGTGGGCCGTGACGCCCCGCTTGACTCGTGCCATGACGGTGGACTGCTCCTAGAGGTACGGGAGCAGGCGACGGACTTGCTTCGCGTGCTCGGGTCCGATGAGCGACGTCCCGGCATAGCGTCGGGTTCGTCGCGATGACTTGATCTCGAGGTGGTGGCCACTCCAGGCGTTGACGCGCTTGACCTTGCCGCTGCCCGTCACGCCGATGCGCTTCTGGGCGGCCTTGTGGCTCTTCATCTTTGGCACCGTGGCCTCACTCTCCTGTCGGCGCCGGCTCAGGTACCGGTGCTTGTCTCGTCGATTGCGCTCGCGATGGCGGTGCGACGACCGCTGTCGCGGCCGGAGCCGGTGCGCGCCGAGGCCGTCGGTCCGGCCGAGGCCGGTGACGGAGCCGCCGCCGGCCGTGGGGCCGGAGCCGCTGTCGCCGGGCCGGGCGCTGCCGCGGCAGGCCGAGCCGCGGAAGCCGCTTCGGCCGGAGCCGCTGCGGCCGCTGGCCGTGCCGCCGAAGCGGCAGCAGCCGGGGCCGTCGCTCCGTTCGTCGCGGCGGGAGTCGCCGGCGTCCGGGTCGGTGCCTCACCGCCCTCGCGATCGTCGTGGGCCCTGGTCGGTGCGTCGTGGCTCTTGGGCTTGTGGACCGATGCCATCGTGATGTGCATCGACTTGCCCTCGAGGAGCGGCGCTCGCTCCGGGACCCCATGCTCTTTGACTCGATCCACGAATTTCGCGAGGAGGCCCCGTCCGAGCTCCGGATGGGTCAGCTCCCGTCCGCGGAAGCGGACTGTCACCTTGATCCGGTCGCCGTCCTCGAGGAATTCGATCGCCCGATGGACCTTCGTGTCGAAGTCACCGGTGCCGATCTTCGGCGAGAGACGGACTTCCTTGAAGGTCACCGAGCGCTGCTTGCGCTTGGCTTCCTTCTCGCGCTTCGTGAGATCGTATTTGTACTGTCCGAAGTCCAGGAACTTCACCACCGGCGGCGATGCCATCGGGGCTACCTCGACAAGGTCGAGGCCACGTTCCTGCGCCATTTCGAGCGCCCTTGGCGTGGGCATGACGCCCAGCTGGGCGCCCTCTTCATCCACTACCCGGACCTGTGGGATCCGGATCATCTGGTTGACTCTCAGGTCTCGACTGATGGTCTGTCCCCTTCGGTGTGCGTGTGCGTTGGGCGACCGGCGCGGGTACACCACGACCCGAACCAGCCGAAGCGGGAGGATAGCACAGGCCGTCGGAAGGGAGCAACGGAAAGCACCGTCGGGACGTCCCGTCCGGCACTCCGGTCAGTCGGTCGCGACCGCGTGCGCACGCAGCGGTAGACGGCTACCGTGCCTGGCCTCTCGCCGACGATCCCGAATGCTGCCTCGCGGCCCCGCGGCGAGGTCGTCAGTCGGACCGCGGTGTCAGTTGGACCGCCGTGTCCCGACGACGGGGCGTTCATCGTCGCCCCAGAGCATGTCTGCCAGCCCCGACCGCTTCCTCCGCGTCGGCTGAAGGTCCTGGTCAGCCGGCTCGTTCCAACCCGACTGTCGCGTCCTCGACGGCATGTCGTCGGGGACGGCCTTGTCCCTCTTGGTCCTGTCCTCGTCCGGCATCTCCTGCCACCTCCTCAGTAGACCGGAATCGACATTTTGAGACCAACGATGTCGTGGGTCAACAGTCCGTTTTCAGACCGACCGCAAGACGCCGAGGTGGATCAGGCCGTGGACAACCGCTCGGTGGCGTAGCGCTCGAGAGCCTCGTGGTCGAGCTCGACGCCGATCCCAGGCACCTCGGGTGCCGCCATCCGGCCGCCGTCAACGTCGACCCACTTTCGAAACAGCCGGTGAAGCGATTCGGTCTCGTACGTGGGATCGGTCATCTCGACCGCGAGAACGCCGTTGAACGCGGCAGCTAGATGGACGTGGATTTCCGGAAAGACGTGGGGAAGGACCGGGATCGCCAGCGTCGACGCAAGGGCACAGACCTTGACTGCCTCGCTCAGGCCACCGGCCACGGTCGCATCGAGTCGCAGCACGTCCGGGCGGAACCGCTCGATGAGGTCGCGGAAGGCCCATCGCCCGACGGTGTCCTCGCCGAGAGCCAGGCGAGTCCCGGTGTCGTCGCGTAGCCGCCCGGACAGCTCCATCAGCTCGGCCGGGAACGGGTCCTCGATGAACCGCACATCGAGGTCGGCCCACGAGCGCACGGTCGGGACGACGCTCAGGAGGTCGCGCCACGCCCAGTGGGCGTCGTACGCGAGGTCGACGTCGGGACCCAGGGCGCGACGCGCCGCGACGAGCCTGGGAGTGTCGTCGCGCAGCTCGCCGGCCGCGATCTTTATCAGGCCGAAGCCGCGGTTCGCGTAGTCGGCCAGCTCGTGCTCGAGGTCGGCCATGGTCCGGTCGCTTGCCGGGTAGCCGCCGGCGACCGCCACCGGCACGTTGGCGCGAGCGCCGCCGAGCACCCGCCAGATCGGAAGCTCCGCGGTCTGGGCCTTGAGATCCCACAGCGCGATGTCGACGGCGCTCAGCGCGCGCATGAATATGCCTCTCGCCCCGATCGGCAGGTTCCGGTAGTAGAGCCGATCCCAGAGCCCTTCGATCAGCCCTGGATCCTCGCCGAGAAGGAGCGGGGCCAGCGAGCGCCGGACGATCGCCCCGACCGGACCGTTGCGGGTCATCCCAAAGCCGATCCCGGTCGCGCCGGTATCGGTCACGATCTCGACCACGACGTATTCCCGGGAGTCGTAGCGAAGGTCGCCCATGATGATCGGGCGGGGCAGCGGGACGTCGCAGGTGGTCGCCCGGACCTCGGTGATCCTCACCAGCCGGCCTCCGAGTCAGCAACAGCCATCGTGGGTCCCCTCTCTGGTGATCTCGGTGGCGGTCCGGTCGTCGCTCGCCTGCCTTCCGAGGTCGGCCTGCACGAGGCCGAACGCGGTGCCGGAAACGATACTATGGCGACGATGAGACTCGAGGGGCGCGTCGCATTGGTCACGGGCGCGTCGCGCGGGATCGGTCGTGCCCTGGCAGTCGGACTCGCTCGCGAGGGCGCTTCGGTCGTGGTCCACTACCACTCCAGGGAAGCCGAGGCCGCGAGCGTCGTCGACGAGATCACGGCGGCGGGCGGCCAGGCGGTGGCCGTGGCCGGCGACGTGTCCGTTGCGGCGGATGTCGACGCGATGGTCGCAGCGACCGTCGGGCGCTTCGGCGCGCTCGACATCCTCGTCAACAACGCAGCGATGGTCGAGGTCCACCGGCCCTGGACCGAGATCACCGAGGAGCACTGGGATCAAGTCCAGGCGGTCAACGTCAAGGGCTGCTTCCTCTGCTTTCGGGCGGCCTACCCGCACCTGCGCGCGAGCGGCCAGGGCCGCGTGATCAACATCTCATCCGTGACGTTCTGGGTCGGCCACGACCGGCTGGCGCACTACGTCGCAAGCAAGGGCGGCGTGATCGGGTTCACCCGGGCGATCGCCCGCGAGGTCGGGGCGGATGGCATCACGGTCAACGCGGTGACACCCGGGGCGATCGAGACCGAGGCCGAGAAGGCCGTCATCACGGACCCCGAGGCCTTCAAGGACCTCGTCGAGCACCGCCAGTCGATACGACGGCGCGGGACGCCCGAGGACATCGTCGGCGCCGTCCTGTATCTCGCATCGGACGAGGCCTCATTCGTGACGGGCCAGACCATCAACGTCGACGGAGGCTGGGCCTTCCACTGACCCTCAGTCGGCGCGGCGCGCCCGGCTTTCCTCGGCCAGACGATCCGCCAGCCCGTCCCAATCCTCGGCCGGCTGCTGTTCCCCGGCGCGCGTACGCGGAGACGCCGTCCGTCGCTTCGATCTCGCGGTCGCCGAGCACCATCATGTACGGCACCTTCTGGCCCTGCGCGAGCCGGATCTTGTTCTGCATCCGGTTGTCGGACTCGTCGACCTCGACGCGCAGTCCGCGCGAGGCGAGGACCGCGGCGAACTCTCGCGCCGCCGGCACGTGCCGGTCTGCGATCGGGATGACGACGGCCTGCACCGGAGCGAGCCACAGCGGGAAGGCGCCCGCGAAGTGCTCGGTGATGACGCCGATGAACCGCTCGAGCGAGCCGTAGATCGCCCGATGGATCGCGACCGGGCGTTGCTGCGTCCCGTCCTCGGCGACGTAATGGAGATCGAAGCGCTCGGGCAGCATCACGAGGTCGACCTGGATCGTCGCCGTCTGCCACTCACGCCCGAGGGCGTCCTCGATCTGGATGTCGATCTTGGGCGCGTAGAACGCGCCGTCCTTCTCCTTCACCCGGTAGTCGGCGCCGGAGCGCTCGAGCGCCTCCCGGATCAGCGCCTCGGCCCGTTCCCACGCCTGCGGGTCGCCAAGCGCCTTGTCCGGCCGCGTTCCGAACGTCAGCTTTGGCGTCAGCCCGACCCACGAGTACGACTCGCGGATCTCGCCGAGCATCGCCTCGATCTCGGCGCCGATCTGGTCCGGCCGGACGTAGACGTGGGCGTCGTCGGTGACGAAATGGCGGACGCGGGTGAGCCCTGACAAGGCCCCGGAGAGCTCGTTGCGGTGGAGCTTGCCGTACTCGGACAGGCGCAGCGGCAGGTCCCGGTAGGAGCGGACCTTGCTTCGATAGATGTACGTCGATTCCGGGCAGTTCATCGGCTTGAGGCTGTAGGTCACACCCTCGGATTCGACGAGGAACATGTGCTCGCGGTAGAGGTCCCAGTGCCCCGACTGCTCCCACAGCTTCTGGCTGACGAGCGGCGGCGTGTAGACCTCCTGGTAGCCGCGCGCTTCCTGCAGCTCGCGCATCGCGTTCTCGAGCGTCCGGTACAGCGTCCAGCCCTTCGGGTGCCAGAAGGGCGAACCCGGGCTGATGTCGTGGAAGCTGAAGAGGTCGAGCTGGACGCCGAGCTTTCGGTGGTCGCGCTTCTTCGCCTCCTCACGGCGCCACAGGTATTGATCGAGGTCGGCCTGGTTCGACCAGACCGTGCCGTAGATCCGCTGGAGCATCGGGCGCTTCTGGTCGCCGCGCCAGTACGCGCCGGCAACGGCGAGCAGCTTGAACGGGCCGACCTTGCCGGTGCTCTCGACGTGCGGTCCCTTGCAGAGGTCGATGAACGGGCCGTGTTCATAGACGGTCGTGGGCGGCATGGGCGTGCCGTCGCTGTTCGCGCGCGCGGCGAGGTCGTCGAGGATCTCGACCTTGAAGGGCTGGTCGTGCTCGACGAAGAAGGCACGGCCTTCCTCCGGTGGCAACTCACGACGGACGAACGGGTGGTCGGCCTCGACGCTGGCCGACATGCGGGCCTCGATGGCGGCGAGATCGTCGGGCGTCAGCGGTCGCGGGAGGGCGAAGTCGTAGTAGAAGCCGTCGGCGATCGCGGGCCCGATGCCGAGCTTCGTCCCCGGGAACAGGTCGAGGACGGCCTCGGCCATGATGTGGGCCGCCGAGTGGCGCATGGCGCCGAGGTCGTCCTGCGCGCCCGCGTCGAGGAGCTCGTCGGCAGAACCGCGCGCCGGTGCCTCGGGCAGCGCCTCTTCGACTTCTACCGCTATCGCGCCCTGTTCATCGCTCATGTACCAGCCTCCAGAATCACGAAACCTCTCGTCCCTGACAGGACGAGAGGTTCACTCTCGCGGTCCCACCCGCCTTCGCGAGCTCGTCGGCTCGCGCGCTCGTGGTCGCGCTATCGGGCGACTCCCGGGCCGGTTCGCCGGCCGCTCACGGGTGGTGCCGTCGCGAGATCGATCGTCGGGCTTCCAGCCGTGGCCCGGCTCTCTGAGGGTCGGTCTTCGCGCGGTGCGTCCCGCTCGACGCTTGTTCGTGTTGTGGTGGGCGACACTGGACTCGAACCAGTGACCTCTTGCATGTCAAGCAAGTGCTCTAACCAGCTGAGCTAGCCGCCCAAGTTCACGAAGGCATTTAGCCGATAACTGCGCAAGCGGTTGACCTACGCCGCATTTCAGTCCTGCTATCAGGCGCTGACCGTATCGCATGGAGGTCCCTTCGTGGCCCTGAATCTAGCAGACGCGCCCGAGCTCGTCACTCCCGGCGACCTGGGCGATGAGCTCGCCTCATTCACGCGCGCCATGCGCGCCGCCAACGTCTCCCCGAACACGATCCTTGCCTACGGTGGCGCCGTGCGGCAGTTCGGCATGTGGCTCATGGCTCCGTCATATCCGACGGACGTCCGGAAGATTGAGCCTCGTCACGTCGATGAATGGATCGGTCGATCCTCGAGACGAACAAGCCGGCGACCGCGCACAACCGCTGGCGCGGCCTCCAGCGGTTCTTCAACTGGTACGCCGACGTCGACGACGACTTCGTGTCGCCGATGCGCAAGCTCCACCCGCCCCGACTGCCGAAGCTGATGCCGCGAGTTCTGACGATCGACGAGCTGCGGGCCGTCTGGCAACGTGTTGCGAGCGGATCTCTCACGTCGTTCGGAGGACCGCCGCGAGGAATGGAGGTCCGCGTTTGGACGCGCGAGAACGCGATGGGTTCGCAATCTGAGCCGGATCCGCGCGTCGCCTTCTGTTCGCAGAGGCGGAACCCCAGGCGAGCGGAGGTCGCCGGCCTTCGCTACTCCCGACGTGCGACGCGACCCTGACGATCGGGACGTCGACAGCCCTATCTGTCAGTCCGGCGCCGGCCTCGGACCCTGGCTCGGACCAGCGCGATCGTCAGGATCCGCCCCGACTCGATCAGTTCATGGGCTCGCGGATACTGACCACGCGCGCGACCGGCCGGCCCACTGGCGATGGTATGGTCTCGCGCTCGACGAGGGAACCGGGGGAGCCAACCGCGGCCGAGTCCTGGACGGCGTGCGCCGGCGCTGTACTCGTCGAGGGGACCTAGCACTTCAGTCGCCGCGTGTGGGCCACGAACTCTGTGCTCGCCATTGCGTGAGACGCTCGTCTGCGACCCGGCTACACCCCCGGCCGAAATCGAGCGATCCGAGAGGCAGCAGGTCGCGCTGGCGGGGACATTCACCGGAGACCGGCACACTTTCGGCTGCGCTTGACACCGGTCGATCTGCCTGCTTTCGTACTCCTTGACCAGGGTCTCGACTCGATCGCGCCTAGGTCATCTCCGCTGCTCTCGCGCGGCGGTCACGATGAGGTGAGAAGCCACGGCGTGCGAATCAAAGCCTCGTTCCCACGCGAGGTCCGCGAGATCCGCCACGCGTGGATCCCGATGAGCGACGGCGCGCGGCTCGCGGCGCGGCTCTGGCTGCCCGAAGACGCCGAGCAGAGCCCGGTGCCGGCGCTGCTCGAGTACATCCCATACCGCAAGAACGACGCGACGGCCGAGCGCGACGCGGCTCTCCACCCGTACTTCGCCGGGCACGGCTACGCCTCGGTCCGGGTCGATATCCGTGGCAGCGGCGACTCGGACGGCATCCTCTACGACGAGTACTTGGCGCGGGAGCTCGAGGACGGCGCCGAGGTGATCGCGTGGCTCGCCGAGCAGCCGTGGTGCACGGGTGCGGTCGGGATGTTCGGCAAGTCGTGGGGTGGCTTCAACAGCCTGCAAGTGGCGACGCTGCGGCCGCCGGCGCTGAAGGCGATCGTCTCGGTCGACTCGACCGACGACCGCTACGCGGACGACGTCCACTACATGGGCGGCTGCCTGCTCGGCTCGGACATGCTCTCGTGGGCGTCGACGATGCTCGCGTACAACGCGCGGCCGCCCGACCCGGCGGTCGTGGGTGAGCGCTGGCGCGGGCAGTGGCTCGAGCGGCTGGAGCGGACGCCGCCCTTCGTCGAGGCCTGGCTCTCGCACCAGCGCCGCGACGGGTTCTGGAGGCATGGCTCGGTGTGCGAGGACTTCGCCGCGATCGAGTGTGCCGTCTACATGATCGGCGGCTGGGCGGACGCTTACCGGAACGCTGTCTTCCGCGTCCTTGCGGGCTACGACGGCCCGCGCAAGGGGCTGATCGGGCCGTGGTCGCACAACTACGCGCACCAGGGCGTGCCGGGGCCGGCGATCGGCTTCCTGCAAGACGCGCTCCGCTGGTGGGACCACTGGCTGAAAGGCGAGGACACCGGGATCATGGACGAGCCGATGCTCCGTGTATGGATGCAAGACTCGGTCGAGCCGCGGACGTTCTACGAGGAGCGCCCGGGAAGGTGGGTCGCCGAGGAGGCGTGGCCGTCGCCGCGGATCGAGGCGCGGTCCTTGGCGCTCGGCGACCGCACACTCGGCGGCGACGCAGCGGAGGCCGCGCTTCAGATCCGCGGCGCCCAGGAGGCGGGCCTCGCGGCGGGCGCGTGGTGCGCGAGGGGCGTCCCCGGCGACAGCCCTCCCGACCAGCGCGACGAAGACGGGCTCTCGCTCTGCTTCGACGCGGAGCCTCTCGCGGAGCCGCTCGAGCTGCTCGGCTTCCCGGAGGCGGTGTTGACGGTGGCCTCCGACCGGCCGCTCGCACTCATCGCCTGCCGGCTGTGCGACGTCGCCCCGGACTCTTCGTCGCTGCTCGTGACGCGTGGCCTGCTCAACCTTACCCACCTCGAGAGTCACGAGTCGCCAGAGCCGCTCGAGCCGGGCCGCCGCTACGAGGTGCGGGTGCGACTGGGCGCGATCGCGCACGCCTTCCCGGCCGGCCACCGGATTCGGCTCGCCGTCTCGCCTACCTACTTTCCCTGGGCGTGGCCCTCGCCGGAGACGGTGACGCTGACCGTCGTGGCCGGGGTGAGCCGGCTCCAGCTACCCGTGCGGCCGCCACGGCAGGAGGACGACGACCTGCGCCCGTTCGAGGAGCCGGAGTTTCCGCCGCCGCTTGCTATCGAGCGGGCGGGCGTTCCGCGCGGCGAGGGGCGCAGCGTCCGCCGCGATCTCGTGTCCGGCCGCCACGAGCTCGTCGTGGGCGTCGACCACTTCGGTGCGCGGCGGCTCGTCCGCGACGACCTCCTCTACCTCGAGCGGGCGATCGACACGTTCGCGATCGTCGAGGGTGAACCGCTCTCCGCCATGGCGCGCAGCGAGTGGACGATCCTGCTCGAGCGCGGCGACTGGCGCGTGCGGGTGGAGACGTCGAGCACGCTCTCCGGCGATGCGGAGGCGTTTCACCTGACGAACGTCCTCGACGCCTACGAAGGCGATGCCCGCATCTTCGCCAAGACGTGGAGCCGCCGACTACGGCGCGACCTCGCCTGAAGGGACGAGCCCGCCGGGTGCGGGTTAACCGGCGAGCCTACCGCAGCGCCGGCACGCGCAATCACGTGGTCGTCGTCCCTCCGCGCGTGGGCGTGTGGCATCATGACGGCCGGAATCCTGAACGAAGAGGCGCACCAGTGAGATGGGCCGACGGCGTCCAGGTTACGAAGAACATCCTGATCCCGATGCGCGACGGTGTTCGACTCGCGGCCGACCTGTACCAGCCCGAACCGGGCTCCGGTCCGCCCGACCCCCTGCCGGTGGTGATGGAGTACATCCCCTACCGCAAGGACGAGGTCGTCCGAGGCAGTCGCCTCTATGAGTACTTGCCGCGCCACGGGTACATCGTGGCCCGTGTCGACATCCGCGGCACGGGAGCCTCCGAGGGCACGAATACCGACGAGTACGTGCTGCAGGAGCAGCTCGACGGCTACGACGCCATCGAGTGGCTGGCCGCGCAGCCGTTCTGCGACGGACACGTGAACCAGATGGGCATCTCGTACGGCGGCTTCACGTCGCTCCAGGTCGCTTCGCACGCGCCGCCGCACCTCACGAGCATCATCCCGATGTACTTCACCGACGACCGCTACACGGACGACTGCCACTTCCGCGGCGGGCACCTGCGGAAGTACTACGACGTCGGTCACTACGGCAACTTCATGACCGCCTACAACGCCCTGCCGCCCTATCCGGAGTGGTCGGGTGGGGACTGGGCACGGATCTGGGAAGACCACCTCGACCACAACGAGCCGTACTACCTGAAGTGGCTCTCCCACCAGACCGACGGACCGTACTGGCGGCACGGCTCGGTGCGCGGCAACGCCGACCGGATCCGCTGCCCCGTGTTCATGATCGGCGGCTGGCGCGACGGCTACCCGAATCCGCCGCTCCGGCTCTACCAGGAGCTCGACGTACCGAAGAAGGTGCTGATCGGCCCGTGGAACCACGCCCTGCCCGACGTGGCCATCCCGGGGCCGCGCATCGACTACCTGCACGATGTGGTCCGCTGGCTCGATCACTGGTGCAAGGGCCGGGCGACGGGGATCATGGAGGAGCCGCCCGTGGTGCTGTACGAGCAGCATGCGGAGCCGCCCGTCGTCGACCGGCTCGAGACCGCGGGCGCGTGGCGCGCCGAGACGGACTGGCCGGCGCCCGGAGCCGGTGAGCGGACGCTCCACCTCGGCGCCGCCGGCCTGCTCGCCGACGCGCCGGCGGCGGATGGCGAGGACACGTTCGAGTACGACCCGACGGTGGGCGTCACCGCCGGCCTGTGGTCGGGTGGCCTCCAGTTCGGGCTGCCTGGCGACCAGCGTCCGGACGAGGCACTGTCACTCGTCTACACAGGCCCGCCCCTGGCCGAGGACCTGCACGTGATCGGCCGGCCACGGGCGATCCTCCACGTCTCGTCGACCGCAACGGTGATCGGTTTCGTCGCGAGCCTCTCCGACGTCGCTCCGAACGGGGTCTCGCACCTCGTGGCCAAGGGGATGCTGAACGCCACGCGGCGGGCCTCGCTGACGCGACCCCGAGCGGCTGACGCCGGGCGAGGTCTACGAACTCGAGATCGAGATCGACACGACGGCGTGGGTGTTCCCGGCCGGGCATCAGATACGACTCGCCATCGCGAGC
This sequence comes from uncultured Chloroflexia bacterium, assembly GCA_963816675.1. Lineage (GTDB taxonomy): Bacteria > Chloroflexota > Limnocylindria > Limnocylindrales > CSP1-4 > SPCO01. Next base: position 39,008 of record CAWFLS010000010.1, read on the forward strand.
GCCGACTGGCCGAACGTGTGGCCGACTCCTGAACCGGCGACCAACCGGGTCTTCCACGGCGAGACACGGCCGTCGCGGCTCGTCCTGCCGACCGTGCCCGTACAGGGCAGCGCCGAACCGCCGAAGTTCCGGCCCTCGAACGCGTCGATCGCGCGTCACTCCGACCGCACCGATCCGCCCACCTGGGAGGTCGTCCACGACGTCCTCACAGGGCGCGCGCGCGTGCATCTCCACGAGGTCGCAGACCTGCGCGTCAATCCGACGACGGTCGTGCGCCGCGACTATTCGATGACCGCGGAGGTCGACCGCAGCGACCCGGCGACGGCCAGCGCGCGCGGACGGCACGTCAGCACGATCACGCGGCCGAACGGCGTCATCCAGGGCAGCTCGGACGTCGCCGTCCAGGCAACGGCCACGCACTTCCACGTCACCATAGACCTCGAGCTGCAAGTCAACGGCAAGCCACACCACACCCGCAGCTGGACCGAGTCGATCCCGCGCGTGCTCTTGTAGCGATGCGGCCCTGGCCGGCGATCCTCGACGCGCTCGAGGCTGAAGGGGTCGAGTACATCTTCGGCCTGCCCGGAAGTCCCGAGCTCCTCTACAACGATCTCGCCGATCATCCGCGCATCACCCCCGTGCTGGTACGGCACGAGACCTCGGCCGTCTTCATGGCCATGGCGTACGCGCGAGTCTCGGGAAGAGTGGGGGTGGTGCACGCCAGCCCGGGCCCCGGCATGGCCAACCTCCTGCCGGGGCTGCTCGAAGCCCAGGCCGCCTGCAGCCCGATCGTCTCTCTCGTTTCGGGCGCAGGTCGCAGCCACGACGGGATGGGCGCCTTCCAGGAGACGCCCTCGCTGGAGCTGGCCCGCCTCGTGAGCAAGTGGGCGGTGCGCCTCGAACTTGCGCACCGCACCGCATGGACGCTCGAGCGTGCGTTCAGCCTGGCTCGGAACGGCAAGCCCGGGCCGGTCTACGTCGAGGTGCCCAGCGACGTGGCCCGCGTGGACGCTGAGATCCCACCCTACATGCCTCCGCCTCGCGACCTGCGGACAGCGGGAAGTCCGGCGGCGGTGGAGCGGGCGGCCGAGCTGCTCACCGCGTCGGAGCGGCCCGTGATAGTGGCGGGGGGCGGCGTCGGGCTGTCCGGCGCGGAGCGCGGGCTTGTCGAGTTCGCCGAACTCCTCGACGCGCCGGTCGTGACGACGCCCGCCGGTCGCGGCACGATTCCCGAGGACCACCACCTGGCGTTCGGCCTCGTGGGGCTCTACCGGACGACGTCCAGCGCGAAGCCATTCGACGAGGCCGACACGGTGCTCCTCGTCGGCACGCGCATGGAGGAGTTCCAAAGCGGGCGCTGGCTCATCTTTCCCCGCGATGCGCGGGTGATCCAGGTCGACATCGACGCCTTCGAGATCGGACGGAACATCCGACCCGACGTCGGCGTGGTCGGCGACGCACGCCTCGTGCTCGAGCAGCTCGCGCAGCTCGTAACGCCGCTGCCGGCCCGGAGCGAACGCACGAGCGAGCTGGCCGCCTTCCGGACACGTTTCGAGGACGAGGTGGAGGCCGAGTGCACACCGGGTGATGGGGAGCTGAAGACGAAGCAGATCGTGCATGCCGTCAACCGCGTCTTTTCGGACGGCTTCGTACTCGTGAACGAGAACGGCGGCCAGGACCTATGGTCGTACTACTGCCCCTACCTGAAGGTGACGGTCGAGCGCGGGTGCGTCGCACCGGCCGAGCAGACGTGCATGGGCTTCGGCGTGGCCGGGGCGATCGGCGCGAAGCTCGCCGCACCGGAGCGCCACGTCGTGTGCGTGACGGGCGACGGCGCGTTCCAAATGTTCATGAAGGAGGTGCCGACGGCCGTCCAATACGGCGCGCCCGTCCTCTGGATCGTGCTCAACAACCGCGGTCTGGGGTGGACGAGGTTCTCGCAGCGCGCGACGGGCGGTCGGTACATCGCGAGTGACTTCGTCGCACAGCCCGACATGGTCGCCATCGCCCGCGCGAGCGGCGCGCACGCCGAGCAGATCACGACGCCCGCCGAGATCGACGACGCCCTCCGGCGGGCGCGCCGCGCCCTCGAGGCCGGCGTGCCCGCGGTCCTCGACTGCGTCATCGACACATGGGACTATCCGCGCGGATTCATCGATTACCACCGCGACGTGCGGGGACAGGTTCTGCCCGAGGTGGAATTGGCGGTCAACGCGCGCCCGCCACCCGCTCCCCGTCCTTGAATACGAGCCAGATCCGGCTGCGGTCGGCGACGATCCCCACGTCGTCGAGCGGGTCGCCGTCGACAACGAGGAGGTCGGCGCGCTTGCCCACCTCGACGGTGCCGATCTCGTCCTCGAGACCGCAGACGCGCGCGGCCGTCGAGGTTGCGGCCACGATCCCGTCGCTCGCGGACAGTCCCGGCTTCGACCATGAGGACGAGTTCACGGGCGTTCTCGCCGTGCGGTCCGGCATCGGCTCCCATCGCTAGCTCCACCCCGGCGCCGATGGCCGCCTCCATCGTCTTCCGCGAGGCATCGCGCAGGCGCTCGGCACGCTCGCGCATCCAGGGGAGGAACGGCCCGTCCGGACGCGCCACAGCGTCGAAGACGCACAGGGTCGGCACGAGGACGATCCCGCGCTCGGCCATGGCGGCAAGGATGTCCGGCACCTCGAAGCCCATCTCGCCGTGCTCGATCGTGTCGACGCCCGCCTCGACCGAGAGCCGGATCCCGTCCGAGCCCTCGGCGTGCGAGGCGACCTTGAAGCCGAGACGGTGCGTCTCCTCGACGATCGCGTCGATCTCCTCGCGAGTGATCTGGCTTGGGCGCACGTCCTCCTCGGCGACCGTCAGCGCACCCGTCGACATGATCTTGATGAAGTCGGCGCCCTGGCGGATCTGCTCCCGCAACGCTTTGCGCATCTCATCGGGACCGTCGGCTTCCCGGTACATGCCGGGAAACGCGCGGCCCCCGGGCGAGCTGGCTGCCACGATCTGGCCGCAGAGCACCAGCCGCGGGCCGGGGACGAGCCCTCGCTCGATCGCGTCCCGCAGGTCGAAGAGCGAGCGGCCGTAGCTGCCGGCGTCGCGGACCGTGGTGACGCCGCCGTCCAGCAGGTGCCTCGCAGCTTGCACCAGCCCGAACGGGTGGAGCTGGGGGCCTAGCGACCTGTCGAGCGAAGACAGGTGCACGTGGGCGTCGATCAGCCCGGGCATGAGCGTCCGTCCTCCGAGGTCGACCGTCTCCGCCTCGGCCGGCGGCGGCGCGTCGCTGACCGCCGTGATCCGCCCGCCATCGATGACTACGGTCACCCCGTCCTGAGCCGGGCCGCCGGTGCCGTCGACGAGCCGCGCGTTCGTGAGGGCGATCATGGCTCGATCCCCAGCCGCTCCATCACGAACCCGAGCCACTCGTGCATGTCCCGCCGGGCGGCTGTGAGGTGGCCAGAGTCCCGGCGCATCCGGTAGAGGATCGGTGCGTCGGAAGCGGTGGCCTCCTGTAGTCGCGCGACGAGTTTGCGACCGTGCCAAGCCGGGCAGCGCACGTCCGTGTCGCCGCAGACCACGAGCGTCGCCGGATAGCGGACGCCGTCGCGGATCGAGTGGTAGGGCGAGTAGGCGCGCAGCCACGCAGCCGCGGCGGGGTCCGCGGGGTCGCCGTACTCGAGTGCGAACTCGGCAGGGTACGGGTCGCGCGTGTACCGCAGCATGTCGGTCAAGGGCACCAGTGACACGACGGCGGCGAAGAGGTCCGGGCGCTGCGTGAGCGCGACCGCCGTCAGCAGGCCCCCGTTGCTTGCGCCGACCACTGCCACCCGGTCGGGCGCCGCGACACCGCCGGCGACGAGGTGCTCGACGATGGCGTACAGGTCGTCGAAGGTGTGCTGCTTCGTCTTGCGGAAGCCTCCGAACCACTGGTCGACGCCGTACTCGCCGCCGCCGCGCAGGTGCGCGAACACCATCGTCCCGCCCGCCTCCACGAAGGGGGCGAACGAGCCGAGCCCGACCGGGTGGCCGAATGCGACGTTCCAGCCACCGTAGCCGTATACGAGCGTCGGGGCCGGAGCCGCGGCCGCGGTGGGTCGGCGTACGACCCAGGCGGTGACGCGGCCGCCGTCGGATCGGCGCGCCTCGGCGAGGAAGGCCTCGACCTCGAACGGCGGCGGTGGGCCCTGGTCGATGACGTCGACGCGACCCTCGAGCAGGTCGTACCTGCACACCGCGGGCGTCGTGCTCCACGACGACCGGACGAACGTGAAGCCGTTGCCGTCCGAGGCCACAGCCTGGTCGGCGGTCTGCCTGTAGGTGCTGGTCGAGAGCGCGGCGGTACCCGGCTGCGGCAGCGGGACGGTGGCCTCCACAGAGCCGTCGCGGAGCAGGACACGAAGCCGAGAGCTCGTGTCGACCAGCTCTTCGAGGACGAGGCGGTCGGCCACCGGCGTGACGCTGCGCATGACGGCATCGCTCTCCGGCACGAGCTCCGTCCAGGTCGAGCGGTCGGTCGGGCTCACGAGCGGGATAGAGACGAGACGGCCGCGTGGCGCCTCCTCGGTCGTGATGGCCACGTAACGATCGTCTATGAAGAAGCCGTTGAACACGGCCGGCACGTCGAGGAGGAATGGGCGCCAGACGCCGTCGCCGTTGCGGTCGAGGATCGAGTCCGGTCGCGGCTCCGTCTCGCTTGAAACCGCGGCGACCCAGCGCCCGTCGTCCGACACCTGCGGGAAGACGAAGTCCTCGTCGTCCCGGAAGACCGCCGGCTCGGGCTGCGTCGGTCGATCCGTGCCGACGCGATGGAAGAAGATGTACTTCTGCGGCTGCTCGGTGTCGGGACCGAGACCCGCGCTGAAGTAGAAGCCCGTCGAGTCGGGTAGCCACGCGACCACGGCGAACGAGGTGTGCGGGATGCGATCGGGCAAGACGCTGCCCGTCGCGACGTCCACGAGATGGAGCACGCTCTGCTCGCTCCCGCGCGCGGCAAGCCCATAGGCGACGAGGCGTCCGTCCGGCGACGGGTAGAACCAGTCGAGGGTCTGCGCGCCTGGGTCGATCAGGACGCGATCGGGGCCGTCAGGAACCTCAGAGACATGCAGGATCGGCTCTGCCTCACCCTCGAGGACGACGAGCCGGAACCTGCGCCCCCCGCTGACGGTCGGCGCGAAGACCCGCGATGCGACGTCGGCACTCGCCACCTGCGCGCGGAGGCGCTCGAGGGCCGGCCATCGCCGCAGGTAGCGCTCGGCATCCTCGTCCTGCTGGCGCTCCCAGCCTCGAGTCGCCTCAGAGTCCCCCTCAAGCGAGGCGTGTTCGTCGATGGCCGTCGCCACTAACCGCCACGCTTTGCGATCCAGCCGCGGTCGAGGGGGAGCGCGTGGCCGGTGACCATGTGCGAGCGGTCGGAGGCGAGCCAGAGCACCCCTTCCGCGACCTCGGAAAAGTCGATCTGGCCACCCTCCTCGAACAGGTTCTCGCGCCCGGAGGCGAGGTCGAAGTCCTCGTAGGTGGAACCCTCCTTCCCCGTGACCATGTCCCAGTACGCGCTGGTCGTGCGGCCGAGTCTATGCGTCTTCTGACTGCGATCTGCCATCTGCCCAGGGCAGACGGCGTTGACGTTGATCGCGTACGGGCCCAGCTCGATGGCCAGCGACTTGGCGAACGCGATCACGCCAGCCTTCGAAGCGTTGTAGTGAGCGTAGTTCGGCTCGACTCGCAGGCCGTCGCGCGAGGAGGTCATGACGATCTTGCCGTAGCGCCGCTCGATCATGTGCGGGACCACGTACTTCGTCGTCAACCAGATGCCCTTGAGGTTTACCCCGAGCACGGTGTCCCAGTCGTCCTCGGTCAACTCCCAGGACTTCCCGTACGAGAAGACGCCCGCGTTGGCGTGGAGGATGTCGATCCTGCCGAACGCATCCAGTGTCTCGGCCGCCATCCGCTCGCAATCCGCGGCCTTCGTGACGTCGGCCCTGATGGCGACTGCCCGTCGCCCGAGAGCCTCGATCTCACGCCTGGTGCGCTCCAGGTCATCCGCCGTCGCCATGCCGGACACGCGCTCGGAGGAAAGCTCGCCTGCGATATCGGCGATCGCCACGTCGGCGCCCTCCCGGGCGAACAGGATGGCGACCGCACGCCCAAAGCCGCGCGCGGCGCCCGTGATCAGCGCCGTCTTCCCGTCCAACTCGCCCATCAGACCTCCTTCGTTCGCCGGGAGATGAATCTATCAGTCTATGGTGGCCCCACAGCACCCGACCCCACAGCGCCCGCTCCCGTGTTCGCCCGTGCGTCAGCCCGCACCTCGCGCCAGAAGTGGCACGCGACGCGATGGTCTGCCTCGGTCTCCTCGAGCACGGGCACATCCTCGCGACAGCGCGGCTGGGCGAAACGGCAACGCGTATGGAAGCGGCAGCCCGGCGGCGGGTTTCGCGGGCTCGGGATCTCGCCCGGCAGCAGGAGGCGGCGATCGACGCCGCGATTGCGGGGGTCTGGCTCGGAGACAGCCTCGAGCAGGGCGCGCGTGTATGGGTGGGTCGGATCGTCCAGTACCCGCTCCGCGGGACCGGTCTCGGCGAGTTGGCCAAGGTACATGACGGCGATGCGGTCGGCGATATACCCGACGACGTTGAGGTTGTGGGTGATGATCAGGTACGTCAGGTCGAAGCGACGGGCGAGATCCTTCATCAGGTTGAGGACGGCTGCGGCGGCGGAGACGTCGAGCCCGGCGGTAGGCTCATCCGCGATGAGGAACTCAGGCTGGAGGGCGAGCGCCCGCGCAACGCCGACGCGGCGTGCCTGACCGCCCGAGAGCTCGTGCGGATATTTGGAGGCGAGCTCCGGAGAGAGCTCCACCATCTCGAGCAACTCACGCACGCTGATCTGGTCCGCATTCGGGATCTTGTGGATCTGGTAGGGCTCGGTCAGCAGGTAGGAGACGCGCATGCGCGGGCTCAGGCTCGAGTACGGATCCTGGAAGATCATCTGCATGCGGCGGCGGAGGCGCCGCAGATCCGCGCCGCCGAGCCGCGTGACGTCCTGGCCATCGAATTCGATCCGGCCGCTCGTCGAGGGGACGAGCCGCAGGATCGTGCGCCCCAAGGTAGTCTTGCCCGAGCCGGACTCGCCGACGAGCCCGAGGATCTCCCCCTTCGCGATGGCGAGGTCGATCCCGTCCACCGCGCGGACACCGTCGAAGTGCGTGTGTACGTCCCGCAGCGCGACAAGGGGCGTGGCCGTCACGACGCGGCCTCCGTCATCGGCACAGGAGCGTGCTCGTACCCGGAGTCGGGGTCGTAGATGTTGCAGCGCACACGTCGCCCGTCGAAGGCGACGTAGCGGGGCTCGCGCTCCCGGTTGACCGGCTGGACATGCGGGCACCGATCGGCGAACTTGCAGCCTGGTGGGAGGTCGGACAGGCTCGGCACGCGCCCGGGGATCGTGGCGAGGCGCTCGCCGCGGTGCTTGCGCGACGGAATGGCGCCCAGCAGCGCCTGCGTGTATGGGTGGAGCGGGCGCTCGAAGAGCGAGACCACATCTCCCTCCTCGACGGCGCGCCCGGCGTACATGACGACCACGCGATCGCAGATCTGCGAGACGACGCCAAGGTCATGCGAGATGAAGACGATGGCCGTATTGCGCTCGCGGCGCAGCCGCTTGAACAGCTCGAGGATCTGCGCCTCCAGGGTGACGTCGAGTGCGGATGTCGCCTCGTCCGCGATGAGGATCGCCGGCTCGAGCAGGAGCACCATGGCGATCATGATTCGCTGCCGCATCCCGCCCGAGAACTGGTGCGGGTAGTCGTCGATGCGCTGGGCGGGGTCGGGGATGCCCATCTCCTCGAGGAGCCCGATCGCGCGCCGTCGCATGTCTGCGTCGCTTCCCCCCCGCTGGTCTCGATGGGCCTTCTGCGCATCGACGAGCTGCGTCCCGACCGAGAAGGTCGGGTTGAGGCTCGTCAGCGGGTCCTGGAAGATCATCCCGATGTCCCGACCGCGAATCTTGCGCAGCGCCTCGTCTCCCAGCGTCAGGAGTTCCTGCTCGCCCAGCAGGATCGTCCCTGCCGTCGTCTCGCCGTTGGGCGGCAGCAGCCGCATGAGCGCCGCCGCGAGCGTCGACTTGCCGCAGCCCGACTCGCCCACGACGCCCAGGATCTCGCCTGGCAACACCTCGAAGCTCACGTTCGACAGCGCCACGAGCGGTCGCTCGCGGGTGTGGTAGACGACCTCGAGCCCCTCGACGGTCAGCAGCGGTGGTGCGTCGCCCGGCGGTTGCGTCTCCGTCATCCGCGATGCCACCCACGGGTGCCGGCCAGCCGCGGGTCGACGACGTCCCGCAGCGTCTCGCCGAGCATCGTGAAGGCGAGCGTGGTGATCATCAGGACCAGCCCGGCGGAGAGCACGGGCCATGGCGTGTCGCGGACGCGATTGAACCCGTCGGCGAGGATGACTCCCCAGGAAGGCGTTGGAGGCGGCACACCGACGCCCAGGAACGAGAGGCCGGCCTCGATGGTGATCGCGGCGGCCAGGTCCATGGCCAGCAGGATGAATAGCGGCGCGACGATGTTCGGCAGGATGTGGACGCCGACGATGCGCCCGTCACCTGCGCCAAGGGCGCGTTCGGCCTCCACGTAGAGGTCCTGCTTCGCCGAAAGCAAGCTGGCCCGCGCCACTCGGGCGTAGCCCGGCGCGAACGAGACCACGATGACGATGATGACGTTCTGGAGCGACGGCCCCAGCAGCGCCAGGAGCGCGAGTGCGAGGATCACGGTCGGGAAGGCTTGTACGGTGTCCATGACAACGACGAGCGCGTTGTCGACCCAGCCCCCGAGGTAGCCGGCGACGGTGCCGATGATCAGGCCCACGACGAGCGCCGCGAGAACGGACGGGATCGCGACGCCGAGTGCGATCCGGGTTCCGTAGAGGATGCGTGAGTAGAGGTCTCGTCCCAACTCGTCCGTGCCGAAGAGATGTGTCAACGAAGGCCCCTCGAGACGGTCGGTGATCTTTTGCGCCGACGCCTCATAGGGCGCGATCTGCGGCGCAAAGAGCACGATCAGAAGTAACGTGGCCACCACCACCAGGCCGAAGAGTCCCGCCGGCCGGCGGGCGACCTCTCGCAGCACATGGGCCCTCGGCAGGGTGCGCCCAGTGAGGCGCGCGGCCTGCGGAGCAGCGGAACCTTCGATCGCCACCTAAGCCGACCGTTTCCCGACGCGGATGCGGGGGTCGAGGAAGCCATACGACAGGTCGGCTGCCAGGTTGGCAAAGACGAAGAACAGGGCGATGAAGAGGACGGCGCCGCGGACGATCGGGAAGTTGCGACTCTCGATGGAGTCGACGATCAGCGAACCGAGGCCCGGGCGGCTGAAGATGACCTCGACGAAGACGGCGCCGCCCAGCAGGGCGCCAAGCCCCACCCCGAGCACTGCCACGGTCGGGATGATCGCGTTCTTGAGGGCGTATTTGTAGAAGATGACACGGTCGCCCAGGCCGACGGCACGACCGCTGCGGATGTAGTTCTGCCCGAGGACCTCGAGCATGCTGGTCCGCACGAGTCGCGCGATATACCCGATCCAGATCGCGGCGAGGGCGAGGGTCGGCAGGATCAGGTGCCGGGCGTAGTCCACGGGGTCCGAGAGCTCGCCGGCGCCGATGGCCGGCAGCACGTCGAGCCAGATCGCAAACACCAGGAGTAGGAAGAGTCCGCCCACGAACGAGGGCAACGTGATCAGAGACACCGACACCACGCGGGTGACGCGGTCGATCGGACCGTTCGGCCGTGTCGCCGCGTAGACGCCGAGCGGCACTCCCAGCAGGATGGCCAGGCCAAGGCTAGCCACTGCAAGGATGATCGTGTGCGGGACTGCAGAGCCGAGCAGGGTCGTGACCGGGAGCCCGCTGACGAAATCGTTGCCGAGGTCACCCTGCAGCGCACCGATGACGAAGTTCCAGACCTGGACGGGAACCGGCGCGTCGAGATCCATCTCGGCGCGCACGCGCTGCGAGAGGGCCTCGCTCGCTCGCGGGCCGAGGATGATCTTGACGGGATCGCCCGGCACGAGGTGGACGAGCACGCCGAGGAACGCCATGGACAGCAGCACGACGATTCCTGCCATGGCGATCCGCTGCAAGACGTAGCGGCCCATCAGGCCGCTCCGGGCCGGTGTCTAGACGGCCCGGAAGGCATGAGGGACGAATCGTCCGTGGGGTGTGACCGCCGGCTCGATGCCCGTCCGATGACCGTAGTAGTTCGTCGGGTAGCTCGTCCAAATGACGTTCGCCTGGGCGTCCCAGAGCTTCTGCATCTCGATGTACATCTCGTTGCGCTTCGCCTGGTCCGGCTCCTTCAAGGCCGCGAAATGCAGGCGGTCGAACTCCGTACCGCACCAGTACTGCCAGTTCCAGACGTCGATCTGCTTGCAGGTGAACCACACGAACGACCACGACGGATCGGGCTGCGTCACGAAGCCGACGTAGAAGAGCTCACGCTCACGAAGGCTCTTGCCTAACGTGTAGTACGTGCCCGAGTCGAGAAGATTGAGCGAGACCGTGATGCCGACCTCGGCCAGGTTCTCCTGCACGATCTGGGCGACGATCTTCGAGCCAGCCTCCTCGGTGTACGTGAACGAGAGATCGAGACTGGAAACGCCCGCCTCCTGCAGCAGGGCCTTGGCGGCGTCAATGTCCCGGTCGTACTTTGGTGCGTCGGCCCAGTAGCCGAGCCCCATGTTCTCGGGGATGATCGCGTTCGCGCGCGCGTACCGGTCCTCGAAGGCGGCAACGATGAGGGCGGGGACGTCGATGGCCAACCGGATCGCCTGCCGTACCTTGATGTCCTTCAGCTTCGCGTGCTCCTGGTTCATGCCGATCCAGTTGTAGTCAAGCGTCGGCGCTGTCTTGACGACGAACTTGTCGTTCGCCTCGAAACGCCCGATGGCCGGCAACGAGAGCGAGCCGAAATCGATCTCGCCCGTCTCGAGCCCGATGTCTGAGGCACTGTCGTTGGTGATCGGTAGGAAGTTGATCTCAGGAAACGGACTCCCGAGGTACTCGTCGAAGGCCCCGCTGTACTCCGCGAAGCGCTTGAGGACGATCCTCTCCTTCGGCGTCCAACTGACGAACTCGTATGGACCGGAGCCGACCGGGTCGGTGGCGAACTTGTCACCACGCTCCTCGACAGCCTTCTTCGGCAAGATGGTGCCAGACGCCGTCGGGAAGGTCGAGCGCATGATCGGCGCAAACGGCTCTTTGAGGACGATCGTGCCGGACAGCTTGTCCTTGACGATCACCTCCTTGAGATGAGGCGACCAGTCACCCGCGTAGGGCGAGTCGAGCTTCGGGGTGGTGAGTCCGGCGATGCGCTCGTACGAAAACTTGACGTCCTCGGCCGTGACCTCGCCGTAGCCCTTCTGCCAGAGGATGCCCTCCTTGAGCGTGAACTCGTAGCTGAGGCCGTCGGCGGACGGCTCGAACGTCGCGGCGAGCTGGTTGACGACGTCGAAGGTGCCGGGCTTCCAGGCGACGAGGCCCTCGTAGATCCCCGTGTAGACCGATTCGTCGACGCTGCTCGGATAAAAGGCCGGGTCGAGGTTCGCGATGTCCGCGGTCAGCCGCAGCGTGAGTTTGGCCGGCACGGCGGCCTGTCCGGACGCACTCGGAACCGCGCTGGCCGCGCCGGTGGCGCTCGCCGCCGCGCTGGCCGCGCCGGTGGCGCTCGCCGCCGCGCTGGCCGCGCCGGTGGCGCTCGCCGCCGCGGTGGCCTGGCCCGATGCGCTCGGAGACGCCGGAGCACAGGCGGCCAACAGCGCACTCGCGCTGGGCAGCGAGACGCCGAGTGCCATCGCAAGCCGGACGAACTGACGCCGATCGATTCGGCGGGCGAGGAGGTCGCTAACCAATCGCTGGACTTGCGGATCGTCGTTGGACATGCGAGTCCCCTTCTGCTTCGGCCCGTCGGGCGACTATAGGCCCCGCCTCACGGGAGAGAAAGGCAGCGCACGCCTCATGGACCAGAGTCCTGACAATAGTGGACATAAACGAACACTCGATGCAACCGCCTCATGACGCTCGGTGCCGGCGACTTGTCCTATCTTGTGAAAGGCGCCGGGCGACGGGGGCGGATCGGAGGTCGGTCGGACCATGGTCGAGGACACAGTCGGGATCAGCATGATCGGGGCCGGTTCGTGGCCGGCCGGCATCTCGATGGGCCGCCCGGCGCGACCGCCGTGATGCTCAGGAGGCAGACGGAATGCCGGTGATCACGGGGAACGGTATCGATGTGCACTTCGAGGTCGACGGCGAGGGGCCGCGGACAGTCGTCCTCATCAATGGAATCGGCGACTCCTTGGAGGCCTGGTCGATGCAGCTGGCAGACCGTCTTAGTGCCGGTTACCGCATCGTTCGCGACAACCGGGGAATCGGTCGGTCGAGTCAGCCGACCGGCCCCGCAACGGCAAACCCCAGGGCGACGGGCACAAGCTCGATCAGTAGCAGATGGGCTGCTTCCCGCACCCGTAGCGGTATTCGCCGCAGTCCCACTCGTTTCACCCGATAAGGTCCACAACATAACAAGGCCCACGACGCATCACGCCGTGGGCTTAGTTATTCGGCCGGTACGCCGCATCCGGCTATGCGCATGTCAAGCAAGTGCTCTAACCAGCTGAGCTAGCCGCCCAGGCCCGATCAGTCAACTGGTCGTCACGTGCGCCCATGCCCGAGGCGGCCGCAGATTCGCCAGTATGCGCATGGTAGCGTTCTGATGGTCAGGGTGATGAGCCGTCCGTTGGTCGGCCCGATGATCGGTGGACGATCACGGCGTTCCGCGTCGAGGTCGTCGAGGCTACGAGACCGTGACCACGACCCGCCGTTCGAGTATCGGGCGCCGATGTCCCGGCGAAACTGCTTTCGCGCACGCATTGACAGTGGGATGGCGGCCACCGATGGTCGCCCGAGAGCGGGGTACTCGGATTCCACGGTCACGGTGGAGCGGCATGGCGAAGGTCTCACGCGTCCCTTGGTGCCTCCTTGCCCTGCTCTTGCTTGCCTCGTCGGCTTCGCCTGCGGCGGCAGGTTCGCCGGGTCGCTTCCGGTTCCGAGTCTCCATCTCCGAGTCCGTCGCCGTCCGCCACGCCATTCGCGTCGTCAAGTCCGTCACCATCGATGAGCCAGAGACGCCGCCGGCGAGTCCCGCCCCGTCCGCGGCCCCGACCGTCGGTACATCACCAGTCCCGCCAAGCGCGAAACCGCGGTCACCAGCGCCCTCGCCGCCTTCGGCGAACGGGGCGATCGCGGGTAGCGATCCTGGCGGCCACATCCGTGACCCTCGCAGCCGATCCCGAACCCACTTTCGTCGGGGATCTGGTAACGATCGTCGCGACCGTCTCTCCCAACCCCGGCGGCGGCACGATCACCTGGTCCGAGGACGGTGTCGATGTCGGGTCGACGGCCGTGGGAGCGGATGGACGCGCATCGATCGAGCGACGACTCACGACGCGTCGGGTCCGCACGAGATACGTCGCTTCCTTTTCAGGGTGCGGTGAATTCGGGCCGAGCGCCAGCGAGCCGTATCGTCACATCGTCAACGCGCTCGCAGAGACCACGATCACGTTCGACCCGACGGCTGTTCGTGCACTGACCGACACGGAGGTCACGATCGCGGCCACCCTCGCGCCGGTGCCGACGGCCGGATCGCTGACATGGACGGTCGGCGGCGTTGTCTTCGCGACGACACCGCTGGACGGGCTCGGTCGCGCCTCGGTCAAACTCCGGATGCCGTCGGGAGCATCGACCGTGGAGGCGAGTTTCGCCGGCAGCCCGGGATTCGCGGCGAGCACCGCCGAGAGTCATCCACCGGCGTTACCCTGCCGCGCGCCTGCAATGAACCGTTCGCAACAGCCAGGGGCCAGGGCGTCACCGCGGCTCCGGTCCGCGCCGGCAAGATCACCTTCTACGGGCTGACCGCATCGGTCACTCCGGCAACGATCGACTACGCGCACTCGCCGATCGCGAATCCGAGTTGGGCCGGGTTCTACCGCGGCCTGCTGTTCCTCGTCCCGCTCGCGGTGGAAGCGTATGTCTCACAAGATTCCAGCGACTTGAGCCTCGTCACGGCGTACGTCAACGCGTACCGTCGCAATCCGGACCGGGATCCTCGACCCCGGAACGACTGGCCTACGCGGGCACGGTCGGCTGGGACGAGGCGACGAACGCGGGCCGAGAAAGGTCCTCAATTGCCTCGTCCAGATCGATCCGAGCGCCGCCGCATCGTGGCTCCTCGACGCGAGCATCCTGGCCAACCTCGACGTGAACCGCTACTACGGCATTCCGAGGCATCGACCACACAATCACGGCGTGATGGCCAACCTGACCTTGATCGAAAGCGCGCGCATCCTCAACCGCCCTGGCTTGATCGACGTCGCCGAGAACCGGACGCTCACCGACCTCACGCAGGTCATGGATACGTGCGGGATGGTGTACGAGCAGTCGGCGCCGTATCAGTACCACAACTCGAGGGTCTGGCCCGAAGCAGCGGCCGTTTTCGACGCAGTCGGCCGACCGCTGACGGCGGCACGCCTGCGCGGCGCCGCACGGAAGATGGCCGACGCCTACGACCAGCTGATCGCCCGGACGGGCGACTCCGGCGATCGGGGACGGCAATGACATGGCCGCATCACCACTGCGTCCACCGACGACGACTCGGATGCTCTGCAGGACGGCAGGCTGGGCCGTCGCTCGCGGCATGGACGCCGTCGACGACGTGGTCCGTCGTTCGATTCGGGCCACCACGGATCCAGCACGGCCATGACGATCACGGGTCGATCGTGTGGTATCGCGGACGCCACGTGCTGATCGACCCCGGCTTCTACTACGAGCCGAACTCGTGGTATGGGCGGTGGTACAAGACGAATGCCGCACATAACGTGCTTGCGGCAAGCGGACTCGAGAGCGCCGGCGGGACCGCGCTCGTACGGGCGAGCCAAGGCACGACGGTAGACTCATACACCGTCCGGGACGTGACTGCGTATCTCACGAGGACACGGAGCATCCGCGTCGATCATGGCCTGCCGCTCGTGGTCGTGCTCGACCGCGTGAGCTCGAACCGAACGAGGACGTTCAGCCAGCTCTGGCATTTCGATCCAAGCTTCCGATGGGACTCGTCCCGGGGCCAACTCGTCGCGACCGGCGCCCGGGCGGGCGTCGTCTCGATGGACCTGCGAACTCGACGCGCTATCCCCGCGGCCGCGTCATCAAGCTACGTCTTCCCGACCTCCACGACGGTGCGACGCGCACCGATGCTCACCGTGTCCCGCACGGGGACCTCGGCGTCCATCCTGTCCGTCGTGTACCTCGGGACGTCGAGCACTCGCCCGGTGATCCAGTGGTATCCCGGTGCGTCCAGGGGGACGGGCGTCGCGCGGATCTGGTGGGGCCGGATCCACCGCGACATCGCGATCGACTCGACCGGCATGCGCTGAGCCGTCTCGCGTAGCGAGCGGCTACTCTTTCGCGGATGAACACGCCTGTTCGAGGAAGAGATCCGCGGACATCATTCCATGCGGGACCACCTGCTAACCGTGGTCTCCGATGCGGATCTCGCTTACAAGCTGCCGGGGCAGAACCCGACGCTGGGCGAACTGCTCGTCGAGATGGGCGACATCGAGGGCGTGTATACCCATTCCTTCGAGACGTTCACCCTCGACTGGTCGCACCGCCACGTCTCGCCGCCGGACCCGGTGACCATCGCCGGACTGCAAGCGTGGTTCGAAGCCCAGGACGAAGCGATGAACAGCGGCCCTGAGTCGCTTCACCGACGAAGAGCTGCACATCGACAGGATCGACCGCGGACACGGCTTCGTGGCCTCGCCGTTCGTCCAGCACCAGATCTACCGCGAGGCGGTGTACATCTTCTACGGCAAGCTGAGCGTCTACCTGAAGGCGCTGGAACGCGACGCCGGCGAGGAGTGGGCGGCGTGGGTCGGGTGACGGACCCGCGACCGCTACGTTCGTAGATCCTCGCCGCGCGCCGGCTACCCGACGAGTCGGGTCCTACTGATTGATGACGGCGGGCTTCACACCCGCGGGGATCGGTTCGCTCGCGTCCTCGGTCGGGACATCCCAGCACCGGCCCGCGGCGTACGCCCTGACGTCGGCGATGACCTTTCGGATCGCGCGCGGTCCGCATGTCCCTCGTGACGTCCATCGGCTGGGCGTTGAAGAAGTCGATGTCGGTGATGCCGACGAACCCGAAGATCGTTCGGAGGTAGCTCTCGACGAAGTCGAACTGGCGCATCGGTTCGCTCGAGTAGTCGCCGCCGCGAGACGTCACGCAGATCATCTTCCGGTTGTGGACCAGCGGGACGGCCTGGCCGATCTCGTTGTACTTGAAGAGATATCCCGGCTGGACGATGGCGTCGATGTAGTACTTGAGCGCATACGGGATCCCGAAGTTCCACATGGGAACCGTCAGCAGGTAGATATCGGCGGCCAGAAACCCTTCGATCGTTCGCTCGATCTCATTCCAGGAAAGGCGCTGTGCCTCATCGATCGCCTGACCCGTCATGAGCGCGTACTTGGTCTTGATGTTCGTGCCCGCGACCGCCGGCAGGTCGGCGCTGAACAGGTCCAGCGTCGTGACGTGGATGTCGTTGTCCTCCTGCAAGGCCTCGAGGAGAACGTTCGAGATACGACCCGTGTTCGAGGCGAACCCGCGCGGCGTGGCCACGATGTGAAGAAGCCGGGTTGCCAACTGCGATTCCCCTTCCGAGTATGGATCCCATTCCCCGAACGAACGGGCTGGATTCCGTGAACGTTACAGGACGGGCATCTGGAAGTCATCTTGATTTTGCCGATTCTCTGAGGTCCTGGCGTCGGTTTTTCTTGTGCAGCTTCGGAGACAAGAAAACCCACGACAGATGGCGTCGTGGGTCGGTGTGTCCGCTGACGTCAGGTCGCCGGCCCCACGCCCCGATGGCCCGGTGACGTTGGCTCACAGGGTGTTCCACGTCCCGTGACATCACCGTGGTCGCAAGAGCGAGGAGCCGGCGGCCAGACGAGCATAGCATCGGCACCCGGAGCGTCCGCCGCGTCGTGCGGGACGGCCGGCTCCGTACAGCGATCGTCAGAGACGCGACGCACCGCTGCCGTACGCTGCCGTGTGATGACCTCGACGCCCGACGACTACACCCTGCTCGACATCGGTGGCGGCGGCCGCCTGGAGCGGTTCGGCTCACGGGTGGTCGACCGTCCCTACCCAGGCGCCCTCGGAGCCCGGCGACACGACGATCTGTGGCTCGCTGCGGACCTGCGATTCGACCGCGACCGAGGCTGGTCGGGGCCGGCCGCGGGCGCCGGTCCGTGGACGATAGGCGTCGAAGGCGGCGACCCTTGAGCTTCGTCCGACTGACGCCGGCCAGATCGGCGTGTTTCCGGAGCATCTCGAGATGGCGCTGTGGGTCCTCGAGCGAGCGCCAGGGACGGTGCTGAATCTGTTCGCCTACACGGGACTGTTGACGCTTGGACTCGCCGCCGCCGGGGCCTCCGTCACGCACGTCGACGCGGCCCGTCCCGCCGTCACGTGGGCGCGGCGCAACGCCGAGCTGTCCGGTCTTGCCGATCGCCCCGTCCGCTGGATCGTGGATGACGCCCGAGCGTTCGTCGCCCGCGAGGCCCGGCGCGGTCGACGCTACGACGGGGTCGATCCTCGACCCGCCGACGTACGGCCACGGCACAGGCGGGCGGGCGTGGCGCATCGAGGACGACCTGCCTTCGCTCCTGGATGCGTGCAGGGCGGTCCTCGAACCGGACGGTTTCGCACTCATCACCGCGCACACGCCGGGCATCGTTCCTGAGCGACTGGCCGGGCTGCTCGCCGACGGGTTCGGTCGGCCTTCCCGCCGGATCGAGGCGGGTAGCCTCGGCGTGTCGACCGTGGACGGCCGCCGCCTCGAGCTCGGAGCGTTCGCACGGTCGGCCGGCGGGTCATGATGACGGCGATGTCGTCCCGTGACGCGACCGAGCTCACCAGTTCCGCGAACCCCCGGGTCAAGGCGGTCCGGGCGCTCCGGGATCGACGCGAGCGAGACCGGACAGGTCTGACGCTCATCGACGGTGCGCGCGAGCTTCGCCGCGCGATCGACGCCGGCGTGGTCATCGAGGAGGCATACGTCTCAGATCGGCGGCTCGCCGGTCCGGATGCGCGCGCCGTCCTCGACCGGCTCGCTGCCACGGACATCGCGCTGGTCCATGTCAACGAGCGGATCCTCGAGATCCTCGCGTTCGGCGACCGTTCCGAGGGTATCGTCGCTGTCGCCCGGATCCCGCGCCTCGACCTGTCGGCGCTCGATCTACCTCCCGATCCACTGGTCGTGGTGATCGAGGGCGTCGAGAAGCCCGGCAATGTCGGTGCGGTCATGCGCAGCGCCGACGGCGCCGGCGCCGATGCCGTGATCGCGGCCTCGCCACGTACCGACCTGTTCAATCCGAATGCCATCCGGGCGAGTTCCGGGACGGTCTTCGCCGTACCGCTTGCGAGCGGTCCGACGGAGGAGGTCGTCGGCTGGCTGAGCGAGCACCGTCTGCGGGTCGTCGCGGCGCTCGTCGATGCGCCGACCCTCTACACGGAGGCGGATCTGCGCGGTCCGATCGCGCTCGTCCTGGGCGCGGAGGCGGACGGATTGACCGCTGCCTGGCGCGGACCCGACGTGGAGGCCGTTCGGCTGCCGATGCTCGGGACCGCCGATAGCCTCAACGTCTCGGTGAGCGCAGCGGTCCTGCTGTACGAAGCCCGCCGCCAGCGCGGGCTGCCGAGCCCCGATCGCAAGAGGGACTGACACCGTGGATGTCTTCGACTTCGTCATCATCGGCGCCGGCCCCGGCGGGGAAGCCGCCGCGTACAAGGCCCGAGAGCTCGGCGCATCGGTCGCGATCGCGGACCGCCGCTGGTTCGGCGGCAGCTGGCCGCATATCGGCTGCCTGCCGTCGAAGTCGCTCCTCGACGGCGCCGCCCGACATCACGCCAACGCGGCGGCATACAGCTGGTCCGAGGCTTCGGTCCAGCGCGACTACATGGTGAATTGTCCCGCCGACGCCGAGGAGCCGGACGACACCAGCCACTGGCGGGGACTCACGGACGCCGGGCGCCGTCGGCGTATCGGGGCACGGCGAGCATCAGCGCGCCGGGTCGCGTCGCGGTTCGCCACGACGAGGTGAGCCATGACCTCCGCGCGAAGAACATCGTCGTCGCGGTCGGCTCGTTCTCGAAGGTCCCGCCCCTCGAAGGGATCGAAACCGTCCCGTACTGGACCAACCGCGACGCGACGCTGGCGCGCGAGCTGCCGGCCAGCCTGCTCATCCTCGGCGGCGGACCGACCGGCTGCGAGCTGGCGCAGGTGTACGCCAGGTTCGATGTCCCGACGACGATCGTCCAGTCGGGACCGCGCCTCGCCCCGACGGACCATCCACGTAACTCGGAGGTCATCCGGGCCGCACTCGAGCGCGACGGCGTCCGGGTTCGCACGGGTGTCCGGGCGGTACGGGCGCATGCCGGCGCGCGTCCCGGCGACGCCCACGTGATCGACCTCGACGACGGCTCGACCGCCGAGGGTCACGCAGTCCTGCTCGCGGTCGGACGTGGCTTCCCGCTCGAGGACCTCGGGCTCGAGCACTACGGCATCGACACCAGCGGTCGAACGCCGTTTGCCCGCGACGGCAGGCTGCGGATCGGCGACGGGCTATGGGTCATCGGCGACCCGGCCGGTCCCGAGCTGCACACCCACCAGGCGCATTACCAGGGTGAGATCGCCGTCCGGATGGCACTCGGGGAGCCGATCAGACCCGATTACCGAGCGCTGCCGCGGGCGACATACACCGATCCCGAGGCGTCGTCGGTGGGCCTGACGCTCGAGGGCGCGAGGGAGGCCGGCATCGACGCCTTCGAGGTCGTGGCCGACTTCGCCAAGAGCGCGAAGGGATATACGGTCCAGGCGAAACTCGGTCACATCACGCTCGTGGTGGACCGTGCGACGCGCGAGCTGGTCGGGGCCGCGATGGCATGTCCCGACGCCTCGGCGGCGATCCACGAATGCGTCCTGGCCATCCGTGCCCGCGTCACCATCGACGTCCTGGCCGAGACGATCCATGCCTTCCCGTCGACGTCGCGGATCCTCAACGGGCTCTTTGCCGACGCTCGACGGCAGCTCGGTCCGCCGCCGGATTGAGCGGCGTCGTTCAGCGGTGCGGCGGCGCGACAGGCCCCGCGACCGCTAGACCTCGAAGACCACCCGACCGTCGACGACGACGATCGACGGCCGCACGGTGGCCAGCGCCCCGCCCGGCTCGACGGGTTCATCGATGGCGGCCGACGGGATCACGATCAGATCCGCACGCTGGCCCACGGTCAACCGGCCCCGGTCGGTCTCGTTCGCGGACCGGGGCGGATCGACACAGGCGGAACGGAGCGCCCGCTCGGGCGAGAGCGATTGTCCGGGCGCGAACGGGAGCGTCCCGAGCGGGCCAGCGCGGATCCTCGCGACGGACGGCCAGCGCGATCCCCGGCCACGGATCGAACGACTCGACCGGGGCGTCCGTCCCGAACGGCATGACCGCCCCGGTGCTTCGCGATCGAGGCCCACGTGTACCCGCTTCGTTCGGCGCGGGCACCCCAGAGCGCTCTCGCCTGCGCCGCGTCAGTGCCCGAGATGCGATGGCTGAACGCTGGCGGCGATGCCCGCTGCGGCGAACCGGCCGCGGTCGGCCGGATCCAGCAGCTGGACGTGCTCCAGCCGCGGCATGAACGGGACTCGCCCGGCGGTCGGGGTGAGGACGTCCAGTGCAGCGCGGACGGCAGCGTCGCCGATGGCATGGATCTGGGTCGCGATCCCGGCATCGGCCGCCCGTTCCGCGAGTTCCGCCAGCTCCTCGGGCGGCGTGTTCCAGACGCCTCGGCGGCGGTCGGGCGGGAGCGGTCGGTCCGCTTCGGGTTCGATGTCCTCGAGGAGCGCAGCCGTCCGCGACCCGAGTGACCCGTCGGCGAAACACTTCTGCCAGCCGACGCGTGCCCGGCCGCCGACGTCGCCACCGAGCGGCGTGCCGCTCTTGAGCCCTCGCTCGATCGCGGTGTCGAGGCCGTCCGCCCGAAGCGAGGCGAGGACGTGGATCGGCAGCCGACCGGTCTCCGACAGGTGCGCGTACGCCGGATAGGCCCACGCGAGGTGCGGATCCGGGGTGAGTCCACCGGGATCGTGGACACCGACGACCCCGAGCAGCAGGAGTTCCTGCGAGACGTTCATGATCGCGCGCTCGAGGTCCGCCTGGCCGACCAGCGGCACATGGACGCTGACGAGGCCCGACGCCGCCTCGTACAGGACGCCCTCGGGCTCGCCGTCGGCATCGCGACGGATGATCCCGCCGGGAGGATCGGGCGTCGTCACGTCGATCCCGGCGGTCGCGAGCGCGGCCCGGCTTGCCCACAGAGCGTGGTGGTCGTGCGCCCACAGGACGCACCGTCGGCCGGGAGCTGCCTCCTCGAGGTCGGCCGCGGTCGGCCACCTGCCCCACCGATCCGAGTCCCAGCCGTGACCCTCGAGCCACGCGTCCGGATCGGCGGCTCGGGCGTGGGCCGCCCGCACAGCCGCAAGCCCTTCTGCAAGAGTGGCGGCCCCCGACAGGTCGACCTGCCGGCCGACCAGGGCGGCCTGGGCGAGGTGCAGGTGCGCGTCGGTGATCCCCGGGATCGCCACCTCGCCGGGCTCGAGCGCGATCCGCTCGGTGTGCGGGTCGGCCCTGGTCTCGAGCGCGATCTCGGAGCCCGCGAAGGCGACCAGCCCATCGCGGATCCCGAGCGCCTCGACCCAGCCATACCCGCGGTCCCCGGCGAATGTCGCGATTCGGCCCGTGATGAGCATGTCGAGCGGCATGGGTCAGTCGGCGCGAGCTCACCGGCTCGAGCCGGCGCGCCGCCCGAACCATCGCTGGTCCCGCGGTCCGGACGCCCTTCGCCGGCGGGGCTGATGGCGTCGGCTTCTGCCGCATCGGTCGGGATGCCTGAGCCATTGAGGTGGCCGACACGCCCGTCCGATGCGGAGGGCTGCGCCGGTGCGGGACGGCCGGTCCGCGTCGGGCGCTCCGCCAGCAGCGCCGTCGTGATCGGGTCGACCGCGTGGGGGTCCGACGCAGGCGCCGCCTGCGACTCCTGGAGCGGTCCCCGGGTCAGCACGGATACCACGCCGGTGATCAGTACGGCGATCGCGAGGATGAAGATCATGACGGTCGTGCCGATCACGTCCGAGATGGGAGCGACGATGATGATCGGCAGGAAGCTGGCCACGGAGATGACCATCATCAGGATGCCGAAGACACGTCCGCGGACGTCCTCGGGCAGGTCCTCCTGCAGCTGGGTCTGGCTCGGGATCGCGACGAGACCGTAGGCGATCCCGGCGAAGAACCCGATCACCACGACCACCGACAGCAGTGACGTCAGGATCGACAGGTCCAGGCCGCCGGGGACGTCGGCCCGCTGGAGCAGACGGCTGATCGGCCCGGCCGCCGACAGTGCCGCGAGCAGGACGCCGAGAACGATCAGGCCGCCCTCGATCACCCGACGTCGGGCGAAGTAGCGGCCGTAGGAATTGAGCAGCAGGATCCCCATGACGATCCCGAACCCGAGCGGCAGCACGACGACCGCGAAGTCCTTCGCCGCCAGTCCCAGCGTCTCCTTGGCGAAGGCCGGACCGAGAACGCCAAGCACCCCGATCAGTGACGCCGTGATCCCGAGGTACAGCAGCGACCAGGCGATGTTGTGGTTGGCACGGACGAACGAGATACCCTCGCGGAGCTGGGCGATCGTCGAACCGACCGCCTGTTCAGCCTCGCCCACTCCGAGCCCGGCGTGGGTCCCGGGCTCACGTTCGGGCGGCGGCGCCGATGGGAGCGTGAAGCAGAAGACCGCGGCCAGGAAGTACAGCGCGGCGACCACAAGGATGACTGCTTCGGGGTTGAAGACGTTCACGACGAGCGGTCCCAACAGTGCGAATCCCACCGCGAAGGCCGCATTCAACGTGAGCGTGAACACTCCATTCGCCGCGAGGAGGAGGTTCCGCGGGACCAGCACCGGGATCATGGCGAGCTCTGCCGGGGCAAAGAACACGCTGACCGTCGAGATCGCGAAGTTGAGCAGGAGGATGACCGGAAAGTTCGCACCCACGAGGAACAGGCCAACGTACGCCGCTCCGCGCAGGACGTTGGTCAGGACGAGGATCAGCCGACGATCGAGCCGATCGACGTAGACGCCGGCGACGGCCGAGAACAGCACGGCCGGGACCAGGTACGAGAGGATCGAGCAATCCGACAGCCGTGTTGGAGCTCGTGGAGTTGACGACGATGACCGTCAACCCGAAGAGGACCATGTTGCCGCCGATCTGGGTCGCCGCCTGCGACATCCACAGTCGCAGGAACCCGCCGTTGCGGAAGACCGCGAGGCCGCCTCCGGGCGCCGCGTCCCCGGCGGCCGTCTCTTCGGACGTCACCCGCGCGGACCGTCGTCGTCGCCGGGGCCGCCATCCCGAGAGCCAGAGTCAAGCGCCAGCGCCCGGACCGGTCGCGCCGCGACACGGCCGCGGTCACGGCCGGATCGCCACGTGCTTCAAAGCCGGCCAGCCGCCGTTCGAGCGTCGGGCGTTCGAGGAGGACATGGCGGCCGCAGGTCTGGCAGCGCAGGCCGATGTCGGCACCGAGCCGATCGATCAGCCACGTGTCGCCACCGCACGGATGCGCCCGTCGAAGCCTGACGACGTCGCCCAGGAGCAGCTCGAGAACCGGCTGAAGGGGCATCGGCCGGTCAGGGTATCAAAGCCGCGGACGGCCGTGCGCCGGCACGAGGGTCCGCGTGGTGGCCGGCAGCTCGATCCGATCGACCGGCGTCACCGTCACGACGACGTCGGGCTGGGTGGCGGCAAGCTGGGCGATGACGCCGCCCGAGCGGGTGAGCGACCCAGTGAGCTTGTCGGGCGCACCGATGGCGGCCAGCTCGAACGTGTCGCCCAGCAGCTTGCCCTCGACCGCTGCCGCACCCGGCGCCCCGGTCACCACGACACCCGTCGCGGTCCGCGTATCGCCCACCTCGATCGCCTCGGCTCCGGCGTTCCGAAGCTCGTTCACCAGCTCCTCGACGCCGGGC
Source organism: uncultured Chloroflexia bacterium (assembly GCA_963816675.1). GTDB lineage: Bacteria > Chloroflexota > Limnocylindria > Limnocylindrales > CSP1-4 > SPCO01. The sequence goes on from CAWFLS010000010.1 coordinate 63,171, forward strand.
CCGTCGATCGGCCCGCTGACCGAGATCGTCACGCCCGGCCCGGACACCGCGTCGAGCCCGGCGTAGGCCCGCACGCGGCGGAGGTCAGCCGTGATCTCATCGACCGATACGTCGCCGCGAGCGCTGTTGGCAGAGAGCGTCGCCAGCTCGCGCTCGAGGTTCGACGCCTCCGTCCGGAGGTCGTCGTTGCGGTCGTTGAGGTTCGCCACCAGGACGGTCAGGTCTTCGGACGAGAGCTGCGAGAGCCCGGACGCGCCGGCCTGGGTCCGCAACTGGGCGACGACCAGCAGCCCGAGCACGAGCGCGACCGCGGCGACAGAAAGCTGGCTGCGAAGGCGGTGCATCGTCAGCCGCTGGGGCTCGGGGCCGGAGATGGGATGGAACCGGGCGTTGGCGAGGCCACCGGGCGTGAGTAGCGCAACGTGACCGTTCCCGACGAACGCAGGCATGTCGACCTCGTCCGGTTCGGCGAACGAGAGGCGGAGCCCATACGGCTGGACGCGGGTCCCGACGAAGTCGGCGAACCCCGGCGCCGCGCTGAGACGGTCGTACAGGTCGGTCGGTCCGAGCGCGGTCACCTGGTACGGCGGCGCCAGGTAAGCCGAGTTGACGAGAAGCGACGCCCCGACATCGATGATCGCCGTGGTCGGCGTGATCCGCTCGCCGTTGATCGCGATCGCCTCGGCGCCCGACAGCCAGAGCTCCTCGACGACGGTACGGATATCACGAGCCCCGACGACATAGTCGGCGGCCGACCCATCCGGCGGGACCGTCTCGGGGGAGTCCTCGAGCTGGAGGACGATGCCAGACCCAGCCAGCCTGATCAGGCCGGCCGCGATGCGCGCCTGCTCGAGCTGGCCGTTGAGCTGCTTCACCAGGGACGCGGCGCCCTCGCCCTGGGTCTCGGTCGCCTGGATCTGCGCACGAAGGTCGAGGATGCGGGCCTTGAGCCTGTCCTGCTGTGCCTGGAGCTGGCCAGCGGTCTCCAGCAGCGGAGTCCGTTCCTGGGTCGTGTACCGGACGCGTGGACCCTCCGAGGCGAGCTGCGCCGCGACCAGGAAGCCCAATGCGAGCAGGGCGACGCCGAGGGTGACCTGCCAGCTCGGGATAGCCCGCAGCCGGCCGACGACGGTCACGCCGGGTCGTCGGCGGCCCGACGCCTGTTCCGTGCGACGAGGACCGCGATCACGATGAGCGCCGCGAGCGCCGCGAAGATCGCCAGAACGATCGGGAGGCTGCTGCCGCTGTCCGCCGCGGTCGGCGACCCACCCGGGACGGCCGCTCCACTTGGCGCCGGAGCTGCCGGAGCCGCCGGCCCGGCCGTGCCCCCCGGCGCGCCGCCGCCGGCCGCCACCGCCCAGGCCGACGGGACGGGCCCCGGCGCCGGCGATTTCGGCCCGTATTCGGTCGGCGCTTTCGCGTCAACGTCTGACAGCCACGCCTCGTTGAAGCCCTCGACATCCAGACCGATCGCCGCCTTGAAGGCCTCATCGTCGGTCCGGCCGTCGGCGTACGAGCGGATCAGGCCGACGAGCGCATCGGGACCGTGTGTTCGGACGAGGTAGTCCACCGCCGACACGCTCTCGGCGTAGGCCAGCCGGAAGCGATCTCCAGTAGTGGGGAACTGGCCGGTGAGGCCGGCGAGCGGGATCAGCGAGCCGGCGCGGGCCCCCGCGGCGACGGTGGCCCGGTCCTCGGCACCGTAGCCCTGGCTCGTGTAGACGGCGACGCCCTTCGTTGAGCCAGCGCGGCGGGAAGTGATACGCGTTGTCCGCGGCAGTATCGAAGACGAGGTGGGTCAGCTCGTGGGGGATGACGATGCCGACCCACGCATCGTCGATCTGGGCGGCGGGGATGAGCGCGAACAGCGTTCTGATCGGTGCGATCGCCTCGCCGCCGACGTTCTCGCGTGTCCCGGGGCCGAGGGCGTCATAGAACTTCTCCTGGTCCGCGTAGATGAAGAAGTCGATCGGGTCCGATTCGGTGACGCCAAGGAGCTCGGATGTCTCCCTGACGGCGTCCTCGCCGATCTTGAGGGCCCGTTTGCCGAAGGCGTCGCTGCCGTCGTACCAGTGGACGCGGACGAGCGACCCCGTTTCGGTCCGCCACTCGAATCGGTCGTCGGCGTACGTGATCTTCACTTCGGGCCCGAGCTCGACGACGTTCGTGTCCGCGGCCGAGACCAGTCGCCAGCGCGCCACCATGGTCGTGTTCGGGAGGATGTGGCCGTCCGCGGATGGGTCGAGGACATGGGTCAGGGTCGTGGCCCCCTTGCGCGGGCGCCGGAACCTCCACAACGGTCGGGCCTATCGCGTCGGCGGTCGTGATGAGCAGCTCCGCTCGGTCAAGCGCCGCGTCGACGGTGACCGGCTGGCTGAACGTGACGCCCTTGCCGAAGGCGGACGTCGCGGTCGGTGTCCCGAACGTGCCCGAGCGTCGCGGCGGAGGCTGTCGGGACGAGGCCGAGCAGGAGGGCGGCCATCACGGCGATGACCGGCAGCCGGCGCATCAATCGGCCCATGAGAGCCCCGCCATCCGAACGATACCGAGCCCGTTCTGGCCGGCGCCGAGGAGGCCGGTCCTGGACAGCGCCCAGCCCGTCCCGTACGCGAGCGGCACGACCGGGACCTCGTCGCGGACGATCGTCTCGGCGCGGTCGAAGGCCGCCCCCGCCGCGACCGGATCGACGGCAGATGTCGCCTCGCCGATCGCCTTGTCGAAGGCTTGGGAGGTCCAGCCGCCGTAGTTGTTCGTCGCACCGGTCGCGAGCAGCACACCCAGGAAATCGTTTCGACCCGGGTAGTCCGCGACCCACCCGAGCGACCAGATCTGGGGCGGTTCCTCGGAAAGCCGGGTGAAGTAGCCGTCGGCCATCGTCTCGGACCGGATCGTGATGCCGAGCTCACGCTTGACCTCGTCGACGATCGCGGTGTCGAACCGGCTGCCGCCGGTCAGCATCACGGTGTCCGGGAAACCCGCCCCACCGGGAAAGCCGGCCTCGGCGAGGAGACGCCGGGCGTCCTCGGGGTCGTGCTTCGGCAGGAAGTCGGTCGCGCTTCGTCCCGGGATCCCGGGCGGAACCATCGAATTGGCGACGACGAAGTCACCGCCCGAATCCGCGAGCAGCACCATCCGGCGCCAGTCGACCGCCTCGCCGAAGGCCTTGCGCACGCGCGCGTCGTCGAATGGCGGACGGGTCGTGGTGAAGCCGTAGTACTGGACGGAGAGCGTCGGCACCTCGATGAGCTGCGGGCCGAGCGTCTCGTCGTACACGATCCACGGCGCGTCGAAGCTGCTGATCGGTGCGTAGTCCAGCTCGTCGTTCTCGAACGCCTCGACGGGGCTGCGGCCCGCGAGGTCGCCGACGAGCTCGATCTTCGAGATGGCGGGCTTCCCTGCCCAGTAATGCTCGTTGGCTGTCAGCGAGAGGCCGTTCGAGGTCGTTCCTGTCAGGACGTAGCCGCCGCTCGCGACGAAGCCCTTGCCCGGCGTGAGCGCCTCCGAGCCCTGGCCGACTCCCGGCGGAACGACGCTGAAGCTCGGCCCGGCGACGATGTTGACGAAGTCGGCCGCCGGCCGGACGAGGTCGACGGTAAGGTCGTTCGCGGCGTCATCGGCGTGGATGCCCACGGTGGTGGGGTCGCTCGACTGCCCGCGCAGGTATGCCTCGGCGCCCGCGATGTCGAAGGCGATCGACGCCAACGGCGACGGGTGGTCCGGGTCGATCAGGCGCATCCAGCTGCGTGCGACGTCCGACGGGCGAAGCGGACTGCCGTCCGAGAAGGTCAGGCCGTCGCGAAGGTGGAACGTGACCCGCCGCGCACCGTCGTCGAAGCGCCACGACTCGGCGAGGGCCGGACGAACCTCGCGCTCGGCGTCGAAGGCCGTCAGTGACTCGAAAAGCTGAGCGGTGATGGCGGCACTGCCCGAGTCACCCTGGGCGGCCGGGTCGAGGGTCGTGGGTTCGCCGGTAAGGATCCGGACGGTGCGGTCGGCGGCTGCCCCCGGCGCCGCCCCGACGATACCGACCAGCAGCGCGAGCAGGGTGACGAGGACGATCGGCCGGCGCATCGCGCGGAGTATAGGGGCGGGGGCGTCGAAGGCCGGCCGGCGGGGTCGACGGCGTTCCAGTCGCGGCACGGCGGGCATGAGATGAGGCCTCGCAGATCCACACCGCCGGGGGAACGATGGAACCGGATCCGCAAGGCCTCTGACTCAGTAACGACAAGTCGCGCGAAACGTTATGGGCTCGGCGGTCGCTATCACGCCGCGAGAGGGCCGGCTCTCACTCTGTCCGGTCGAGGAGGTCTGCGCGCGAGCCGAACTGATCGAGGTACCGGTAGAAATCGCGCTTCAGGTCGCGCTGGCGGGCGGGATCGCCAGCTTCGGTCCCACTGTCCTGATCGTGGCGGATGGCCGGCAGTCCTGACACGCACGACAGCGCGTCGATGTCGACCGGCCTCGCCTTGATCGCGAAGCGTCAGGCTCCACCAGACGGCGGCGTACGTATCCGTTCGGAGCCGCTCGTCGAGCGGCCCTCGCTCGGCGGCATCGGCGCGTCTGAACGCCATGACCCGGTGGTCGATGACGTCAACGCCGGCCTCCCCTGGGGCTGAGTCCTCGAACCGGCGGCGGTCGCGCGTGACGCTCCCCCACCCGCCCGCGAGCGCGACCACCGGATCATCGAGCGCGTGGACCAGCGGCGTCACAATATCGCCGGTCGGCTCGACCGATGGATCGATCGCGATCACGACCGGTCCGACGGCGCGTCGGATGCCGATGTTCAGCGCAGCCGCGGGCGTAAGCCGCTCGCTGGTGCGCACCACTTCGGTGTCGAGGCGATGTTCGACCGCCTCGAGGGCGTCGAGTGCGGCATCCTGGGCCGGTGACGGGGCATTCCCGACGACCACAAGCGAGGTCCCGGCCGGCGAGCTCGTTTCGAGAGCCGCGATCGCACGCGCGACGGCATCCGGCTCGTCCGTTGCGACGATGATCACGGTCGCGCTGCCGGTCCCAGGATCCGCCAACCGGGACGGAACGCTAGCGCTGGACCCGTACCGGATGCGGCCGTCGTCGGCAACATCGGGCGGGCTGGCGGGTGACAACGCGAAGTCCGTCCCACGATCGACGATCTTCCAGCCGGCCGCTTCGATCTCGCCCTTGAGCCGGTCTGCCTCGGGCCAATCTCGCGTGGCACGGGCGCGTGCCCGGGCGTGCGCCGCCGCGAGGACCTCGTCGGGGATCCGTTGGCGGGTCACAACAGTGTTCGGAGTCGATCGGGGACAACATGGTCCATCGCGGCGGCGTCGTCGAGGCCCGGCAGGACGCGGTCGGCGTACAGGGCTGCGACATGCAGGGGGTGGACGGTCCGCGCGAGGTCCAACTGGGTGCGTGCCTCGACCAGCGACGATCCGGTGGGTGCGAGCCACGGCCCCAGGTATGCCTCCGCCAACGCGTCGTGAGTCGCGGGAGCCGGCGAGGCGGCGTCGATGGCCGCGAGGAATGAGGCGGCGGCGAGGAACGGGTGGGTGATCGAGCCGTCCGACCAGTCGAGGAATACCGGGCCCATCTCGCCGAGGATGACCTCCGCGGGCGTCAGGTCCCCATGGTCGAGGCTTTCGGGAACCCGGCTCAGCGCTAGCGCTCGGCAAGCCGCCGCGAGATCGTCCGCCCGCGCCCGCAGGTAGCGCGGCGTCCCCCCGTGAGAGCCCGTTGTCGCGGCCGATGCCGAGGAGGTCGTCGTCGGCGAGTAGCGCCGACACCCGATCCGCAAGGTGATCGAGTGGCGCGGCTGCGACGCCCGCCCCGGCGAGCACCTCGCGGTCCGCCGACAGCACGCGTTGCAATTCGGCCATGCGGGCCAGCGTGGCGGTCCAGGCGAGCGGCTCTTCGACGACGGTGAGGATCGGTCCTTCGACGTGCTCGGTGATGATCCGGCCGAGGTCTCGGTCCGCGGCGACGACCGGCGGCGCCGCGCCTGGGTCGATGTCGGCGATCAATTCCGTCAGCGCGATCTCGTGGGAGAAGACCGCCGGGACGGCCTTGGCCCACATCCTGCCGCGGTCGGTTTCGAACCAGGACACCGCCGACCGAACCCAGATCCGGACGGGCACGAGCGGTCCGCGCCGGCGAACACCGCGCTCGGCGAGGCGCTCGTCGGTCCAGGCCGTCATGCCAGCCCACCAGGCGGGGTCGTCCGTCAGCTCGTGTCCGGCTGGAAGGCCGCCACGCTGGTCGCCTGCCGTTGGCTGCGGGGTCACGTCGGTCATGCCTCCATCCTGCGTCACTGCGCGGCGACGCGCGTCCAACGGACGACGATACGTGCCGCTTCGCGGCCGCCGCTCGCGTGTCGAGCAGGCGCGAGCTGGTGTCCCCGTCCCCACGCCGTGCGAACAGCCGCGACCATGCCGCGAGAAATCCGCCTTGCCTAATCCCGACCCGACTGCTAGGGTTTCGCCCGTGATCGCCCACCGTACCGCCCGTGACCGGTGTACCTGCCGGCGACCCCGCCATCCGATGGCCGGGGTCCGCGGTCGGTCGCGCTGATCCGGACTGGGTCGACGCGTCAGGACCGGTCGGGCCCTGACGCCTGCGGAGTCGTCGTTACCGGCGGTGATCTGCCCTGTGTCGCCTGAGCGCCTGGCAGACGCCGCCACCTGAGATCGGCGCGCCCAGGCGCGCCTCGCGACGTACCAGCTGACCTTCACCGAGGACGCATCATGACCCGCGACATCACGACCGACCTTCTACAAGAACGCCTCCGCGACCCCGGCGTGACCATCGTCGACCTCCGCCCGATCGCCGCCTACAACGGCTGGCGATTGCAAGGCGAGGCACGCGGCGGCCACATCCCGGGCGCCGTTTCCTTCCCGGCGGCCTGGCTGCACAGCATCGAGACCAAGGAGGTGGACCGCCTGCTCCTCGAGAAGCAGGTGACCCTCGATCGGACGCTCGTGCTCTACGGATACGGGCCCGACGACACGGCCGGACTCGAGGCTCGGCTTGCGGCCGCGGGGCACGACGATGTCCATGTCTACAGCGCTGGCTTCGAAGCCTGGGCCGCGGACTCGTCGCTCCCGCTCGACCGCCTTCCCAAGTTCGACCGGCTGGTCCACACGGGCTGGCTCCGTGAGCTCCTGGCTGGTGGCCGGCCCGAGGCCTATGACAACGACAAGTTCCTGCTGCTGCACGTGAACTTCGGCGTGCCGGAGGAGTACGAGGAGAACCACCTTCCCGGCGCGCTCTACCTCGACACCAACCAGATCGAGGACCCGGCGACCTGGAACCGCCGGTCGGCCGCCGAGATCGAGGCGACGCTCCTCCGACTCGGCATCCGCCACGACACCACCGTCATCGTCTACGGTCGCGACACGGTCGGCGACGCGAATGAGAAGTGGCCCGGCCGCCGAGCCGGTCAGATCGCCGCGTCTCGGGCAGCGCTGATCCTGCGATACGCGGGGGTCGAGGACGTCCGCCTGCTCGACGGTGGCTACGACTGGTGGGTCACCGACGGCCATCCGCTCGAAACCGTCCTGCGCGAGCCGGAACCGGTCGCCGATTTCGGCGTCAACGTCCCGCAGCATCCCGAATATCTCGTCGACCTCCCCGAGGCGAAGGAGATCATCGCCGACCAGGCTGGCGCGGCCCTCGTGAGCGTCCGCTCGTGGCGCGAGCACATCGGGGCGGTCAGCGGCTACAACTACATCGGTCCTGCCGGCCGGATCAAGGGCGACGTCTGGGGCAACTGCGGCACCGACGCGTACCACATGCAGCACTACCGCAACGTGGACAACACGATGCGTGCGTACCCGGAGATCGTCTCGAACTGGGCCGAGGCCGATGTGACGGCAGAGAAATGGGTCGCGTTCTATTGCGGCACCGGCTGGCGAGCCGCTGAAACGTGGTTCTACGCCGACCTGCTCGATTGGCCGCGGATCGCGGTCTATGACGGCGGGTGGTTCGAATGGAGCGCAGATCCGGTCAATAACCCGATCGAGCTCGGCGTGCCGATCGAGGCCATACCGGACGGAGAAGCCGCCGCCTGAGATCCAGCACGCGGGATGCGGGTGCCGGCATCGGCGCCCGCGACTCCCCGTCAGCGGCTCCGTCGCTAGTCGCCGGCTCTCGATTCGATCGTCGCGACGAGAAATTCGTCGACCCCTATGACACGCAGGATCTGCCGGACGATCCACGGCAGCGCTCGGGGTGGTGGGTTTCGGACGACCTCCGGCCGGACGAGGTGGACGCGCCCTGCCCCGCGCGACCGATAAGCGAACTCGCGCGCCGCCAGGACGTTACCGACCCAATGCGCTTCGGCGCTGTATGTCAGGGCAAACGTCAGGCGTCGTCGGTCGGGAGTCCAGAACGCCATCATCGGGCTGATGTGACGCACTCCCGTGCGGCGGCCGACATGCTCGATTCGACCGAATCCCGGCAGGTACCAGGTGATCGGCCCGAGGATCCGGTTGCCGTAGCGGGTACTGAAGCGAGCGACGTGACGAGCGAACGGGATGGCCATTCGCGCCACCCTACGCCGCACGGGGCGCTACCGTTAGCCGGCCGTTGCGGAGACGCGCTGTCCCGTGGGCCCGACTTCGAGGCGCGACCGTGGCTGACCACATCGAGCACCGCATCCTGACGCCTGACGGTCGAACGCTGGCCGTCGCGGAGTGGGGCGACCCGGACGGCGTGCCGGTCGTCGCCATCCACGGCACACCGGGGAGCCGGCTCGGGCGCTGGCGCGACGCCGGCATCTACGCGCGGGTCGGCGTGCGGAGGTTGAGCTTCGACCGGGCGGGCTACGGCGAGTCGACCCGGCGGCCGGGGCGCCGCGTGGCGGACATCGTCGACGACGTCCGGGCGATCGCTGACGCGTTCGGCATCGAGCGGTTCGCCGTGACGGGACGATCCGGCGGCGGTCCCCACTCGCTCGCGTGCGCGGCGCTCCTCGCGGACCGGGTCGCCTGCTGCGAGGCGATCGTCTCGATCGCACCGTTCGATGCGGAAGGACTCGACTGGTTCGCCGGGCAGACGCCGGGAAACGTCTCAGAGGGAAAGCTCTCGCTCGAAGGCGAAGCGGCGCTGCGGGCGAAGCTCGAGCCGGACCGGCTCGAGATCTTCGAGCGGATCGCGTCCGGGGATAGCAGCGCGCTACCCGACGACTATGAGCTCACGGAGTCGGATCGCGAACAGCAGGCCAAGGATCGAGCCGTCTTCGAAGAGGTGATCGCCGACGGCCTTCGCAACGGCGTGGACGGCTGGGTCGACGACGATCTGGCGTTCGTAGCGCCGTGGGGCTTCGATGTCGGTTCGATCGCGGTGCCGATATCGCTGTGGTATGGCCGATCGGACACGCTGGTCCCGGCGGCGCACGGCGACTGGCTGGCGGCGCACATCCCAGGCGTCGAAGTCTTCGCGAACGAGTTCGGGCACTTTGGTGAGGACGCCGACGCGGAACGGGAACTCGCCTGGCTCGTGGATCACTACCGCGCGAAGGGATGACCGTCGGCGGTCGGCCGCGACGGGTACCGAGCGTCTTCCTGCTCGTGGTGGTTCTCGGGATGTACGGGTGCGCGTCGGTCGCGCCTTCGACGCGCGTGGCCTCCGACGCTCGAGGAACCGCTGACAGCCCAGCGGCCGCGACGGGAACTGCCTCGGTGAGAAGTCCGGGGCCGAGCGCATCGCGCGGCTCGGCGGCGACGACCGCGAGCACCGCCTCAAACGCTCCGTCGGCGGTCGCGTCGGCCGGCGTCCCGGCTGGGCCCGTCTCGAACGTTCTCACCGTGACTTGTACGGCGACAGGGACCGATGCCGACGCCGAGCGGGCGGCTCTGCAGCCGGACGGGCTCCACGTACATATCAGGAACACGAGTGGCACCGAACGAGCGTTCGATGTCGAAGACATCGGTGGAGACAACGCGCCGAGTGTCGAAGGACTCCAGGTTTGGCCCGTCCCGGTCGGAACGGCGCGGTTCTCCTGCGGCCCCGAAGGCTCGGAGCCAGTCGCAGTCGAGATCGTCGATCCGGCCGGCTACTTCGTCAGCGACGTCCTCGATTGTGCGGCCTCGACAAGCACGGTCGACTATGCCGCCCGGACGGAAGGTCCGAAGGGTGATGTGCTCATCGTTGCCCGCAACCAGATTTCGGGACTCCGTCCAGGGGACCGCGTCGAACGCGCAGGATTCGCCCGCAGTACCGAGCCGCGCGTCAGGGTCGTGCGCGACGGCAAGCCGATCGCTGTAGTCGCATACACCTCGGACGGCGGAGGCGGCTGGCTGCGCGGGATGACGTCGGTCTGCGACGGCGCGGAAATCACGTTGCGCGAGTGAGGCCAGCACGTCTGGTCGTCAGCTCTCGTGCGCGCCCCGATCGGCGTGGACCCGTGCGGATCGACGACCGGTGGAGTCTCGTCGCCCACCAGGCGACGGAACGCGCCTGACGGTCCCGCGGCAGGTCGCTGAGCCGCGATTCGTCGCCTCCCATGCAACGGGCGGCCGCTGGTCGGGATCGCGTCAGCCGCGACCCGATGCGGCCGTCCCGGGGTGTCGTGTTGTCGCCTGGGGCGAGGGCAGCGCCGTGCCAGCCGGTCGCCTGCCAGTCGCGGTACCGTGCCCACTCGCGTGTACCACCCACGACCAAGAGGACGACGATGAAGGATGCCGATCGCGACCGACTGTTCGCCACCGTGCCCGAGTCCCTGCGGCACGAATTGGGTGCGCTCGACGGCGCGATCCGGGCCGCCGCGCCAACCTTGGAAACGAGCATCGGCGGCAGCGGCCTTGGGTACGGCCACTACTCATATCGCTACGCGACCGGCCGCGAAGGTGACTGGTTCGCGCTGTCGTTGGTGCCACGCGCCAAGAACCTGACGTTATACATCGGTGCGACGGCCGTTGAGCAGTGGGCCGATCGCCTTCCATCCGGCGCATGCGGCAAGGGATGCATCCGCCTCACGCGCGCCTCGGACCTTCCTCCGGATGTGCTCGGGGAGATCGCTGCCTGGGCGACCAGCATCGACGGAAAGCTGCTCGATTGGACGGGACGCGACCAGCGGACTGATCCGCCGGCCGTCCGCGACCGCTGACGAGGCGCGCAGCGGCAGTCACTCTGCCATGATGCGGCGAAAGAGCGGGTGATCGACGACCGGAGGGGGCCGTGAGCACCGCGAGCGACGTGGAACAACCGGAACGCCGACGGCGGCTTCGACGCCCGAACGGCGCTGAGGTTCTCCGCGCACTTCCCACGATCGCGGCGATCCGGACGTCGTACCGTCGCGACGACCTGAGGGCGGACCTGACCGCTGGTCTCGCGCTCACGGCGGTCCTCGTTCCCGTGGGGATGGGATATGCCCAGGCGGCAGGATTGCCCGCGATCGCGGGGTTGTACGCGACGATCGGCGCCCTTGTCGGTTACTTCCTGGTGGGGCCTTCGCGGATCCTCGTGTACGGCCCGGACTCGGCACTGCTGCCGCTGTTCGCGGCAGCCATCGTCCCGCTCGCGGCGGGTGACCCCGTGCGCGCGATCGACCTCGCCGGCGTGATCACGATCATGGCCGGACTCCTCTGCATCGCGGGGGCGGCGGCCCGGCTCGGTTTTCTCACCGACCTGCTCTCCCGGCCGATCCGGATCGGGTACATGAACGGCATCGCAGTGATCATCCTGGCCGGCCAGCTGCCCAAGCTCCTCGGGTTCACAGTCCCATCGACCGAGGTGCTTGGTCAGGTTCAGGGCCTGGTCCAGGGGATCATGGACGGCAAGGTCGTGCCGGCCGCGCTTGCGCTCGGCATCGGCAGTCTTGCTGCGATCCTCCTGCTTCGTCGGTTCGCCCGCGCCCTGCCGGGTCCGCTCGTCGCAGTGGTAGCCGCCGGTGTGATCGTCGCCGCAGCCGGGCTCACCAACACGGTCTCCGTCGTCGGTGAAGTCCCACGAGGCCTGCCGGCGCTCGGCATTCCCGCAGTGTCCTGGTCGGACATCGTCGGGCTGTTCCCGACGGCGGCAGCCGTGGCCCTCATCTCGTTCGCCGACACGTCCGTGATCTCGCATTCGTTCGCAACGAAGCGACGCGAAAGAGTGGACCCCGACCACGAGCTGGCGGCGCTCGGCGTGACGGATCTTGCATCGGCCCTCGTCGGCGGCTTTGCGGCCAGCGGCAGCGCGACACGCACACCGGTCGCCGAGCAGGCCGGCTCCCGGACACAGGTCACCGGGCTTGTCGGGGCCGTCGCGATCCTGGCGCTCCTCCTGTTCTTCCCGGGTCTCCTCGGTCCGGTCCCCACGTCGGCGCTCGCGGCGGTCGTGATCTCGGCGGCGATCACGCTCTTCGACTTCGATGGCGTGCGCCATCTGTGGCGGGTCCGGCGAAGCGAGGTCATGCCGATGGCCGTCGCCTTTCTTGCCGTGACGCTATTCGGGGCTCTACCGGGGATCGGCGCCGCGATCGGGCTGTCGCTCCTCATCTTCGTCCGCAACGCCTGGCGCCCCTACGACGCCGTGCTCGGTCGGGTCGCGAACTACAAGGGCTACCACGACGTCGTGCGGCACCCTGAAGCGAGGCTCGTTCCGGGGCTGATCCTGTACCGCTGGGACGCTCCCCTCTTCTTCGCAAATGCCGAGCTCTTCCGCGAGCACGTCCTCGAGGTCGTTCGGGCGGCCCCTGGACCCACGCGCTGGATCGCGGTCGCCGCCGAGCCGATCACGGACGTCGATACGACGGCCGCGGACGTCCTGACCGAGCTCATCGAAGCGCTGGAACGGGCTGGCACGACGCTCCACTTCGCGGAGATGAAGGGCCGGGTCAAGGATCGACTGCGGGTCTACGGCATCTTCGACCGGATCGGCGCCCGATCGTTCCATCCCACCGTCGGCAGCGTCGTCACGGCGTATCTCGCGGCGAACCCGGACATCGAATGGCTCGATTGGGAGGACGAGCCGGTCCCGCCCGAACACACTCCAGAAGCCGCGCGCGGCGGACCGAAGCAAGCAGAGGACGACGCGGCAGCCGCTACCGCGAGCGGCTAGTCCTCGGGCGAGGCTCAGACGAGCAGCAGCACGCCGAGCGCGATCAGCCACAGCGACCAGGCGATGTAGGCGATCGGGACGATCTTGCCGGCGAGCGGCCACCCATCGCGCTCGTTCGGTCCGACGAACTCCGCGGTGCCGACCAACAGCGCCAGAGCGATCGGCACGCCCAGCCAGCCGACGACGGCCGGGAGCACCGTCGTCGAGATGATCGACGCCGCAACGACAAGCGTCCACAGCCCGGTCAGCAGGTATCCGAGATGCTCACCGATGCCGACTCCGAGCAGCCGGTGCAGCGTAGCGAACACGATCTCGACCGATCGTCGCGCTGCGGCGCCTTCGGGGCCCTGGGATTCAGCGGCGAGATACCGTCGAGCGAGCTCCGGGACGGCGAATGGCCAGCGCGCGAGGCCCAACGCCTGGACGAGCGCGGCCGCTGCGCCCGTCACGATCGCGAGGGCGGTCAATATCAACGGTCCAGCGAGGACCACCGCGAGCATCGCCGACAAGGGCAGCATCGCGAGGGCCGTCAGGAGGAGTGCCTCCCATCGCAGGATGAGACCCGAGCCGCCCGCCGCGAATTGACGGAGGATCTCGTCGGGTTCCCGTCGCAGGATGTCGGGGTAATCGAACGTTCGGCCAAGCTCGAAGAAGGCGAGGTTGAAACCGATCGGGACGACGATCAGCAGGATCGCCGTGGCAACCTCGGGGCTCATGCCGCGGTCCTACGCGAGGCCAGGCGTGCGCCGCCCCTCATCGTGCCCTCATCCGAACCTCCTCTGCGTCGCGCGGTTGCACCATACCCGCCCCTCGACGCAGCATGCACCCTTCAGATGCAGTGAGGAGACGGACATGCGCTTTCGGACGACCCTGCTCCAGAGCGGCCCCACGGCGACCGGGATCGAGATCCCGGCCGAGATCGTCGACGCTCTCGGCGCCGGCAAGCGACCGCCCGTTCGGGTGACCATCAACGGCGGCCATTCGTACCGCAACACGGTCGCGGTGATGGGTGGGGCGTACATGATCGGGGTCAGCGCTGAGAACCGCGCGGCCGCCGGCGTCAAGGGTGGCGACGAGATCGACGTCGACCTCGAGTTGGATACGGCTCCACGCGAGATCACCGTCCCCGAGGAGCTGGACGCTGCGCTGGACGCCGTTCCCGAGGCGCGAGCGACGTTCGACGGTCTTTCCTACAGCAACAAGTCGTGGCACGTCCTCCAGGTCACCGGGGCAAAGACCGAGGAGACCCGACAGCGCCGGATCGCGAAGTCGGTCGAGGCGCTGAAGGAGGGGCGGATCCGCTGAAACCGCACCCAAGCGCGTCGGTCACGGGGGCGCCTCCCGGAGGCAGCGCTCGATGGCCCCCAGGAGCGGTGGCGCCACAGGGATCCGCGCGGTCGGATTTACCCAGGTACCAGCGCGTTCGTGCGGCGGCGCCCCGTCCCGCCATGCCACGACGGCACCGAGGCGATGGAAACCCGCCCAGAAGACACGCATCGACGACAACCCACGGCGGGCGAACCACGCCTCGTCGCCTGCTTCCGCATGATCGAGTACACCCCGTGCGGCGGACACGAGGGCTTCCGGCCCGGGGCCACCAGGCTCGGTCGCGATCACGAGGATGCTCGGCACGCTAGGTTGCAACTGGCGAAGCTTGCCGAGGAGCGGCGCCTCGTATGGGTTCGCCTCGACGGCGGTCACGGGACGTCGTCGGGTGAGCTCGAGGTCTGTCGGGCGCCCGCCGCGGAATGTCAGGGTGAAATCGGGCCCGAGATTCGCTCTGCCGTACGTCTCGAAGGCGACCTCGAAACGCCGGTCGGCCAGGATCAGGCTCGCGAGGCGGATCTCCATGCGGACGTCTCCGAGCGCCTCGGCACTCCGAGCGTCCCGCAGCTTCCTGCGGATCTTGGGCTGATTCGTATCGACGAACGCCCGAAACCGCGGTTCCTGGAGCCAACCGCCGAGCTCGTGGATCAGGCCGGATGCAAGCGTGCCCGCGGTGAGATCGGCTGCGAGTCGAAGCGGCGCGGCCGGAACGGGCGGGCTCGCCGGACGATGTTGCCGCGCCATCGATCAAACGATACGCGCCGACCGGCGCGATGCGCGAGGGCGTCCTCCGCGGCGTGTCAAGCCTGTCGGTGCGGCGTTATGCAACCGGCCGTTCGTGCATCGCCTCGCCCGCGCCTCAGGTTCATGCTGGCGACGACCCATCCTGGAGACACATATGACCCAACGTACCGAAGAGGCATTCCCCGCCATCCAGGCGCTGCTCGAGCCCGGTGAGCGGCTCGCCCATAGCGCGCAAGCGGTCGATGCCGTCGTGGCCCTGACTGACCGGCGCCTCGCGGTCATCGAAGCCGAGCGTGTCTCGCTGGTAGTCGACATCGAGCACGTCCGCCGCGTGCAGTTCGACATCGAGAAGGAACGACCGGCCACCCTTTCGATCGTCCCTGAACACCCCTTGGATCCGCCGCAGAGCCTGGGGATCGCCCCTGAGCACTACGACGAGGTGGCGGTCCTCCTGGTCGTACTGGGCAAGCGACTGGCGAAGGTGAGCTAACCGCTTCGCGTCTCTGTGTCGATGGAGTCGACACGCACGTCTCCAAGGCGAGACAATGGCCACCCCCCGTTGCCGAAGGAGAAAACGCATTGCCTGACGTCCGTCGCGACCTTCGCGCGACCTCAGATGCGCTCCGGCGCGACCTCGATGCCCTGGCCTCGCTCGAGGATGAGAAGCGTGGACTGGCGCTCGACGACCCGCATGCCACCGAGCTGGCCCAGCAGATCGAAGAGATCGCCGAACGTGTCCTCGGTCGAACATCGGTCGAAACCGATCTGACCAAGGCGATCGCCACGTCCGGAGCGGTCGGGACGATCGAAACGACGCGGCGCCCCGCCGCCGACATCCTCGCCGAGTGGCGCGAGCTGGAGCGTCGCAACGATGCGGCCGTGCCCGGCTCGGCGGAAGCAGCGGAGCTTGCGGTCCTACTCGACCGGGTGCGCCAGGAGTACCGGGCCGCGGTCGAGGCGTCGCGCTCGCCGCAGGGGTAGGACGTCTAGCGGGACGCAGTCGAGCCGCGACTCGCCGATGGACATCCCGACGGGTCGACACCCGTCGGCCGCCTAGAGTGCCTTGCGCATCAGGTAGTACGTGCCGCCCGGCGGCAGGTCGGCGATCTCGCCCGTGACGCGGTAGCCGCGGGCTTCGTAGAACGGCCGCGCCTGGAAGCTGTACGTCTCCAGGTAGACGTTGGCCGCGCCGGCGAGGCGGGCATCTTCCTCGGCGGCGGCCAACAATCGAGACCCCCAGCCGCGGCCGCGAAGCCCCTCCTCGACGAATAGATTGGCGATATAGAGCCACTGGGCCCAGACCCAGCCCCATATGCCGCCCCGGATCGCGCCGGCGTCATCCCGGAGGAGGATCGCGACCTGTTTGTAGTCGCGCCACCCGGTGACGGCCATGTTGTATTCGTTGTTGCCCTCACCGATGACCTTCAGGAGGTCGAAGGGCGCGTCGTGTTCGGGCGAAAGGCGGAGCGCTTCCCGTTGGCCGTCGGATCCCGACGTCCGAGCTTCCTCGGTCAACTTTCCCCCGATCCTGCTCTACGCGATCGGTCTCACTTCGTCACCGTCAGCGACGCGCTCGCGGTGTGGGTCAGGCCGCCGCTGACTCCCCTGATCGTCAGCGCGTACGTCGTCCTGCCCGCCGATGACGACGTCTTCACCGTTAGCGTCGATGTGTTCGTCGCCGGGTTAGGCGTGAACGACACGGTCGAACCGGCCGGCTGGCCCGTGACGCTCAGGCTCACTCCCCCACTGAAGCCGTTGGACGGCGTGATGGTGACCGAGTATGTCGCGGTCCGCCCGCGTCGGATCGACTGCGAGGCCGGGCTCACCGAGAGCGAGAAGTCCGGCGTCGCGTTCGCGACAGTCACGCTGGCCGTCCCCGAGACGCTGCCGCTCGACGCCGTCACGGTGGCGCTACCCGTCGTGGAACCCGCCGAATACAGGCCCGACGAAGCGTCGATCGAACCGACGCCGCCGCTCTGGACGGCCCAGGAGAAGGTCGGCTGCGGGGCGATCGCGGCACCGTACTGGTCGTAGCCGGTGGCAGTGAACTGCTGCGTCGCCCCGGGCGCCAGCGACACGCTGCCGGGGCTCACCTGGATGGTCGTGAGGACCGCCGGAGCGCTCGTCGTGGCGATGCTGCCGCGGCCGGTGGGGCCGTCCCAGCCAACCCCGGCGGTGCATTTCACGGCCGGGCTGCACGAGCCATTCGAGCCGGAAACGACGTCGAAATACGGCGTAGCGCCGGCCCAGGCGTACTGACCCGCGAGGGTGGATCCGCCGTAGCCGCCCTGCATCGTGTAGAGCGCGGCCACGAGCGGGGCGGACAGGCTCGTCCCGCCGAACACCCAGTACCCGGTCACGCCGCCGTATGTCGTGTAGATCGCGAGCCCGGAGCCCGGATCAGCATCAGCCGAGAGGTCCGAGATCGCCTTCTTGTCCCCGCATGGATCACCGGGGATGGTCTGCCAGGCAGGTGCCGCGTTGTAGGCCGAGCAACCGCTGCCGGTCCCGGCCCAGACCGTTTCGGCGCTTCGGGCGCCCGACGTGTCCACGTACAGGGTCGTCCCGCCGACACCGATCACGTTGGTGGCAGAGGCCGGGAACAAGACCCCGTATCCGCCGTCACCCGCCGAGGCGAGGACCGCGATGCCCTTCTTGGCGGCGTTATCGAAGGCTGGCGCCAGGTTCGCCGGGTAGTCGCCCGAAACGCCGTAGCTGTTCGAGATCGCGAGGACGTGGGGCGTGTTCGACGCGGTGGTCACGGCGGTTCCGAGGTTCGAGACAAGACTCGAGGTCGCCTCGACCAGCAGGATGCTGCACGTCGGGCAGACGGCGGAGGCGGCCTGAAGATCCAGGTCGATCTCGTTCGCCCAGCCGGCGTCCGCCGAGGGCAGCGAGGAGCCGCCCGACTGGTTCGTCTTTGTGAAGCACGGGCTGGGCGCAGAGCTCGTCAGCGACGTGAGCGTCGCGAGTGAGCAGTTCTGGATCGCCGGCAGGCCCTGGTCGCTGCGGAACCGGGTCAGGTTCGAGAAGGCGTTCGGGTCGTCGTAGGCATCGACGATCGCGATGACCTTCGACGGGTTTCCCTGGGCCGTGATGCCATACGCCGTTCGGATGTCCGGGCCGTGGAAATAGGTGGCCTGCGCCGCCGCGGCGGCACGGGCGAGGTCGCCCTTCGTCTTGGCATGGTATTTCGCGCCATCGACGTAGAACGCCCGGGCAACGCTCGTGCACCCGGCGTGGCCTCCGCCTTGTTGCTGGCAGACGGCCGCGTCCTTGTGACTCCAGGTCGGCGGCTTGGCGGAAACCGGCGCCGCCACCACGACCGACAGAAGGACGAGGGCGGCGAGGACCGCCGCGAGCCGTTGCCCGAACCTGATCATCATCTCCCAGTCCCCTACTCACTCGTCCAGCTAGTGACCGCGATCGGCGGCCATCGTTGGCCGGCCCTCGAACTCGCGCCTTCTTCACCCATCGGCGCCGATCCTCGCCCCGTGAACGGTCGTCCGCAGCCGTCGAAAGTCCCCTCGGATCCGCTCCGACGGCCCACGGAGCCCGCCGATGTTGCCCGACCCGACGGGCGATAGTCAAGGCCGAATCACCCGAACCAAGCTGGTCTTCAACCCTTGGCGCTACCGTCCGAGAGTGCCATCCGAGGACGCCGCGGCGCTGGTGCACATTGGCACCGAATGGTGCGCGGATGCACCACTTGTGCATTGCATCTTCGTAAAACCGTTGCCGTTTTATGTCTCCAGGACGACCTCCGTGTTACGGTTCCGCCACTTCATGGCCGGCACGCGCCGACTCAGATGTCGCCTGCTTGGCTCCATATCCACCGCTCGGGCGGACCGGAGGATCTGCCGCGAGCATTCGTGCCCACCCGCGCGGCACGCACGGCGACTGCACGTCGCCTGCCGCGCCCCAAGCCCATCGTTCGTGCGGACCGGAGGACCCGCCGCGATCGCTCGCGTCTACCGCGCGCCCGTGCACGGCACGGCTGCCGCGCGGCTATCTCCCAAAAACCCCATCAGGAGAACACGCGTTGAGAATCCGGAAGCTGGCGGTGATGGTCACCGCCGCGACATTGGTGCTCGGGCTGGCGGCCCCTGTGACTGCGGCCAATCCGCACGCGAAGGCCGACACAAGAACAAGTCGGACAACCGGCCAGCCGCACACGCGCTGAAGTACGCCGGCCAGAAGGCCAAGGCCCGCGAGAACGTGCTCAAGGGCACGGCGAAGGCCACTGGCGCGAACAAGGTCGTGAAGGGCCCGAAGGGCCAGAACGTCGAGCTCGCGTTCGAGGGCGAGGACAAGATCCTCACGATCCTCGGCGAGTTCGGCCCCCTGCCGAACAACAGCCACCCGAACCATCCGGCCCACAACGGCACCTCCGGGCCACTCCATAACCAGATCCCGGAGCCGAATCGCGCCGTCGACAACACGACGATCTGGACGGCGAACTTCGACCAGGCGCACTACCAGCAGCTCCTGTACGACAAGGGCACCCGGCCGTCGATGGCCAACTGGTATCTCGCCGCCTCCGACGGCCGGTACAGCGTCACCGGCTACGTCAGCGACTGGGTCAAGGTCCCGTACAACGAGGCGGCCTACGGCAGCAACTACTGCGGCAGCAACGTCTGCACGCGCGATGTCGGCCGGTTCGTCGAGGACCAGGTCGACACGTGGTGGACGCAGCTCGTCGCCCAGAAGGGCAGCGCCGCGGCGGCCAATGAGTGGCTGTCTCAGTTCGACGTCTGGGATCGCTACGACTGGGACGGCGACGGCAACTTCGACGAGCCCGACGGCTACATCGATCACTTCCAGTCGGTGCATGCCGGCCAGGGCGAGGAGACCGGCGGCGGCGCCCAGGGCACCGATGCCATCTGGAGCCACCGCTCGAACATCAACAGCGTTCCCTTCGGCGCTGACGGACCCACCGTCGACGGAGCCCAGAACAAGACGGGTGGCGCGCGCATCGGCGCCAGCGCCTACTGGATCGACGACTACACGATCGAGCCTGAGAACGGCGGCGTCGGCGTCTTCGCCCACGAGTTCGGCCATGACCTCGACCTGCCCGACGAGTACGACACCGGTGGCAACACCGGCCTTGGCGAGAACGGCACCGGCTGGTGGACCAACTGGTCGCAGGGCTCGTACGGCACGGTCGGCCAGGACCTCGGCTCGTTCCCGGTCCACATGACGTCGTGGGAGAAGCTCTTCCTCGGCTGGCTCAACTACGAGGTCGCCCAGCCGGGCGTCCACAGCTCGCACAAGATCAGCGCGCTGGAGACCAATACCAAGCAGGCGCAGGCGGTCGTCGTCGTCCTGCCCGACAAGGAAACCGTCCTGGACGTCGGCGCCCCGTGGTCCGGCGGCAACTACTACTTCTCAGGTCGGGGCAACAACCTCGACAACACCATGACCCGCACGTTCACGCTCGGCGCCGCGCCGGTCCAGATGTCATTCTCGGCGCGCTACCACATCGAGCCCTGCTGGGACTACGCGTACCTCCAGGCCTCGCAGGACGGCGGCGCGACGTGGACCAGTGTCCACACGTCCGTGTCCGACGATCCAGCGGACAACGATAACAACCAGAACCTCTTCGGCGAGGGCATCTCGGGCGTCTCGGGCCATCCCAAGGCGTGCGATGACAACCTCGACCTCGAGCCCACGCCGGTCAACGCGACGGCGGACCTCTCGGCGTACGCGGGGAAGACCATCCAGCTGCGGTTCCGCTACTGGACGGACGGCGCGGCAGTCGGCGACGGCTTCAGCGTCGACAACATCACGATCCCGGGCGCGACGCCCGCGGTCGACGACGCCGAGGCCGACTACGGCTGGACCTACGACGGGTTCATCCGGACGGACGGCACCATCGAGAGCCAGCACTTCAACCTCTACCTCGCCGAGTACCGGACCTATGGCGGCTACGACAAGGCCCTGCAGGTCGGTCCGTACAACTTCGACGATCCGGTGGACGGAAACTTCGTGACCCACTTCCCGTACCAGGACGGAATGCTGGTCTGGTACTACGACGAGTCGGTCCACGAAAACAACGTCAGCCAACATCCGGGTGAGGGGCTTGATCCTGCCCGATCGACGCCAGCCCGGCGATCATGCACTGGTCCGGCAAGTCGAACGATGTCGCGCGAGCCGCGGTTGCAGTCGTACGACGCGACGTTCGGCCTCGATCAGTACGGACGCGTTCACCCTCCAGAGCACGACGCTCGGCACGCTCAACGTGCCGTCGCAGCCGCGGTACGAACGTTCAACGACAACGTCGACCACTACGTGGCGAGCGACCCGGCGGACGCCGACAGCGACTGGAAGGCCGGGTGGAACAGCGTCAAGCACCCCCACACCGGCACAGTCATCAAGGTCGCCAGCGTCGAGCTCCAGCGGGTTCATGCAGCTGGTCGTCAACCGTAACGGCTACGGTCGGCGCTCCGCGTCGGCACTGACCGAACCGAACTCGAGGCCCGCCGGCACCGCCGGCGGGCCTCGACATTTGCCGCCGCATGGCCCTTGCCGGAACCCTCAGATGAGTCCACTATCCGTTTGGGGCATCGAATCGCGCAGGGGTTGACGTGGCGCGGTGGCATGAGATCGAATCGGCGCTTGCCCGCTGGAGGGCGGCGGAGCAGTGCATCGCGTGCAGTGGCGCGGAGGCGTTGACCCCGCCCATCGAGTCGGATGACGCCGGCGATCGATGGCGCTGGGGTCCAGGCCAGCGAACCGAGGCTCGCCGACGCTTCGCGAGCGACCGCGTCCTCCTGACCCGCTCGATAGGTCCTCGTACGTCGCCGTCTTCAGGGCAGGTCGAGATCGACGTTCCAGCCGTGGACCCGGATCGCCCGGCCCTCCCGTGGAGCATCCGCCCAGCGGAGCCCGACGGTGCGGGTCTCGCCGGGCAGCATCTCGAACCAGCCGTCCTCGGCTTCGAGCCAGCCGGCCGCGGTGATCGGGCGCGCGTCCTCGACGATCAGTCCAAGCGCGGCCGGACCGGCCACGTGACGAATGACCAGTCGCTCGACCGAGGCGCTGCTCGGGATCAGGCATCCGGTCGACTTCGATGTGTGCCGGCGGTACGTGCCGCAGCGGCCCAAGATCGGCGGTTCCGCTGAGCACGTAACGGTTCGCCGACGCGACGCCCCCTCCGTTGTCGAGCAGCGCGAGGTCGAGGATCGCGAGGCCTGTCGGACACGGCGCACCGACCCGGCCGACCGAGACCGGCGATCCGGAGACGAGATCGAGGCGAATCGACAACGCCGGCCCGATCGGCCCGCCGTCGAGTCCGCGCACGACGGCACGGACCTCCGCGCCCGAGATGTCCTCAAGCCCTGACCATGCCCACACCTCGACATCGATCGTTCCCCCGTCCGTCGCCCAGCCCTCGAAACGGGCGGAGACATGGACCGGCTCGTACGCACGCCTGACTGCGAAATAGGCCGGCTTCGGGTCGCCGCGGTGATCGACTGCCGCGGTGCACCAGGCGTTCGGATACGACTCGTTGAACTGCCACGGCAGCGATCCCGAGTGGCGCGGCTCGCGCCGTCGGTTCGCCTCCACGGCGTAGCGCAGCCCGTCCGCCTGGAGGTGCTGGCTCGCGCGCCGGAGGGCGTCGACATCGGCGATCCCGCCACCGAAGCTCGTCTGGACAGTTGCCATCCGCCGTCGAGAGCGAGGATTCGGCGGGAGCCCTTCGACATCACGGGTCGCAGTGTGATTTACCCGCGGGCCGAACATCGCGAGCCGACAGTAGTTGATACATAAGGTCGGATGACGCGCATCCGCCGCTTATGTGCGCCCGTGTACAACGGGTGGGACGGCACAGGCGTCCGTCCTGCCCGGTCCAACGTCTCGCCTCGGCCGCGGGACGCCACGCGGAAACCTTCGGGAGGTCACCATGGCGACGAAGAACGACTTCACCGAGCCGGAGTGGGAGGCGCTGCAGAAGGGCCTGACCGGCTCCGCCATGCTCGTCTCCCTGAGCGATCGAGACTTCACCGACACGTTCGGCGAGGTCGGCGCGATGGCGAAGTACCTGGCAGGCCAACACGTGGCGGCGTCGAGCGACCTCATCCGCGAGCTGGCGAAGACCCGAGGCTCCGGGTTCGGACTCGGGACATCGCCCGACAAGATGCGGGCCCAGACGATGGAGGCGCTCCGATCTTCGATAGCGACGCTTCAGGCCAAGTCGCCCGCGGACGTCGATCCCTACCGTGAGCTCGTGCTCGGGCTCACGCAGGCGGTAGCGGACGCGAAGGGCGGGGTCGTGCCGGTCGAGACCGCGATGATGGAGGCCATTCGGGAGAGCCTCGGCGGCTCACCGGCAGATCCCGGGGATGCGACCGTGCCGCCAGCGTAGGTCGAGGGTCGACTTTACCGCGCGGCGACGAGGAAATACGTCGGCATCATGCCCTTGCCCTTGATATCGACCTGGCCGCGCGGCGCAAAGCTGAATCGGTCGCCCATCAGCCGGTAGAACCGCTCCGTGCACTGGATCCGGTCGCCGACGCCATGTGATTCCATCCGGCTGGCCGTGTTCACCGTATCGCCCCAGAGGTCGTAGACGAACTTCTGCCGCCCGATCACGCCTGCCACCGCGTCGCCGGAATGGAGTCCGATCCGGACCGACAACGGCATGTCGAGCCACTTGCCGACCCGAGCGAGTGCGGGCAGCATCTCGAGCGCGGCGTTCGCCACGCGCTCGGCGTGGTCGGCCTGCGGCTCGGGAAGCCCGCCGACCGCCATGTAGCAGTCTCCGATCGTCTTGATCTTCTCGAGCTCGTAGTGTCCGGCGATCCTGTCGAACTCCGAGAAGACCGCATCGAGGACGTCGACGGCCCGCTCGGGCGTCAAGTGGGTCGAGATCTCGGTGAAGCCGACGATGTCGGCAAACAGCACCGTCACTGCGGCGAAGTGGTCGGCGATCATGTGCTCGCCCTTCTTCAGCCGTTCGGCGATCGGCGCTGGGAGGATGTTCAGCAGGAGGGTGTCGGATCGTTTCCGCGCGGCGTCGAGTTCCCGCGTCCGGAGTGCGACACGTTCCTCGAGCTCCTTCGCGTGGTTCGTGACCTCGCCGAGGTACTGCTTGATGTAGAGCCCGGACTGCGGCCCAGAGATGTCGAGCTGGGCCGGCGCGTCCTCCGGATCAAGGCGTGGCATCTGGATCACACCGATGCGGTCGAGGGGCTCGAACGGGTCCGCGACCTGTCCGTTGTACTCGGGCGCGTGGACGATCGCGCGCACCAACGCCGTCGCGCAATGATCCACCGGCATCATCCCGTCGTAGCCGGGGTTCGTCGTGACGATCGCGATGGCTTCGTCAAGGGACACGCCCAACATCGCCGCGAGCTTCGGCAACAGGTCCTCGCGCATGAGCGGGGTGTCCACGATCCCCGGAATGAAGGAAAAGGCCGACACGCCCGAGTCGTTGCCGATCTCCCTGGCAACGGTGAAAGCGAGAGACCGAAGGGCCATCTTGGTCGCGGAGTAGGCCGCCGCCATCGGCGATCCCTCGTAGGCGACCATGTTCACGATGACGCCGTGTTGGCGTTCGAGCATCGCCGGGAGCAGGTGCTTGATGATCAGGAATGGTGCCCGAGCGTTGATCGCGAACGTCTCCTCCCAATCCGCGAGGTCGAGGCCGACGACGGGCGCGAAGGGCGCGTTCAAGGCGTTATTGACGACGATGTCGAGTTTGCCGAAGGCATCGATCGCGGCCGGGATCATGGCCATGACTTCGTCGACGACACCGAGGTCGCACTCGATGAACTTCGCCTGACCGCCCGCGGCGTTGATCGCGTCGGCGACATCCTGCCCGATCGCACGCTTGTCGACGACGACGACCTGAGCACCGAGAGCCGCCATCGTGACGCCGGCCGCCTCGCCGATGCCACGAGCTCCGCCCGTCACGAGCACCGTGTCGCCGGCCAGCGCCGTGCGCGAAATGTCGAGCCTGTCGACCAGGTCCCAGTTGACGGCATACATGGTGCGGTCGGGGTCCCCTCGAGACGCGATGGCGACGGATCGCTGGTGAATTCAAGCGATGGCCGGCGGGAAGGCCGGCCGGAGCCTGCAGGACGAGCCGGTCCGCGGACGATATCACCGGGGCATAGCGGGCTGGGACCCCGAGACGACCGCCGGGACGCGGCGCGGTGGGCGGGATGTCAGCTGGCGGCCTCGAGGAGCTCAACGTCGGGGATCGCGGTGATGTGGCGAAGGAGGCCGTCGATCGCCGTCCCGTTCTTGGGTTTCACATCGAGCTCGACGACGTATCGGTCCTTCGCCGTGCGTTCGCTCTTGACGTCGGTGATCTCGACGTGGAGACGCGTGAATTCCTGGGTCACGAGCCACAATGGGTCGAGCCCTTGAAGGCCAAGCCGAATGCGGATGGTGTCGTCGGACTTGACCTGGAGCTGGCTTAGGATCCAGTGCAGCGGCCAGAGCGAGAAGAGCACGATCGCGCCACCGCTGATCGCTATGCCGACTTGTCCGGCGCCCGCTGCCATCCCGATCGCGGCCGTGGCCCACAGGCTGCCCGCCGTCGTGAGACCCCGGATCGACGGTCCGTACTTCATGATCGCGCCCGCGCCGATGAAGCCGATGCCGGTGACGATCTGCGCCGCGACGCGGCTTGGGTCGACCGGAGCACTGCCCGGCGAACCCACCGTTCCCACGAACCCGTAGATCGAGACGACCGTAAAGAGCGCTGCCCCGAGTGACACGAGGAGGTGCGTTCGCATGCCTGCCGGATGCGAGTGAACCTCGCGCTCCAGGCCGATGAACGCACCGAGAGCCGCCGCAAGCAAAAGTCGGATCGCGAGGTCCCATTGGTGGGCGAGTTCTGCGGAGTCGAGCATCGGCCGTAACGCTTCTCGGTGGCGAAGGCGAGGCACGTCCGTCGGGGCCGTGCCTCTGTGGACTACAGGCGAGGATGCACTAGAACACGAGCCGGTCAGACCTCGATCCACGGCTGGTGGTGTCGGCTGCATCACAGTCGGCGCGGCCCGCACGGCGCGACCGCGTCCGCGACGTACGGCGCGCTACGTGCGAGTCGATCTCCTCAGCGGCCGGGCCGCACCGGCTGAGCGGCATACTCGTCGTCGCCGACCGGGTCGCCCCAATCGGTCTCGGCGCCGTCATCGGCTGCCTCGTAGACCGTGAAGTGGGTCATGAACCGATCCGGGGCAGCGCCGTGCCAGTGCCACTCACCGGGAGGCGTGTGGACCGTGTCGCCGGCGCGGATCTCCATCACGTCGCCGCCACGAGCCTGCGTTCGACCGACGCCGTCGGTGACGTGGAACACCTGCCCGACGGCATGCCGGTGCCAGTGGTTGCGGGCACCGGGCGCGAACCGGACGACGCTCGCCCGGACACGGGACGGCGGATCGCCGCGGATGATGAGGTCGAACCAGGCGTCGCCGATGAACCTGTCGGTGCCGGCCTTCGTGGTCGCGGGGTTGTCGAGGATCTTCATGCGCTCGCTCCTGTCTATTCCTTCGCGCGAGTCTATCCTCGGGTTCCCCGCCGAGATAAGGACTGCGCCGTGACCGAACCGCTCTATCCATCGCCATTGCGATTGGACGCTGCATGGTCGCCCGACACCGTCGCCGTGCAGGCCGGCAGGCCGCAGCGCGTGTCCGGTGCACCGATGAACCCGCCGATCGTGCTGAGCTCGACCTACGCCCACGACGCCAGCCTCGAGTACGGCCGGGACGGGAATGCGGCGTGGGGTGCGCTCGAGGCGGCGCTCGGCGCGCTGGAAGGTGGGCGCGCTGTCACATTCGCTTCCGGTCTGGCCGCCGCGACGGCCATCGCCGATCTCGTCCCGACCGGAGGGACGGTCGTTCTCTCCACCGTGACGTACTACGGCGTCCGAAACATCTTCGAGCGCATGGCGGCGCAGGGCCGCCTGATCCTTCGGGTGGCCCCTGCCGACGACACGGACGCGATTCTCGCGGCCGCGGAGGGCGCTGCGATGGTCTGGGTCGAATCCATCGCCAATCCGCTCATGGTCGTTGCCGACATCCCGGCCGTCGCGGCTGGCGCCCGGGAGCGCGGCGCACTGACGGTCGTGGACTCGACCTTCGCGACGCCGCTTCGCCAGCGTCCACTCGACCTTGGCGCCGACATCGTGATGCACTCGGCCACCAAGTTCATCGGCGGCCACTCTGACCTGCTGTTGGGTGCTGCCGTGTGCAAGGACGACGCTCACGACGCCTTTCTCGTCCGCCAGCGCCACGATCACGGCGCGGTCCCGGGCGCCCTCGAAGCGTTCCTCGCGCTTCGCGGCCTTCGGACGCTCGCAGTCAGGCTCGACCGGTCGGAGGCGTCCGCCGCCGAGCTCGCCGGTCGGCTTGCTGCTCATCCCGGCGTCTCCAAGGTCCATTACGCGGGCCTGCCAGGCGACGCGTTCCATGAGCGGGCATCGCGAGTGCTGCCCAACGGGTCAGGACCGATGCTCTCCTTCGAGGTTGCGGGGACCGTGGAGCAGACCGATGCGTTCCTCGGCGGTCTCCGCTTGGTGACCCACGCGACGAGCCTCGGTGGCGTCGAGTCACTCATCGAGCGCCGGGCGCGGTACGCCGGCGACGCTGGGGTCGTTGGCCCGACGCTTTGCCGGTTGTCGGTCGGCATCGAGAACGTCGAGGATCTCTGGACCGACCTCGATGGGGCCCTTCGCGCAGCGCTCAGCTAAGCGCCGCGACTGAGTCGGGCGGGGTCGGGCGGGCTAGGTCGGGCGGGCTAGGTCGGCGCGGGGACGACCTCCCGCCCGCCCGTGCGCTCAGCCCCGATTCCCGCTACGACCACGCAGACGATGCCGAGGACGGCTAGCGCGCCAGGCTGCTGGCCCAGCAGGATGAAGCCGATCAGAAGGGCGAACGCCGGCTCCAGGCTCATCAACGTCCCGAAGGCGGCCGTGGTCAGCCGTCGAAGGGCAAGGAACTCGAGCGTGAACGGGACGACGGGCAGGAGGATCGCGAGCCCGAGGCCGATCAGCAGCAGTTCGGGAGTCAACTGCGGCAAGGTGCTCGGGGCCGCGACGACGGTGGCGACCAGCGCGGCTACGGGCATCGTCACCGCGAGCGACTTCACGCCGACGACCTCGTCGCCGACGTGCTGAGTGAGGATGATGTAGATGCCCCAGCAGACACCGGCGGCGAGCGCGAAGGCGACTCCGAGGGCGTCTGCCTCGCCGGTCCAGGGCTCGGTCAGGCAGACGACACCCGCCGCGGCGATGACCGGCCAGATCTTGACGCCGCCGCGCCCGCGCCACACCGCGACGCCGAGCGGGCCGAGGAACTCCAGGGCGCTCGCAGTGCCGAGCGGCAGTCGCGCGATCGCCGCCATGAAGAACAGGGCGGTACCCGATGTGACGAGTCCAAGAAGGACCGTGGCCCGAAACGCGGACCGAGAGAAGTCCGAGGGCCGCGGCCGCACCAGCACGATCAGGATCAGTGCGGCCCAGGCCAGCCGCAGCCAGGTAGTGCCCGCGACGCCGAGGTCGTCGATCAGGTTGACAGCGACCGCCAGGCCGACCTGCACACAAAGGATCGACACCACGGCCATCGACGCGCCGACGCTCGACGATGACATGGCCGGGCGTGGGACGGTGATCGCAGCCATGGGACTATTAGACGGGATGTGGATGGCCCGCGTCGCTTCGGCATCCTCGGGCGGACCCTCCCGCCGACCGAAATTCCCTGAAGAAGTCCCTGAGCGCTGTCCGATTCGACCAGAGTCGTTCGTAGCACGGGTGAGAGACGGCCCGAGGAGGCCGCCGAGGTAAGGAGAATGCGATGGCGCGGTACCTGATCTCATTCGATGACGGCGCGATGGTCTTCCCCGAGGAGGACCTGCCCGACGTGGCGAGCGCGGCGCACGCCGTGGTCGAGGAGGCCAAAGCCGCCGGCGCGTGGGTCTTTGGCGGCGGGCTGCAGAGCCAGCAGGCGAGCATCGTCGGCACCGACGGAACGGTCACCGACGGCCCGTACCCCGAGACCAAGGAGGTCATCGGCGGGTTCGCGGTAGTCGATGTGCCATCACGGGCGGAGGCGCTGGAATGGGCCGCGAAGTTCGCGGTCGCCTGCCGCTGTGCCCAAGAGGTCCGCGAGCTCCTGCCCGACCCGACGGTCTGATCGAAGGAGATCGCGATGATGCAGTACCTGGTTTCCGTGATCGACGACAAGTCCGAATCCGCCACTTCGGCCGAGATGGCTGCCATCGACGCCTTCAACGAGCGTCTTGAGGCCGAGGGCCACTGGGTCTTCGCCGGCGGCCTCGCCTCCCCGACCGCCACGACCGTCGTTGATGGGCGGGGTGAGACGCCGGTGTTCACCGATGGGCCGTTCCTCGAATCGAAGGAGTACCTCGCCGGCTTCTGGGTCATGGAGGCTCCCGACCTCGATGTGGCGCTCAAGCTCGCCGCCGCCGGCTCGAAAGCCTGCAATCGAAGGGTCGAGGTGCGGCCGTTCCTCGTCGTGTAAGCGTCGTCGACGCGACGGAGGCGATCACGAAGGCCCACAACGAGGAGTGGGCGCGGGTCGTCGCCGCGCTGGCGAGGCGTTTCGGTGACCTCGACATCGCGGAAGACGCGACTGCCGAGGCGTTCGCGACGGCTGTCGAGCGGTGGCCGACCGACGGCGTGCCGCCGAACCCGGGCGCCTGGCTGACCACGACCGCCAACCGCAAGGCGATCGACCGTATCCGCCGCGAGAAGAAGCGTGGCGACAAGCAGAAGGAGGCTCGGATGTTGTACGACGACGAATCGTCCGAGCCTCTCGGCGCCATCGACGACGACCGGCTCCGATTGATCTTCACGTGCTGTCACCCGGCGCTCGCGATGGAGAACCGGGTGGCGCTCACGCTCCGGATGGTCGGCGGTCTTACCGTCCCTGAGATCGCCCGTGCCTTCCTCGTGCAGGAGGACACGATGGTGCGGCGGATCAGTCGCGCAAAAGCGAAGATCAAGGCGGCCCGCATCCCGTATCGGGTGCCTTCCGCCGACGATCTGCCGGCGCGCGTCTCCGGCGTGCTCGCGGTCCTCTTCCTCGTCTTCAACGAGGGCTACCTCGCGACCGGCCCGGACACCGATCCCGTACGTCAGGACCTGACCTCGGAGGCGATCCGGCTCACTCGCCAGATTCGCGAACCTCCTGCCCGACGACGGTGAGGTCGCCGGGCTGCTGGCACTGATGCTCCTCACCGAGGCCCGCCGCACGGCCCGGGTTTCGGTGACCGGCGAACTGGTCACGCTCGACGAGCAGGATCGCGGGGCGTGGGACGCGTCTATGGTCGGCGAAGGTCATCGACTGGTGCGGGAACGGCTAGCCACCGGAGTGGCTCCTGGTCGCTACCAGATCCTCGCGGCCATCAACGCGGTGCACACGTCCGCCGCCGACATGCGCGACACGGACTGGTCGCAGATCGTCGCCCTGTACGACCAGCTGATCGGCCTCGATCCATCGCCGATCGTCGCCCTCAACCGGGCCATCGCCGTCGGCGAGCTTGACGGCCCGGTGGTCGCACTCGCGGCCGTCGACCGCCTCGAGGAGAGTCTGGGCGGCTATCACGCCTACCACGCGACCCGCGCCGAGCTGCTGCGCCGGCTGGACCGCGGTGCAGGAGGCCCGCGCCGCGTACGACAACGCCATCGAGCTGGCGGGCAACACCGCCGAGACGGCCTATCTGATCCGCCGCCGGGACGAGCTGTGGAATGGCCACCCCGCGATCCCCGAGACGCTGCCAGCGGCCCCACCGATGGCCCTTCTTCCGAGCGGCAGTCTGACCAGGAACGATCAATCACAAAGGAGCAATCGACAATGAAGCTCGATCGCATCGATGATGGTCTCGGTGGACGGCGTCTACCAGGGTCCGGGAGGTCTCGATGAAGACCGCCGGGCTGGGTTCGATCGCGGCGGCTGGACCGCGGCGCATGCCGACGAGGAGAGGCTGGCGGTTCCTGACCACGCTGTTCGAGCGCGCCGACGCGTTCCTCCTCGGGCGCAAGACCTGGGAGATCTGGGAACCCTACTGGCCCAAGCACGATGCCGGCGATCCGGTGTCCCACGGCATCAACGTCCTGCCC
This sequence comes from uncultured Chloroflexia bacterium, assembly GCA_963816675.1. Classification (GTDB taxonomy): domain Bacteria; phylum Chloroflexota; class Limnocylindria; order Limnocylindrales; family CSP1-4; genus SPCO01. The sequence continues at coordinate 94,351 of CAWFLS010000010.1, forward strand.
AAGTACGTGCCCTCGACCACGCTCAAGGACCCGACGTGGCAGAACACCCACGTGATCGACGGCGACGTCGAGGCCGCCGTGCGGGAGCTCAAGGCGCAAGCCCGGCCGCGAGCTCCAGGTCCACGGCAGCGGCGTGCTCCTCCGGTGGCTGCTCGAGCGCGACCTCGTCGACGAGCTCAACCTGCGGGTCTATCCCGTGATCGTCGGCGACGGGCTCCGGCTGTTCCCGGAGAAGGGCCAGAACCACGACCTCGAGCTGATCGAGTCCTGGTCGACGAAATCAGGAGTGATGTTCCAGACCTATCGACCGGCCGGCCGCGCGAAGTTCGCGAACGCGGAGCCGGGCTGAGCTTGGGCGCAGCGGTGGTCTGGCGGGTCCCGTCGGCCCGCGCCGAGTACGATCGAGAAGGTGACCCCGTGCGCGTTCGGTGATCGGTCGGGCCGGGTGACCTTTCCTGAGGGGGATGCAAAGCGTGTCGACACGACGTCTTGGCGGAGCGATGGGACCAGCCGTCGCGGTGAGCGCGGCCTTCGCTCTGGTGGCATGTTCTTCGACGACGGGCGGGGCAGCATCGCCGGCGGCATCGACCGCGGCGGTGACCCCGGCGACCGCGGCGGCGACTGCAGCGGGTTCGGTGGCCGCCGGGTCTAGCCTCGAAGGGACGCTGTGGCGTCTCAGCGAGTACATGGGTCCCGGCGGGAATGCGGTTCCGGTTCCAGAGGCGATCACGGCGTCCGCCACGTTCGAGGCCGGGACCGTGTCGGGCAATGCCGGCTGCAACGACTACACCGGGACGTACACCGTCGACGGCGACAAGCTCACCATCGGGCCCCTGGCGGCGACGAAGAAGGCCTGCGGGCCTGCCGAGAGTGCCGTCGAAACGGTCTTCCTCGCGGCGATGGAGAAGGTCGCGACCTACTCGGTGAGCGGCGGGCTCGCTCGAGCTGAAGACCAGCGACGGGAAAGGTCGGCCTGAAGTTCGCTGCGACTGAGGCCGCCGGTCTGACGAAGACACGGTGGGTCGCGACCGGCGTCAACAACGGAAAGGGAGCCGTCTCGAGCGTCATCGCCGGGACAACGCTCACCGCGATCTTCGCCGACGCCGGCACTGTCGCCGGCTCCGGCGGCTGCAACGACTACAACGGGCCGTACACCAGCGACGCGTCGACGATCAAGATCGGGCCGCTCGCCACGACCAGGAAGGCATGCGCGAACCCGGCGGGCGTCGACGACCAGGAGATGCTCTTCCTCACGGCGATGCAGGCCGCTACCAAGTACACCATCACGGGCTCGGATCTCGAGCTCCGCGACGGTGCGAACGCGCTCCAGGTGTCATTTCGGGCGGGTCTCGGAGGGGGCTGATGTCGATGGATGCAACCAAGTCCCGCGAGCGCCTGACCGGCTGCTACATCACGATCCCGACCATGTTCCGCGACGATCCGGAGCTGTCGGTCGATCTCGATGCGATCGCCCGGCATGTCGAGTTCCTGATCGAAGGCGGTTGCGTGACGGGCAACGCGGTGCTCCTCGCCGGCGGTGCGGCCGGTGACTTCTCGACGATGACGTTCGACGAGCGCGTCGCCGTGTGGGAGGCCGTGGTCGCGGCCGCAGCGGGCCGTGTCCCGATCGCCGTCGGCGGGCAGACGACGAGCACCCTCGAGCTGATCAAGCTCGTGAAGGCCGCGGCGTCGATCGGCGCCGACTACGTCCAGGTCTCGCCGCCGTTCTACCACGCCCACACCGAGGGCGACTTCCTCGACCACGTTCTCGCCGGCGCCGACGCCGCGGACATCGGCTTCATCGTCTACAACACGTTCTGGACGAGCCTCGGACTGTCGAGCTGCGCTCATCGAGCGCCTGGTCGACGTCCCCAACGTCGTGAGCCTGAAGTGGTCGACGCCGGACACGGCGATGATGACGTTCGAAGGCGTCGTCTCGAGGTTCTCGCCGCGCTTCTCGATCATCGACAACCAGATGCGATATGTCACGAGCCACATCCTCGGCGCCCGCGCGATCGAGATCCACCAGGGCAACTACTGGCCCCAGTTCGCGGTCGGGCTGTGGCAGATGCTCGAAGCGGGCCGCTACGTCGAGGCGCAGCGCGAGATGGTCCGCGTCTGCATGCCGTTCATGGATCTGTGGGGCGAGACCGAGGGCTACACCGGCGGGCGACGGCTATCTCGACAAGCTCTGCATGGAACTCGTGGGCCTGCCGTCGAGCCGCAACCGCCCGCCGACCCGGGACGTCCGCGAGCTGTTCCGCGACAAGGCGCGCCAGATGCTGATCGACTGTGGCGTGCCGAACGTCGTCGGAGCGCGGCGTCGACGGTCGAGTCCGCTGTGGCCACCGCCTGATCGCCCGACAGGCTGATGCGTAGATAGAATCGGCCCGTGAAGAAGATCGGTTTCCTCTCGTTCGGGCACTGGTCGACGTCGCCCTACTCGCAGGTCCGGTCGGCCTCGGACGCGCTCATCCAGTCCATCGAGCTCGCCGAGGCGGTCGAGGACCTGGGGGCCGACGGTGCCTACTTCCGAGTCCACCACTTCGCCCAGCAGCTGGCGTCGCCATTCCCGCTGCTGGCGGCGATCGGCGCTCGCACCAAGCGGATCGAGATCGGCACGGCCGTCATCGACATGCGCTACGAGAACCCGCTCTACATGATCGAAGACGCCGGTGCCGCCGACCTCATCGCCGGCGGCCGTCTGCAACTCGGGATCAGCCGCGGATCGCCCGAGCAGGTCATCGACGGCTTCGGATACTTCGGCTACGCGCCGGCCGACGGCGAGACCGACGCCGATATGGCCAGGAAGCACACCGAAGTCTTCCTCGAGGCACTGTCCGGGGTCGGGTTTGCACAGCCCCAATCCCTCGCCGATGTTCCCGAACCCGCCCGGGCTGCTGCGTCCCGAGCCACATTCACCCGGCCTGCGCGACCGGATCTGGTGGGGCGCCGGATCGCGCGCGACCGCGGAATGGGCGGCCAAGCAGGGCATGAACCTGATGTCGTCGACGCTGATGACCGAGGACGCCGGCGTCCCGTTCCACGAGCTCCAGGCGGAGCAGATCCGGCTCTTCCGCGAAGCCTGGACCGCAGCCGGCCACGACTCGCGAGGCCCGGGTATCGGTCAGTCGCAGCATCTTCGCGCTGGTCGACGACCGCGACCGCGCGTACTTCGGGCACGGCGATCAGAAGTCGGATCAGGTCGGCTACATCGACGCGCAGACGAAGGCGATCTTCGGGCGTTCGTACGCGGCGGAGCCGGACGTCCTCGTCAAGGAACTCGCCGGCGACACGGCCATCCAGGCGGCCGACACGTTGCTCCTCACCGTGCCGAACCAGCTCGGCGTCGAGTACAACGCCCACGCGATCGAGAGCATCCTCAAGTACGTCGCCCCGGACCTCGGCTGGCGGTAACCACGCGGCGCCCAGCCGCGACTGCCCGGGCTACTTCACGACGCGGTACTTGAGGTGTGTGACACCGGGCGCCTCGATCGCGCGGACCGCCTCGAGGTTCACATCGCGTCCGACTCCGTCGAAGAGACGGGCACCTCCACCGAGGAGGAGCGGCGCGACGTGCAACTCGAGCTCGTCGACGAGACCCGCCGCCAGGTACTGGTTGATGATGTCGGCCCCGCCGCCGATGAAGACGTCCTTGTCGCCGGCGGCGTCTCGGGCTTGGTCGAGGGCGGACTCGATCCCGTCGGTGACGAACGTGAAGGTCGTGTCCGACAGGATCAGCGGCTCGCGCTCGTGGTGCGTCAGCACGAAGACCGGCTTGTGAAAGGGCGGGTCGTCACCCCACCAGCCGCGCCAGGGATCGTTGCCCCACGGGCCACGCGTCGCGGGACCGAACTTGCCGCGACCCATGATCTCGGCACCGACGTTCGCCATCTCCTCGGCGACAACGGTGGTGCTGACATCCTCCGCGCCGCCCTCCAGACCGGCGGCCTCGCGCCACGCCTTCAACCGGACCAACCAGTCGTGCAGGTGTTCGCCGCCTTCGCCAAGCGGCTCCTCCTGGCTCTGGTTCGGCCCGGCGACATAACCGTCCAGCGAGGTCGAGATGTGGACCCGTACCTTGCTCATGTCAATTCGTACCTCCCATCGCAGGTTTTCAGGAGTCGATGATGAAGCTTCTTCTGACGTCGGGCGGCATCAAGAACCCGACCATCGAGGCCGCGCTGATCGAACACCTGGGCAAACCTATCGCCCAGTCCAGCGCCTTGTGCATCTCCACCGCTTCTTATCCACTCCCCGGAGGCCCTGTCCTCGCCTGGCGCTTCATCAGCGGGCAGGAACCGGATACGCCCATGTGCGAATTGGGCTGGAAGTCCCTGGGAAACCTGGAGCTCACCGCGCTGCCCAGCATCGACAAAGAGCGGTGGGTGCCGATGATCCGGGAGACGGACGCGCTCCTGGTCAACGGCGGTGACCCGATGTATCTGTGTCACTGGATGCGCGAGTCCGGACTCGCCGACCTGTTGCCGTCGTTGAGCGAGACGGTCTACGTGGGCCTCAGCGCCGGCAGCATGGTCATGACGCCCAGGATCGGAGAGGACTTCGTCGGCTGGCAGCAGCCCTCGGGGGGCGATGAGACGCTGGGACTTGTCGACTTTTCGATCTTTCCGCATCTCGAAAACCCGGACTTGCCGTATAACACGATGTCACACGCTGAACGATGGGCCGCCGGCATGCCGGTGCCTGCGTACGCGATCGACGACGAGACCGCTATCAAGGTGACTGACGGCGCCGCGGAAGTCGTTTCCGAAGGGCACTGGAAGCTGTTTGCCGATTGATCCGAAGTCTCAATCGGCGGCCGGGCCCGCCAGTACGGCGGCCCGTGCCTCGAGCTGGGCGACCAGAGCCGGGATCGCCGACTCCAGCGCGGCGCCATACGCGGGACCGATGTGCGCCATCAACCCCTGCTCTCGCTTCGTCTTCGGAGCAGCGAACCGGATGTGGATCACCGTGCCGTCGGTCACCGTCTCGAGCTCGATCGTGTGGAGCACCTTGACGGGGCCCGTCGGCGTGTCGATGACGGTCCGGTCCGTGACGTAGTCGTAGGGCATCCAGTCGAGGATCTGCTCCACGATAGCGTCCTTGCCGTGCCGGCAGTGGTTTGCGGAGCCGGGGCCGCGGCGGCCACCCGTGGCGCCGTCGATGCGGACTTCGGTGACCCACGGCTGCCAGCTCATCCGCTGACCGGGCGTCGTCAGGAACGCCCAGGCGACCTGCGGCGCCACCGCGACCGGGATATCGAGCGCGAGAATGGCGTCATCGAGGGTGACGAACACCCAATTCCGGGCCTCCTCCGCTTCCCACCGCCGCTCGATGTCCAAGACCCACGCCGGCACGTCCCCGATGTGCTCGTACGTGAGCGCGTACGGGACCATCCCAAGCGCCTCGCCGTCGAGCCCCGCGGCCGCCAAACTCGCTGCGGAGCAGAGGGCGTATGCCGGGATGCCGAGACCCTCGACGACGTCGTTCTTCAGCATGCGGTGCACGACGATCACATCGGACCCGACCAGCTCCACCCGCCCGGCCATCCGCCGCGAGATGGCGATCCCGTGGTGGATCACGAACTTGAGGTCGAGGTCCGGGATCCGGCTGCAGGCTCTGCACTCGCATGAGGTGGCCTGGCGAATGTCACGCCGGCGCCGCCTGAAGCCGAAGTAGCACTGTTCGATGGTATCGAGAAGGAACGACCCGTCGATCGTCTCGCCGGGCGCGTAGGTGAACGCCGCGTCACCCTCGAGCTTGGCGAGTCGGAACGCGGGCCTGAGCGCACCGACGACGGTGCCCATCAGATCCGCGAGGATGTCGTGCGCGTGGTCCAGCTCGGTCCCGGCGAGGTACCCGGTGTACCCGGAGATGTCGGCGATAAGGAATGTCGCAGCCTGGGGCACGCTGACCATGGATCACCGGTGGCGAAGACGGACCGGGGCGCGAGTATGCGCCGCCCGCTTCGGTCTACGAGTCGAGCCCTGAGCGGATCGCGATGGCGGCCGCTTCGACACGCGTCGTGACGCCGAGCTTCGAGAGGATGTGGGACACGTGGACGCTGGCCGTGCTGTCGCTCATCGACAGCCTGGAGCCGATCTCGCTGTTGGAGAAGCCGCCGACGATAAGCGTCAGAACTTCGCGTTCCCGCGCCGTCAGGCCGAATGGCTGCTCGGCTGACGAAGCCGTCGGAGCCGACACCTCGGGAGTCGGCGTGCGAAGGCGCGCGCGTCGCGCGAGCGCGAGCAGGTCGGCAGTCGCCGCCTTCGACTGGAGCGTCTCGGCGAGCCCGAGGCTGGCAGCAAGCAACGACTCCGCGCCGGTGCGGTCATGAGTCGATGATCGAAGCTCGAGTTCCGCCATCGATGCCAACAGGGCCCGGGCCGGCCGCCCGAGTCGGACCCACGCGGCGCTCGCGGTCGCCCAAGCGTCTGGCTCCGGTGCCGTCAACCGCGTGAGTTCCGCGTCCGCTTCGGCTGACCAGGCGTCCAGCTCCGCGACCATTCCTGCTGCGGCCGCGCCATCGCCCTTGGGTCGATCGATGTCCCGGAGCTGACGTCGCAGATCCTCGGCGGCACTCGCCGCGCTGTCGAGCTGGCCAGCCGACCGACGAGCGCGCGCCTCGATCGCGCGCGCGACCAGGCCAGAGATCCCGCAGACGAGCAGAGCAGCGTGCGTCAGAGGCGGTATCGGCCGGGCGACTGCCGGCCGAGCCATCGCGACGTCAGCGGCGATCTCTGGTCGAGCCTGCCGAAGTGCGAGCTCGGCGCGCAGGCGGCGGTCGAGTCCGACACGGTCGATGTCGCGGTTCGCGTCAACGATGCGCCCTTCCTCGACCTGGGTGGCAGCCGAGTCGCCGGCCTCCGCGGAGATCAGTCGCGAAAGAAGGTCGAGGTCGACGGCGTTCGCGCCAGACGGGTCACGGTCCAGCGCGTCGGCCACGACGATCGCTGCGCGATGCCAGCGCCCGAGCTCGTGCGCGGCGAGGGCGAGCTCGACCGCGAGGCTCGGCGCGACGGTGCGTTGGAGTCCGACCCGAGCAGCCTCCTCGAGGCCCTCATCGGCAAGATCGAAGGCCACCTCGTACCGACCGACGAACCTCGCCGCGGCAGCGCTGTGACGCAACGCAAGCCCGAGCCCGTGCGGGATCGCGAGCTCGCGTGCGATCGCCACCGCACGGTCGATCCGCTCGAGGCCCTCGTCGGGATGGCCGAGCCAGATGCGCGACCAGCCACTGACGCCGAGGGCCACTGCCTCGTCCGCGCGTTCGCCGGCACTGACCGCTGCCTCGACCGCCAGATCAGCGACGACGATAGCTTCGCTGAACCGGCCCAGCGAGTGGAGGAGGCCGGCATGGTGCGCTGCCGCATTCGTCCACCCGGCGGGTGGTGTCGCGTCATCGTGGAGCACAAGCGACGCCTGTGCGTCGGCGATCGCGGCTGCGTACTCGCCCATGTCGGACAGCGACCAGCGGAGCCTGCGGTGCAAATTCGCGAACGTCGACCGCAGCGACGGGGGCGAGCCTGGCTCCAGCGCGATGCCGATTCGTGCCAGTTCGATGGCTCGGGAGGGCCGTCCGGCGAGTGCCGACATCTCTGCGGCGCGCTCGAGGATCTGGACGACCGGGAGGTCCGGAGTCGATCCCTCATCCGACAGTCGCCCATGGAGAGCGAGGGCGCGCTCGTACTGCAGTGACGCTGCCTCGAACGCGAGAGCCCGCTCCGCGGCGCCACCCGCGACCCACGAAGCGTCCAGCGCCTGGTCCAGCCGACCCGCTCCGAGCCAGTGTCCGGCGATCCTCGCGAGCTCGCCGGCGTCGCGGGATCCGCGCAACGAAAGCGCCTCCGCCAGCAAGGCGTGGAGGCGCTTCTGCTCGGCTGGCAGGAGGTCCGCTTCGACCGCCTCGGCCATCAATCCGTGACGGAACACATAGCCATCGCCCGACCGGAGCAGCAGAGCCGCGTCGAGCGCAGCGTGCAACGCCGCTTCCGTATCAGTCTCGGTCATCCGGCTGACCCGGTGAACTGTCGCGTCATCGACGAAGCCGCCTGCGATCGCGACGATCGAAAGGATCTCCCGCTCGGCCGAAGTGACGCTGTGAACTCGACGCCGGAGAAGGCCGAGGAGGCCCCGCGACCCGGCGGCTTCGACGCTGCCGGATGCCAGGATCTCCTCGACCAGGAACGGGTTGCCTCCGGCACGGCTCGTGATTCGCTGCGCGTCCTCGATCGAAGGTCGGTGTCCGAGGATCGCCGCCGCCTGAGCCCGGACCGCCTCGACGTCGAGGGGTTCGAGATCGATCCAGTCGACGTTTCCGCCGCGGGCGATGTCGGCGAGGATGCGGTCAGTGACTTCCTGCGGCCCAGGCTCGTCGGTCCGGTCGGTGACGCACCAGCATGAGGCGGCCGCTGCGGACCGTGCGCGTGACGAACGACAGCAGGTCAAGACTCGCGGGATCCGCCCACTGCACGTCCTCGATGACGAGAACGGTGGGCTTGGTCTCTGCGAGTCGCTCGATCACCCCGCCGATCAACTCGAACAGTCGCAAGCGTCCGACCATGGCCGCCGCCGCTGCATCGGGCGCTCGAACCTCGCCGAGCTCGGGAACCAGGCGTGCGACCTCAGCCCGGGCCGGGCCAAGGATCCGGGCAGCCGTGCCGGCATCGAACCTTCCGGGCAGAGCGCGCAGGATCTGGACCCAGGGCAGAAACGGCAGGTTCTCCCCGTCGACACGGACGCACGAGCCGATGAGCGCGACGCTGCCGGAACGTTCTACCTCGCGAGCAAAGTCGCCTGCGAGACGCGTCTTGCCGATGCCGGCTTCGCCGGCGAGGACGACCACGCTCAAGCGGCCGTCGACGGCCACCGCCTGGGCGGCCCGCATACGCTCGAGCTCCCGATCCCGGCCGATCGTCTGTGGGCTGGTCGCGTGGATGACCATCGGCGCATGATAGGGCGGCGCAGGAGGCGTCAGGTGAGCGGGGGCGCCGCAAGCGAACGCGGTCTGAGGGGACTTCTGCGTCGTGAGGGGATGCCAGCCTTGCTGATCTCGATGGCGACTGTAGCGTCGGAGTCCTCGGCCGCGACCGAGGAAGCGACAGAAGGGCCGTGCGATGCCGCATCGGCCTGAGGGGATCCCCGTCGCCCGCGGTTGGCCTCTCCTGGGCCAGCTACCGGCCTTCCGATGGCAGCGACTCCGGGTCCTCACCGACGTCCCGGCGAGATACGGCCCGATGGCGACCGTGCCGCTCGGCCCGTTCGAGATCATCCTCGTCACCGATGCGGCGTTGGCGCGCGAGGTCCTCGTCGAACAGGCCGATGCGTTCGCCAAGAGCCGGACGCTCAGGCGTTTCGCGCGGCCGCTGTTGGGCGACGGCTTGCTGACGAGCGAGCGAGACGTTCATCGCCGGCAACGCAAACTGATGGCCCCGAGCTTCTCTCCCAGGTCCGTAAGCCGATGGGGTGACGAGATGGTCCGTCACGGCGAGGCCGCCGCGGCCGGCTGGGATGACAGGCAGGTCGTCGATGTCGTTGACGAGATGATGCGGCTGACCTTGTCGATCGTGGCCCGGACCTTGTTCGAGGTCGATGTCGCCCACGAGACGACCTGGGTGGGTCACGCGTTCGGCATCGCCAATAGCCATGCGGCGGTCGAGTCGGCACGCATGGTGCCACTGCCCATGAGGCTGCCGACACTCGGTCGCCGCCGCAACGCGGACGCCATCGGCCGCGTCGATCTGCTCGTCGCACAACTGGTCGCAGAGCGTCGACGGTCGGGCGCGACGGGCGAAGACATGCTGTCGCAGTTGGTCCGCGCCCGTGACGAAGACGACGGACGGACGATGTCCGACGGTGAATTGCGGGACGAGATCATGACGCTGTTCTTCGCTGGGCACGAGACCACCGCGAACGCGCTCGCCTGGGCGTTGCGTCTCCTTGCCCGGAACCCCAGCGCTCGACTCCGAGTCGAACGCGAGGTCGATGAGGTCCTCGGAGGGCGGTCACCGAGTGTCGGCGATCTCGAATCACTCCCGACTGTGCTCATGGTGCTGAAGGAGGCGATGCGGCTCTATCCGCCCGCCTACCTCCTCGGCCGCGAGACCGAGCGGGAGGTCGAGATCGGTGGCGTCCGCCTCGCACCCGGCGTGACGGTCGGCGTCAACGTGTTCGGGATGCATCGGCGGCCGGACGTGTTCGCCGATCCGCGGCGGTTCGACCCCGACCGGTTCACGCCTGAACGCGAAGCGGCTCTACCGAGGTCTGCCTACCTTCCGTTCGGGGCAGGACCACGCGTCTGCATCGGCAACCACTTCGCCCTGATGGAAGCGCATCTGCTGCTCGCGACGATCGCCCAGCGCGTCCGACTCGAAACGGCGGGCAGCCGCCGGGTTCGGCCGAAGCCGCAGATCACGCTGCGACCCGACCGTCTCCCGATGCGTGTCGAGCGACGTCCGAGCGGCTTCCAAGCCTGATCGGTCCTCGACGGGCCGACTCGTAGGCGTTTCGCGACGCGACCCGAGGGCCGCCCTCACGTGATCCCATCCACGCACGGCACACCTCGCCGGATGTGCCGTGCGAGCGTCCTATTTTTCGGATGCTCAGTGTTCGACGACCTTGTCGAGCTTGGACGCCTCCTCGATCCAACCGGTGATCTCGGCCTCGCCCGGGATGCGTCGGACGATGCCGGGCCGCTCCGCGGCGACCGACTGGACAGTCGCCTCGAGGTTCTTCGGGTTCCGCTGGGCGAGCTCGGCCGGCGAATCGACCCCGGCGGCCTCGAGCAGGTCGCTGTACTGCGGCCCGACCCCGGGGATCCGCATCAGGTCCGCGTGGTGGACCCAGCCAAGGATCAGCTTGTCGCTGATGCCGGTCGTCGCCGCGAGCTTTTCGCGGCCATTCGCCTTGGCCCCGGCCATCAGCAGGTCATCGGATGAGGTGATGCCGATGGCGATGAGCTGCTCGGCGTAGCCGGGACCGATCCCTTCGATCGCGGCGATCCCGACCGCGGCATGCGCGGCGGGCACTGCGGCAGCCGCGACAGGCAGCGGCGCCTCGACGACCGGCTCGGCGGCCATCGGTTCTTCGACCTGGGCTTCCTCGACCGCAACCGCGGCTGCGGCGACCTCGAGCTCCTCGGGGACGGCTGCGACCGTCTTCGGGTCCTCGAGCAGCTTCTCGACCTCTTCGAGGTCCTCGGCGACGATCTCCTCGATGACGACCTGCCCGCCGAAGTTGTGGGACTTCATGCGTTCGACGGCCGTCGGCCAATCGGCATGCTCAACGAGGATCGCGACCGCCGACTCCGATGCGGACATGCTCTGCCCCAGTTCCTTGAGCAGCTTGTTCTTGACGCCGCGATCGAACGAGGCGAGCGCCGCGCCAGCGGTCGCACCCAGCACGATCCAGCCGGCTGGTCCGAACAGCGCGGCGAACAGGATGCCGATGAACCCGCCCTTGATGAATCCCTTACCCGGCGAATCGTCCTTCGTCTGGTGGAGCTTGATCTTGCCCTTCTCGGTCTTGGTGACCGCGACCGCATCCTTCAGCTTGACGACCTTGTCGCCCGCGAGCTCCTTGAGGACGGCGAGTGCCTCCATCGCTGTGTCGGCCTTTGGATACTTGATGACCAGGAAGCTGTACTTGTCCGCCATGTGTCGATCCTCTCGTGCGTTTGCAGATTCGTGACGCGATCGCGTTATCCCCGAGGTACTCGTGCGTCCCGGCCTCCTTCCTTCCGAGGGCGAGTTCCCCCTCCTGCGAGCCGTACCGCGACTGCTCGGTCGTCAGCACCGAGCGCCCGCGATGCGCAGACAGCCGTGCGGCCGCGCCCGAGATCGCGCTCTGTACCGGAGTCTCGTCCACGATACGCCGCCGAGCGACTGCCGGACGGCACGATTTTCGAGTGTCCAAGGACCGACCGCCACGCCGACGGGTCAAAACGCGGACGTGAGTCGTTCCCCTGCCCCTTCGCGACGCGGACCGTCGGCCGATGAAGGACCTGGAACGTGCAGTCGATGCCCGCGCTACGCGGCGTCCGGTTTCCGCGCGACCGCCAGGATCGTGGAGCGGCGGCTCGGGATGCGCTGGGTCATCAGATCGCCGGCCGCGCCGAGCGCGAACGTCGGCAGTCGATGTCCCCAGGCGCGGGCGAGATTGGGTACGGTCTCCAGCTCGATACGGACGAAGCCAGCCGTGGCCAGCGCTGCCCGCAGGGTCGCCGGATCGTTGCAGATGCCGACGAGCGGATGAGCGTCCGCCGCACTCACCTTCAGGTACGGCTGAAGGCGAAGGCGGTGCCGGTCAGACAGCCCCAGATATGCGGCAACGAACGGGTGACGCCGATTGACAGTCGTCACCACGAGCGTCCCACCAGATCGAAGCGACCGATACAGGTTCGCCAGGGCGACCGGTGGATCGACGAAGTGCTCGAGCGTGAAGTTCGACAGGATGAGCGCGAACGCGTCGGCCGACAGCGACGCGTCAGGTCGGCACAGGTCGACCGTCTCGAATTCGTCGAGGTAGTCCAGCGGCGCTTGCGGGGCGTGCTGGTCGACACCGACGAACCGGTCGATCCGGTCGCGGAACCGGACGAGTGGCGACGTGCGACCGCACCCGGCGTCGAGGACGGCGACCGAACCCGGCCAACGACGCTCGGCGTCGGCGATCGCGTCCCCGAGTCGCCTTCGGACTCGAGACGAGATCGTGGGTCCGATCCCGAGCCGGTCGAGGAACTCGTAGCGCCGCCGCCTCGAAGCCGGCGTCGATGGTGCGGCCATCACAACGGGACCGTAGCAGAGCGCAGTGACGTCCTCGAAGGGATGTGCGCCGGTACCGCGGATCGGGTCGCTAGCGCCGCCCGTGGTCGCGCGATCTGAGGACGTAGTACTGCATAGCCGATTGCCCATCAAATGGACGGCGATCCTCGCCGCCGTATTTGTGTTCGATCGCAAAGCCGTTGTACCAGAGGAGCGCATCCAGCTCCTGCGGGAAGTACACGCCGGTCACGTCGTGCCCTCGTTGCGCAAGCGGGATCGCGATGAAGCCGGTGCCGCACATGATCTCGAGGATCGGGTCGCCGTATTGCTTGGCGAGTTCGGACCAGAAGGTCACCCCCGCGGCGATTCCCGGGTACAGGAGGTCATAGACCTTGCCGCTCCGATAGATCGAGGAAACGACAGAAGAAGCGCCGACCATCTGTCTGCTTACCACGGACTTACTGGTTTGGGTCGGCGCCGCTGCTGGCCCGCCGGCTTGCGACGGTCGCGCTCGGATGATGGACGGCCCCGCTGTCGATCTGCTTCGTCGTGCGAATGATCTCGTCAACGACTTCCGCGACCGATGCTGTCGCGTCGATCAGGATGCCGTCTTTCGGTATGTCTTCCCTTGTGCGATGCAATCGGGCGATGAATTCCCATTCCACGGGCTTCCCACCGCCCCACTCGGAGTCAGGTCGCTCGCCAAGCCGCCGATTTAACGTGTCAAGATCGATGTCAAGGACGAACACGGCGTCGAACAGATGGATGAACTTCGCGAAATTCCTTGAACCGCCGCAGAAGAATGTCTCGGGCGCATCCTCGTTCGCGACCAGTGCGTTCACCTTGTTCACGTCCCAGATGTGGTGCTCGTGTCGGACGTCATCGGTCGGTTCGCCGGTTTCCGGATCGCCCTGGTACGCCAGTTCGCGGTCACCGTGGATGGCGTGGTAGCCGCGCCGCTGCAATTCGTCGCAGACCGAAGTCTTGCCGGTGCCCGATAGGCCCTCGATCAGATAATTCCGAACGCCCATTCCGGAGAGGATAGCCACGCCGGTCTCAGCGAGACGATGTCGTCATCAGGAAACAACACGATCGTCCCGGCTTTCCGGGCCGGCCGCTGGTCTCGATCCGAACCGAGGCCAGCGGCGCCACGCGAGGCGAAATCCGTGTTCGGTCCGACCCTACTTGCAGCTCTCCGTGACCTTGATCTCCGACTGCTGTACGAAGCCCTCTTCGGGAACCGAAGTGCCGTCGATCGTCAGCGTCCCGCTGACCGGCGCCGACTGACCGGTCTCCGTGTACCGGAACGTGCACGTCCCGTCCCTCGAGGTGCTGCGATTCGTGAACGTCGCGACCGGACCACCCGAGTCAGACGCCGATACGGTGACAGTCCTCGTCTCGGTGCACGTGCGCTTGCACTCGAAGAGCGTGACCTGCGTCGGCGCAAGCGTCCCAGTCATCTGATCGCGTGAGACCGTCACGGCGAGCGCGGAGGCGTCGATCGGATCGGTGCAGCCCTGTTCATAGCGGATCTGCCGCCCGCGGCCGGTCCTCTCGCTGAAGGTATAGGTAGAGATGCTCGGACAGACCACGATCGTCCCCGGCTCGTCCGTGAAGACGTCGATGCCCGTTTCGGTGCATGTCGTCCTTGACCCCTGCGGAGCGCACGCGACTGAATAGCTGGACAGGTACTTCGCGGTGCCCGAGACGGGCCCCGTGGTGTCGGCGCTGACCGGTGCGACGAATGTCAGGAGAAGTCCGATGACCGCGAATGATGCCAAGACCGTTCTACGCATCTGCGACCTCGCTCCCGGGCGACCACCAGCGCCGCGATCTGCAGGCGTCCCTTCGCTCGCCCCCGCCCAGAGTCTGCGCCTCGCGCGCACTGACATCGAGGAGCACGAAGGCGGAAGGGAATGAAAGTGGTGCTTACCGACACCGCGTTCTCGCAGGAGTGCAGTCACGCGGGAGTCGTCACTCGGACACAGACGAGTCAGGCGCCGTCTTCCCGTACGCCGGCACATCGAGATGCGGTGAACCCGGCATCGGGTTGACGCCCTCGGGCGCATGTTGGGAGAGTGACGCTCGCCGGACAGCACGAGGCCCTCATGCGCCGCCCGAAACCGGCCGGCCACACGGGACTCGGGTTCGCGCCGAGGAGGCGACGAATGCGGGACGAAGCCACGCCAAGCGGACGATCGCTCGCCACATTGCCCGCCACCGACCGACTGCCGGCGGCCCTCGTCGCGTACGCGCTCGCGTTGGCCGCGCTTCTGCTCGTGCCGCCGTATCTGGACGTGTCCGTCGGGCCGCCCAGGGCGTTCACCCTGCAGGAGGCGGCAGACCTGCTGACGCCGCTCGTCGTCGTTCCGCTCGCGTGGATCGTGTTCGACCTCGCCGGCGGCCTCGGACGTCGCGGATCAGTGGCGTTCCTGGTGGTCGCTGCCCTGTGGGTCGAGGGCCAGGGGATCCACCTTGCCGCGAATGCCATCGGTGACGCGGTTCCCGACTCCGCGATCGCGGCGTTCTACCAGACGGTGCCTGGCGAACTCGACCACTGGCTCGACGAGACCCTGGGCCACTGGACGTGGCACGTGGCGTGGGTCGCGCTCGCGATCCTGATGCTCGCCGCGACGACGCGACACCCGGATTCCCGAGCCACCCGTACGAGCCTGCTGGCCGCGTTCGCTGGCCTCGTCCATGGGGCGACCTTCTTCCTCGTTTCCGTCGAGGGCGAAACCGTGCTGCTGGGCATCCCGGCGTCGATCGTGATCCTGGTCTGGTGCCTCGCTGCCGGGCGGCGCGGGCTTCGCCGGCAACCGGTCGTCACGTTCTTCCTCGTGTCGACAGTCGCGACACTCATTGGATACGTCGTATGGGGCGCATTGAATGGGTGGACGCTGCCGGAGTTCAGCAAGGTGGGCCTGTTCTGACGAGACCGGCTCGCTTGAAGTCCTACTCGCCGCGGGCAGTCTCTGGGCGGGTCATCCGCTCGAGCGGCGGCAGCATCAAGGCGACCACCAGCAAGGCGCCGAGCAGGCTGGCCGCCAGCGTCAGACCCAGCGACGGATCGGGCCACGGAACTGCATCCACCGTCGCGAGCCGGAGGATCACCTGGGCGACGACGATCCCGAGCACCGCACTGAGCGTCGCGACGGCGAGCAGCGGCGCGCCGGCCTGCAACAGGACGAGCGCCCGAAGCCGAGAGACCGGCATCCCGGCGCTGCGTAACAGGGCGAACTGGCGGCGACGCTCCAGAACGCTCGTCGTGACCGCCACGGCGAGGCTGCAACCCGCGAGGACGAGCGTCCCGATCAGCCCGAGGCCGACGACCCGCCCGAATTCCTCGAACACCCGCGACGTCGCGCGGCTCTCGGCGGCGAGCCGGACATACGCCGTTGGGACGCCGGCGAGGACGGCTGTCCGGAGCTGCTCCCCAGTCACCGCCGATCCGTCCGTCGTGACGTAGAACCTGGTCGGCGAAACTACGCTCCCGGCGGGCAACGCGTCGGGTTCGATTACGAGCTGCGTCAGCCCGCGCACGATCGGCCCATCTGGCGCCGCGAAGGCGGCCACGTCACCCGCTCCGACCGTGACTCTGATCGGGCGTCGCGTGCCTCGGTCGGGGACGAGCGTGTAGCTACCAGGAGCAGGATCCATCGGGCCGAGCAGCGAATAGACCTTCGCGCCGGCGCAGTCGGTCGCGGGGAGCGCGAACTGGCGTGCAACGTCGGCGCACCGCGCCACCCAGACCGTGGCCGGGCCGGCGTCCATGAGCTCCGCGGTCGCGATCGGGAGCACGGAACGGACGCCCGGCACAGCCGCGATGCGGGCCGGGACATCGGCGAACGCCGGTCCCTCGTTCATGGGCATCTCGACGTAGACCTGGTCCGCGGTGATGGCGCCGCCCCGGTCGACGTTCTGATCTTCGGCGTATGCGACGAACGAGAAGAACGTGCTCGCGACGAAGACCGCCATGATCACGCCGGCGATCGCGCCGAAGGAGGCACGCGGATCGTCCGTCAGCCTGCGCGAGGCGAGGAGCATCGAGGCGCCACCCGGCAGCGCGTGCAGGACGCGACCGACGAGGTACGTCAGCCACGGACCGACCAGGGCGATCCCGATGATGACGCCGGCGAATGCGGTCCCGACCAGGATCAGGGCGAGATCCTGCGAGGTACGAAGGAGGAAGATCGAGGCAGGCAGCACCAGGAGCGAGACCACGAGCGGGACGGCCCGACGCGCGCTCGGCATCCCGGGCGTCTGCCGCCGCTGGACCCCGAGCGGTGTCACCACGACGCGACGCAGGGCAACGACCGAGGCGGCCACGCCGACGACCGGGATCAAAAGCAACATGCCGATGGCCGGAGCGAACGGCGGCACGATCGAGCCCGGAAACCAGTCGGCATTATCGAGCGGGATCCTCGCTACGAGCGGTCGCACCAGGAAGAAGAGGCCGATCCCCGCAACGACGCCGACGACGCTCACGAAGAAGGCTTCGACCGCCGCCAGGCGCGTCACCTGCGACGCGGTGGCACCGACTAGACGGAGCGCCGCAAGTCGCTGCTCCCGCCGGGCGGCCGACAGCCGTGTCGCGGTCGAGACGAAGACGGCGACCGGCACGAGGGCACCGATGACGGCGACGACGATCAGCAGGACGGCCATCACCGGGAGCTCGGGGGCCTTCGGCGTCGGATCGAACGCGATGATCGGTGCTGCCCCCAGCGTCTCGAGCATCGTTGGTTCGACGCCGATCACGGCGACGAGCTCATCCGGCGACCGAAGCCCCGCCTCGCCGATGGTGCCGATGACGGTCCCGACCCGGTCGCCCAACTGGTCCGCGGGCACGCTCTTCATCAGCGCCGCGAGCGCAGGCGACACGACGGCCTCTCCGACTTCCGGGATGCGGTCCACCCCCGGCGGCGTCGGTGGCGTGTCGGTCAAGGCCGCGACGAGGACCCGGACGAGCGGCTCGCCGGCGTAGTTGTCGACGTCCGACCGGATGAGCAGCGAGGCGCCGTCGGAGGTGCCCGTCTGCGAGGGGACGAAGTTGGTGCGCCACGCGGCGCGTTCGGCGCGGTCCTCGAGTGCGGGCTGAAATGACAAGGCGAAAAGCAGGATCGCCGTCCCGACAGCGACCGCGAACGCCGTGAGGGTGAGACCGATGACGGCTCCCCTCCCGCCGCTGAGCGCAAGTCGGAGTCCGAGCCGGATCACGTCGCGTCTACCCCGCTCAGCCGTCCGTCACGGACGATGATCTCGCGGTGGGCGTATGCGGCGACACGCGCCTCGTGGGTGACGAGGACGACGGCCGCTCCCTGCTCGGCGGCGGCCTGGGTCAGAAGTTCCATCACGTGCTCGCCGGCCAGGCTGTCGAGCGAGCCGGTCGGTTCGTCGGCGAAGATGATCGCGGGTTCGATCACGAGGGCGCGGGCGATCGCCACGCGCTGGGCCTGGCCGCCGGACATCTCGCCGGCCCGGCGCCCCTCGAGGCCGTCAAGACCGAGCCTCGGGAACCACGGCGCTGCGAGTCGCTCGGCAGCGCCGCGACCCATGCCGTTGAGGAGCAGCGGCAACGCCACGTTTTCGATCGCCGGGAGCTCGGGGACGAGCTGGCCGAACTGGAAGACGAACCCGAACGCTGTACGCCGCAAGCGGCTCCGCTCGGCATCGCTCATCGCGCCGATGCTGGCGCCCTTGAACGCCACTCCGCCGCTGTCCGGGACCGTGATCCCTGCCAGGCAATGGAGCAGGGTCGACTTGCCCGAGCCACTCGGGCCCATGACCGCCACGATCTCTCCGGCGGCGAGGCTGAAGTCGATCCCGCGCAGTGCCTCGGTCTGGCCGAACTTCTTGCGGAGGTCGGTCGCCTCGAGGAGATCGGGTTCCGTCCGGGCAAGCGTGGCGGTCCGGCGATCGAGCGACCGCTCGATAGTGGAGGGCGGGTTCGCGATCATGGGACCTCCGGTGCATCGAGGATGGTTCGGCGGAGTTCGTCGACCCGCGCGGCCGTGAGGTCGAGCCAGCGCAGGTCGGCTTCGAGGTGGAACAGGGCGTAGTCAGCGAGGAGCGACAACGGCATCGACGCCGTCCGGCGAACGGCCGTCAGCTCTCGCATCCGCTCGAGGTGGGCGTGGCGCTCACCATCGACAAGAGGCTCGACCGGCCGGCCCGACAGGATCGCGAGGACGACCTTCGTGAACAGCGAGGCCTGGAGGTGCGGCTCGGCATCCAGGGGCTCCACGAGCCACCGCTCGAGCTCGCGCGTCCCCTCCTCCGTGATGGCATACCGTCGCCGTTCGGGACCCTCTGCCTGTTCGACCTGGTCGACGCGGACGCGACCGCGTTGCTCGAGCCGGCCGAGCGTCGAGTACACCTGGGCGAACGCGACCGGATGATCGGGTGCGAAGTAGCGATCGACCATGCGCTTGAGGTCATAGCCGTGACGCGGCTGCTGTTCGAGGAGCCCCAGGAGGGCGTGTGGAACGCTCATCGCGGCGGACTATAAACTGCGTTTATAGAGCCGTCAACCGCCGTGCGGTAGAGGAGCGGGCGGCGGGGCACAATGTGGCCCCCGATCGGACGGAACCGGCTCGCGAGGTGGTCAGACATGGACGAGCCAGACGTGACGGTCCTACGCCAGCAAGCCGCACGCGGCAGCCGCGATGCGGTAGACCAGCTTGTCGAGCTCGCGGGGGAGCGCGGTGACCTCGATGAGCTACGCCAGCTGGCCGATGGCGGCAGCACAGATGCACTCGATCAGTTGATCGAGCTTACGGCGGAGCGCGACGACCTGGACGAGCTGCGACGCCTTGCGGACGCGGGCAGCGCGACCGCTCGCGAGGTGCTCGAGGAGCTGACCGAGGACTAACGACCGCCCGTCTAGTCTGACGAGACCCAGACGCACTGGGAGAAGGTTCGGCGTGGGCCGGCCTCTCCTCGCGCGTCGGCGTTTCGGATCGTCAGTGGCCTACGGGCTGAAAATAGTTGGCGATCCCATACGCGGCCACATCCCGGCCGAGCTTCTGGCCCTCCACGTCCGCGCTGCGGTAGTGGAGGCCGGCCCAGATTCGCGCAACGATGAGCTCCGCGAGCGGCTCCGAGAACGTCTGGAACTCCCGCACTGCGGGCCCGCCCGGATTCGGGAAAGTGCTTGTGATCTGGAACGCTCCCGGCGCGTCGCCGAAGAACATCCGCAGCACGGCGACGTGTGCGGCGTCGAGGCAGTTGTGGCCCGAGACCCACTCGGGATACGGAGCGGTGATGAGCGCCGTCCATGTGGCGTCGGGTGCCGTGTCATCACGGAGGTCCTCGGCCGCTCGTGGGATCGCGTTCCACGGACGCCAGAAGTCGAAGTGGTACTTGTCGTTCCAGCAGTTGATCGCCGCGTCCGCCGCGCTGAGGTTCTCGAGGGCGAGGAGCCTCGCGCTGTCGGCGGCACTGAGATCCGTTCGTGCGACAAGCTGTCGTGCGACTTCGTTCCAACTGAATACCGGGGCACTCTGCCACCACCTTGCCCGGTACGTCTGCTCGACGGTCCGGATGGAGCTGTCGAACCTGCCGAGGGCCTTGACCTCGTTGAACTCATCCGCCCACTGCTGACTGTCGAGCGCGGGCGGTGGCCCAGAACGGAACTGCGAGGAGCTCTGGATGAGGAACGGCTTCACATTGCCCGCCCACGGCGTCGGGTCCAGAAGCTGCTGCCCAGCCGCGTTCAGCAGCGGCTGCCAGTGCCCAGCCAGGGAGCTCGGCTTCCATGCAGACGGCCCGAACCGACCGTCGCCTTTCCTCGCGTCAAGCATGGCCTCGGCCGCGGCATGCCCGATCTCGACGCCCTGCCTCTTGAATGCGTTGTTGTCGATCGCCCCAAGCGACGCCGCGTGCTCCGCGGAGACCGTGCTCAGGAGCGTGGGACGGGCAGGGAATGGGACTCTCTCCGGGGCGGTCGAGACGAGCTCTGACAGCACCTCGTACGCCGCCGTTGCGACGGCAGCATCGACCGACGCCTTCGCGCCGGTGCGCCTGTCGAGCAGATACGATCGATGCTGCTTCGGCCCGATAGCGTTTACGGCGTCGTACACGGCGCCCTGCACCATTCCCATGTTGATCTGGAACGCCGGTGGCGCACCGCCGTCCGGCCCGGGAATAGCGCCGAGCGTCGTCGCCGCGACTTGATTCCAATGGGTGACGCCGCTTGCGTCAGCTGCCACCGGTCGCGCGGCGGATACGCCCAAGGTGCCGAGCACTCCTAGGAGCGCAGCCGATGAAACGGCGGCGAGCCAGATGGATCGCTTGGGTGCCATGTCGGACCCTCCTCTGCGGACCAAGATCGACGTCGTGCGTTCGGCGTCTGTCGTCCGGCCCCGGCGGATGGCGACCCTACACCGTCACCGTCTCGTCGGCGTTTGCCCGCGGGCTGCACCGCCTGACCGACGGTGCGCGCTGGCGGGCCTGACACGCCAAGCCGACGCCTTAGCGGCACCGTTGGGCACATGCGACGTCGCGACGACGCTCGACGAACTACTTCGGCGATCACGCCCACCCGGAATCGACGGATTCCTTGCCGCTATCCGCGCTCGCGAAGAGCCTCGATGACGATGTCCGGGTTCGGGAATCCACCGTCGCGTCCCATCGAGTGCACGAGCTCCCGGTCCACCCATACCTCGAAGGTGCCGTCCATCCAGGGGACGAACTCGATCGAGGAGAACTCGGCCTGTCGCTGGACCATCACGGCCTCCGCCAGCGCCAGGGCCTGCGGTTCGTATCCGCACTCGGCGCAGTAGACGATCCGTACCTTCGCGGTCACGCCGGTCGAGGGGCTGCAGGAGCCGGTGCGGGTGCGATCGTCGGAGGCGGCATCCGCTCACCGACCTGCGGCGCGCGGGCAGCGCAGTCACGAAGCGCGACGAGGAGCTGCCGCTCGGCCCACGGCCTCCAACTCCTGCGACGCTGGTCCGAGACCGACTTGAGAAGCGCACGTGATTCGTCGGGCAGGAGGCTCGGGGACTCATCGGGCGAGCCGAACTCGGGGTGCTCGGCGTAGATCTGGCGAAGGTCGTCCTCCCGCCGTTCGGTCACCGCCACCGGACGCTCGATCAAGACCCCGACCTCACGCCAGTCTTCGTCGAAGCAGGCGAACACAGGGATCGACTCGAAGCGGCCGCGGTTCAGATAGAGGTCGATCAAGTCCCGGTTGTCGTCCTTGATGAAGCACCGAAGCTCGAGCGCGGGACCAACCTCCTGTGCCAGCCGGGCGACGACCGGCAGGTTGGCGATGACGTCTCCGCACCAGTCCTCGACGACGGCCACGATCCGCAGCGGTTTGAGGGACGCGAAGTAGCCGACGTCGCGCGAGTCGAGCGTCACTCCCGCCTCGATCTCCTCGAGCGCCTCCCGGTTGCGCGTCATGCCGGATTTGAACTGCTCGTACGTCAACCCGGTCTCGAAACGTTCCGCGTCCACTCGCAACCGCACCTCTCAAACTCCGACAGACAGGCCCGCGTCGCCCTCACCGCGCCGCGGACGTGGAGCATGACGCAACTGGCGCACTGGCGGGACCAAGGGCAGCGCATCACGGCGCGCGCCGTCAGCTGCGGAGAACCTTCTCCATTGGCCGGCCCTTCGCGAGCTCGTCGACGAGCTTGTCCAGGTACCGGATCTGCTGCATGACCGGGTCCTCGATCGTCTCGACGCGCACTCCGCAGATCGTGCCTGTGATGAGCCCTGCGTTCGGGTTGAGCCGCGCCGCGGCGAAGAAGTCGGCGAAGGTGGTGCCCGCGGTGAGGTGCCGCTCGAGCTCGGCCTCGTCAAATCCCGTGAGCCAGCGGATCACCGCGTCGAGCTCGTCCTGCGTCCGGCCCTTCTTCTCCACCTTGGCGAGGTAGAGCGGATAGACCGAGGCCACGGTTGACGCGAAGATCCGGTGTCCGGTCGTCGTGCTCACTGCGTCACCGCGAACCAGCGGCCCTCGGGATCCGAGAAGGCGAAGCTCGGCGTGCCATCGTGGTCGCTCACCTCGGTCGCCTGGACCCCGCGGCTGACGAGGTCGGCGCGCGCGGCTTCGAGGTCGTCGACGGCGAAGGCGATCGACGGTGTGGCGAGGTCGAGGCCGTCGGGGTTGTCCTTCATCAGGTCGAGCGGCACGAGCTCGAACGCGAACGGCTGGTCGGCGAACCCGACCTGCGCGATCGTGAAGTTGCCCGCCTCGGACCGCTTCTTCTCCACCATGCCGATCTGCTCGACCCAGAACCTGCGGCAGGCCTCGGCGTCATTCACGTACAGCACGACGTATCCGACTCTCATGAGCGACTCCCGGAACGCAGGACCATGCAAGGCGTTGGCGCGTTCAGGGTACCGATTTCGTCCGACAGCGGCGATCGAGGAGCAGCGATGTGTGCTCTACAGGTGTGAGCCCGGCATCGCAAGCACGCCTCCTCCGAATGCCGCTCGATATCGCGAGCGCTCAGGCCCCGATGGCCACGAAGGGTGCCCAGTAGAAGGGGTCGGCGTACGGGCGGCTAGCCGGCTCGGCGAGGGCGAACTCACGCCGGAGGTCGGCGGCGGCCGGAGAGCGGTCCCGGGTAAGGAGGGCCACCAGGTCGTCGGCGGTCCGGCTGCGCAGCCAGGCCTGGGCCCGGCGCAGGGCTGCCGCCGGGGAGAGCGGGGCCTCGCCGGTGCTCGGGTCACCCTGTCGGTGATAGGCGTAGAACCGGCTCATCAGCAGCGTCGTCGACAGGTCGTCGACCGACCAGAGGGTGCCGATCACCGTGGGGACTCCGGCCTGGAGCAGCCCGCCCGGCAGCCCTATCGCCTCGTCTGGCAGCCGCCGGGCGTCGATGACAGCGGTCTGGCAGGCGGACAGCACGACCAACCGGCTGTTGCCGAACCAGTCATTGGCAAGGATCTCCTCGAGCCGGAGGCGGCCGTCGTCACCGGCCGGTTCGGACGGGTCGGCCCGGGCCAGCTCGAGCGCCGAGTCGAGTGGGTTCGCGGGGTCGAAAGAGCCGTGGCAGGCGAGGTGGACGTGGCTGGCGTCCGGCAGCAGCTCGACTAGCGCCGGCTCGGTGGCGGCGGTCCCGTACAGGGGGTGACTGGCACCGGCGGGGAAGAAGCGGGCAACCTCCTCCAGCTCGGCCCGGGCGAAGGCCAGCGGAGACGGATGGGGCTGAGGGTCGCCCACCCCGACGAGAACCGGAGGCCGCGCCTCGCGGGCGGCCAGGGCCGCGCGGGCGGCGCCGAGGACCCTCGTGCCCGGGGTGTGGGCGACGTCGAATTCGTCGATCAGGCGGCGCACTTCGGCATCGACCGGATACGGCGCGGCGTGGAGGGGCAGCAGGCCGAGCAAGCCGGTCGGCAGGAGCACGACGGCGCTCGCGCGGAGCTCGCGCAGCCGGGCGGCGACGGGCGCGATGAGATCGGCGCCGAGGCGGGGCAATCCATCGGCGAGGGCGGCATCGAGCCAGTCCGGCTCGGCGAGCTGGCCCGCCAGGTAGCCGCCAACGACCTCGCCGTCGCGGACCGTGACCAGCAGCTCGTCGAGCGCCCGCGCCGTGAAGTCGGGCGCCCAGATCGCCTCGACGGTCGGGGCCGCCGAGCCGTCGGCCCTGGCGACCAGGAGGGCCAGGCCGCCGGTGGCGGTGGTGAGGAGAGCGACCAGCGGCCGGCCGGGCAAGGCTGCCCGTGCCACCTCATCGAAGCTCGGCGGAAGCCCGAAGGCGTCGTGCCCCGGCAACCGCTGGATGCGGCCGATCGCCGCCTCGAGTGCAGCCCGCGCCCGGCTAGCCCGCTCCTGCAGGACGTCGGCCGGGACGGCGGTCATCGGGTCGGCGTAGCCCGTCTCGGCCGCCCGCTCCTGGCGCTCGAGCGCGCGCAGCTCGCCGGTCGCCTGCTCGTAGGCGGCATAGGAGGCAGGATCGAGCGTGGCGACCTCGGCGAGATCGGCCCGGTCGCGCTCGATCGCCTCGGTCAGCAGGCGGGCCCGGCCGCGCTCGAGGGCGAGGACTGCCGCCGCCGGGTCGCCGGTCCGGGCCAGGGCGTAGGCGGCCTGGGCGGCCAGGCCCTGGGCGTCCGACAGCCATGCCTGCTTGGCACCCGGCAGGAGCTGGACCGCGTACAGCCGGTCGATGGCGGCGAGGCCGTGGCCGTACGCCTCGGCCGCCTCGACCCATGCGTCCCGCTCGGCTGCCCAGTCACCCCAGGCCTTCGCGGCGGCGAGGGTCACCGCCGGCGCGATCGTCAGACCCGTCTGGCAGGCCTCCCGGTACCTATCAATCGCCGCCTGTCGGTCGGCGGGGTCGGCGGCCAGGGCGTAGCGGGCTTGAAGACCCGCCCCGAGGTTGGTGAGCATCGCGGGCCGGTCGGACGAAGCGGTCGGGGTGGTCTCAAGCGCCTCAACGTACACAGCGATCGCAGCCTCGAGGTCGGCCGGCATCCTGCCGTGGGCGTAGTAGGCGCGCAGGCCGTTCCCCAGGTTGCCGAGGTACATCGACCGGGCGGGCGAGTCCGACGGGGTCGCATCGGCCGCCAGCCGGTAGGCCGTGATCGCCGCCTCGAGATCGGCAAGGGCGCCGCGGCGCGCATAGCGCGCGCTCAAGCCATTCCCGAGGTTGCTGATGCGCATCGGCCACTCGGGTGAAGCCGCGGGGGTCGTCTCCAGCGATTGCTTCGAGGCCGTGATCGCGGCCTCGAGGTCGGCGAGGTCGGCGCCACGGTCATAACGGGCGCTCAGGCCGCCGCCGAGGTTACTGAGGTACATCGATCGGGCCGGCGAATCAGGCGGGGTCGCCTCGACCGCACGCGCGTAGGCCGTGATGGCAGCCTCGAGATCGGCCAACGACCCGCTTCGCGCGTAGCGTGCGCTCAGGCCGATCCCGAGATTGCTGAGGTACATCGGCCAGCCAGGCGAATCCGCCGCGGTCGCCTCGACCGCATGCCGAAAGGCCAGGACGGCCGCCTCGAGATCGGCATGTGACCCGATAGCCATATAGCGATCGCGCAGGACGATCCCGAGGTTGTTCACGCGTCCCGGCCGGGCCGGGGAATTGGCCGGGGTCGCGTCGACAGCCTCCCGGTAGACCGTGATAGCCGCCTCGAGATCGGCCAGCGACCCGCCACGGGAATAGTGGTCGCGCAGGCCGGCGCCGAGATTGTTTAGGATCGCGGGCCGGTCGGGGGAATCGGCCGACGTCGCATCGACGGCCTCGCGGTAAGCCGCTATGGCGGCCTCGAGATCGGCCAGTGCGCCGCCACGCGTGTAGCGGACGCGCAGGCCATTCCCGAGGTTGCTGAGGTACATCGGCCTGTCCCGCGAGTCTGCCGGGGTCGCTTCGACCGCCTGCCGGTAGGCGGTGATGGCGGCCTCGAGATCGGCCGGTGCGCCGCCACGCGCGTACCGCGCGCCGAGGCCAGTCCCAAGATTGTTCAAGTAGGCCGGTCGGTCGGGAGAATCGGCTGGGGTGGCATCGACCGCCTGCTGAGATGTCGTGATCGCGGCATCGAGATCGCTAATGGCGCCGGTGCGTTCGTAGCGATCGAACAACCTGTTGCCGAAGTTGTTGAGATATGCGGGCCGGTCGGGAGAATCGGCCGGGGTCGCATCGACCGCCTGCCGGTACGCCGCGATGGCGGCTTCGAGATCGGCCGGCGACCCGTCGCGGCGGTAGCGGGCGCGCAGGCCAGCCCCGAGGCTGCTGAGGTACAGCGGCCGGTCGGGAGAATCGGCTGGGGTGGCATCGACCGCCTGCCGGTACGCCGCGATGGCGGCTTCGAGATCGGCCGGATCATCTCGAGCCTCGGAGCGACGCTGAAGCGAGCCGCCCCATGCATCGAACAGGTACGCCCGAACCTCGGCCGGCGCGGTGGCGACTGCCTCGTGCCGGATGACAGCCTCCCACGCAGCGACCGCGGCGTCGTGCGCGCCGCGCTCATCGGCTGCCAACGCCTCGCCGAGCAGCTCCCGCAGTGATGCCGACATGTCAGGACGCCGCCAGGGGCTGGGTCGCCTTCAAGCGGCTGATCAGCGCCTCGTGATCCGTCAGGGTCTTCGGCGAGTCCGGCCTGACGAGGGCCGCCAGCTCCTTCCCAATACCGCGCAACGGGCGTAGCACGGCCTCAGGAGTCGTCCCCACCTGCACGCGGGCGTTATACACCGCGTTCGTCGCGCGATGCACCGTGTTGGATCGAGCGCACGCCTCGGTGGCGCCCCGAAAATCGAACGCCGTCGATGCGCTCGCATAGTGCGCGGCTGGTGTCAGCGCCTTGGGCTACTCGACGAGCGGGCGAGTCCATCTCCACTCCCAGACCCTGCCAACCTCAGGGTCCTCCTGGTCGGCGACGTGCTCGAAGCCCAATGACACGAGCACGCCAGTCGCTGGCGCTCCTTGCTCCGCTCGCCCATCGCGGCCCTACGTGCTCGCCGATTGCGCTGCTCAGGAACGACCTGCCGACGTACGCGCGGTCGTTGATCTGCGGCTCAAGTGACGCCGCGCACCGCCGGTCGCGAGACACGCCGACCGGATCGATGTCAAGCAGCGAACCCAAGACCCACGAGCGTCTTCCCGATGACCTTGATGCAATTGTCCCATCGGTGCCGTTGAGGCGGGTTGGATGTCGGCACATACGACGGTTTTCGGCCGGATGCCATTGCATCTGGCTCGGGACCCGGCGTAGGATCGGCCGATGGCGTGGTTCGAACACGATGGGGTCAGAATCCGCTACGAGGCGCACGGTGAGGGCGATGCGGTCCTGCTCCTCCCCGGCCTCGGCGGTCGGCTTGAGGATCTCTCGAGCGTCATCGACGGCCTGTCGCCCGAGTTCCGCGTGGTCGCCGCCGATCTGCCGGGCTCGGGTCAGTCCGAGCCGATCCCGCGCGAATACACGCCTTACTACTATGAAGATGATGCCGGGACGTTCGCCGACTTCGTCGGAGAGGTCGTCGGCGGCCCCGCGCATCTCGTCGGCTTCAGCGACGGCGGAGAGGTGGCGTTGCTTATGGCGATCCAGCGTCCGTCGATCGCGCGGACCGTCGCCGCATGGGGCAGCGCCGGCTTCCTGCCCCCGGAGGCTGCAGGAATGGCCGCGGCGATCGGCGACATCGTGGACCATCCCATGGCAGGAATGGAACGGTTTCGCGACTACTTCGTGGCGGCATATGGCGAGGAGAACGCGCGCCGCACAACCCGTAGCGTGTCGGCGGCGCTGACAGGGATCATCGCCCGCGGTGGCTCGCTCAGCCGCGATCGCGCCGGCGAGATCGCCTGTCCCGTGCTGCTGATCACTGGCGAGCTGGATGAACTCGCCACCCCGGATCTGGTCCGTGACCTCGCCGACCTGATCCCAGGTGCACGAGCCGTGGTCGCCAGCGGCGCCGGCCACGGAGTCAGTTGGGAACAGCCCGAATGGCTGAACCGCACCCTGCTTACGTTCCTGAGGGGAGTCTAAACCGAGTCGAAGTCGGGCCACCCATCGCGACCGCCGGAGCGGTGAGACGCCGCGGCAGACTCGTTCTAAGCGCTCGCAACGGGTGGCGTGGCGTCCCCCGACGGACCTTGTGGCGCGGAAGCCAAAGCGTTCGCTCCCCTCGCAAGGTTCGCGAGCTCATGACCGGCGAAGCTGTCGATCCCGGACCGATGCAAGCGGTCAGGGCTCGCTCACGTCCGCCGGCTCGCGCGGCGTGCCGGCACGCCTGGTCTGGTGGAGCGGAACCCCGACGCACGTGAACAACAGCCCTGCCAGAGGCTCCCCAAGGAGCGCAGAGATCTCGGAATCGAGGAACGTCATCCCTGATGCGCCGAGGCCGATCGCATACGCGGCCAGGTGCAGCCGGCCCTCCACGATGCCGGCCTCGAGCTGGGCCTCGCGGTACCCGCGGTCGTCGAGCATGTCCAGGTCGACAGCACTGATGACGACGAACGACGCGTCGCGCCCTAGATCCTGCTCGTAGCACGCGACCCACAGCTCATCCCGCAGCGAACCGCTTCGCACCGGACGCCCGAGATCGGGCCACCGGTAGATGCCGGGTTCGAGCCCATCGACAGCATGGACGGCGACGAAGTGCGGCACTCGCGCTCCGCGAAGCGAGACCGCGAGCACCCGCTCGAAGCTCTGGAAGTCGACCGCAACGGTCGCGTCGAGCGTTCGCGCCGAGCCTCGGCGCAGGATGACCGCGTCGAGGTTCTCCGTCATCGGCAGGCTCCCCTCCACGGGCGGCGCGATCGGCCACGGCACGCCGAGCCGCTCGTCGTCACCGGCGCGCTGGGCGAGCGTCACGAGCGGGAACTCGACGGGTGCCACGTCGATCGATCCGGTTGCAGCCTCGCCGCCGACGCCGATCGCGGGCGCGCCCGGCCCGAGCGTCACGATGGCAAGCGGAAACTCCTGTCTCCCGTCGGCACCAACCAGCCGTGCGACGGTCGCATCGGGAAAGCGGGTCAGCAGCCGGGGCCGATAGCCGCCCGAGTCGGCGAGCGCGAGCGTGTTCGCGAGCATCGTGCCGGCGTCCCAGTACAGGTGCCGGAACCCGCGCTCCGCATACCGCCACCCCGTCCGCCACGGGATCCCCGTGACGACGATCGTCGTGGCGTCCCCGGTCGCCCGAGGCGCGACGAGGCGGAGCGAATGCGCCACCGGGTCATACCAGTAGACGCCATCGTGCAGCCCGGACACGCCTCGTGCGGCCACGTACAGCTCGAGTGGGAACAGACCACCGGCGGATCCAGCAGGTCGGAACAGGAACCGCCGGCCATCCAGACGCACAGCGACGCGCACGACGCCGGCCGAGAGGTGGAGGAGGCGGGCGAGCCCTTCCAGGTCGAGCGGCCTGAGAACGGGAATGTGGCGCCCGGCGAGGAGGTCGATCGTGGGAGCGCGCGACGAGCGGCCATGCAGCAGGAAGCTCGACCGACGGAAGGCGGTCGGGATACGCCTTGCGATGTGCCGGAAACGTGGGACGGTGGTTGGGGACGAAGTCCTGGCGAACAAGCGGATGATCGATCGGCGGGAGCCACTCGGTCCCCGGGACGTGCCAGTAGGAGCTCAGCCGGTGGTACAGCCGCGCGGTGTCGCCGGGGACCATACAACTCGTGGCTCGCGGGACGTCTGTCATCGGCGGAGCCTCCAACTCGAGCGTCGACACCTGGTCGCGGGTCGCCGTCTGTTCCCGACGATCCAATGGAGGCAGACCTCCTAGGAGAGGGCGCCGGCCCGTCGTCGCTGCTGGCGGGCCTCGTGGACCTGTCGGATCGCCGTGGAGCCGTCACCGACGGCTGCCGCGACGCGCTTCACCGGGTTCGACCGTACGTCACCCGCTGTGAATACTCCTGGCAAGGTCGTCGCCAGTCCCAAACCGTCGCTGGAGTCCGGTCGCTGGGCGCCGGTCAGAATGAATCCGTGGTCGTCACGGAGGATCTCGGGCGGCAGCCACGACGTGTGCGGGGCCGCTCCGATGAGGATGAACGCGGCATCGGCCGCGACCTCCTCCGCCGTCCCCGTCGAACGATCGCGCAGGACCAGGCCCTCGAGGCGGAGGTCGCCGCGGACATCCTCGATCTCGGTGTGCAGTCGCACGTCGACGTTGTCCGCGTTGTCGATCTCGCGGATCAGGTAGTCCGACATCGTGTCGACGAGCGAACCTCCGCGGACGAGCAGCGTCACTCGCGCCGCATGCCTCGCCAGGTGGATCGACGCCGAGCCCGCGGAGTTCGCGCCGCCGACGACATAGACGTGCCCGCCTGCTACCGCCCGGGCTTCACTCGTCCCCGAGCCGTAGAACACGCCACGACCCGACGAGCGCCTCCAGTCGCTCGATCCCCATGCGCCGATATGACACGCCTGTCGCGACGATGACATCCTCGGCGCGCAGCTGGGCGCCGTCGTCGAGCGTGACGACGCGGTCATCACCCTCGACCCGGAGCGTGGTCGCGGTCCGGCCGAAGACGAACTTGACGCCGAACGTGACGCGCCTGCTGAGTACGCCCGTGCGGTGAGCTCGGCTCCGGTCACGCCGGCCGGGAAGCCAAGGTAGTTGCGCATCATCGGGCTCGAGCTCGCCTGGCCGCCGATCGCGGTCGACTCGATGACGGTGACGCTCAGCCCCTCCGACGCCCCGTACACGGCGGCCGCGAGTCCCGCCGGGCCTGCACCGATCACTGCGACGTCGACCCGATCTTCGCTGATCGAGCCCTGCACGCCGAGTGCAGTCGCCACGTCTGCCTGAGACGGCTGCACGAGGGCCCGGCCATCGGCCAGGATCACCACCGGCAACAGGGCCCCCACGCCAGCCGCATCGAGGAGTGCGCGGCCCTCCGCGGAGGCGGCGTCCCAGAACCTGAACGGCAGCAGCAGCCGCGCGAACGCATCCCGCAAAGGGCGCCGCGGACGCATCCCACGGGTCGCCGACGATCGTCAGCCCGACTCCAGCCCGGTCTGCCTCGTGCGTCCAGCGGGCGAGGGCCGTGGTCAGGACGATGTGGAACTCCTCGTCCGCCGGGCCGAACGGCCGAGCGACCCAAGTGTCGATCTCGCCCACCGTGAGCGCCTGGACGGTGTCGTCGATCGTGGTGAAGTCGGCCCAGTCCGTGAGGAGCAGCCGTTGGGCCGTCGGATGCGAGTCGCCGCGAGGCGGCGAGGAGGCGTGCGCCGGACTCATCGGGCATGTGGTGATCGGCGACGATCAGCGCGACCGGCCGATGTTCGGCGTGCAGGTCCTGGAGACGGATCTTCGCCGTCGCGGCCGACCCTTCGGCGACGACCTCGTAGTCGTGGCCGTAGCGGCGGCTGACCGCCTCGAGGAGCGCCGCGCGCGCCGCATCCTCGTCGTCGACGACGAGGATGACGGGAAGACGATCGTCGGGTTCGGTCATGAAATGTCTCCATGGGCTCACCCTGGGCGGGGGCCGGTGACGGTCGGCACCCGCGATGGTAGTGGGCGACGGTCTTCGCCTGTGCGATGGGCAACGATGGGGCAGCGATCGGGTACCCACGAGGCGCCTGAGTACCGCGCCAAAACGCCGGAGACACGAGCGGTGCTCACACTGCGCCTGGACAGAGACACGGTGGCCACATTCGATGCGGTCGCGGCCGTTGTCGAGTCCCTGCCGAGATCGACAGCGCCAGCCTCGATCAGCTCCGTGACGTCATCGGGAACCTGACCGAGCGCGTCAAGCTAACCAAGGGCGTCAGCACCAGCAACGACGGACCCGCTGGCGTGGCACGCCGCGCAGTCTGCGTGACGGGGGCCTGATCGATTCCGCCGCCGCCCGCCTGGCCATCATTCCCGCTGACTCACCCAAAAGGCCGACGCCCGGTATCTACCATGTGAGGCCGGATCCAGGGCGGATCGGGCCGTCGGTGGATACGGGAGGCGAGGATGACGGTCCAGGCACTGCGCCGAGGACGACCCGAGGTGCTGGCCGAGCTGCTCGACCGGTACGGCCGGGACATGCAGGCCGTCGCCTACCTCATCGTCCGCGACCGGGCCGCCGCAGAGGACATCGTGGCCGACAGCCTGCTGGCGGCCCTCGACCACGGTCAGAGTCTCCGTGACGACGATGCCCTGCGACCGTGGTTGCTCCGGATCGCCACCAACAAGGCGCTTCGCTATCGCCAGCGGGCCGCCCACGTCGTCGATCTCCAGGTCGTCGAAGGAGCCGTCGCCGAGCCCAGGGGACCGACCGCCGACGACTCGTTGGCGCTCTGGCAGGCCGTCCGCGGCCTGCCGCCGCGGATGCGTGCCGCGGTCGGCCTGCGCTATTACCTCGACCTGCCGGTCGAGACGGTGGCGGAGGTGCTCAGGGTCAGCCCGAACACCATCAAGACCCAACTGAAGTCGGCCCTCGCGCATCTGCGGACGGCCCTCGCCGACGAACCGATGCCCGTCGCGGAGGTGCGACATGCCTGAGCTCGACGACGCGGCGCTCGAAGTTCGCCTGCGCGGAGTCCTAAAGGAGCACCTGGGAGCGCTGCCGCTCGACCTCACGGTCGACGCTCTTGATCGCCGCCGGGAGGCCAACGGCGTTGCCCGACGGTCCGCCCGGGCGCGCGGCGTGACGCTGGTCGCGGCTGCAGCCCTGCTGCTCGTCGGTGGGGCGTTGGCGGCGGGCTCCGGCCTTCTGCGGCTGCCGACCGTCGTCCCGCCCGTGCCTGCACCATCGGTCGTCGCGTTCGCCACGGCATCGCCCGATGCGATGTCGCCGAGTCCGACCGAATCGGCAGCGCCGGACGCGACATCCCCGCGCCCGAGCGAGTCGGCGGCACCCACCGCAAGCCCGGTTCCTGGGGCGGGTCCGGGCGGCGTCTGGATCCCGACCGGGACGATGGCCAGGCCTCGGACCGGCTACACCGCGGTGCGGCTCCTCGATGGCCGGGTGCTGGTCATCGGCGGCCACCATCGGAATTCCGAAGGCAGCGACGACGACGCGATGTCCGCGGAGGTGTACGACCCGGCGACCGGGACGTGGTCCGCCGCCGGGGAGATCTCGAAGCCACTCGTCACCGCCACGTTGTTGCGCGACGGCAAGGTGCTCGTTCTCGTCGGGTACCCCGAGGGTGCCCGCACTGCCGAGGTGTACGACCTGGCCAGCGGGATGTGGACCGCGACCGGTCGCATGACTCGGGGCGCGGAGAAGTCTGAAGGCACGTTCACGGTGCTCCAGGACGGCCGGGTCCTGCTCGCTGGCAGGGAGGGCGCCCAGGTGTACGACCCGGCCACTGGGACCTGGACCGCCACCGGTCCGATGGTTCAGGGGGAGGGCCTCGACACCTACACCGTGCTCCGAGACGGCCGGGTCCTGGTGGCTGGTTGGGTGGGCGCCCAGGTGTATGACCCGGCCGCTGGGACCTGGACCGCCACCGGGAAGATGTCCGCCAGCGGGAAGAAGAACGAGGCGCGCTATGGTGGAGCGGCCACCCTGCTGTCCGACGGCAAGGTCCTGCTCGCGGGCGGCATGAGCTATTCGCCGCCGCTCAACTATGACCGTCTCGACTCGGCCGAGGTCTATGACCCCGGCACGGACTCCTGGACCGCGGTCGCGAACATGCCCGCGCCGACCAGCCAGATGACTGCCTTCCTGCAGCCCGATGGCAAGGTGCTGGTGTTCGGATCGACGTTCTCGCCGGGGTCATCGGTCTTCTCGGCCGTCGCCCTGTACGACCCGGCCACCGGAACGTGGACCGCACGCGATGTGGAACCCGGCGTCAGGTACGAACACAGGACGCGCTTGTCGGATGGCACGGTGCTCACGACAGGCGGGGTAGATGTGGAAGGCGGTCCCGGCATGGCGACCTGTGCCGCGACGTTGTACGACCCGCAGACCGGGTCGTTCACGCCCGCCGCGAGCATGCTCCGGTGCAACCACGTCTCGATGACGCCGCTGCTCGATGGCACCGTCCTTGCGGCGGGTAACTGCGACTACAACGACGAGGGTGTGTGCGTTTCGAATCCGGCGGCGGAGCTGTACATCCCTGCCGGCGTGCCGCTGCCGCCGTTGCAGGACTTCTCGAGCCCGCCCCCGTTCGTCATCCCGAGCCCGACCGCGGAGCCGACGCCCCTCCCGCCGGCAGTCGGTCCTGTCCCGCCGAACGCGAAGTCTTGGAAGGTCACGGTCGACAACCGGAGCTCCGAGCCCGCGACGCTGTTCGTGGTCGAGGGCGTGGACGAGAACGGGATGCCGCGGCTCGTCGGGTCCGCGATCCCGAACGTGGTCCCGGCCGGCACCAGCAGGATGGTGACCTT
Organism: uncultured Chloroflexia bacterium; assembly: GCA_963816675.1. Classification (GTDB taxonomy): domain Bacteria; phylum Chloroflexota; class Limnocylindria; order Limnocylindrales; family CSP1-4; genus SPCO01. The sequence goes on from CAWFLS010000010.1 coordinate 128,836, forward strand.
CCTCTTCCCCGTCATCGACGGTCGGGCTCAAGGATGGATCGACGCGAATCTCCGACCGGGCGAAGGCGGAGGGTTGATCGAGGCGGCCCAGATCGGCATTCCAGGCAAGATGGTGATCACCGCGGAGGGCAACACCGGCTGGGTTGGCCCCGCGCGATAGGCCCCCGGTACAGTACGCGGCGTGGAACGCTACGAGATGGCGGCTGCGGCCGACCGGGCCGGAACCACCGTCGAAGGCATGCGCCAGGTGGTCGAGCTGGGCATCCTCCGCCCGGATACAGAAGGGCGTTTCTCGGAAGGCGACATCCGGCGGGTCAGGGTCATCGAGGGCCCGGTCGCCTCGTCCATCCCGCTCGACTTCGTGGCCAGCGCAATCCGAACTGGCGAGTTCTGGCTCGACTTCGTCGACGCTCCGTCCTACAACCTGCTCGACTCGTACACCGAGGAGACGTTCGAGGAGGCGAGCGCGAGGCCCGGCGTTCCGTTGGATCTGCTGACCGTAGAGCGGGGCGACGCGGCCGCCGGCGAGCTCGCGTCGAACCTGGCGAGGCTCGTCGAGCGCACGTCAATTCGGTATGGCGCCGGCCCGTGAAGTGGCTCGGCGACGGAGTGATGTTCTTCTTCAAGGATCCCGGGCCTGGCGTCGTCGCCGCGCAGGAGATGGTGACGGGCGTGGCCGACGCAGGGCTGCCGCCGGCCCATGTCGGACTTCATGCGGATCCGGTCGTCTTTCCAGGAGGGCGACTACTACGGACAGACGGTGAACGTCGCGTCGCGGATCGCGGACTATGCGCCCCCCGGCGAAGTCTGGTAAGCCAGGCGGTGGTCGACGCCGCGCATGGGACCGAGGTGACCTTCCGCGAGATCGGCCCGGTCGAACTCATGGGCGTTGGGAGCGCCCTGCGCCTGCACGCTGCTTCGACGCTCGCTTGAGCGTCACGCAGAGCAGCGCACGCAGCAGGACGATCTTCAGACAGGTCTCGGCCTGTCGTAGCCGGTCGCTGATGCGCCCGCCGTGACGTGCCGCGTGGCCTGTCGCGCCCCCGGACGGACTCGCCCTGGCGCCGACGGCGCGCTAACGCGCCTCTCGATGCAGAAGTCGGGCATCATGGGTGCGGACCTGACGACTACCCGGCCGCGCCGACCGTCTCGGGAACGCAGTCTGCTTTGGAAGGTTCACGCCCGCTACGAAATCCACGCCGTGAACCCGCCGCACGTGGGCACGGAACCGCGCGTCGGCTCTCCTTCGCTATCGCACCGGTCATCGAGACGGATATCGCCGACGTGCTTGCGACCTACCGCGTCGTCGTCTTCGCGCCACGCGTCGTCAGTTTCGCGCACCGCACCGGGCTCATCGGAGACGAGGCGACTCGATCGGGCACCCGGGGGGCGTGGTTGCGCAGCGGGCCAAGATGGGGCACCTTGACACCATGACCACGCAGCCAACCAGCACGCCGGGCCGACCGCCCCACGAGCCGGCCGCGCCGCCGCCCGCCGCGCCGCTCGAGGGCTCTCCCGAGTGGTACGCCCTGCCGTTCGAGACCCGCGAGCTCCGCAAGGCGCGCGAGCGGGCCGCCCGCGCCTCGGGGCGCGCCGATCGCGCCGGACGCCGTCTGCGCGAGGCACAGGAGCGCGCGGGCGGCCGGCGGACGGGGACGCGCCAGTTCCTGGACGTGGCCGGGGACGCCGCGACCGCCGCGCTGACGGTGGTGTCCGCCGCGGCCGACGAGGCGCAGGCGAGGCTCGCCGCGAAAGCGCGGATGCGAGAGCTCGAGCAGTCCGTCGTCACCGCCCGGGCCGGCGGTCGCGTGGAGGTCTCGCCGCCGACGAGGACGGAGGCGTTGATGCTCGCCGACAGGGTCGATCCCGGGTCGTCGGGGCCATCGGTCGCCCGGGGCGTCGGGCTCATCCTTGCCGGGACCGTGGGGCTCGCGATGGCGGTCACTGGCGGGTTCGCGGCGCTGGGCGTCGGCGTGCCGGCCGCCATCCTCGTCGGCGGTGTCTGGGTCGGGAACCGGATCAAGATCGAGGACCGCAGCCGCAAGGCCGCGGCGATCCAACTCGAAATCGCACGCGCCAGCCTTCCGGCAGGAGCGCTGACGGCGGGTGCCGTCGCGGGGCAGCTCGGGGACGGGGTCCGGCCCGCCTCGAGCCTCGCTGGTGAGCGGCCGAGGCTGTCCCGGGGTGGTGACCCGCGGACCCGCTCGGAGATCCTGGCCGGACTTGACGGTCTCATCGCGAACGTCGACGGGCTCCTCGAGGAGGGTGACGCGGCCACCCTGCAGCGAATCCGCGACAACGCAGCGCTCGCCCTCCCGGCGACCGACGCGCCGCTCGACCTCTCCGACCACGAAACATGGCTGCTGCGCCAGATCTGCATCGATTACCTGCCCGGGGCACTCGAGCACTACATCGCGCTCCCACCCGACCTTGCCTCAGAGCCGGTGCTCGACGGACGATCGGCCCGGGAGGTGCTCGACGAGCAGCTTGGGCTGATCGAACGCCGCCTCGACCAGATGGCGACCCGGACCTACCGGTTGGAGGCGGGCGACCTTCTCACGCACGCGCGGTTCGTCGCCGAGGTCCTTCGCCCGGACCCGTTCCAGGCACGGCTCACGGAGCTTGCCGCGGAGGGGCCAGCGTCGGGGGCGGTCGCCGCACGGGAGCCGGGTGACGCCGCGGAGGCGTCGGCGACAATGGATGGGGCGGCTGGCCAGCCGCGCAAGCGAGCGTGAGCTCGACGCACATCTGGAGCCATTGATGACCGACAAGTCACTCGAACTCCCGCCCCCCGAGCCGGGGACGAGCGCGGAGCACCAAGCATCGGATCCGCCCTCGACCGCGGCGACGCTCGTACTCGAGCCCCCGGCCCCGGTGGCGCCGGTCGCACCGAACGATGCGGCCGGGGCGGTCCCGCTCTCGGACGCGGACCGCGCGAAACTCGACGAGATGGTGTCGGGATACCTCGACGCCTCCATGTCGCTCGACGTCCACAGTCAGGCGTTCACTGACCGGCTCCGCGATATCGGAAGGCTCGGCGATGACGACATCCGGTCCGCGGCATCCGTGTCCAACCGGCTGCTCGACAAGCCCATGGCGGCGATGCAGAACGGCGGCCTGACGCAGAACTCCGCGGTGAGCCGCTCGCTGCTGGACCTGCGGCATCAGATGGAGGACCTCGACCCGTCCACGCAGGGCGACCTCCTGAGCCCCCGCAAGCTGCTCGGGATCCTCCCGTTCGGGACGCGGAGCCGGGTGCGTGACTACTTCGACAAGTACCGCTCCAGCCAGCACCAGATCGATGCGATCATCACTGCGCTCTATCAGGGGCAGGACGAGCTCCAGCGCGACAACGCGTCCATCGAGCAGGAGAAAGCCAACCTCTGGGTGGCGATGGGCCGGCTGCGCCAGTACAGCTACCTCGCGCAGCGCCTCGATTCCGCCCTCACGGCGAAGATCGCGTCGCTCGAGGCGACCGATCCCGACCGGGCGCGCGTCCTCAAGGAGGACATGCTGTTCCCCGTTCGGCAGAAGAACCAGGACCTGCTCACCCAGCTCGCGGTCAGCGTCCAGGGCTATCTCGCGCTCGACATCATCCGCCGCAACAACCTGGAGCTCGTCCGTGGCGTCCAACGGGCAACGACGACCACCATCGCCGCGCTGCGCACTGCGGTGATCGTGGCCCAGGCACTCGCGGACCAGAAGCTCGTGCTCGATCAGATAACGGCCCTCAACACGACCACCTCAAACCTCATCGAGTCGACCGGCCAGATGCTCCGCCAGCAGTCGGCGGACATCAACGCACAGGCCGCCTCCTCGACCGTCGACGTTGCGAAGCTCCAGGCGGCGTTCCAGAACGTCTACGCGACGATGGATGAGATCGACAGCTTCCGCGTCGGAGCCCTCGATTCGATGCAGAAGACCATCGGCGCCCTCTCGGGAGAAGTCACCAAGTCGCAGACGTATCTGGATCGCGCGCGTGCGAACGAGACGCCCGAGATCGACGCCGGACACGAGCTGCGCATCAGCGACACGTAGTCGCGTTTTCAAGGGAGGCGATCGGCGCAAGCGGCCTTGACGCCCACGCAGTCCCGCACATGCTCGATGGTTGGGCAGGAACATTGCGCCGCCCGACGGACGCCGCGGCACACGAGACAAACCCGACCCCCTTGCCTGGTATGCGACGGCCGGCGTCGTCAGATGGCGGACGGCTCGAGATGATCGAGGAAGGCCGCTGCCGTCTTGATGTCCAGCCGCGCCCCGAGCTGTTCGAAGGCCGCGAGTGCAGACCGCGCCTGACGGGCGGCGTCGGCGCGGTCACCAAGCGCCGCTGCAGCGCGCGCCCCACCTATTCGGCAGCGCGCAGCCTCGTACGGGGCGCCGACGGAACGCCATCGTGTTCCGGCGTGACGGAGCTGCGCAATCGCCGCGGCAGGCTGTCCGTCAGCGAGCGCCACGGCACCAAGACCCTCGTCCGCTGCGGCGGCCAGAGCCGCTCCGGGGAAACGCGCAGCGATGTCTGCGAGATTGATGCTCGATTGCCGTGCCCGATCCCTGTCGCCGTTGGCGAGCGCGATCTCGATGGCGGGCAGGTAGCGGGCCACGGTCAACGAGTCGGCCCCTGCGCCGTCGATGGCGCTGGCGATGGCCACCTCCGCACCGACGGCATCCCCGGCGGCGAGGAGCGCCAGCGCGGGTCCCGGACCGGGGCAGTCGAACTCTGGCCGCCCGATCGAAGGCATCGCGCGCCGCAACAAGGTCACCTTGTCGCAGCCGGATGTCGCCGAGCGCGGTCAGCGCGTGGACCGTGTGGCCGAAGTCATAGGCCCGGGACTCGGCAGCGGCCGCCTCGGCCTCCTCGGCCCCTCGCGCCCACTCGCCGCGAATGGCGAGGACCGCCGCCCGATGCGTCCGGCAGTCCCCGGGAACCCCACCGTCCCGAGCACGGGGGCCCGCCGCTCGATGATCTCGGTCCACTCGATGGCCCGCCGGTAGTCGAATGTGTCGAGGCATGCGCTCAGCGTCCGGCAGTGGACCATGCCCTGCGCCAGGGTTCCCAAGTGGCCGGCCGTCGCGCTGGCCATCGCCTCGTCGAGGAGCGAGCGGCCCTCGTCCAGCCGTCCTTGGTGGACGAGACCGAAGCCCTGGAAGACGAGGCCCAGGGCCTGGATGTGGGGGTCACCTGTCAGCTGCCCGATGTCGAATGCCGCCCGTGCATGCTCCAGGCCGGGCTCGATCTGTCCCGTCCCAAGCTCATCCGGAATGCGTCATTGCCCGTGCGGAGTGTCTGCGATGTGCGATCACATGCAGTCTTGACCGTAGCTGGCTGCGCGTATACAACTACCACGGGGCCACGAGTCGCCGGGACAATTCTGGCCCGCGGGGGGCTGTCATGGACAGTGCGGAACACCAGAAGATCGTCGAAACGCTGACGTTGCAGTTCCCGCCAGCTCCGCCGGTGACGGCTGGGACGGCGACGATCCTGCACGGCGCGGACCATAACGGCACGGGGTTCCCTCAGACGCCTCTGGCCCTCTCGTACGGCCAGGTGCTTTCCCTGGGCGGCGATTTCTACGGCATGTTGAACTACGAGTCAATGAGCCTCGGCGACCCTGCGGATAAGCGAGGCCCGGCTATGCGGTTCCATAACGCGTTCCAACTGTTCGACGACTGTGACCGCAAACAACTTGTCGCGATCCTGTCGACGATGCAGAAGGAGATCAGCGGCCTGGCAAAGGCGACCGCGTCTACCCCACCTGTCCCGCCGAACGCGCCGTCAGCGATGTACGCAACCCTCGGGGACAGCCTCACGCTTCGAGTGGAACACCGAAACAGGCGGCGGCATCACGAACCCGACCGGCGCGAGCAGTGTTGTCGCCTTTGCGCTCAGCAGGATCCCACTCCTCGCGCCGTTGCTCTTGTTGTGGACAACCTCGATACCACTGCCGCGCGGTACCTATCTGATGCTCGCGAACTCGAACTGGGACCACTTCGGAGCCGGCGCCGTGGCCGCGTATCGAGCCGGGCACGCGTACGCCTGCTACGTCGCGGCGCAGGCGGCAACAGCGAAGGGGGCCCACAGTCCGACCACCGTCCTGGAGCACGCGTATATGGCCAACGCGTTCGCCGATCACTTCCTCACGGACCTGTTCAGCGCCGGACATCTTCGCGTTCCCCGGAAGGCGCTACAGGGTGCCGCCTTGACGACCGGGTACCAGGCGGTAGACGCCGTCGTTGTACCGGCCTTGAATTCCCTGCTCGGCGCTCCGGACATGCTCGGCGGCATGCTCGCCAAGAAGATGCACGACGAGGACGGCAAGTCAGGCCTGAAGGTCCGCAATGCCCGCGGAGACCATTGGACCGCGTACGGCGACGGTTACCTGTTCGACGCAACGTCGGCTCAGAACCTCACCTACGTCCGAGACGCGGTGCGAATATCGATCAACGAGGTGTTGGCGGCATTCAACACTCCACAGCCATATCTGCAAGACCCAGATAGCGCCGGTTACCCATGCCCCATGGCGGCGTTGAACGTGGTACCCGACCTAGCTGACGTGAACCAGCCAATGTCGACGAACAACCCAGCTCCACTATTCATCCTTGACGGACAAACGATCAAGCGCAGGACAGACTCGCGGATTCGAGCAAGCACCAGTACATCTCCGACTGGACCACGTTGGGGACCCTCGGACAGATCGGCATTGGATCATACTTCGCCCATTGAGGATTCCCCGCTACACGCCCGACCGCTTCTCGGTTCGTGCGGTCGACACCCCGCATCTCGAAAAGGCGCGGAGACGCTCGACCCGGTGGTCGGAGTTGCGCTCCAAACCTGACCTCTCGCGACTGTTCGGGCGATCGCTGCCCCGGCGGATGGCGCGGGCATCGTCGCCACGTCCCGCTGGTTCACAGATCATGTGTGAGTCGTGCCCCGTGTCTGGGATTCGCGGAAAGCTGCCCGAGGGCTCCGAGGACGGAGGCCCGAACCCGCGCGTCACTTCGACGATCTTGGTGAGAGCGTCGATCGAGATCGCCTCCGAGGATACCGTGGCGGCCCCGGACGGACTCGGGGACTCGCCGCCCAACACCGTCAACAGTCTGGATTGGTATGCAGTCGGCTAGTCTTGGCGAATGGATCGAAGCAAGTCGCTTGAGGAGCTTGACGGCCAGCGATGGGGTGATCCTCCGGCCGAGTCAACAGGGCTCATCGACGATGTGCACCGCCTGTTCGCGCCCGAGGTGTATCGCGTCGCGTATCCCTACGAGTACCGCTGGCCGGGCGGCGGCGATGCCTCCGCGGGCGCACTCGACGACCTGCAGCGCGGGTTCACGACGCGCATCGCGCCGGAGTCGGTGGCGGCGATCGTGATCGAGCCCATCCAGGGCGAGGGCGCGCTTCGTCGCGCCCGCCGCGTACCTCAAGGGCCTGCGCGAGATCTGCGACGAGCACGGCATCGTGCTGATCGCCGACGAGGTGCAGACCGGTTTCGGCCGCACCGGCTCGCTGTTCGCGATCGAGCAGTCCGGTGTCGAGCCCGACCTCGTGTGCGTCGCGAAGTCCGTGGCCGCGGGCCTCCCCTCTCCGGCGTCCTCGGTCGCGCGGAGCTCATGGACGCGCCTGGCGACTCGGCGATCGGCGGCACGTACGTCGGCAACCCGGTGGCCTGCGTCGCCGCGCTCGCCGTGCTGGACGAGATCGACCGCCTGGACCTGTGCGCCCGCGCGAACGAGATCGGCGAGGCGCTGAACCGGCGCATGCGCAGCCTGCAGGACCGCGCCCCCCAGCTCGGCGACGTACGCGGACTCGGCTCGATGATCGGCCTGGAGTTCGTGCGCGACCCGCGCACGCGCGAGCCCGCGCCGGAGCTGGCGACCCGCGTCGCCGAGCACGCGCTGCGCAAGGGCCTCGTCCTGCTCAAGGCCGGCCTCTACGGCAACGTGATCCGGAATCTGGCGCCGCTCGTAGTCACCGACGCGCAGCTCGCGGAGGCGCTCGACGTGCTCGAGTCCGCGATCGAGCACGCCGTCGCCGGGGTCACCGCCTGAGAATCACGCGCGCCTGACCGCGCAACCTCTCCATTCGTTCAGAACACGCTGGAGAATCAGCAGATTCCGGTAGACAAACTGCGCTCGAACCGGGCCGACCTATGCTCGGCCAGATGCGCCGGGGGAACATCGCAGTGTGCGCTCTCGTGGCGATTGCCACGTTCGGAGCCGGAAGCGTTGCCGAGATCTCGCGCAACGGACTCATGTCATCAAGTACCCAGAATCCGCGACCGTACGTACCGATAACAAGATCATTCATGTTGTGATCCGAGTGAACAACCAAGTCACGGATCGAGGTGCTCGGCAGGTTGAGTCGTAGTGACTGCCAGTGATCGCCATCATCAAACGACACGTAGACTGTCGTCTCAGTACCAGACAAGAGTAAGCCCTTCTGTTTGGGATCCTCTCGAATCACGCGCAGCTGACTGCCGGTGCGTTCATCGGTAGGTAGACCGTTGACGATGCGAATCCATGTCTTGCCGCCGTCGTGCGTACGATAGATCAAGTGTTGCTCTGGCCCAGCGGGAGCCGGACCACGGCCGAACCCAATGTTAGCGAGCACGTACGCGGTATTGACGTCGTGGTGTCCGGCTTCGACGGTCACGAAGTTAGCGTTCGCGGGCAGATTCTGGCAAGTTTGTGACGTTGTTCCACGTCTTACCGCCGTCCATCGTGTTGTAGATCTGTCCGGTGGTGCTGCCAGACGACACGACGCCTTGCTTCACAGTCGAGATCGAGAAGTCAGAAATCGATGCCCGCTGTGCAAACGGAAATGGTCCTCCTCCGGGAGTTGGCGTCGGAGTAGGAGCGGGTGCTACGCCGCACGGGACCAAAGCCTGACCTTTCGTCGTGGTAAAGATCAGGGCTGAACGCTTTCCATGTCTGTGCATCATCTCGCGTTACGACAATGCAGTTGTAGCCGACATACAGCGCCTTTGGTTCGAAAGCGGTGTCGAAAGCGTTTTGAGAAATCGCGAACCTCGCCGTAGAGGTTTCTATCTGTACCGAAGTTTGGCGCAACGTTTCCCCACTGCCCGGTCGCAAGATCGATTTTGATCAAGCCGTTGCCCTGGCCTATGCCATAGCCAACACCATAAACCGTCGTAGGCTTGAGCGGATCGGGTACGACAGTGCCGAACTCGGATGACGGCAAGGGATACCAATCCATCACAGTTATCTGACCCTGATCGCTGCGACTGCGAGTCATGATCGCACCAGTGTCTTGTTGCGAACCCATGACCCAGTACGGATACTGATTATCGGTGGCAATGTGATAGATCTGCGCGATCGGTATCTGGTAATAGCCGCTCCAGGTTTGACCACCGTCGAGCGTAATGGCAGGTCCCTGATCGAAACCAAAGAAGATACGTTTGTTGTCAGCGGGATCGAACCATGCAACCTGCGGATCCTCACCGCCGGGAGCGCCCTTGAATGCGATAAAAGTTTGGCCGCCGTCGGTCGATCGATAGATGGTAGTGGCGATTATGTAAATGATGTCGGGATTTTGCGTATCAACCCAAACACCCGAGATGTAATTGCCCTGTCCGTTTGAGATGCGAGTCTCATCCCCCGCCATGTGTTTCCACGTCGCGCCCTGGTCGTCGGAACGAGACAGACCCGAGCCGCCCTGGAGCGGATTACCGATCACATAAACTCTTTGACCGCCAGTATGCATCGCGATCGCGACGCTTATGCGACCGTTGTACTGAGGCAGCGTTGTGACCTTGGTCCATGTTTTACCGAGTCGGTGGATTTGTAGAGTGCAGTACCGTTCGGTCCTTGTGGGGCAGCACCACCGCCGAATCCACCAAAGCCACCGCCGGCACCTTGTGACGCTGCGAAGATTACGTTCGGCATGTCGAACGCGTATTCGACGTCGCGAGTGCCGTTCGCGTTTTCAGGTCGCAACGTGTTCTCCCACGTTTTGCCGCCATCGGTCGTACGATAGTTGCCTCGCCCGTTATGGCGCGCGTCGCCTTGCGTCGACACGACTACCAGATTGGGATCTTTGGGGTCGACGACCATCTTGTTGATCTTGGTAGTGTCCGGCAGACCAATGTGCGTCCACGTCTTGCCAGCGTCGGTCGACTTATACATGCCGTCTCCGGATGGACCCTGCACCGAGTCGCCAGTACCAGCGTACACAATGTTCGGATCGGACGGTGCTGCTTGAACGGCGCCAATGCTATCGACATTGGTGAATTGATCGAAGATTGGAAACCACGATACGCCCGCGTTTGTCGTCTTCCATATACCGCCTATAGGTGCACCCAAATAAAACGTGCCCGGCTGACCAATCGCGCCGGTGACGGCCTGAAGACCCGCCCACCATGAAACGGGCCGATGTTGCGCCACCGAAGACCGGCGAAAAGATTGTCGTCGAGAGCGTCACCGAGTGCGGCGCGAGCGACAACTGCATGCGGAATAATTGCTGACGTAATCAGCGCGAATCCAAACACAGCACTAATCAAGAAGATGCGGTGACTGGTTTTCATTTAATAATTGACCCCCTGGATTAAGATATGCAGACCGCGTTATCCGCCGATTACACCGATCCTGATCCAGTGCACTAAAGACTTTGAGAACAGTGCGCAGGCGAAATTCCTTGTTCAGGTTTTAATGAGCGTAATCTGCGGATTTCATTCTAATGGCGCCAAAGCTTCATTTAGTGTTGGTTCGTGTCGTTTCGTGGATTGTACGTTGGGAATCAGAATCATACGATCCGCGAAAAATGCACGAAACCACACGAAAACATACTTCGGTTCTCGTCAGG
>CAWFLS010000011.1:0-281425 GCA_963816675.1 uncultured Chloroflexia bacterium
CTCCCGCTCCACTTAAGCTTTTGCCGGACTACGCTGAAGAACGAAGCATCTGGTAACGAGGCCAGTGGAAGCGTTTTCCTTGCCCTACGGATGGTGACAATCGATCCGCGTTCTACGTGGATCGGTCTGCGGCCATCCAGCGTCAGGTATACTGGATAATCGGGATGACTCGCTTCGATTTCGATCATCGATTTGTCCGCGACAATGATCGAGCGGTTCGTGAGAACGTGAGGACAAATCGGCGTGATGACGAATACGCCGGACTCGGGATCGAGAATCGGTCCCCCGGCCGACAACGAATAAGCGGTGGAGCCTGTCGGAGTCGCGACAACTAATCCGTCGGCGTTGAACTCCGTGAGCGGTTCGCCGTTAACTCGGGTGCGCAACATGACAAGGCGCGAAAGTTCGCCGCGGCTCAGGACGGCATCGTTTAGCGCGAGCATTTTGTTCGTTCTTTTGTCGCCCAGGATAACTCTGGCTTCGAGCAGCGCACGGTGACTGAAATTAATCCGATCTTTTGCGATGCATTCGACAGCTTCGCGGTAATTCGACGAGCTCACGCAAGTCAGGAAACCGAGCGAGCCGACATTGATGCCGAAGATTGGTTTGATCATCTCGCCGAGTTGACCGATAACGCGCAGAATTGAACCGTCGCCGCCAGCGACGACCAACAGATCCGTCATAGCTCCGAGCTCCGCTATCGGATAGCCCCGTTGTTTTCCAGCAACACGCGCCGTTTCCTTTTCGAACACGATCGAAATCGTGAACCGCTCGAATTCCTTAGCGATCGAATTGATCAACTCCGCAATGCCGCGCTTTCCGGTGTGCGCTATTAAACCGATCGTTTTCGTATGCATGCAAAGAATTCCTGATTGCCATCCGCGCCTTTGATGGCAGCCGGTGCGATCCCAGCGATAACGTGCCTCAGATCGTTCACAAAAGCGACGATCTTGTCTTGCGCCTTCTGGTGCAAGGAGGGCTCGCGCACAATTCCGCCTTTTCCGACCTCGGAGCGTTGCAGCTCGAATTGCGGTTTGATAAGCGCCAGAATCACCCCATCTGGCTTTAGCAAGTCGAACGCGTTCGGCAGGATCAGGGTCAGGGAAATGAAAGAAACGTCGATCGCGCAAATATCGACAAGCTCCTGAACCTGATCGCGTGTGAGGAATCGCGCATTGGTTTTTTCGAGAACGATCACGCGTGGATCGTTGCGGAGTTTCCAGTCAAGCTGGCCGTACCCGACATCTACCGCGTAAATCTTTTCGGCGCCGCGTTGGAGCATGCAATCGGTAAACCCGCCGGTTGAGGAGCCGATATCCAGGGCGGTTTTTCCCAGTAGATCGATATCAAAATGCTCGAGGGCAGATTCCAGCTTCAGCGCGCCGCGGCCGACGTACTTTCGAGTTGGCTTTACGTCGATGGCTGTTTGTTCGTCGAGCAGCTCCGATGGCTTGTCGACCACCCGGGTAGCGATACTAATTTCCCCGGCCAGTATGGCGCGACGCGCTTGCTCACGGCTTGGGAAGAGTCCGCGCCCGACGAGCAGCTGATCGACCCGTAACTTTTTAGGCATGTTTGCTCATCCGGAGGTCATATCCGACCAAAAAGTGTTTTCTGAAACAAAAGTAATAAATAGGTCAAGACGTCTTCAATGAATGACTTAGTGGCAGTCATCCTGGATGAAATCGCTTTGCTTACCTCTCTGCTTCGGTGTGGTCAGTGATCAGCTTTTCTACGGATGCCACGTCTTCACTCGAAGCACGCCGCCGCTGATATTTCCGCACCAGGATGTCCTTTAAAGCCAATAAGTCCTCTAGCAATGGACGCTCGTAATAGGTCCAGTCGAGGTCGCCTGCCGTTTTCGCCTGAAGTCGCCACATGCCGCCGAACTTCGTGGCGCGCACTTCGCGTTTGCTCCCCTGCTCGTCCCTCTCGGTCCATATGTGTTGACTCCGCATCGCGCTAACACCTTACATTAGCAGGCTTGAAAGACGCGGCCAGATTAGCAGCCTATTTTATCGCGATCGTCGTCGTCGGAGCACTGCTTGCTCCGATTCTTTTCTGGTCGGCTCAGGCGCTCGCAGCGCACGGCGTGTTCCCGTTTCTGGCGAAATACGATTTCGACACCTTCTTTCACCGCGCAATCCTGGTCGCTGCCGTGCTCTTGTTTTGGCCGCTTCTGCGCTCCAGCAACGTGCGAGGCCTGGCCGATCTGGGCCTTGCGCCCAATCCGCATTGGGGACGCGATGTTGGCTCCGGAGTCCTGCTCTCGATCATTCCCCTTCTCTTTTGCGGTGCTTTGCTCATTGCATTGCACGTTTACTCATTTCGGCACGTCTTTGTCTGGCCGCGTCTTGGCAAGGTGCTTCTTGCAGCGATCAGCGTTCCGTTTATCGAAGAGACGTTCTTCCGCGGAATCGTCCTGGGCATCTTACTCCGCACTGGTCGAAAGCTGCTATCGGTCGTAGCCGTGTCTGGACTTTTCGCAGCAGTGCATTTCTTGAAGGGATCGGAATGGGAACCTGCAATCGTGACATGGACCTCGGGCTTCCAATCCATCGGCGACGCCTTCGCCGGATTCGGTGATCCGATGATGGTGCTGGCCGCGTTTGCCACGCTATTTCTGATCGGCTGTATTCTTGCTGATGCGCGCGTCCTTACCCGTTCGTTGTGGCTGCCGATCGGCCTCCACGCCGGGTGGATTTTCGCCAGCGGCACGTTTAGTTGGCTGGCGCGCGGGCGAATGGTTGCGTTGCCATGGATCGGCAAGAATCTGCTCGTTGGAATCATACCTCTGGTCCTGGCTGCAGTAACATGGATACTCATGCGGCTATGGTTAAAACATGATCGCGCTTCAAAAATCTGAGCTCTTCCAGGCAGCCGTATCGCTGCTCTATCCGGCAACGTGCACGATTTGCGGGAAAAATGTCCGAGCGGGCGAGTATCTGTGTGATGGTTGTGAAGCAAAGATCGTCCGCATCGTGCCGCCATTTTGCGAGACGTGTTCAGAGCCCTTCGAAGGTTCCATCGACACTGCGTTTACGTGCGCGAATTGTGCGCATCGCACGATTCACTTCGACGCAGCGGTCGCCGCGTACCGTGGCCGCGGTATCGTTCGCGACGTCATCCACGAATTCAAATACAACCGCCAGATCCACCTGCGTCATCTTGTGGCGCGCTGGCTTCGTGCTGCGCTCGATGATGAACGGCTGCGCGATTGCCAGTTCGACGTCATCGTGCCGGTGCCGTTACATCCGGCGCGGCAACGGGAACGCGGTTTCAACCAAGCCAGCCTGCTTGCGGAACTACTAAGCGCGCACACTTCAATTCCTTGCAAGCCCCTGCTCAAACGCATTCGCTACACCACCACGCAAACCGCGCTCGATCGTTCCGAACGCATGGAAAATTTACACAACGCATTCCGTTTACGAAAAAACGTGGACGTGCGAGGCTTGCGGGTGTTGTTAATCGACGATGTCCTCACAACCGGCTCTACGTTGAGCGAATGCGCGCGCGTCTTGAAACGCGCCGGCGCAATCTCAGTTCATGCTGCCACCGCAGCACGCGCATAATTCCCATGGCAATTTTTAAGAAACCAGCAATCAAGGCGCAGGCCGGCAAAAAGCGTGAAATGCCGCGCGGCGTTTTTCAGAAATGCCCCGGCTGCGGACAAGTGGTGCCCGATACTGAGCTGGCGCAAAATCAACGTGTCTGTCCGCGCTGCGATTATCATCAAGCGCAACCTGCCAGCGAACGAATCCAAAGTCTGCTCGATCCGGATACCTTCGTAGAGATGGACGCCGACCTGAGGTCCGTTGACGTGCTGCGGTTCCAGGGAATGGCCACGTACACGGACCGTCTCAAGAAATATCATGAGAGCACGGGGCTCCTCGACGCCGTCATCACCGGGCATGGCATCCTCGACGGCTACAAGGTCGCCATCGCAGTGATGGATTTCGGTTTTCTCGCGGCAACGATGGGCTCCGTCGTTGGGGAGAAAATTACCCGGACGATTGAATATGGCACCGCCCAGCGCTGCGGCGTCATCATTGTTGCCGCATCCGGCGGCGCGCGCTTGTACGAAGGGATGTTGAGCCTCATGCAAATGGCCAAAACCAGTGGCGCGCTGGCGCGTCACGGAGAAGAAAAATTGCCGTACATTTCCGTTCTCACGAACCCGACGACCGCCGGCGTGATGGCCAGCTTTGCTTCGTTAGGCGACGTAATTATCGCCGAACCAAAGAGCATGATCGGCTTCGCCGGACCACGCGTGATCAGGGAAACCACGCACCAGGACTTGCCTGAAAGATTTCAGACCGCCGAATTTCTCGAGGAACACGGCTTGGTCGACATGATCGTGCATCGGAAAAAACTGCGCGACGAGATTAGTCGATTACTGAGCTACTTTGCAGTGACGCCGTGAATGTGGGAGGGGCCTTAGTGCCGCGACCTCTTCTAAGCTACAAGCAGGCGCTCGCCTGGCTTTACGGTCTTCAACGCTTCGGGATCAAACTAGGTCTCGATAACATTCGGCGACTGCTCGACGAATTATCAAGGAGCGGCGGCTTCCAAGCCGCCGTGGGCGATCTGCCGCCTTCGCAGTCCTACGGCGTGCCAAGGGAGATCGCCCTTCCTTCGAAAGTCATCCACGTCGCCGGCACAAACGGCAAGGGCTCCGTTTGCGCCATGATCGATTCCATCTGCCGCGCGCAAGGCTATCGCACCGGTTTGTTCATATCCCCTCACCTCGTCACGTTTCGCGAACGGATTCGCGTAAATGGCGAGATGATTTCCGAGGACGCAGTTGCCGACGGCCTAACGATGATACGGGATCTCGTCGCGGATTGGGACCCGCACCCGACGTTTTTCGAAGTCACAACTGCGCTCGCGCTAAAACATTTTGGCGATCCAGTAGAACGCGGAGCTAAACATGACAGCGTTCAACTCCCGGCTGATCGCCATCAGCTCGATGTTGTTATCCTTGAGACGGGCCTCGGTGGCAGACTCGATGCGACCAACGCTGTTCAGTCCGATGTTTCAGTCATTACTCCGATCGCTCTCGATCATGAAGAGTTGCTCGGAAATACATTGGCTGAGATCGCTGGTGAGAAAGCAGGAATTATCAAACCAGGAGTTGCCGGTCGTTTCGGCGTCCCAGCAACCGCAAGCCGAAGAAGTCATTCGCGCGCGAGCTGCTGAATGCGGTTCGCCAGTGCAATTCGTAAATGAGACTTACCACGGCTCGCCAGTAGCTTTGCGTGGTGAATACCAAAAACAGAATGCCGCACTAGCAATCGCCGCGATTCACGCCGCGAACATCCAGCTCGACGAAAAAGCGATTGTGCGCGGACTTGCAGCGGTCGAATGGCCTGCTCGTTTTCAGAAATGGGACGAGCGCACCATCATCGACGGCGCGCATAATCCAGGCGCAACGCGCATTCTGGCAGAAACGTGGCGCGAAGTTTTTGGTGATCAGAAAGCGACGCTCATTCTCGCGGTTCTTTCCGACAAAGATTTGCGCGGTATCTGCGAAGCGCTCGCGCCGATTGCCGGTTCGGTGATCCTACCGAAAATCCGCAGTGAACGGGCTGTCGCACCGGCGGAATTGGCCAAAATCTTCTCCATCATTACTCCATCACTCCCCCACTCCATCACTTCAACGATTGGCGACGCTCTCGAGCTTGCACGTGAGAAACCAGATCCGATCCTGATCACCGGCTCACTGCATTTCGCTGGCGAAGTTCTCGCCGATTTGCGCGGTGAACCGGCTGCGTTCGAAGAATGCGCCCAGTAATCGCGCGAAAACCCGCGCTAGGTCTTGCAGGGTCAGCGCTTCGACCTGCCTAGGCACGCGGATGCAGGTTGCGTCGCAGATCAGAAACAGCGCGATTTCCATCACAGCGGTAAACGTATTGCCATAGACCCGTGATTTAGTAGCATTGGCGTGTTGAAGGCTACCCCCGGCACCCTCCAGGAAGGAGGCGCCAGTTTTGCCACCACGCACTGGAGCGTCGTTGCGCAGTCGGCACTGACCAACGTGCCCGAGGCGGCAAATGCCCTCACCCAATTATGCGAACTGTACTGGCCGCCAATCTACAGTTTCATCCGTCGGCGTGGTTACGCTCCGTCTGATGCGCGGCGCGCACTGTGTGCGGGCAAGTCATCCGATCCTGATCACCGGCTCACTCCGATTTCGCAGGCGAAGTTCTGACGCACCTCACGGTAGCCCGCCGCGTTTGAAGAATGCGCGCAATAGATCGGCGTCTCACAGAACGCGTGAGCAGCAGCATCCGAGCGAGATGCAATGTTGTGTCAAACGCCTTCAGTCGATCTCGATCCGCGGGAACAGCGGCGTTGGCTTGCCGACCACATGTCCATCCGGCAATCTCCCCCACTCTGCATCTGCGAGTGAGAACCGTTCTTCTTTTCCGCTCAACTCCATCTTCCAATTCAGTTGATCGAAAATTCCATGCGCCGCTTTCGGCATCACCGGCGAAATCAAAATCGCGATGATGCGAAGCGATTCAGCAAGAGTGTAAAGGACTGCATCAAGCTGTCTCTGCTCTTGCATGAATCTTTTGCCAGCGCCCAGAGGTTCTCGCAGCATCTACAATCTCGATTGCACTGCGAACGTCAGCTTAAGAGCGACTAGACATGTCGAGATGTGGAGTCATGACTCGTTATAGCATTGACGTGATCTCAGAATCTGAAGCGTAACGTCGATTCGAAGACATTCGGTCGACCGTACTCTCAGACTCGATGGCGTGTCGTACTCGACGTTTTAGAACGCGTCTCAGACTTCCTGCGCGATATTGCTCTATCATAGTTCAAGCGTGCGATTAAGCAGATTGCCTAACGAATTCGCGAGATCAGTGTTGTAACGTTCGACAAGACGTTCTTCAGAAAAATCGGCATCCTGTCCGGTGGCGATGTCGCTCATCAAATAATAGCGAAGCGCGTCGGAGCCGTATTTATCGGCGAGCACAAACGGATCGATGATGTTGCCGACGCTCTTACTCATCTTGGCGCCGCCGATATTCCACCAGCCGTGCACTAACAATTGCGGCATTTGATCATCCGGAAAACCGATCGCGTGCAGCATGATCAGCCAGTAGATGCCGTGCGCAGGAACGAGAATGTCTTTGCCGATGATCTGGAGCGCAGGCCATTTGTCACGGAAAGTTGAGTGGTTGAGAGTTGAGAGTTGATGAGACTTGGATCGTAGCCGGCGAAGCTGATGTAGTTCGTTAGGGCGTCGAACCAGACGTAAGTGACGAAATCTTTGTCGAACGGCAGCTCGATTCCCCAATCGAGCCGCGATTTCGGACGCGAGATGCAGAGGTCGCCGACTCGATTTTCTCAACGGCGTTGCGCAATTCCTTCTGGCGAAAATCGGGAATGACTGCGTCTGCTCGATTGTCGAGATAACGAAGCAGCCAATCCTTGTGTTGGCTGAGCTTGAAGTAGTAATTTTCTTCTTCGCGAAACTCGATCTCCCCCCACTCCGGACCGAATTGACCGTCGGGACCGCGTTCTTTGTCAGTTAGGAATTGTTCCTGACGAACTGAGTAGTAGCCGGACTGTTTGTCCTTGTAGATCTGGCCTTCATCGAAGAGCCGCTGCAGAATGCCTTGAACGACTTTCTTGTGCCGGTCACTCGTTGTCTCTGCCCATTCATCGTATCGGACATCAAGCTTTTTCCAGAGATCGATGAACTTTTGCGTGATGCCTTTGACGAATTCGGCCGGTGGCACACCCGCTTTCGCCGCAGATTGCTGGACTTTCTGTCCGTGTTGATCAACACCGGTCAAAAAGAAAACGTTTTCGCCTTTGAGCCGATGATAGCGCGCAATCACATCGGCCAGCACTTTTTCGTAAGCGTGCCCGACGTGCGGCGGCGAATTGGTGTAATCGATCGCCGTGGTGATGAAAAACGTCTTCGGCATGCGCGTGACACACTGGCGGACGGAGACCACGCGCGCAACTTACCTTAATTTTGCCGACGCAGGGTCGTCATCCACGTGTAGGCAATCTAGGCTCTCGCTCGGTTGTCCTTAGCTTCCGCCTCGGAAAAGTGGACTTGTTTGACGCAGACTCGACTCTTCGGTGTAGAATCTGACGATGCTGTGCAGGTGGATGACTTCAACTTTGGCTATCCCATTAATTGCAGGGTTGATGCCTGGCCTGCCGTTAGACGCTGCAGCGGAGGCGCAATTAGCTGACCGCCCGCCGTCGCTTGCCGGCGTCGAGACCTTCTCTGCTCCGTTGAATGAAGGTAATGCCCTGATCGGCATCCGCCCGGGCGGTTGGACAGCCCGCGATTGGATCAATTCAGAACCGCTGGCGTTAGACGCGCTCCGCGGCAAAGTGGTGCTGGTGCGTTGGTGGACGGCGCCCGGCTGTGCGTTTTGTGAAGCCAGCGCACCGGCTCTTAATGACTTCTGGAGGCGTTACGGTAGCCGCGGATTGGTTGTCGTCGGATTTTACCATCATAAGTCATCGGAGCCTCTAAGTTTGGCCAATGTGAAAAGACAGTCCCGCAAGTTCGGCTTTGAGTTCCCGGTGGCAATTGATCCGGATTGGAAGACGCTGCGCCGTTGGTGGCTCGACAAACACGATCGCGGCTGGACCTCCGTCACCTTCCTTCTCGATCGGCGCGGTGTAATCCGACATGTCCATCCGGGAGGGGCGTTTTTCAAAGGGGAACCCGGTTATGATCTTCTTGAAAAGAAAATCCAGGAGTTACTGGACGAGTCCTTTACGACATAAATCCAATCTGAAAGGGACTAATTCGTGTAATCAATCGCCGTAGTGATGAAAAACGTCTTCGGCATTTCTGTGCATCATCTGTAGCCGCGTCGCTGTGCGACGCGTGGCGCGGCCCACAGGGCCGCGGCTACAACTACACCTTCACTTTTTTCCAAACGCCGCCTTCTTGCTTCCAGTTGTAAAGGGCTTTGCCGTTGATCTTGTGAACGGACGTTTCCGTGACGGTCAATTTGCCGGGCTTTACCACCATAAAGAAATCAATGTCGTAAATTTTGCCGTCGGCGCCTTTCATGTCGACACAGGCGAAGTATTTGTCGCCGCCGAGACTCGAGAACCGATCGTCGTGGACTTTGACCAAGTCGAACGCGAGATCTTTGCGCTGATATGGCATGTGAAACTTCTTGTCGGCGAGATTTCGCGGCGTAGCCGCTGATGAATCTCTTAAGTCCGTCAGAAACGTCTGGACATAGTCGCTTGCGTCATCGCAGCTTGAGGAGCGCCTCTTGCTGACTGTGGCAGTTGTTGCGATTGGGATTGCTGTGGAGCTCTTGGATGGTCCTGGGCACGAGCGACACAACGGATGCAAGAAAAAGTGCAACGAATACGCCGGATGGCAAGTCGTGTAGTCATAGGCAAGCAAATTGCCGGACGAACCGTTGTAGGGCAAGCGCCTCGCTTGCTTGTAGCCGCCGCCCTGCGGGCGGCGTTTGGCGCACCGGGAGGAGCGATTGAGCGCGCTTCGCACAGCGAAGCGGCTACAGTTTGATCGATCGCAGCCGCAGCGCGTTCGCAATTACTGAAACCGAGCTAAAGCTCATCGCGGCGCCAGCGATCATCGGGCTGAGAAGAATGCCAAACAGCGGATAAAGAACACCGGCAGCGATCGGCACGCCGACCGCGTTGTAGATGAACGCGAAGAATAGATTCTGCCGGATATTTCGCATCACCGCGCGACTGAGATGCATCGCTTTGACGATGCCCATGAGATCGCCTTTCACCAGCGTAATGCTGGCGCTTTCGATCGCGACATCGGTCCCCGTCCCCATTGCAATTCCGACATCGGCGGCTGCGAGCGCAGGCGCGTCGTTAATTCCGTCGCCCGCCATTGCCACGATTGCGCCACTGGCTTTCAATTTTTTGACGATCTCGATTTTCTCATCGGGCATCACTTCCGCGCGGACCTCATCAATCCCCAACTCGCGGGCAACCGATTCGGCGGTGCGCCGATTGTCGCCGGTGCACATGATGATTTTCAGGCCCATATCGTGAAGCGCGCGAATTGCCGTTCGGGTCGTCGGCTTGATGGGATCAGCGATGCCGAGGACTCCGACTGCTTGTCCATCTAGTGCGATCCAAACGGTTGTTTGCGCTTGTTCCTGCAAGCGATCTGCTTGTCTCTTGAGCTCGTTCGAAAGCGTGACACCGGAATCAGCCAAAAATTTCTCTTTGCCGACAAGCACGCGCCTGCCGTCGAGCTTTGCGGACACGCCGCCACCGGTCGTGGACTGAAAATCCGTTATCTCGCGCAGTCTGATTTGTTCCTTTTTCGCCGCTTCCACGATTGCGCGAGCAAGCGGATGTTCGCTGTGCGCTTCCACTGAAGCCGCAATCTGCAAGAGGTCGTGTTCGCTCGTCCCTTTGTCACTAACTCGGCTGACGACCTCCGGTTTACCGGCTGTTAATGTGCCAGTCTTGTCCGTGATCAGGTGCGTGACTTTTTCGGTGATCTCGATGGCCTCAGCGTTTTTTACCAAAATCCCCGCCTGCGCAGCGCGCCCGACGCCGACCATGATCGACATCGGTGTCGCAAGCCCGAGCGCGCATGGACATGCAATAATCAGAACCGAAACGGCATTCACGAGCGCGTAAGCCATGGCAGGCGACGGCCCGATGATCGACCACACGACAAACGTAATTACCGCGATGCTGATAACCGCCGGAACGAAATAACCTGAAACCGTGTCGGCGAGTTTTTGAATGGGCGCGCGGCTGCGCTGCGCCTCCGCGACCATTTGAACGATCTGCGCCAGCAGCGTTTCCGATCCGATCCGTTCCGTACGCATCAAGAACGAGCCGGTCTGGTTCACTGTGGCGCCGACTACTTTGTCACCTGCGCCTTTGCTTACCGGCATCGGTTCGCCTGTGATCATCGATTCGTCGATGTTGCTTTGGCCTTCAACGATCACACCGTCGACGGGCACCTTTTCCCCGGGTCGCACGCGCAGCAGGTCGCCTTTTTGAATTGCTTCCACCGGAATCTCTTCTTCCTGGCCGTTGCGGACGCGATGCGCGTTTTTTGCCGCAAGACCTAGCAGGGCTTTGATTGCCTGGCCGGTGCGGCTGCGCGCTTTCGCCTCGATTAGCTGGCCTAACAACACCAGCGTTGTGATGACTGCTGCTGCTTCAAAATAGAGATCGACCTCGCCATGACGCCGGAAGGATTCGGGAAAAATTCCGGGCGCGATTACCGCAACCGACGCTGTAGACATAAGCCGCGCCGACGCCGACGGCGATCAGCGTAAACATATTGAGACTGCGGTTGACGATCGACTGCCAGGCCCGGGCGAAGAAAAAGCCACCCGCCCAAAGAACCACCGGCGTCGTTAGGCCAAACTCGATCCATTTGCCGATTTGTCTGGGAACGATTGCATCAAGCTGCACTCCGGGAATCGCATGGCCCATTGCGAGGATCAAGCACTGGGATTGTGAGGACGAGCGCGATCCAGAATTTGCGCGATAGCGAATTGACTTCGTGGCGCTCTTCTTCATCGCCCGCCCCGGCCGTCATCGGCTCCAGGGTCATGCCGCATATCGGGCACGCGCCCGGGCGATCCTCCCGAATCTGCGGATGCATCGGGCAGGTGTAGATCATGGCGGATCGTTGAATGACTTGACGAACATTCGTTGTCGCTGCGTCAACTCCGAGCTTTCAGCTCTATAGAATGACGAAACCCGAATGTCGAATGACGAAGGAATGACAAACGCCGGAAGAGAGCTGGCGGGCGATCTTCCTGTAGCCACCGGCTTGTGGCCGGTCAGATAAAGTTTGCTTCGACAAGAAATGAACGTGCTCACAGAGCCGTGGCGACAGGATACGCGGCTCAGCCGCCGTGATGCTTTGTTAAATCGGTCTGCCTCACGCGGCCTTCGCGGTTTCCATCTCTTCGGTGTATTTGCCGAACCGCGCTTTGCTGTTGCACCATGCACGATGATGGAATGCTGTTTGAGCCGCACTGACGTTTGCTGTCTCCCCTTTCCAGGCTTTGAGGACCGGAGCTTGCAAGGCGCGCCCATAGGAAAAACTCAACTGCCACGGCAAGTCCGTCATGCGATTCATCGCGCTTAGATGTTCGGTCGCTTGCTGATCGGTTTGGCCGCCCGAGAGAAACACAATACCCGGCACAGCCGCTGGAACCACGCGCTTCAGGCAACGAACTGTAGCTTCAGCGACTTCCTGCACCGAAGCCTGCTTTGGACTTTCTTTGCCCGAAAGCACCATGTTCGGCTTCAGCAATATTCCTTCGAGCACAACGCGGTGCTCCGCTAAAGAATCGAAAACGCTTCGCAACGTTTGCTCGGTGACTTCGAAATCCCGTTCGATTGTGTGCGTGCCGTCCATGAGCACTTCCGGCTCGACGATCGGCACCAAATCACATTCCTGACAAAGCGCCGCGTAACGCGCCAACGCCTCCGCGTTCGAGTCGATGCACGTGCGCGTCGGAATTCCGTCGCCGATTGTGATGACTGCGCGCCATTTGGCAAAACGCGCGCCAAGCTTCCGGTAGTCGGTCAATCGCTCGCGCAGTCCGTCCAAACCTTCCGTGATCTTTTCGCCGGGAAAATTGGCCATGGCCTTGGCGCCTTTGTCCACCTTGATCCCGGGAACGATCCCCTGCTGCTCCAGCACTTCAACAAAACTCCGTCCGTCACGAGTCTTCTGCCGAATCGTTTCATCAAACAAAATCACGCCGCTGATGAATTCGCCCGCACCGTTTGTAGTAAACAAAATTTCGCGATACATCCGCCGGTTCTCCTCGTTCGAAGGCACATTGATGCTTTTCAATCGCTTCTCGATCGTTCCCGAACTTTCATCGGCTGCCAGAATCCCCTTCCCCGGCGCGACCAGTTTTCTTGCTACAGATTCCAACGTTTCAGTTTTCATGCTTCTTCTCCTTATCGATGAGTTTTGTTGCTCTCCATAATTGCCACTAACAAATTCGCCGCAAGTTTGAAAGCTTTGGCTTTGCGTCTGATCAAAGGGCAGCCTCTCTGTATTGTAGGGGACGACGTTGTCGTCCCGGGGAAGCTGTCAGCTTCCCCTACAGCGCGGAAATCGGCGGGAAAGAACCGCACGCACTGCGCCGCTATGTCGGAGATGTTCAGTGGACCGTCTTCGTGACAGGCAACTGACAATCGCGCCACGTCGGCGAGTCAGGCGCGTTCAGCGGACTCATCGGTGCGGGGACCGGCGCTGTCGGATCGACGATGCCGATCCGCTTGTTTACCCAGAGCCCCTGGTACGCCCACGCCGGGAGCGGCGCCGCTTTCCGAGTGCACGACCAGTTGTTGAAGTGAAGATTCACGAGATAGAAATTCCGCTTCAGCTTACGGAGCACCTCGAGAATCCTCGGATCGTCGAACCCGTGCATTTCCATCGCGAGCTGCGGAATCGACGCGAGCAGTTCGTCTGGCGCTGCGAGGAGCGATTCCCATTCTCCGCCTTCGATGTCCATCTTGATGATCATACGCCGGCCGGTATCGCCGTTTTTGCTGATCTGATTTTCCAGCGTGTCGAAGAAATGCGATTCCCTGTTGCCCGTCCGATTTCCGACGCATTCGTTGTGAAAGACAAATCTGCCGCCATCGCAGATTGGCCGCGCGGGATCGAAACAATCGTATTCGTGCACCGGAACGTGATATCGGCGCGACACGTCGCATGCCCAGTCGTCGTTTGTGCCAACACCGTACGAGTATCCTGTATCGAGCGGTTCAATCAGATTCTCGCACATCAGGTAACCGCCATCATTGGCGCTGCCAAAGCGCTTGAGCGTACAGTTTTTCAAAGCGACTGGCTGAAGCTCCGCGAGAATCGCCTCACGCAGCTTGCGCTCCGCCGCGCTACGGACGATCTCGCCAGTGACGACGGCAGCAGCTGCGGCGAGAGCAATGACGACCAACATGATCCGAATCCACGATTGTTTCCTGAACGCTTCTTGCATAGGTGGCGGTCTATTAAGAGCATTCGGACGGTGCCGATTACAACAAAGCTTTTTGATTAGTTGATGAGATGAAATTTTTCTGACTTGCGACGCCACCGAGCGAGGAGTCGACGCGGGCCGCGAGGTCGTTGACGTTCGACTTGAACACCTCGAGCTCGCGGGTGCGCGCGACGATCCGGCCGGTGCGCTGAAGCACGACGACCAGCCCCGCCGCAAGCGCGATGAACGCGGCGATCGGGAGGAGCACCGCCAGTTCCATCAGCGGGTCGACGGCCCCACGGGTCAGCCCGACCGGGCGCGAAGCTGTTCGAGGAGGGCCGCCCCAACCTCGAACAGGTCGCCGACGATCATCAAGTCGGCGAATTCCGCGATGGGGGCGTCGGGATCGCGGTTCACGGCGACGATCGCGCCAGCGGTCTGCATCCCGACCTTGTGCTGGATGGCGCCACTGATCCCGAGGGCGAGATACAGCTCGGGCTTGACGATCTTGCCCGTCTGGCCGATCTGCTGGCTGTACGGGATCCAGCCCGAATCGACAGCGGCTCGGGTCGCACCGACGGCGCCGTCGAGCGCACTCGCGAGGTCGCGCACGAGCTGGAAACCGTCCGCGCCGCCCATGCCGCGACCACCCGACACGATGATGCGGGCCTCCTCGATCGGGGCGGCAGCGCCTGCCTCGCTGACACGATCGACGACACGGACCGCAGGGAGGGTCGCCGTCGTTGCGTCGGCGGTCGCGGTTGCCGGTGCGGGTGCGGGTTCGACGCGGCCGGCAGACTCAGCCGCGACGGCGGTGACGACGTTGGGCCGAACCGTGATGATGCCGCGACCCGCCGTGAAGCCGGAGGTCGTGATGAGCTTGCCGCCAAAGACGCTCATCTCGACGGCCGGGCCGGAGTCGGCCCAGGTCACGCCGGTCGCGTTCACGAGCACGCCCAACCCCGTGAGCGCGGAAAGGGCCCCGGCGAGGTCGCGTCCATCCGGGCCGGCCCCGACGAGGATCGCATCGGGCGCCTCTCCTACGGCGCTGCCGTCGCCAGTGGCCCCCAGGATCGCGGCGATATGGCGGGCCGCGACCGCCGACCACGCGTGGTCGCCTGCCGATGGATCGGCCACGGACCAAACAACCGGCACGTAGCCAGCGAGTTCCTGCGCGACCGCTTCTGGCTCGGCGCCGACGACGATCCCGACCACGTCCCGACCGGCCGCGGACCCGAGCTCGCGGGCGAGGGTGGCCGCCTCGGCGCTGATCCGGGCAAGACCGCCATCGGGCCCCGCTTCGGCCACGATCCAGATGGTGCCCATCAGACGAGCCGGCGCGCTGCGAGGAACTCGACGATCCTCGCCGCGCCCTCCTCGGCGCTCCCGCGGACGACCTCGGTAGCGGCCCGCGCCGGCGGCGTCTCTGTCCCGAGGACGGCCGTCGTGGCTACCGCGCCACCGACCTCGGCCGGGTCCAGGCCAAGGTCCGCGAGCGATCGCGTGCGTGATCTCCTTCGCTCGCGCGGCCATGATCCCCTTGAGCGATGGGTATCGCGGCTCACCGAGGGCCTGCGTGCACGCGATGACCGCGGGCATCGGCGCCTCGAGGAGGTCGTATCCCGTCGGCGAGATCCGGCGGACACGTACCGTGCCGGCCGCCTCATCTGGCTCGATCCGTGCCGCCGTGGACAGATACGGCAATCCGAGATGGGCGGCGATGGCAGCAGGGACCACGCCACCCACGCCGTCCGAGGTGTCGACGCCGGCCAGGACCAGGTCGAATTCGAGATCGCGCAAGGCCGCGGCGAGGACGCGGGCGGTCGACACGGCACACGAGCCAGCCAGCGTCGGATCGGTGACGTGGACACCGCGGGTCGCGCCCATCGCAAGTGCCTTGCGCAGGGTCTCGGGGGCATTCTGGGGCGCCATCGAGAGAAGCGTCACTTCGCCGCCACCCGCTTCGACCAGCTTGAGCGCGGCCTCGAGGGCGTATTCGTCATTCCCGTTTACGACCGCCGGGACCGCGGCACGGTCCAGCCGGCCGTCCGGGCCGAGCCGCTCGCCTGCGGAGGCCGGATCGGGGACAGGTTTGACGAGCACGACGATGCGCACGAGGCCTTTTCCTCCCCCTGGCCGCTCAGCGGCCCTTTCCGAGCAATGCTCGTGCCACCACGAGCCGTTGGATCTGCTGGGTCCCTTCGTAGAGTTGCGTGATCTTGGCGTCACGCATCATCCGCTCCACAGGGAACTCGTCGATATAGCCGTATCCGCCTAGGACCTGCACCGCATCGGTCGTCACCCGCATCGCGGTGTCACCGGCGACGAGTTTACACATCGACGCCCACCGACTGGCCTCCGGCGAGCCGCCATCGATCTCCACGCACGCCTTGTAGAGGAGCTGCCGAGCGCCCTCGGTCGCTGCATCCATGTCGGCGAGCATCGCACTGACCATCTGGAAATCACCGATCCTCTGTCCGAACTGGCGGCGGTCCCTGGCGTATGCCGTGGCCGTCTCGAGCGCGCCCTGAGCGATCCCGACAGCCTGCGCGGCGATCCCGGGTCGACTCCGGTCGAAGGTGCCCATCGCCAGGTCGAACCCATCGCCTTCGTTGCCGACGAGACTGGCCGCTGGAACGCGAACGTCCGCGAAGGCGAGCTCCGCGGTCGGACTTCCGCGCAGACCCATCTTGTGTTCAAGACGGGCGATCGAGAAACCGGGTGTGGGAACCTCGACCACGAAGCACGACAGTCGCCGATGGCGCGGTCCCTGCGGGTCCGTGACCGCAAAGACCGTGATGAGGTCGGCCACGGACGCGTGCGTGATGAACCGCTTCGAGCCCGAGATGACGTACTCGTCCCCGTCTCGAACGGCCCGGGTGCGCGCTGCGACCGCGTCGGAACCCGATTCGGCCTCGGTCAGTGCGAAGGCGATGAGGTGCTCCCCCGACGCAAGCTTCGGGATCCATCGGGCCTTCTGCTCGGGCGTGCCGGCGATGAGGACTGGGAGTGCGCCCAGACCCTGGACGGCGAGGATGAGGCCGGTCGTGGCGCAGGCTCGGCTGAGCTGCTCGATGGCGAGGCAGAGGGTGAGCAGTTCGCCGCCGAGGCCGCCGTACTCCTCCGGGAACGGGAGGCCGAGGATGTCCTGCTCGGCAAGGAGCTGCCGAAGATCCTGCGGGAATTCGCCGCTTCGATCGATGTCAGCCGCGCGGGGAGCGACACGTTCGTCGGCCAGCACGCGGACCGCGTCCCGGAGGAGCGTCTGCTCCTCGGTCAGGCGGTACGTGAGAACGTCGGGGTCGCTCACCGCGCGCATCGTATCAGCGCCGCGCGCTGCTCCGGGTGATGCCAAAGAGAACCCGGTGGACTCTACCTCTGCGGCGATGCCAACCGTTGGCATATCGTCGCGGCGCGCTTCGCGGGATGACCTGGCCGACAGCGATCCGATCACCGCCGCTGCCGCGGAGTGAAGCGCGTGCGGCGGCTGACAGTCGCGGACGCACGCCTGCCAAGGCGGTGATGCCAATGATTGGCATCACGGCAGCCGGAGCCGGTCCAGCGGGGATCTGGCATCACGGCAGCCGGAGCCGGTCCATCCGGGACCTGGCATCACGGTGGCGGGGCGCCGAGCGGTCTCCGGAGCCAGCGACTGGGCGGCACGCCGCGACCATCATCGCGCGCGGCGACCGGCGGATCTACATCACCGGGAGGCGTCGATCGGCCGGGGCCGAGGCGATCCTCGAGCGCAAGCACCTCGCTGATGTCCATCGCCGCGACCGCACTGCCGCCGTCGGCGGCGGCCAGGCCGTCGGTCATCATCACCATGCAGAACGGGCATGACGTGGCGACCGTTTCGGCGCCCGTTTCGAGCACCTGGCGGGTTCGTTCCTCGTTGATGCGCGTCCCGCGCGTCTCCTCCATCCACATCCGGCCGCCGCCGGCCCCGCAGCAGAACGTGTTGCGGCCGGACTTGTCCATCTCGGTGATCGACACGCCCGCGGCGCCCAGCACGTTCCGTGGCGGCGCGATGACACCGTTGTACCGGGCCAGATAGCACGAGTCGTGGACCGTCACGCTCCCCGGCCGGTGGTCGCCGGTCGACGCAGTCGCGTCCTCGGGGACCGTCCGCAACCGGCCGCTCTCGAGGAGTCCGGCGAGGTACTGCGAGTGATGGACGATCTTGTACCGGCCGCCCAGCTGCTCGTACTCGTTGCCGATCGTGTTGAAGCAGTGCGGGCAGGCCGTCACGATCGTCCGCTCGCCCATCCGGTACTTGTCGAGCGTCTCGACGTTGCCCATCGCGAGCATCTGGAAGACGTAGTCGTTGCCCATCCGGCGAGCGGGGTCGCCGGTGCACGACTCCTCCTGGCCGAGGATCGCGAACGAGACCCCCGCGGCATGAAGACACGTCGCGACGGCGCGAGCGACCTTCTGGTTTCGCGTGTCGAACGCCGCCGCACACCCGACCCAGTACAAAACCTCGAGATCGTCGAGACCGCCCGCGGCGGCGACTGACGCCACGACGGGCACCTCGAACGGCAGCGATTTCGTCCATGCGAGCACGCTCCGACGACGGCTGGCCCCACGGGTTGCCCTGGTTCTCCATCGAGCGGAACGCCGCCGTCAGCTCGGTCGGGAACCGGCTCTCCTCGAGGACGAGATTGCGACGCAACCCGACGATCTTGTCGACGTGCTCGATGAGCACGGGACAGGCCTCGACGCACGCGCCGCAGGTGACGCAGTCCCAGACCGCGTCGTACGGGATCGCGTTGTCGACGATCGGCGCGGCGAGTGCCGCCGCAGCCGGTGCCCTGTCGTCGAGGCCGTACGTAGTCCCGGACGATCGGCGAGTTCGGGATGATGTCGATCCCCTGCTCGGCATCGATCGACATGTGCCGGATGCCCATGATGAAGTGCTTCGGGTTCAGCGGCTTGCCGGTGTTCCAGGCAGGGCAGGCCTGCTGGCAGCGGCCGCATTCGGTGCAGGTGAAGCCGTCGAGCAGGTCCTTCCAGCCGAGGTCCTGGAGCGTCTTGAGACCGAACGTCGCGTCCTCGGCCTCGAGGTCGAGCTTCGGCAGCTCGCCGCGCGGCGCGAGCTTGCGGAAGAAGATGTTCGGGAAGGCCGTCGCGATGTGGAGGTGCTTGCTGAAGGGCAGGTAGCAGAGGAACGCAGCGACGAGAGCCATGTGCGCCCACCAGAGCAGCCCGAACACGGCCTCGAGGACCGGGACCGACAGCGATCGAAGCGGGACGGCGAGGGCGTTGGCGATGAACGCGCCTTCGATGTCGCCGTATGCAGCCGCCTGGAAGGCCTGGGCGATCAACTCGGTCGCGACGACCCCCGCGATCATGCCGAGGATCACGAGAGCGTCGCGGTTGAGCGTCAGCCGTGCCGGCTTGACGACCAGCCGCCGGTAATAGGCGACAGCGATCGAGACGAGGACGATCACCGCCACGACGTTCTGCATCGCGTTGACCGCGGCCCAGAGCAGCCCATCGAAGGGGATCGACAGAACGGCCTCGATGAGCCCCGCCGGTCACGATGTTGGCCGTGCCGATCGTCAGGAGGATGAAGCCCCAGAAGATGCCGGCGTGCATCAGGCCGGCCTTGACATCCTTGAACATCTTCGTCTGGACGAAGGCGTATTCGATGAGCCCGCCGATCCTCAGCGGGACGTTCGCGAACGGCCGGGACGGCTTCGCGACGGCGAAGATCCGCAGGTGGCGGGCCATCGCGAGGACGAAGAAGGCGGCCGCGCCCCAGAAGATCGGGAATACCAGGAGATAGGCCGGGACCTCGGCGAACGGCTCGAACATCAGCGGGCGTTGACCTCCGTCTGACGCTGTCGTGGTCGGGCTTGGGGGCGTGGCAGGCGTGGCGGGCGCCGGGCGCGCCGCGGGGGCGTCATCGCCGGCCGGGGCCTGCTCACGGCCCGAGCCTCCGTGATCGTACGGTCCGGCGAGCGTCTCGAGGGCGTGCTCCAGCAGCGGCGCGATGGCATCGAACGATTCGGTCGCGGCCTTCGGGCTGCCCGGCAGGTTGATGACGAGGGTGCGGCCGAGGACGCCGGCCGTGCCACGCGACAGGTCGGCGAGCGGCGTGATCGCCCGGCCGGCGGCGCGCATCGCCTCGGCGATACCCGGGACGTCGTAGTCGATGACGGCAGCTGTCGCCTGCGGCGTCACGTCCCGCGGCGTGAGCCCGGTCCCGCCCGTCGTCACGATCAGGTCGTGCTGTTCTGCTCCGCCGCGCAAGCGCGCCTTCGATCGCCTCGCGATCGTCAGGGACGACCTGCCGCTCGACGGCGAAGCCGAGGTCCGAGAGCCGCGGCGCGACGAGCGCGCCCGACGTGTCCTCCCGGACGCCGGCCGCGGCGCCGTCGCTGGCGGTGATCACGAGCGCAGATCGGCGCAAGCGCTCGGTCACCCGCCGACCCTTCCGCTTGCCGCCACCGACCCGGCCGGCGACGCGTGCGCCCGGCCGCGGGGCATGCGCCGCAGCGGTCGCCGTCGTCCGCCGGGCCGGCTGGTCGCACCCACGTGCCGCTCTTGCCGCCGGTCTTGGAAACGAGGCGGACGGCACGGATCTCGACACCTCGCTCGACGCCCTTGACCATGTCGTAGACCGTGAGCGCCGCCACTGATGCGGCCGTCATCGCCTCCATCTCGACGCCGGTCTGGCCGGTCGTCGCGGCTTCGGCGCGGATCCGGAGCGCGCCGGCGGCTCGGTCGGGGGTTATGGCTACGACGATGTCGGTCAGCGAGCAGCGGGTGGCAGAGCGGGATCAGGTCGCTCGTCCGCTTGGCACCCATGACGCCGGCCAGCTCGGCGACGCTCAGGACGTCGCCCTTGGACCCGCCGCCATCGATGACGAGACTCATGGTCTCGGCGCGACACGACGACGCTCGCCTCGGCGACCGCCCGCCGGGCGGTGACGGGCTTCGCCGAGACATCGACCATCCGCGGTCGCCCGCTGCGATCGACGTGGGACAGTCGTCGCCGCTCGGCTCGCGGCTGCGGTCTCGACTCCATCGGCTCCTCCGGGCGTGCTCGTGATCAGGCCGTGACGGACATCATGCCCGGTCGAGCCACCAGAGCGCGACCTCGGCACCCGCGCGACAGGCTGTCCTCTGCCTCCGGGATCACCGCGAGCGCATCCGCGGCCGCGAGTGCCGAGATGACATGGCTCCCCTGCCCGCCCGCGAGGTGGACGCGTACGCGACCTGCGGCATCGCGGACCGGCCCGCCTTCCTCGTCGCGCTCGGCCTCGACCCGACGAACGCGCGCCGGCCGTGGCTCTTCGTGACCGGCTCGCCGAGGACGGCTCGATCGACGGGGCGGAGGAGGTCGTCGGCGTCCGCCGAGCCGCCGGATCGCCGGTCTCACGAACAGCTCGAACGTCACCGCCGACGAAACCGGGTTGCCCGGCAGGCCGAACAGCAGGACCGGTGCCCCGCCGCCCGGCCGCGGGGCGGTGCCGAACGTGAACGGTTTGCCGGGCTGGACGGC
The DNA here is from genome assembly GCA_963816675.1 of uncultured Chloroflexia bacterium. GTDB lineage: Bacteria > Chloroflexota > Limnocylindria > Limnocylindrales > CSP1-4 > SPCO01. The sequence goes on from CAWFLS010000011.1 coordinate 21,481, forward strand.
GACGCGCCACAGGTCGATGTGGCCGATCGTCTCGAGGGCCGCCTTGACGACGTCGTACGGACCGACGGAGACGCCGCCCGAGACGACGATCGCGTCGACCCCGTCGTCGAGCGCCCGACGCAGGCGGTCGAGGACATCGTCGAGCTCGTCCCGAGCGATACCGAGGTCGACGGCTCGTGCGCCCGCGACGGTGACGAGCGCCCGAAGGCCCGGACCGTTGGCGTCGGGGATGCCGGCCGGTCCGAGGTCCTCGCCGGGCGCGCGGATCTCGTCGCCGGTCGCGAGGACGCCGATACGTGGATGGCGGTGGACGAGGATCTCGCCGAGCCCGGCACCGGCCAGGAGCGTGACGGCGGCGGCGTGATGCCGCTGCCGGGACGCAGCAGGACTCGGCTCCTGCGGTGAGGTCGCTGGCCGGCCGCCCGGACGGAGCCGCCCGGTTGGATCGCCTCGTGGACCAGGCACGCCGCCGGAACCGGGCCAGTCGCGTCGCGGCCACGAGGGCCGGCTGCCCCAGCCGCGTCAAGCGGTGTCGTGGCCTCGACCGGAACGACCGCGTCGGCACCCTCGGGGAGTCGCGCGCCCGTTGCGATGCGGGCGGCCGTTCCGTGCCGAACGACGACGTCGGGCGCCGCTCCGGCCCGGATGTCGCCGATGACCTCGAGCCGGATCGGCGTCTCCTCGCTGGCGCCGGCGGTGTCCTCGGCGACGATCGCGTAGCCGTCCATCGCCGAATTCGGCCACGGCGGAAGCGACACCCGGGCCGTCGGCGGTCTCGGCGGTGACCCGGCCCAGGGCATCGGCGACCGGCGACGCGCTCCGTCCCGACCGGTTCGGCGGCGGCGAGCACGGCGTCGCGTGCCTCCTCCACGGACAGCAGGCCTCGGGTCGCGTCCGCGGCGGTGGCCGCGACGTCAGCGCGCGCGGTCACGAGCCCGGCTCGACGATCGGCGAAAGGTCCGGTTCGCGCGCAGCCACCGCGACGCTGACGGCTTGCCCGCCTCCCGGCGAGCCAGGCGACACCCAGCGACGATCGCGATGATCACGCCACCGACCACGATCGCGGTCTCCTGCCAGAAATCGAACGGGAACAGCTGCACGAGCCGGTCGTTCGCCGGGTCGAACAGGTACGAGCCGGCCGGAAAGAAGACCTCGTGGAAGACCTCGAACAGCTGATCGAACGCGACGAGGCCGATCACGCCGAAGACGACCACGCCGACCGACAGGCCGAGCGCGCCTCCGCGGACCGCCCGCCACGTCGCCGCCCGGTCCCGACGACGACTGGCGATCGACGAGCCCGATGGCCGAGACGGCCGCCAGCACGTACAGCCCGGCGAACACCGTTCGAACGTCGCGCATGTGGGCCTGCTCACGCTCGTTGAGGACGGGCCGTCCGTCGACCTCGACATCGAAATCGGGCGGACCGACGACCAGGTCGTGCAGGATGGCGTTCGTGGCCGTCCGGAGGTCCGCCGGTGGAGAAGCCGGTCCACGCTGCGGCCTCGGCGCGGTCCTGCTCGAAGGCGACCCACGCCGGCGTCAGGAACGGCACGATGCTTGCGACCGCCACGATGACGATCGCCGTCGCGAGACCGATCAGCAAGGCGGCGATGCGGCCGCCGGACTGTGCGCACGCCGTCATCGTAGCCCGTCGCGCCCGGGCGACCCTCGCGGGGCGCGACCCTCGCCCCGGCGCCCGGCGCGCGCGGTATCGGCGCCGCGGCGACGACTACTCGTCCTCGAGCGTCTTCGCCTGGTCCCACCAGCCCTCCATCTGGACGTCGGACGGAGGATCCATGTCGAGCTCGCGAGCCGCCTTGTGGATGCGCTGCCCGGAACGTGTCGAGGTCGAGGACGAGGATGTCGCGCAGCCCCTCGATGTCGGCCTGGATCAGCAGCTGGTGCTCGCGGCGCCGCGAAGCTCGCGAGGTTGAGCATGAGGGCCTCGTCACGCCACTCGACGACGTCGTTCGTGTCAGCGCCGACCTGGTCCGCGAGCGTCTGGCGCCGGGATGGCGTCTCCGACACCTCGAGCAGCAGGCCGGTCGTGAAGATGCCCTGGTGATCGAGCCGCTCGAGGTGGACCGGTTCGATCCGGGTGAGCTCGCTGATGGGTGGCACGGGTCGCGGCGTCCTCCAGGTCGATCGAACGGGCCGGTCGATGATGCCACGACGCGCCGCCGGCGTGTTCGACGCGCACTCTCCGCGACCGACGCCGGGCGCCCTCCCCGAGCGCCTATCCGTCGATCGGTCGAAGGTGCGTCGTCACGCCGTACGTCTCGGCCGTCTCGGGATCCTGCCGCGGCGCGACGACCAGCCGCCGCGGCCCAAGCGCGGTCGTGACGCGGCACGCCCCCGGCTTTCCCGTCCGGAACACGAGGTCCATCAGCTCGAACGCCTTGGGCGGAAGGCCGATCAGCGCCTCGCGCGCCGGCTGGCCGATCGCCTCCGGGCCGAACGTCTCGACGAACGCCGGGTTGCCGTGGACGATCAGGTGTCCGGCACCGAGGTGGAACGCGGCCGGCGCAGGGCCGCCCGACGGTGCGCCGCAGCGCTTCTCGGCTCATCCTTCGTTCCGCGACCAGCGCATCTGCTTGATCTTTCGTCCCGCCTTTGAATCCTCGATCAGCGTCGCCAGGCGGCGTTCGCGCGTTGCCGCCTGCTTGGCACTGGTGACCCAGTTCGTGACGGGCGACGGTACGAGGGCGGTCGCGACTCCCAATCGGCCCACGCGGCCTCGTCCGCTCGAAAGCGCGCCAGTTCCTCAGCGCTGAAGTCCTCCACCTCACGTTCGTACGAGTAGATCGCGGTGTTCGCGTCGGAGCGCGCCTCGAACGCGGCGAGACCCGCCGGCCGCATCCGTCCCTCGGCAGTGAGCGCGGCGACCTTCGCGACGTTGACCGCGCTCCAGGTCGATCCCCGGCGGCGTGGCGTGAACCGCTGGACGAACCGGTCGTCGTCCAGGCTTTTCCGAATGCCGTCGATCCATCCGACACACAGCGCCTCGTCGACCGCCGTCGACCAGTCGACGCTCGCGGCGTCCGGTCGCCTTGCGGTAGTAGCCGAGCCACAACTCTTCGGCGGTCGCGTGGTTGGCATCGAACCAGTCACGCAGCTCGGCGGCGGTCTCGAAGAACCGGACGTCGTGCGGCTCGAGTTTCACCACGACGCAGCCGCCTCGCGAAGCACGGTCCACGCGCGCTCGACGTGCCGGGGCTCAGTTCGGATGCTGCCCACCGCGAGGCGGATCGCGAACGTTCCGGCGAGCCTCGTGTGGGACAGGAAGACCTGCCCGCTCCGGTTGCGTGGCATCAAGGATCGCGGCGTTCGCAGCGTCCAGCTCCTCCTCGGCAAGGTCGCGCCCGGCCGGGCGCCAGCGGAAGCAGACCGTCGAGAACGGCACGGGCGCGAGGCGCTCCCAATCCGGATCAGCGTCGACCCACTCCGCGAACGTCTGAGCCATCGCGAGGTGGGCACGCAGCCGGCGCCGAAGCCCCTCGAGCCCGAACCAGCGGAGCTGCATCCACAGCTTCAGCGCGCGGAACCGACGACCGAGCTGGGGCGTGACCTCGTGGTAGTCGTGGACGGATCGCTCGCGATCGATCGTTCGAAGGTACTCGGGCACGAGGCTGAAGGCGGCGCGCACGACATCCATCCGGCGCGTCAGCAGCAGCGACGCATCGAGCGGCGTGAACAGCCACTTGTGCGGGTTCACCACGATCGAATCGGCACGCTCCCAGCCGGCGAACATCGCCCGATGCTCCGGCAGCATCGCGATCGGCCCGGCATACGCCGCATCGATATGGAGCCACGCGCCCTCACGCGTCGCGATCTCGGCGATGGCGCTGACCGGGTCGATCGACGTCGACGATGTCGTGCCGATCGTGGCGACGATCGCGATCAGCCGGCAGCCAGCGTCACGGTCCGCCGCGATCGCCGCGGCCAGGGCATCGGGCTCCATCTCGAAGCGCTCGTTCACCGGGATCCGGACAAGCGAGGCACGGCCGAGGCCAAGGGTCATGCATGCCTTCTCGATCGAGCTGTGCGCTTCTGCCGACGCGTACACCCGCAAACCGGCGGGCACGCCGTCACGCCCAGCGAGGCCTTGCGCCGCCGCGTCGGTGCCCGCGGCCTCGCGAGCGGCGGCAAGCGCCGTGAGCGTCGACGTGGAGGCCGTGTCGGTCAGCACACCATCGAAGTCGTCCGGCAGCCCGAGCGCCTGACGCAGCCAGCCGACCACGACCTCCTCGAGCTCGGTGCCGATCGGCGAGGTGCGCCACATCATGGCGTTCTGTCCGAGTGCCGCCGTGAGCATCTCGCCCAGGATCCCCGGGCCGGAAGCGGTCGTCCCGAAGTAGGCGAAGAACCCGGGGTGCTGCCAGTGCGTGGCGTTCGGTTCGATCAGCGTCCGGTAGTCGGCGAGGATCGCTTCGAGCGGTTCTGGACGTTCCGGCGCCGACGTCGGGAAGAGCGGGCGCAGGGTGCCGGGCTCGATGGCGGGGAGGACATCGCGGGACTCGACCGTCGCGAGATAGTCGGCCATCAGGTCAACGACCTCGTGGGCCGCCGCCCGGAATGCCTCCGGATCCATGTCGAGAAGGTTGGCCTGCGTCGTCCACGCCCGCAGTCTATGGGCCGAAAGCGCGCCGGGATCAGGTGAGCGGCCGCTCCTCGAGCGGCACGTCCCAGTGGGCCTCGAGAAGCTCGAAGCGGCGTCGTTCCTCTGCCCGGAACGTAGCCTGGTCCGGATAGAGCCGTTCTGCGATCGACGCTTCGGAGTGGTCCTCCATCGCGGCCCAGTCGCGGTACACGATGGTGACGAGGACGTTCCAGTCGGCCCGCCCGTCGCCGTGGAACCGCGGTGTGTGGAGGGTGACGTCCAGAAAACGACCCGATTCGACCTGCTCGCGGAGGATCGGCCAATGATTGCGGCCGAAGAGCTCGAGGAACTCGTCAACGCCACCCCACCGGACACGGTAGTAGTACTCGACGCGAACAGCCGGTCCGACGAGGGGCGGCTGCGCGGCGGGCGGCTCGGACATCGCGTTCCTCCGGCTGGTCGGGCTAAACGGTCCAGGGGTTCATGCGGTCCAGGAACACAGCGGCCTGTTGCACTCGGGCGGCTCTCAACCGTCCTTGGCGGCCCGCTCTGCTGCCTGGCGGTACAGCCGATGCGCTTCTGCCTCAAGCACGACCGCCGCGGCCACGTCGTCGTCGGCGTCGGCAGCGTCGCTCTCAGCGGCCTTTGCGATGAGCAGCGCCGCCGTGGCCGTCTTCGCCGCCGACGCTTCGGCGAGGCCCATTGATTCCAGGGCTGCCGCGGCTGCGGCCGCTGTCGCGACGGCCGCGTCCGCAGCGTCGGCTGCCGCCTCCGACGCAGCTTGTGCCGCCATGCGACCGCGCCTCGCGACCGCTGTCGTTCGCTCGGCCATCCGCCACGACTGGAGGGCCTTCGCGACCGTCTGGCTCCCCAGGGCCGGGGCGTCGTCGTTCCCCACTCGATGCTCCCGCATGTCCGGTCGGCGTGCCCACACCGACGATCCGCCGATTATAGCCGGGCTGGGGAAGCCTCCGACGCGGTTACATAACGATGCTGATCCGGTTGCCGTCCGGGTCGGCGAACCCGAAGCACCGAAACGTGCCGTCGAACGACCCCTCGATCGGATCGACAGGGATCCCACGCTCGGTCAGCGACTCGTGAAGCGCTTCGATGTCGGTGGTTCGGTAGTTGAACGAGATGTCGACGGCGAAGTCGTTCTCAGGGAACACGATCGGGCGGTGGTTCTTCACCTGGACCAGGCAGATGCCGACGCCACCGATGCCAACGCCCGCCGCTCCGTGCTCGACGTCCTTCCAGTGAAGCGTCAGGCCGAGCGCTCCCGAGTACCAGTCGATCGAGCGGCTCAGGTCGCTGACCGGCAGAAAGACGCAATCGACTCTCTTGACCAGGCCCTCGACCATCTCGCCCTCCCTCTGCCGGTCGGCCGATCGGCTCGGTTCACAGCGTAGTCGCGTCGCCGGGACGCCGTTCGGTTCGTCTCGGTCTCGTCGGCGACCGGCCTCGTGGTCGAAGGCCTCGTCTTCGACGCGGACCGACCGACGCCGCCGGCGCTTAGCATTACCGACGCCACCCAGGAGGTGGCGCGATGCGTGGAGGGAGCCGTGGCCGAGGGACGAATGGTCTGCGAGGTCTGTCAGGAGCCGATCGTAGCTGGCGAGGCGATGGTCATCGCCCAGCAGGCGGACGGCGTGGTCATGGTCGGGCTACTCGACTCGACCGCGGACGGGCCGATCGCGGCCTTCCACGAAAGCCATTGGCCGGACCGGATCGGGACCTGGCAGGAACGGGATCGCGGCCAGGCGAAGTGATCCCGGCCGCGATCCCGCGCGAATAGTTCGAGGAGAGTCGACCCTACTCGACCGTCAGGTGATAGGTGATCGAGGCCGAGAAGATGCCTTCGGCTTCGGCAAGGGCGTAGAGGGTGTGCTCGCCTGGACTCAGGGGATGCACGACCTGGAAGACGCCTTTGATCACTGAGGGCGACGGATCATCCGAGAACAGGTTCGGTCCGGGCAGCTCGAAAAGCGGAGTCGTCACCACGTATCGCTCGATGTGCTTGACCGCCTTCCCGTCAAGCGAGGCTTCGATATTGGTGAACGTGTCGAAGCCGGCCCCGACGCACGCCGCGAGTTCGGCCTCCGTGCTGCCGTTTCCCTCTGCCTCGGAGCACTCGTACCCGGCCGCCGTAAAGACGAGGAAGGCACCCTTCGGGATCTGGCAGTCAACCTCCATGTCGCCTCCGAGGGAGACCGGGAGGAACCAGATCTTGGGATCGATCGGGCTCTGCTCGCACCGGCTCGCGAGGAGTGGATTCTCGTCGGCCGGCGATCCGAAGCCCCAGATCGTCCACGCCGCCGCGAGGTCGGTGAGCGTGTGGTGCTGGACTTTCGCGTTCGGCGGCATGAAACCGTGACCACCGGCCGAAACCGGGGCAGCCGCGATGAGGAAGACGATCATGGCGAGACCAGCGATGAGTCGACGCACGGGTGTCCCTCCCTTTTCGCGCCGCGCCTTGCGCTTGCGCGTCACCGCAGGGTCGGTCTCGCCATTGGCCCAGCCCGCCGACCTGGCGACCGCATCGACGGCGTGCTGGTGGGACCCCCCGTTCCCGCGCCCCCTCCGTTCGGCGGACTGTAGACGTCCGCTCGGGCCGTACTCAAGAGCATCGCCGCGGAAGTGGTGCGCGTGCGCGCCAGATCATTCGTTGGGGTCTGTGGCGACCGATTGCGTAGTGAGCCTCGCGGTCGCTATGTGACGGCTCAAGCATCGTCGCGATCGCGTCCTGCTGTGCCTCGCCGCTCAGGCAGACTCTTCTGAGCGGTCCCGCCAAGGCCAGCCGGGAATCCTGGACGGGGCGAGGCGTCTCATGAGGGGAGTGAAGATGGATCTCAACGAGGTTATTCGCTGGCTTCTTAGCCATGGGGCCCAGCTCGTGATCGGCGCGGTGGTGCTGCTGCTGATCTACCGGGTCGGGGTGACGGCCATCCACCGCGTCGTGCCCGCTGTGATCAACGCCCAGGCGGCGCACCTCCCGTCCGAGACGGGGTCGGCGGACGAGGTCGGAAAGCGCATCCGGACGATCGAGGACCTTCTCCTCAAGCTCCTCCGGGTCGGTGTGCTGGCCGGCTTCCTCGTTATGGTGTTGGCGGTCTTCGATCTGTACACGATCCTCGCCGCGATCGTCGTTCTCATCGTCGCCGTGGTGTTCGCGACGAGGGACGTCGTCCTCGACTACGTGATGGGCTTCCTGATCCTGATGGAGGGTCCGTTCTTCAAGGGCGATTACGTCGTCGTCAGTGGTCACCCGGGGATCGAAGGGGTCGTCGAGGAGATCGGCCTGCGAAGGACGGTGCTTCGCGACCCGATGGGCGCCTCGCACGCGGTCTCGAATGCGTTCATCAGGACGTCGGCAAATCTCACTCGTTTGTTCTCGATGGCGGTCGTCGACCTCCACGTCCTGCACGCGGCCGAACTGGACCAGGCGCTTGCGATCGCGGCGAGAGTGGCCGCCGAGATGCGCGCCGACGCCGCGTGGGCCGACAAGTTCGTCCCGGATACATCGACGGATATCTGGGTCACCGGGATCGGGATGGACGGCGCGTCGATCAGGCTCCAGCAGCGGGTCCCGACCGGTGCCCAGATCGCTATCGCTAGCGAACTCCGCCGGCGGCTGGCTGCGGCGCTGGTCACCGTGTCGATCGGGACGGGCCGGTGGGATACGCCCATGCCGATCGTCACGCAGCCCGAGGCCTCGTAACTGGTTGGTCGATACGCCGCCGGTTCGTTCGCCGACGGGGGCCTATCTCCTTGTTATGCCGATGCCGTCGATCACGACCCGGTGCCCGCTGCCGTAGACCCGCAGTGAGAGGGTCCCCGTTCGAACCGTCGAGAAGGTGGTCACGGCGATCACCTTCCTGTTCACCGTCGTGGGCGAATACAGGCTGACGGTCTTGAGCAGCGTCGAACCCCAGTAGACGCGAACCTTCCCGCAGGTCGAGCAGGTGGTCGCGACGATCGCGATCCGCTTGGCGACGACGCCGGTCCGGGTGAGCTTCGCACCCGACGTGCTCGAACGCGCAAAGGTGCTCTTGAAGTACGCCGTCCCTGTTCCGAGCGACCAGCTGCCCGAGCGGGTCAGCGAGCGATCGTCGAGCGGGACCACCGTGCACGTCTCGGCAGTCGGGGCCGAAGTCCCCCCATCGCTCGCGTGGGCGATGACGACGAAGCAGTAGGTGTTGCCTGGACTCGCCGCCAGCGTCCCGAGCGTGGTCGTCGTGCCAGCCAGTCCGGTGATCCAGCTGCCATACGTGCCGTTCCACGGCGCGACGCGATAGCGAACGTCGAAGGTCGTCACTGGAGCCGAGCCCGGCGTCGCGCCCCACGCCACCGAGACCGTGGTCGTCGTCCGGTACGTGGCTAGAGGCGTGATGGTCGCCGTCGGCAGGACGACCACGGGCGAGGGGGTCACGGCGGCCGAGGCCGTCGAGGCGGTGCCGGTGCCGCCACCGTTCGTCGCTCGGACCGTGAACGTGTAGGGGGTTCCGTTCGTCAGGCCCGTGACCCAGCAAGACGTTCCGACCGTAGAGCACGTCTTGCCGCCCGGCGACGACGTCACCGTGTAGCCGGCGATCGCATTGCCACCGTTCGTGAGCGGGGCTGCCCAGGACACCAGCGCCTGGGCTGTGCCCGGTCTCGCCGTCACGTTGATCGGGGCACCTGGAACCGTCCTCGGGGTGACGGCGGCAGAAGCGCCGGAGTCCGACCCAGTCCCGGCGATGTTGGTCGCTTTCACGGTGAACGTGTAGGACGCCCCGTTCGTGAGGCCTGCCATCGCGCACGACAACCCCGACGTCGTGCAGGTCCTCGCGCCCGGCGACGAGGTGGCGGTGTAGCTGATGATCGCGCTACCACCATTCGAGGCGGGCGCCGACCAGGAGACGGTCGCCGACGTGTTGCCAGGGGAGGCGGTCACGCCGGTCGGGCTGCCCGGGATCGTCCTTGGCGTGACAGGCGACGAGGCGGTCGAAGCAGGCCCGTCACCCTTCACGTTGTGTCCGACCACGGTGAACGTATAGGACGTGCCATTGGCGAGCCCGTTGACCGTGCAGCTCAAGCCGCTCGTCGTGCAGTGGACCCCGCCGGGCGAGGAGGTCACGACATAGCTCGTGACCGGGCTACCCGGATCGCTGGTGGATGCGTTCCAGGAGACCAGCGCCAATGCATTGCCCGGGGTCGCGGTCGTGCCCGTCGGGGGCGTTGGAAACCCTGACGTCGTAGTCGCATCCAGCCAGTTCGTTGCACATGCTTCGCCGAAGACGTTGTACGCGCAGGCGAAGTACCAGTAGTGCGTTAGCGGCTGGAGGCCGGTGTCCACGAATTGCGTCGTATTCGGCGACGGCGTACTGACGAGGACCCATTGCTGTGCGTCGGGGATCGACCACCGATAGACCCGGAAGCCGAGCTCGTTGTCGGAGTTGTCCGACCAGGTCAACCGGATCGACGTGCTCGAAAGCACCGTCACGTTGCTATCCACCGGTTTGGCAGGCGCTCCGGACATCGTCGTCGCATCCATCACGGTCTGGGCACACGCTTGGCCCGCGACGTTGTATGCGCAGGCGTAATAGAAGTAGTGCGCTGACGGTTGGAGCTCCGTGTCGAGGAATGTCGTCGTGTTCGGCGCCGTCGTACCGGCAGTGACCCATGCCCCGCCATCCGGGACGGACCAGCGATAGACGCGGAAGCCGTCTTCGTTGTTCGAGTTGTCGGTCCACGTGAACTGGATCGAAGTCCTCGAGACCGCGGTTGCGGTGCCGTTCGTCGGCGCGACAGGCGCTGTACTCGGGACGGCCGGGGGGACGATCTGGAAGGTCCTCGTCGACCACTCAGCCCCGTCCGGAGCGTTGGCGGCCTTGACCGCCCAATACAACGTCTGGTTCCGATGCCCCGATGGGATCGTGACGCCCTGCGAGATCCCGGCGACTCCGGTGTCGATGAGGTTGAGTGCTACGTCACCGTCAAACTCGGTGTCAGCGCGAACGCGGAGGATGTAGCCGTCGAAGGTGCATCCCGGAACGTCGTTCCAGGCAAAGCTGACGGTCTCGGACGTGACGGTCGCGGCGTCTACCGGGCTGACCAGCGCTGGACCGGCGCAACTCGCGCCCGTCTCAGTGGCGGATTTCACCTCGTGATCCTGGGACGCTGGCCCGACCGAAACCGGGTCTGAGCCGAGGACGACCCCCTGTGGCGCCGCCAGAAACAAGATGGCTGCGGCCACCACTAGGACGCCCGATCGGCGCATGATCCCCTCCTACCCCCGCCGGCGAGCGACCTGCCCCCTCAAGAGTCCGTACAAACTCGCGCCGCGCAAGGGTAGCGGACTTGGCAAATCGAGGAATTTCAGCGTCTTGAGCAAATCCTGCTGCCCGTTAGCCGCGGGTATTCGCGTCAGGGCGATCCTTGGGTCCGGCCGCTCGCGCCACTGGTGGCGCCATCTCCGAGACTCGCGCGAGCGTGAGCGAGGCGGTCGCCGCGGAGACCGACGCAATCGAACGCCCAGAACGTGTCCGCGTACACAAGGGCCCCGCGCATCAAGGGCTCCCACCCGGGGAGCGGGACGGCTTGGAAGGCAGGCTCCGGGATTCGCGTGGACGGGGGCGTCACGCCCAACTCGGAGGCGGACCTCCACCCGAGCGTCGAGTAGTAGGCGGGATCACCTTCAAGGAAGATCGCCGGAACACCGGCGTGCCTCGCCTCGGCGACGGCCCGAGCGACGAGTGCCCGGCCGATCCCCCGCCGCTGCGATTCCGGCGCCACCGACAGCGGGCTGAGGACGAGCACCTCGACCAGTCGCGCTTCGGCGTCGATCCAGCCTCGCGTCAGCCGGACGTGCCCGACCGCGCGGCCATCGACAAGGGCGACGAAGCCAGTGCTGTCCGCTCGCTGCGCCAGCGCCTCTTCCAGGTCGACGACCTCGGGATGGCCATCGAAGGCACGACCGATCACGTCGCGGAGGGCCGCGGCGTCCTCGGGCTCCTGCGGTCGGATCTCGACATCGGCCGGGGCATTCATCGCGGACCACAGTACCGCTCGTGCCCACACCGACGGCGCCCATCGGTCATTCACTGCTTGAAGCCGCCCAGGACGACGGTAGGTTCCCGGCCACGTTCCGCGTGAACTGCGACGCGCATGTCACAGCCCGAGGAATGGCGACCTTCCTGCGAACGATCCCGTCGCACCCATCCTACGAACACGCAGGGAGGCCGATCATGCATGTGGATCGCGAGCCCAGCCGGAGGCGACTCATCATCGCGGCCATCGTGCTGGGCGTCGGACTCGGTGGATTGTTCGACGGGATCGTCCTGCATCAGATACTGCAGTGGCATCACATGGTCAGCACTCCGACGCCCCCGGATACGTTGGAGAACCTGGAGCTCAACACTCTCGGCGACGGCATCTTCCACGCCGCAGCCTGGGTCATGACGATCTTCGGTGTCTTTGCCCTCATGTCGTCGGACGGTGCCCGCCACGAGGAAGGCGGGAAGCAGACACTCATGGGCGGGATGCTCGTGGGCTGGGGCGCCTTCAACACGGTCGAAGGCCTCATCGACCACCAGCTCTTGAACCTTCATCACGTTCGACCGGGTCCCGATGAGTTTCTCTACGACGTGGGGTTCCTGATCTGGGGTGTCGTCATGCTGTTGGTCGGGATCAGATTGGTCCGTCAGGCGAGCCGACGGGGCGTCCTGCGCGCTGTCTCCCAAGACTGACGACGCCCGTCACCGAGTGACATCGATCGGTCCGGCGACGCGCTCGAGCGCGGACTAACCGGGCGCGAGCTCGATAGGGTCATTCGTCCGTTCCCGCAGCTCCGGTTGCCTCCCTGCGCGGCTGCGGTCGCCTCCGAGGCTATCCCCTAACAGGAGGCGCATGTGGACCCGAGTGGTCCAATCGAGCCCGTCCTCGGTCTGATAGTCGGTGACCTCCTGAAGGGCGGCCGTCCAGTCCGAGGGCGCGATCACAGTGAATCCGTGGCGTTCGTACCAGGGCTGATTCCACGCGACGTCACGCTGCGTGTTCAGGACGAGAGATGGCTCCCCCGCGGCGCGGGCGCGAGCGATCACGTCCTCCAGAAGCGCCGATCCGATGCCTTGCCGCTGATGCGTCGGATCCACCGCGATCTGCGCGAGACAGAGTTCATCGCCCAGGCGGAGCACCAATGCCCATCCGACGACCTTCTCGTCTACCTCGGCTACGGTGAGGCGCCCATCTACGATCGCGCTGGCCGCGTGATGTTCGGGAACGACGTCGTCGACGTCCATCTCGGGGTGGCCAACGGACGCGAACTGCCGATTGCCGGCACGTTCGATCGGACCAAGGTATGGCACGTCTTCGGTTCGAGCGGGTCGAAGGATGAAACTCGCGGTCATGCGGCCGACGATACCCTGACGCGACCACGTGACCCGGCCCCGATTCCCCTCCCCTGCCCACCGAGTGGCTGACGTGCACCGACGCCACGTGACGCCGCCACGCCGAGCCGGCCGCATCCGCGACGGCGGTGGAGGTCACGCCCGAGGCGTGGATCGGGGCGTCGACGGTGTCAGGCCGGGCGGTCAGGACGAAATCCGGGCCTTCGGTGCCCTACTTGCGTTGACAAACCATCAACAGGTTGCGGTCGGGGTCCTTGAACGTCAGCGTGAACAGGCCGCCGATATCGTCGATCGGCCGAACGATCTCGACACCAAGCTCATTCAGGTGTTTCTCGGCCGCATGGATGTCGGCTGTCCAGAAGAAGCACAGCGGCTGCGAGGAATTCGCGACCGGGAGATGGCTGTCAAGGACGAGGTCGACTCCGCCGACCATCGCAACGCTGTAGATCCTGCCTTCGTGGGCAGTCTGTTCCTGCGGCTGGCCGAGCAGTCGGCTGTACCAGGCGCCCGCGACGGCGGCGTCGCTGACGGGGACAAACACCATCCCAATTCGGTTCTCGATCGCTGAGTGGTCCACGGCGTCAAACCTCCGAGCGCCACCTTTAGGGTGCAATGCCATGGCGTTTGAGTCGGGCGGGATGCTCTAGTGCCCAGCGCCGAGAGTAGCGTCCCGCCTCACTGCGTCTGTCGCGTTCCCCGAACCCGTTCGATGCCTCGTACGACCGTCGACCGAACCAGCTCTAGGCGCGATGGCGCGGACCTTACCTCGATCGGGTGTGTCGGAGATCCGTGGCGCCAATCCGATGCGAGCAGGGTGGCCGCTGACGCCGCGCCCCACAGGACTCGGCTGCGATTTGCGATCTGTGTCCGACGGATCGTCTGCTTCGGCCGGATCGGGATCGCTCGCTCGACGCTTGCGCGATCGAGGACCGCAAACAGATCTCGTGATGGCTCGGCGAAGATCAACCCGCGCAATTCCTGATAGAGCCTTTCATCCTCCACGAGTCTCCAATCGAACGTCGCCCGCGGGGCGGCGATCGATCGGATCGGTGCGCACCGCGCCCACCGATCGGCGTCGCCAGGATGAAGCGGGCCATCTTCTTCGAACGCCCATCGTCGATCGACCAGCGGGAGTTCTGCGAGCTCAGGTGCCAGACGAACGATCAAGTCGAATGTCAACCGCTCGCTGACGCGGTCCTCGAGTGGGACCTGACGCGCCACCGAGACGAGCCGCCCATCCAACAGAGGTTGATATAAGCGGTAGTTCGCCGAATTTGCCATCGTGCTTGCGGCCGACCACCGACCGCCTGATCCGGTCTATCGGCCGTCTTGCACTTCCACGTCGCCTGTAGTCAGCGGCAACGGAGGACCGGCCGGCGTGAATTTATGGACGCACCAATTCGTGACCGTCGTGAGGGTTTGACCGGCCCGCGTGAGCCACATCAGCGCGGTGTCGTTCTTCCCGTCCGGGCCGCCATCGTGGACGACGATGAGCGCCGCTTCGGTCCCGTCCGTCGCCGTTGTGGTCGGCCCGGCCATCCAGGCAGTCGAGCCCTCGACCACCAGGCACGTGATCGTCCCGGCATATGTGTTCCCGGACCCGTCAGCAGGGCTGATTCGCGACCACTCACCCGCTGGCTCCCCGGCCTCGAACTGGGCCGCGACGGTATCGCGACGCGGAGGCTTGCCGTATACGTATGAACCGGCAACGAACGCCCCAGGATCCGGATGGCGACGCCGACGCGGTTGGCTCTGACGGCGACGGGGAGGCCCGGGTCGCGAGCGAAGGGGAAGGTTCGAGGAGCGAGGGTGGCGGCGACAGCGCTGGCGCGATGCTCGGCAGCTCGGCTCTCAGGGACGGCGGTGGGGTGGCCTCGGTTCGACCTCCGACGAGGAACGGGACACCCAGCAGCCCGATGAGCAGGACAGCTGCGAGGCCGAGGACAAGGCGCCCGTCGATCCGTCGTCGATCCGCCGCCTCCGCAAATACCCGGGTGCGAACGCGAGGCGAAACCGTCGCGGTCCCCAACTCCCCGCGCAACAGGACGTTGTCCCGGCGCATGCCCGTCGAGATCGAACGGCACGACCGACACTCGGCTAGGTGCGCCGACGAGCTCGGCCTCTTCCCTTGGCGAGAGGCGCTCGCTGAGCTGCTTCGCTGCCAGGAGGACGAAGGTCTCGTGATCCGTCATCGCTCGTCATCCGTGCCCGGCGACAGGATCTGCCGCAACCGGACTCGAGCTCGACAGATGTAGATCGAGGTGGCGTTGGTGGATCGACCGATCGCCTCGCCGACCTCCGCGGGCGAGTAGCCGGCCGCCGCCATCAGGAGGGCGGCGCGGGCATCAACGGGAAGCTTGGCAAGCGCGTCGCGGAGACGAGCACTTTCATCCATCCGGATGACGCGGTCCTCTGCCGACACGCCCTCGGTTCGGTCGACCAGGAGCGGCGTCTTTCGACTGAACAGACTCCGACGGCGAGACTGGGTCGTGATGAGATTCGCACAGACCCGGTGGAGCCAACCCCCGATGTTGTCCGGCACGCGGTCGCTGCGTACCTCTCGAACGAATCGGATGAACGTCTCCTGGACGAGATCGTCGGCGGCGTCCTCGTCGCGGACGGCGGCCAGGGCAAAGGCTTTGAGTTGAGGAGCGTGGGCGTCGAACGCCGCTTCGACGATCGCTCCGGTGGTTGACACGGCGGGCGTAACCCGCGTGGCGCCGACCCCACGCGTGATCACAGGCGCGTCCGTTTCTTCGACATCTGGGTCATTGACGTCCGGGCGCCGGAAATCTTTCACGGAGGTCGCGCCCTCGCCCTGTGTACCGGGCCTGCGCACGTTGTTTGGCTGCGGCGAGAGTCGAGCCGCGTCGACTAGGAGTCGACTCGAGAGTCGCGAACGCAGCCTCCCTCAGCGAGACGCGTGTCCCGGGTACGGCCTACCGGATTCCGCATTTCGAAGGCATAGCGAAATCGGATCGCGCCCAAGCGTCAGGGATACGAAGCGGGACAGACGCGCCGCGAGACCCGCACCGATGGGTGTGCAGGGCTGGCGAGAGTCGGTTTGAAGCACGCCGTCGAGATTCAAGGTGCCGAGCGCCCGCGAATGATCGATGTCGTGCCAAAGACATGCCGGCTGGTGCACTCGCAGGGGAGGACGTCATGTTCGAGCACTCAAGCCAGATCTCGTCGGCGGCGTTTTGCGCTGCCCCTTGTCCTGGTCGCGCTCGTCGCAGGCGCCGTCACCGCCGCACCAGTTGCGGCCCGGAAAGCGGCCTTCGAATGCCAGCTGGCCCCCGGCCATTCGTGGGCGACATGGCGAGGCGACTCAGCGCAAGCCGTCGTTGTCGAGTGGTACGACGCGGACGGAACTGTCATCGCTCCAAGGACGGTGGTCCCCTCGCAGCGGCTACACCGCTTCATGGAGCGGACGCCGGTGGGAGCGACCGACTTCGGCGTGAAGTATTACGACGCCTCGGGTCAACAGTTCGCGGTCGGCGGGATGGAGTGTCAGTAAAGGCGCAGGGGCGCCGCGTCGTTCGGGGGCTGTGATGACGTCGGCGCTATGTCTGTTCAGTTGTTGTCCGGCGAGGTGCACGATGTCGACCGGTAAGCAGAGCGCCTGGGCGGTGCGTCTTTCCGGCCTCGCGCTCGGTGCGGTGCTCGTTGCCTCGGCATGCTCGCCCACGTTGGCGGTCAGCCTGAGTCCGGCGCCCAGCCCAAGCTCGGCACCCAGCCCAAGCTCGGCACCCAGCCCGAGCTCGGCACCCAGCCCGAGCCCGGCACCCAGCCCGAGCTCGGCACCCAGCCCGAGCCCGAGTACCCCGACCCCGGCGCCCACGCCGTTCGCCTACGAGGATCTGTGGGTCAACGTCGAACCAGACGCACAGGTCGCTGGCGGCACGGTCAGCGTCAGCGTGTCTGGCTACCCGCCCGGTGCGGCCATCCGTATCTTGCTGGAGCCCGTGTCCCTCGGCACCACGGTCGAGGTCGGCACGGGGACCCTCGACGAGCACGGGTCGGGTAAATTCCCGGTCGTGATCCCGCCGGGCACGCCCGACGGCACGTATGTGGTCCTCGTCGATGACGGTATCGTCGCACCTGGCGGGGTCGGCAACTCGTACCTGGTCGTGGTCCCATCGCTCGACGGCGTCGCGATCGATGACAGCACGGTCGTCCCGGGCCAGCGCGTCACCATCCGGGGCAGCGGCTTCGCCCGCCATTCGCCAATCTCGGTATACCTCGACCCTCCGGACCTCGAGACTGAGACCGCTGCGCCGTTGTCGACCACCAAGGCGACGGAAGACGGGACCGTCGTCGTCACCGTCACGATCCCGCGCAATACGCCGCCAGGGGCCCACCACCTGCTCGTCTGGGGGTACTCTCCGCCGGACATTCCTGAGATCGACCACTGGCTCGGCGTTGGCATCACGGTGGTCGGCGTATCGAGCGCCCCGACCCCGCCGGCCACAGACACCGAGTCGCTGGTTGGGCGCGCTGTCTTCGATCCGGGTGTTCCGCTGGCCCGTCCGCGCGACGGGTCTCTTTGCACAGGCGCCTGCTTCGGGAAACCTGCGTCGCCGCATGTCGATGCCAGTGCGGCTTCCGACGGGCCGCTGATGGGATCGTGGGAGGCGACAGGCGAAATCGAGATTGACGGGCGGACCGTCGGTATCGACTTTGGCCTGAACGGGGGCGCGTGCGACCCAGACGGATTCTGCGGCAACCTGGTGCTGCTCGAGATCAACGGGACCTTTGAAAACGCGATCGTCTGCAATATCCCGCTCATCTTCATCGGCAAGGACGGCGACCGGTACTCCTACCGCACCGACCCGGTGGGCTGCGAAGTACCGGGCTGGGACGACGTCGGAATTGTGGTGGTGCTGCAGCCCGATGGCAGCGTCGTCCTGACTCGGGACGACGGCTTCACCTTGCTCCTTCTCCCTCCATCCGGCGAACCCAGAACAGACACCGAGACCGTTCCCTCGGCCCAGTCGGGTGGTGGCCAGCACTCCGGTCTGGTCCCCTTGGCGATCACCTTCTTCGCGTTGCTTGTCTTGCTGCTCGGTTTCCCGATCAGGCAGTCGCCCGCGATCGGGACCAAGCGCTAGAGAACCTTGGGCCTAAAGCGCCTCTTGGGTGCAATCGTCGTTCGGCGTAACCGACCTCGAGTCTCCCCTGTGTCAGACGGTCCAGGCGACCGCTCGGCTGTAGACCGCATGACGAGCGCGATGACTTCCTCTTGGCACACCTTCGCTCGGATGGCTGAGCTCGGTCGCCGCGTCGTCTGGGCCGTCGGGTTCGTCTTCTTCGTGGGCATTGCGATGGCGGCCGTCCTAGTCTTCGGGTACGAGGTCCTAGTGGCCGGCCGCGCCGTCGGCATCGTTCCGGTGTCGTTCGCGCTGGTGGGCGCGGTTGGCCTGACTGCGCTCGGGATTCGGCAGCCCGGACCGCTCCGCTCACACACCCTCGCCACGGGGCTTGCCGTCCTCGCCGTGTCGCGCCTGATCGCAATCGGGCTGATCCCATCGCCGCTGATCTCCGACTTCCTCGTCTACCACCGTACGGCGGTCGAGTTCACGGCGAGCGCACTTGTCCGGGAGGGTCGGCCCCCCGGATGGCCGGCCGTCCTCGGGGTCGGGTACGCCACCTTCGGGGCGAACCCGGTCGTGGGCGAGCTGATGAGCCTGGGCATGGCCGTCGTGACGGGGTGGCTGCTGTACGACATCGGTCTTCGTACATTCGGCCCGCGTGGGGCAGCCCTCGCGCTGTGGCTCTACGCGATCGCTCCAGCGCAGGTCCTGTACGCCGTCGTCCTCGGATCAGAGGCCCTATACGCGTCCGTGCTGGTGGCCGCGCTGTGGACCGTGGTCCGCTTCGGCTGGGACCGGGTGCTCGCGGCCGTTGCCGCCGGCGCCCTACTCGGCGCGGGCCAGTACGTGCGGTCGGAGACACCCGCGTTCGTCTGCGCGTTCGTTGCCGCAGCTGTCCTCCAGGTGTCTCGGCCCGCGCGGCTGGGTCTCGTGGCCGTGGCATTTGTCCTGTCGTTCCTCGTGGTGCTCGCCCCGGTGATGGCCTACAACCTGGAGACTGCGGGAGACGTCTCTATCTCGACTTCGCACTTCCAGGGATGGAGCCTCCTTGTCGGGACGTCACCCGGCGCGGACGGCGGCTACGATCCAAAGATGCGCAAGCTCGTCGCTGGGGAATGGGGATCGGTCGAGTTTGACAGGCGTGCGATGACCCTGGCGATCGAGCACATCCGTGAGGATCCTATGGGCACCGCCATCCTCGCGATCCGCAAGGTCCGGCGCATGTGGGCGACCGAGAACTATGGTGCGTACTGGCCCTTCTATCCAGGGGCTTCCGCGGCAGCGGTGGTGCCGACCTCGGTTCCTCCGGTGCTGCGGGTCGCATCGCAGGCGGCCTATGTGATGGTGCTCCTCATGGCGGCCATCGGCCTCCTGCGGCGGCGAACGGTTGGTTCGACAGTGCTGCTCATCTTGCTGATCATCCTCGCGAGCGCGGCCGCGCACACGCTGCTGGAGGTCACTCCGCGCTACCACGCCTACCTGGTGCCGCTCATGTGTGTCCTGGCCGGTGGCTGCCTGCCGATCCGAACCGGTCGAGCGGCACCGATCGACTCAGCGGGGCTCAATGACTTCGAGCTACTTCGACGTTGACACGGCCCGCCTCGAGCCGAATCCGTCGGACATCGCCACCCGATCCGATGGTGGCCCCCTCGAGTGGCGGCCCTCCCCCGGGGGCCCTCCACGAAGGCAACCGTCGGGCCGGAGTTTGAACTAGTAGTCGTCGGTAATGACGCCCCACCATGCCTCGCTGTCGGCACCCGGCGACGCGTCATCGTCCTCGACGTTGACCCAGTTGATACGGCATCAAATGAAGGGATTTTGGTCGGGGCGGCGGGATTCGAACCCACGACCACCAGTCCCCCAGACTGGTGCGCTACCAGACTGCGCCACGCCCCGACGCACGCGGAGTCTAGCACTGGCATCGACTGGGTCGGTCGCGCGGCGCGTCCTCGGCCCTTGTCGAGGATTTCGTGCCATCCGTGCACGTGGTGCGCGTTGGGCAGGTCACGCGTTGGTCGTCTCACCGAGGGCGACGGCGTTTGAGCCTCGATCGATGCTGGCGCCTGCACAAACGGGCCCCGCAGCTGGGTCGCTGAAGCGGATCGCGATAGTCAGAAAGGTTCGAAGCTCCCTGTGCACGATCTTGTTGTGCGCCAAGGATCACCTGATGGACGGATGACAAAACCGGCCTCG
This sequence comes from uncultured Chloroflexia bacterium, assembly GCA_963816675.1. Lineage (GTDB taxonomy): Bacteria > Chloroflexota > Limnocylindria > Limnocylindrales > CSP1-4 > SPCO01. The sequence goes on from CAWFLS010000011.1 coordinate 41,754, forward strand.
GAGGCCTCGGCCGCCCGCGCCCGGCGGCCGCGGCGAGGGTGACCGTCCCCTACTCTCTCGGCTTGGCGATCCGTGCCACCCAGCGGTCGTAGTCGGCCAGTTCGTCCTTGGTTTCGCGTGCGAGCAGGTCGACCAGGCAGCGCTGGACGCTCTTGCCCTCGAACAGCGCACGCTCGACCTCGCGGGCGATCGGCATCTCGACCGCCAGACGGCCAGCCAGTGCAAGAGCAGCCCGGACCGTGTACGCGCCCTCGGCGGTGCCCGGCAGTGTCGCCTCGATCTCGGCCCACGAGCGGCCCTTCGCGAGCTCCTCGCCGAGTCGGTGGTTCCGCGAGAGCTGCGAACCGCATGTGGCGATGAGGTCGCCCATCCCGGCCAGCCCCGCGAACGTCAGCGGATTCGCGCCGGCCGCGATCCCCAATCGCGTCATCTCGGCGAGACCGCGGGTCAGGAGGCCGGCCTTGCCGTTGTCGCCGAAGCCGAGCGTGTCGGCGGCACCAGCCGCGATGGCGATGACGTTCTTGAGCGCGCCGCACAGCTCGACGCCGAGGATGTCCTCGTTGACGTAGAGCCGGAAGCGCCGTCGAGCGACACGGCGCCGCTACCCGTTCGGCCAGGGCAAGGTCGGCGGCCGCGACGACTGCCGACGCGGGCAGATTGCGAGCGACCTCGGCCGCAAGGTTCGGGCCCGACAACGCCGCGATCCGAGACGGCGACGCGCCGGCCGCTTCGGCGACCACTTCGCTCATCCGCAGGAGCGTTCCGCCTTCGAGTCCCTTGACGACCGACAGCAGGTCCGCTTCGGGCGCGAGATACGGCGCGCACGCCTCGACCGTCGCCCGCAGATGCGCAGACGGGGTCGCGAAGATCACGAGGTCGGTCGCTTCCGCGAGCGCTCGCAGGATCGGCGGTCGCGACGAGGCCCGGCGGCAGGTCGACGCCTGGAAGTCGCGCTTCGTTTCGCCCGGTCGCCACGATCCGAGCCGCCGTCTCCGGGGAGTGGCACAGAAGCGTGACCGGCTCCGACCGCGCGACGACACGAGCGAGGGTCGTGCCCCATGCGCCCGCGCCCACCACCGCGACGCGCGGACCGGCCATCAGGTGGCCTTGCGGCTCCGCGTGGCCGACGGCGACCCACGCCGCGCGGACTTCCCTGCCGAGGCGCCCGAAGCCCCCGAGCCAGCCGACGCCGACGCCGCGGCGCCGGACCCGCCCGAGCGGGAACCAGGCTTCGAAGTCGGGCTTCGACCCTTCTTCCGCCGCGGCAGCTTCACCGAGCTGCGGTCGCGGAACACGAGCCGGATCGGCGTCCCATCGAAGCCGAACGTCTCGCGCAGCCGGTTCTCGAGATACCGGCGATAGCTGAAGTGGACCGCTGACGCGTCAGAGGCGAAGAACACGAACGTCGGCGGCGCGACGCCGGCCTGCGTCGCATAGAACAGCCGCGGCCGGTGCCCTCGGACGGGCGGCGGCGGCGTCCGCTCGACAGCGGCGGCGACCACCCGGTTCAGCTCGCCGGTCGAGATCCGCTTGCGCCGCTCGCCCCAGATGTCGATGGCGGCCTCGAGGACCTTGCCGACGCGCTGACCGGTCTTGGCGCTGATCGACACGATCGGCGCGAAGTCGAGGAACGGCACCTCGTTCCGGATCCACTCGACGTACTGGTCGAAGGTGCGGTCCGTCTTTTCGGCGACGAGGTCCCACTTGTTGACCGCGACGACGAGGCCCTTCCCCTCCTCGACGACGTAGCCCGCCACATGCGCGTCCTGGTTCGTCAGCCCCTCGACGGCATCGATGACGAGCACCGCGACGTCGGCCCGCGACAGGGCGTGCAGCGCCCGCAGCGTCGAGTAGCGCTCGGCCGCCGCGCTCGACGCGACCTTGCCGCGCCGACGGATGCCGGCCGTATCGATGAGGACGACCTCGCTGCGGCCCCAGGCGAGCCGGGTATCGATCGCGTCGCGCGTCGTCCCGGGCACGTCCGACACGATCGCCCGGTCCTCGCCGAGCAAGGCGTTGAGCAGGCTCGACTTGCCGACGTTCGGACGCCCGACGAACGCGATCGCCGCCGGCTCGCCGTCCGCTTCGGCCGCCATGGCAGCGTCCCACCGTGCCGCCTCGGCGTCGGCGGGGTCGTGGCCGTCGAGGTCCGGGCCCTTCGATGCCGTTGGAATCCGGAGCGTCGCCGGCCTCCGGATCGCCGACGACGAACGGCTCGAGGCGTCCCGCGGCCACCTCGTCCGCCCATGCCTCGGCTTCGGCGTCGCGAGCCTTGCGGGCGAGCTCGGCATCGCTCTCGGGCGGCAGCGACCAGACGATCGCGTCGAGGAGATCACCGGTACCGCGCCCGTGGCTCGCAGAGATCGCGTACGTCTCGTCCCAGCCGAGCGAATGGAACTCGGCGCCTTCGAGCTCGCGCTTCTCGTTGTCTGCCTTGTTGACTGCGACGATCACGGGAGCCGTCGCGCGGCGCAGGATCGTGGCCGCCTCGAGGTCGGCTGGGGTCATCCCAGTCGCCGCGTCCACGACGAACACGATGACGTCCGCTTGCGAGATCGCGAGACGCGCCTGCTCCTGGACCCGCATCTCGATCGGATCGTCGGGATCCAGCTCGAGACCGCCCGTGTCGACGACGATGAAGCGGCGGCCATTCCATTCGGCGTCGCCGTACAGGCGGTCGCGCGTGGTCCGGGCGCGATCCTCCACGATCGCCGTGCGACCGCCCACGATCCGGTTGAAGAGCGTGCTCTTCCCGACGTTCGGGCGGCCGACGATCGCGACGATCGGGATCCCGGCGCTGGCACCCGCCGCGGTCATGCCGCGCCGGACTGGATGGCGAGCCCTGGTTTGGTCTTCGGAATGGACGTCGTGCGCCCGGCCGGGGTCGCAGCGCGCTCGAGGGCGGCGTGGGCAAGCTCGCTTGCTCGGGCGCGCGTCTCCGGCGTGCCGGCCAGCGTGAGGATCCGCTCGGTGACGTCGCGAAGGTCCTCGATCGGAGTCGAGGTTCCGCCGGTCACGCCCACGATGCGCGCATCGCCGAAGACCGCCGGGTCGTCCAGGTCGCGGACGCTCTCGATCTGGATGGCCGGCGTCCCGGCGATCTCGCAGAGGCGGGTGAGCTCCTTGGTGTTCGCGCTCGAGCGCCCACCGACGACGACCATCAGATCGACTTCACGGGCAGCGTCGAGTGTGTCCTGCTGGCGACGGATGGTGACCGGGCAGACGGTGTTCACGATCTTGAGCTCGTGGGCGCGCGAGACCATGAGCGCTGCGAGCTTCTCGAACTTCCAGGGCGGCTGTGTCGACTGCGAGATCAGGGCCATCCGCTTGCGACGCGGGATCTTCGCGTCCCATTCCTCCTCGTCGTCGACGACGATGGCGTCGGGCGCGAACCCGAGGAGGCCGACCACCTCGGGATGCTTCGGCGTCCCGAGCAGGACGATGGTGTAGCCGTCCTCGACGAGCTTGACGAGCTCGCGCTGCTCCTGGATGACCCAGGTGCACGTGCCGTCGATGACCTCGAGGCCGCGCTGCTCGGCGCGCTCCATGACGTCCGGACGGACGCCGTGCGCGCGGATGACGACCGCGGCGCCATGGTCGACCTCGTCGAGCGAATCGACCGTGCGAATGCCGAGGTCCTGGAGGTCGCGGATCGACGCCCTCGTTGTGGACGACCTGGCCCAGGGTGTGGGCGGCCTTGCCCGCGGCCGAGGCTTCCTTCGCCTTGTCGATCGCCTCGCGCACGCCGTAACAGAATCCGGTCCGCTTCGCGATGCGGACCTCCTGCGACCATACCCATGGATGGATTATCGCACGGGGTGCGTCGAAACCCCGGCGAACGAGTAGGAATTGTCCGGCTCAGTCCGTCGGCGTCGGCGGGTGAAGGCCGTAGATCCCGCGCTGCGAGCGCGGCAGCAGAGCGGCGATCCGCTCCATGATGAGCGTCGTGGCGAGGCCCTTGGCGGTTCGCCGGTCCGTGCCCGGGGGGAGGACGTCGGCGAGACGGAACGGGCGCCCGACGCGGACCGTCACGTGGCCGCCGGGACGCGGCAGCTTCTGGCCGCGTGGCCAGACGCGCGACGATCCGGCGATGGCGATGGGCACGATCGGCGCTCCTGTCCGCATCGCGAGCACGGCGACGCCGTCGCGACCCTGCTGGAGCGTGCCGTCGGGGCTGCGCGTGCCTTCCGGGAAGACGAACAGGATGTGGCCCTCGTCGAGGATCCGCTTCGCGAGACGGAATGCCTCCACGTCCGCTGCGTCACGATCGACGGGATGGACGCCGCCGTTCGCCGCGGCCCAGCCCGACGACGGGCCAGGCGAACAGCTCCTTCTTGCCGAGCCAATGGATCCGCCGCCCGAGCTTCGGGATGATCCATGAGCCGATGACGACGGCGTCGAGGTTCGACGAGTGGTTGGCGGCCAGGATCACCGGGCCGTCGGTCGGGATCTCGTCGACGGCGCCTTCGAGTCGGACCCGGCTGACGACCTGACCGAAGATCCGCCCGAGGAAGGTCAGGGTCGAGACCAGGAGGCTTATCGAGCTGTCGATCGGCTCGGGCTGGCTCCGTTCCGCGCGCTGCGGTGCCGGCGGGCGTGCGGTCGTCGTGGCGGTCGGCGCCTCGGCGACGTCGTCGGTCCGGTCGAGCTGGGTCGAGTCGTCCGTCACCGCGGCGCAGCCTCGGTCGCGAGCTCGTCGATACGTCGTGCCTCTGCGTCGAGGATCGCCGAGACGACCGCCGCCACGGTGTCCTCGAACATGTTCCCGTCGGTCTCGATGATCCTCGCGTCGGGCGGCACCCGGAGCGGGCGCGACCGGCCGCTTGGTGTCCAGCTCGTCACGGAGACGGAGGGCGCCAAGGATCGCCTGGCCCTCGTCACCCTCGGGATCGAGGCCTCGCTGCTCCGTCCGACGCCGTGGCGCGCTCCTCGACCGACGCGTGGAGGAACAGCTTGAGGTCCGCGTCAGGCAGGACCACGGTCCCGATGTCACGGCCGGCCATCACGATCCCACCGGCCGCGGCAAGGTCTCGCTGGCGTCCCAGCAACGCTGCTCGCAGCTCCGGGACCGCCGAGACCGCCGACACCGCTGCGTCCACGTCCGGGCCACGGACATCGTCGGTGTGGTCGACGTCATCGACCAGGACCCGCCGCAGCCGGCCGTTCTCGTCGGGCGCCAGCTCGACCTCGTCAACGAGACCGCGGAGGCGATCAGGATCGGTGGCAGGAACGCCGCGGGCGAGCGACAGCCAGGTCACGGCGCGATACAGGAGCCCCGTGTCACAGAACCGGTATCCGACCGCGAGGGCTGCTGCAGCCCCGACGCTGCTCTTGCCCGACGAACCCGGTCCATCGAGGGCGACGACGAGGCGCGGCCGTTCGGACGTGTCCATCGCTGCAGGATAGCCGAGGGGTGGTGGCCTTCTCGAGCCCTACCGGCGATGTCCCTGGTGGGCGGGACCCGGTCGCTTTCCAGGCGCCGTCGCGCTGCCCGCAGCCCCGGACGCGCCGGTACGAACGGGCGGCCGAGTGCGTCCCGGCCCTCGTCGCACCGCCCGCTGCCTCGGCCCGCGCGCGGCTCGTGCCGCCGCCACCTGCCAGCCCGCGGATCTCCGGCGCGCGAAGGCGACGCGCCCGGCCGCTCCGCAGGTCGTCGATCCGGACAGGCCCGATCCGGACCCGGACCAGCCGCTCGATCGGAGCTCCGACCGCGCCGAACATCCGGCGCAGCTGGCGCTTCCAACCCTGGGCGAGGATCGCGCGATACCAGACGAGGTCGGCCGGGCGGCGGGTCGAGGAGCGCCACCAGCCGCGACGTCTCGAGTTCGGTCGTCAGTCGAAGGCCCGTGATCGTCGCCAGCCCTTCGTCGAGCGCGATGCCCGCCCTGAGGCCGCTGGACCTGCTCGGTCGTGAGCGGCCCGCGCAGGCCGATCGCGTACTCGCGTTCGACGCCGTGGCGCGGATGCAGGACCCGCTCGGCCCAGTCACCGTCGTTCGTGAGGATGAGGAGGCCCTCGGAGTCCTGGTCGAGCCGGCCGACCGGGTAGAGCCGGGCACCCTCGGGAACGAGGGCCGTCGGCAACAGCTCGAGGACCGTCCGCGGCGGCATGCCGGTCACGGACCGTCGACGTCACGCCGGCCGGCTTGTGGAGCAGCAGGTATTCCAGCGCCGATGCGGCGCCGATGACCCGGCCGTCGACAGCGATCACGGCCCGCTCGGGATCGACCTGCATCCCGAGACCGGCGACCTTGCCGTCGACGGTCACGCGTCCGGCCGCGATGAGGCGTCTCGCTCGCACGTCGCGACGCGACGCCCGAGGCGGCGAGCACCTTCTGGAGACGTTCGGTCGGCATCAGACCGGCTCGGACTCGGCCAGCTCGGCGTCCAGTGCCGACGGTCCGACGGGGCATCGGCCAACGCGGCATCGTCGGTCGGGAACGCGTCGTCGCGCTCGGCGTCGTTCGCGAACATCGGTTCGGTCAGCGGTTCGGCTCCCTCTTCGGCAAGCCGCGTCGCGACGTCGACGTCGAGCGGCGGAAGCTCGTCGAGGCTCGTCAACCCGAAGCGCTCGAGGAAGTCGAAGCCGGTCCCGTAGAGGAACGGCCGGCCGGGCGTCTCCGACCGCCCGAGCTCGACGATGAGCCGCCGATGGAGGAGCGTCCGGATCGTGTAGTCCGAGTCGACGCCGCGGATCCGCTCGACGGCCGACTTGGTGACCGGCTGGCGGTAAGCGACGATCGCCAACGTCTCGAGCGACGCCGGTGACAGCCGGACCGCGTCGGCACCGACGTACCGCGCGACGAGCGCGCCGGCGTCGGGCGCCGTCGCAAGCTCGACTCGGTCGCCGTCGATCAGCAGCCGGATGCCCCTCGTCCCGAGGGAGACTTCGAGGTCACCGAGCCGGGCGTCGACGGTCGCCCGGTCAGTGCCGGCGAGGGTCGCGATCTCACGTCGCGACAGCGGCCGCTCGGCGACGAACAGGAGAGCCTCGAGCGCCGCCTCGGTCAGTCGAGCGCCCTCCAGCGGCGTGACGTCTCCGGTTCGCCGTCGGTGGGCTCGGGGAGCGCCTGGATCCCGTCGATGCCGTCGCGTCACGCGAACGACTCCAGCGTCTCGTCGATGGGCGTCGTCGCTGTCAAGCGACGGACCGGCGGCCCGCCGCGCTCTGCGGCGGTGGTTGCACGCGCGACGATCGGACCCCACGGCTCGAGCTGCTCGACGACGATCTCGCGTCGCTTCATCAGCTCGAGCATCGCGAGGAAGGTCACGGCGATGACGACGCGATCGCGGACTCCCGCGAGGAGGTCCTGCAGTACGACGAACGGAGCGCCGCGCAGCACGTCGCGGATCAATGCCGCGCGCTCGGTGATGGTGATCGTGCGTGCCACCGCCTCGGGCGGGAGCTCGGGAGGCAGTGCGATCGCGGCCAGCCGGTCGAGCGCTCGCACGAGACGGGCCGGATCCACCGGCGCCGCGGGGGTCTGCTGAGCGCCGGCGAGGCCGGATGCACGGGCAGCCGCCGGCTCGCGCCGGAACAGGCCGACCCGCCGCGTCGCCTCCGCGGCGAGGGTCGTCCCGGCGTCCCGGTACGCGCGGTACAGGATCAGGCGTGCCCGAAGCTCGGCTTCGGGGTCCGGACCTTCGTCGGGAAGGGCGGTCGGGTCGCCCGGGTCGGCGCGTCGCGGCAGCATCGCCCGGCTCTTGATGAGGATCAGCTGGCTGGCGATCGTCACGAACGAGCTGACATTGCCCAACCGGCCTTCCTCGAGCCGGGCCAGCGCATCGAGGTACGCGTCGGCGAGCGCGCCCAAGCGGCACGGTCAGGATGTCGAGCTGGCGCGCCTCGATGAGCGACAGCAGGAGCGCGAGCGGACCTTCGAACTCGGGCAGTTGGATCCTGGGTCGCCGATTCCGGCCGCCGACCTTCGCCGAATCGCACGGCCGGCGACGTCGCGATCGCACTGCCATCGACGAGCGGCTGCTCGCTCCCGTGCTCGCTCCCCTCCCCGTTCGCATCGCGGACCGCGCCGGCGACGGTCTTGCCGGCCATGACGGGCACGCCGACGCTGTGGTCTCGGCCCATCAGTTGGCCTCGTCCGCCAGTCGAAACAGCTCGCCGAACTCCGGGTCGCGCGGCGCGTCCTGGTAGCGGATGAGGTCGACGGCTCGAGGCGAGCACCCGGCGTCGGCCGCCATTCGCGCGGACACCTCCGCATGCGCCCGCAGTCGTCGGAGACGCGCCGTCGAAGCCGGGAAGCACGCCCGCGATCCGCCACACCCAGGCACCGTATCGCTGGCCGAGGCTGTACGCGATCCGCGGCCAGACGCCGGTGGCGCCCTTGCCCGCGTCATGGAGGAGGCCGGCGATCAGCACGTCGCGAGTCGGGACGCCTTCGGCCCGGAGCGAGGCGACCACGTCGAGCCCGTGGCGCTGGTCGGCAACGTGCATCGCAGTCGAAGACGCGCCGCTGAGCGGCGGTCGTCCAGGCCTCCAGCCCCGCCCGCTCCGCCGGCGTCACCGACGCCCGCAGATGCGTCCGGAACTGGCGGACCTTATCGCCCCACCAGGAGCGAGAAGAGCGCATTGATGATCGGGGAGATGATCCGCACGCCGATCGAATTGCCGGGCGGGAAGATCAGGATCGCGAGCAGGATGAGACATGCCGTACTGCTCGAGGAACGGCCGGATCTGGTACTCGGTGCGACGGTTCAGGAACGCGAACAGCACCTTCGAGCCATCGAGTGGCGGGATCGGGATCAGGTTGAAGACCATCAGCACCAGGTTGATCTGCAGGAAGAGCACGAGGACCGTCCCGAAGATCCCCACGTCGAGCTCGGGATTTGCGATGAGGTACCGGACCGGCAGCGCGGCCGCGGCGGCGAGGACGAAATTCGAGATCGGGCCGGCGGCGGCCACGATCGCCTCCCCGCGATGCCCACCCTCAAGGTTCAGTGGGTTGACCGGAGTCGGCTTGGCCCAGCCGAAGGCCAACGGGACGCCTGTCGCTGCGCCACCGATGAATGTCAGCGCGAGCAGCGTGCCGCCGACCGGGTCGAAATGGGCGACCGGATTGAGCGTGAGACGGCCGTACAGCTTCGCCGTCCCGTCACCAAGCCGATAAGCGGCCAGGGCGTGGCTGAATTCGTGGATCGGCAGTCCGATGAGCAGCATGATGGCCACGACGATGATGGCCGCGATGAGATCGGGATCGATGTTCAAACGGCACCTTGGCTGAAGGGTCGCGCGTATGGTAGCCGGGCGGACGGCCGGCGGGCCGTGGCGTCGCCGTCGGACCGCGCGCCGGGGTCGCGCCGATCGGGCGTTGCCCGAGGCTGCGCGGTCTCGCCGCTCGTCAGCCGCTGGTCACAACCGGCTGAGGAGATCGGCCTTCTTCGCCTCGTATTCCTCGGGCGTGATCGCGCCACGGTCGCGCAGGTCGGCGAGGTTCGCGAGCGTCCTGGTCACCTCGTCGGGGTTCGCCCTCGGTGGTGGCGGCGGCGCTGAAGCGACTATCGGCGCGACGGTCGGTGTGGCCGTGCCTTGCGATGCGACCATCGGTCCCGGCACTGCAGCAGCCATCGCCGCAGAGCCCGGCACGCCGACCAGAGCCGGCGCCTCGCCATTCGATTCGGCCCGGATGGGCGGCCCCGGCTGCCAGCCCGAGCGCTCCATGTCGACCTCGTAGTCGTGCTTTGCGTCGAGCATCCGCTTCTTGAAGACGATCGGGCTGCGCAGCATGTGCATCCGTTCGATGCCGCTCTCGGCGGCGGTGAGGACGGCAAGGTCGCCGTAGTCGAACATCCGCCCGAAGACCGACTGGCTCAGCACGGCGTCATTGATCTTCTCGAGCGAGCTGTCGGTCGCGCTCCGATTCAGGACGCCCTCGACCTGGATCACCCGCCGATTTGTCAGCACGTAGTCCTGGTTGACGTATCGAAGCGCGGTCCAGGCAAACACGAGCACGCCCCCGACGAACAGGAAGAACGTGACCCAGCCGATGAGCATCCGGAGTGTGCCGGCAGCGCCGGAAGGGTCGAGCAGCCCGCCGCCCCCGAAGAGCAGGAACGAGAGGATCACGGCAAGGATCGTCCAGCGTGCGCCCCAGATGAAGACGAAGGGGTGCTGCTTCGTCCGATAGACGATCCGTTCCCCGCTCGACAGGAGCCCGTCGGCATAGCTCATCTGACCCGTGCCTCCCTCTCAGGCCCGCGGATGGGCCCGGCTGTAGACGTCCCGGATCCGTTCGCCGGTCAGATGCGTGTACAGCTGCGTCGTGGAGATACTCGCATGCCCGAGCAATTCCTGAACGACCCTCAGGTCCGCTCCACCCTCGAGAAGGTGCGTCGCGAATGAGTGCCGGAGGGTGTGCGGGCTGACCCTGTCGGCGAGCCCCGCGGCGTCCGCGGCGCGCTTGACCGCGGCCCACGCCTGTTGGCGCGCGAGACGCCGACCACGGTCACCGAGAAAGAGCGGGCCACCCTTCAGGGGCTCGACATGCCCGATGCGCGAGGAGCACCTGCCGGGGACCCGCCATCCAGCGGCCGAGCCAGTCGAGCGCCACGTCACCGACCGGGACCAGGCGCTCCTTGTCGCCCTTGCCGATGACCCGGACGAACGCGCCGTCGATCGACAGGTCCTCGCGGTCGAGGCCGGTGGCCTCGCTGATCCGCAGACCGGCGGCATACAGGAGCTCGAGCAGCGCCCGATCGCGCAGCGACGCGGCGGTTTCGCCCGGCAGGGCCTCCAGCAGGCGCACGACCTCGTCGACGGTGAGGGTCTCGGGGAGCAGCCGCTGCGGGCGTGGCAGGTCGAGATGCGCCGCGACGTCGACCCGGATCAGGCCCTCGCCGTAGGCGAACCGGTAGAAGCCCTTGAGCGCGGCGGCCCGGCGGCGCAGGCTGCTCGGGCGCGAGCCCGGGGTCGCTGCGACGTCCGCGCCGGGTCCGCCCGGCGAGATAGCCGACGGCCGCCTCCTCCGAGCTCGCCCAGCTACGCGGCGACCCCACGAGAGGCGCCGAAATCGGAGAGGTCGCCCCGATACGCCGCGATGGTGGCCGCCGAGAGGCCGCGCTCGACTCGCAGGTAGGTCAGGTAGTCGTCGACGACGGCCTCGAAGCTCGGTTTCGCGATGGGGGCGACCGCCACGGCTCAGCCCGCTCCGTCCGCTCAGCCGGCCCGAGCCGCGCCGGACCGCCATGCCTCAGCGCGGTCGAGGAGCTCCCGTGCATTCGCGAGGCTCGCCGCCCCACCCGCCTCGCCACCGAGCATCTGGCCGAGCTCGACGATCCGGCCCTCTCGGTCGAGACGCTCGATCTCGGTCACCGTCCGGCCGTCACGCTCCCGCTTTGCGATGCGGTAGTGGGCGTCGGCGTGCGCCGCGATCTGCGGCAGGTGGGTGACGCACAGGACCTGGTGCCGGCGGGCGAGCGCCCACAGGCTGCGGCCGATCGGCTCGGCGCTGCGGCCGCCGATCCCGGTGTCGACCTCGTCGAAGACGAGCACCGGCGTCCGGTCCGCCTCGGCGAGGATCTGCTTGATGGCCAGGGCGACCCGCGACAGCTCTCCGCCGGAGGCGATCCGGGCCAGCGGTCGTGGCGGCTCGCCGGGGTTTGGCGCCAGGCGGTAGACGACCTGGTCGGCACCCGTCGCATCGAAGGCGACGGCGTCGCCGTCGAGCTCGATCGCCGGTTCGTCCCGCGCTGCGCGCGCGACGGCCGAGGGCGACCTCGAAGACTCCCGCCGGAAACCCGAGGGCCTCGAGGACCGATCCCGACGGACTCGGTCAGGGCACCGGCTGCCTGTCGACGCGCATCCGACAGCGCGGACGCTGCGGCCGCGACCTCGGTCAGGAGGGCGGTTTCCTCCCGTTCGCGCCGGGCGCGTTCATCGTCGAGGCCCGCGCAGGCGTTCGAGCTCGGCGGACGCTCGCTCGCCATGCGCGATGACCGCGTCCTCGTCGTCGCCGTACCGTCGCTCGAGCGCGAAGATGACGCTGAGCCGCTCCTCGAGGGCGCGCAGCGCGGCCGGGTCGTGGTCGATGCCTTCGGCGAGCGCGCGGATCTCGGCGGCGACATCGTCGAGCTCGGCCTCGAGGCCCGCCAGGCGCTCGGCGGATGGCTCGAACCGGGCGTCGAGCCGGGCAAGGCCACGCGCCTCACGGGCGGCGAGCGCCGTCGATTCGCGGGCGCCGGTGTCGTCGGCTAGCAGGGCCTCGTGGATCGCGGCCGCTCCCCGGGCGATCGCCTCGCCATGCTGCGTGGCCTCGAGTCGGGCGCGGATCTACGGCGGCCTCACCCGGACGCAGCCGCGCCGCGGCGATCTCGGCCGCTTCGTGCTCGAGAAGATCGACCCGCCGCGCCAGCTCGCGCGGGTCGATGGCGAGCTCAGCCAGCGCGGCCCGATTCGCTCGCCACCGCTCCACGGCGTCGGCCATCGCGGTACGAGCCGCGGCCATGTCCACCGAAGGCATCGAGCAGGTCGCGCTGCCGGCGCTCGTCGAGCAGTCGTTGCTGGTCGTGCTGGCCGTGGATCTCGACGAGTGGACCGACCTCCTCCGCGAGTCGGGAGGCGGTCGTGGCGATGTCGTCGAGACGCGCTGTCGAGCGGCCACCGGCCGACACCTCGCGCACCGCGATGAGTGCCTCGGGGAGCCGGTCGAAGAGAGCCTCCACGCGGGCCGTGTCGGCACCGTGGCGGACGAGGCCGGCGTCGGCTCGGGCACCGGTCACGAGGCCGAGGGCGTCGATCAGGAGGCTCTTGCCCGCGCCCGTCTCGCCGGTGATGACGTTGAGGCCGGGCTCGAGGGTCAGTCGCAGCCGGTCGATCAGCGCGAGGTCGGAGACGGTCAGCTCGAGCAGACGTCCGCCGTCGAGGTCTTCGCGGGCGTTCACGACCGGGCGTTCACGACGGGCGTTCACGACGGCAGGAGCGCCACCTTGTGGCGAAGCAGGTCCCAGAACGGCTGCGCGCCATCGGGTTCGACGAGGCGGATCGGGCGCTCGAACGCGCGGACCTCGACGACGTCACCGACCGCGATCGGGATGTCGTCGCGACCGTCGACCGAGACGAGCGCCTCGTGGGCGTCGACGACCTTGCAGTAGACGGTCTGGTCCGGGCTGACCACGACGGAGCGGATCGCCGACAGGTACGCGGCGATCGGCGTCACGATCAGGTTCCGGCTGATGGGATCGAGGATCGACCCGCCCGCAGAGAACGAATAGCCGGTCGACCCGGTCGGGCTTGCGACGACGAGGCCGTCGGCGATGAAGGTCGCGAGGTGCGTCTCGTCGATCGAGACGTCGAGGCGGCACACTCGGGCGAGCGAACCGCGCGCGATGACGATGTCGTTGAGGGCGAACTGCAGCTCGGGGTGCAGGAGCTCGCCGTCGCGCATGATCCGGCCCTCGAGCGCCATTCGCTCGGCGATCCCGTAGCGGTGTTCGACGATCTTTCCGAGGACGTCCTCGAGCTCGCCGGCCTCGGCCTTCGACAGGAAGCCGACCTTGCCGAGGTTGATCCCGAGGATCGGGACGTCGACCTCGGCCAGGGCTCGAACCGCGCGCAGGAACGTCCCGTCGCCACCGAGCACGACGAGTGCGTCCGTCGTGGGCAGGTGGTGGCAGGAGTGCCGGCAAGTCGCCTGACTGGGCCTGCCAGTGGTCGACTCCCCGAACCTGGCACCAGCCGACGGCGCGGGCACTGAGCTCGACGGCAGCCTCGATCGTGGGGTTGTACGCGAAGCCGATGCGGGCGGTCGTCACGAGGCGACCGCTTCGGCGATCCGGTCGCCGATCTCCGCGCAGCCGGGCCCGGGGGCGAGATGGACGAGGAACTCGCGGTTGCCCTCGGGACCGAGGATCGGCGAGGCGATGACGGCGCGCGTCCCGAGTCCGTGGTCCTGCGCCGCTGCGACGACGCGTTCGAGGACCTCGCGATGGATCGCCGGGTCGCGGACGACGCCCTTGTCGGTACGGCCCTTGCCGGCCTCGAACTGGGGCTTCACGAGGGCGACGATGTGGCCGCGGGGCTTCAGTGTCGTCAGGACGGGCCCGAGGATCTTGTCGAGCGAGATGAACGAGACATCGATGGTCGCGATCGAGATCGGCTCGGGAAGCGTCGCGGCGGTCAGGTCGCGGGCGTTGGTCCGTTCCATCGAGATGACGCGTGGGTTGCGCCGCAGCGTCTCGGCGAGCTGGCCGCGGCCGACATCGAGCGCGTAGACACGCGTCGCTCCGCGCTGCAAGAGCACGTCCGTGAAGCCGCCGGTCGAGGCACCGACGTCGAGGCACACCTGTCCGGCGGGGTCGATCTCGAAGGCATCGAGAGCGGCCGCGAGCTTGTGGCCACCGCGGCTGACGTACGGCTCCGGTGCCTCGACAGTGACGGTCGCGGCGGAGTCGACGAGGTCGCCCGGCTTCCGGTCGTGGCGAGCGGAATCGCCCTCGCCCGACCCGGACCTTGCCGGCGAGGACGAGCGCCTGCGCTCGGCTTCGCGATTCGGCGAGCCCTCGATCGACGAGAAGCTGGTCGAGACGGAGCTTGGCGGGCTTCGCCGGGCGAGAGGTTTGGTCGGACGGTCCGGCCGGACCGTTCGCTCCGGATGGACCGCGCGTCCGCGCGGTCGGGCGCCGTGGTGGTTGTCGGGCGAGGGCGGCTGGGCGACGCGGGGCTCACGCGCCTATCGTGGCACAGCCCGGTTGACGCGGGCTTATCGGGAGGGCACGTGGCGGGCGTTCGTTCGATCGTCGCGGTCGTGTTCGACGTCGGCGAGACGCTCGTCGACGAGACCGAGGCATGGGGCGCTGGGCCGATTGGCTCGGCGTCCCGCGGCTGACGCTATTCGCGACGCTCGGCGGCGTCATCGCCCGTGGCGGCGATCATCGCGAGGCGCTTGCGGCTCGTCCGACCCGGGATCGATCTCGACGCCGAGATGCGCGCCCGCGAAGCGGCCGGTCACGGGTTTTCGGATCACGACGGCCGACCTGTACCCGGATGCGCTCCCGTGTCTTCGCGCTCTGGCCGCCGATGGCCTTTTGGTCGGTGTGGCGGCGAACCAGCCCGAGAGCACTGAGGCGGTGCTTCACGGACTGGACGTGCCGCTGGCCCTCGTGGCCTCCTCGGAACGATGGGGCGTCGCCGAAGCCGGATCCGGCCTTCTTCGCCCGGATCTGCGACGAGCTTCGCTTGCCGGCAGGCCAGATCGTGTACGTCGGCGACCGCCTCGACAACGACATCGAGCCGGCTGCGGCGGCCGGGATGCGCCCGGTGTTCATTCGCCGCGGCCCTTGGGCGATGCTCCAGTCAGCCTCACGCGACCCAACGTCCGCCGGCGCAGTAGCGACGATCGATTCGCTCGCGGAATTGCCGGACCTCGTCAAGCGGCTCGGTGCGCGCGAAGGCTAGCCACGCGGTTCGAAATCGTGCCGAGCGGGAAGCGCCGCCCCGCCGAGACGGACCGGCCGACGGCTCAGGGCTCACCGAGATAGAGCCGCGTGAAGGCTTGACCGCACCAGCGGCCGCGCGCCTAGCTGAGCCGCCCGCTGACCCAGCCGCCGGCAGGAGGCTGATAAGCGCGAGCCAATCGGCTCGTGGTCTCCTCGACGCATGCCTGTCACGCGATGCTTCGTGGAGCGAGAAACGGTGCGCCGGCTTCGACGGATGCGCTTTCGGACCGGGGAGGACATTCGTCGCATGCGGACGGATGCCGGGGTAAGCATGGCGACGTTGGCGAACGTAGCGGGTATCGACAAGGGGCATCTTTCGCGAATCGAAGCCGGGCAAGCAAGCGCGAGTCTCGAGGTTCTCACCTCGATCGGCCTAGGCCTTGGGGCCGAACTCGGCCTTCGATACTTCGAAGGCGTCGGCCCTCGCCTCCACGATCGATTCCAGGCACCGATGACCGAGGCCCTGGTCAGCGTCGTCGATCCTCGCTGGCGTGTGCGCGCCGAGGTTGTCGTGTCGGACCCGGCGAGAGGAGTGATCGACCTCGTCCTCTCGGACCGATTCGGCACTGCGGTGGTGGCTGGAGAGGTCCAATCGGAGTTGCGACGCCTCGAACAGCAACTGCGTTGGAGCGCCGAGAAAGCAGAAGCACTTGCGCGGCAGCTCGCCGCCGACTCCGCGGCTCAAGTAGTCGGCGTCTCGCGCCTTCTTGTTCTCCGGTCGACCGTATCGACCCGGGACCTCGCGCGAGAATTCCATGCGACACTCGCGGCCGCGTATCCGGCTCGAACTGCCGACATCGTCGGCGCCCTGACGTCGCCAGATGTCGCGTGGCCAGGCGACGGCATCGTCTGGATGCATCTCGAGGGCCGGAACTGCACGCTGATGCCGTATCCCCCACCCGGCGTGAGCCTCGGTCGGTAGTTTCGCCCGGCGGTGTCCGCGACAGAGTCGAGGAATCTCACCATTCACTCGCGGACGAGGCCGAGACAAATCGCTGGAATGCGCCGGCGGCGCCGTGTCGTTGATCTGGAGGTCAACGACATCCGGGTCGGTGGCCGCGATCGGCCGGCGTCGGTAGCCGCGAGCCGGGGTTCTGTTGACTAGAGGTCAACGACATCCGGGTCGGTGGCCCGATCGGCCGGTTTCGGGGCGCGCGAGCCGCGGTTCTGTTGATCTCGGAGGTCAACGACGATCCGGGTCGGTGGCCCGGTCGCCCGGTTTCGGGGACGCGCGAGCCGCGGTTCTGTTGTCTGGCGGTCAACGGCGCGCGGGCTCGGCGCCGGCCCGCGCGACCCGACACCTAGCCGGCCGCAACCTCGGAGCGGCCGGGCGTCGCCCGCAACGCAGCCAGTGTCTCGCGGACCTGCTCGGCGAGACCGGGGGCGTCGAGGCGCAACGCGCGCCGGAGGTCGGTGACGGAGCCGTGGTCCACGAACCGGTCGCCGGGGATGCCGACGATCCGAACGGCGACGTCGCGATACGAACCGGTCGGTCAGACGCGCTTCCTCGATCGCTTCGAGCACCCCGCTCCCGAAGCCGCCGGTGACGACGCTTTCCTCGAAGGTGACTACGACCTGCTTGCCCCGCGCCTCGTCCAGGATCAGCTGGCCGTCGAGCGGCTTCGCGAATCGGGCGTTGATGACGCCGACCGACCAACCCTCGGCTTCGAGCGCGTCGGCGGCCTCGAGGACTCGCCCCACGATCGGCCCGAAACCGACGAACAGGACGTCACGACCCTCGCGGAGCACCTCACCCCGGCCGATCGGCAGGACCTGCGGCGGAACCGGAGGCAACCCGAACCCGGCGTCGCGCGGATAGTGGAGCGCGAACGGATGGTCCTGGGCGAGCGCCGTGCGGACCAGCGAGCGAAGCTCCTGCTCGTCCTTCGGTGACGCGATCACGAGGTTCGGAAGCTGACGCTGGGCCGGCAGGGAAAACATGCCCTGGTGGCTCGTCCCGTCCTCGCCGACGAGCCCGGCCCGGTCGACCGCGATGATCACCGGCTGGTCGTTCTGGCACACGTCGTGGACGGTCTGGTCGAACGCCCGCTGGAGGAACGTCGAATAGAGCGCGACCACCGGCCGCAGCCCGCCCATCGCCAGTCCGGTCGCGAACGTCATCGAATGCTGCTCGGCGATCCCGACGTCGAACATGCGGTCCGGGAAGGCTGCCTGGAACTTCGCCATCCCCGTCCCGGTCGGCATCCCGGCGGTGATCCCGACGATCCGCCGGTCCGACCGAGCAGCCTCGATCAGCTCGGCCGCGAAGACCGCGGTGTAGTTCGGCGCCTTCGTCGGGGCCTGGACCGCGACGGCCGGCGGCGCCGCGTCGTCGGTCATCGATTCGGTCGGCATCTTGTGGCCCGGGCCATAGCCGTCGATATCCGGAACGACGGTCATCGGGGGCAGCGCCGCGCCGTGAAAGCCGATCTGGTCGGCCTCGGCCGGACGGTAGCCGCGGCCCTTGTGGGTCCGGACGTGGACGATCGTCGGCCCCGGCAGCACGCAGCGCTCGACCAAGTGTCTCGATCAGGGCGTGCAGGTCGTGGCCGGGAACCACGCCGATGTAGGTGATCCCGAGGTCTTCGAACAGCTGGCCCGGCTGGGCGAATCGAACCACCGACGCCCGGAACCGCTTGCTCAGCTCGAGGACGGACTCACCGACGACAGGGATCCGCTCGACCGTCCGGTCATAGGCACTCTTGCTGTGGTGCCATGCCCGGGAGAGCTTGATCTGGCTCAGGTACCGCGAGAACGCGCCGACGGTCGGGCTGATCGACATCTCGTTGTCGTTCACGACGATGAGCATCTGCGTCTGCCGATGGCCGATGTCGTTGAGGGCCTCGAGCGACAGGCCGCTCATCAGCGCCGCGTCACCGACGACGACCGCGATCCGCTCCATGCCGTGGCGAAGGTCACGGGCTTCGGCCAGCCCTTCGGCGATCGAAAGTCCCGTCCCGGCATGCCCGCCATCGAAGACGTCGTGCGGCGATTCGGTGCGGCGAGGGAAGCCGCCCATCCCGCCGAGCTGCCGGAGGGTCGGGAACTGCTCGAGCCGGCCGGTCAGCAGCTTGTGCGGATACGCCTGGTGACCGGTGTCCCAGCACGATGCGGTCGCGGGGCGATTCGAGCAGCCGGTGGAGGGCGATCGTCAACTCGACGACGCCGAGCGACGAGCCGAGGTGGCCGCCCGTCGTCGCGACGGTCCGAACGATGGTCTCGCGGATCTCGACAGCGAGCTGAGCGAGCTGGATCTCGTCGAGGCCTCGGAGATCGGCAGGGCCTTCTAGGTTCTGGAGGATGGACACGTGGCGGAGACTCCTGGGGGTCGGCTTTCGGCGCCGGAACCAGTCGCTTGACGACTGCCCCGCGCGGTGTGTGATGACGCGGTCACAGTTGATTCGTCGACCGATGCCATCCCGGATGACGTTGTCATGAAGTCTAAACCTGTTCCTTCGCAGGTCGCCCGTTTTGCGATTCGCGCGCGACGGCGCCCGACGATCACCCGCCGAGTGGCGGGTCCTCTGTCGCCTCCTCAGGCTTGACGTCGCGGACCTCGAGCGCGCCGCCGGCACGCGCGACCAGCTGCTGGACTCGAAGCTCCGCGTCACCGAGCAACCGCTCGCAGCGCCCCTGGAGCGCCACGCCCCGTTCGTAGAGCGCGATCGCCTCCTCGAGCGGCTGTCCGCCGGCCTCGAGCTCGGCAACGGTCCGCTGGAGCTGGGCCAGGGCGTCATCGAAGGACAGGGTCTCGATCGCCGGGTCAGCCGTCGTCGTCACGCTCGTCCTCATCGGGCGGCTCGGTCAGCCGGCCAAGCCGCGGCGCGACGAGCATACCAAGCCCGAACCCGACGACCGCCACGACCGCAACGACGCCGGCGAACACGAGGACCTCAGCCACGCCGCGCCGATCTCGAGGAGCGCAAGAGCGATGATGCGCCGTTCACCGCTCGTCGGCCGTGGCGGGCAGTTCGCCGAGAGCGACCCTGAGCGACAGTCGCGTTCCGGGCGGCGCTTCTGCGGGGTCGCGGACGATCGAACCGTCTTCGGCCGCTCGGACGATCGCGTAGCCTCGCTCGAGCGTCGCCTGGGGTCCAAGGACCGTCAGCGCGGAACTCGTCGCGGCGAGGGCCGCTCTCGCCCGACCGAGGCGACGCGTTGCCAGGTCTGCAAGGACATCGGCCCGGTCGAGGCGAGAACGCTCGCGCGCGAGACGGGCCGGGACGATCGGCAGGAGACGCGCGCCGGCGCGCTCCGTCGCCCGACGATCCGCCTCGACCCTCTCTCTCGTGGCCCGCGTCGCACGGTCGATCAGCAGGCCGACCCGCTCGCGGGCCGCTGCGAGCTGGGCGAGCGGGTTCGAGCCGGTCGAGTGCCCGCCGTTCCGCGACGACCTCGCGCATCGCCGCTGCGACCCGCCTCGAAGCGGCCGCGTCGCCACGCCGGCCGAACCCGTGTACCGCCGAGACGAGGTCGGCCTTGTCGGGCACCACGATCTCGGCGGCGGCCGACGGCGTCGGCGCCCGGACGTCCGCCGCGAAATCGGACAGCGTCACGTCCGCCTCGTGACCGACACCGCACACCACCGGGATCCGGTGGGCGACGACCGCGCGGACGACGGCCTCGTCGTTGAACGGCCACAAGTCCTCGAGCGAGCCGCCACCGCGGGCGAGGATCGTCACGCCGGGCGCCTCGTCCGGCCGACCCGCCGCGACCTGCTGGTCCGTGTATCGCTCGACTTTCCGGAAGGCCGCGACGAGACTCGCGGGGGCCGACGCGCCCTGGACCTGGGCAGCGACGAGGACGACGCGCGCGAGCGGCCAGCGCCGGCCCAGGACATGGCAGATGTCCTTCCAGACGGCGCCGGTCGGGCTTGTGATGACGGCGATCGTCGCCCGGCCGGGTCGGAAGCGGCCGCTTCCGGGCCGCATCGAACAGCCCTTCGGCCGCGAGCCGGGCCTTCAGAGCCTCGAACCGGAGTGTCAGGTCGCCGAAGCCGGCCGGTTGGATCGACTCGACGTACAGCTGGAGCGCTCCCTGCGGCTCAAAGAGGTCGATGCGGCCGTGGGCGACCACTCGGAGCCCGGCCTGAGCCTCGAACGCGGAACGCATCCGGTCGTCACGGAACCACACGCACTGGAGCTGGTTGCGCTCGTCCTTGAGGGCGAAGTAGGCATGGCCCGCCGAGGAGACCGTGACCCGCCCGATCTCGCCCTCGACCCACAGGTCGGCGAGGCGCGGATCGGCCCGCACCGCGCCGCGGATCGCCCGGGTGACGTCGCTGACCCCCAGGATGCGAAGACCGAACGTGCCCGGCGCGGCCGCCGCACCCGTGGACGTCCGAGCCGCATCCGGCGCCCGTGAGCCGAGCGGTGAGCCCGCCGACGGCCGAGATGACGACTCGGACGAGGGCTGCGACGCGGCGTGCGATGACGGACGATGCCCGCCACTCGGTCCTGGACGCCGTTCAGCAGGCTCCGACGGCAGCGCATCCCAGCTTGGCAACGCCCAGTCGGGCGGTTCGGTCCTGCTCACCCAACGCCCCGAGGCTGTCGACCGCGGCCCATCGTCGTGCCTAGACGCGCGTCTGATACTCCCCGGTCCGGGTGTCGATCCGGATCGTGTCGCCGGGCTCGACGAAGATCGGGACCTGGACGATCAGGCCGCTTTCAGTCGTGGCCGGCTTTCGGGCACCCGACTGCGTGTCACCGGCGAAGCCGGGCTCGGTCTCGACGACCCGCAGATCCACCGTCACCGGCAGTTCGACGCCGATCGTCTCGCCCTGGTAGCTCGTTCGGTCGAGGGTCATGCCGTCCTTGAGGTACTGGGCGGTCTCGCCGAGCTGCTCGCCGGTCAGCACGAACTGGTCGTACGTGTCGTTGTCCATGAAGTGGTAATCGTTCGACGTCGCGGTACAGGTACTGGACCGGGCGCTTCTCCATCGAGGCGCGCGGCCACTTGGTCCCGGCCTGGAACGATCGCTCCACCGTCTGTCCGCGCTTGACGTTTCGGAGGGTTATGCGGACCTGCGCCGACCCGCGTCCGATCTTGAGGTGGTGGTAGTCGAGGATCTGCCAGAGGTCACCATCGAGCTCGATGGTCACGCCCTTCTTGAGTTCACCGGTGCTGATCATGGACGGGCTCCTGCGCGTGACGGCCGGCGGGTCGACGAGCAGCGACGTGACGCGCGTACCGGCGGGGTCGAGATGCTGGATGGTCATCGATCGTAGCAGACGTCCGGTCACAGCCGGCACGCGGCTCGTCGCCGAGTCAGGACCCGACGACGATCACCTCGCGGGGAAACTGCGTCAAGCGCTCGACCTGGCGGCGTTCGGCGTCCAGCAGCACGAGATCCTCGATCCGGACGCCCGTCTCGCCGTCCAGATAGACGCCGGGCTCCACGGAAAACACCGTCGGGCTCGGCAGCGGGTCGTCCGAGGCCCGTTGTCCGAGGGATGGCGCTTCGTGCGTCGCGAGCCCGATCCCATGCCCGGTTCCGTGCCCGAAATGCGGTCCGTGGCCGGCGGCGGTGATGACGTCGCGGGCGACGCCGTCGACGGCCCGCCCGGACGGTAGCGGCCCGCCATCCCGGACGGCGGCCGAGAGCGCAGTCGATCGCGGCGCCCTGCGCCCGCGCGACCAGCTCGTAGACGTCGAGGTCACGAGCGCTGGGCTCGCCCACGAACAGCGTCCGGGTCATGTCGCTTCGATAGCCGGCCACCTGCGCTCCAAAGTCGAAGAGCAGGACAGCGCCGGCCACGATCGGTCGGTCGCCCGGAGCCCCGTGGGGCAACGCCGCCTCGGGTCCGGAGAGGCAGGCGACATCGAAGGCGAGCTCCTCGGCCCCACCCGTTCGGATCGCCCATTCGAGTCGTAGGGCGAGGTCGATCTCCGTGACGCCGGCCTGGATCTCGGGCAGCAGCGCCGCGAGCGCGCGGTCGGCGACTGCGCATGCGGCGGCGATGCGCTCGACCTCCGACGGTTCCTTGGTCGCGCGGTCCGCCTCGACCCAGCCTTCGACCGGCACGAGCTCGACGTCCGGGGCGGCCTCTGCCAGGCGCGTCCACAGCGCGTGTGGCACGAATCCGGCCTCGACCGCCACCCGCCGAGCGCCGATCGAGCCGAGAAGATCCGGCCACCGGGCGGGCAGGTCGTTGTACGCCTCGACCAGGCGGGCATCGGGTGCCTCGCGGCGCGCCTGGATCGTGTACCGGCTATCGGCGAGGATCACCAGGTCCTCAGCCCCCACCAGGAACCGGCCAGAGTCGCCGGCGACCTTCTCCTCGCCGTCGGCGAGCGTGAAGCCAGTCAGGTAGCGCATGTGCTCGCGCCGGACCCCGAAGTAGGCGTCGACCCCCTCGCTCGCGAGCCGGGTTCGAAGTCGCTCGAGCCGAGCCGGTCGCGCCGCGGCGTCGGAGGCCTCCCAGCGCGCGCGGTCCGCCTTGCGTCGGTGGGGCGGCGAAGTCGGACGGCTGCGGCCACCCTCGCTGCGTCGCGGTCATGACGGTGACGGTGATGCTGACGGTTTCGGCGACTCCTTCAGGTACTTGGCGATGTTGGCCTGGTGCTCCTTGAAGGTCTTGGCGAAGACCGTCGTCCCCGAGCCGTCGCCCTTGGCCAGGAAGTAGAGGTAGCCGTCCGTCGTGTCGGGTTCGAGCGCCGCATCGATCGACGCGAGGCCCGGCGTCGCGATCGGACCTGGCGGCAGACCAGACTGCTTGTACGTGTTGTACCCAGCGAGGTCCGGTGGCAACTCCTCGTCAGTCAGCCCGCCGTCGATCGGCGCCCAGAAGTTGTACGACGTCCAAGCGCTGATCGGCATCTCGCGGAGTTGGAGCGAATCGTGGACGTAGAAGACCGTCGGGTCCGACTCGAGCGTCTGTCGCGGCCACTTCTCGGGATCGAGCCGGTTGTTGTAGACGCCCGCGATGAGCGGCTTGTCGGCGTCGAGCTGTGCCTCGCGCTCGACGATCGAGGCCATCGTCAGGACCTGATAGAAGGTCAGCCCGCGCGTCCTTCGGAACGGCCATCCGCTCCTCCCCGACATTCGCCGCGAACCTGTCGAGCATCAGCCGGACGAGCTCGTCGGGCGACGTGTCGGGCAGTACCCGGTACGTGCCGGGCCACAGGAAGCCTTCGAGCGACGCGCCGGGCGGGGCATCGGCAAGCGCCTTCTTGAGCCACGGGTAGTCGGCGAGGAGGCTGGCCGGCGGTGACTTCACCAGATCGTAGAACGCCTCCTTGTCCATCTCGAGCGGCAGCGTCTCGAGCTTCGCGGTGATCTGCTCGAGGCGGAGTCCGGTTCGAAGACCGACGTCGACGTACTTGATGTCGGGCGGCGCGAGTAGAGCGGTCACCAGCTGGTCCGGGGTGAGGTCCTTGCGAAGCACGAACGTTCCCTGCTGGAGATCGCCCGTGAGCTTTCGATCGATGGCGATGAAGACGAACGCACGGCGGTCGCCGAGGAGACCCTGGTCCTCAAGGCGCTTCCCGATCGTCCGCGCCGTATCACCGGGCTCGACGACGAACTCCACCTGGGTGTCCTCTTTGGACGCCGGTGCGGTGAGCGCGGCCCCGAGGTCCTCGCGAACCATGTCCTTGACGAACGGAAGCTGGAGCGCTGCCGGATTGTCCTCGGCGAGGCTCAGGATCGTGTCGTTGACGATCGGCCGCAGCGCGACGAGCAGGACCGCGAGGACGACGCGCGGCCAGGACGAGGGCGAAGATGAGGAACCGGAGGAACCCGAGCATGCCGCTGCCCCGCCTCCGTCCGCCGCCACGGCCGTGGTCGGGCGGCTGCGAGATACGCGGGGACGGATTCGGTCGCGTAGGCGTCGGGGTCATACGGATGGGAGGCCGCGGCGCGGCTATCCCGAGGGCGTCCGCCGGAGCGGATCGTCATGGGTGGGTCTCCTGGGGGTCTTGGGCGCTGGGAGTTGACGAACGACGACCGGCTCTTGTGTCGAGCTCGTCCTGCAGGATGATGGCAGCGGCCTCTCGATCGACTCGCGCGCGGTATGCATCACGTTGCGTTTTCGATGGCGGGCCGCCCGACCGACCGCGTTTCATCGGCCCGAGCCGGGTCTCCGCGACATGGCTGCTGAGCCGTTCGTCGCGCAGCGTCACCGGCACACCGAGCCGCGCTTCGATGGCGGCAGCCCACTCGCGGGTCAACGTGGCCTGCGGGACCCTCGCTGCCGGACGCATTGAGCGGCAGGCCGACGACCACCTCGCCGATGTCGTTCTGCGTCACGACGTCGGCGATCGCCCGGGCGTCGGCGTCGGCGTCTCGCGCCCGTCGGATCGTCGCTGAACGGACGGGCCGCGGAGCCGTCGTCGTCCGCGATCGCGAGACCGATCCGTCGCTCTCCGAGATCGATCCCGAGCAGTAGCCGTCACGGAGACGTCGCCGCGGGTGTGGTCGCCGGAGTGGCGGCTGCGGAAACCGTTGCCGTGGCGTCCGTGCGGGCGCTCGCGAGGGCGAGGCCGACGGCGAGAGGCGCTCGACTGGTTCAGGCTTCGCCAACGGTCAGCGTCACTCGGCTGCCCAAGGATGGGACGCTGCCCATCCAGTCCGGCGACACCGAGACGTCCACGGTCCCATACGGCGCGAGGATGGCCTCGGCCTCTCTTCACGGACTTTCCGAGTATCATCGCCTTCAGCTTGTCGGGGTCGAGGACGGCGATCTGCTCGGCCGAGGCCGTGACCGGGAAGAGGACGGTCTGGCCGGCCGCCGACCCATCGCCGACCGTGACGTCCACAGATTCCGGGACGAGCACGTGGTCGGGTTCGACCTTGCCGCGCCAGCTGCGACGTCGGCGACGCTCCGGACGGCGTCGGTCTCGACGGCGAGCGCGGTGCCTGTCGCAGTCAGCCCAAGGTCGAACGACTGCGATCTCCTGGCCGACGAGCGTCGCGGGATCGACCGTTGGCGTGGCCTCGCCGAGGACGCCCGTCTCGGGGAACAGCGTGCTTCCCGGCGGCGCGAGCGACGGGTCGGTGAGCTTGGTTCGAAACGCCTCGTCGAGCTGCGTCGCGAGCGAGCCCGTCGCGAGGTCGACGTCCTGCTGCGTGACACGGGGAAACTCCTCGTGCGTGCCGCCCTTCGTCGCCAGCGGATTCGTGACCTTCAATGCGATCGGCTCTTCGCCCGCAGGGACGACCACGATCGTGTTGGGATCGACGTTGCCGTCCTCGCCGGCCTTGACCGCGGTCACCTTCACGCTGATCTTGCCGGGGAACAGGCTCAGACCGACGATGTCGGCCTTCGGCACGGTGACCGAGCCGTTGGTGCGGAACCGGACGCCGGAGTTCGTCCCGACGATGCTCCCCGCGGGCACCGTGTTCGAGTTCAGGAAGTCCAGGTTCTCGAACCGAACGACGCCGGTCGCCTTGGTCTCCTCGACGCGTTTTCCGGTCGCCGGGAAAGTTGCCGTTCGCCGAGGCATCCGTGCTGACCGACGTGGCCGGTACCACCAGACCAGTCGGGTCGACCTCGGTCGACCGCGGGATCGGCCACGACGGTCAGGTCGAGCGGAGCGATGGCTTCCGGCTGGGGCGTGACGCCGATCGTCGGCCGACGGCAGCAGCAGATATGCGCCGACGGCAGCGACGAGGCCGGCCAGGGCGAGGATCGCGATGCCGACGATCAGCGTCGTCCGCGGGCGTCCACCGTCGGATCGACCTGCGCTCTTCGTTCGCGACCGGCCAAGTGCTCCGACCGAAGTGCCGGCTACGCCCGGCGCCAGGGGCATCGTGCCCGCGACGTCGGCGCGGACCGTCTCCGCCGGCACGGCGCGAGCGCGGGCGCAGGGGCCGCCGCCTGACCTCGCGAGCCGTTTGACGCCGTCGTCGCGCCGCGCATGCCGGGATCCGCTTGGGCGCCACCGGTCACGCTGGCGGCCGCGACTCCGGCCTGCCCGCCTTGCGACGTTGCAGCCGCGGCCCCGGCCCGTGCTCCCGCGCCCGCTCCGGACCCGGCGAGGTCTGCGGCGCCGACCGCCCCCGCCGCCCCGACCGCCCCCGACGCCCCAACGGCGGCGCCAGCGACAGGAACGCCAGGCCCCTGACCCGCGCCGGACCCGCCCCCGAACCGGCGTCCTCGCCCCGCAAGGACGCCTCGTACTCCGCCACCGACCCAAAGACCGGCAGACCCGCCGATGCCGCCAGGGCTCGCGTCGCCGACTCTCCGGACGACGATCGCGAGTCGCTTGTCGTGGATCTGGCGCGTCGCGGGACAGCAGCCGGAAGTTGATCCGCGACGTGGCGACCCGGGAGCCGTACGGCAGGACGACAGCCACCCGCGACGGCCTCGGCGGCCCGGATCCGCGCCGCCGCCGAGGTGATCTCGTCGTCGATCTCGAGGTAGATGACTCGGTCGGCCATGGCCTAGACCTTCATCGCCCGCAGGACGCGTCGGAGGGCGATGTCGAGGGCGTCCTCGGTGGTCTGGAGCTCGATCGCCTGGTACGCGAGCCCGAGCGGCGTCACGTCCTGCTGGTCGACGAGCAGATCGGTCGCGTCCGAGATCGTTTCGATCTGATCGGGCGACATGACGGTCACCTCGGGCGGCCGGGCAAAAGGCAGGCGCTGGTAGAAGGCTTCGGCGCTGAGGGCAGCAGCGACTTCGGGCAGGCGCGATCCACCGCCGCACAGGTAGATCCGGCCGGGCAGCAGATCGCCTCCCGAGAGCTCCTCCATCACGAGCTCCACGCCGGCCGCCCACACCCGAACGTCGTCGGCGACGATCTCGGCGACCTCGTCCGGAACGCTCGACCGCGCATGCCGCGGGCATAGTCCACCTTGAGCGACTCGGCGCGCGGAAAGGGCAGGTCCAGGCGGTCGGCGAGGCTCTTGGTGAACGCGCGACCACCGAGCGCGAACATCCGCGTGCCTTCGATGCCTGCCCTGGCGAACGAGGGCGACGTCCGTGGTCCCGCCACCGACGTCGACGAACAGGGCACCTGCCTGCCGGATCTGGTCGGAACCGAGGACGCGAGCGACTGCATACGGCTCGGCGACGATCTCGAGCAGCTCGAGGTCGAGCTGTGAGGCCACGCTCTGGAGCGCACCGAGGTGGACGAGGGGCGCGAACGCGTTGAAGATCCCGATCTTGATGTGGCGGCCCTGAAAGCCGACCGGGTTCGTCAGCGCATACCCGTCGATCGAGGCGCCCGTCACCGCGGCATGGACGAGCCGGACATCGACCTGCGGCAGGCCGGTCTCCCAGGTGATCGCCCGCTCGGCCTCCATCAGCGCCTCGCGCTGGACGGCGTCGATGAGTCGCTGGAGCTCGGTCTCGGTGATCGGCTGGTCGGGCTTCTTGCGCTCCTGGCTGTGGGTGGTGGTGAAACCCTTCACGAGCTCGCCGGCGATGCCGATGACGACCTGCTTCGGACGAAAGCCGGCCATCTCCTCGGCTTCCTGAAGGGCGACCGCACAGTTGTCCACGACGGCGGCGATGTCAGCGACCGTCCCCGATTGCATGTGGGCGAGGCCCTGACGCTTCCGACCGACGCCACGGACGGTGCCGTGACCGTCGGCATCGATGTCGAAGACGAGCGCCTTGGCGAACTCCGTGCCCACGTCGAGGGCGGTGCAGGCAGCAAGTCTCGACCCGGCGTCGCGCTGCCAGATGCGGCGCCAGAACGTCATCAGGTCCCGTGCTCGAGACGGGCCCGAAGCGCCGCCAGGGCATCCGGCAGCCCGTCGCGCCGCGTCCCGCGACCCTGCGCCATGCCGGTGCGTCCTCCGCCGCGGCCGTCGATGGCGGGCATCGCAGCGGTCACCAGCTCGCCGGCGGAGATACCGCGTGCCACGAGGTCGTCCGACACCGTGACGAACAGCTGCGGTTCCTCGGCGTCGAGGCCGAGGGCGACGACACCCGATCCGAGGATGCCGCTGAGGTCCCGAGCAGCGGCCTTGAGGGCGTCCATCGTCGGGTACGCGACGGCCGCCGCGGCGAGCTTCATGCCGGGAGCGACCTCGACCGCGGCCGCCGCGAGCTCGCCCGGCTTCGGGGATGCCTGCGCCACCGCCGGCCTTGAGCCGGCGCTTCGACTCGCGAAGCTCGTCCTGAAGGGCCGCGATCCGGTCTCGCGATCGGCCTCGACCGAGCGGGCGCCAACAGCCTCGGCCGCGGCCTCGAGGAGATCGGACCGTTGGCGCTGCCACGCGTCGGCGCCGACGCCCGTGAGCGCCTCTATCCGGCGCACTCCCGAGCCGATGCTCCGCTCGCCGGTGATCACGAACCCGCCGATCTGGCCACTCGCCCGGCAGTGCGTCCCGCCACACAGCTCGAAGCTGTAGTCCTCGACCCGAACGGTCCGGACGGTTTCCCCGTACTTCTCGTCGAAGAAGGCGTCGGCCCCGGCTTCGATCGCTTCGGCCATCGGCATGTACGCCACGGTCACCGGCCGGTCCTCGCGGATCGTCCGTCGGACCTCGTCCTCGATGGCGCGGGTCTCCTCGGCCGTCAGGCCCGGTCGAACGGGAAATCGAACCGGAGGTATTCCGGGGTGACGAGCGAGCCGGCCTGGCGGGCGCGCTCGCCCACGACGTTGCGGAGGGCGCGATGGAGCAGGTGCGTGCCCGTGTGGTTGCGCATCGTGTCGGCACGGCGGTCGGCGTCGACCGTCGCTTCGATCGGTCTCGCCGACTCGCAGCCGGCCGTGCAGCGTCCCGCGATGGACGATGAGACCACCGACCGGCTTCTGGGTGTCCGTCACCGTGAAGAGCTCGCTGCCGCCGCCCGGTTCTCGGAGGACGCCGCGATCGCCGACCTGGCCGCCGCCTTCAGCGTAGAAGGGCGTCTCGTCGAGGACGATCTCGGCTTCGCCGTGCCCGGTGAGCTCGTCGAACTCCATCCCGTCGCGGACGATCGCGACCACCCGGCCCGTCCGCGCTCGTCGTCTCGTAGCCCAGGAAGCGGGTGTCGCCGGCACGGCCCTGGATCGCGCCGTACAGGGACGCGAGTTCGGCGTGCTTCGCCAGCTCGGCCTTCTTGCCGGTGCGCGAACGCCGGCGCTGCTCGGCGAGAGCCGCCTCGAAGCCGTCGCGGTCGACACCCACGCCGTACTCGGCGGCGAGCTCGACGGTCAGGTCGAACGGGAAGCCGTACGTGTCGTGGAGCTTGAACGCGATCTCGCCCGGGAGCCGCGGTGCATCGGCTGGGACGTCGTCGGGTCGACGACCGATCGACCCGGCGCGGCGTCGGTGAGTCCGCGGAGCGCCTCGTCGAGGATGCGCGATCCCGGCATCGAGGGTCCGAGCGAACTGGGCCTCCTCGCGGGCGATCGCGCGCAAGGATCTCGTCGCGGCGCGGGACAAGATGTGGATAGGCGTCAGCCATGATGTCGATGACGACGGCACCGGTCTCGGCGAGGAACGGCTCGCGTCTCCCGAGCAGCCGGCCGTGACGGACGGCCCGTCGCAGGATCCGGCGGAGGACGTAGCCGCGCCCCTCGTTCGACGGCAGGACGTCGTCGGCGATGAGAAAGACGATCGCCCGCGAGTGATCGGCGATGACCTGGTAGCTGAACCGCTCGGTCTCGAAGTCGTCCGGGTCGTGGCCGAGCAGCTCGCGCATCCGCTCATGGATCGGCGTGAACAGGTCGGTGTCGAAGTTGGACGGGACCTGCTGGAGGACGCTGGCGAGGCGCTCGAGACTCATCCCGGTGTCGACGCTCGTGAACGGCAACGGCACACCGGCCGTCCGGCCGCTGGTCGAACTCCATGAACACGAGGTTCCAGACCTCGAGCCAGCGCGGGCAGTGCTCCGAGTGGTCCGGGATGCATTCGGGACCTTCAGACAGGTGCGCGCCGCGATCGAAGTGGATCTCGCTGCACGGACCGCACGGACCGGTCTCGGCCATCCGCCAGAAGTTGTTGTCGTCGCCGTTGTCGACGTCGCCCCAGCGGGCCATCCGCTCCGGCGGCAGGCCTATCTCGTCGCGCCAGATGGACCACGCGACGTCGTCATCCTTGTACGTCGTCGCCGCGAGACGGTCGCTCGGGGATCCCGAGGTCGCGGGTCAGGAAGTCCCAGGCGTAGCGGATCGCCTCGCGCTTGAAGTAGTCCCCGAACGACCAGTTGCCGAGCATCTCGAAGAACGTGTTGTGGCGCGTCGTCCGGCCGACTTCCTCGAAGTCGTTGTGCTTGCCGGCCACCCGCAGGACGCGCTGGTAGTCGACGGCCCGGTTGTATGAGCGCGTCTCCGTCCCCGTCAGGACGTCCTTGAACTGGACCATGCCCGAGTTCGTGAACAGCAGCGTCTGGTCGCCGGCCGGCACGAGGCTCGCGCTCGGAACGATGGCGTGGCCACGCTCGGCGAAGAACTCGACGAACCGACGGCGGATCTCGGCGGCGGGCAGCGCCTTGATGCGGGGGTCCGGGCGGAGTTCAGCAGTCTGCATCGCGGCGCAATGGTACTCAACAGATCGTGTCCGGCGGCCGCGACGGGGTGTCGCGCGGCCGCAACGTGCTGTCGGGCGGCCGCAACGTCGCCGAACGGTCCGCTGAGGCGACTGAGGCCCAGAGGGGCGTAGG
The DNA here is from genome assembly GCA_963816675.1 of uncultured Chloroflexia bacterium. Lineage (GTDB taxonomy): Bacteria > Chloroflexota > Limnocylindria > Limnocylindrales > CSP1-4 > SPCO01. Next base: position 72,748 of record CAWFLS010000011.1, read on the forward strand.
GTCCGGCGTGAAATCCGCTCCTGGAGGTGTCGCGATGGCGGTCGTCAGGAAATGTGAGCAATGCGGCAAGGTCGATAGCCGGGCGAGCTGGAAGTCCGCCGATGACGCGGCCAAGGACCCCGCATTCGAGAAGTGGACGTGCCCGACGTGCGCCTGGACTGAGTTCGATCTGGTCGAGGCCCAGCCGGAGGAAGCCCGCCGCTGAGTTGGGGGCGCGCGGCTGAGTCGGACGCGCCCGCTGATGCCAGTGCGGCCGGGACGCCGGTCCTCTCGCGGTGATGCCAATCGTTGGCATCACCGGCGCGAACGTGCCGACGCTTCGCCGATGCCGCGCTCGTAGGCGGCCCCTTCATCGCCGAAGCTTCGGCGCGCGGCGGCCGGCGAGCCACTCCGCCGAGGGCACGCCGACGTGCAACCGATCCGTAGCAGCCGATCCGGCGGCACTGAACTTTCTCCGCCGGGTTGCGTGCTGGACCCCGTCCTGTGGCTGCTAGCATGCCGCGATGGCGACTGTCGCGGGCCTGCTTGTCCTCGTCGTCGCCCTGATTCACGTATGGATCGTCGTCCTCGAGATGTTCCTGTGGCGCACGCCGCGGGGGCTTCGAGCGTTCGGGATCGACCAGGACTTCGCCGACCGGTCCGCGACCCTGGCGGCGAATCAGGGCCTCTACAACGGCTTCCTCGTCGCAGGACTCGTCTGGGGCCTCTTGGCAGCGGATCCCGTCGGATTCCAGGTCAGGGTCTTCTTCCTGACGTGCGTCATCGTCGCCGGCGTCTACGGCGCGGCCACGGTGAACCGCCGAATCCTGTTCGTTCAGGCCGTGCCGGCGGCCGCTGCCCTCGTGGCGGTGCTCGCCGCCGGAGCCGGCGTCGTACGTTGAACGTCCTCGCCTGATCCCCGACACGGGCAACCGGGCGCTGGCTGCGGCACGCCGGGACGGTCGGGTCCGCACACCGCCGACACACGACTCCGCTTGGCGCAACGGCGCGCAGCCGTCGGACGCGCATCCGCCACCGGCAACTCCGGCGCCTCTCAGCCACGTCTCAGGCCCGTCTCAGGAATCTGCGGCAGGCTCGCGCCACGATCAGCTGCCAAGGAGCGCCTCATGACCAGTCCCGCCTCCCCTCGTCGCCAGCCGCCTTCCCCGGATCCCGATGACGACGACCGCCTGATCGGCCGCGTCCTGAGCCGTCGCGAGGTCCTCGCCCTGATGGGGATCGCCTCCGTCGGCGCCGTGGCGGCGGCGTGCGCGCCGGGTTCGGTCGCCAGTGGCTCGTCCGCGACCGCCGGCCCCACTGCCGACGCGACCGCGCGCGGCGACCGCTGCCGCTTCCACGGGAGCCGCGTCGGCATCTGCACGAGCCCATCGCCACGGCGTCGGCCGCAGCGGTCGCGAGCGCCCTGCCGTCGTGCGTCGTCGTCCCCGCCCTCACCGAGGGTCCCTACTACGTCGACGAGAAGCTCGAGCGCTCCGACATCCGGGTCGATACTGCCACCGGCAAACCGGTCGATGGCGCGCTCCTCCGGACTCGACTGGATCGTGTCGCAGGTCGACGGGAACGCCTGCATCCCGCTCGAGGGCGTTCTCGTCGATGTCTGGCATTGCGATGCGCTCGGTGACTACTCCGACGTCGGCAGCGAGGCCGGTCACGACTACCTTCGCGGCTACCAGCAGACGGACGCGAGTGGCAAGGCGACGATCACGACGATCTATCCCGGCTGGTACTCCGGCCGGGCGGTCCACATCCATTTCAAGATCCGGACCGACGCCACGGCGACCAGCGGTTTCGAGTTCACGTCGCAGCTCTTCTTCGATGACGCACTCAGCGCAAACGTTTACAGTCAGGGCGTCTACGCCGGCAAGGGCACGCAGGACGTCAAGAACGAGAGCGACGGCATCTACCAGCAGAGCCAGGGGATGACCCTGCTGAACGTCCAGCCCGACGGCGCCGGGTACGCCGCGACCTTCGAGATCGCGATCCAGACAACGTGAGGGAGGACGGACGGCATGGCGAGCTCGATCATCATCCAGAAGCGCTTCATCCCGAAGGTCGGTGAAGGCCGGAACCTGCGGGTCGCCGTCAAACGGATGTCGGACGCGCTCGAAGCCGAGGGCTTCCCGGAGATGGAACTCTGGTCGCCGATGCACGGCGCCCACAACGCCCTGGTGACGATCGAGCGCTACGCGAGCTTCGAGGCGTGGATGGAGTACAACGCGACCGCCACGAGCCGCCCGGCGCTCGTTTCGGGAGTGTTCGACGGGATCTACCCGACGACCGCGGTCGCCTACGACACGGAGATCCTGACGGTCATCGACAAGGCAGACGTCCGATGACGACACAGGACGAGGCGCCCGCTCCCGCTCCGCCGGGCGTCAGGGATCGGCCTGGGTCTGGCCGCAGACCCCACTTTCGAACCGGTACGGGACGACAGTCACGGAGATCTTCGATACTGCCGCCGACGGACGTCGAGTCGCCGTCATCGAGGGCCCGATCTGGCCTGACGTCGGCGCCGACGTGACGGTCCACGAGGACGACGACGCATGTGCGGCGCGGCCCGGTCGGCAAGGTGGAGCTGGTGCTCGGGTTCCGGTCGCCCGCCCGAATCGTGGTCTGGGCGGAGCTGGCGCAGGAGCCCGCCTGAGTTCGAGCCCGCGACTTCATGCCATCCGTGCATGTGGTGCGCGTTGGCCCGCCGATTCGGCGATCTCGGATCGGGTCTTAGCCGGTACGAGGCTGGTCTGAGCGCGCGTCCGTAGCGATCCGGCGTCTCGGCGCCGCACTAGGGCGCCGCGTCTCGGCTAATGCCGACGGTGTGGACGCATGACAAGACGCGGTCATCCGAGAGCGTACGTTCAGCCGTCGGGCGTGACCGTCGGCTCGTCCGCGACTGCGACTGGCGCGGTCGCCGTGAGCTTCGCTACTTCGGCGGCAGCGGCGCTTCTGGCGCGACGTGCCCGGCGGCGACGCGTCCACAGCGAGGACCCGGCGACCGCCGCTCCGAGCAATGCTCCGATCGTCAGCCCGCGAACGAACGAGGCGGCCGAGCCTTCGTCGTTGCCGGAACCGCGGTCCGGTCACGCCCGACGCTCCGACGGTCCGAGGATCGCGACCGCCGACGAGATCCCGATCCCGACCCAGGCGACGATCGATGCGGCGAGGACGTGAAAATCGCCGATGGTCAGGAACGAAAAGCCGAGCCGGTCGCCGAGCGCGTCACCGGCCCAGGCGCCGAGGATCGCCGCCGCGACCACGATCGGAAGCCTCCCGCCGGCATCGCCTCTGATCAGGACGTACAGGGAGGCGTGGAAGACGCCGACGAGCACCGCCAGGACGATCGCCGGCCCGATGCTCATCGACCGGCGCCGACCAACGGGCGATTCGCCTCATGGCGGCGCGGTCGCTTCCCGCACCCTCGCCCGCCGACGGTACTCGGGACGAGCGATCCGCCCCCCGCCAAGCACGACATCCCCGCTGTACAGGACCGCAGCCTGACCCGGAGCCGCTGCCCAGACTGGCGACTCGAGCTCGGCGACCCAGCGTCCGTTTCGTGCCGGTTCATCGGTCCCCGCGGGTCGAACGATCGCGGCGACCGGCGTCGCCCGGTGGCGGATCCGGATCTCCGCCCGGAACGGCGCCACACCCTCGGGCGGTTCGCCGGAGACGAACGTCACGCGCTCCAATCCGACCGTCGTCGTCTCGAGATCCTCGCGCCGCCCCAGCGTGATGGTGTTCGACAGTGGGTCGATCCGGCTCACGTAGCGTGGGGACGCCGAGCGCAACGCCGAGACCCTGTCGCTGACCCACCGTGTAGGCCGCGGTCCCGCGGTGCTCCCCCACCCGCTCGCCGTCGGCGTCGAGGAGTGGACCCGGCTCGGGCTTCCACCCAGCGCGCTCGCGAAGCGCGTCCCGGTAGTCACCGCCGGGCACGAAGCAGATCTCCTGGCTCTCGGCCTTCTCGGCCGTGACGAGCCCGAGCCGGCGGGCAACGTCGCGGACCTCCGGCTTCGTCAGCTCGCCGAGCGGGAACCGCGCGTGCTCGAGCTGGTCCTGACGAAGGCCGTACAGGAAGTACGTCTGGTCCTTGTCCTCGTCGCGAGCACGCAGCAGACGCGCCCGGCCGTCCGGCCCGACCTCCCGCCGGGCGTAATGCCCGGTGGCGACCGCCTCGCAGTCGTACTGGTGACGCGCCCGACCGAGCAGCGCCCCGAACTTGACGTACGTGTTGCAGTCGACGCACGGCGACGGCGTCCGCCCATCGAGGTAGGCGTCGAGGAACGGCTGCAGGACGCCGGAATCGAACTCGCGCTCGAGGTTCATGACGTAGAACGGGATGTCGAGCTGCGCCGCCACACGCCGGGCGTCATCGGCCGCGTCCAGCGAGCAACAGCTCTTCTTGAACTCCGAGTAGGTGTCGGCGACGTCGTGCAGCCGCATCCACACACCGACGGCCTCGTGACCAGCGTCACGGACGAGCGCGGCGGCGACCGACGAATCGACGCCGCCCGACATCGCGACGAGGATCCGGCTCATGCGGGCACGCCCTGTCCGAGCGGGTCGGCGGCCACCGCGACCGTACCCCTCCGCATGGCCGCGACGACGCCCGGGACGACCCGGCAGGCCTCGTCGATCTCGGCCTCGGTCGTGGTCCTGCCGAGCGACAGCCTCAGCGAGCCGCGGGCCTCCTCGTCGGGGTAGCCCATCGCCGAGAGGACGTGACTCACCTCGGTCGAGCCGGTCGCGCAGGCCGATCCGACCGAACAGGCGATCCCTTCGAGGTCGAGGGCCATCGCCACCGATGCGCCATCGGTGTCGCGGGCGACCATCGAGAAGATGCCGGGCAGTCGGTCGATCGGATGACCGGTCGGCTCGGTGCCGGGAACGGCGAGGACTGCGCCAGCCAATCGGTCGCGAAGCCGGCGCACCCGATCGACGGTCTCCGCGCGCTCGCGCGCAGCTCAAGTCGTAGGCGACGGCGAGCCCGACCGCTCCCGCGACGTTCTCCGTCCCCGCTCGACGGTGGCGCTCCTGGCTGCCACCCTGCTGCTGGGACAGGATGTGTGTGCCGTGGCGGACGTACAGCGCCCCGACGCCCTTCGGTCCCTCGAACTTGTGCGCTGCGATCGACAGCAGGTCGACGCCGAGCGCCTCGACATCGAGGTCGATCCACGGCGCGGCCTGGACCGCGTCCACGTGGAAGATGACGCCGCGCCGCGCGTGAACGCGGGTCGACGAGGTCGGCGATCGGCTGGACCGTCCCGACTTCGTTGTTGGCGAGCATGATCGACACGAGGATCGTCCGATCCGTCATGGCCCGTTCGAGCTGGTCGGGATCGACCCGGCCATATCGATCGACCGGCAGCTCGACGACCTCGAAGCCGAACTTCTCGAGGTACCGCAGCGTGTGGCCGACCGCGTGATGCTCGACAGCGGATGTGACGATCCGGTGACCGCGGGCCTTGCCCGCCCAGGCCGCGCCCTTGAGGGCAAGGTTGTTGGCCTCGGTGCCGCCGGATGTGAAGACGATCTCGCGGGCACTCGCGTTGAGGCGCGTCGCGACACGGTCGTGAGCGTCGTCGAGCGCGGCCCGAGCCGTCCGACCGAAGGAGTGGGCCGAACTCGGGTTGCCGAAGGCCTCGGTCAGGAACGGGAGCATGGCATCGAGGACCTCGCGGCGGACCGGCGTGGTCGCCGCGTGATCGAGGTAGATCGGCATGCGGCCGATCGTACACCGGTCCCGACGCAGGAGCCGGAGAGCAGCCGGTCGGGAGCGCCGGGCACGACGGCTCGCTCGACGAAAGTGAGAATATCGTCACGTGACCGACCCGGCGATCCTCGTCGCCGTGCTCCTCGGCTTCGCGCTCCTGATCGTGGGCGCGTCGTGGCTGGGAGCTGGAACGACGCTGTCCCTCCAGGGACTCTGGGCCGGACGGCGACGCGGGACTGGCCCGCGGGCGTCCAGGAAGGCGATGCGCCTCGGTTCTCGGTGGACCACCTCGACCGCCTGCGACCGGGGATGCCCGTGCTTGCTCGAGACGGGGACGAGCGATGACGACGAGCCGCAGCCGGAGATGGTCGAACTCGTCTCCCGACGCCTGGATCGGGCCTCGCTGAGGTGGCAGCCTTCGAGATCGAGCCGCTCGGCCAGTTCTCGCTGTCGGCTGCGCGCGACTTCGCCGGCGGCTTCCCGGCTGGGATCGGGGCGCACGCCGCCGAGACCGGCCTGCTCGCGACGTTCCCTGTCGAGGGGTGGACGGAGAGTGCCGCGGTGGACGTGTGGCAGACCGACGACGGCATCGTCCACGGCGAGGTTCACGGCATCGACCGACGTCGAGGGCGCCCGGCGGCAGGTCGCGCGATCGCTGTCGCTCGACCATGACGGGCGCGGATGGCTGGAGGTCGGTGAGCGCGACCCGGTCATCGGCGCGATCGCGAGCAGATATGACTGGCTCCGTCCTGTCTGTTTCTACTCGGCGTACGAGGCCGCCACCTCGTTCGTCATCGGCCACCGCATCTCGATGCGGCAGGGCCGCGTCATCAAGGACCGGCTGGCGGCATCGCACGGCGATCCCATCGAGATCGACGGCACCACGTATCGGCCGTTCCCGCGACCGCAGCGGTTGCTCGAGGCGAACGACGTCCAGGGACTCACCGCCATCAAGCTCGGTCGCATCCACGACTCTGGCCCGCGCGGCGCTGGACGGCCGGCTCGACACCGAGCGGCTGCGATCACTCCCCGAGGATGTCGCCATCGCCGAGCTGCGCGACCTCCCGGGTGTCGGCCCGTGGACGGCGCAGGCGATCCTGACGCGTGGGTGTGGCCTCGCCGACGCGCTCCCGGTCGCCGACGACATCAGCCGCGGAGCCGTGGCGGCGGCATACGGCCTGCCGGAACCGCCCGACGACGCGTCTGGGAACAGATCTCGGACGCCTGGCGCCCCTACCGGATGTGGGCCACGGTCCTGCTGCATGTCGCCTGGCGGCGCGACCAGACCAACCGCGACGAGCTACCGCCAGCGCAGGTCCTACGTGAGCGACTCCGCCGTCTCGCGATCCGCCGCCCGCCGCTGATCCTCGGCGCGACCCAGCTCGCGCCGACGGTCGTGCTGTGACAAGGCCCTCTTGCGGAGGCGGATCGACTGCGGGGTCACCTCGACCAGCTCGTCACCGGCGATGAATTCGATCGCCGATTCGAGGGTCAGGATCTTCGCGGGCGTCAGCCGCAATGACTCGTCGTGTGAGTGCGTCCGGATGTTGGTGAGCTTCTTCTCCTTGGTCGGGTTGACGTCCATGTCGCCCGACCGGCTGTTCTCGCCGACGATCATCCCCTCGTAGACCTCGACGCCGGCACCGATGAACAGCGTCGCGCGCTGCTCGAGGTTGAACAGCCCGTAGGCGTTGGACGTCCCGGCACGGTCCGACACGAGGACGCCGTTGGTCCGGTGCGTCACCTCGCCCGCCCACGGCCCGTACCCCTCGCCGATCTGGTGGAGCATCGCCGTTCCGCGCGTGTCGGTCAGCAGCTGGCCGCGATAGCCGATGAGACCACGTACCGGGAGGACGTACTCCATCCGGACGCGGCCGTCGGCGTCGGTGGACATCTGGTCGAGCCGGCCCTTGCGACCGGCCATCGCCGTCTGGACCTCGCCGATGTAGTCGGGCGGGATATCGATGGTGATGCGCTCGTACGGCTCCTGGACGTCGTCGCCGGAGCCGCGCAGCAGGACCTCGGGTCGCGACGCGGTCAGCTCGAAGCCCTCGCGGCGCATCTGCTCGATGAGAACGGCCAGCTGCAGCTCGCCGCGGCCGCGCACCTCGAACGCCTCGGAGGACTCGGCCGGGCGGACCTCGATCGAGACGTTGCCGAGGACCTCGCTTCTCGAGCCGGGCCTTGATCTGGCGGCTCGTGACGTACTTGCCCTCCCGCCCGGCGAGCGGCGAGGTGTTGACGCCGAACGTCATCCGGAGCGTCGGCGCATCGACGTCGAGCCGCGGCAGCGGGCGAGGGTCGGCCGGGTCGGTCAGCGTGTCGCCGATGGTCACCTCGGGCAGGCCGGCGACGCTCACGATGTCGCCGGGACCCGCTTCCTCGATGTCGACGCGATCGATGCCGTGCGCGGTCTGGAGGCTGGTGACCGTGCCGCTCAGCGTCACGGTCCGGCCGGGCTCGACCGCGCCCGCGGTGTCGTCCGCCTCGTCACGGACGACGACGATCCGCTGGCCCGTCCGGATCCGACCGTTCCAGATGCGCCCGACCGCCATCCGGCCGACGTAGTCGTTGGCCGACAGGTTCGTGACGAGCAGCTGGAGCGGGTGGTCCGGTGTGTACGTGACCGGCGGCGTCACCTCGACCAGGAGATCGAGGAGCGGCCGCAGGTCCGTGCCCGGGCTCGTCGAGGTCCCGGGTCGCCGTCCCGAGCTTCGCGTTCGTGTACACGATCGGGAACTCGATCTGGTGGGCGTCGGCGCCGAGGTCCATGAAGAGCTCGTAGACGTCGTCGAGCACTTCGGCCGCTCGGGCGTCGCCGCGGTCGATCTTGTTGAGCGCGACGACGACCGGCAGCCGCCGGGCCATCGCCTTCTGGAGCACGTAGCGGGTCTGCGGCAGCGGGCCTTCGGCGGCGTCGACGAGGAGCAGCACCGAATCGACCATGAGCAACGAGCGCTCGACCTCACCACCGAAGTCGGCGTGACCCGGCGTGTCGACGATGTTCAGGCGGACGCCGGCGTGGTCGATCGTCGTCTGCTTGGCGAGGATCGTGATGCCCTTCTCGCGCTCGAGGTCGCCCGAGTCGAGCACGCGATCGACGAGGGTCTGGTTCGAGCGGAAGGCACCGGTCTGGCGGAGCATCGCGTCCACGAGCGTCGTCTTGCCGTGGTCGACGTGGGCGACGATGGCGATGTTGCGGAGGTCGGCGCGGACCGCGGACGGTGCTGCCGAGGAGGTTTCGGAGGTGGCGGGGGGCACGGGCGTGTGGTTCTCCAGATGATGGGGACACGCGATTGTCCCACGGAACGGTCCAGCGGGCCGGAGCGACACGTCCGGTTGCCGACCCCGCGCCCGCTGCTGGCCCGTACACTCGCGACGTGACCGTCGCCGCCGTCATCCTGTCCGCTACGGCCGAGGGCGCCATCGCCCTCACTCACGGTCAGCCTCGTGTCCGCCGTCTCGCCGACCTCGCCTGGTCGGGTGGCGCGCTCCCGATCGTCGTGGTGTCGCCCGACCCCGACGGTGACGTGGTCGCGGCGCTCGCCGGCTCGGAGGCGATCTACGGTACGCCGGCCCCGCCAGAGTCCGGCCCCGTCGGGCAGATGATCCGCGGCTGCGAGGCGGCCATGGCCGAGGTGGGCGACACGACCGGGTTTCTGCATCTGGCCGGCGCGGATGACCTGGGTCGGGCGCCGAGACGGTCACGTCGCTCATCGAGGCGCACGGCGTGGACCGCGCGCGCGGTCCTCCGGCCGGCCTGGCACGGCGAGCCCGGATGGCCGGTGCTCGTGCCGGCCGGTCGCGCTCGACGCATTGCGAGCGATCGCGCCAGACCGGATGCCGCCGGACGTCATCGACGATCTCGTCGCGTCGGTCCTGCGACGCCGGATCCTCGAGGTCGGCGATCCCGGCGTGGTCCACGACGTCGAGACGCCCCGCGAGCGATCTGCCGACTACGAGGGACCGCCCGACCCACCCGCCGGCCACACCCACGAGTGGGGCGCCGACGTCGTCGCCGAGGCTGGACTTCCACTGCCGGACGAACGGTGACGCCGGGCGCCGCTGTCGGTCGCTCGGCGGCTTCACGCCGCGCGCGCCGGCGCCTGGATCGCGCGACTGTCATCCGCGCGAGCCTACGAGACGAACCGTTGACGTGACCCGATCCCGCATCCTCAAGGCGCTTCTCGGCGTCGCTCGTCGCGATCCTCGTCCTCGCGATCGCGGGTTTCCTGTGGTGGGCCCAGCCGCAGCCGCTCCTGCCCGAGGCGACCGCGGCGCTTTGCCTCGACGCCCGCGGCGACCTACGCGGAGGTCGATGGCAACCTGACCTATCACGCCCGGTCGGGGCCGCCGCCGACGGTCGGTCTCGTCCTGTATCCCGGCGGCAAGGTCCCGCCCGCGGCCTACGCGCCGCAGGCGCGCGCCATCGCCGAGCAGGGCTACCTCGTCGTCGATCGTCAGCGTGCCGTTCAACCTCGCGGTCTTCGACATCGATGCTGCCGGTGGCGTCATCGAGGCGCACCCCGAGATCGCACCACTGGGCGGTCGGCGGTCACTCACTCGGCGGCTCGATGGCAGCGCAGTTCATCGATTCGCATCCGGACACCGTCGACGGGCTCGTCCTCTGGGCCTCGTACTCCGCCGCCGACCTCTCGACCGGACGGACCTCGCCGTCGTCTCGGCGTACGGGACGCTCGACCAGGGCGTCGCGTCGTACACCAGCCCGGCCAACGTCGCCAAGCTCGGCGACGGACGTCGTCGTTCACGGTCGATCGAGGGCGGCAATCACGAGCAGATGGGCTGGTACACCGGCCAGCCCAACGACCCGCCGGCCACGATCCCGCGCGCGGACCAGCAGGCCCAGGTGGTCGACGCGACGCTCACCCTGCTCGCCGGGCCTCGCCGCCGACTGAACCGGTCGACGGACCGCCCGTGGCCCGTCGACGTCGCCGTCCGGTCAGCCGCGGTCGACGGCGACCGAAGACCGCTGCAGCCCGTCGCGCATCCGGGCCACCGGGATCGTCGCAGCGGTGATCCCGCCGATGACGAACGCCACACCGAGCAGCTGCGTGCTCGACGGCGTCTCGCCGAGGAGCACCATCGCCAGAGCCGATCGACATGACCGGCTGGCACAGCAGGATGACCGAGGTGATGATCGCGGGCAGCCGCGGCAGCGAGACCGAGATCAGCAGGTAGCCGGCCGACTGCGAGGTCACGCCAAGCATCACGAGCCAGAAGAGGCTCGGCCGGACCGGGCGTCAGGTCGAGGTCGCCGACGACCCGCGCCGATCACGAACGAGCAGACGACGACGACGGCCGGTCGCGATCGCCACGGGACCGGCCGGCCGGCGAGCGTCGCGGCCGCCGCGCCGGATCGTCAGCAGATACGCCGCGTAGCAGACGGCGGTCAGCAGGCCGAGGATCACGCCGAGCTGCGGGTTCGACCCGTACGCGCCGGCTCCCACGACTCCCGAGATGAGGACGACGCCGACCAGCACGATCGGCAGGGCCAGCATCGTCGCCCGCGACGGCCGCTCGCCCAGGAGGAGCCACGCGACCAGCCCGACGATGATGACCTGGAGATTGCCGAGGACCGTCCCGAGACCGGCACCGACGGCTTCGATGGCGTGGTGCCAGAACATCAGGTCACCGGTGAAGAAGACCCCGGCGATCGCCGCGAGGCGGACCGACGTCGCGAGGCAGCGGACCGTAGCCGGCGCCATTCCGCCGACGGCGACGAGGACGAGGAGCGGGAGCCCGAAGAACGCCCGATAGAACGTCCCGGTCGAGGGCGAGACTGCCGCGAACAGGTAGAAGACGCCCGAGAAGGCGATGCAGGTCGCGCCGAGCAGCGCGGCGAGCGCGCGGCCGTCTCGCAAGCGGCGCCGAGGACGCCGAGGTCGTCGCTCAGGAGTAGAGCTCACCGGCGAGGTACTTCAGCCCGGAATCGACCTGGATCGTGGCGACTCGGGCGCCCTCGCCGAGCCGTCGGGCGAGGATGAGCGCCGCCGCGATGTTCGCGCCGGTCGACGGTCCCGACCAGACGCCCGTCCTCGCGCGCGGCCCGCCGCGCCATCGCGAACGCGTCGGCGGTCGGGACGGCGATGACCTCGTCGATCTCGTCGCGAGCGTCAGGAGCGGCGGGACGAACCCGACGCCGCCGCCCTCGATCCGGTGGATGCCGGCCGGGCCGCCGGACAGCACCGCCGACTCGGCGGGCTCGACTGCGACGCGGTGCAGCTCCGGCAGGCGCTCGCGAAGCGCACGAGTCGTGCCGAGGAAGCAGCCCGCCGTGCCGACGTACATGCAGATCGCGTCGAGCCGACCATCGACCTGGTCGAACAGCTCGCTGCCCCAGCGCGAGGTAGCCGTCGATCATGTCGGTGTTGTTGAACTGGTCGGTCTGGAACGCCGCCGGTCTCGGCTGCGATCTCGGCGGCGCGCGCCCGCATCCGCGGGATGAGCGTCGGGGTGATGCCCTCGGGGCTCGGCAGGAGCTCGACGTCAGCGCCGAACGCCCGCATCGTCTTGATCTTCTCGTCGGCGAAGGCGTCCGAGCTGACGATCCGCAGCGGGTAGCCCTTGATCGAGCAGACGAACGCGAGCGAGCTCCCGGTCGAGCCGCCGGTGTACTCGACGACGAGTCTGGCCCGGGCTCAGCCGGCCGGAGCGCTCTGCGCCTTCGATCATCGCGAGCGCCATCCGGTCCTTGTACGAACCGGTCGGGTTGTAGGACTCGAGCTTGACCCACACCTCGGCCATCCCGGGCTCGACGAGCCGGTCGAGGCGGACGACGGGTGTGTCGCCGATCGCCGCCAAGCGCCGCCGGGTCGCTCCATCTCGATCCCGCCTACGCCGTGTTCGCTGCGGCACGCCGACGAACCGCAGACCGAGCTCCTCGTACTGCCCGGGCTCGGGCATCGACGGCGCATCGAGCATCGGGTCGCTCCCCGATTGCGTCTTCGGGAAGCGCCATCACCTCGCGGATGTTCGTCTGGCTCGCGAGCAGCGCCGCCCAGCGGTCGATGCCGAGGGCGATGCCGCCGTGTGGCGGCGCCCCGTACTCGAAGGCGTCGAGAACCGCGCCGAACTTCTCCTGCTGGGCTTCGAGCGAGTGACCCTGGAGCAGGAAGGAGCGCTCGAGGAGGTCGCGGTGGTTGATCCGGATCGAGCCGCCGCCCAGCTCCCAGCCGTTGAGCGCGAGGTCGTACTGCGGCGCACGGGCTCGGCCGGCCGGGTCCTCGGGCGAACGCACGGAAGGATCGCCCGAAGACCGTCGTCAGGAGGTGCTCGTCCTCGGGGATCGACGCCGCTGAACGGGTTGTGGGTCGCGTCCCAGCGTTGGTTCTCGGCGTCCCACTGGTACATCGGGAAGCGATGGATCCAGACATACGACAGGACGTTCGGATCGGCGAGCGCCAGGCGGTCGGCGAGCTCGACGCGCAGCCGACCGAGCACGTCCGCGGTGACGTCGTGCGTGTCGGCGACGATCAGGATCAGGTCGCCCTCGGCGGCACCGGCTCGCTCGATGATCGCCCGACGCGTGTCGTCGGACAGGAACTTGGCGATCGGGCCCTTGACCTCGCCACCGGGCTCGAGGGCGAGGTAGGCAAGGCCCTTGGCGCCGAAGCGGCGGGCACGATCGGTCAGCTCGTCGATCTCGCGGCGGGTGATGCCGGCCATCCCGGGCGCGACGATGGCCTTGACCCGACCGCCCGCCGCCGAGGGCGGTATCGAAGACGCCGAACCCCGACGCCGGCGCGCCCGACGGCATCGACGAGCGCCGGCGCGAGGTCGACGAGCTCCATGCCGTAGCGCACGTCGGGCTTGTCGGAGCCGAAGCGCTCGATCGCCTCGTCGAACGTCAGGACCGGGAACGGGATCTGGGCGATCGGCCGCTCCGGGCACGGATGCCCGCGAGACCTCGATCGCCACCGTCTCGACGAAGGCCATGACGGTCGGTCTCGTCGACGAAGCTCATCTCGACGTCGAGCTGGGTGAACTCGGGCTGGCGGTCGCCGCGCAGGTCCTCGTCGCGGTAGCAGCGGGCGATCTGGAAGTAGCGGTCGATGCCGGCGACCATCAGGAGCTGCTTCAGCTGCTGCGGGACTCTGGGGCAGCGCGTAGACGGCCCCCGGCTGGAGCCGGCTCGGGACGATGAAGTCGCGGGCGCCCTCGGGCGTGCTCTTGATGAGCGTCGGGGTCTCGACCTCGACGAAGCCGTGGGCGTGATGGACCGCGTGGATCGCCCGGACCATCGCGCTGCGGAGGACCAGTCGCCGGAGCATCGGCTCACGACGGATGTCGAGGTAGCGGTACTTCAGCCGCAGGCTCTCGTCGACCGGGGCGTCGGGCTCGTTGATGTAGAACGGCGGCGTCTTCGACTCGGACAGGACGTCGACGGCGGTCGCCTGGAGCTCGATGGCGCCCGTCGGCAGCTTCGTGTTCTCGGTGCCGGGCAGACGCGGCGCGACCGTGCCCGCGACCGACACGACGAACTCCGGGCGCAGCCGGCTGGCGGCCTCGTGCGCGTCCGGCGCGTCGGCCCGGTCGACCACGACCTGGGTGATCCCGTGACGATCGCGCAGGTCGAGGAAGATCAGCTGGCCGTGGTCGCGACGCCGGTGGACCCAGCCGGCCAGACGGGCGTCGCAGCCGGCATCGGCAGCCCGAAGCTGGCCGCAGGTGTGGCTGCGGTAGGGCGTGGCGAGGCTGGGGGTCGGGCGGGTCGGGGTCGAGCCGGGTCCGTCATCGCCGGCGTATCGTAGCCGCTGACCGGCTGGCCCGAGGGCGCCTGAGCCGCTGGCCGGCCCGTGGCGACGCGCCCGCGACGCGCCTCAGGCGTGCGCGCCGCGTCGCTGTGCGGCCCAGAGGCGCGCTCAGCCGCTGGCCGGCCCGTGGCGATGCGCGGCGTGCGCTCGGGCGATCTCGCGAGCGAGGTCAGCGAGCGGGACGAGCTTCTGCGTTCCAGCGGGCAGGTCGCGGAGGCCGACCTCGCCGGTCGCCAGCTCGTCGCCGACGATGACCGCGAAGTGGGCATGGTCGCGGTCGGCCGCCTCGAGCTGCTTGCCGAGCTTGCGGCGCGCGAGATCGGCCCGGGCCGCGATCCCGGCTGCCCGGAGGTCCGTCGCGACCCGCAGCCGGGCGATGGTGTCGGCCGGGTCGGCACCGACGACGACCGCGACCGGAGCTGGTTCCGGAGGTGCTGCGACACCGGTCTCGGTCAGTGCCAGAAGGAGCCGGTCGAGGCCGATCCCGAAGCCGATCCCGGGCGTCGGCCGGCCGCCGAGCACCTCGACGAGGCCGTCGTAGCGGCCGCCGCCGCCGAGCGCCTGTTGCTGGCCCTCGCGCCCGACGATGTAGTACTCGAACGCCGTCCGGGTGTAGTAGTCGAGGCCGCGGACGAGGCCGGGTTCCAGCCGGTACGGCACGCCGAGCGCGTCGAGGTGGGCGCGGACCGCGGCGAAGTGCTCGGCGCATGCGATCGCACAGCCGGTCGGTGATGCGCGGCGCCGCGGCGTTCAGCGCGGCCATCGCGGGATCCTTCGAATCGAGCAGGCGAAGGACGTTGCGGTCGAGCCGCTCCTGCTCGGTCGGCGGCAGCGCCGTCGCGGTGCGCCTCGAAGTAGGCCGTCAGCTCCGCGATGTAGGCGGGCCGGCATGCGGCGTCACCGATCGAGTTCAGCAGGACCTGGACGCCCTCGAGCCCGGCGTCGCCGAAGACCCGCATCCCGAGCTCGACGATCTCGGCGTCGATCGCCGGACCGGGATCGCCGATGGCCTCGATGTCGAACTGCCAGAACTGGCGGTAGCGTCCGGCCTGCGGCCGGTCGTAGCGGAACATCGGGCCGGTCATCGTGAGCCTGACCGGCTGCGGCCACGTGTGCATGCCGTGCTGGAGGTACGCCCGGACGATGCCGGCGGTGGGCTCAGGACGGAGCGACCACGATTCGGCCTCCTCGGTTCGCGGCTCGATCCGGAAGAGCTCCTTCTCGACGATGTCGGTGACCTCGCCGACGCCCCGCTCGAAGACGTCGGTCTGCTCGAACATCGGCGTGGTGATCTGGCGGTAGCCGTAGCGCGCGGCGAGGTCCGACGTCAGGCGCTCGAGGCGGTCCCAGGCGGGCCGGTCGGCTGGGAGCAGGTCGCGGGTGCCCCGGGGGGCGCGTGGGCTCGGCATCGAGCCGAAGTGTACCGACCCGGCTTCGGCCGGCGGACGGGTCGAACACGGTCGGCGACTTCCCGGGGCGTGGTCGTCGTTCGCCTTCGGCTGTCGCGTGGCACCGGCACGAGTCGTCGTATGGTCCCTGCGAGATCGTCTCTGCTCGCGCCGCGCGATCGTGTCGCCATACGCGCGCCACCCGGGACGTAGCGCCGCAAGCACGAGCCCGTCCGCGGTCATACGGTCGACAACAGGGGCGTATGAGAGCCGCGGCACAGCCGCGACATCACGGCCTACGCGCGCGCTGCGTCCCGGTCGTCGCGTTCCGAGTCGTGCCCTCCACGGCGCGTATGGCACGAACGTGAGACCGGCGATCGGGATGCGCGACGAATCCTGCGTGACCGAGCCTTCGACGCGCCGGCCGGCACGATCCGTCGACTGGGAGGCGACACCTCGCGTCCCGACGCTGCCGCGCCGCCGCGCGCCGTCCGACGCGCCGCGTCCGAGCCCAGCGTTAGCCGAGGTCGCGCTGGACGTTGATGACGTCCTTCAGCTGCTCGATCCGGCCCATGACCTTGGCGAGCTGCGCCACCGACGCGACCTGGAGCGTCGCCGTCACGACGGCCGTGTGGTCGGCCGTGACCCCGACGTGGGCCGCCAGGATGTTCACCTTGTTCTCGGCGACCACCTGGGTGATGTCGCTCAGCAGGCCGGTCCGGTCGTACGCCTCGACGCGGATGGCGATCGGGTACGTCGCGGTCGGCTCGGCCTCCCATTCGACGTCGATGAGCCGGCTCACCTCGCGCTCGTTGATGACCGTCGGGCACGTCTGGAGGTGGACGGTGACGCCCTTGCCGCGGGTGATGAACCCGACGATCGGGTCGCCCGGGATCGGGTGGCAGCACTTGGCGAAGCGAACCAGGAGGTCGCCGACGCCCTTGACCCGGACGCCGCCGGTCCGGGCGATCCGCTCGGGCGGCGCGACCGTCGGCAGGGTGCTCTGGCCGTCGTCGACGACGCCGAGCCGCATGACCACCGATTGCGCACCGATCGCGCCATAGCCGATCGCGGCGTAGAAGTCGTCGACCGATTCGTAGTTGTAGTGGCGCGCGACCTCGGCGATCGACTCGGCACCGACCGCGGCGATCGAGGTGCGGCGCGAGCCGGCGCAGCTCGCGCTCGAGCGACTCACGGCCGTGGACGATGTTCTCGTCGCGGTCCTTGCGCTTGAACCATTGCCGGATCTTCTCGCGGGCGTGGCTGGTCCGGACGACATTCAGCCAGTCGCGCGACGGGCCGTGCTCGCCCTTGGTCGTCACGATCTCGACGATGTCGCCGTTCTTGAGCCGGTAGTCGAGCGGCACGAGCCGGTTGTTGACCTTGGCCCCGATCGTTCGATGGCCGACGTCGGTGTGGATCCGGTACGCGAAGTCGAGCGGCGTGGCGCCTGCCGGCAGGTCCTTGATGTCGCCCTTCGGCGTGAACACGAAGACCTGGTCCTGGAAGATGTCGAGCTTGATGCCCTCGACGAACTCGGTCGCATCCGATTCGGAGACGTCGCGCTGCCACTCCATCAGCTGGCGGAGCCAGGCGAGCTTCGCGTCGTACTCGCGGTCGGACTTGGTGCCTTCCTTGTACCGCCAGTGGGCGGCGATGCCGACCTCGCTCACCTGGTGCATCTGGTAGGTCCGGATCTGGATCTCGAGCGGCTTGCCGTCGAGCGCGATCACCGCGGTGTGGAGCGACTGGTAGAGGTTGTTCTTCGGGACCGCGATGTAGTCGTCGAACTGGCCGGGGATCGGGCGCCAGATCGAGTGGACGATGCCGAGGGCCGCGTAGCAGTCGCGGACCTCGTCGACGAGCAGGCGGATGGCGTAGACGTCGTAGATCTCGCCGAACTCCGCGCCCTTGCGCTGCATCTTCTTCCAGATGCTGTAGATGTGCTTCGGCCGGCCCTCGATGTCGGCGCGTGATCCCGGCCGCCTCGAGGCTCGGCCGCAGCTCGGCGATCGCTCGCTGGATGTAGCTCTCGCGGCTCTGTCGGCGGGTGTCGAGCAGCTTCGCCAGCTCGCGGAATCGCTCGGGCTCGAGGACCTTGAAGGCGAGGTCCTCGAGCTCCCACTTCATCTGCCAGATACCGAGCCGCTCCGCAAGCGGCGCGTAGATCTCCATCGTCTGGCGGGCGATCCGCTGCTGCTTGTCCGGCGGCAGCCCGTACAGCGTCCGCATGTTGTGGAGCCGGTCGCCGAGCTTGATGAGGACGACCCGGATGTCCTGGGCCATCGCCAGCAGCATCTTCCGGATGTTCTCGGCCTGCTGCTGCTCGTGGCTGTGGGTGCTGAACTTCGAGAGCTTCGTGACGCCGTCGACGAGCTGGGCGACCTCGGCCCCGAACCGTTCCTCGACGTCGGTCAGGCTGTACTCGGTGTCCTCGGGGACGTCGTGGAGGAGCGCCGCCTGGATGGCGGTGAGATCGAGACCGAGCTCCGCGAGGATGCGGGCAGACGCGATCGGGTGGGTGACGTACGGCTCCCCGGTCGCTCGCTTCTGGCCTTCGTGGGCGAGCACGGCGAGATCGAACGCGCGCTCGACCGCCGAGAGGTCGGCCCCCGGGTGGGCCGCGAGGATGGCGGCGTAGAGGTCCGCGCGGAGGGCATCGATATCGATGCTCGCCGCGTGGCGCCTGCCCGAAGCCCGGCTCGCGCCGCGGGCCGCGAGGGTCTCGCCATCGGTGGGCGTCTTCGTTCGCGGCGTCGTCGTTGCCATCTCGTTCCAAGGATAGCAGTGGCCCCGATCCGGCCCGCCGCTGATCGTTCCTCGACGGGCCGTGGTCAGCCGTAGCCGGCGCGGCGGAGCACTTCCTCGGCTTCAGCCCGCTCGTTCCACGGCATGGGGCCGGCTGCGCTCAGGATCTCCCGCTCGTGACCCTTGCCCGCAAGCAGGACGATGTCGCCCGGGCGGGCGCGTTCGATGGCTGCCTCGATCGCGTCGCGACGGTCGGCGATCACGAGCAGGTCGTGGTCGCGCCGCCGACCGGCCGACTCCGCACCTGCCGCGATGGCGTCGAGGATCGCGATCCGGTCCTCGTTTCGCGGGTCCTCATCGGTGACGACGACGAGCCGGCACCGCTCGCCCGCGATCCGGCCCATCACCGGGCGCTTGAGGGTGTCGCGTTCGCCGGCGGACCCGAAGACCGCGATCAGGCCGCCACCGCGCGACGCCGCGAGCGGTGCGAGCAGGTCGAGGACGGTGGCGAGCGAGGCCGGGCTGTGGGCGAAGTCGACGATGACACCGAACGGCTGACCGAGGTCCACCCGCTCCATCCGGCCGGGAACGACCGGGAGCGAAGCGAGTCCGGACCGGACCGCCTCGGGATCGAGGTCGAGGGCCTCGCCGAGCGCCACGACCGCGAGCGCGTTGTGGACGTTGAACCGGCCGACGAGCTGGAGCTCGGCCGTGCCGCCACCCGACGGCGCTTCGTATGTGAACCGGAGCCGGCGGGCGTCCTCCTCGATGCGCGTGGCCCGGATGTCCGCCGACGGGATCCGTGCCATAGGTGAGCACGCGGGCACCGGCCTCCTGGGTCACGCCGATGAACGCTCTGGCCGAGGGGTCGTCGGCGTTGACGATGCCGGTCTTCGGCCAGCTGGCGGCGCCGGAGGCCGCCCATCGCGGCGACCGGCGCAGACGGCCCGTCGGCGAGCCGCTCGAAGAGACTGAGCTTGGCGTCTCGGTACGCCTCCCACGTGCCGTGGAGCTCGAGGTGCTCGTGGGTGAGGTTCGTGATGATCGCCACGTCGTAGGCGATGGCGTCGACTCGGCCGAGGGCGAGGCCATGCGATGTCGTCTCCACGACGGCCGCGCGGTCGCCGGCGACGACCATGGCCCGCAGTGCCGCCTGCAGAGCCGGGGCGTCCGGTGTCGTGGCATGGGCCTGGTTCGCTTCCTGGACGCCGCCGATCCGGGTTGCGGCGGTGCCGGTCATCCCCGTCCGGATGCCGGCAGCCTCGAGGGCGGCGACTGCGAGGAACGAGGTGGTCGTCTTTCCGTCTGTGCCGGTGATGCCGACCACGCCGAGGTGGCTGCTCGGGTCGCCGTACCACCACGCCGCTGCCGTAGCGAGGGCGGCCGGGGCTGCGGCCACGACGAGCTGCGGGATGGCAGCGTCGGGGACGGCACGCTCGACGATCGCGGCCGTCGCCCCGGCGGCGGCCGCTGCTGCAACGTAGTCATGGCCATCGACGTGGAGACCGGGGATCGCCACGAAGAGCGACCCGGGTCGGACGGCCGCGGGAGTCGTTCGTGACCCCGCGGATCCCGACGTCGGCGAGCCCAGCCGGTCCGATGGCCCGGCCGTCGCGCCGCGCGCCGCGCAGGCGGCCCTCGACGATCAGGCGATCGACGAGGCCCGCGAGCGCAGCAGGCGCGGTCGGTTCGGCGGCGGCGAGGAGGCCGGCGATCGTGGGGTCGGCGTCATCTCGTCGCCGTTGTCGGCGAGTCGGCGTCGCGACCTTGGTCGCGGCCCGCCCGAGCGCGTACCCAGGTGCGTCATGCACGCGCTGGTGCGCGCCGGTCAGCTCCAGCCACTGACCACCGAATGCCTTCTTGTGCTGGTACAGGCCGTACAGCGGATCGCCCTCCTTCGGCTCCCCGCGGGCCTCGGCCGTGTCGACGCCACCGAGGTCCATCTCCGTGCACCGTTCGCGGATCGCGAGCTGGATCGCGCGCCAGCGAAGGAGGTGCAAAGCGCCGGGATTGGTCTCGCGCGTCGCCGCGTGATCGCCCGAATGGACCGTCGAGAACCGGCCGCCATGTCGGTACAGGACGAGACCGGCGACCGGGTCCTCGCTGTCAGGTGGTGTCGCCTCGAGAAGGACGAGGTGACCCGCGGCGTGCGCGGCCGTCCACCAGGCGACGAATGACTCGCGCGGACCGAACGTGAACTGACGGCGTTCGCCCGTTTCGAGGAGGAGATCGTAGAAGCGGTCGAGCGCTGCCGGAGCGGAGGCGACGGGCGATTCGAACCCCTCCCCTGCCCCATCAGGCCCGCAGCGGATGTCGTACCGCCGGACTTGCAGGCCGTCACGCTCGGCAGCGGCGGATCCGCTGGCGGGTGGACTTGGCGACGCCGGCAAAGACGGCCTCCTCGTCCGCGCCCCGCCCGAGCCGCAGCGAGACCCGGTGGCGTGACGGCTGGATCTCCTCGATCGGCCGAAAGCCGCCGGCGGTGATGACGCTGCGGAACGCCGTGACGTCGGCCGGGACCTCGGGATCGGCGGCGACCACGTCGGAGCCCGCCGCCGCGAGCAGGTCCGCCGCGGCGACCTGGCGTGCCGCGAGCCGTGCTCCGTCCACGAAGCCGGCCCCCGACGGACCGCGTGGGATGTAGGCACTGCCGCCCCGGACCGCCGACCACGGCCGGGTCAGCGCGAGCACTGCCCCTCCGTCACCGGTGACGAGGAAGTTCGCCCGCCAGCCGGAGTCCTCTCGATGGGCAGCCCACGCTCTCGATTGGTACACATGACCGCCCGGCACATCGACCGCTCGGGCGTCCCAGGTCGCGAGCTCATCCGGCGCGCGCCTCGCGGATGTTCAATCGGCGCCACCGAAGGCCGCGGCGTTGCCTCCGCCGGGCAACCCGCTCCGCCGCCGGGACCACCACACCCGGCCACGCTGTGCCGCCTCGTAGGCCCGTCGACCGAGCGGATCGAGGACGAGATCCCAGGCGCCGATGTAGCGGACCTCGCGGCCACCGAATCCCGTCTTGAAATGGGCGATGCCGCCGGTCGCGAGACCCCACAGGTCGTAGCTCGTCGCGCCCCGCTCGCTCGATGACCGGATCGCCTCCCACTTCAACAGGTAATTCGCCCGCGACTCGCCACCTTCGGCGGTCATCCCGCCATACGGCTCCACGACCCGCGGACCGCAGCGCACGAGCAAGCAGCGTCGCCAGCGGCTCGCCGCCCGGTCGTCTGGGCGAACAGCAGACGGGCGTTCCCCGCCGGAGCGAAGGCGTCCCAGACGTCTCGGTAGGCGCTCTCTGCCCGGATCAGGAAGCCGGCGCGGTCCGCGGTCTCGCGATAGACCCGGTAGAAGTCGTCGAGTCGATCACCGTCCGCGTCGACGACCTCGATGCCCCCCGACCGCGCCTTGTTGACGTACTGGCGCCACTTCTTGCGGAGGTCGCCCCAGAGCGCGGCCTCATCGGCGCGGAGGTCGATGATCCGGGTGGCGTTCGGCTGGATCGGCGCGGCCGGACGCCAGCCGGCGACGCGGAGCGCGCGACGCAGGCTGCCATCGGGGTCGAGCGGGCCGTTCGCCTCGATCTCGGGGTCGATCCGAACGTGCGAGACGCGACCGGCATCGCGAGGCAGGCCTTCGCGGACCGCGGACGTGAACGCCTCGATCGCCGCCCGCGGACCAGGTCGTGGCCACGGGCCCGCGAGGTGCGTAGGCGAACCCCCACGGCATCGGCCGAGGCCGCCGGACGAGGATCTGAGCGCCGATCGTGGCGTCCGACCCCGGCTCGGCGAGGATCCGGTGGGCGGCCCAGCCGTTCACGGCCTTGACCGTCGCCCACTCGCTGCGCTGAAGGTACGAACCGGGCTCCTGGGTCTCGACGAACGCGTCCCACGCTCGTGTGTCGGCAGCCGTCACGACCGCACCGGACGGCGAAACGCGTCGACCATGACCCCGACGATAGACGGCAGTTCCGGTATCCGCAAGGCAGCCGAGACGAGGGCATAGACCGCCCCGAAGGCCGCGCTCACGACGGTCAACGCGACGAGCAGGATGAGCCGGCCGGGGTCCGGGCCAAGCACGTCGCCGACGCGATCCAGGAGCCACCAGGCGGCCACGCCGGCGACCGCGCTTCCCGCGACCGACTCGACTCCGACCCGGGCCATGCCGGCCACGGCGGAAGTGAGCCAGCCTCCCGCGCAGGATCGCAAGCAGGACGATCGCCTCGCCCCAGGCCGCGATGGCGATGGCCAGCGCGATCCCGGGCAGCCCGAAGTGGACCGACCAGGATGACGGCCAGCGTGCAGTTGACGACGACCGCCCCGACCGCGGCCCCGACCGGAGTGACCGTGTCCTGGCGGGCATAGAACGCCCGGGCGAGGACGGCGATCATCGCGTGCGCCGTCAACCCGACGAGGAACGCGGTCAGGGTCACCGCGATGATGTCGAGGTCGGCTGGGCTGATCCGGCCGCTGCCGAACAGGATCTCGACGATCGGCTCGCGAGCCACAGCGGCGAGGACCGCGATCGGGATCATGACGTAGATCAGCAACCGCAGCCCACGGGTCAGGAGGTCGGCGAAGGCCGCTTCGCGACCGACGGCGGCGTCGCGCGACAGCGTCGGGAGCAGCACGATCCCGAGCGGCACGCCGATGATCCCGAGCGGGATCTGGAGCAGGGCGAAGGCAAAGTTGAAGTCGGAAACGGCGCCGGTCCCGACGAGCGGTTGCGAGGGACGTCACCACGATGAACGTGATCTGCGTCACGCCGAGCCCGATCGCGCGAGGCGCCATGAGCGTCGAGCGCCCGGCGGGCCTGGGGATCGCTGCTGGTCGATCCGCGGGTACGTAGCGGAAGCCGAGCTGCCGTAGCGGCGAGATCTGGACCAGCAGATGGCCCATCGAGCCGGCGACGACGCCGAGCGCGAGCCCGTCGACCCCGAGCGTCGGGGCGAGCAGCAGGGCCGCCCCGATGATCGCGAGGTTGTAGACGATCGGCGCGACGGCCGAGGCCGCGAACCGGCCACCCGAGTTGAGGACGCTCGTCGCGACCGCCCCGAGCGCCAGGAAGATCGGGCTGAGCAGCATGATCCGGGTCAACTCGATGGTCTTGTCGAGCTGGGCCGGCCCGAAGCCCGGCGTGATCGGCGGGACCAGGACCGGCGCGAAGATGAAGATGCCGATCGCGAGCACGGCCAGCCCGATGAGCATCAGGTTGATGACGGTCGACACGACTCGCCAGGCGCGCGGCCGTTCGTCGGTCGTGAACAGGCCCGAGACGATCGGGATGAGGGCCGAGGACAGCGCCCCCGCCGCGACGAGCTGGAAGATGAGGTCGGGCAGCCGGAACGCCGCGAAGAACGCATCGAGCTCGGGCGACGCCCCGAACGTGTTGCCGATGACGACGAGGCGGACGTAACCGAGCACCCTCGACACGAGGAATGCGCCCGAGACGATCAGTCCCGCGCGGGCCAGCGA
The DNA here is from genome assembly GCA_963816675.1 of uncultured Chloroflexia bacterium. Taxonomy (GTDB): domain Bacteria; phylum Chloroflexota; class Limnocylindria; order Limnocylindrales; family CSP1-4; genus SPCO01. The sequence continues at coordinate 96,836 of CAWFLS010000011.1, forward strand.
GCGCCCGGCGGTCACAGGCTGGGTTCGCGACGCGCCCTCGGGTGCGCCTCCCGATACGCGGCCTGGAGCCGACCAGGCGAGACGTGGGTATAGATCTGGGTCGTCGCGAGGTTCTCGTGGCCGAGCAGCTCCTGGACGACCCGCAGGTCGGCGCCGCCATCGAGCAGGTGCGTCGCGAACGAGTGGCGCAGGGTGTGGGGCGAGACTCCCGCCGGGCAGACCGGCTCGCTCGCACAGCCGGTCGAGGCGGTAGCGCAGCCCACGGACGCCGAGCGGACCGCCGAGGTGGTTGAGGAAGACCTCGACCGGTGGCGTTTGCTCGTCGGCAAGACGCGCTCGACGAGGACCGGTCGACCGTCGGTCAGGTACGCCTCCAGGGCGTGCCTCGCCGGGACTGCCGAGAAGGCCGATCCGCTCTTTGCGGCCCTTGCCCATGACCCTGATCTCGCCGCGCCGGAGATCGAGCGATGACAGATCCGCGGAGGCGAGCTCGCTGATCCGCAGGCCCGCCGCGTAGGCCGTCTCGACGAGCGCCCGGTCTCGCAGTGCGAGCGCGAGGCGGACGGCGGTGCGGTCCGGGATCGTCCGCCGGGTGGGGCGTCGAGGTCCTCGTCGATGACCGCCAGGAGCCGGTCGATCTGCTCGACCTCGAGGACCTTGGGGAGCCGGCGTGGCTGCCGGGGCGAGGAGATCGCGCCCCACGGGTCGCCCGGGGCCAGGCCCGTGCGGGTCGCCCAGCGATGGAACGAGCGGATCGCCGCCAGTCGCTGCGCAACGGATGAGCGAGCGTGGCCCTCAGCGAGGACGGCGAGATAGGCCCGCAGGTCCGTCCGCGTCGGGCCGGCGCCAGTCCACGCCCCTGGCGCCGAGCCAGCCGAGGTAGGCCCCGACGGCCGTCTGGTACGCCCGGCGGGTGTGCGGCGACGCGTCGCGCGCGGCGAGGGCCTGCAGGAACCGCCCGACCGCCGGATCCGTCGCGGTCGGTGTCGTCGTGCCGGCCGGAGCCGCGCTCACGCGTCGGCGGCCGGCTCGACCGGACGCGCTCCCTTCGACACCCGGGTGAACCGCTGTTCATCCGATTCCGCGGCCGCTGGCGCCGCCGCGCGGGAGGCAGCCGCGCGGCCGTTTCCTCGTCCCTTCGCGCGCGGCTTTGGCCGGGGCTTTCGCACCCGCCTTCGCGGGCGCCTTGGCACCGGTCTTGGCTGGCGCCTTGGCCGTCGCCGCGCGTCCGCGGCCGCGTGCCGGTCGGGCGAGTGCCTCGGGGTTCGGCGGGCCACCCGGATACCGCTCGCCCGGGACGACCTCGTCGGGTGCGACGGCGCTCGTCGACCCGCAGATGAGGCAGATGGCCTCCTCACCCTTGCGCGCCAGCGGGCCATCCTCGAGGTCGTGACAGCCGCCGAGCGGCTCGTGGTTCGTCGTGAAGTCGCACTTCGGGTAGTTCGAGCAGCCCCAGAAGACGTTGCCGGTCCGTCTGGCCCTGACGCGAGACCAGGTGTCCGTCCTTGTTCTTGGGACAGACGACCTCGAACGCCAGCGGATCGGGCGGCGGCGGCCCTTCCTTCTTGATGTAGTCGCAGTCCGGGTAGCGCGAGCAGCCGACGAACGGGCCGAACCGGCCGCGCTTCCCGACGAGCGTCCCTTCGCCGCACTTCGGGCAGACCTCGCCGGTTCCCTCCTGCGGCGGCGGCTCGTCGCCGGGCAACGGCCGGCTTTCCTTGTGCTCCGGGTAGAGCGAACACGCCAGGAACCGGCCGTTGCGGCCGAGCCGGATGACCATCGGATGGCCGAGCGAGCAGACCTCGTCGGTCTCCTCCGTCGTGAAGTCCTTGCGCTTGAGCTCGCGCCGCTTCTCGGCGACGCGGTCGCGCAGCGGCGCGTAGAAGGCGCGGAGCAGCGGGACCCAGGCGCGTTCGCCGCGGGCGATCTCGTCGAGCTCCTCCTCCATCCGAGCCGTGAAGGCAAGGTCGACGTAGTCGCCGAAGTGCTCGACGAGCAGGTCGGTGACGACGTCGGCAACAGGCTCGGGACGCAGCCGCCGGTCCTCGACCCGGACATATCCGCGGTCCATGATCGTCGAGATCGTCGCCGCGTAGGTCGACGGGCGGCCGATGCCGTGCTCCTCGAGGGCCTTGATCAGGGTCGCCTCGGTGAACCGTGGCGGCGGCTCGGTGAAGTGCTGGATCGGCGTGACGTCCTCGACGGTCGTCGTCGTCGCCCTCGCGGAGGTCCGGGAGCCGGCCGGTCTCCTCGTCGTCGGCGCCGTCGTCGTCGCGACCCTCGGTGTACACGCGGGAGAAGCCGTCGAACAGGACTCGCGTCGCAGACGCTCGGAGGGTGTACGGGCCGTCGACCAGCTCGATCGTGGTGGTTTCGAGCTCCTTGGCCGCCATCTGCGAGGCGAGCGCCCGCTGCCAGATGAGCCGGTACAGGCGGAGCTCGTCGGACTTGAGCGATCCAGCCAGCGAATCGGGGTCGCGGAGGAAGCTCGTCGGTCGGATCGACTCGTGCGCCTCCTGGGCGCCCTTGGACTTCGTCTTGTAGACACGTCCCTTCGGCATCGTGTAGTTCGGACCGAAACGGTTGCCGATGACGTCCCGAGCCTCGCCCATCGCGACGCCCGCCATCGCCGTCGAGTCGGTCCGCATGTAGGTGATGAGGCCGACCTGGCCGTCGGCGGTGGCCGACGCCCTCGTACAGGCGCTGCGCGATCGACATCGTCCGCTTCGGGCTGAAGCTGAGCTTGCGGCTCGCCTCCTGCTGGAGGGTCGATGTCGTGAACGGCGGCGCCGGCGAACGCTTCTGGGTACGGGTCGCGACCTTGGTGACCGCCGGGATGAAGTGCCGCGATCGCCTCGCGATGTCGCTCGGCCGCCTCGGCGTCGCCCACGTCAAGCGGTTCGCCGTCGATCCGGATGACCTCGGCAGCGAACCGGTCGCCGGCCTCCGTCGCGAGGAGCGCCTCGATCGTCCAGTACTCGCGCGGCGTGAACGCGAGGATCTCGCGCTCGCGCTCGACGACGAGCCGGACCGCGACCGACTGGACGCGCCCGGCCGACAGGCCGCCGCGAACCTTCCGCGACAGCAGCGGACTCAGCGTGTAGCCGACGAGTCGATCGACGATCCGCCGGGTCTGCTGGGCGTCGACGAGGTCCATGTCGATGTCGCGCGGGTGGGCGAACGCCTCGCGGATGGCCGGTTCGGTGATCTCGTTGAAGGTGACCCGCCGGGTCTTGCCGCTCGGGATCGTGGCCGCCTCGGCGACGTGCCAGGCGATCGCCTCGCCTTCGCGGTCGAGGTCGGTGGCGAGGTAGATGGTGTCCGCGCCGCGGGCCGCCTTCGAGATGTCCGAGACCTGCTTGCTGCGGTCGTCCGAGATCGACGTATTCGGGTTCGAAGTCGTGATCGACGTCGACGCCGAACTTGCCCTTGCCGGGATTTTCCGGCAGGTCGCGGACATGGCCGTAGCTGGCCAGGACGCGGTAATCGTCACCGAGATAGCGCTCGATGGTGCGGGCCTTGGCCGGGGATTCGACGATGACTAGGTTCTTTGGCACGGCCGGGAGTGTAGCACCGGGTCCTTGGCGCGCCCTTACCTGGGTCAGACCTCGCGGATCCGGCGGAGGAAGTCCTCGTCGATCTCGAGGTCGGGCTCGGGCTCCGCGGGCTCGATCGGCGTACCGTCCAGGTTGTGGCCGTCGGCGCTCAGGGCGAGCGACGGATCGCCACCGGTGATCGTCCCGGGCGGGATCTCCACGAACCGGATGTTGAGGTACGGGAAGAAGAAGATCGACCCGATATCGTCGATGAAGACCGGTCGCTTGCCGTTCATCTGGCGCAAGGTTCGTGCAGCGCAGACCGACGTCGCCGGACGACGGCGCCTCGTAGAGGTCGGCGACGAGCGGCTGCTCGCCGTTGAGATGGATGACGACGTTGCGGATCACGCGTCCGATCGTGGCGGTGCGAGCGCCGGTCGTCAGCCAGCCGATGGTCCGGTCAGGGGTGGTAGAAGTCGATGACGAGGCGGACCCGGCCGCCCGACACCCAGACGCCGATGCCGACCCGGTCGTATTTCGGGTTCATCAGGTTGACGTAGTGACCGCCGTTGTACGGGCGCTCGCTCTGGAAGAAGAGGTGTGATCGCGAGGACGGCGGCGCGTGCGTCGCCCGACCGACAGCCGAGGTTCTCGGCCCACCGATAGCTCGTGTAGCCCACCAGCCTTGAGGCGGTTGGCCGGGCTGCCGCCGATGAAGTGGTTGCACAGGTTCTCGGTCGCGAGCATCGCTTCGCGTACGGCCGGCTGACCTTCGAGCTGATCCCGGCGTCGAGCTTGAGCGGAGCGACGTCGCGGCCGCCCGGCGAGCTGCACGTTCCGGTCGAGGTGACCCAGCCGCCCGTCCGGGTGCAGTTCATGAGCCCGAGGTAGTAGGTCTCGATGGCGCCCCAGCTGCCGCCACCGACCGCGGTCGGTGGCTTGGCCTCTTGGTGGCTGTTTTCGTCGGTCTCGGTGCGGTCTTCGTCGCGCGTCTCGCGCTGCGGTCTTGGTCGCGGCGGCGTCGGGCGTCGCGGCTTGCCGTGGCGGGTTGGGCGTTGGAGCGGCGGGCTGGCGCCGGATCGGCGATCGTCCGGAAGGTCGCCCGGGCGGGCGCCTCGAGGTGAACGCTGCGTCGCGCTCTTCGCCGCGTCGCCGACCTCGACGGCGACCTTGGTCGCGTACGGCAGTGCGTCGTCTGGCGTGAACTCGAGGACCGTGTTCGACTCCGCCCAGGCGATCGTGCCGGGACTGGCTTGCCGTCGATCGAGACCTTGAGCGCTTGAGCCGTTCGCGCGCGTGTCCATCGGCTCGGCTGAAACGGACCGAGATGGCCGTGTCGGTCGCGACGTCTGGGCGTCCGCCGCCGGGCGCGAACTCGAGCACGGCCGGGTGCCGTGACCGTCCGAACGGCCAGCGACAAGGGCTCGAGGATGACCCCGTCGGCGTCGCGGACGCCGCTGACGGTGAGGTCGTAGCGGGCGTCTGGGCTGCAATGGCGCCGCCGGGACGAATGTGTAGCGCGACGACCCTTCACCGGTCGAGACCACGTGGACGCTGCCCGGACGCGCAGGGTCGACCCGGATGGCGGCTGGGATCGTCGCGGCGTTGACCGGTCCGATGAAGGTGATCTGGAACCCGGTCTCGGTCGAGACACGGTCGCCGATGCGCTCGGTGGGGCTGACCTCGGCCGTCGTCGCGAGCCGCGTCATGAACACGGCACGGGCCGCCTTCGCGAGCGGCTGACCGGTCTTCGCGAGCGCGCCCGGCTGGACCGAGATCGTGTGGAACGTCCCCGCTTCCCACGTCGTCGCGCGGGCGACCGTCACGACTTCGCCTGCCGCATCCCACCGAAGGTCGACCGGCGTCGGTGGCTCGACTCGGAGTGCGGCCGCGACCGACGCCTCGTTCATCGGGGTCGTGAAGGTGATCGCGACCGGTGCGGTGAGGCCGTGATCTGTCGCAACCGTGGTCCGAAACGCCGCCTGCGTCAGCGGCACGACCGGCGATGGAGGCGTCGCACGGTCGTGAGCCGGGACCGCCGGCACCGACGACGCCACCCGCGAGGACGACGGCGAGGACGAGCGCAAAGCCGCCGCGAACCATCGTCGAACGCGCGGAACAGCGACGCGGAGTCGCGGCGGCAAGCGATCTGCGGCGAGGGCAGACGACGGCACGCGGGACTACGCAATAGTCGGATCGGCTCCTGCTCGTGCTGGGGGCGCACTGCGGGCGCGAACGACCGGTCTTGGGGAGAACCGATCGAAGCCGAGGGTAGCATCGCCGCCCGAACGACGGCAAACCTCCCGCGAGTAGCGCCTCGAGCGGGCAGGGTCGACTCAGGCGTGATCGCGTCGTCCGACGCTGGTCACCTCGCCAGGTGCGGTCGCGCGATGCCGGGCGACTCGATGGGCTCGCGTGTGCCACGTGTCGAGGATCCACTCGATCTTCGGCGGCAGCCGGAATGCCGGTCGCGTCCGCGCCGGAGCGTTCGCCAGCGCCAAAGCGCGCGCGACGCCCGAACCCGCGGCCGCCGGCCTCGGTCGGGCCCCAACCGGATGCCCACATCGCCCGGCGGTGCATCACCGCCTTGCGCGGCGATCATCGCTGCCGGGATGAGCAGCAGGAGTCCGAGGTTGGGTCCCCTGCTTCGCTGTCTTGTCATTCATGTCGTCCTCCGAGGTTTCGGCTTCTGGTCGAACCCTCAACGCTGGTTCGTACCTGAGAGTCATCCTCGCGGCGACTTGTGGAGCGGGCATGGACAAGCCGTAGAGAACCGTCGGAAGCAAAACCGTCGCTGCTCAGCGACACCGATCGCGGTCCTTCCGCGCGCTGTCCGGGTCGGCAGCTCGCCAGTCCGCCCGCCGGTCGGAAGCGACCGTGGACGCCGACCGCGAGTCCCTCGCCGCTCGAGAAGCGTCAAGGCCGTCAGCACGCTCGCGACCGGCCAGCCGGTCGTCGCCACGAGCTCATCCACGGTGGCCGCGGCCGAGGACCAGCTCACGCCCGATCCGTCCGGCGGCGTCGCCGACGTCGGCGAGCGTCGCCGCCGCACTCGGTGTCACGCCGGGGCTCGCCAGATGGTCGGCCAGACCCAGGTCGTCGATGAGCTGCGGGATCCCGGCGACGATCCGGGCGCCGTCGGGAAACTCGCGCAGGAACGCCAGGCAGCCCTCGGACGCGGGCGCACCGAGTGGCCCCGGGACGAGGAAGCAGTCCCGTCCCTGCTCCAGCGCCCACGACGCGGTGATCAGGGCGCCGCTGCGCGCCGGCGCTTCGACCACGACGGTGGCATCGGACAGACCGCTGATGACCCTGTTGCGTCGCGGGAACGTGCCCCGTGTCGCCTCGACGTCGGGCGCCAGCTCGGACACGACGGCGCCCCCGGCATCGATGATCGACGCCGCCAGCCGGCTGTGCGACAAGCGGGTGCAGGAGCGCGTGTCCCGGAGCCGATCACCGCGATCGTCTTCCCGCCTGCCCGGACCGTCGCGGAGTGGGCCGCGCCGTCGATGCCGACCGCGAGCCCGGACACGACAGTGGCACCGACGGCGACCAGGTTCGTTGCGATCCGGGTGGCGATGCCGCGACCGGCGTCCGTCGCACGCCGCGTCCCGACGATCGCGACGGCCGCGCGGAGCGTCGAGCGCGGCGATGTCGCCCATGCACGAAGAGGACGAGCGGCGGCATCTCGATCGCAGCCAGCCGTCGCGGGTAGGTCGACGTCGTCGACGGTGACGACCTGGACGCCAAGCGATCGGATGCGGCCGAGCTGTCTTGTCCGCCGTCGTCGTCGCTTCGGCGATCGCGTTCGCGACGACCGGGCCCGAGCCGCCGCGACTCTCGCGCCGGGCTCGTCGGGTCCGGTCCTCAGCGGCGTCTCGCGCGAGACGGTCCACGCCACGTGGCGACGCCGCCTCGTGGAGGATGGCCAAACCCGACCCATACCTCGACCAGCAGGGCACCGAACCCCACCGGACCGAGGCGGTGCACCGACGCGAGGACGGCCCATGCGTCGCGCTCGACCATATCCGGCGGCGACGTCGGCGCCGGCCTCGGACCGGTCCGCCGCCGACCGTCGGGCGGATCCGAGGCGCGGTTCCGACCCACCCATCGGTCCGCCGCGCTGACGCCGAGCATCAGCCGGCCTCCCGGGCGGCAAGACGAAGGTCACCCGCCGCGGAACCACGCGGCCTCGTCGAGGTGCTCCGGGCCGGACGACGGCGTCGCCGGCGAGGTCGGCGATCGTCCGTGCGACGCGGAGGAGGCGTTCCGTGCCGCGGCCGCTCGCCCGTTCGAGCTCGGCGAGCGCGATGATCCGCTCCTCTGCGTCAGCGTCGAGGCGGCAGATCGCGCGCAGCGCCCGACCCGTCAGGCGCCCGTTCAGCACGCCGGCCGAGACGCGCCGTCGCGACAGCCCGGGCGTCGGCGATTCGGGTCGCGACGGCCGCACTGGCCTCCGGCTCGGTCCTTGGCGACGAGTGCGGCCGGCGCGACGCGCGGCATCTCGATCCACAGGTCGATCCGGTCGCGCAACGGGCCTGAGACCCGTCGCTGATATCGCTCGGGGATGGTCCCGCCGGCAGGCGCACGGCCGTTCCGACGAGCCGGCGAACCCGCACGGACACGGGTTCATCGCGGCCACGAGCTGGAAGCGGGCCGGGAAGCTGCTCGCGCGTCCGGCACGGGCGATCGCGACGCTCCCCTCCTCCATCGGCTGGCGCAGTGCCTCGAGGACGTCTCGGTCGAACTCGGGAAGCTCGTCGAGGAACAGCACTCCCTGATCGGCCAAAGTCACTTCGCCGGGTGACAGGTGCGGCCCTCCGCCGACCATGCCGGCGTACGAGATCGTGTGGTGAGGTGCTCGGAACGGTGGCCGCCGCCGGAGCTCGCGGAGCGGACCTTCGCCAGCAGCCGAGGCCACGACCGTCGCCGTGAGCGCGGCCACGTCGTCGAGCGGTGGCAGCAAACCCGGGATGGTCCGGGCCAGGAGCGTCTTGCCGGAGCCGGGCGGACCGACGAGCAGCAGGCCGTGGCCACCGGCCAGCGCGATCTCGAGCCCGCGTCGCGCATGGACCTGGCCGCGCACCTCGCGCAGGTCGGGAACCGGCCGGCCGGAGGCCTCGGCCGCCGCGGCAGCGGGGCGGCATCCGCCTCGCCGACGAGCTCGATCCGCGGCGGCGCCACCGCGACCCGTCGGCGCCGGCCGCTGGACCGGACGACATCGACCGCCTCGGCGAGAGTGTCGACGCCGACCACATCGAGCCCCGCGATCAGTCTTGCCTCGTCGACCGCCGCATGTGGCGACCACGACACGCCGCAGGCCGCGCCGGGCGAGCACGGCGACCATCGGAAGCACGCCGGGAACGGCACGGACCTCGCGCGCCGAGTGACAGCTCGCCGATCAACGCGACCCGGCCCGGCCCCGCTCGGACCTGCTCGGAGCCAAGCAGGATGCCGACGCCATCGCGAGATCGAGTGACGCGCCGGCTTTCCGCAGGTCGGCCGGCGCGAGGTTGACAGTGATCCGTCGCGGCGGATGGACGAAGCCAGCGTTGCGCAGCGCCCCGCGAACACGCTCACGTGCCTCCTGGAGCGCGGCGTCGGCCAGTCCGACGATCGTGAACCCGGGCAGCCCCGGCGCGACGTCGACCTCGACCCGGATCAGCCGGCCGTCGAGGCCGTGGAGCGTCGCGGATGGGACGATGGCCAACACGCCGCGCAGCCTACGGGCGGACGCTCACCCCACCGTCAACCGGCGATCACCGCAGACTTATCCGGGCCCCCGAAGCGCCGGATCGCGAGCTTATCTCGTTCGGACGCTCAGCTGACGAGTCGCCGTGACGGGCGCCACCTCCGCGGCCGGCTTGTCGATGCTCTTCGCGAACTGCACGAGCGACGTCCCGAGCGCCGAATCGGACTTCGAGAAGACGAACGGCGACCCGGAGTTGAGCGCGCTGATCGCGCCGCGATACTCGTTGACGACCTGGTGCTCGATGATCCGCCGCAGGGCTCCCTCGGCGTTCTTCACGCTGATGCCTGTGAAAGCATTCGACCGGTTCAGGACGAGCTGGACCTTGTCGGGGTAGCCCAGGTGGCCCATCGTCTCGATGATCAGCCGGACGTTCTTGAGGCACGACAGGTCGGCCGTCATGACGACGAAGACCATCTCCGCCGCCTCGAACACACCGAGGTTGATGTCATCGAGCCGCTTGTCGACATCGAGCAGGACGTAGTCGTACACGGCCGGTCAGCTCTTCGATGATCTGCGGCAGGTGGGCCGGATGGACGACGTCGGCGCTCTCCGGCGACGGCGGCGCGAGGAGCAGGTCGACCCCGGAGTCGTGCTTGACGAGGACATGACGGATGAGGTCGGCGTCGATCGACGGCGCGCTCACGACGTCGACGATGCTCTTCCGATCGAGGCCGAGGTCGAGGAAGACTCGATGGTCGCCGAACTGCAGGTTCGCATCGACGAGACAGACCTTCCGGCCGAGCTCCCGATGCAGGGCGATCGCCGCGTTGATCGCGATCGTCGTCGTGCCGACACCGCCCTTCGCGCCGTAGAAGGCAAGGACTCGACCCATCGGTGGTCGCGACGAGGAGCGTTTCGCGCGGCGCGAACCGAGCCAGCAGGCTCTTGATCCGCGCCAGCAGCTCGGCTGGATGGAACGGCTTGATGAGGTAGTCGTCGGCCCCCGCCCGGAGGCCACGGACCTTCTGCTCGACCTCACGCTCGGCGGTCAGCATGATGATCGGGACGTGGACCGACTTCGGCTCTTCTGCGACCGGATCTTGATCGCGACCTGGTAGCCGTCGAGCTTCGGCAGCATCACGTCGAGAAGGATGAGATCGGGCGTGTCGTTCGCCCACAGCCGGTAGCCCTCCGCGCCGTCTGCGGCGACGACGACGTCGTAGCCCTCCTGCTTCAGCGAGTACTGCAGCTGTCGCTGGACGTTGGGGTCGTCATCGACGACGAGGATCTTGGCCGGCATCAGACCTCCATGGAAGGCGCCGTCCGTCGACACCACCCGCGGTCGACGTCGGCGCGCGCGATTATAGGGCCCGATTTCACGGGCATCCGGCGAATGCGAGACATGGCGCGGACGGCAACGTGACTCTTCCTGAGGTCGGCCGCGCGGCCGGCGACCGGCTGTGCCCTCGGCCGCGGCCAGGAACTCGAAGCCGAGGCGGCTCCACGTCTCGAGCTGGTCGGAGACCGCAGCGACCTCCGACGTGCTCGACGAACGAGCCGGTCAGCTTGTCGGTCTCGCGGATCGTGACCGGCCGGCCCGTCGGCGTCGGCGACATAGACGGCACCGAGGTGGACGGCACCGACCTCGGTCGTGTCGTCGTTGAGAAGCGCGACCAGCCGGAACTCGGGCACGAAGTCCGCCACGACCTCCTCGGACCACTCGCGGCGGAGACCGCCGAGCAGCCCGCCGTCTCCCGGGTTGAGGTGGCCGCCGACCCCGATCGAGTACCGACCGTGCAGCCGCGGGTCGCCGCCGGCGTCCGTCCGGCGCATCAGGAACCACCGCGCGCCGTCGCGAAGGACGAGATACGGGATGACCTGCTTGAACGACGGGTCGCGCTCCATCGCGGCCCGCGGTTCGTAACGGCCGTCACGCTCGAGCGGCGTCGATGAAGGCCTCGAGACCGTCGGTCCGGATGCCGTACCAACCAGCCTCGTCGGGGACCGCCCGCCGGGGGACGACGTAGACGAGCTCTTCCGTCACGACGGCTCGCCGAGCCGCTCGCGCGCCGCGCGGAGCCGGGCTTCGAGCGCAGTCTTCGTCGGGGCCGCCCGGCCGTTCGAGCTCGGCCAGCACATCGTCGAGGATCGCCCGAAGGTCGCGCAGCCGGCCGGCGAGGGCCTGGGCGTTGGTGGCCGCGATCGCCGCTCCCATGACTGTGTCGCCGCGCGCCAGCCGGGTCATGTCGCGCCAGCCGGTGGCAGCGAGGTCGCGCGCGACCGGCCAGTCCGCTCTCGGTGCCGCGTCCGTGCCTGCGACCGCCTCGACGAGCGCGGCCGCGACGATCAGCGGCAGGTGGCTGACGCCCGCGACCGCCCGGTCGTGCGCATCGGCGTCCATCATCACGACCCGTGCGCCGCAGGCGCGTGCGAGCGACGCGACGCGCTCGACGTCGTCCGAGGTTGCCGCCGCGCCGGGGACGAGCACCCACGGCCGGCCGACGAACAGACTCCGGCGCCGACGACTCGTAGCCCGGCCGTCTCGCGCCCGGCCATCGGGTGGCCGCCGACATACCGCAGTCCGCGCGGCATCGGCCCGCCGAACGAGAGCGCCCTTCGTGCTCGCGACGTCGGTGATGACGGCGTCGGCCGGCGAGCGCGTCGCGGAGAGGACCGGCGAGGTCGTCGAGGATGGAGAGACACGCAGTCGCGGGTCCGGCCAGGATCACGAGATCGGCGTCGGCGACTGCATCGGCAGGTCGCGTCGAACGCCGCGTCGAGGACACCATCGACCGACCGCGCGACGAGGGCCTTCGCCCGACGGCGACCAGGCCACGAGCTCGCCACGGCGACTCGAGATCGGCCGACCGCAGGGCGCGCGCGACCGAGCCACCGATGAGACCGAACCCGAGGAAGCGCGACGCGCATGACGCCGAGTATCGCAGCCGGCGTCCCGGGGAAGTCGGGGCCGCGGAAGAGGCGGCCCGGTCCGATCTCGTCGTCATGTCAGCCCCGGGGCCGTGACACGGACCACGAAATGCATCCCGCGCAATTCAGGCCGTCGGGCGTGCAGCAGATGCACGTTGTGCCGCCGGGCTCGTCTCGACGTTGCATTCCGCGCAATCGGCCGGCAATCCAAGCCCTTGCGACTCACCGGCAGGCTGGATCGATGTGCCAGACGCAATCGACCAGCACGTCCAGCCGCAGACCCGAGCGCGATCGATGGGACGTGCATTCGATGCAATCGAGGAGCGGACCGCAGCCGGGCGCTAGCCGCTGTCGCTCGACCTCGTCGGCCGTCGCGGTGCTCCACCACCCGACGCCCTCGGACCGGCGATCCCCAACGCTCCGACGCTCCGCACGACGACGTTCGAGCCCGCCGGGCGGACCCGGGACATGCGCGCCATTCACCCGCCGGACCCAACGCCGCCGCTCCTCGTCGCGACGGTCGACCTCCAGGGCCGCCCCGCATCGTGGACAGCGTCGCTCGTCCCGTGACAGGGCCTCCAGGGCGACGGCCGTCTCGACCCGCCGGCCGCATCGCCGGCAGGCCGACCTGAACACGAGAACGGCCGGGTCAGAGAGACAGCCGGGTCAGACCTGTGGCAGACCTGCGAGGGCCGCCTCCACGCGCTCGCGCGGGGTATTCGTAATCCTCGAGGGCGCCCGTGAGGTACCGCTCGTACGCCGACAGGTCGAAGTGACCGTGGCCGCACAGGTTGAACAGGATCACCCGCGGTTCGCCGGCTTCCTTGGCGGCCATCGCCTCATCGATCGCGACCTTGATGGCGTGCGTCGGCTCGGGCGCCGGGCAGGATCCCCTCGGCGCGGGCGAAGGTGATGCCGGCTTCGAAGGTGGCGCGCTGGTGGACGCTGCGCGCTTCGATGAAACCGTTCTCCTTGAGGAGGCTGACGAGGGCGACATGCCGTGGTAGCGGAGACCGCCGGCATGGATCGGCTCGGGGATGAAGTCGGAGCCAAGCGTATGCATCTTGACGATCGGGGCCATCTTGCCGGTGTCGCCGAAGTCGTACGCGTACACGCCGCGGGTCAGGCTCGGGGCCGCCTCGGGCTCGACCGCGATGACCCGGTACTTCGTGCCGTCGCGGAAGTTGTGGCCGAGGAACGGGAACGTCAGTCCGGCGAAGTTCGAGCCGCCGCCCGTGCAGCCGATGATGACCTCGGGCGCTTCCCCGGCCATCTCCATCTGCTCGAGCGCCTCTTGCCCGATGATCGTCTGGTGGAGGAGGACATGGTTGAGCACCGAGCCCAGCGAGTACTTGGTGTCGTCCCGCGTCGCAGCGTCCTCGACGGCCTCGCTGATGGCCATCCCCAGCGAACCGGGCGAGTCGGGCGTCTCGCTCGAGGACCGCACGCCCGTAGTTGGTCGACAGCGACGGGCTGGCGACGACCTCGGCGCCGTAGGTCTCCATCAGGATCCGGCGGTACGGCTTCTGGTCGTATGACACGCGGACCATGTAGACCTTGACCTCGAGCCCGAACAGGGCGCCGGCGAAGGCGAGGGCGGTGCCCCACTGACCCGCGCCCGTCTCGGTCGCGAGCCGCTTGACCCCGGCCTCCTTGTTGTAGAAGGCCTGCGCGATCGCCGTGTTCGGCTTGTGGCTTCCGGCCGGGCTGACGCCCTCGTACTTGTAATAGATGTGGGCCGGCGTATCGAGCGCCCGCTCGAGTCGGTGCGCACGGTACAGCGGGCTGGGCCGGTAGAGGCGGTACGCGTCGCGGACCGGTTCGGGGATCTCGATCTCGCGTTCGGTCGAGACTTCCTGGCCGATGAGGGCCATCGGGAAGAGCGGTGCGAGGTCGTCGGGACCGATCGGCTGGTGCGTTCCGGGGTGGAGCGGCGGCGGCGGCGCGACGGGCAGGTCGGCGGCGATGTTGTACCAGGCACGCGGGATCCGCGACTCGTCGAGGACGAACTTCGTCTGCCGGGGATCGGAGGGCGCCATGGCGAGATCTCCTGACTGATGAGGGCGACTGACCGGTGCCCGCTCGCGGGGATCGAGCCTAGCGCGCGGTCGGACTCGTGCGCAACCGCGGCGCCGGCTTCGCGGATTTGGCCGGGGCCTCCACGACGCGTGCCTCGGGCTCGGCGCCCCGTGGACGAGTGTCGCGTGGACCCGTGTCGGTCGTGCTTTGCGGCCTTCGGCGCGGGCGCGTTCTCAGGCGTTTTCGGCTTCGCCGTCTTCGTCGGCTCGGGCTCCGGTGTCTTGGCGGGCTCGGGTTTCGGTGTCTTGGCGGGCTTGGTGGGATGGACCTTGGCCGGGCGACACGCCGGAGTCTTGTGTGAGTCCGGTTTCCCGTGTCGCGCGCACGTCGGCGTGGCCGGCTTCGCGGTCGCTGGCGGCGTCGGTCGAGGGCGGGCCGGCGGGCCAGTAGCCGGCGGGCCAGTTGCCGGCGGCGTCGCAGGTTCGGCATTCTCGGGCTCGAGCGGTGTCGCGCTCTCGTCAGCGATCACGGCAACCGCCGCGACGGCCGGCTCCGAGTCTTCGGACGGCGTCGGGGTCGGGGTCGGCGAGGGTTCGGGGTCGGCGAGGGTTCGGGTGTCAGCGACGGCTCGAGACTGACGTCCGGCGACCTCACCGGCTCGACCGGAACGATCACGACGGGATTCGGAGTGGGGCCACGCGGCCGAACGGGCCGGGCCGTGGCCGGTGCAGTGGACCGATCTGGCTCCGCGACCTCGGCGACTGCCCCAGGCAACTCTGCCACGGGAACGGTCCGCTCGGAGGGCAACGCTCCGGTGAATTCGAACCCGAACACGGCGGTGACCAACAGCAGGTTCACCGTCCCGAGGGCAACGACCAACCGAAGGCGTTGAGCGCTCGTAAAGATGATCACGACCCCCCGGAAACCAAGTCCATGCCAGGTCCGACTCCGTGCGGTGAGTGATGGTAGCACCGGTCGGGCCGACCTCCGATAGTTCCCGGATGGTCCGGGGAAGTCGCTGGTACTGATGGGTGGTGCGGTGTGGTTCCCGTCGGTCGGACGAACAGCGGGACCGGCCTCAGGGCGCGAGATTCAGGTGAGATCCGCGGTCGCGACCGGGACGTATCGGGCCGGCCCGCCACCAGTCAGGCTCTCGAACAGGCCGACCGTGCTGACGCGGAAACGGAGGTCGAGGTCGGCTGCGGCCTCGGCAAGGCGTCGGCCGATGGCCGCGCCTGCCGGGACGCCGTCGGCCCGGGCCAGCGTCAGATGCGGCCGGAACGGTTTCGGATCGAGCGACCATCCCGCATCCGTCAGCGTCCGGTCGACCTCCGTCGCCATCGCCGACAGCGCTTCGGCGCCTTCGGTGATCCCGAGCCACAGCGCACGCGGCCGCCCGACCGGCGGAAATGCGCCAGCGCCACGGATCGTCACGTCGAACGAGGACCTGTCGCGGGCGGCGAGTCTCGACAGCCTCGGCCGCGGGGTCGACCCGTTCGTCGAGCGTGGGGCCCAGGAATCGGAGCGTGACATGGAGCCCGTCGAGGCGAACCCAGCGGACATCGCGCCCACCTCCCGGGACACCCTCTGCTCGAACTCGATCGACGAGTTCGGCCACCTGGGCGGCGGCCGGATCCGGGAGCGGCACCGCGATGAACAGCCGGCGTCCGGGCAGGTCCGCCCCCGGCCAGCGCGGTCTTCCTCCGCCCGGCGTCACTCGGCCTGCGACCTCGAGTCGCGCAGGTCCTCGTTGCGGGTGCCGCGCGGGATCCCCACGACGATCTCGACGAAGGCGGGGAACACACCCGGCGACTTCACTCGGTCAGTCTACTGTCCGGCGGACGCGCCTCAGGGTTCTGGATCGCCTCGCCGGGCGACAGGCAAGAGGAGCCAAAGCGACCCATAGACGATCAGGGTCGCCGTGGTTGCCACGACGGCCGCCGTCCCTCCGTGGATGACGTCGACCACGAGGTACACGCTGCACGCGATCGCCGCGGCGGTCGCCATGACGCCGGCAACCATCAACTTGTTCGAATCGAACAGCATCCGTTGTTTCAGGCCGCGACGGAAATTGAGCCGGTGGTACATCGATGGGGTGATGAGCAGGGCGGCCGCCAGCGTGGTGAACAGCAGGGCCAGGGTGTAAACGGCCTGGTCTTCGGCGCTGGCGTCGGCGAACCCCTGCTGGAACGGGAGGATCAGCAGGAACGCGAAGAGGACCTGCACGCCGGGCAGCGCGACGCGCAGCTCGTTGAGGAGCTCGATCAGCTCGCGATCGACCCGTTCCTTCTGATCTTCGTCGGTCATATCCCGTCGAAGCCTACGAGGAGCGACGTTGCGGCGGACGTCCGCGACCACGCGACTGACGTTGCCCATTCCTCACGCTGGGGCCCCGCCCGGCGCAGCAGCGGGCGTCCGGCCAGGTCCGCCCCGGGCCAGCGGGGTCTTCCTCGGACCGGCGTCACTCGGCCTGCGACCTCGTCTCGCGCTCCCATTCCGCACGGTCGGTGGTGAGGACGTCGAGCGCGCGGTCCCGGTCGCGCCAGCCAACGACGTCCACGGCCTTGTCCTCGAGGGCCTTGTACGTCTCGAAGAAGTGTTCGATCTCGACGAGCCGGTGCGGGCGCATCTGGTCGAGCGTCTCGATGTGGGCCTGATGGGCGTCCCCGAGGGCGACGCACAGCACCTTGAAGTCGAAGCCCTTCTCGTCGCGCATCTCCAGCCCACCGACCGGCCGCGCCCAGACGTGGCAGCCGGTGAAGGTCGGCTCGTCGATGATCAGGAGCGCGTCGGTGTGATCGCCGTCGCCGGCGCGTGTTCCCTCGATGAAGCCGTAGTCGAAGTTGTAGAAGACCGCCGACGAAAGGACGCGATCGAGCCGGAAGACGTGGGTCTCCTCGTCGTACTCGTACTTGTTGCGGGACCCGCGCGGGATCTCGACGACGATCTCGACCACTTCCGGGAATCGGCCCGGCGACCTAGCCACGTGGAGCAAGACGACCCGCCACCTTCGGCGGGATCGTTCCATTGGCAGGAACCGCGACGGTCGCGCGGCCGAGGAAGCCGTTTCCTCCGGTGACGAGGATCCGCATGTCGGGTGCCCTCCGAGTGATCCGGCCAGACCCGGACTGGCGCTCGTTCCCGCCGCCTAGTCGTTGTACAGACGTTCCTCGGGCCAATGGCGTCGCGGCGCTCGCCTGACCTCGGAGGGCATCGTTGTAGAGGCGTTCCTCGATCAGCTTTTCCTGGACCGTCCGGCCGTTCGGGTCGAAGCAGCTGAACTCGAAGTGCTTCTCGAACTCGAGGTCCACGTTGTCCTGGCCGCCGCGGTTCTTCTCGACCGAGACGACGACCCAGTCGCGGAAGCGCTGCGCCTGGTACGGGTTGAACTCGATGTTGACCTTGGCGACGATGTGGTACTTCTCGTTGAGGATGAGGATGATGTCGGCCTCGTAGTTGATCGCCGACGAGCCGCGCAGGTGGAAGTTGCGCAGGCGCGACGCCTTCAGCCCTTCCTTGTCGGCCGCCACGATGCAGACCATCGGCACGTCCTCGGCGAGGGCGATGTCCTTGAGCCCGTTGACGAGGTAGGTGACCTTCTCGGTCTCGTTCTCGGGCTCGGGGTGCTGCGGCACCTTCTGGAGGTAGTCCACGAAGACCACGAGCCGCCGATCGCCGGACAGCCGGCGGTGGCCCTGGACGAGCTTGCGCATGTTGTCGATGGTGGTCGCCGTCTGCGAGCCGCGCATCAGGAACAGGTTCTGGCCGTAGCGCGCGATCCGGTCCATCGATGGCCGCAGGCGCGGGTTGTTGGCCATCTGGGCGTTCGCCTCGCCCTCGGCCATCCACGTCCCGAGGATCTCCTTGCGGACATCCTGGATCTTGATCGCGCCGGTCTTGTGCGGCAGGTGGGCGAGCGCCGACTCCATGGCGATGAGCCGGTTGAGCAGGTACTGCTCGTCGTGCTCGAAGCAGATGTACAGGACGTTCGCCTGGCCTCCGGAGGCGACGTTCCGGGCCATCTGGAGGGCCATCGTCGTCTTGCCGGTGCCCTGCGCGCCGCCGATGAGCAGCAGCTCGCCCGTCCGCAGCCCGGCGCCGATCGTCTTGTCGAGCGGCGTGAACCCGAGCGGGACCGGCTGGTACTCGGCGACGTTACCCGGTCGTGACCTTGTCGTTGAGATCGACCAGGACGTCGAGCGCCGAGCGCGGCGTCAGGCTGCCGTTGTCGGTGTCCAGGCGCCAGGCCGGCGCACTGGCGCGGGTATCGGGAGCCTTCGGCGGTCACGTGGATCGGGCCCTCCGTGGGAAGCAGTCGCCTAGCGTAGCACCAGCGATATGCCGGCATCACCTCATCCGGACTACCCAGTACGAACGTGCGGACACGACGGGCCGGCCGACGCCGCGTCTCAGTGCGGCAGGTCGGCGAGCTCGTCCCACAGCCGGGCGATCGCCCGGATGCCGCTCTCGTAGTTGTCGAGGTCCATCCATTCGTTCGGCGCGTGGGCGTTGTCCTCGGACTGGGTGAACCCGAACAGGACGACCGGCAGCCCGAGGGTCGAGGTGAAGCTCGCACACACCGGGATCGAGCCGCCTTCGCGGATGAAGACGGGCGCGCTGCCCGAACGTCGCCTCGATGCGCCCGGGCTGCGGCCTGTGTCGCCGGATGGTCGATCGGCGTGAGGCTCGCCGCGCCGGCACCGAGCAGGGTCGTCGATGACCGTGACGCCGGGCGGGGCGATCTCGGCGACGAAGTCGCGGAACGCCTCGAAGATCCGGTTCGGGTCCTGGTCGGCCACGAGACGGCAGCTGACCTTGGCGTGGGCGTGGGCCGGGATGATGGTCTTGCTGCCCTCGCCCTGGAAGCCGCCCCAGATGCCGTTGACGTCGAGGGTCGGCCGGGCGCCGCGTCGCTCGAGGGTCGTGAAGCCGACCTCGCCGACCAGCGCCGACAGGCCGAGCGTTTCCTGGTACGCCGCCTCGTCGAACGGCAGCGCCGCGATCGCAGCCGCGGTCCGCGTCCGACAGCGGCGACGACGTCGTCGTAGAAGCCCGGGATCCGGATCCGGCCGTCCGGACCCTTGAGCGCCGCGATGATCTGGGCCAGGGCGTTGGCCGGGTTCTGGACGACCCCGCCGATAGCCGCCCGAATGGAGGTCGACCGCGGTGCCGACGACGTCGATCTGGGCGTACATGATGCCGCGCAGGCCGACCGTGATGGCCGGCACGTTGCCGGTGAAGAAACCGGTGTCGCTGATGATCGCGACGTCGGCGGCGACGAGGTCGCGGTTCGCGTCGAGCCAGGCGTCGAGGTGCGCCGAGCTCGATTCCTCCTCGCCCTCGAACACGTACTTGAGGTTGACCGGGAAGCCGCCGCGGGTCGCGAGCACGGCCGCCGCCGACATCACGTGGGCGTGGATCTGGCCCTTGTCGTCGGCGGCTCCGCGGGCGAGCATCCGGCCGTCGACGACGACCGGCTCGAACGGCGGCGAGGTCCAGAGGTCGAGCGGATCGACCGGCTGGACGTCGTAGTGGCCGTAGACGAGGATCGTCGGCGCACCCGGAGCGTGCAGCCAGTCGGCGTAGACGACCGGATGGCCACCCGTCTCGTACGCCTCGGCGTGCTCGAGACCGGCCGTCGACGAGCGCGTCGACCAGCCAGTCTGCGGCCCGCCGGCAGTCGTCGGCGTGGGCCGGCAGCGCCGAGATGCTCGGGATGCGCAGGAACTCCTGGTACGACGCGAGACGGTCGGCGGCCGTTCGCTCGAGGTATGCGTCCAGGGCGGCGTCGGTCTCGATCATGGTCCTCGAGGTCTTCGAGCAGGCGTGGTTCGTCGCGCATCGTAGCCGACGCCCAGGGACTAGGATGGCCGATACCAAGACCGGATTTGAGGGGTCCGCTGCATGTCGGTCACGAGGCAGGCGCCGCCACTCGTTCCGAGCTGGCTGACTCACCTCGCCGCGGTCGGCTGGCGCGTCCTCGTCACGGTCGCGCTCGGCGTCGCGCTCCTCGCGATCGCACTGCGGCTCGGGACGACGGTCGCGTCGCTCATGGTCGGCGATCATCGTCGCAGCCACCCTCGCTCCGTTCGCCGTTCGGATGCGAGCACGCGGCTGGTCGGCCTCAAGGCGGCCGGCGCCCTGACCGGCGCGCTGGTCCTCGGCGTGCTCGCCGTCCTGCTCATCGTCATCGTCGCCCTCGTGCCGTCGCTCACCGACATCGGGACATCGATCTCGGACGCGGTGCACACGACTCGCAGGACGCAGTCTGCCGCGTCGCCGTTCGGCGACGCGATCAGAAGACGTCCTCGACCTCGTCGTCGGGCTGGCACGAGAGACGTCGATCGGTGGACGAGCTCGCGACGGTCGGCTCGGTCGGTCGCCACGATCGCGACGATCGCGATGCTGGCGACCTTCATGACCTTCTTCCTGCTCCTCGACGGCGACAAGGCGTGGCACGCGAGCACCCAGCGGGATGACGGAGTGGAGCCGCGAGCGCCTCACGCGCGCCGGCCAGGATGCTGGCGCGATACATCGGCGGGTACCTGCGCGGCACGGTCGCGACGGCCATCGTCAAGGCGGTCGCGGCCTTCGTGCTGCTCCTGCTGCTCGGCGTCCCCTACCCGGCACCGCTGGCGGTCATCGTCTTCTTCGGCGGCTTCGTGCCGTACGTCGGGGCGTTCATCACGACGCTGCTCCTCGTCCTCGCCACCATCGGCGCGTCGGGAGCGCGGGTCGGCGACCTTCATGTTCGTGGCGCTGATCGGCGCTCTACCTGGCGATCCGCTTCTTCGTCACGCCCCGCGTCTACGGAGAGCAGCGGCGACGTCCACCCGGCGATCGTCCTGATCGCCCTCCCGATCGGCCTCGCGGTCGGCGGCGTGATGGGCGTCGTCCTCGCGGTCCCGACGGTCTCAGTCCTCGCGGCCGTGATCCGTCCGCGTGCTCGAGGTCCTCGGCGGACCGCGACAGCACCGCGGCGACCGCCGCCGCCGGCATCCCGCTCTGGCTCGACCGCGTCGCCCAATGGAGCTGGCGCGGTCTCGTGGCGCTCGCCCTCGTCGGCGCTCGTTCGTCGCCGCTGCCGCGACGGTGCCGCTCGTCATCGGACCGATCGTCGTCGGCATCACCCTGGCGGCGACCGTCGCAGCCCGGTCTCGGCGCGCTCGAACGCCGGGGCATGGACCCGCGCCAAGCCGCGGCGATCGTCGCGGTCATCCTGTGGGCCTCGATCGTGGTCGTCACGGTCCTCTCGGCCGCGGCGCTCGTGAACGACGCGGGCGCCGCGACGGGCACCTCGACAGCGATCCCCGACGACGGGCGTGCCGGATCCGATGCTCGGAGCCGATCGTCTCGGCATACCAGCGCGGTCTCTTCGAGACGATCGACGTCGGTGTTCGCGCAACTGTTCGGCTTCGCGTTCTTCCTGATCCTGACCGCGCTTGCTGTCGTTCTACTTCCTGGCCGACGGCGCGCGAGCGTGGAACCTCCTCGTCGGTCGCGGCTGTCAGCGTGGCGGCGGCGCGAGGTCCAGATCGCCGGCGAACGCGGCGTGATCGATCCTCGGCGGCTACATGATCGCGACCGGTGTCCTGGGCGGGTTCAACGCGATCACCGGCTGGGTGATCATGATGCTGCTCGGGCTGCCGCTGGCGCTGCCCGATCGCGGTCCTGTCGTTCCTCGGCGGGTTCATCCCGTACATCGGCCAGGCCGCGACGAGCCTGCTGGCGTTCCTCGTCGCGGTGAAGTTCGGCACGACGCAGGACGTCGTGATCATGGGCCTGTACACGATCGTGATGAACGTCGTGCAGGGCAGCTTCATCGCGCCGCTGGTGTACGGCCGTGCCGTCAGCATCCATCCGGCCATCGTCCTGCTGGCGATCCCGGCCGGTGGCGAGCTGGCCGGTGTCCTCGGGATGTTCCTCGCGGTCCCGGTGATCGGCGTGTTCGCTGCGGTGTGGCGGAACCTGCTGACCGCCCTCGGCGACCAGCCGCCGGCCGTCGCACCGACGGACGTGCCGATCAACCCGGCCCCGCCGGTCGCCACGCCGCCGCCGGGGCTCACGCCCGCTCCGGCCGAGATCTGAGGCGACACGCCGCCGCGGCTCACGCCGGCTCCCGCAGAGATCTGAGGCAACGTCGGGCGCGACCCTATCGCGATCCTGACGAGGTCTGAGAGCCACCTCGCCGGGGCTCTGTCGCGGACTCATCTTGGCGAACTGTCATGTGGTGGGCCTTAGGCCCGCGAAGACCGCCCAATTGTCGACCGTGGCTTCCGATTCACGCTCAGGGCGCGCGTCGAACGAGCGAGAAACGACTCGAATCGCCGCCTAACGCCCACTGCGTGAACGGATGGCGGGAACATCGCGTGCGACGGAGGCGGGCTCGCGCACGGGCGGAGCGCGCGCCGCCCGCCGCGTCCCGGGAATCAGACGAGCGGGCCGTCGCCGGCCCGCTCGTCTCGTTGACGCTGGTCTCCGCCGGGCCTCGAGCCCGCCCGGTCAGCCGGCGATCAGGCCGGCTGCGGGTTCGGTTCGGCCACCGGCTGGCCTGGGCCGATGATCGTCGGGATCCCGTGGAGATCCTCCTTCGGCGGCACGTCGCTGAACAGCGACTCGAAGCCATCGGAGTCGACGGTCTCCTCGGCGACCAGCTTCTCGGCGAGGGCGATGAGCTTGTCGCGGTGGGTCGTGAGGACCTCGGTCGCTCGCTCGTACGCCTTGTCGATGATCGCGCGGACTTCCTCGTCGATGGTCTTGGCGACCTCGTCGCTGTAGTTGCGCTGCTCGCCGATCTCGCGGCCGAGGAAGACGAGCTCGTCGCGCTTCCCGAAGGAGAGCGGGCCGAGCTTGTCGCTCATCCCGAACTCGGTGACCATCCGGCGGGCCAGATCGGTCGCCTTCTCGATGTCGTTGCTGGCGCCGGTCGTGGTGTCGCCGAAGATCAGGCGCTCGGCGACGTTGCCGCCGAGGAGCCCGGCGATCTTGTCCTCGAACTCGGTCTTGCTCTGGAGGTAGCGGTCCTCGGTCGGCAGGGCCATCGTGTAGCCGAGGGCCATGCCGCGGCTGATGATCGTGACCTTCGACGACCGGGTCGCACTTCGGCAGGATCCGCTGGACGACCGCGTGGCCGCCCTCGTGGTAGGCGATGATCGCCTTCTCGGCGTCCGAGATGATCCGGCTCTTGCGCTCGGGGCCGGCGACGATCCGCTCCAGGGCCTCCTGGAACTCGGACATGCCGATGACCTTCTTGTTGCGGCGGGCCGACAGGATCGCGGCCTCGTTGACGAGGTTCGCCAGGTCGGCGCCCGAGAAGCCGGGCGACTGGCGGGCGACGCCTTCGACGTCGACGCCCTTGTCGAGCGGCTTGCCCTTCGTGTGGACCCGGAGGATCTCGGTGCGGCCCTTCATGTCCGGCCGGTCGAGGATGACCTGGCGGTCGAAGCGGCCCGGGCCGCAGGAGCGCCGGGTCGAGGACGTCGGGTCGGTTGGTCGCGGCGACGACGATGACGTTCGTGTTCGTGTCGAAGCCGTCCATCTCGACGAGGATCTGGTTGAGGGTCTGCTCGCGCTCGTCGTGGCTGCCACCGAGGCCGGCGCCGCGCTGGCGACCGACCGCGTCGATCTCGTCGACGAAGACGATGCACGGCGAGTTGCGCTTGGCCTGGTCGAACAGGTCGCGGACGCGCGATGCGCCGACGCCGACGAACATCTCGACGAACTCGGAGCCCGAGATCGAGAAGAACGGCACGCCGGCCTCACCCGCGACTGCGCGGGCCATGAGCGTCTTGCCGGTGCCGGGAGGTCCGACGAGAAGCACGCCTCGCGGGATCCGCGCGCCCAGCGAGTTGAACTTCTCGGGGTACTTCAGGAACTCGACGACCTCCTGGAGCTCCGTCTTGGCCTCGTCGACGCCGGCCACGTCGTTGAACGTGACGACCGTCTTGTTGCCGAGGAACATCCGGGCCCGGCTCTTGCCGAACGAGAGCGCCTGGTTATTCGTCCCCTGGGCCTGTCTCATCATGAAGAAGATGAAGCCGCCGATGACGATCAGCGGCAGCAGCCCGGTCAGGAGCAGGCCGACCCACGACGTGTCGGGTGCGGGGACGGCCTTGTAGATGTCCGGCTTCAGGGTCGACGTTCGCTGGTCTTCGCCGCCGCGATGCATGTCGTTGAGGACCTGGGTCAGGACGCTCGGGCACGGTGACGGTGTAGGGGTTCGCGGCCCCGTTGACCTTGACGGTCAGGGTGTCGCCCTGCTGTTCGACCGAGGTCACCTTGTTGGCCGCGACGTCGGACAGGAACTGCGAGTAGCCGACCTGCGTCGTCGGCGTCGTGGACTGGATCCACGTGAACAGCAGAGCCGCAGTGCCGATGACGAGCACCAGCATGACGATGCCGTTCCGAAAGAACTTGGGATTCAACGGGGGCCTCCGGGTCGAGCAGGCGACGACCGTGCGTCGCCGGTGCGGGTGAGTATAGCGTCGAGTGGCCGAGACGACCCCGTGACGGTGGTCCTGGTCCTCTGCCTTGGGTACGGACGCCGCGCGGGTCTCGGATGGTGTCGCGGCGTCGCGTGAAGAAAACGAAACGGCCCTTCCCGATCGGAAAGGGCCGTCGATCGGCGTCGGTTGGTAGCGGAGGGCGGATTTGAACCACCGACCAAGGGCTTATGAGTCCCCTGCTCTACCACTGAGCTACTCCGCCGTGGCTCGATATTCTACTGCACCTCGCGACGTCGTCCGAAAACCTTGCCTCTGTCGAATCATCCCATCCAGCTGGCCGGCTTCGGGTCCGCCGAGGCGGGGCGTGACGTGAGCCGAGCGCCTAGCATCACGCCACCATGGAATTCCCCATTCGACTCCAGCCGAGCATGCGGCCGATCCTCCTGTTGTTCGGCGTGCGCCGCGGGCGCGCGACCGTGCGCCTCGACGACGACCGCCTCGTCGCGGTATTCGGCTTCTTCCGGGCGGAGACGCCGCTCGCGAACATCGCCCGTTGGGACATCACGGGGCCGTACAACTGGCTGCGGGCCGTCGGCGTGCGCCGGACCGTCGGGACCCGGGACCTGACGTTCGGAGGGAGTGCCCACGGTGGGTTGTGTCTTCATTTCCGGGAACCGGTTCGAGTCGGCCTCAGCGTGACCGATCTGTACCTGACCGTCGATGACCTCGAGGGCCTAGGCGCGGCTCTCGCGGCCCGAGGCATCCCGGGCGAGGATCTGCGTCAGAGGTAGCCCGCCGACGTCCAGATCTCGGCCGTTACGTCGGCGTCGATGCTTCGAGGATGGGTTTCACTTCGCCGACGAATCGGCTGAGGGTCTCGTCGTCGAACGGCGCCGGCGCGTCGAAGAAGATGTGGCGGAAACCGAGTTCGACGTAGGGCTTCAACGACTCGGCGATCTGCTCGGCCGTGCCCGTCTTCGCTCGCGCTCGCAGGCCCGGATGCTGCCGCCGGAAGACGTCCATCATCTGGCGCGGCATCGGCCGGGTCGTCGCGGATGATCACCAGGCCGAGGCCGAGGGTCCGCTCGATCTCGGCCTCGTCACGGCCGACGTCCTGACACCACCGCCGCAGGACCTCGTCCTTGTGGCGGACGAACTCGATGTCGCCGCTGGTGTTCCAGGCATCGGCGTATCGAGCGATGGTCGCCAGTGTCTTTCGCTCGCCGTTGCCACCGATCAGGATCGGCAGCCGTGCCTGGATCGGCGGCGGATCGTTGCGCACCGCTCTTCGCGTGATAGTGCGCGACCGGCGGCCGTCGGCTCCTCGCCGCGGAGCATCCCGCGCATCAGCGCCACTGCTTCGTCGAGCCGGTCGAGACGCTCGCCGAAGCCCGGACCCGAAGTCGATCCCGTACGCCTCGTGCTCACGCTCGAACCAGGCGCCGCCGATGCCGAGGACCGCGCGCCCGTCGCTCATGTGATCGAGGGTCGTCACCATCTTCGCGGTCAGCGCCGGATTGCGGAACGTGTTCGCGCCGACCATCAGCCCGAGTGTCGCCCGCGACGTCACGCAGGCCCAGCCCGCGAGCGATGAGATAGCCCTCGAAGATCGGGCCCCGCCAGTCGCCCTGGATCGGGATAGAGGTGATCCCACGTCCAGAGGGAGTCGTAGCCGAGCTCGTCGGCGCGCCGTCCGACCTCCTGGAGCGGCGCCCATTCCGTTCGCTGGCCCCACGGCAGCACGCCGACCTTGATGGTGCCTGTCATCCGTCTCTCCATTCACTCGTGCGCGCGGACCGCCCGCATGTCGGAGCGGCACCCAGGACGAGCTGTTCGGGACACCAGGGACCGGCGTGTCGAGAACGGAGGGCGTGCCTAGGGCGCCTCGATCGTCACCTCGACCGATTCGGTGTAGAGACATGCGCCCGAAGTACATGACCTTGACGAGCGCCCAGTACGTGCCAGCGACCGCATCGCGAGGCGGTGCGACATCGAAGGCGACGACGGTGTCGCCGCCCGGCTCGACCGCGAAGCCCTGCGTCCACGGGGTGATCGTCGACCATGTCTCGAGCGGACTGAGGACCTGCGCCTCGCCGCGGATCTCGCTGGCCGCGGTAGTTGGACAGTCGAACCTCGAGCGTGGCGCGGCCTGCCAGGGGCGACCGACAGCGCACCGCTCACCATCTCGACGAGGAGCTCGCCGCCGCGGTCGTGGGTCGCTCCCGCGTTGGGCAACGGTTCGGCGCGATTCGATGCCGGCGGTCGCAACGCGCGCTCGACCGCCCACGAGAGGGCCGTCGAACGGCAGCCCCGTCGCCCTCGTCGGCCGGGTCGGACGAGGCTCTTCCGGAGACGACCCTCGCTGTCCGGCCGATAGTCGATGGTCACGACGTCCTCGTGCGACTGGCCGGCGTCGTCGGTGATCCGGGCCGCCACGAAATACCGACCCGCGGCGGCTCCCGACGGAGCGCGAACCTCGGCCTCGAGCGCCAGGTGCGCGCCCGGCGCGAGGCGGTAGATCCGTTCGGTCGGGGAGATGCCTCCCAGCCCGACGGCACGACGACTGGAGACCGAACCCGCGACCGCCTCGTCCGTCCGTTCCGACGCAACGACGATCGGCAGCGTGAACGGTCCGTCACCGCTGAGGAACGACGGCTTGATCTGCACCGTGACCGGCTGGTAGCCCATCGGCGCCGGGCCCTTGTTGTGCAGCCAATAGTCCGAGAAGACGGGCTGCGCCGGCTCGATCCGCGCCGGCCAAGCTCGGTCGAGGCCACGGCGCCCACGTCCTCGGCCACGGCCTCGAGGGTCGCGGAGACAGTCGCGATCTCGTACGGCTCGAGCCGCACCTCGATCGCCGATCGCCGACGTCTCGAGCGCCCCGGCGTCTTCCTCTTCGAGGGCGTTCGTGCGCCGAGCCGAGGTGACCGGCCACCTCGTGCGGATGGACGCCTGTCGTCGCGCGGCCCGACGATTCGTACACGCGCAGCGCGACGCCAGCCGTCGGATCGATCTCGGTGCGCGGCCATGCGAGACGGGCGCGACGCCCGCCGGCTTGAGGACGGTCACGACCGCCGACGCAGGTTCGACCTCGAGGAACCTCGCGGTGCGCCGGCAGCCCGCCTGGGTGGCTCTCGAGGACTCGCGTCTCGAACGGGTTGTTGTACTCGTGGCCGACGCGGACGATCCCGCCCTCTCGCCAGTCGCCGGCCGAGGCAGCGACGGCGTACTCGAATCGATGGCTCCAGTGCTGGAACTGGAAGTTCGCGCCGTCCGGCGTCGACCGCCGTGGCGGGTCGATCCAGACACCCGACGGCCAGCCGCTGCACGATCGCATCAGCGAGAGGTAGAGACTGCCGTCGGCTTCGACGTTGAAGCCGGGCATGCCGCGGTTGAGGATCGCGACGGTCCGGTCGGCCGACCGTTGCCGGTCGGTCCGTCGAGCTCGGACGGCTGCGCGACCGCGATCGACGCCGTCGTCGAGATCAGCGATCAAGGCCTCGAGGGCGGCCACCGTCGACTCCGCGTCCGTCGCCGGCCACGAT
The DNA here is from genome assembly GCA_963816675.1 of uncultured Chloroflexia bacterium. Taxonomy (GTDB): domain Bacteria; phylum Chloroflexota; class Limnocylindria; order Limnocylindrales; family CSP1-4; genus SPCO01. The sequence goes on from CAWFLS010000011.1 coordinate 125,001, forward strand.
GAGGACCGGCAGGTCTCGCGGCGCCGCGGAGGTCCGTGATCGGCTCCGGCCGGCGTTCCGCATCGCCGTCCTCGGGGACCCATAGCCCGCGCCCAGCCCTGCGCCGCCAGCTGCCGATCGAGCTCGGCGCGATAGCCGGGATCGGCCGCTTCGAGGACCGCTCGCCACGAAGTCGTTCTCGGAGGGGCCACCGATCGCGATCCGGACGTCGGGCAGGTTCGAATCGATATGGAGCACGCCGTATCGATGGCCGTCGTGGTGCGAGACCGTCGATGTGACGCCCTGTCGCACGAGCGCGACGATCGAGCCGGCGAACCGCGTCGTCGTGGGCCGGATCGTCGGGGGTCACGACCTCGGCGATGCCGATCGCCCGCGACGCTCGCGCGTCGGCCGGGGACGCTGGCCCGACTCGCCGAGGACGACGCGCGCCGTCGCCCCGAGACCGAACCAGTTGTACGCGGGATGGTCGAGCGTGAACGGGACCTCGGCGACGTCGACGTTCGGACGCCCGAACGGTCGCCCGATGACGCCGTTGCCGACCTCGGACACCGGCCGGCCGCCCTCGAGCGCAGCCGGGAACCGGACCCGGAACAGGCGGTCGTGCCGATCGGTAGTCGTGCAGGTCGGTCGCGAGCTCGACCCGGTCGATGCCGGCCCACAGCCGGATCTCCTGCGAGCGCCGGACACCGTCGAACGGGCCGTCGATCCGGATCCGCTGGCCGAGCGGCGACGTCTCGACGACGACCGTCGCCGGGAAACTCCGTGGCCGACGTGAACCGGCCGTCGGGCGTCAGGTGCCAGGGCCCTTCGCCGAAGAGCGGGTGGGTCGGGTACTCGCGGTAGACCCGAAGCTCGTTGCCGACCTCGCCGGGCCGGAGCAGCTCGGTCCCGGTCCGCTTGTCGAGCAGGCTGTCGATCGTGCCGCCGCGCGCGGGATCGACCGAGACGCGGTAGGCCTCGTTCTCGATCGCCGAACCGTCCGTCGGGCGCCACGCCGGAATCGGCGATCGCAGCGTCAGCCGGAACGATCCGGAACGTCCGATAGCCGAGAGCCGGGGACGTCGGCCGCCACGAAGGCGATCGTCGCGCGCGACGGCTCTGGCCATCGCCGAACGTCAGACGACTCGAGGACGAACGGGACAGCGCAGCACCGTCGCCGTCGCCTCGGACCTCGATACCGGCGGAACCGTCCGGCACGTCGACCTCGACTCGGGCGATGTCGGTCCGCGGCCACGACATGGCATTGAAGACCGTGACCGCGACGCCGTCGCCCGTCGTGTCGATCGCACGCGCCGAGGTAGCCGAGCGCCCCGTCGAGCACGCCGCGCCCGAGCTCGACCGCCTCGCGCCAGCCACCGAGCAGGTCGAGATAGACCTGGTCCGATTCGGAGCCGGTGATGCCGTCGTGGTGGGCCCCGAACAGGAGCTGTCGCCAGGCCTTGTCGACCGCCTCGGTCGGGAACCGGGCGCCGAGCAGGGTCGCGATCGTCGCGAACTTCTCGGCCGCCAGCAGCGTGTTCTCGGCGACGCGCTGGGCCTGCTTGGTGTCGATGAACGAGACGTCCTTGCCGGTGTAGATCGGGTTCATGTCCCGCGTCTGCGGCGAGAACGGCCGGCCGCTCGCCGTCTTTTCGGCCCGAACCGCGTCGAAGTAGTCGCGCGGGATCGCGGTGATGAACTTCGGCCAGACGTACCGGCTGTTCCAGTCGCGCTGGATCGCGGTCACCCACTTGTTCGGCGGCGTGTAGTCGGTACCGACGGGCAGGAGGACGTTCTTCGTCGCCGCGAGCGGCGGCGAGGTCGAGGAACAGGCGGTAGACCTCGGCCTCGGCCGCCTCGAGCGTCAGCGCCGCGTCCATCCACCAGCCGGCCGAGTAGTGGTCGGCCATGAAGCTGGTCAGCAGCGCCCGACCGCTCGGCGCGATCCAGTCGAACTCCATCGGGAACTGCATCGCGGCATCGGGCGCGGCTGCCAGCTCGGCGAACGGCAGTTCCGGCCGAGACCGCGGACCCAATGCGGTCCCCACTCGTGGAACGGGCCGCGCGCCCAGGAGCTCGAGGTGACGCCCGCGTCGGCCATGATCCCCGGGAACTGCGGGTCGTGACCGAACGCGTCGAGCTGCCAGGCCGTGGCCGGCGCTCCACCGAGCACGTCGCGCTGGTAGCCGATGCCGTAGATGGCGTTCCGGATCGTCGATTCGGCGCTCGTCAGGTTCGTGTTCGGCTCGTTGTAGGTCCCGCCGACGAACTCGAGCCGGCCCGTGGCGAGGAGTTCGCCGGACGTACTCGCGGTCTTCGGGGTAGGCGTCCCAGTAGGGCTTCAGGTAGTCGAGCTCGGCGAGCACGAACTTGTAGTCCGGGTCGCGCCGGGCCATCTCGAGGTGCGACGGTGACGAGCGCAAGGCCCGGCTCCTGGAAGTGGCTGCGGTACTGGATCGCGACTCCCCATGTCTCGGTGTAGGCCGCCTGCGTGTTCCACCAGACCGGGTCGTAGTGGAAGTGCGGGATCATGAACATCCGCCATCCGGGCTCGGCCACGAGCGATCGGGAACGAGTGACGGGCGTCGCCCGAACCGTCCGTCGACGACGACCTCGGCTTGGATCGTGTCCCCCTGTCGCGGCGTCACGCGACCACGACGCCGACGTCGAGCCGGGCGACTTCGCCCGGACGGAGCGGGCCGACGGTGACTGGATCCTGGGCGGCCAACCCGGCGCCCTCGACGGTGACTCGTGCCGGTCGTCGGCCGACTTCGCCGCCGTCGCCGGTGTACCGCGGAGGACGACGCGGACGACCTGCCGCGGCGCGTCATCGGTGCCGATGAAGAGGTTCGTCGACTCGGCGCTGACGATCTCCACGGTCACAGTGGCCGCCCGCTGTCGTCGGTGCCACGCTCGGGGTCATCCTCGCCTCCTTGTCGCCGGCTCAGTGTCGATGGCTCTGGAACCCGTGTCCCGGGTGTGCCGGGTGCTCGTACCCTGGCTCGATCACGGCGAGGGCTGAACGCCGCGCGTCGATCCACGTCGGCGAAGGCCGTCGTTCGCTTCGCGGTGAGGAGATCGGCCTCGATCGCCGTTCGGGCCGCGTGGAACGGCACGCACGAAGCCGGCGATCACGGCCTCCACCCGCGCGACGTGCCAGCCGTGCTCGGTCCAGATCGGTCCCACGACCGCGCCGACCTCGGCACGCGAACAACGCGTCCTCGAGCGGACCGGTCAGCTCGCCGCGCCGGACGTCCCCGAGTGTCGCCGCCCTCGACGGCGGCTGCCCGCATCGATGGAGAGCTGCCCCGCGAGGACGCCATGTCGTCACCCTCGGCTGAGCCGCGGATCGACGTGGCGCGCCGACTCCTCGTCCGCGGCCAGGATGTGCCGGACCCGGCGTGCCTCCGGCCGTCGATAGCGGTCGCGTTGCGGACGTAGTACGCCCGCACTTCGCGTGTGGTGACGGTCAGCGGACGCCGTGGCGACTCTCGACGAGCCGGGCGACCGCATCCGGCGACGGCCGAGCCGGCGTCGTCGGAGCCGGCGCCGCCCCGTCCGGCCTGCCACTCGTTCCGTCCGCGATCCCGGCCGCCGACGCCTCGTGCGCGACGACCGCTTCGGTCGACAAGTTCCTGGACCACCCAGCGACGCAGGTCGGTCGAACCCGCCGCGATCGCCGGCCGCGATGACCCGGCCACGCGGCCCACGTCGCCACTCCGCGAGCCGGTCCTCGACGGTCGAGAGCAGGATCGGGCGCCCACCGACCGTCGCGACACGCGCGTCCGTCACGCTCAGCCCTTGACCCCACCGACGGTGATGCCCTCGACGAAGTAGCGCTGGCCGAGGAGGAAGAGGACCACGACCGGCAGGACGACCAGCACGGCCGCGGCCATGAGGAGGTTGTAGGCGACGTCGTGCTCGCTCGTGAAGAAGGCGAGGCCGACCGCCAGCGGGTACTTCGAGTTGTCCTGGAGGTACAGCAGCGGCAGGAGAAATTCGTTCCAGGCGCCGACAGCGGCGAAGATCGCGACGACCACGACAGCCGGCTTCGTGAGCGGCAGGATCACGTTCCAGAACGTCCGGATCTCGCTCGCGCCATCGACCCGAGCCGCGTCCGACAGCTCCTTCGGGATGCCCAGCATGAACTGGCGCATCAGGAAGATGTAGAAGGGATTCGCGAAGAACGCCGGCACGATCAGCGGCAGGAACGTGTCCACCCAGGACCTGGCGCCCTGGAGCCCGAACGACGGCAGCTTGCCGAAGATGTCGAACAGGGCCACGAGGATGACCGGATACGGCAGGAACAGGGTGGCGATGCAAACGTAGAACAGGGCATTGCGGCCGGGCCACTGGATCCTCGAGAAGCCGTACGCCACGAGGGTGTTCGACAGGATCGACACCGATCGTGATGCCGACGGTGATGATCGTCGAGTTCAGCGCGTAGAGCCCGAACGGGATGTAGTTGACCGCATCGACGAAGTTCTGCCAGACCCATTGCGGCGGGAAACAGGGTCGGCGGGAACTTCGTCAGCTCCCGTGTCCCCTTCACCGCGCTCACGATCATCCAGTAGAACGGCACGATGAAGAGGAACGCCGCCGCGATCAGGATGATCCGCGGGATGATCGAGTGGACGACGATATGGCCGGGTCGGCGACGTGGCTTCGGGATCGCGTCGGCGGCAAGCCGCTGGGAGTCCGTGAGGTCGGTCGTTGCCATCTACGCTTCCTCCCCGGCGTAGAAGACCCACCCGCGGGCCCAACGGAACACGGCGAACGCAAGCCCCAGGCTGACCACGAACATGATCACCGACATCGCCGCCGCGTAACCCATCTGACCGTACTGGAACGCCTGCTTGTAGAGGTAGAAGACATAGGTCAGCAGGGAGTTGTCGGCACCGGCCGCCGTCCTGCCGCCACCGGTCAGGATGTACGCCGAGGTGAACACCTGCAGCCCGTAGCTGAGCCCGATGATCAGGTCGTAGAGGATGATCGGGGTCATGAGGGGCAGCGTGATGTTCCGGAATGTGTCCCATCCGCCGGCGCCATCGATCTTGGCCGACTCATACAGCTCCATCGGCACGCCGCGTAGGCCGGCCAGGAAGACCAGTGCGAACTGGCCAGCTCCGAGCTGGGCGATCATGACGAGCGCGATCTTGGTGTAGGCGGGATCACCGAGCCAGTTCGGCGACGGCAGCCCGAGGGCCTGAGAGGAACCAGTTGACCAGGCCGTAGCCCGGGTTGAGCAGCACGACGAAGACCAGCGAGATGACGAACAGCGGCAGGATCGACGGGAGGTAGTAGACCGCCCGGTAGAAGGCTACCTCGCGAACCTTCCGGTTCATCGCCAGGGCCAGGACCATCGCGATGATGACGCCGACGGGAACGGCCAGGAGGGTGTAGTAGAGCGTGTTGTACGCCGACTTCAGGAAGAGCGGGTCGGCGGCGATCCGCTGGTAGTTCCCGATCCCGATGAAGACCGGGGCCCTGATACCGGAGTATCGGGTGAGGCTCAGGTAGAACGTGTAGAGGATCGGGAAGATCCCGAGGAAGATGAACCCGAACAGCCAGGGGCTGATGAAGAACAGACCCCAGCGCAGGTTCCGCCGCTGGATCTTCGTCAACCTGAAGCGGCCGGTCCGGGTCCGATGGATGTCGGCGGCGGCTACGGCCATGGCATCGCCTCGCTTCGCGGTGATCTGTTCAGCGTCGCGGGGACCGGGAGCCGGTCCCCGCGCGCTTGGTCATCGGGTCGCTAGCAGCCGACGGCGTCGAGCTGCGGTTGGACTGCGGTTTCGACCTCCTTGAGGGCGTCCGCGGGGGTCTTGGAGTTGAGTTCGACCGAACCCTGTGCGCTGGTGAGCGCGTCCCAGTACGCAGCCCCGACGGCGAGCGGCGGACGGCTCTTCGCGGTCGGCAGCAGGGCCAGGAACTGGGCGTGGGCCGGATCGTACAGCGACGCGTCGGTCAGGAGCGCGTTCAGAGTGGGAAGGTGGGTGGATTCCTTGGTGTACGTCTTCTGGCCGTCAGGCCCGGCGATGAACTTCATGAACTTGACAGCCTGATCCGCGACCTTGGAGTCGGGGATCAGCGCCATCGACCAGCCACCGGCCCAGGTCGCAGGCGTGTCGCCCGCCTTCGGGACCGGGATGAACGTGAAGCCGTAGTGCCCGTTCGGCGCGTACTTGGTCTGCTCCGAGATGCGCCAGTCACCGCTGATCGTCATCGCGAGCTTGCCGGTCCAGAAGGGGTTCTGGGCAGCAGGGTTGTTCGGCGGCTGGTTCGTCGTGACCCAGCGGCTCACGGCCTGAGGATCGTGGGCCTTGGCCCAGTCATACAGGAACTGGTAACCGGCCACGACACCGGGATCGGTCGGCGTGACCTTGCACTGCGCCAGGTCCGCGAAGTTCCCGCCGTTGACGAAGCCCCATGTGTAATGCCAGCCCTGATCGAAGGCTCCGGGGTTGCCACCGGCGCCCGGTCCACCCGGCATCCAGCCCATGACGTCGTAGTTGCCGCTGCCGTCCTTCTTGTTGATCTTGTCGGCGATCGCGGTCACGTCGGCGATCGTCGGGGCGCCCTTCGACACGTCGAGCTTCGCCGGATCCTCACCGGCGGCCGTGATCAGATCCTTGTTGTACCAGAGGGCCCGCGCATCGGTGTCGAACGGGAGCGCGTACGTCTTGCCCTGGAACTGGGTCTCTGCCCAGGCGAAGGGCAGGTACTGGCTGCTCATGCCTGCGACATCGGCGGGAAGCTCGGCGAGCACGCCCTCGGACGCCCGCTGCGGCACGGTGAACCGGTCCGCCATGTAGACGTCCGGCGCGACACCGCCGCGGATGGAGGTGAGCAGCTTGGCGACGTCGGTCTCGGCGCCCGGAACGATCGTCATCTTCACGCAGATGTCCGGGTTCGCCGTGTTGAACGCGTCCACGATGTGGGCCAGTGCGTCCGAATCTGGCGGCGTGTGGCTGGTCCAGAACTTGACTACGGCCGCGTTCGCGGCGCAGTTGCCGCCGGTGACGGCACTCGGCTCGGCGCTGCCGCTTGCGCCTGCCTCGGCGGATGCCGAGGCCGACGGCCGAGGCCCCTGCGCTTTCGGAGGCCGCGGCCGACGCCGATGCTGCAGTGGATGCCGACGCGGCGGCCGGCGCGGACGCCGCAGCCGAGGCGGCGCCCCCGGATGCGGCCGGACTTGCGGTGGTCGAGGTGCATGCGGCGAGGACTACAACCATCGATACCGCAAGGATCGACCGGTGGAATTGTCTAGGAACCGAGCTCATCGCTCCTCCTGCTCCTTCTCTCGATCGTCGTGACCCCTGCCCTGGAGTCACGTACGTTCGCCCGGCAAACGCTCAGGCTGGCGAGGATCGGCGTGGTAGCGGCTCGGCGGCGCGCATTTGTCACGTTGGGGCGCCGCGATTTGATGGACCGGTCCACGCCCGCGCTTTTGATAATCGACGCGCGCTCGGGACGTCAAGTAGCGGCCGCCTATCAGTCCGGGCTGACGTCTCAGCCCGGCCGGCTCGCGAGTACGGCGTCGCCGACCTGTCGCAGCCGGTCGTGCGACGCCACCCATCCAGTCCGCTTCGGGCAGATATCGCTTCGGCATCTTTGCCACGATCGTGTAGTTGGCGTCGCAGACATTCGCGATCGGCGACCGCGAAGCCTGCGTCACCAGCTGGTAGGCGTCCATCACCGACAGCCCGGTCGCCTCGCAGATCCAGCCGATGAGCTGGGTATGAGCGATGCGGAAGGCGTCCTCGAGCGGGCGATACGACCCGGCGACCATGATCGAATCGTCGTCCTCGAGCCTGGGCCATGGGCAGTGCACGCCCTTGATCAGGTCGACGGTCAGCAGGGTGTCCATGGCGCCTTCGACCGCCACCCCGCACACCTCGCCCTCGCCCATCACGTAGTGCCCGTCGCCGATGGAGAACAGGCCACCCTCGACGTTGACGCCGAGATAGATCGTCGTCCCGGCCCGGGCCTCGGGGGTGTCCATGTTCCCGCCGAACGCTTCTGGCACCAGCACGTTCCGGGCCTCGTTCGCGGCTGGAGCGACCCCGATCGTGCCGAGGAAGGGCTCGAGCGGAAGGGCGATCGACACGTCGGAATCGAGCGCCCGGAAGAAGACCTGCCCGCCCTCTCGATCGACGTCGTATAGCCAGGTGCGTTCCGGGAGGGCAGGCTGGAGCGTCGCGGTGTACTTCGTGCTCGTCAGCGCGCCGAAGAGCGGCACCGTCGTCGACACGGCCCAGTCGCGCGCGGGTCGGACCTCGATCAAGTGGATCGCCAGTGTGTCGCCGGGCTCGGCGCCGACGACGTGGAATGGGCCGGTCTGGGGATTGATGAACGGGTACGTGATCGTCTGGCTCGGCAGGTCGGTCACCGAGCGGATACGTCCGCCGAAGGCATCCTCGGTGAACAGGTCGAGGACGTCGCCCGGCTTGATCCGCATGATCGGTGGACAACCGCCGAACGTCCAGGCGTATTGGTCCTCGGTCGGCACAAAACGGGTGATCGCGATCTCCGGTGTCATGAGAGATCCTCCGATGTATCGGCGTGTCGCTGGGTCGTGCGCAGCGCGCCGTCGGGTGGCTGAACCTCCGCCTGGACCTGAGATCCAACGCCGGAGCGGCGGCGTAGTGACCTGTGAGGTGTCCGGAGGTCGGCGTGCGCCGGCCACATCGCTCGCAAGGGAGGAGTGCCGAATGGTCTTCCGTCGACTCATCGTAGCGGGGGCCGCGCTCGGTCTCCTCGTCGCCATGGCGGCACCCGTCGCCGCCAAGGATCCTGATCCGGACGGGTACACGGTCAACACCCTCGTGACCGGGCCATCGCCCGACGCTGACCTCGTGAACGCGTGGGGTCTCAGCCGCCTCGCCGACGAGTCCGTGGTGGGTCGCCGACAACGGGACCGATCTGTCGACGCTCTACAACGCCGATGGGACGAAGCGGGCCGCACCTCGCGTCTCGATCCCGGGTGGCGCCCCGACGGGAACGGTCTCGAACGCGAACGCCGCGGCGGGCGACTTCCACGGCGACCCGTTCCTGTTCAGCAGCGAGGCCGGGATGATCACCGGGTGGCGCGGCGCCCTCGGCAGCACCGCCGAAGTAGGCAACGACCATTCATGGGACGGGGCGGTCTATAAGGGCCTCGCGATCGGCACGGCCGACGTCGGAGCCGGCCCCCAGCAGTACCTGTATGCCACCGACTTCCACAACGGCAAGATCGACGTTTTCGACAAGACCTTCGCCGATCAGATGTGGGCCGGTGCGTTCCACGATCCGAAGCTGCCGAAGGGCTATGCCCCGTTCGGCATCCAGAACCTCAACGGCATGATCTTCGTGACCTACGCGAAGACCCAGCCGGGCAGCGACGATGAGCGTGCCGGCCACGGCCGCGGCGTCGTCGACGCATTCGCGACCGACGGGACGTTCCTCGGCCGGGTCGCGGCGCATGGACCACTGAACGCACCGTGGGGCCTCGCCTGGGCACCAGCCGATTTCGGCCGATTCAGCAACGACCTGCTCGTCGGCAACTTCGGCGACGGCCGGATCACCGCGTACCGGTGGGACGGCGCGCAAGTGGCACAAGGACGGTCAGCTGCGGGACAGCACCGGCAAGCGGCTCGCCATCGACGGCCTGTGGGCGATCGCGTTTGGCGGGGACGCCCCCAACAACGGCGCACATAACCAGCTCTTCTTCGCGGCCGGGCCGAACGACGAGGAAGCCGGAGCATTCGGGACGGTCATGGCCGACAACCCCTGATCGAGCCTCCTCCCAGGGTGCAGCGGGGCCGGCAGCAGCCGGCCCCGCTGCATGTCCGGGCTCGGTGACCCGGTCCGCCCAGACCAGAACCCGGCATGAAAACGGCCCCTCGGTCCTTGTAGGGACGCGAGGGGCCGCGATCTTCGAACGTTCAGCGCCGCGTCGGCGCCCGGCGATGGGTCAGATGCCGAGAGCCTTGGCCTTCGCGGCCGCGAACTCCTCGTCACTGAGGATGCCCTGGGCATGCAGGTTGGCGAGATTCTGGAGCTGCGCCATCTGCGGGTCCTCCGCCGGCGCTGCCGCCGCCGGCGGCGGCGCGTAGGCCTGCGGAGGTGGAGCGGCCGCTGCTGCTGCCTGCTCCTGCTCGTACGCCTGGGCCTCCGCCTGCTGCGCGTACTTCTGCTGCTGGTGGTGGCTGACCGCGCCGGCAGTCCCAGCCACCACGGCGGTTGTCGCTGCCATTCGAACGAGGCCGCCTCGGCGTCGCATCATGTCGTGTTCCCTCGCTTCTGCTGTAGCTTCGATGATCAGGCGCCGGCGCCTGCGGCCATGAGCTCCTCGATCATCGGCACGGGAATCCGGCCGTTCGCGATGAGGACGCCATCGGCATTGCGGAGCGACTCGGCGAAGCTGGCGGCCCAGACGTTCTCCCAGATCATCAACGCGGCGGACGAATTCGGATCCAGCGCGCCGCCGATGTCCTCGACGTCCTCCTGGCCGAGCAGGCGATGGCCCGAAATCCCGAGCGACGCCGAGCGCGGCCTGCTCCTCGGGGCTCGCGTCCGACAGCTCGATGCCTTCGATGTTCCCGTCGGCGTCCTTCCGGATGATGACCAGGTCCAGGATCCTGATCGTTCCGTTCTCCACCAGCGACTTGAGCGCCGGGATGATCTCCCCCGAGAATTTGTTCCCCGGAAAGGCGATCGCGATGTATTCGACCGGTCCGACTGACACGGCAGTACCTCCAACGGCGATTCGTGACTCGTCAATCATAGCCACCAGTCGACCCACGCATCACCGCATCGGAATTACTCGACGGGTGGAGCCGCCCCGTCTCGACCTCGAAGATCAGGCCGTGGACGGGCACCCGCCGTAGCCATGGGTGCTCACGCAGGAGAGCGACCTGGGTCCGGAGGTTCGCCTCGAGGTCGGCGAACGCCCCGAAGGTGATCACCGGCGATTCGCCCGGTGGGCTCGGCACCATCGCCCGGATGGCGTCCTCGTTCGCACCATGCAACCCGCACTGCGTGTGCTCGATGAGGACGATCTCGCGGGTGCCGAGCAATTGCTGGCTCACGATGAGCGAGCGGATGACGTCGTCGGTCACGAGGCCACCGGCGTTGCGGATGATGTGGGCGTCGCCGGTTCGCAAGCCGAGCGCCTCTTCGACATCGAGGCGGGCGTCCATGCATGCGACGATCGCCAGCCCTGACAGCGGTGCCGCCGTGAGCGCAGATCGGTCGAACGCCTCGGTGTAGCGCTCGTTCTCGGCGAGCAGCCGCGCGAACTCTGCGGATTCGGTCACGCGGGCAGCGCGGTCATGCCTGCGGTCCGAGGCCGCCGCCGTACCGCTGGATCAGCTCGCCGATCGTCATCTGGCCGAATCGGGCATCGAGCTCGTCGCGCGAGATGCGCCACATCGTGCGGAGCGGTCGCGGGCCGGCGTCGTCGAGGTCCCTGAGTCGGACGGCTGCGAACCGCTCGATGCCGGGGACGGCGCGGAGGTCCGATGCGAGCTTCGTTGCCGCCTCGTCCACGGTCGTGGCTGAGGTGATGTCGGCACTGGCCGGTCGCGTCGTTGCGGTCGAGCGGGCGGGCGCGGGCCGCGCCGGTCCGGCGGCCGTGTCGGTACGCGGCCGGGCGGGCGTCGTGGTCGAGGCGGCGGCGCGGATCGCGCGGTCGGCTCCCGCCATGGCCGCGTCGACGGCGGCCGGTGTCTCGACCCGAGGCGCATGGATGTCGGACTGCGCCACCGTGGCGGCAGGCGTCGCGCCCCACGCGGGCTCGGACGATGGCGGCGTCGCGGACGGGCCCGTCCCCGACGAGGCGCCGGTGCCGCCGTTCACCGGGCCACTGCCAGCGCGCGGCACAGTGGTGCCACCGGAGCGGCCGGACCCCCCGTCGCCGCCGGCGCCGCCCGACCCACCCGGGCCAGCAGGACCTCGGTCACCCGTCCCACGGGCCCGGCGCGTGCCAGAACCCTCCGGCCCGGATCCGCCGACCGCGTCGTTGATCAGCGCCGGGATGTCGATGCCGGTCAGCCCCTTGACCGTGGCGTTGGCCTCGCTCACGGTCCGGGTCACGTTGCGGACCACGTCCGATGCCCCGTCATTGGAGAGGACGGTGAGGGTGTCGATGTTGGCGAGCGGCTCGGCGGCGGCCCGGACGATCTCGGGCAGCATGGAGAGGACCGTCTGGATGATCGCCGCCTCGTTGAACTGGCGGTAGGCCTCGGCGCGGAGAGCGAGGGCCTTCGCCTCCGCCTCACCCTTGGTGAAGGTGATACCGGCCTCAGCGTTGCCCTCGAGGGTCGTCCGCTGGGACTCCGCCTGGGCGTTGAGCGAAACGACCTTCGCCTGCGCCTCACCCTTCGTGACGGTCACGGCGGCCTCGGCGGAGCCCGCCAGCTTCACCCGCTCGGCCTCGGCCTGGGCCTGCGCGATCCGAGCGCCCTTCTCGCCTTCCGCGCGTCGGATCTGGGCCTCGGCTTCTGCCTCGGCCGGTCGGACCGTGCTGGTCAGCAGCTCCATCTGCTTGCGGGCGGCCTCGAGCTCGGCGAGCTCGGTCTGCTTGCGCACGACCTCCTGGGTCGACTCGGCCTCCGCGAGAGGGCCCGACTGCGCCGCGCGGGCCTCGGCTGCCGCGGTCTGCGTCTCGGTCTCGGCCCGCCGGAGCGAGACATCGCGGGCGGCATTGATCTTGACCTGCTCGGCCTCGGCCTCGCGGACTGCAGCTTCCTGATCCGCGGCCGCCTTCGCCATTCGGGCGTCTCGTTCGCGGCGTGCCGTTTCCTGCTGACCGATGAGCTCCATGTAGCCGGACTCGTCGCGGATCGCCTGGATCGTGAACGAATCGATCTGGAGCCCCGACGTCGCGAGGTCGCCGCGGGCAGCGTCCTGGACGGCCTGCTGGAACTTCTGTCGATCGAGGTTCAGCTCCTCGACGGTGAGTGTCCCGACGATCGACCGAAGCGAGCCCTCGAGGACGTTCTTGACGATGGAATCGACTTCATCGTTGCTGGCTTCGAGGAACCGCTCGGCGGCGTTCCGGATGGACTCGTCGTCGGCGCCGACCTTGAAGGTCGCCACGCCCTGGACCGCGACCTTGATGCCCTGCCGCGTCACCGCGTCCGACAGTTGGACGTTGATCTGCCGAGCGGTGAGCTTGAGCTTGCCCACCTTGTGAAGGAGGGGCAGGACGATCACGCCGCCGCCGCGGACGACCTTGAGTGTCTTGGCGCCGTCCGCGGTCCGGCTGCGCTGCCCGCTGACGATGAGGGCCTCGTTGGCGGCCGCGATCTTGTAGCGGCTGCCGATGTACGAAACGATCAGGACGACGACGATGATGACGAGGAAGATCGGGATCACCCCGCCACCCACCCAGTCGAAGATGTCAGGCACGATCGATCGCTCCCTCCGTGATCGTTGCGACGATGAGTCCGTTGCCCGCGACGCCCGTCACCCGAACGGTCGTCCCGGTAGCGACGTCGGTCGACGCCGTGGCGCTGTACTCGTGGGTCTGGCCTTCCTTCTTGACGAGCACGCTGCCGTAGCGTCCGGCCGGGATGCCGACCGATACGAATGCCGTGTCACCGATGAGGTCCTGCATCGAGAAGGGCTCGGGCGCCTCGGCTCGCTGGAGCACGCTGAACATGCCGTACGCCAGCCCCATGCCGGCCAGGCCGAACGCGGTCCCGACAAGGGCCGCCTGCCCGCCGTGGACGTCGAGCACCTGGGTCGCGAACAAGCCGCCGACGCCGAACATCGAGATGAACGACAGCAGCAGCGGCATCAGCGACACCCCGCCGACGTCGATGTTGAAGACGGCGCCGAAGATGTCGTCGAGCAGGACGGTGATCAGCAGCAGGCCGCCGCCGATGAGCGCGCAGACGACGAAGATGTAGTCCTCGACCGGCACGTCGATCATCGAAAGGACGCGCTGCCTCCCTCGTTGGACCCGGTCCCCTGAGCCGGAGACAACAGGATAGCGGGCCGGCTCGCCCGGTTACGCCTTCGTTTTGGCCGCGTTCGGCGCTCGGTTCTCTTCGGAACGGATCCGCCGAAACGGGTCGCCACGGAACGACGCGCCGTACTCGCCGCTGGATCGACCCGCAGGCGTGCCGTCAGGCGCCAGGCCCGAACAGCAGCGTCAGCCAGCGTTCGAGGGGCGTCACTGGGACCGTTGCGCCGACGCGGAGTGCCTCGGAGCCGGGTGCATCGGGGCCGAGCGGCGGGGCTTCAGGGTCGAGCGTGAAGGCGATCTCGTGCTGGCTCCCCAGGCCGTAGCCGCGTGCCTGCTGGCTGATGTAGCGCTGCTGGGCGATGAGATCGAGTTCGCGCTGGAGGTCGGCGATGTCCGACTTGCGGTCGTCGTTCGCGGCGACCATCTGGCTCGCCCGGCCGGACGCGGCCGTGGCCTCGCTCACCTGGCGGGCGAAGACGATGACGATCCAGACCGCGAGGATCGACCCGAGGATGACGGCCATCCGCCGACGGGTCAGCCCGACGACCGGGAAACCAGCGAGGTTCGGCCCCGCAACGGCATCGGGAGCGTCAGCAGGTGGCGCGGCCGGGGTCCCCGACGGTTCGCCCGGACGTGACGTGTCGGGGGCGTCGTCGGTCGGCGTCGAGTCGTTCCGGCGAACCATTCGCGCGCGAGCGTAGCTAGCGACCGCAGCGGTGTCAAATGCGGCAAAGGGACCGGGCGGGGCGATCTCCCGTTCAGCCATGACAGCAAAGCTGTCACAAACGGGCTGGAACGTGCTGCTAGACTCACCTCGATTTCGAACGCCCGTTCGTTCTGTGGAGCCTCTCGATGCGCACGTATGCCCCCGCCAGCGCGAGCACCGTCCTCGAAGGCGTCCTCGCGGAACCCTCGCTCGCCCGGGGCGTCGTCCACCACGCGGTCCTGCCGGCGCGGCCCGCGATCCACGGCGACTTTCCGGACTGGCTGGATCAACGGATCGTCCAGGGACTCGCCGCCCGGGGTATCGATCGGCCGTACCTCCACCAGGCCGAAGCGATCGAAGCCGTCCACGGCCGCGAGGACATCGTGGTCGTCACCCCTACCGCCTCGGGCAAGACGCTTTGCTACGCCCTTCCGATCCTCCAGTCGATCGCCGAGGACCCAGCGGCCCGGGCCCTGCTGCTGTTCCCGACGAAGGCGCTGGGTCAGGACCAGGTCACCGAGTTCGGGGAGCTCGCGGCGGCGGCGAACCTGTCGATCTCGACCTCCACCTACGACGGCGACACGCCCGCGCCGATCCGCTCTGCGATCCGGGCGGCCGGGCAGGTCGTGGTGACCAATCCGGACATGCTCCACTCGGCGATCCTGCCGCACCACACCAAGTGGTTCCAGCTCTTCGAGCAGCTTCGGATCATCGTCGTCGACGAGCTCCACACGTACCGTGGCGTCTTCGGCAGCCACGTCGCCAACGTCCTCCGCCGGTTGATGCGGATCTGCGCCCACTACGGCAGCTCGCCGGTCATCGTGTGCTGCTCCGCGACGATCGGGAACCCGGGCGAGCTCGCCGAGATGCTGACCGGCCGCCCGAGCCGGGTCATCGACCGGACCGGTGCGCCGTCGGGCGAGCGCCACGTCCTGCTGGTGGATCCGCCGATCCTTCATCCCGAGAGCGGGGCACGGAGCTCGGCCGTGACGCTGGCGCAGCGGTGGGCGCTGCCGTTCCTGCGGGCAGGGCGCCAGACGATCGTGTTCGGCCGCTCGCGGGTCGCCGTCGAACTCCTCCTCACCGGCCTGCGCGAATCGCTCCGCGAGAGTCGCGGCCCGCGGACGCGCGTCCGAGGCTACCGCGGCGGCTACCTCCCCACGGAGCGCCGCGCCATCGAACGCGGCCTGCGCGATGGCGAGATCCTCGGCGTCGTCGCCACGAATGCACTCGAGCTCGGGGTCGACATCGGACGGCTCGATGCCTCGATCCTGGCGGGTTATCCCGGGCTCGGTCGCAGCGACGTGGCAGCAGTTCGGCCGGGCCGGCCGGCGCCAGGACACGAGCGTCGCGGTCCTAGTCGCTTCGGGCGCGCCGGTCGACCAGTACGTGATCCACCATCCCGAGTTCCTGCTCGAGGGAACGCCGGAGGAGGCCCGGCTCGATCCGGACAACCTCCACGTGCTGCTCGCTCACCTTCGCGCTGCGACCTTCGAGCTCCCGTTCGACGCGGGCGAGGTCTTCGGCCCGGCGCCCGTGGACGACCTGCTCGCGTTCCTCGCCGAGGAAGGTCATGTCCGCCAGGCGGGCGACGGGCGGTGGTACTGGTCGAGCGAGAACTTCCCCGCGTCCGAGATCTCGCTGCGAACGGCCGCTCCCGAGAACGTCGTCATCATCGATACGTCGCCCGACCGTCCCCGGGTGCTCGGCGAGGTCGACCTCTTCAGCGCCCAGGTCCTCGTCCACGAACGGGCGATCTACATCCACGAGTCCGTCCAGTACTACGTCGACCGGCTCGAATGGGGCGAGCGGAAGGCATACGTCCACAAGATCGACGTCGACCACTACACGTACGCCAATCGCGCCGTCACGCTCAAGCCGCTCGAGAAGTTCGCCGAAGCGCCAAGCGACCGGTGGCCAGCGAGTCCACGGCGAGGTCATGGTCGCCAGCCTCGTGACCCTCTTCAAGAAGCTGAAGTTCCTGACCGATGAGAACGTGGGCTGGGGGCCGATCGACCTGCCCGAGCTCGAGCTCCAGACGACGGCGTACTGGCTGACGGTCGAGGGCTCGCGCGGCCGCTGGCGCAGCGACGAGCTCGATGTCGCACTGCTCGGGGTCGGGCGCGCGATCCAGACCGTCGCCTCGATCCTGCTGATGGTCGACCCTCGTGACCTCGGCCTCGTCACCCAGGTCCGCTCGCCGCACGCCGAGGAGCCGACGATCTACCTGTACGAGGCCGTGCCCGGCGGGATCGGCCTCTCGGAACGGCTGTGGGAGCGCCATGACGAGCTGGTCACGGCGGCCGCCGATCTGGTCGCGGCGTGCGGCTGCGAAGCGGGATGCCCTTCCTGTACGGGGCCGCGGTCTGGAGCCCGACGTCGACGGCCGGGCGTTGGCGCTGCGTCTTCTCCGCGAGCTCAGCCCGACGGTGCCGCTCCCGACCCCGGTCGGCTGACCCGGATGGCCGTCGCGTCCACCGCGCTCGACCGGCGGCTCGCGCGGTACCGGGCGGCGACGCGCGGGACCGCCGTCGCCCAGGCCGCCGTTCGCGCGAGCCCGGGCGCGATCGAGCTGGCGTCGCGGCTCGCGGAAGCGCTCGACGCCGAGGTCGTCCGCACGCCGGAGGGTGTCGTCGTTCGGGCCGAGCCTGCCTCGCGCCAGCTGGCGGTCGATCGGGAACGGCTCGCTGCCCTGCCCGGCCAGCCTCCGCCGGACGTTCCGCTCGTCTGCCTCGACACCGAGACCACCGGCCTCGCGACCGCTGCTGGGACGGTGGCGTTCCTGATCGGTCTCGGGTGGTGGGAGCGAGACCGGTTCCGGCAGGTCCAGCTGCTGCTCCCGGAGCATGCCGAGGAACGTGCCTTGCTCACGGCGCTCGCGGCCGCGATCCCAGCCGACGCCTGGCTCGTGACGTACAACGGCCGCGGGTTCGACTGGCCGTTGCTGGTGGCCCGATATCGGCTGGCCGGCCGCTCGGCACCGCCGCATGCCGGCCACCTCGACCTCCTGCCGGTCGTGCGGCGGCTCTTTCGCCACCGAATGGCGAACGCCAGGCTGCGAACCGCTGAGGCCGAGCTCCTCGGGCTGCATCGGTCACGGGGACGTCGACGGCGGCGAGATCCCGGAGCGCTACTTCGGCTTCCTCCGAGGCGGTCCGGCCGAAAACCTCGTGGCCGTCGTCCGGCACAACGATCAGGACGTCAGATCGCTCGCCCGCCTGCTCGGCCACCTCGAGACGGCGCTCGGTGACGCGGAGGAGCGCGCGGTCGCGCCCGTCGGCGACCTGGGTGGCCTCGCGCGTGCGTTTGCCCGCGAGCGCCGCCTCGACGAGGCGCTTGCCTGCCTCGACATGGCGACCGGGCGGGTCGAGGTCACGGCCGCGCAGGGTGGCTCGGTCCCGTCGCGCCGCGCGAACGCGTCGCCCGGCGCGCTGGTCGCGGAACGTCCGAGCGGCGACGGCTCGTGGCCGGGTGAAGACCAGTGGGCGACCGGCTCCATCGCCATCGCCGCCTACCGGATCATGGCCGCCCGCGGAGCCGTGGTCGTCGGTCCACGTTGGCACCGCCGGCTACTGAGCGATGGCGGCCCTCTGACGGCCGGACGCGGACGTGCGGGCACGCTACACGATCGGCGTCCGGCGGACGGCCTTCCGGAGAAGCGTGGCCGGCGACGGTCCGTACAGCGCGGCCAGACGACGCCGAGGCGCGCCACCACTCTGCCGTGGGAGAGAAGGCCGCGAACGACGCCGGCCCCGGGACTGCTCGAGTCCGACGACGACTCGTGGTGGTCTCCCAGCCGCGCTCCCGATTTTGGTGGCCGGCCGCGCCGCCCCGCTGAGACCGCGCCGCTTGCATCACCTCGGTCGGCGGCGTTCGACGCCCCGTGGACCGCGGAACGCATCGCGGCCGAGCGCGCGCACCTCCTCCGGCGACTCGGGAGGTACGCGGCGGCCGTCGAAGCCTGGGAATCGCTGGCGGCCGGTCCGGGCCGGCTGGCGATCGTCGCCGCGATCGAGCTGGCCAAGCTCCGACGAACATCGTCTTCGCGACCGAGCTGGTGCCGCTCGCTGCGACGACCCACGGGTTGGCCCTCATCGAGCGTCGGCGCCGCCTCGGCCGGCCCGAACCCTCGCTCGAGGCGGATCTCCGCCGCGTCTGGCTCGCCTCCATCGAACACGGCCCGCGAGGCACCGGACGGTCTGTAGCCTGATGGCCGCCCGCGTGCGGCCGGACATCACGGCCGCTGCGGCTTCGGTGGGTCCACTCCGCCGTCGTGCGATTCCTCGGTCACCACCGAGACACCTGGCTCGCCTCGCTCGGCGTGACCGCGCGGCGAACCCGTTCCCGGGCACGCCGCAGGATGACCGCTGCACGATCGGGGACCGGCTCGAGCCCCGGGCCCTCGACGACGAGCGACCCGGCCGCTGCGGCGAAGCGCAGGTCCGGCGTCCGTCGCGCTCGGCCACGCCCGACGATCGCCGGCCGAAGCACCGATGCCGCGAGCGCCGCCAGGAACGTGTCGCCCGCGCCGGTCGGATCGTCCTCGCGGTCGGGCGCGCTGGGCCGGTATTGCCAAACCTGCGCCGGTCCGCGGTCCCCGACCTCGACCAGCAACCCGCCAAAGCGTCCCTGGGTCACGAGCATGGCCGCGCCTGGGTGGAGGAAGCTGGCCGAGCCGATCGAGGGTCGTGCTCGACTCCACGTCGTGATGGCTGACACCGACGAGATCGGCCCGTCGGAGCAGGGCCGACTCTCGAGGCGCTCGCCGCGTCACCGGGTCCGCCCGCCGACAGCTCGCGAAGCATCCCCTGCCAGCCGACGACCACGATACGCGTCATCGGGCACGAGCGGCGACCCAGGACTCCGGCACCTCGTCGGCGACCGGCACGAGCGACCAGGCCCTGGTCGCAAGCCACCGCTCGGGCATGGCCGGGATCTCGAGCGGCACGCCCGGGGCATGACAGACCTGGGTCCGCCCGTCTGGCGTCTCGCGGTTCTCGAAGACCGGCCCCTCGGGCAGCCGAAGCAGCATGAGGTCGACGCCGGCGTCGCGCAGGAGGTCGAGCTCGCGGGCGGTCGATGCCGCGGCGATCGACACCGAGGATCGCCGCGGTCCGAAGACCGAGCCGGGCAGTCGTCAGCGCGGCGTACGTGGCACCACCGCCGAGACGCCAGCCGCGGGGATCGTCGGTCGTCAGGTCGCGGCTCGCCGAGCCGACGTGGACGATCTCGATGCCGGCGGGCGGCATTCCCCCTCCTTCGATCCGGATCCCGGCGCGACCGGACGTATACTTTGCGACCCCATCCGATCGCACCAGGGAGTGAACGTGTTCTTTTACGAGCTGCACGAGGGCGACAACGAGGTCTACTCGGACGTGCTCGTCGTCAGCGAGTCCGAATGGGAGCCGGAGGAGTTCTTCGAGCTCGTCCAGTCGATCCGGCGCCGCATCCAGGACCACTACAGCCACGATACCCTCGCGGAAGCCATCGCCGTCGAGCTCGAACGCGACCACGGCTTCATCTTCGTCAGCGACGACCAGCTCGCGGCGGCCGTCAACGTGTCGACCGAGGAGGAGGGCAACTTCCTTGCCGACCTCGAAGTCGACCTCGCCGATGCCGAGGAAGACGACGATGATGATGACGACGACGACGAGACCGAGAGCGTCGATTACCGGTCGATCCTCGCCGACTTCGATCTCGGCGGCGGCCGCCTCAACTGATGCCGGGCCGACGGGCCGGCCCCGCGGACGCGTCCCTGGCCTGATCAGCCACGAGTCGCCGCTCAGCGGCTGAACAGGATCTCGACGACGTCGCCGTCGCGAACCCGGTAGGTCTTCCCCTCCGAGCGAAGCTTCCCGTGCTTGCGCGCCTCGGCCATCGAGCCGAGGCTGACGAGGTCCTCGTACGGCACGGTCTCGGCGCGGATGAACCCACGGGCGAGATCGGTGTGGATGGCACCGGCGGCGTCGACGGCCGTCGATCCGTCGGGGATCGGCCAGGCGCGGACCTCGTCGGGACCCGGCGGTCAGGAACGACACGAGCCCGAGCAGCTTGTACGACAGCGCGATGACGCGGTCCAGGCCCGACTCGGCGATCCCCAGCTCGTCCATGAAGACGGCGGCTTCGTCGGGCTCGAGCTCGCCGAGCTCCATCTCGATCTTCGCGGACAGTGAATCGATCATGGCGTGGCGATGGTCGTAGCCCGCGGCGATGCTGGCGACGAGGTCGGGCGCCCGGGCGAGGTCGCCTTCGCCGACGTTGAGCAGCACCAGGACGGGCTTCTGGGTCAGGAACCGGAAGCCGCGGATCGCCTTCTCCTCGTCGGCCTCGAGGTCGAGGTCCCGTATCGGCGAGCCAGCCTGGAGCCCGGCATGGATGCGCTGGAGGACGACCTCCTCGCGCTCGGCCGCTTCGCGCTCGGCCGGCGTCCCGTGCTGGCCGCTCGTCTTGAGACGCTCGAGCCGACGCTCGGCCATCGAGAGGTCGGCGAGCAGGAACTCGAGATCGAGCCGCTCGACGTCGCGGGCCGGGATCGACGCTCCCGTCGGGGTGCGGGTTCGACGGATCCTCGAACGCCCGGACGACGTGGAGGAGTGCGTCCGAGTCGCGGAGTCGGGCGAGGTGGTCGGGCGGCAGCTCCTCGGTGCCGATGTGGCCCTCAGACGAGGGCGGCGGCGCCGGCAGGTCGGCGTAGGTGACGTCGGCCTGGACGATCTTCTTCGGCTTGAAGATCTCGGCGAGACGATCGAGGCGGTCGTCGGGGACCTTGACGACACCGACGTTCAGGGTGACGCCGCCATAGCCGCCGGTCTCGGCGTGGCCGCGGGTGAGCGTGTTGAAGACGGTCGTCTTGCCCGAGCCGGCAAGTCCGACGATGGCGATCTGCATCGCGCAAGCCTACGGCCGCGAGGTCCCGACGGCCGAACCGCCCGTCAGTAGCCGGCGTTCGGGTCCACGACGTTGAGCAGCGGCTCGCCCGCGGCGAATCGGCGGAGGTTGTCGCAGAACAGCTCGACGCTGCGGTCGAGCACCCGGCCGCTCGACCATGCGGTGTGCGGCGTGACGATGACGTTCGGCAGGTCGTAGAACGACGACATCGGCGGCAGCGGCTCGTCGCGGAAGGTGTCGAGGACCGCGCCGCCCAGTGGCCCGTCCTGGAGCGCTCGGATGAGCGCTCGCTCGTCGATCAGCTTGCCGCGCGCGACGTTGATGAACCACGCACCGGGCTTGACCATCGCCAGGGTCTCGGCGTTCGATCATCTCCTCGGTCTCGGGGCGTCAGCGGCGCGGCGAGCACGATGAAGTCGGACTCGGCGAGGAGGTCGGGGAGCGTCTCAGGCCCGCCGACGCGGTCGAGCATGAGGTCGCCGACCGACCGTTCGCCGGTGTCCGTCCCGGCTCCGCGATCCGCGCCAGCTCCCGCGGATCGGCGGACCGCGACGACCCTGCACCCGAACGCCGTCGCGAGCGCACCCACGGCCCGCCCGATCGAACCCAGACCGACGATCCCGACGGTCACGTCTCGCAGCTCGGCGCCCTCGAGCGGCTGCCACGTCCGTTCACGCTGCAGCTCGAGGAGCTGCGGGAGCCGCCGGCTGACGGCGAGGATCATCATCAGGACGTATTCGGCGATCGGCCGGCTGAAGACACCACGGGCATTCGTCACGACGACGCCGCGCTCGCGGGCCGCAGGGGTCAGCGCCCGCTCGACGCCCGACGTCGCCGAGTGGACCCACGAAAGGTGCGGCGCACGCGCCAGGAGGCGATCGAACGCCTCGGAGCTCAGCCAGCCGCGGAGCATCACCTCGACGTCGTCGACCGGACCGTCCGCGAGGCCCTCGACCGACACCATCACGATCCGGGCACCCGGGGCCGCGGCGCGGATGCGTTCGAGGTCGCGCGACCGGTAGCGGGCCGACAGGATCGGACTGAGTGCGATGGCGGTCGGCGCGCCCCGGGTCCACGGCCTGGACCGGCGTGCCGCACCAGCGCGTCGGTCACGCGCGCGCTCGGTCACGCGCGCTCGGTCACGCGCCGGTCGAGCAGGCCGCCGAGTCCCGCCGGCCGGTCGAGGACGCGGCGCGATCCAACGCTCGGGCTCATCGATCTCGCCGTCGCGCGGCAGCGTCTCGGGCCCTTCCCAGAGACGGCGTCAGCGCCGCCGGACCGCGCCGGTCGGCGATCGCGCGGACGAACGCCTCGCCCTTGCGGTACTGCTCCATCTTGAGATCCATCCCGGTGAGCCGCAGGACGGATCGCTCGAAGGGCGTCCGCTTCGTGCGGCGCTCGTGGAACTTGGCGCTGATGACCTCGACGCCCGGGCACGAGATCGCGACCCACCTCGTCCATCACGTAGTCGCTGAAGCCCTCCGAGCAGGCTCATGACCGCCTGGGTCTCGCGGAACAGCGCGCGCTGCTCCGGCCCCATCAGCGTCTCCATCCAGTGCTCGCCCGGCCGATTCGCCGCGGACGGCGCGGCCGAGACCGCGGATCGCCTCGCGCCCGATGCCGCGCGCGTCGCGTCCGAACAGCGTCAGCTGACGCTCGAGCCGGTCGGCGAGATACGGCCGGAGCCACGGATGCGCCTCGAACTCGAACGCGTGCGTCGTCTCGTGGAGGGCGATCCATGTCCGGAACGGGACCAGCGGAACGCCGAGGGCGCGAGCGGTCGCCCGGACGTTCTCCTCGACGAACAGGAGACGGCCGGGCACCTGCTCGGTCGAGAGCAGGGCGAGGTCGTACTGGCCGAGCACCTTCGATCCCATGAACCCGAGCAGGAAGCCGAGCTGGCGCGTCGTGACCCACCGGTTGGCAAGCGCCATCGTCGCTTTGGCGAGGCCGCTGCCGGTCGGGATGACCTGGTCGAGAAGGTCGGTCTCGAGCTTGCCGATCAGCGAGGCGAACGCGCCGGTGTTCGCGCGAACCCAGCCCGCACGGTCGACGACGCCCGAACGCTCGACGACGCCCGGCAGCTCGGCGCCGAGCGCGCTCGACAGGGCCGGGACGATCCGCTCCATCGCCTCCGCGTAGGCCGGCTCGCTCGCCCGCAGCTCCGCAGGCGCTGAGTCGGCCGGGCGCAGCCTCGAGTCGTCGGATGGCGATCCGCTCGACCTCGGGCCAGTCGACGAGCCCGCGGCGTGCCGAGCGCTCCGCTCGACGCCCGACGACCGTTGCCGCGGCACCGAGCGCCGAACCGACGAGGAAGCCGACCTGCCAGATGCGGTCGTCGCGCCACGACGGCGGGCGCGGCAGGACGTCCCTGTCCCTCGCTCATCGGACCGCCACACTCGCGGCTGGTCCAGCGGCCGCACCCGATCCAGCGAGATCGACATGCTGGACGTCGAGGAATGCCGAGCCGAACAGGCGGCTCGCGAGCGCGTGGAACGCGTCGGCATCCCCTGTCGTCAGCTGGAGATGGACGGCCTCTCGCGGGTGTTCGTCTGGCCGGGCATGGCCGCCGAGCCCGGGGTCGGCGGCGGTTCCCCGGGTCGTGCCGGGCGCTTCGAGGCCGTTGACGCTGAGCAACTCTGCCAGACGCCGACGCGGTCGCCGTCGCCGAATCGACGATCGCGACCCGGTCGCCGACGTTGGCGGCGATGATCGCCCGCAGCAGCGGGTAGTGGGTGCAGCCGAGAAGCAGCGTATCGATCGTCGCTCCGGGCGGCTTCGGGAAGATCGATTCGCCCGCGGCGTCGCGCTCGCCGATGAGCGGCGCGAGCGCATCTGCGACGGCCGCCTCGGCGAGTCGGACCCGACAGCTCGCCCGCCTCGACGAGCGGGACGAGGGCCGGCGTCGCGTGCTCGTAGACCTCCACGGCCGGATTCTCGTCCTTGATCGCCGAGAAGTAGGCGTGCGACCGGATCGTCGCCGGCGTGGCGATCACACCGACCCTCCGGTTGCGGGTCGCGAGTGCAGCGGCGGAGGCGCCGGGCCGGATGACGCCGAGGATCGGCAGGTCGTAGCGGCGTCGCAGGAACCCGAGCGCGACCGCGGTCGAGGTGTTGCAGGCGACGACGATGGCCTTGACGTCCCGTTCGGCGAGGAGGTCGAGCGATTCGGTGCTGAACGCGAGGACTTCGGCATCGGAGCGGACGCCGTAGGGGGCGCGGGCGTTGTCGCCGAGATAGATCGGTCGATTCGGCCGGGCGACCGGCGGACGATCTCGCGCAGGACCGTCAGGCCACCGACCCCGGAGTCGAAGACACCGAGGGGACGCGGATCTGACATCTCGGTCAGGCTCGCCCGGTCACGAGGGCCGGGTCGGTGATGCCGAGGATCTCGAGTGCCACCCGCAGGACGTCCATGCTCACCTGGGCCTTCGGACTGGCCAGGACGAACGGCACACCCTCGTTGTTCGACTGGGTGACGAGGCGCCCATCGGAGACGACGCGATGCTCGGGCACGCGTCCGAGCGCCCGCTCGAGGTCGGTGGCCTCGAAGGCCGGCGGCCGAATCGGCGCGGTTGACGAGGTACCGGACCTTCGACGCCGGGTAGCCGATCGACCGGAAGGTTTCGGCCATCGCGATCGTGTTGTGGATCGTCGTGGAGTCGTACGTGACGATCTCGATGATCGAGTCGCTCTGCGTCGAGGAAGGCGAGATTGATGTCGTTGAGGTGGCTCGGCATGTCGATGACGATCGCCGAGTAGACGCGGCGGAGGAGCGACAGCACCTTGTCGACGTCCCGGACCGTCAGCATCTCGGCCATCTCGATCCGCGGTGGAGCCAGCAGGATGTCGATGCCCGACGGGTCGCGCCAGAGGACATCGCCGAGGTCGGATTCGGAGATCCGGTCGGTCGGCAGGTCGAGGATCGATGGAGCGTCGCTCGGGACCTGCAGCAGCGCGCGCAGGTCGCCGAACTGGAGACTCCCGTCGATCAGCACGGTCCGCTGATCGAGTTGGCCGAGCGCGACCGCAAGGTTGAACGCGATGGTCGTCTTGCCGACCCCGCCTTTCGGCGCGAACACGTCATCACCCGCGGCGTCGCGGTCGCCTGCTGGGCCTCGAATTCCTTGCGGACGGCGTCGATCCGGTTCATGAGATCGAAGCCCGAGAACGGCATCGCGAGGACGCCGTGGATGCCGGCTTCGGGGTCGGGCTCGACCGGGTTCTGCGGCACCGTCAGGACGATGACCGGGATCCCGAACGCCGGCGTCGCGGATCTGGTCGATCAGCTTGGGGCCCTTCACGCGACCCTGGAGCAGGGCGTCCACGATGACGACGTCGGGCCGGAGCTCCTTGATGGTCGTGACGGCCTTCGCGCCCTCGGACACGACCTCGAGCAGCTTGACCCGCGACTGGGCGTTCAGCAGGCCGCGGATGTACTGCGCGACCTGCGGGACGTCCTCGATGATCAGCAGCCGCGTCTGGTCGCTCGGTGGCATCGGACCGACGATACCACGAGGGTCCGAACAGCGGACCTACCCGGAGGTCCGGGCGCTGTTCCGATGGCCCGACGAACCATGTCGAGCGACGTCGGGCCGAGGTCAGGGGCGAACGGCGACGAGGATGGCGCGGTCGCTGCCCGGCCCCGTGCGGCCCGAGGTCGTAGTCGCCGGCAACGATCTCGACCGTCGAGACCGGCGTCCTCGGCGAATTCCCGGAGGTCGTCCGCCGACACGAGCCGCATCCGGTCGCGGCGGACCCAGCGACGGGTCGGCTCGCCCTGCCGTCCCTCCTCGAAGATCGTCGTGATCGTCACGGTCGCGCTGGCGGCGTCGTGCTGGGCCGAACCCGGACTTTGTGACCATCGCGCCCGTCTCGGGATCGAGCCGCGGCCACTCGAGGATGATCCGACCGTCGTACC
Organism: uncultured Chloroflexia bacterium; assembly: GCA_963816675.1. Lineage (GTDB taxonomy): Bacteria > Chloroflexota > Limnocylindria > Limnocylindrales > CSP1-4 > SPCO01. Next base: position 151,452 of record CAWFLS010000011.1, read on the forward strand.
GCGCGAGATCCTCGGCGTCCGGGCAGCCAGATGTCGACGACGGCGACACCGCCCGGCGCGAGGTGTGTCGCGAGCGTTCGAAGCGCGGCCCGCTGGGCCGCACGGGTCGGAAGGACGAGGAGCGAGTTCAGGGCGAGGAACGCGAGGCGAAAGCGACCGGCATCGGGAAGGTGGAGATCGACGAGATCGGCCTCGATGAGGGTCAGCCGGCCCTGTCGGCGTCGCGGCGTCCGCGCGCCGTCGGGCGCGAGCGAGCATCGCCGGGTCGAGGTCGACGCCCGTCACGTCGTAGCCCGCCTCGGCGAGCGGGCACGGCGAGCCGTCCGCTCCCGACGGCGAGCTCGAGGATCGGGCCGCCTGTTCGCCCCGCGAGCGCCAGGTAGAGATCGAGGTCGCCCGGGTCGTCGGTCAGGTCGAGGTCGTAGAAGCGGGCGAGCGCCTCGGCGGTGGCGGGATCGGGCGGTCGAGCATGGCGGACGGTCGGCAGGCGCGGGTCGTCAGCTCGGCTCGACGCGGCCGCGTGGACCGAAAGGTCGACCATCGCGTCGAGCGGGCGCGACACCGATCCGCGGCGATCGTCGGCGACGTCCGCGACGCGGTCGGGCCGCCCGCCCAGCGGACCGGCTTGCCCGCGAGCCGTCGCACGGCGAGGGCGCTGATCGCCTCCAGCGCGGCCCGGTTGGCGACCATCGCGGTCGTCTCGGCGTGGTCGTACGGCGGCGACACCTCGACGATGTCCATCCCGGCGAGGTCGACGGCCGCAACGATCTGGCGGATGGCCCGCAGGATCTCGCGAGTCAGCATCCCGCCCGGTTCAGGCGTCCCGGTCCCGGGCGCGAGCCCCGGATCGACGACGTCGATGTCGACACTCAGGTAGACGTAGTCGGCGCCGTCGAGCGCCTCGTCGATCGCCTGGCGCGATGACCGCATCGGCGCCACGCTCCTCGATCTCGCGCATGAAGTGGTACCGCATGCCCTGCTCGCGCATCCACTCGAAGACCTCGACCGGCGGCCAGTAGCCGCGAAGGCCGACCTGGACGAAGTTCTTGCCCTCGACCGCCCCCGATTCGATGAGCCGGCGCATCGGTGTGCCGTGGCCGGCGAGCACGCCCCAGTCGTCGGCCGCAGTGTCGGCGTGGGCGTCGAAGTGGACGATCCCGATGCTGCCCGGGCGGCGGACCTCGGCGACCGCCGTCGCGCTCGGCCAGGTGATCGAGTGGTCGCCACCGAGGACGATCGGGATGGCGCCGGTGGCCGCGACGCTCGTGCACCTTCTGGTAGATGAGGGCGTGCGCGCGCTCGATCCACGCCGGGATGATGTTGGCGTCGCCGGCATCGACGACGCGGAGGACCTCGAAGGGCTCGACGTCGAGCTGGAGCGAGTTGATCGAGACCCGAGGTGTACTGCGCCTGACGGATGGCGCGTGGCCCGAACCGGGCGCCCGAGCGATGCGTCACCGCGTCATCGAACGGCGCACCGATGATCGCGACGTCGACCTCGCGTCTGCGCAGCTCGGCCGGGTCGGTGACCCACGGGCAGCCGCGCGAACGAGACCGGGCCGACGTAGGTCGGGCAGGTTCGAAGTCGTCGTACGTCGGTACGGGCGGTCCCAGCCGTTCGCCCGGGCGAAGGCGCCCGCGGATGCGCCGTCAGCGTCGGGGTTGCGCTCAGCCACGAGATCCTCCGGAGACGGCAGCCTCGACCGACAGTGACATGTCGGGTCCGTCTCGTTCGGGACGCCGCCGGTTTCGAACCGTCGTCCAGCGGGGCGCGTCGCCGATGGTAGCACCGTGCGGAGCGTCGCTGACGACTCGGGAGGTCGGTCGACGGCGGTACCGTTCCTCGGTCGCGTTCTCGCCGCGGTCTCAGCGTTCGGCGGACAGCGTCGCTTCGGCGACGACCGACGAGCGCGATCATGAACAGGGCGATCGGGCAGGACGAGCAGTCCCTGCAGCCGAAGGACGACGAAGACCATCACGATGATGCCGACCCACGCCGACCGGCGGATCGCACGGGTCCAGTCGCCGCGATAGGCGATCCGGCGGTGGCGGCCGAACACGGTCAGCCACATGAGTGGCGTGAGGGTGAGCGCCACCGCGAGACCCATCAGCGCCGCACCGATGAACCCGGCCTCTGGCTGGACGACCGGGTCGCGGGTGGTGACGACCACGCCGACGAGAACCCAGACGACCACCGCCGCGGCCAGGAAGCCGAGGTTGGCCAGCCGGTCGCGCGGTTCCATGACGAGCGAGTCTAGGGCCTGCGACGTGTCGGTCGCCGCCCATGGACGGATCCACCGGGCGAGGCGCTCCATGGTTGATCCGGCTGGCATTCGGCCCCGCTGCTGTTGGACGCGAAGGATGCTGCCGAACTGATCGGCCGTCCAGTCGGGCGGATGCCCTATCGCGCGGGTTGGTCAACCGCGGCGCGGCTGCGCACCGCCTCAGCGGGCGACGCTCGAGGGGCAGATATCGCGGAACGCGCAGTACGTGCAGGCGAGATAGTCCGGCTTTGGCGTGTAGTCGCGAGCGCGCATGCCTGCGGCGGCCGTTGCGATCCGCTCGCGAGCTCGCGCGAGCCGCTTGGGATCCACCTCGACCCGTCCAACCAGCCCCGACTCGAGGAAATGAAGGGCCACGGCGTCCGGCAGGCGGCCCGTCATCGCCTCGTAGCCCATCGCGTAGATCTGGAGCTGGAGCGATTCGCGGGCCCGCTCGCGGGCCTTCGCGGGATCGCGCACGTCGGATGACTTGTAGTCCGTGACGGTGACGCGCTCCGGGCCCGAGGATGCCAAGCGTCGGTGACACGACGTCGGCGCTCGGCTCGCCGCCGCCGGAGTGACGTCGCGTGATCGGATCACGCTCGCCGCGGGCCCCACTCCCCTCCTCCGCCGGGACGACATCCACCCGGTCCCAGCGCCCCCGGATCCGGTCACCGCCCAGGGTGAAGCTGAACTCGCGCTCGACGTAGGTCGGGATGACGGCGTCCGGCTGGAGCTGGGCCTCGCGGAACCGACGGAGGCCAGCCCGGCCAGCCGCCAGCCGTCGCCTCCTCGTGGTCGCGACTCACGAACCCCTCGTTCGACCAGGCCGACTCGAAGACCTCGTCGAGCTCCGTCTCGCTCATCACGTGACCCTTGGCGTGGCGGACGTGGAAGAGCTGGACTGCCTTGTGGAGGGCGGCGCCATAGATGATCGCGTGGTGGGGCGCCAGCGGGACACGCAGCGACGTGGGCGAACTTGTACTTGAGCGGGCACGTCAGGTAATCGTCGATCTGGTAGTAGCTGAGCGACAGCGGCTCGGTGATCGGGCCCTCGGGGGTCGGCGTGACGGGCGCAGCTCTCGGCGAACGCGGCGAGGCGCTCCTCGGGCGTCGATACCCGCGCCCCCGCGCCGGGCACACCTGCGGCGGACGGGAGGTCAAGGGCTTCGAGGACGAACGGCGAGACGCGTCGCGCACGCGCGCCGCCGTAGTCGGCGGCGTGCGAGAGGATCAGCTCGTCGCGTGCGCGGGTCATCGCGACGTAGACACAGCCGTCGTTCCTCGGCCAGCGACGACTGCCGCGCTCGGCGGGCACTCCCCGGCCGAGACCAGCGGGCAGCGGCCAGCGGGTCGCCCCGACCGTTGGACGGGAAGCGACCGGCGACCAGTCCCAGGCAGGAAGACGACCGGGAATTCGAGGCCCTTCGCCTTGTGGACGGTGAGGACCGCGACAGCGTCGACGTCGGAATCGAGCTCGGCCGTCGCCGGGTCGTCGCCAGCCTCGATGAGCGTGGCGAGGTGACCGGCGACGAAGACCGCCCGGTCGTCGGCGAGCAGCGCGGACTGCGCCCGGATGATCTCGAAGAACCGGGCGATGTTCTGGAGCGCTTCCTCGGCCGCGATCGAGTCCGTCGCGACGAGGCGAGCCGAGCATCCCGCTGTCGCGCAGGAACCGGTAGAGGACCTCGCCGGCTGGTCGTTCGTGGGCCGCGGTGACGTATCGACGCAGGTCTGCGAGCAATCGATGGACGGTCGCGCGGGTCGCGGGAGCGACCCGCAGGATCCCGGGCTGCGCATCGAGCTCCTCGAGGATCGCCCACACCGAGCGGTTCCGGCGACGAGCCATGTTGATGATCGCGGTCAGGTCCTCGCCGCCGAGTCCGTAGACATCGGAGGCGGCCAGGGCGTACAGGTCGACGCTGGATTCGAGGTCGGCGATCGACCCGCAGGAACGCGAGGAGCGATCGGACCTCGGGACGTGCGTACAGTCCGGAGGCGCCCGAGAAGCGCCACGGGATGCCGGCCATGTTGAGGGCGCGCAGGATCGGGTCGGCCTGGGCGTTCGCCCGCACGAGGACGGCGTGGTCACGCGGAGCGGCTCCGGCCTCGACTCGCCGGCCGATCTCGGCCGCGATCCAGTCCGCTTCTTCGGAACCCGACGCGAACGCCTCGAGTCGGACCGGTCGCGGGCCGTCGGCTGACGCGGTGGGCGCGCAGCCGCTTGCTGACGCCGGCGCGGACCTCGAGACGGTCCGGGTCGTTGAAGCGGATGAGCCGGTGGGAGGCGTCGAGGATCGGCGCGAGCGACCGGTAGTTGCGTCGCAGGACGACCGTCCGGGCCCCCGCGTACCGGTCCCGAAAGCCGAGGATGTTGTCCACGGCAGCGCCGCGGAAGGCGTAGATCGCCTGGTCATCGTCGCCGACGACCGTGACGTTGCGATGGCCCTCGGCGAGGGCCGCGACGAGCTCCGACTGTGCTCGGTTGGTGTCCTGGAACTCGTCGACGAGGATGTATCGAAAGCGCGCGGCGATCTCGGCCCGAGCCGCCGGCGACGTCCGCACGAGCCGCAGGGCGAGCGCGACCTGATCGCCGAAGTCGATGCAGCCGTTCGCGGCCATCAGCTCCTGGTACGTCGCGTAGGCGCGGGCGAGCTCCGCCTGACGGGCTGCGTCCTCGGCGGCGGCGTCGGCGGCGACGGACATCGGCATCGGTCGCTCCGGGTCGGCCGGCGGCTTCGGCGACGGCAGCGGCCTCAGCCGCGACACGGTTCGGCATGCGCCAGGTAGTCGGCCGGCGAGACGTCCTCGTCCTTGCAGCGACTGAAGAGCGTGGCGAGCGCGGCGAGGAACCGTGTCGGGTCGCCGAGCGGCCGGTATCGGTCCAGCTCGAACTCGAACAGGTGCTCGCGCAGGAAGATGACGACCTCAGGCCGGGACAGGACCCGCAGGTCGGTCGGGAGGCCGAGCTCAAGCGCGTATTCGCGGATGAGCCCGTCACCGAACGCATGGAACGTCGAGATCGCGCTGTCCGTGTAGCCGTACGGCACGAGCTGGTCGACGCGGATCGCCATCTCCTCGGCGGCCTTGTCGGTGAAGGTGAGGGCCAGGATCTCGGACGGTCGCGCTCGACGCGTCGCGATCAGCCAGGCGATCCGTCGGGTGATGACCTGCGTCTTGCCTGTCCCGGCACCGGCTATGACGAGGAGCGGTCCGTCCTCGTGCGTCACGGCTCGGAGCTGATCCGGGTTGAGTCCGCCCAGCAGCGCCTCGAGACCCGAGGGAGCACGGCCGCGTCACGGTCGGGTCCATGACCGGGACGAGCTCGCGCCAGGCGGGCAGCTGGTCGAGGGGATGCGCCTCGCGGCGAGCCGCGGACGCGTGTTCGGGTCACCGGCGAGCCCGCCGGCTGGGTGGATGTCGTGGGGGCCATGTCGGGAGCATCGCCGGCCGCTGTGACACCTAGCCTGTCAGACCCGAAACAGCTTCACTGACGCCGTTCGATCCATCGGAACCGTCCTCCAGACCGGCGAGCGGCCCGACTCTAGCAAACCCTTCTGCACTCCGCACGTCGTCGCCGACCGCGCGACCTCGGTGCCCGGAGACACCTCGAAATGGGCTTCCCGGCGATTCGGGGTGCTATCCTCTCCCGTCGGCAGGCGCTCTCGAGCGCATCGGACGGCGCCGGCCCCGACTCTCGTCCATTGGAGGCCCTTCACACATCATGGCCAAACGCGCCAGAGGCAGCATCACAACCCGACCCGGACAGCGCCGGCCCCTTCAGCGATCGACCACTGCGCCCGACGGCCACCGTCGTCCCGCGCCAGCGGCACCGGTCGCGCCACGCCCGGCGACGCTGACCGACGCAGAAGAGGCTCGAGCCGCCGAGCTCGAGGCGGCGATCGTCGCCGAGGAGCGACGAGCCGAGGAGACGAAGCGCCGGTCACGCACGCGTCCGACCGAGGACGTCGTCGCCCGACCCTCGTCGAGCCTCGCTGTCGCCGCCGCCAACGAGTACGCCTACGTCGCCCGCGACGTGCGCCGGATCGTGCTCGTCGGCGGTTCGCTCATCCTCGTCCTCATCGCCCTGTGGGTCATCTCGCAGGTGACGAACCTCGGTCCGTTCTGACGCGTCGCCGCCTCGGCGGCTGACAGCGGTCCCATCGGAGCCTGCCTGACGTGGCGAGGACGACCCGAACGCGCCCGAAGTCGTCGAGCGCTCCGTCTGAGCTCTCGCCCCTCGTAGACTGCGCTCGATGCCATCACCACGTCCACGAGCCGGAGGCGCGAAGCCTCAGCCCCTGTTCCAGCCGCCGCCCGGCGCACAGCCGCTCGCGGCTCGCATGCGTCCGCGCTCGCTCGATGACTTCGTCGGGCAGCAGCACCTCGTCGGCGAGCGGGGACCGCTGCGCCGGTCGATCGCCCGCGGCCACCTCGGCTCGCTGATCCTGTGGGGACCGCCGGGCACCGGCAAGACGACCCTGGCGCGTCTGCTCGCGGATGCCATCGGGGCCGAGATGATCGCCTTGTCGGCCGTCTCGTCGGGCGTGGCCGAGGTGCGGGGCGCCATCGCCCAGGCCCAGGAACGACTCACGCTGAACGGGCAGCGGACCGTCCTGTTCATCGACGAGATCCACCGCTTCAACAAGGCCCAGCAGGACGCCCTCCTGCCCTACGTCGAGGACGGGACGATCACGCTGACGGGAACCACGACCGAGAACCCGTACTTCGAGGTGAACTCGGCGCTGCTCTCGCGGATGCGCGTGTGGCGGCTCGAGGCGCTGACCGACGAGGAGGTCGCGAGCGTGGTCCGTCGGGCGCTGGCCGACGAGGAGCGCGGCCTCGCAGGCACGCTCGGGTCCGGAGGGCGGAGTGGCGGTCTCCGACGACGCATTCGAACACCTCGTCTCGCTGGCGGGCGGGGACGCGCGCGCCGCGCTCAACGTGCTCGAAGGCGCGACCGCGCTTGCCGAGGCCGAGGACGTGCGCGATGCCGACGGCCGCGTCAGCCCGAGGTTGGAGGACGTCGAGACCGCGGCCCAGCAGCGCGTGCTCGCCTACGATCGAGCCGGCGACGGCCACTACGACACGGTGTCGGCGTTCATCAAGAGCCTGCGTGGCAACGACCCCGACGCTGCGCTCTACTGGCTGGCCGCGATGATCGCCGCCGGCGAGGACCCGCGGTTCGTGGCTCGACGGCTCATCATCAGCGCCTCAGAGGATGTGGGCAACGCCGATCCACGCGCCCTGAGCGTTGCGGTCGCCGCGTCCGATGCGCTCGACTGGATCGGCCTTCCCGAGGCCCAATACGCGCTTGCCCAGGCAACCGTCTTCATCGCCGTATCGCCGAAGTCGGACTCCATCGGCCGGGCGTACGGTGCGGCGCTCGCCGACGTCCTGAAGCACGGCTCGCAGCCGGTGCCCAACCACCTGCGGTCGGCGGGCGACCGCAGGATGAAACGCCACGGCATCGGCGTCGGCTACAAGTTCCCCCACGACTTCGAGGGCAACGACGTCGACCAGCAGTACTTGCCCGACCAGCTCGTCGGCCGGCGCTACTACGAGCCCGGGGACCAGGGCCACGAAACGGTCATCGCCCAGCGCATGGCGGACCGCCAGGCCGCTCGAGCCGAGCGACCCCGCCGCAAGTCCAGGACCGATCTGCCGACCGCGTCGATGTCGGACGCGATGCGCCCCAGCGAAGCGAACCGCAAGGCAATGGCCGAGACGCAGAAGCGGGACGCCGCGGAATGACGCGGTCCCGTGGATGGCCTGCGCGAACCGGCCGTCGTTGGCGATCACCCGGACGGAACCCTGACCGACTACAGAGGAGGATCCAGCGATGCCGCAGATTCGACGCTTCGACCACGTGGGCATCACGGTCGCGGATCTCGACTCCGTGGCGGCGTTCTTCGTCGGCCTCGGTTTCGAGGTCGAGGGCAGGATGGTCATGGAAGGCCCGTTCGTCGACACGGTGATCGGTATCCCGAACTCCCGATCAGAGATCGTCATGCTGCGGCTGCCCGACGGCGGAACCAAGCTGGAGCTGTCGCGTTTCATCCAGCCCGACCACGAACCGGGATCGCCCGACGCCATGTCCACCGAACTGGGGCTGCGCAACATCTGCTTCGAAGTGGATGACCTCCAGGCGATCGTCGACCGGCTGGCCGCCGACGGCTACGGCCTCGTCGGCGGCATCGGCGAAGAAGACGTGTGGCGCATGACGTACGTGCGCGGGCCGGAGGGGATCATCGTGGCCCTCGCCCAACGGACGGACTGAGGGACGCCCGGCTCACCGACCGCGGGCGGCCTTTGATCCGTCCTCGACGATGGACCAGACCCGCTCGGTCGTCGGGGACAGCTGACCGCGGCGCCGGACCGTTCCCGACTGACCGGCGTAGACGCCCTGCATCCAGCGGAGCATCTCGAGCGCATCCGACCGCTCCTTGCCGTCCTGCCAGCGGGCGATCTCCTGCTCGGCGGCCGCGAGGCCATCCGGCAAGTCCTCGATGATCGCGTAGTCGGGCGACGACGGCCAGCGCTGGGCGCCGATGTCGACGCCGCCGACGAAATCGACATCGACGAGTTCGGCTTCGCTGAAGTCGTTGCCCACGAATTCGAGCCGCCTCGGCCCCAACTTCTGGGCCACCTCGGCCGGCCAGACGCTCCCGGCAAACCGCATCGAACGGAGTGGCCCGCTGAAGCGGCAGTCGACGAACTCGGCCGAGGTGGCGAACCACTTGTCGAGCTTTGCGTTGTCGAACGTGCATCGCTCGAACCGGGCCAGCGACGGTGCAGCGCCGCGGAGGTCGGTCCGCACGAACGTGCAGTCCCGGTACGTCGCCCACGGCCGGACGCCGAGGACGCCGACGACCTGCGATCGACTGAAGTCGCATCGCTCGAACAGCGTCGCTGAGACCGAAAGCCGCGGGATCCGCTGGCGACTGAGATCGCAGTCGACCACGACGGCGTCCTGGAACATCGCCCCGGCGGGCAGTTCGAGGCGCTGCCCCGCAACGGTTCCGGTGAAGGTCGCCGGAGCGCTCCGGCCGGCTGAGGCATCCGCTGACATCAGCGCCCCAGCCAGCCGTCGCGGCCGTCAGGGCAAGACGTACGTGATGATCTGGGCGAGCTCGTACAAACCTCCCCTGGCGATGTGGGCTGCGACCTGGAGCGGCGTCGTCAATTCGACGAATACCGGGCCGTCCGCGAACAGGATCTCGAAGTCGGGGCCGATCAGGTGGTACAGGTACCCCTCCTCCTGGAGGATCGTCGCGGTGTACCGATGGACGGCCTGGCCCATGTACATCTTTTCGAGCCAGGGCTCGCGAAGCAGCGCGTCGCGCTCGGCCTGGCTCAGGTACTGGAGGAGGCGGTCACGTCCGAGGTTCGCACCCTCCTGGGCGACCTGCTGGACCCGGGCGGCGACAGCGGCGTTTCGCTCCTGGAGGCTGCCGTATTCAGCCGCCGCCTGGGCGCCGAGCGGATCCATGAAGGTGATGGGATTGTTGAGCGCGTACGGATACGGATTGACGGCCGGAGCCGGGTCCTCGGTGAGGAACCGACCGATCGAGGGGTCGTAGACCCGCGCCCGCAGGTCGTACGTCCCCGAAACGGGCTCGAAGGGGCGGCCACCGAACGTGAGCGGATTCGGGAATGAACCGCCCGACGACCGTGGCTGCCCGAACGCGCCGTAGGTGTACCGCTGGAGGACCGAGCCGTCGGGCGCAGTCAACGATGTGACGTTGTTCGTCCCGTCCTGCTCGTAATAGGCGGCTCCCGACGGCGTCGACACGGCCAGTAGCTGGTCGATGCCGAGGCCGGTCACGAACCGTGCGGTGACCGAGCCTGCGGCGTCGTACTGGGCGAGCAGGTTCTTGTCGGCGCCGAGCCCGTAGCGGATGGCGACGCCCGGACCGTCGATGGCGATCCGACGGCCGAGCGGGTCGTACCGGAACGTCGTGACAGTGCCGTTCGGCGCCGTCACCGACCGAAGCAGGCCGTCCGGCCGCCACGCGAATCGCGTCTGCGCCGACGTCGTCCGGTCGGTCCGGACGAGTAGCCGGCCCTCGGCGTCGTACTGGTAGGTGAACGCGTTGTCCTGCGTGAGCCGATCGGCGATGTCGTGAACGCTGCCGCCGGACGTCCGGTTGTCGGCCGCGTCGTAGGCGTATGACTCGTCAGGCTGGGGCGTCGGATGGTCCGCGCCGAGGAGCCGGCCCGCCGCGTCGTAGGTGAACCGGTGGAGTCCCGCCGGATCGGTGAGGCTGACCCGACGGCCGCTGTCGTCGTAGGCGTACGTCGTGCTGTCGAGCGTTCCGGACGGGCCGGTGTGGCTCGTCGATACCAGCCGATCGGCGGTATCCCAGGACAGTGCCGAGGCGACGCCGTTGGGACGGGTCATGGTCGTCGGTCGGCCAAGGCTGTCGTGGCCGAACCCGAATGACCCGAGGGCGGGATCGGCCAGGGCCGTCAACTGGTCGAAGGCGTCGTACTGATAGCTCGTCAGCCCGGCCGCCGAGGTCATCGACGTCCGGTTCCCGACTGCGTCGTACCCATACGAGACGGCCGTTGTGGGCAGACTGGAGCCCGGCCGGCCGCGCGTCGCGATCGAGGTAACCAGATCGGAGGCGTTATAGGTGAGGTCGACCGTCGCGTCGGCGTTCTCGGCGTGGGTCAACCGTCCGAGACCATCGAGACCGAAGGCGGTCGTCGTTCCGTCCGGCCAGTGGACCGTCGTCAGACGGCCGGCCGGGTCGTAGTCGTACGTCGTCGTCTGGCCAAGCCTGTCCTTGCGGCTGACGAGACGTCCCGCCGCGTCGTATGCGTAGGTCCGCGTCTTGCTGAGTGGATCGCGCTCCGAGAGCAGACGCTGCTGCTCGTCGTACGTGTAGACCCAGACGTGGTTGTTCGGGTCGGTGACCTGGGTCAGGTTGCCGTCGCTGTCGTACGCGTACGCGGTGACGCCGCCCGCCGGGTCCTTCTGGCTGAGGAGGCGGTTGGAGGCGTCGTAGGTCATCGTCGTGACGAGCGAGGCGTCATCCTCGAAGGTCGTCAGGTTGCCGCTCGCGTTGTACCCGAAGTGGCGGACGTGGCCGAGCGCATCCGTCGCCGTCGCCAGCCGGCCGTCAGGGCCATAGGTGTAGTCCATGACGACGCCGAGACCACGGTCGATGCGGGTCGGGTTCTCGAGCGCATCGCGGGTGATCGAGATCTCCTGGACATTGCCTGGCCCGATGACGGACACGAGCTCGCCGGCGGCGTCGTAGCCGTAGCGCGTCTCGCGGCCGAGGGCGTCCTGGACCCGGGTCGGCCGGCTCGACGCGTTGTAGTCGACGAAGACGTTGCCGCCGCGCGGGTCAACCACGTGCGTCGTGTTCCCGTTGGCGTCGTACTCGTAGCGGGTCGTCTGCGTCTGGCCGTCAAACGTGCGATCGAGGCGAATGACCTGGCCGAACGCATCAAGCGTCGTCAGGGTGGTCAACCGACCGGTCTGATCGGTAACGAGCTCCGTGCGGGCGTCGCGGTCGAGGTCGATGCGACTGGTGTTGCCGGCGCCGTCCGTTATCGACACGAGGCGGCCGTCTGGGCCGTAGTTCAACGATCGGAAGGGCCGGTCATCGTCGCCGGTGACGCGGGTCAGGTGGTGATCGACATAGGCGTACGTCGTGTCACGGGATTCGCCGTCGACGACCCGGACCAGATCGCCCGCGGCGTCGTAGGTGTACTGGTGGACCTCTCCGGCAGGCCCGGTGACCTTCGTGATCCGGCCGGTGCCGTCGCGGAGGAACGCTATCGACGGGTCCGAGCGACGACGTCACGCCGGCCGGCGTCACGGTCAACGTGTTCCCCAGGCGATCCGTCGCCGACACGAGCCCGCTCGTCCGGTCGAGGACGTACACGGTCCCGTCTCGGGCGGTCAGTCGGAAACGCTGCGGGTCGAACACCCCGCCGCGTCCCGAAGGCACCGCCATAGAGGTTGCCGTCGCCGAGATAGGTCAGCGAGTTGTCGCCGTCGATCGCAAGCTTCGACGTGGCCCTGTTGCGCGGCCAGTGAACCCGGCGGCGGTCAATGGCGCGAAGAAGGTGCTGCCGTCCTGCGGCTGGAGGTCGAAGATCTCCTGGTGGCCGTCCGGCCATACGACGGTGGCGAAATGGGGCGTCGTCGAGGGTAGTGGAGGTTGCAGAAGATCAGCCCGCAACCGACGGCCTGACGGGACCAGCCGCCGAGACCGAGCGGGCGGTTGACGGAGACCCGGAAATTGGCGAGCTCGAGCCGCCAGCCGACTCCGAAGTCACCGCTCGATCGGTCGAGGCTGTCGTACGTCCGCCGGACCTCCATCGGGACGCCGGCGACGCGCGACCGCGAGGTCCTGGTAGGTCACCTCGTAGCGACCGAACTTCAGGTTGCCGTCGACGATGAGGCTCGTCATCGAAACCCCGACCCCGCCGCCCGATGCGGTCGACCGGACCGTGATGAGGTACGTGCCGTTGGGCAACGCCGTTGGGTCGAACGTCGCCTGCGCCGTCACCGACTCGTCCGTGGCGCCGCCGGTGCCGGACGCGAGGACCGACTCGGGACCGCTTCCCGCCCGGGTCGCGCTGATCTTCCAGGTCGCGACGGACTGGCCCTCGGGCGGCGTGATCGGCGACCGAGATCGTCGTCGCTTCGGTGACTACTGTTCCGTCGCTGGGAGTCGGGGCGCCGATCGATGGCCTGGCGAGGTCGCCACCGCCACCGCCGCCACCACCGCCACCGCCGGCCGTCGGACCGACGGGGGTGATCGTCGGGTCGGCGACGCCCGGGGCATCGGGATCGTCAGAGACGACGGACGCCAGTTCGGCACTCGTGACCGTCGCCTGATTGCTGACCGTGACAACGCCCTCGGGGACGTTCGTGACTCCGACGCTGAACGAGACTACGGCGGTCGAGCGTCCGGCGAGGGTGCCGAGTGCGATCGCGAGGTCCGTGGCGTCGGCCCCGTTGCCGCGGCGAGACGGTGCCGAGCGTCGTCGTCACCGAGCCGCGACGATGTCCGTCAACGCGTCCGGGGTATCGGTGAGCGACCGCGTTCGTGATGCTCTGGTCGCCCAGGTTCGTGATCGCGATCTCGTAGTCGATCGTCTGGCTGCCGTCCGGCGCGGTCGTCAGGAAGCCACTCTTGGTCACGACGAGCTTGCGCGGCGTGATGACACGCGTGGCCGCATGGTCCGATAGCGGGCCGTACGCGCGGCCGAGCGCGTCGGACCAGCGGACGGTCCCGGCGTTGTCGAGCGTCTGGCTGGCGGACGCCGGCACGGGACGGCGTAGTTCGCGGAAGCGACCGACGCTGCGCCGGCGTCGAGGGTCGAAGGGGCACCGGTGACGGGCAGCGTCGGGCCGCCGGTGATGGCGTCGGTGACCGCGATCGCACTGGCCGCGGACGAGCCGACATTCTCGAGGTCAAGCGAGTACGCGGCCGTGTGGCCGGCTTCGATGTCGGCGGGGCCGGTCTTGTCGATCGACACGATCGGCAGGTGCCGCGTCGTCGTGGCGGCATCGGCCGGCGCCAGGATCGGTCCGATCGTCGCGTGGCCGCGAGCGAACGCGACACCGGTGAGCGGCGTCCGGTCGAAGGAGCGCAGCCGCGCGAGATACGCGCCATCGGACTCGTCGGCGGCACGAGCGGCCGGCGCCGGGATCAGTGAATCAAGGCGTGACGGCGACCGATGCGCCGGGCGCCAGCGAGCCAAGGCCCGCAGTCGTCGGGGCGCTGAAGGCCCGCGGGTCACCCGACGGCGGGATGATCGTGACGGCGACGTCCGTGGCCGTGGCCCCTGCAGCCACGATCGCGGCCGACAGGTCGTCACCGAACCGGAACAGGCGGCGGACGGGCGCGTCAGCCGGCGAGACGGTGAACGTCGATACGGCGCGGACTCCGGCGGTCCGATTCGGGTCGAGGAGGAGGGTCGTCTGGTCGGGGTCGAGGCGCACCACCGCGGCGTAGCCCCACGACGCGAGGGCGCGCGGCCCGATGGCCGTGCCGTCGATGCGTTCGGGCCCGGCGGGATACGACACGCCCGCGAAGGCGTTCGGGGTGATGGCGAACGTGATCGTGCCGGGTAGCGGGTGCCACAGGCCATCGGTCACCGATCGGTATTCGAGGTGGAGGTCGTGGCCGGTGACGCCGACCGGGCTGCCGCTAGTGGCGAGGTTCTCGAGGCCGATCACGCCGGGAACGACAAGCGTCGCGCCGCTGTTCGTGATCGTCGCCGTGTGTCGCAGCGGCCCACCGGCCAGCCCGTCGTCGACGCTTGCAACGATGTCGACGGCGAGCGACGGCACGATCGTCGGCCTCGCGTTCGTGTGGACTGGGCGGCCGCAGCCGGATCCGCGGACGAGCAGGTCTGCGCGCCGCGATGTCGATCCGGTCGGCGAGGATGCCGCAGTAGTAGCGGTTGCCGGCTCCGGTGAGGACGACCTGGCCCTTCTCGGCGAACGAGTAGCCGAGGAACGACGAGTTCGACGTGTCGAACCGGATGGCGCTGGTCGAGCTGCTGGCGCTGAGGAACAGCAGCCCGTCGGTGAACGGATCGAAGGTCGCGCCGCTGCCCGAGACCGTGATGTCCTTCTCGGCGACGAGTGTGATGGTCCCGCCGATCGGGTTGCCGTTGATCTTGGCCCCGCAGGCCGACGTAGTAGATGCCACTCGCGAGTTGGGCGCCGTTGACGTGCCAGAAGCCGTCGGTCGCGCAGCTTGCCGACATGTCGTGGTAGGCGGCGCCCGCGCCACGCGCCGCCGCGGCCACCCGGCCGGTAGTCGCCGACGGCGTAGCGGAATGGGAACGGCTTCACCGCGGTCCGCGTGGCTGGCTGATCGAACACGGCGCCGCCGCCACCGACGTCGAGCGTGCGGACGTACTCGACCGGGCCATGGAACGTCTTCGTGTCGCCACGTAGGCGAAGGTCGTCGTTGGTGTGGGACAGGCCTTCGACGGAGACTGCGCCGCTCGTGGATTCCATCGCGGTGTCGGCGGCGCTGCTGTTGGCCCACAACGCAACGGGAACCGCGACCTGAAGCCCCGCGACGGTCGTTTTCGCGACACCACCGTCGTCATCGGTGATCGTCACGGTCACGGTGTACGTGCCGGCGGTCGCAAAGACGTGGGATCCGACGACGGTGCCCCAGCCGGCGCCCTGGGACGCGACCGGTGCGGGCACGACTGGGCTGCCATCGCCCCAATCCATTTTCGCCGAATGGGTGTCGAGGATGCCGGCATCGGTGAAGCTGGCGGTGACGAGGGCGACGCCTCCGGCATATGCCGGATCCGCCTCGGCGCTGAGGACGGGGACCGCGTTGGTCACCTCGACGACGACCTCGTCGGTGTCGCTTTCGGTCCCGTCGCTGACGGTAAGGCTGAAGCGGTACGTCCCGTCGTCCGTCGTCTGGAACGTGGGCGTGGCGCTCGTCGCCGATGTGAGCGCGATCGGCGGGCCGGACTGCCCGACAGGCGCCCACAAGTACGTCAGGTTCTCACTGTCGGGATCCGTCGAACCTGTCCCGTCGAGGGTGACGACAGAGCCTTCCACGACGCTCTGGTCGGGTCCCGCATCCGCGACTGGCTCTTTCGGAGGCTGCGGCTCGACACCGCCGCGGAACTCGAACTCGTTGTCGTTGAAATCGCGGTCGCCACCGCCGAACTGGTCCTCGAACCCGACGACCGCGCGCCCCTCCTCGAGGAACGTCACTCTGGCGTGGGCGATGTTGTCGGGATTGCGATCAGCCGGGCCCATCTTGAAGGTGAACCCGGTGTTGAGGACCTTGATGCCGAAGATGAGCTCGACGCCCGACGGGAAGCTGCCGAGGTCGACGACGAGTTCCGACGTCGCGATTGGTCGCGAGGCGGCGCGCCGGGCCCGGTTCGAACAGCCACAGCTCGCTCGTGAACCCGGCGCTCGCCGGCAGGACCTCGACCTCGCACGGGCTGGCCCGTCGAATAGAGCTGACCGCCCAGGACCGGTGGATCGGCGGCGAGGACGCCAGTCGGCCGAACGCCGGGCAACAGTCCCGAAAGCATGACCAGGGCCAACGCCGCGACGATCGGGCCATGGAAGCGACGGCGAGTCATGTCTCCCCCTCCAGACTCCGCGATCCAGCGGACGCGCACGCCGTCGAGGTCCTTCCCGGTCGGGACCCGCGGCGGAGCTGCTCCGCGTCGGCGACATCGTAGCCACTCAAGGAGTCGCTGGGAATATCCAATCGCTGTCGCGATGCGCACGTTGGCCACGAAACGGATTCGTGACGGATCCCTCGTGGAACCCGCGTAACACGCTTGTTCGAACGGCGTCACCGGTCCACGATGGCTCTGTCCCGTTCGGCGATGCCGTCACCTCGAGGGGAGGTCAGCGAGAGGCCTGCATGGGGATCGGTGTGGTCCGCGGATTTCGAGTGACGGCCTGATGGACCTGTACGCGACGAAGGGCGCGCTGAACGCCCGGCTCGTGCCGCTCGTCGACGCCCTCGCCCGGGCGGGTGTCACCCCCGACATGCTCACCGTCGCCGCGGTACCCACGGCCCTCGTCGGCACGGCCTGCCTGCTCCTGTCGCCGCAGGCGCCGGCCCTCCTGCTCGCTGTCCCGGTCCTGATCGTGCTCAGACTCGTGCTCAATCTGCTCGATGGCAACATGGCGCGCAGGACCGGCCGGACGCACGCTCGGGGCGAGCTGTACAACGAGGTCGGTGACAGGCTTGCCGACATCGCGTTCCTCGCGCCGGTCGCCTTCCTTCCCGGCGCGAACACAGGCCTCGTGCTCCTCGGCGTGCTCGGCGCAGTGATGGCGTCGTACGTCGGGATCACGACAAGAGCGGCTGGCGGCCCACGCCTGTACCGGGGCGTCCTCTCCAAGCCGGGCCGGATGGCGCTTCTCATCGTCTGCTGCGTCTGGGCATTCATCGCCGGCAGCGACACAGCCCTGCCCTGGACCGTGTTCGGCGTGCTGCTCCTCGCCGGAACGGTTCTCACATTCACCGAGCGGCTCGTCGTCGCCGTCCGGCAGTTGCCGTGAACGACGCGCTCGTGGCGGCATCCGTGGTGCTCCTCGCCGTCCCGGGCGCGGGCCTTACCGGGGCGTCCGTGTACGCGCTGGCCCGACGCGGCAGGACGACTGGACTCAGCCCGCGCACTGCGCTTGCCCGAGCAGGCACGTACGCGGCCCTCGCACTGATCCTTCTCGCCGCCGCCTGGACCGGGATCGCCGGCATCGCCGTCCTGTTCGGTGGGCTCGGCGCGATCGCACTCCTCGAATGGGGCCGCTTGTTCGACCTGCCGCGACATCATCGCATCGCCCTCGTCGGCGCCCACCTGGTCGTCATCGGCACGATCGCCGCCATCGGCATCGCAGCGACCCCAGTGCTCGTCGGGGGCCTCGTGCTGGTCGGGGTCGCCTGGCCGGTCATCCGCGCGGACACCGGTCGAGCCATTCGCGACCTCGGCTACGCGGCGGTCGGGATGATCGTCGTCACGGTCATGCTCGCCCACGCCGTCGCGCTCGTGTACGAGGAAGGCAGTCCGGGAATCGCACTCCTGATCGCGCTCGCCTCGGCCTGTGCCGGTTCGGACGTTGGCGCCTACATCGTCGGTCGCCGATTCGGGCGCCATCGGCTGGCCCCGAACCTGTCGCCGAACAAGACGGTAGAAGGCCTTGCCGGCAACGTCGTGGGCGCCGCGCTCACGCTTGCCCTCTTCATCCCGGCCATCGTCCCGACCTTTGGCTGGGGCGTGTGGGTCGCGCTGATCGCGGTCGTCGCGGCCGGCGCTGTCTGGGGCGACCTGCTCGAAAGCGCCGCCAAGCGCGAGGCTGATGTGAAGGACGCGGGCGACTGGCTCCCGGGGTTCGGCGGGATCCTCGACCGCATCGACTCGCTCCTCGTCGTGGTCGCCCTCGCCTACTGGCTCGTGCGCTTCAGCGGTGACGCGGCATGAGCGCCGTCACCGGCTGGCAGTTCAGCGCACCCGTATGCCTCGCGCGCGAGGCGACCGCGCGCCTGTTCGGACCGCTCTTCTCGTTCTACCTGCGGGGCCCGCGAGTCGAAGGCGCGCGACACCTCGACGCTATCAACGGACCGACGTTGATCTGCCCGACGCACGCGAGCCACTTCGACTCGTCGGCGCTCCGCCTGGCGCTCGGCCCTCGCCACCGGCGCCGGCTCGCCCCCGCTGTCGCCGCGGATTACTTTTCGGCCAGCAGGCTGCGCTGGTTCCTCGCGGCCTGGCTCGGCTCCTTCCTGTTCGAGCGCGGTGCCCGAGGCAAGCGTGCGTCGCTCGAGATGGCACGCGACCTGCTTGCAGCCGGCTGGCACGTGCTCGTGTTTCCCGAGGGCACGCGGAGCATGACCGGCGAGATCGGTCCCTTCCGACCCGGTGCGGCGTTCATCGCGATCGAATCCGGCGTGCCGATCCTTCCGGTTCGGATCCGTGGGACGGCCGCGGTCCTGCCCAAGGGCTCGAGCGTGCCCCATCGCGCCCCGGTCACCGTCACGTTCGGACCGCTGCTGTGGCCGGAACCCGGCGAGGACGCCCGCGAGCTGACGGCCAGGCTCGAAGCCGTCGTCCGGAGCCTCTGACGACCGAACCATCCGCCGTCGGCATCACGACCGGTTGACCTCGTTCGAACAGAGGACAATGCGCTCGTGGCCGACCCTGATCCAGATCCCGAACGTTGATACCGGTATGGACGCGCTCTACCCGCGACGGCGAGGCCGCCCCACCGCCCGAAACGTCGCCCTCCGACGCCACAGCCCCGGCCGACGGCTTCGAGTCGCTCGATCTCGACCCGCGGCTCCTTCGGACGATCGCGTCGCTCGGGTATGAGGAGCCGACGCCGATCCAGCGCGAGGCCATCCCGCCGCTGCTGGCCGGTCGCGACCTTCTTGCCGAAGCGCCGACCGGGACCGGGAAGACCGCCGCCTTCGCGCTGCCGACGCTCCAGCGCATCGAGATCGGATCGGCGGGCGACGGCGCGACCTCGGCGCTCATCCTCGTCCCCACCCGAGAGCTGGCGATGCAGGTCGCCGAGGCGATCTCGAAGTACGGGCACGAGCTCCGGTGCTCGCGTGCTGCCGGTCTACGGCGGTCAGCCGATCAGCCAGCAGTTGCGCGGCCTCCGACGCGGCCAGGACATCGTCGTTGCGACCCCCGGACGCGCCGTCGACCATCTGAAGCGCGGCAGCCTGAGCCTCGACGAGGTCGCTGTCGTCGTCCTCGACGAGGCCGACGAGATGCTCGACATGGGCTTCGCCGAGGATCTCGAGACGATCCTTGCCGCAACGCCGGCCGGTCGCCAGACTGCGCTCTTCTCGGCGACGATCTCGCCGACGATCGCCCGGATCGCCAAGCGCCACCAGCACGACCCGGTCCGGGTCAAGGTCCACGGCGATGCGACCAGTCGGCGACGGCGCCGCTCGCGTCCGCCAGGTGGCGTACGTCGTGCGGCGGACCGACAAGCTCGCGGCGCTGTGCCGGATCCTCGACGTGGAGGACCCGACGTCGGCCCTGGTCTTCGGCCGGACGCGCGGTGAGGTCGACGATCTCGCCGAAGCCCTCAGCGCCCGGGGCCATGAGGCAGCAGCACTGCACGGCGGCCTGAGCCAGGAGGGCCGCGACAGGATCATGGGCCGCTTCCGTGACGGCGCGCTCGACGTCCTCGTCGCGACCGACGTGGCGGCACGCGGACTCGACATCGAGCACGTCTCGCACGTCGTCAACTTCGATGTCCCGTCGAACCCCGACGCGTACGTCCACCGGATCGGCCGGACCGGTCGAGCCGGCCGGGAGGGCGTCGCGATCACGCTCGTCGAGCCACGCGAGCACCGGCTGCTCCGCAACATCGAGGCTTCGACGCGAACCGAAGCTCGAGATCGCCCGGATCCCGACCGTCGCCGACCTCCGCGAACGTCGCACCGAGATCCTTCGCGCCAACCTCCGCGAGGCGCTGCTCAGCGACGGCTTCGATCGATATCGGGGCGTCGTCGAGCCGTTGACCGACGAGTTCGACCTCGTCGACATCGCGCTCGCCGCAGTCAGCCTGATCGAAGGCGCCGGCGCGCGACGAAGCCACCGAGGTCGAGCTTTCGTCGCCGCCACTCTTCGCGCCTCCCCCGCCCCGCTCCGGTCGGGCCGGCGGGTCAGCCAGGCCGACGCCCGGGATATGGCGACGACAGGGTTGCCACCGGCCGTCGTCCCGGGCCGGGTGGGGGTCCGATGCCGGGTCAGCGTCCGGCACCCGGCCACCGTCCTTCGGCCGGGTACGGGCCATCGCCCGGTCACCGGCCCGGACCCGACTCGCGTCGCGCCGCGTCCGGCCGCCCGCCGCGGCGGTGCAGGTGCGGACGATCGTCGCGGGACGAGCGTGGACCGCCCTGGTTCGAGCGGACCGTGGGTGCGCCTGTTCGTCGGCGGCGGACGGCGTGCGGGCATCCGGCCGGGCGACCTCGTCGGCGCGATCACGAACGAGGCTGGTGTTCCGGGGAGCGTCGTCGGCGCCATCGAGATCAACGACGGCTTCTCGCTGGTGGACATCCAGGAGCCCGTCGCCGATGACGTCGGACGCGCGTTGGCCGGCGCGACGATCCGAGGCCGGCGGCTGAAGGTCCATCGCGAAACCTGAATCCGTGCTGCCGAGGGGAACGAATGCAGCAAGACCGAGCTTCTCACCTTGTTCGACTACCTCGCCTGGCTTCGCGAGCAGATCGTCGCCGCCACCGGGCGAGCTCGCCACCGAGGAGTTCACCTCGCCGGAGACGGTGACCGCCAGGGACCTGCGAGCCACGCTCGTCCACCTCATCGACGTCGAAGCGTCGTGGCGGGCGCGCCTCAAGGCCGCGACCTCGGACCCGAGCGCCCATCCCGACAGAGCTCGACCCACTCGACTACTCCACCGCCGACGCGGTCGCGACACATTGGCGCGCCGACGCGGCCGAGACCCGCCGGTGGCTCTCCGAGCTGACCGACGAGGAACTGGCTGCCGACTCTCCGGTCGAGGACCGCGCCGGCTACCCGCTGTGGGTGTACCTGGTCCATGTCGTCATGCATGGGATCGAGGAGTGCGAGGACGCGAACGTGCTCCTCCGGCGAGCGGGTCACGCTCCGGCCGGCGGTCGGGTTTCCTCGACTTCTGGGATGCCCGGCTGGCTTCCGGGGACGCAAAAGCCTGACGGCCCAGCGACCCTTCGTCTGACTCCCGCGTTTGACGAAACGGCGTCGCGGCCCGATGGTGGGGTAGCAATCGCCGGCGCCGGACACGCATCCCGTTGGTCCGCAGCGCGCGATGGATCGGAACCTCACCGTGGCTCGAACCTCATTCTCTGCGCCCGAGGCGCACATCGTCGTCAGCACCGAAGGCTATTTCGACGTCTACCCGACGACCGCCAGGTCGAACAGCGACAAGCCCGCCTACCGAGGCCATCTCGCTGAGCTCGGTCCCGGCATCCGCGGCCTCGATGACCGGCTCGCCGTCCGTCCCGGATCGTCAACGCTCGCCGATGCGGTCACGGCCTGGTCAGCCGTCAACGGCGCAGCGGCCCTCGATGGTGCGCTGGGCAAAGGCCGCGACGGCAACGAAGTGACCGCATGAAGCGGCGCAAGGTGACCTATCCCGTCGCCAAGACCCACACGAAGGGCGCGCCTCGCGGCGGGAACGGCCCCGAAGCGGTGATGTTCCGGCCGAACCTCGTCGCCATCGACGTCATGGCGATCGCCGGGCGACGGAACCTCGAGGTCGGAGGCCGCGTGCGGATCAATGGCACCGGTCTGTATGCGGGCGAGGAGGCATCGATCCTTCGGCTCGTCGGCGGCGTCATCCCCGCGGCGATGGTCCGCACGGATGCCGGCGGGTCTCGCAACGTCCGGACCATCGACCTCGAGCCGATCGCCGAGGCCCGCTGAGGCTTCACGCCTATCACCGCGCGGGCCTGACGCCCGACGTGCCATCCTGCGTCAGGATCCGTGAGCAGCTCTCACGTAGCAGATCGAACGGCTCGTCGGCGATCGCGGCAAGCCGATAGCCGGGAACCACCAGCCGCCACGTCGAGGTCAGCCCATTCGTCGATGACCCGATGACGGCAGCCCGCGCCACGCTCGCGTCCACGCGCACTCTGGTGGAACGCGTCTTCCCGCGCGGCGCGATCGTCCTCACGACGCTCTCGCTCGTGTATTTCGCGATGGGCGTCGTGCGCAATCGGATCTTCGCCAACACGTACGGGGCCGGCGCCGAGCTCGATGCCTACAACGCCGCGTTTCGGATCCCGGAGATCGCCCTCGACGTCCTCGTCGCCGCTGGACTGACCGCCCCGTTCGTTCCGATCTACACGAGCCTGCGGGAGCGGGCCGGCGACGCCCCTGCCAACGACTTCGGCCGCACCGTCCTCACCGGCGTCGTCGGAGTGATGATCCTTGCCAGCCTCGGGATCTTCCTCGCCGCGCCGTGGCTTGGCGACCGTCATCGGCGGCGGCTTCGACGAGCCGACCCGGGAGCTGTACGTCCAGCTCGTCCGCATCGACTGCCTGGCCCAGATCCTGTTCGCCGGTTCGATGGCCCTCGGCGAGATCCTCGTGGCCCACCGCAGGTTCGCCTTCTACGCCGCGGCGCCGATCTTCTACACGACCGGGATCATCGTCGGAACCGTCCTGTTCGCCGGTCGGTACGGGGTCGTCGCCTCGGCGTGGGGCGCGGTCGCGGGCGCCGCCGCGCACCTCGCGATCCGCTGGATCGGCACGCTTCGGACGTCGTTCAGGATCCGGGCGTCGTTCGACGCGCACACGCCGGCCGTCCGCGAATTCGTCCGGCTGATGGTGCCGAGGATGGCGTCGGTCCCGATCGAGCCGCTGACCTTCACCTATTTCACGATCGTCGCGGCCGGCCTCGGCGCCGGCAGCGTCAGCTCGCTCAACTTCGCCCTCGACTACCAGGTGTTGCCGGTCAGCCTCATCGGCGTCTCGTTCTCGCTGGCGGTCTTTCCGGTGCTCAGCCAGGCCTTCGCCGACGGCGACGGCACGGCCTTTCGGCGCGTCCTCGGCCGGAACCTCGTCACGATCGCGCTCCTCACCACGGCGGCGGCGGTCGGGCTGTTCGTGCTGGCCGGTCCGCTCGTCGAGGTGCTCCTCGGTGGCGGCGAGTTCGGACCCGAGGACGTCGCGGCGACCTCGGCCGTCGTGGCCGCGTTCGCGCTGTCGATCCCGTTCGATGCGCTCGCCTACCCGCTGTCGCGCGGGCTGTACGCGACCCACGACACGCTGCGCCAGGTCGTCGCCTCGTTCGCCGGTCTGGGCGTCGTCGTGGCGGTCACGACGGTCCTCGTGCCCGAGGCCGGCATCCTGGCCATCCCACTCGGCTACGCGGCCGGGATGGCGGCCAAGGACGCGCTGCTCGGCGTTCTTCCTGAGCCGCGGCGTGCGGCGGATGGCCGTCAGCCGGCCGGCGTGAACGGGATCGTCGGGACGACCGCGATGAACAGACCGTCGCGGTCCTTGTAGTGACCTTCGGGGCGCTTCCAGGCGAGGTAGTTGCGGATCATCTCGGAGGTGTCCTGGAACGCTCCGGGCGGATCCGACGGCCCCCAGATGCTCGAGACGTCCGGGATACCACGGGTCGAGGATGTAGGCGCCGGTCACCTTCGCGTTCGAGAAGACCGAGGGATCGGCGTCGGCCCGGAAGCCGTTCATGACCCACGTGTGCGCCCCACGCCAGGCGAGGAGCAGGACCGGCGCGTTCATCTGCTCGATCGCGCGGGCCGCGTCGCGCAGCGCCTCCGCGCGCGACTCGTACGCCCGGACCTCGTAGCCGGGCACCCCGTAGTCGGCGAGCGCCAGCGACATCGCCGACGGGCCCCAGTCGCCGTTGTGGCTGTCGTCGTAGCTCTCCCACTCGCGGACCCGGCCCATCAACTCGGTCTGGAAGCGGTTCGACGTGTCGCCCTTGCCGAAGTAGGTGAGGACGATCTGGACGCCTGCGGCCGCACACCAGGTGTCCTTCTTCTCGTGGGCGAAGATCGCGGCCGGGTCGCCGGCGAGCTGGACATCGACCGGCTTGCGGACGGGATCGGGGTCGGCGTCGGTGTCGGCTCGGGCGTGGGCGTCGGCGTCGCGACCGGGATCGCTGAGGCACGCCCGCCGGATCCGTCGTCGTCGCGGCTGGCGTGGTCGGCCGTCGGCGTCGGCGTCGCCGTCGGCGTCGGCGGGCGTCTCCGGGGGCATCGGTCACCCGGACGGTCGGTGGCGTCGAGCGAACCGGGACAGGACCGGCCAGGAACCGGTCGACCTTCGCGACGGCCCGCTCGTACAGGTGGCCGGCACCGAGCGTGTCGCTCGCGATCGCACCCGCCGTGACCGAGGCCGCCGACCGCGACGACAACGACCAGCGCGAGCAGCGAGGGCTCGGCGGGACGGCGGCGTTTCTCGGTTCGGGCTCATGGTCGGACGATCCTCGGAGCTGGGGCGGCGACGACTGGACGAACGGACGTCGGCGGATGCGACGCGCGACGCGCCGCTAAGCCTACGGCTCCAGGTCGAAAGCGCGCGAATGGCGCGGCCGGAAGACCGCGATCGGCCGGCGGTCGAAGGTCGCGATCCGATGGACGCCGAGCCGTTCGGCCATCGCGACCAGGGCCGCGTCGGCCAGACGCGGCCGGTGCTCGCGGGCCGCCTCGAGGAGCTCGCAGGGCCCGGACGAGGTCCCCGTCGGTCGGGTGCGACGAGGCGGATCGCGCCACTCGGTGATGGACCGGACGAGCGCCGGCGTCGCGTCCTCGCCGAGCTCGCGCTGGAAGAGCGTGTCGAGCTCGGCGAGGCTCAGCGCACTCAGGAACAGCGGCTCGGCGGCGCGGCCGAACCAGGCGACCGCGGCGGCGTGGTTGAGGTCGGCGCGGTCCGCGGCGGCGAGCACGACGCTCGGGTCGAGGAAGATCGCCATCGAGCGGCTCGGTCAGCGGTCAGCGGTCGGGCGGTCCGCGACGTCCGGCCTCGCGACGGGCGATCGACCGACCATCGAGCGACAGCCGGCCGTGCGAGCTCTGGCCGATGGCGAGGAACGGCAGTCCGGGTGTTTCGTCGTGCTCGGCGAGGTACGCCTCGAGCGCGGCGACGATGACGGCCGTCTTCGTCGTCCGGGCGCGGTCGGCGAAGCGGTCGAGCCGTTCGAGCAGGTCGCCGTCGGCCAGGATCGTGGTTCGTCGCGTCGCCATATGCCGCATATATGACACGGTGGCGGCGCGCCGTCAACCCGTGCGACCATCGCGCGGACGTCCCGTCCGGACGTCGTCGCTGGAGGATCCCGTGGACCGCTTCGAACCGAACCTGCGCATCCCCGGCCCGACCGGCCTCCCGCCCACCGTCCGCGAGGCCGGCGCGCGCCAGATGATCAACCACCGCGGACCCGAGTTCGCGGCGATGCTCGACCGCATCCTGACCGGGATGCGGCCCTACTTCGGGACGACGAGCGACATCGCCATCGTGTCCGCCGCCGGGACGGGCGGTCTCGAGGCGGCGGTCGTCAACACCGTCTCACCGGGCGACCGCGTGCTCGGCGTGTCGATCGGGTCGTTCGGTGACCGGTTCGCCAAGATCGCCCGGACCTACGGCGCGGACGTCACCAAGATCGAGGTCGAGTGGGGCCAGGCCGCCGACCCGGCGGCCCTCCGCGCCGCAGCTCGAACGCGACAGCGACTACCAGGCGGTCCTGCTGACCCACAACGAGACGTCGACCTCGGTCATGAACCCGATCCCCGAGCTTGCCGCGGTCGTCCGCGAGCTCGCTCCCGACGCGCTCATCCTCGTCGACAGCGTGTCGGCGCTCGGCGCCGTGCCCTTCGAGATGGACGCCTGGGGCGTCGACGTCGTCGTCACCGGGTCGCAGAAGGCCTGGATGTCGGCGCCCGGGTCTGGCGATGATCGCCGCGTCGCCCCGCGCCTGGAACGCGATGGAGACCGTCGACCACGCCGCGCTTCTACCTCGACCTGCTGGCCCATCGCGACGCGCACGCCAACGGCCAGACGCCGTGGACGCCGGCGCTCGCGGTGCTCTACCAGGTCGACGAGGGCATCCGCCTGATGACCGAAGAGGGCGCCGACCACGTCTTCGCCCGCCACGAGGCGTGCGCTGCAGCGACACGGGCCGGGTCTGACCGCCCTCGGCTTCGAGCTCCTCGCCGACCCGCGGTTCGCGTCGCGGACGGTGACCGGCGCGCACGTCCCCGACGACCTCGACTGGAAGGCGTTCAACACCGAGCTCAAGCGGCGCGGTCTCGTCCTCGCCGGCGGCCAGGGCAAGCTGACCGGCAAGATCTTCCGGCTCGGACACCTCGGGTCGGTGACGCTCGAGGAGATCCTCGGCGCGATGAGCGTCCTCGAGTTCGTCTCGATCGCGTTCGGGCGCGACGTCCGGCCGGGTGCCGCTGTCGCCGCCGCCCAGGTCGCCGCGCTCGAGTCCTTCGGGGTCGTTGCGGCACGGTCGCGGCCGCGGCGCGGCGCCGGGGCGTGAGGATCCTCGTCGCCGAGCCGGTCGCCCAGGAGGGCGTCGAGCTTCTCCGGGCCCACCACGACGTCGACGAGCGACCCGGCCTGTCGCGCGCGAGCTGTGCGCGATCCTGCCCGACTACGACGCGCTCGTCGTCCGCAGCCAGGTCCAGGTCGACGCCGAGCTGATCGCCGCGGCGACCCGGCTCGTCGTCATCGGCCGGGCCGGCGTCGGCGTCGACAACGTCGACCTCGACGCGGCGACGCGGGCCGGGATCATGGTCGTCAACGCCCCGACGGGCAACACGATCGCGGCCGCCGAGCACACGCTGGCCCTGCTCTACGGCCTCGCCCGCCGGACGGCGCCCGCCGACGCGTCGGTCCGGCGCGGCGAGTGGAAGCGCGCGCAGTTCACCGGCCTCGAGCTGCGGGGCCGGACGCTCGGGATCATCGGTCTCGGCAAGATCGGCCAGGCCATCGCCGACCGCGCCCGGGCCATGGAGATGACGGTCGTCGGGATGGACCCGTTCGTGACCGCCGAGCAGGCGGCCAACCACGGCGTCGAGCTCGTCGAGTTCGATGAGCTGCTCGCCCGAGCCGACGTCGTGACCGTCCACGTGCCGCTGACGCGGGCGACGCGCGGCCTCATCGACCACGAGGCGATCGCCAAGCTCAAGCCCGGGCTCGATCGTGCTCAACGTCGCCCGCGGCGGCGTCATCGACGAGGCGGCCGTCGCCGAGGCGCTTCGATCCGGCCATCTCGGCGGTGCCGGCATCGACGTCTTCGAGCACGAGCCACCGACCGGTTCGCCGCTGCTCGACGCGCCGAACACGCTGCTGACGCCACATCTCGGTGCGTCGACCGCCGAGGCCCAGATCCTCGTCTCCGAGGAGGTCGCGGCCCAGGTCCTCGACGTCCTCGCCGGTCGCAGCGCCCGCTACGCGGTCAACGCACCGCTGCTGACGCCCGAGACGGCCCGGGCGATCGCCCCGTACCTGCCGCTGGCCGAGGTCCTCGGGCGGTTCTTCGCCCAGTTCTCGCGGGGCGGGGTCAAGACCCTGACGCTCGAGATCGCCGGCGAGCTCGCCGAGCACGACGGCACGCCGCTGACCGCGGCGGTCCTGCGCGGCCTGCTCGAGACGTCGACGACCGAGCGGGTCAACCTCGTCAACGCCGGCGCCCTGGCCAAGGCCCGCGGGATCACCGTCATCGAGCGCAAGACGCCCGACGCCGGCGCCTTCGCGGCGCTGCTCACGCTGACCGGCGGGAGCCGACGGCCGGGTCGCGACCGTCGCCGGCACGGTCGCCGCCGGCGAGCCGCGGATCACCCGTCTCGACGACTACCGCCTCGACATGGCGCCGGCCGACGTGATGCTGATCACCCGCCACATGGACCGGCCGGGGACGGTCGGGCGGGTCGGGATCATGCTCGGCGAGGCCGACGTCAACATCAGCGCGATGCACCTCGCCCGGACGCGGCCGCGCGAGGACGCGCTGATGATCCTGGCCCTCGACGACGACGTCCCCGAGGCCGTGTCGGAGGCCATCCGGGCCCAGGAGGCGGTCCGCGACCTGTGGACGATCCGGCTCGGGAGCGGACGCTGAGCGAGCTGTCCGACGGGACCGGACGCGCTGATCCCGGACGGCCTCGACGCCACGCTCGTCCTGCTCCGGCACGGCGAGTCGACGCTCATCGCCGAGGGTCGCTTCCAGGGCCAGGCCGAGACGCCGCTGACCGCGATCGGTCGCCGCCAGGCCGAGCTCGCCGGGTCGACGGCTGGCTGCGCCGCACGCTCCGCCGCCCCTGCCCGTGCCGGTCGGCGCCGCCGCTCGAGATCGTCCACTCGCCACTCGGCCGGACGAGCCGAGACCGCCGTCGCGATCGAGGCCGCCTCGATCGCCGCCGGGAGCGCCGTCCCGCGGCGCGCCGGACGCCGGCTTCCTCGAGATCGGCCAGGGCGAATGGCAGGGACTCCACCGGACCGAGATCACCGAGCGCTACGCGCGACATCCTCGCCGGCTGGCGCCGGGCGCCGCTCGAGTACTGGGCACCGGGCGGCGAGTCGCTCGCGCGACGTCGTCATCCGGGTCCGGCCGGCGCTCGCCACGATCCTCGAGCGACTCGCCGACGGCCGGCACGCCCGGCAGCCACGACCGCTCGCAGGTCCCGGGCCACGGGGATGCGCCGCCGGACCATCGTTGGTCGGTCGTCGTCGCCCACGACGGCGTCTTCAAGATCGCGCTGCTGACGCTGTTCGATCTGCCGATCGAGCGGTTCTGGATGTGGACGATGGACCTGTGCGGGATCACCGTGGTCGAGCTGCGAGCCGGGCGGCCCGGTCCTGCGGCTGTACAACTCGACGGCGCATCTCGCCGCGCTCGCAGCCGAATCGACCGGCCGGGTCCGAGGCCGAGAACGCCGCAGCCGAGGCCGAGGCCCGAACGCGGACCGGCGCGCTGTAACGCTCGGCCGAACCGCTGAGGTCGCCGTCGGCCGACGGTCGCGCCCGCTCGGCGACGCCAGCGGCGCGCGACCGCCCGGAGCCCGCTCGACGCGCCCGCGACGAGTCAGCCGCCGAGCCGGCGAGGACGCCGCGGCCGGTCGCGCCGGCGGACGAGCAATCGCAGCAGGCTGACCCGCAGCCGGCGCTGGGCCGCGTTCAGGGCCGCCAGCCGCTCCTCGCCGAGGATCACCCGGCCGTACGCGGATTCGACCTTGGCGTTGGCGACGAGCTCGCAGCTCCGGTCGGGACGCCGGCAGGACCTCACCGAGCGCACCCGGCGTACTCGTAGACGGTCTGTGTCGGTCGCGGCCCGAACCCGAGCCGCGACGCGATGCGGACGACCGTCCCGTAGGCGCCGTCGGCGCTCGTCGGGCCGCGAGGTCCTCGCTGCCAGGCGATGAAGGCGATGCCCGCGACGATCGAGCAGCAGCAGGACGGCCGACCGCGATCAGCGGAGCGGCGACAGCCGCGACGGTGGATTGAAGGTCCCGGGCCGGTCCTCGGGTCGTTGAGCTGGCCGGCACCCGGGATCTGGAACGTGCCCAAGCGCCCGACGGGAGCGGCGGCGCGGCTCGCCGTCGGCTTGCCCGACGGCAGCGGCGTGAGCTGCGAGACGTTGCCGCCGGTCGGATCGAACGTCACCCAGCCATAGCCCGGGAAGTAGACCTCGACCCAGGCGTGGGCGCTGCTGTTGCGGACCGTCTCGACGCCGGTCAGGAGATCCACGCTGCCCGGCAGGAAGCCGACCGCGATCCGGGTCGGCACGCCCATCGACCGCAGCAGGACGGCCATCGTCGCCGCGTAGTGCTGGCAGAACCCGTGCTTCTTGCTGCGCGAAGCACTCGACCGTCGACAGTCCGGCGCAGTCGAAGTCGCGCAGATCGGCCGGTAGTAGATGTAGGTGCTCGGACTTCAGCTCCTTGTCGATCTGCGAGGCGAGGTCGAACGGAGCCTTCGACGGCGCCTCGGCGATGATCTTGGCTCGAGCGCCGTCGCGTCGGGACCGAGCTGGTCGGGCGCGGACGACGCGAGGTAGAGGTTCTTGACGTCGTCGGGATAGACCGTCGAGGCCGCGCGAAGCGCCTCCTGGGTCAGCTCGCCGACGCCTTCCCCGTAGACCGGGGTGAGCGCCTCGACCGTGTACGGTCCGCCGCTCGTCGCGCTCGAGGGTCGCGAAGTATCCGCCGGTACCGACGACGGTCGAGGTGCGTCGCCTCGCTCACCGCTCGGGCGTCTGCGGCGAGAGGACCGTCTGGTCGTGGTACGTGTCCGGGCGTGATCTCGAAGCTGACCTGGTGGTGTCCCTCGAACGGCACGTCGTCCGCGAGGTCCTTCAGGACGAGTGTCGTCGCGCGCCGCGGTCGATCGTCGTGCGCTGCGTCGCGCTCCACGAAGTCAGGTCGATCCGGTCGTAGGTCCAGGCCCGCCAGTAGTAGATGCCGTCGTCCCGCGGCGGCCGCTGGACGGTGAACGCGACGTCATCGTTGTTCTGCCACTGCTGCTGGACGACGGCATCGGGACCGAAGGTCAGACCGAGCGCGCGGTTCGAGCCACCCGTCGGCAGGAACCTGGAGAACGACCGCGACACGCTCGACGAGGTTGTTGCCGACGTCGCCCCACGCGCCGGCGAGCGGCTTGGAGGATGCCGTCTGGGTCAGCAGGACCGAACCCAGCGACGGCGATGCCGATGAAGACCGTCCCGCCGCGCAGGTAGACCGACGAGATCGACGCCGGGTCGCCGATCCGCCGCCGGACCCACTCGGACTGCTCGTCGAAGACGTGTCCCCGGATCAGCAGGAACAGCGACGCGACCGTGAAGATGACCAGGAAGATGCAGCTCGTCGTTGTAGGTGACCGACATGTTCCCGACCAGGACGATGCCGACGGCGATCACCCCGTTGAGCGGCCGCTGATGACCGAACGTCGCGTACGAGGCGAACATCGAGGTGCCCCACACGAGGAGCCCGAAGATCAGGACGTGGTGGAGGTACTGGATCGGTCGAGCCCTGGCCCTTGATCGCGAGGTCGGTCCAGGCCCGGACGACGGCGTTGGAGGTCGCCTGGATACAGGTCGTGGATCGACGCACCGTCCGGAAACACGAGGAGCGCCACGATGAGCGGCAGCGAGCAGCGCCGCGAAGATCGCCCCGATGAGGATAGGTCAGCCAGCGGCCCCAGCCGACCTTGGCGCCGATGAACGCCGACGAGGACGCCACCGATGGCGGCGAGCGGCAGGAAGTCGAGGTACTTCGGCCGACCGAGGACCCAGGCGGCGTCGTCGATCGCCCAGGCCATCGTCAGGCAGATGAGGATGACGAGACCGAGGGTGGACCAACCCTCGGCCGGCGCGAGCGGGATCTTCCGGTTCATCGGGCGAGGATCTCGCCGAGCGGACGGCCGGGCGTGATGTGGAACGACGGCAGCTCGTACTCGGCCAGTGCGTGGCGCAAGGGCGCGCGTCCGCTTCGCGATCAGCTCGATCCGCCTCCGGATCCGGCGCTGCGACTTCGCCGGTCTGATGCGAGCGGGCCTCGGCCGCGTGCCGGTCGTAGGCCGCCGCATCGAGCGTCACGACCGCGCACGCGACGCCGCGCACGCGCAGCGAGGCGAGCGGGCGGACCCACGACGGATCGAGCGACGGCGTGATGACGACCGCGGTCATCCCCCGCCGGAGCCGGCCCGACCGTCCCGATCAGGGTCTCGACCAGCGGCGCGTTGCCGTCGGCCTCGACGGCCGCGAGGAGCTGCATGATCTTGAGGTGCTGGCGACCGCCGCGGTCGGGCGGCAGGAACGCCGTCCGGCCGACGTTGACCGTCATCCCGACCGCCCGGTTCTCCTGGAGCGCCCGGTCGGCGATGGCCGCCGCGGCGCGGATGGACGCCTCGGTCGTGGACTCGTCGCCGCGGCCGCCCTGGATCCCGCGCTGGAGGTCGAGGATGATCCACGCATCGGCGGTCTGCTCGAGGTCGAACTCCTTGACCTGGATCTCGCCGTGGCGGGCGGTGCTCTTCCAGTGGATCCGATTCATGCTGTCGCCCGGGGCGTACGGCCGGACCGTCGAGACGAGCGGCGTCGTCTGGAGGGTCCGGACCGGCGAGACGTGCGAGCCCTCGACCTGGGCGGCCGGCAGCCGCCAGCGCGGTATCGCCTCCAGCCTCGGATAGACGACGACCGACACGCCCTGACCGACCGTCGCCGATGCCTCGAAGAAGCCGAACGGGTCGCCGGTCCGGATGTGAAGCGGCTCGATGCGGAAGTGGCCGCGCCGGGCGAGCGGCGCCCGGATCAGCCACGAGCGCTCCTGCCGGCTGCCGAGGCTGATCGCCCGGCCCGGGCAGCCCGCCGGGGAGCGTCGTCGGGTTGTGGACCTCGAGCCACAGCTTCGGCAGGCGGCTCGCGTTGCGCAGCGTGTAGGTCACGCGCAGGCGGTCGCCGACGTGGCCGTGGAGCTGGCTCACCGCATATCCCGCCTCGAGATCCGTCAGCCCGAGCCGGACGAGGACGTACGAGCCGCCGATGACGAGGATCGCGAGGTAGAGCAGGTAGAAGAGGAACGGCAGGCCGGTCGAGAACGCGGCGACGACGAGGAACGTGGCGACGATGAGCAGCTCGAGGCGTCGGATCACCTGCGCTGGACCCTCTCCTTGCGATCGCTCGATTTCAGGCGCCCGAGGCGCGTCGATGTCGCGGCCGCGGCCGGCGCGAAGCTCGGTCGGTCCGCCGCCGGTCGGCCGGATGCCGTCGATCGCGGTCGACTCGAGGAGCTCACGGACGACCTGGCCGGCCTGAACGTCGTGGATCGACGAGCTGGTCTTGATGATCAGCCGATGGGCCAGCGCCGGCTCGGCGAGGGCCTTGATGTCGTCGGGGATGACGTAGTCGCGGCCGAGCAGACCGGCCAGCGCCTGGCCCGCGCGATACAGCGCGATCGAGCCGCGCGGCGACGCGCCGAGGTAGACGTCCGGGTGGTTGCGGGTGCCGTTGACCAGCCGGACGATGTAGTCGGAGACGGTCGAGTCGACGTAGGTCTCGCGGACGGCGGCCTGCATCTCGCGCAGGTCCTCGATGGTCAGGACCTCCTCGAGGTCCTCGAGCGGATGGGTCCGCTTCTGCTCGTCGAGGATGACGATCTCCTCGATCGGCTGCGGATAGCCGAGGCGCAGCCGGAGCATGAACCGGTCGAGCTGGGCTTCGGGCAGGGCGAAGGTGCCTTCGTACTCGATCGGGTTCTGGGTCGCGATGACGAGGAACGGGTCGGGCATCGGGTAGGTCGTGCCGTCGATCGTCGCCTGGCGCTCCTCCATGCATTCGAGGAGCGCGGACTGGGTCTTCGGCGTCGCCCGGTTGATCTCGTCGGCGAGGACGACCTGGCTGAAGATCGGTCCCGGCCGGAACTCGAACTCCTGGGTCTTCTGGTTGTAGATCGACAGCCCCGACACGTCCGATGGCAGCAGGTCGGGTGTGAACTGGATCCGACGGAAGGAGCCGCCGAGGCTTCGGGCGATGGCCTTGGCGAGCATCGTCTTGCCGGTCCCGGGCACGTCCTCGATCAGGAGGTGGCCGCGGCACAGCAGCGCGACCAGGGCGAGCCGGACCTCCTGATGCTTGCCGACGATGACGCGCTCGACGTTGGCGAGGACCTTGTCGCCGGTTTCCTGGATCTTGCTCATCGGCCTCCCTCGAGGGCTCGGGCGCCGTCGTCTGGCGCCGGGTAGCGGTGGGTCGCCGGTCGTGACGACCCGGTGATCGTGCTGGGTGGTTGGCAGATAGTACGCCGGGCGCGTCAGAATGGTTCCCGGGAGGGGATCCGCGAGCGGTCCGGCGGTCGACCGACCGCGCTGTGTGCACCGGAGCGGCCGTGAAGATCACCGATGTCGAAGCCATCATCCTGCGCCAGCCCGAGGTCGACGAGGGCATCGCCGACGGCAGCCAGGACGACCTGGTCGTCCGCGTCCACACCGACGCCGGCCTGACGGGGATCGGCGAGGTCGACTCGTCGCCCGAGCTCGTCGCGGCGCTCGTGCGGGCGCGCGGCTCGCACGCCGTCGCCAGCGGGTCTGCGCGACATCCTGGTCGGCGAGGACCCGCTCGACGTCGAGCGGCTGTGGGACAGGATGTATCGCGGCCTGATCTACTTCGGCGGACGCGGCATCGCCATCCACGCGATCAGCGGCGTCGACATCGCGCTCTGGGACCTGAAGGGCAAGGCCCTCGGCGTGCCGGTGTCGGCGCTCCTCGGGACGCCGGTTCGCGACCGCGTGCGGGCGTACGCGTCGCGGCTGATGCCCGACACGACGGCCGAGGTCGCGGCGGCGGTCCGCGCGCTGCGGGCGGCCGGGTTCACCGCGGTCAAGCTCGGCTGGGGACCGCTCGGGCAGCGATCGCCGACCACGACATCGCCCTCGCCGAGGCGGCCGTGGCGGCCGGCGGTCCGGGGTTCGCGGTGATGATCGACGCGGGCCTCGGGCTACGTCGCCGATGTCGCGCGTCGCGGTCCGGGTCGCCCGCGCGTACGAGGAGCTCGGGATCGGCTGGCTCGAGGAGCCGTTCGAGCCCGACGAGTACGAGGCGTACGCCGAGCTCGCCGACAGCGTGGACCTGCCGATCGCCGCCGGCGAGCAGGACTCGACCCGCTGGGGCTTCCGCGAGCTGATCGAGCGCGGCCACGTCGACGTCGTCCAGCCGGACGTCACCCGCGCCGGTGGCATCACCGAGACGCTGCGGATCGCGGCGCTCGCCCGCGAGCACGGAGTGGCGACCGTGCCCCACGCCTGGAAGAGCGGGATCATCAAGGCAGCCTCGCTGCACGTGAACGCGGTCCTGCCCGACGGCGATCTTCCAGGAGTACTGCGTCGCCGAGACGCCGATCAACACCCGACTGACGGTGCAGCGGCTGCCGGTCGGCGCCGACGGCTGCGTCGCGGTGCCGACTGCGCCGGGGCTCGGCGTCGATCTCGACGAGGACGTCGTCGAGATGCTGCGAGTCGACGCGTGACGGCGGCGTGCCGGATTCGCCGGTCACCTGCACGATCGATCTCGAGGCGCCCGGGCGCCGCGTCGGGCGGCTCGTGCTCCCGCGCTCGTCGAACACGGCGGGCTGGGCCTCGACCTACATCCCGATCGCGTGCGTGGTGAACGGGTCCGGGCCGACGGTCCTCGTCCTCGCCGGCAACCACGGCGACGAGTACGCCGGCCAGATCGCGGCGCTCCGGCTGGCTCGCGAGTTGCGCGCCGGAGCAGGTCACCGGGCGGGTCATCGTCATCCCGTGCCTGTCGCCCGCCGCGTCGAAGGCCGGGACGCGGCTGTGGCCGTCGGGCGCGAACTTCAATCGCTCGTTCCCTGGGTCGCCGACCGGGCCTGCCAACGAGCAGCTCGCCGACTACCTGACGCGCGTCCTCTTCCCGATGGCCGACGCCGTCATCGACATCCACACCGGCGGCAACTCGGCCTACTTCCTCCCGTGCTCGCACATGCACGTCGTCGACGACCCCGCGCAGCGGCAGGCGATGCTCGCCGGCATGCTCGCCTGGAACTCCGACCACCACTTCCTGTACATCGACATCGCGGGCAGTGGCCTGCTGCCGGTCGAGGCCGAGGACCAGGGCAAGATCGTGATCACGACCGAGCTCGGCGGAGGGACGGTCATCCCGGGCAGCGTCCACCGGCTCGCCCAGGACGGGCTCGCCAACGTCCTGCGCCACCTCGGCGTCCTGGAGGGCGAGGTCGTGACGCGTGCGTCGCTCGGGTCTGCCGCCGGCGGTCATCCTCGACGGCCGCGATCCGCGCAACTACATCGCCGCGCCCGAGACGGGCCTGTTCGAATCGTTCGTCGACGCCGGCGAGTCGGTGGCGGCCGACCAGCCCGTCGGCGCGATCCACTTCATGGAGCGGCCCGACCGGCCGCCCGAGGTCCTGACCGCACCGCTGGCCGGCGTGGTCGCCGCGTTGCGGGCGATCACGACGACCGAACAGGGCGACAACGTCATCGTCCTCGGCCAGCCGATCGAGGCGAGCGCGCTGGCCTGACGTGCGCGCCCGTGGGCCGGCGAGCGGCGCTAGCCGCGGACGAGCGTCAGCGCTCCGACCCAGACGCGTCATCAGGCATCCGATGCCGGCCATGACCGCGAGAAACGGCTCGCCGCCGATCCACGACGCGGCGGACACGCCGCCGAACAGGAAGGCCAAGCAGCGCGCGATGAACGCGAGACCGATGCGTTCGATCCAGGGTCGCGGCTCGCGGGCGTGTTCCGCCGCGGCTGCCGGGTGACGGCCTCGACTCGGGCGACGACCGTCGGCGGCCGGCGCCGCGCGGGTCGCGTCGCCGACCGGATCGCGCCATCGTCGGTCACTTGGCGCCGTTGAGGTACAGCGTCATCAGGTCGCCGGCGATCGGCGCCGCGACCTCGCCGCCGCGGCCGGCCTGCTCGACGATGACCGCGATCGCGATCTTCGGGTCCTCGGCCGGGGCGAAGCCGATGAACCACGAATGCGGCTCGCCGGTCCCGCCCAGCTCGGCCGTGCCCGGACTTGCCGGCCGTCGTCACGCCCGGGACATCGGCGCCTGTCGTGAACTGCTTGCCGAGCGGTCCCTCGACCGCCTGGACCATCGCGGCGTTGATCGACCTTGGCGTCGGCCGCCGAGATCACCTGGGCCATCACCGACGGCCCGATCGTCCGCGTCCCGCTGCGCTTGCCCGGTCATCGACGTCACGAGCCGCGGCTTCATCAGCTCTCCGTCGTTCGCCACGGTCGCGGCGACGAGCGCCATCTGGAGCGGCGTGACGAGCGGTCTCGGCCTGACCGTACGCGGCGTTTGCCAGCTCGACGTCGTCGCTGAAACCGCCGGGCTTCGATCCGTCGCCGTTGGTCACCTGCGACACGGCGGTCGGAAGGTCGAACGGGATCGGCGCCCCGAAACCCATCTTCGCCGCGTAGTCGACGAGCGCCTGACCGCCGGTCTTGAGCCCGGTCTCGGCGTACCAGATGTTGCACGACACCTCGGTCGCGTCGAAGAGGTCGAGCGCCGTCGAGCCGGTCGCCGGATGGTGGCCGTCGCGGACTCGGTAGCCGTTGACCAGCAGACCGGTCTTCTCGGCCGCCGGCTGATCCTTGTACGTCGTCGTCGGCTCGACGGCGCCCGAGCCGAGCCCGGCCACCGCGGTGACGATCTTGAACACCGACCCCGGCACGTACCGGCCGAGCGTCGCGCGCGGCAGGAGCGGTTGTGCCTTGTCGTCCTGCAGCGCCTCGAAGGCGGCCTGCGAGGTGGCGGGATCGGCGATCGCCGACGCGTCGTAGGTCGGGGTCGAGGCCAGCGCCAGGACCTCGCCGGTCTTCGGGTCGAGCATGACGACTGCGCCGCGCCGCTTGCCGAGCGCCTTCACGGCGGCCTGCTGGAGAGTCGTTCGACAGCGACAGCGTGACGTCCTGCGGGTCGTATCGGTCGGCGCCGAACTTCGCGAGCGCGTCGCTCACCGGATCGGAGGCGAGACCCGACAGCTCGGCGTCATACGCGCGCTCGATGCCGGCCCGGCCGTAGCGGGACGATGCATATCCCACGACCTGGCTGATGGCCGTGCCGGCATAGACCCGGTACAGCTCGCCGTTCTTGTCCTTCGCGTTGCGGGCGAGCACCTTGCCGTCGCGATCGAGGATCCGGCCTCGCGGGACCGTCCGGGCGGCGGCGATGACCGCGGCGTCGTTCGGGCGAACGCACGAGCTCGGGCGCCTGGACGACGCCCCAGTAGCCGACGGCCCCGGCCAGCAACGCGAACGCCGCCGACAGCACGATCGCCACGTGGACGGTCGTCCGACCGAGCGGTCGCCGGGTCCCGACGTCGCCGAGCATCACGTCGCCGGCCTTCTCGCGCAGGCGCCGCCAGCGCGAGCCGACGCGAGGCGGCGGCGGCGGTTCGACGCCCTTGTCGGACAGGGCGAGCAGTAACCCGATGACGAGCGCGTTGGCCAGGATCGATGACCCTCCGTAGCTGATGTACGGCAGGGTGACGCCGGTCAATGGCAAAACCTTGAGATTGCCGGCGGCGATGATGAACGCCTGGATCCCGATGACGAGCGCCAGACCGACCGCGAGCAGCGAGCGAAAGTCGTCGGCTGCAGCGGCGCCGATGCGCAGCCCGCGCTCGACGACGACCAGGAACAGCCCGAGGATCGCGATGACGCCGACGATCCCGAGCTCCTCGCCGAGCGCGGCCAGCGGAAAGTCGGTGTGGACCTCGGGGATCGGCGGCCGACCGGCGATCTCGGGCAGGCCGTTCCCGAGCCCGACCCCGAGCAGCCCGCCGCGGGCGAAGGCGTGGAGCGCCTGGACGACCTGGTAGCCCGGCGCCGAGCGGGTCGGCGAACGGATCGAGCCAGATATCGAAGCGCGCCCGGATGTTCGAGAACACCTGGGCCATCAGGATGCTTCCGACGACGAACAGGACGAGACCGACGATGACGAGGCTGATCCGCCCGGTCGCCACGTACAGCATCGCCAGGAACACGCCGAAGAACAGCAGCGCAGCGCCAAGGTCGCGCTGGACGACGACGATCGCCAGGGCGATGGCCCACATCACGACCATCGGAACGAGGTACGGGAGCGGCGGCAGTCGAAGCGGACCGACCCGCGTGTCCTGCTCGACGAGCAGCGCCCGGTTCTCGGAGAGATACCCGGCGAGGAAGATGACGAGGATCACCTTCAGGAGCTCGGACGGCTGACCGCTGACCGGGCCGAGCACGAGCGTCAGACGCTGGCCGTTGATCTCGGTGCCGAGGACGAACGTCAGGAGCAGGAGCGCCACGCCGGCGACGGCCCACGTGTACTTGTAGCGCCGCAACCAGCTGTCGGAGCGGACGACGATCCCGAGCGTCGTCGCCACCGCGAGCCCGAGGATCAGCCAGATGAGCTGGACCTCGGCGAGTCCGAGCTCGCGACCCGAAGAAGCGCTGGGTCACGAGGTCCTGCGGAAGCCGTTCCATGAGGAGCAGCGAGATGCCACCGAGCATCGCGACGGCCGGCAGCAGGATCTGGTCCGTCCGGCGGCCGGCGAGGACCTGGGCGACGTGGGCGGCGAGCAGCGCCCCGAGGTAGATCGCGAGACTCTGCGGGTCGGCGAGCATCAGGCGGCCGTTGACCGTCGTGCCCGAGCGACAGGCTGCCGACGACGAGCGCGACGGCGACGAACACGAGAAGCCTGAGCTCGAGCCATCGCGGCCGCGGCCGGATCGGACCGAGGACGCGCGGGCAGGCTCGGGCGCGGGCCGCGCGTATCGACGCTCATGCGAGGACGCTCATGCGAGCGAGCGCTCGAGCCGCATGCGCACCTCGCCGATCTGCAGCTCGTCGCCGAACGCGATCGGCGCCACGCCCGGCGACCGGGCGACCGTTGACGTACGTGCCGTTGGTGCTCCCGAGGTCTTCGAGATACCAGCTCCGGCCGCGAAACGTCAGGACCGCGTGCTCGGCCGAGGCGAATGGATCCTCGACGACGATCGCGTTGTTGACGTCACGGCCGATCGGGGTGACGACGTCGAGCGCGAAGGAATGGCCGGCCGGCGGCTCGCCGCTGGGCGACGCGAGCGATGACCAGCCGGCCCGGGACGCACGTCCGGCTCCCGCGCCGCGGCACGAAGGTCGCGCAGGAGCGCCACGACCACGCGCGCCAGGAACAGGTAGACGAGGGCGAGGAACAGGATCCGGACGGCCCACAGGACGAGCAGGAACCCGTCCATCAGTCGACCGCCCGGGGGACCTCGACCACAAGGACAGTGTCGCCCACCTCGATCCGATCGCCGATACCCAGGACGACCTCGGTGACCGGCGTGCCGTTGAC
This sequence comes from uncultured Chloroflexia bacterium, assembly GCA_963816675.1. Lineage (GTDB taxonomy): Bacteria > Chloroflexota > Limnocylindria > Limnocylindrales > CSP1-4 > SPCO01. The sequence continues at coordinate 191,538 of CAWFLS010000011.1, forward strand.
GCGTGACCCGTTCGTGCTCCCGAGGTCGGAGTAGACGAGCGTTCCGCGCCGCCCGGTGATCCGGCCGTGATGTCGCGACACTCGCGGGTCGAGAGCGACGAGGTCGTTGTCGGTAGCTCGGCCGATCGTCAGCCCGGTCGGCTCGATGGGGATGTCGCGTGTCCTGCCGTCGGGATCGGTGATCTTCAGCCGGGCGCGCGGCGCCTCGGGTCGCGGGACATGGAAGACGCGGGTGTGGCGTCGCGTCGACGATCTGGGCGTCCTCGGCATCGTTGGGCGCGACGACCCGTCCCGTGCGGCCGCCGATCGGGTCCGCGAATCGCGCCTCGACCCGGATATCCGTCCGCTCGATCGCGCGGATCGGCAACGAGGTCGACCTGCGGTCGGTCGACGACGGTGTAGCGGTGAGCCTTCGCGAACGCCGAGCGCAGCATCGGCCAGCTCGGACGCGAGGGTACCCGTCATGTCGCCAAACCCCGCGAGGTCGTCGGGATTGAGGTGAACGACGAAGCGGTTGGGAACGAGCGTCCGATCCGACGTCGTCAGGCGCTCGCCTTCCATCGCCCGTTCGATCCGCCGCTGAAGTTGGACGGGCTGGAGCCGGGCCCGGAAGAGTCGGGCCGATGGACGCTCCAGGAATCGTTCGAAGAACCGCTCGACGGCGGCGAGGGGCGGCATGGTCGGTGGCGGAGTCTACCAGAGGGTCCCGGAACGCCCGGTCAGCGCGATCTTTCGCACTCGTCGTCGCGGTCCGAAATGCGAGCAGATCGTTCCGCTAGGAGCATGGAAAATCCTGCGCTATACTCTCGCCCCGCTCGACGGTGCCGGCCGTTCGAGCTTCTCAAGCGTGGCTTTCCGGGGAACGATGCCAGAGATCCTGACCGAATTGTTCTGCGAACGGTGTGGCACTCGCTACACGTTCGAGAGCGCACGACAGCGCGTCAGGCTGAAGCGCGTCAAGGTCCTGTCGCGTGGCGTCAAGAACTTCGTCCTGTCCGACGCCTCCTCGATGGACGAGGCGATGGCTTCGGCCCGTGCCGAGACCGACCGCAAGCTGACCACGTACCAGCTGGATGCGTTCCACCAGACGTTCACGTTCTGCATGTCGTGCCGTCAGTACACATGCTCGAACTGCTGGAACACCGTCGAGGCCCGCTGCCTGTCGTGCGCTCCGCTCGCGGTCACCCAGGTGTACGCGGCGACATCACCCGTGGCCGGCCTGGACGTCGCAAACCCGGCGCTCGCGGCGAATGGATCGAATGGACACGCACCCGAAGCCGAGGGGGTCCTCGCTGAGGGCGTGGCGGGCGAGGCCGGCGCCGAGCCAGTCGCGAGTGTCATCGAGCGCGCCGAGGTCGAAGCGTACGGACCCATAGCGGGCGAGACCGTCGCCGAGCCGGAGGTGTCCGCCGAGGCAGTCGACGCCGCGCACGCAGTCGAGCCGGTCGAGGCCGCGGTGCCGGTCGAGGCCGCCGAGCCGCTGGGGGCTGCCGAGGCGGTCACCGCCGAGACCCTTGCCGCCGCGGCGACCGAGACTGTCGCCGCGGCCGACGTCGCCGAGGAAGTCGCGACCGGGCCTGACAAAGTCGCCTCGGAACCGGTTGCCGAAGTCGAGACCGGTGCGGCTCGCCCGATCGATGCCGTCCCGGTCGACCGTGCCGCAGCCGCTGCTGCAGCGGCCGCTGCGATCGTCGCTTCACGGGACACCGTCGACGTCGGATCGAAAACGGCAGCCCAGACGAAGGACCTGCTCCGACGGTTCCGCCCCGGGCAGAACCTGGACGCCGAACTCGAGGCGTACGAGCGCGATCGGGCAGCGACGCTCGCTGCGGCGACACCCGCGGCGCCCCCAACCGCTGTCGAGAAGCAAGCCGCCGCTGCGGCTGCTACGTCCAGCCCGGCCGCGGCCGAGCCCCCGACCGCAATCCCCGCCCAGGACCCGAAGCCCCTAGCCGCCGCCGCGGCAGCACTCGCCGGTGCTGCCGCCAAGGCCGTTACTCCACCCGCATCGACGCCGCAAGCGGCCGACCGGCCCGAGCCCATCGCGGAGCAGACCGCACGGTCGGCCGAGCCGGCCCGAGCCGCGGCAGAAGAAGCGACCCTCCCCGAAGGCGCATCAAGCCCCGACGCCGTGCAATCCGTCGAGCGCGCGCAGCGCCGAGCGGCCGCATCAGCGGCCGCGACCCCAAGCCCAGCCCGCGAACCCGCCTCCACTCCCCCGCCGCGCATCGAGGACATCGTCGTCCAGCCAACGTGGCAGCGAGTCGCCCCCGACGTCACCCCCGACACACCACCGGTCGCCCCATCGATGCCAGCGGCCGCTTCGGCTGCCTCCTCCGCGGACGCCCGAGGCGCCCAAGTGGCCGGACAAACCCGAATGGCCGAGCACCCGGGCCACCACGGGCCTCCCGTTCCTCGGCCGTCCGAAGGTCCCCGACAACGGCGCAGAGGGGGTCTGGGCCGCCTCGATCCGAGAGGTCGTCGCCACCCCGCGCATGCCCGGCAAGCCAGCGAACGTCGTTCAGCCGTGCGTCAACTGCGGGCTGTCACTGTCCGCCAACGCCAGGTTCTGCCGGCGCTGCGGGACTTCCCAGGGCTGACGACCCGACGGCGTCCGCGGACTCTGTCGCGGACCCTGACCCAGGCTGCCCCATACAGCAGCGCCTGGAACGTGAACGACAACCACGCGAGCGCGATGAAGGCGGACGCGACCGAGCCGGCGAGGGCTGCCACGCCCACCAACCGCGGGACCAGGAACATGAACACCTGGCTGAGGAACACGACCGCCAGCCCGACGACGACCGCTGGGATCGCGGCCGAGCGCCACCGCGGCGCCTTGGGCGGAAGGAGCCGGTACACGAGCAACACCGTGAACGATCGCGAGCCCGACAAGGAACCATACCGAGCCGAGTAACCGCGACAGCAACCCGGCGAATGGGACCTGTTCGGCCGCGAGGGCATCGAGTGCCGACGCGACGCCGGCCACGACGATGAATGCCACGATCACGGCTCCGATGAGCGCGACGACGACGAACCCACGCGCCGTTCGTCGCACGATGTCGCGCTCAGGCGCGTCCGAGAAGATCCGGGCAAATGCGACGTCCACCGCCCCGTAGAACTGGCTGACCGTCCAGATCACGCCGACCGTCGCGACCAGCGACGTGAGGCCGGCACCGCTCGTCAGCGCGTCGAGGGCGCTCTCGATCAGGCCCTCGAGCGGCGGAAACGCCCGGACAAGCGCCAAGCGAGATCCTGATCCGGACGGTCGGGTCGCTGACGATGAAGCCCGTCAGACCGAGGACGAGCAGGGTCGTCGGGATGGCCGCGAAGAGCGCCGAGAAGGCGAGTCCGTTGGCCAGCAGCCCGCCGGCGGCGCGTCCGTACACGTCGAGTACGGCCATGATCTGCGCAGACCTGCCGCTGCGCGAGCACCCGGCTCGAGGATCGACCGCGAAATCGATCTTGGGCCGGTCAGCCACCGAGGTCGTCGAACAGGACGGGCTGGATGTCCTCGGCCCGGATACGGCGCGGAGCGGCCACGAGGCTTCGGACCTCGCCGCGTCGGACGAAGCGGCGTCCGCCCAGCTTGATGCTCTGGAGGCGGCCGGCGCGAGCCCACCCACCGATCGTGGCCGGGGTGAAGTGGACGTTAGCGGCGGCGAGGATCTCGGCTGCTTCGACGAGGGTGATCCAGTCGGAGGGCGCGGCCACCGGGGTCAGTCGGTCCTCGTGCTCGAAGTCGACGCCGGCGCATCGGTGGCGCGCTTCTTCGGCGACTCGGTCGCTGCCGCCGGTGCATCGGTCTTCTTTGCGGTCGGTCGGTGTCGCCATCGGACTTGTCGGTCCCGCGCTCGGACTTCTCCGCATTCGCGTGGCCGTCTGATGCCGCGCCATCCGACCCCGATGTCTCGGTTGCGCGTCTCGGCTGGCGGCCTTGCTCGAGCGCAGCCGACCGACGCTCCTTCTTCGCCCAGCCCGAGCCGCGGTAGTGGACAGCTGCGGCGGTCACCGCCTTCCGGACCGGTCCCCCACCGCACAGCTCGCAGGCCGTCGGACCCTCGGCGTGGACGCCGTGGATGACCTCGAACCGGCGCCCGCACGCGGCGCAGTCGTAGTCGTAGATCGGCACGGGCGCGGACGCCTCAGCCGCGCAGGAGGCGCATGCCGCACTTCGGGCAGTAGAAGGCCCGTTCATGCGCCGATGCGAACCCGCAGTGGGCGCACACGAGACCTCCCCGGCCGGCGGCGGGGACCGGTCGTTCGGTGTTCGTCAGGCCGAGCGCGTACTGGCTCGCGAGGATGTTGCTCAGGATGCCGCCAAGCAGCCGGCTCCCGATGCGATCGGTGTCTCCTCGAACGCCCTTGCCGCCCCAACCGACGACGGCGCGGCAGATCATGTCGCCGGTCGCCTCATCCCAGTGCGCCGCGACGCCACCGACGACAGCGTTGTACTCGGGGTAGCCCGACGTGTCGACCTCGCCGTCAAGCAAGGCGCAGACGAAGGTGTCGAAGGCGAGATCGATCGCGTCGATCGACTCGAGGACGACGAGCGCGTGCCGGGTGATCGGCGAGTGGATGTGGTGGGCGTTCAGCCATTGCATCGCCTCGGACGGCGTCACGATCGTCGGGCGTCGCCTGGCTGAACTCGATCGGCAGCGGCTCGACGACCTCGACATCGGAAAGGGCGAGACCGGCGAGCATCCTCGGCAGCTCGGCCGTGGCAGCGCGACCTGCCTTGAGCCGGACGCCCTCGCTGCTCTTGCCGGCGTAGTAGAGCTTGAGGATGGTGCTCCTGGGCGACGATCTCCTCGGGCATCGCGATCGCCGAAGACCGCGGCGCGGTCTCGGGTCGCGCGACGGTGTCGGCGCTCCCCCGGCGCTTCAGGAAATCAAGCGGCACGTGCGGCTCCCCGGACTGGTCTGACTGGTGCGGCCCAATCGTAGCAGGGGGCCCGGCCGGTCCCCCTGGATCGTGGCTGGGTTCGTCGTGGGCGAGCCGGGGCGGCACTCGCTCCCGGCCACATCCTCGTGCCGTTCCGCGGTCGGATGAGCGTGCGATCACCCAGCCTGCAGAACGATCGCCTGCCGCGGCGCAAGGGTGACCTGGTCGTCGCCCGCGACCTCGACATCGGCTGCGTCGTGCGTGTCGAAGACCCTGCTCCAACGACGCCGAGTCCCGACCCGGAACGTGACGGGCCGCTCCCCGAAGTTGACGGCGACGACGAATGCCTCGCCCTCGCCCTCGCGCTCGAAGGCGAAGAGATCGCGGGCCGAAAAGGACAGCCGCCGGTACGTCCCCGACTGAAGCGCCGGATGCTGCCGCCGAAGCCACACCAGCCGGCGGTATGTCGACAGAACCGAGGACGGGTCGCTGTCCTGGAGCGCGACGTTCCGCGTCTCGACGTCAGGCGCCATCCGGATCCACGGCCGGCCTTCGGAAAACCCTCCGTTCGGACCATCGCCCCACGGCATCGGCGACCGAGCCTGATCGCGGTTCCACCACGGGACGAGCCGGCGCACGAGGCGGCCGCCGCGCTTCGCCGGCGGGTCGATGATCTCGTCCCACGGGATCGGTACGTCGCGCGCGCCGATCTCGTCGCCGTAGTAGAGGAAGGGCGTTCCGCGTAGCGTCAGCGCGAGGACCGCGGCGGCCCGTGCGACCTCGTCGCTCGTGTCCGGGTCCGCGTGAGGCGCGAGTCGGGAGGCCGGCCGCGAGTTGTCGTGGTTGCCCAGCACCACCGTCGGCCAATGCTCGCCGGTGAACAGCTCCTCGTGCATGTCCGATGCCGCGGCGTAGGCGGCCGCCGACCACGGCTGGTGGAGGAGCATGAAGTCGAAGACGAGGTGGCGTGGCCGGTCAGTCGCGCCGCAGTACCCGCGATCGCCGGCGAACAGCTCCCCGACCGTCATCCGCTCCGGATAGGAATCGACCAGCGCCCGGAATTCGGTCAGGAAATCCTGCAGCTCCGGGCGGTCCTTGTCGTAGAGGTGGCGCTGGCGGTCGTACGGGACGCCGGCCGCGGTAGTTTCGAGGGTTCGACAGCAGGTCGACGTGCTTGAAGAACGCGTTGAAGACGTCGAGGCGGAAGCCGTCGACGCCACGATCGAGCCAGCGGCGGATCATCTCGAGCATCTCGGTCCGGACCGCGGGATTGCGCCAATTCAGGTCGGGCTGCTCGGGCAGGAAGGTGTGCATGTAGAACTGCTGGCGGACCTCGTCCCACGTCCACGCCGACCCGCCGAAGAACGAGGCCCAGTTGTTGGGCTTGCGCATCCGGCCTGCACGCGTCCCGTACGGCCGTCTCGCCACAGGTAGAAGTCGCCGTACGGGCCGAACGGGTCGCGCCGCGATTCCTCGAACCAGCGATGGGCCGAGCTGCTGTGGTTCATGACGAGGTCGAGCATCACCCGGATCCCCCGGCGATGGGCCTCGGCGACCAGGCGGTCGAAGTCGTCGAGGGTGCCGAAGCATCGGATCGATGTCGTCGTAGTCCGCCACGTCGTACCCGACGTCGAACCCGGGCGACGGGTGGATCGGCGAGAGCCAGATGGCATCGACGCCGAGCGAGCGTTCGGTCCCGTCGTTGAGATAGTCGAGCCGATCGATCAGGCCCGGGAAGGTCGCCGATGCCATCGCCGTTCGAGTCGGCGAAGGAGCGCGGATACACCTGGTACACGACGCCGCGCTGCCACCAGTCGGCACCGAATGTGGCACCCTCGACCGGCGGCACGGCGACTCGTGCTGCGCGGATCTTCTCTCTGCTTCGCTGACCCGGCGCGCGCCTTCGGCATGCTGGAACCGTCCTTCTGGATGCAGGCGGCCGGCGGCCGCGTCGGACGCCTCAGCCTACGACATCGCGCGAGTGACTGACGGGTCGGGCCCGGTGTCAGGGGGCCGTGCTCCGCGTTGACCCGGGCGCCCGACGGGCCTTGTCTATACTCGTCGGCGATGGCCAACGCACCCTCGGCGAGGGCACACGCCGCGCCCGACTCGGCCCGCATGCCTGACCCCGTCCGACTCGGGATCGTGGGCCTCGGCGCGGTGGCCCAGGCCGTCCACCTGCCGCTCCTCGAACGACTCCCCGATCGATTTCCGGATCGCCGCCGTCGCCGACGTCTCGCCGACCCTCGCGAGCTCATCGGCGACCGTCATCGAGTTCCCGCCGACTGCGACGCTTCACTGGCACTGGACGCCATGCTCGAGGCGCGGCGACTCTCGACGCAGTGCTGATCCTGACGTCCGGGTTCGCACGGCGACGCGGTGCTGCGCAACCTGGAGGCGGGACTGGCCGTCTTCGTCGAGAAGCCGATCGCCTGGACCCTCCAGGAGGCCGACGCGATCGGCCACCGGCTCGCTGCCGACGCCGTGCTGCGCGCTTGCAGGTCGGCTACATGAAGCTGTACGACCCCGCCGTCGAGCAGGCGGTCGTCGCCGCGCAGGATCGCGAGCACGTCGGTCTCGATCCGCTCGATCGAGGTCCGTGTCCTGCACCCGAGCAGCGAGCGCCAGCTCGCCCATGCCCATCTGCTGCCGCCGCCCGGTGATGTGCCGGCCTCGACGCTGGCCGGCGTTCGCGGCCGAGGCGGAGCGGCTCGTACGAGGTCGCCCTCGGGCCGGCGGCCGGTCCACTCGGGCGGCTCTACGCGGATGTCGTGCTCGGCAGCATCGTCCACGATCTCGCCGTCATGCGCGAGATCGCCGGCGATCCGGTGGCGATCGACTCCGTGGATGTCTGGCCGGCGGAGACGTGGCCTCCGTTCGGTCTCGATCGACGGGCCGACTCGGTGGGGAGGCTCGCTTCACGATTCGATGGCACTACCTGCCGGACCATCCTTCGTACCGCGAGGAAGTCCGGGTCGTGACGGATCTCGCGTCGATCGAGCTCGAGTTCCCTTCGCCCTACCTCCTCAACGCGCCGACGGTCCTGCGCGTGGCGCCGGCTCGCCGGCGACGATCGGACCGATACGTTCTTCCGCTCCGTCAGGGAATCGTTCGAGCAGGAGCTGCTGGCCTTCCACGCGCTGGTGGTCGATGGAACTGCACCGAAGGCCGGCCTCGCCGAGGCGCGCGCCGACATCGTGACGTCGCAGCGGATCGCGGCACGGCTCGCGGCGCAGCGTGGCCTCGCGATCACGACCGAGTTGGACGCCGACGGCGCACGCAGTACGGCCACCGATCGCTGAGCCGAAAGGCACCGACCATCGACGACGGTCTGAGCGGCGTGGACTGGCAGTCAACGTCATTCGGGTCGGGATGCGGCGAGGTCGGCCCCGAATGCGCCAGGCGCGGTTCTGTCGACTCGGAGTCACGACGTTGATCGGCGGTCGGGACGGCGCTTGCGTCGGCCGCCACGCGACTGTGGCCCCGCCGCGTCCTAGGTCATGTCCGGGTCGTACGAGCAGGCCATCGTCCGGCGGTCGCCGGCCAGCGCATTGAGGTAGAAGGCGTCGTCGGCGGTCGTCGCCGAGAACGGGTGATAGCCGTCAGGAACGAGGACGACCTCGCCGTCCCGAACGGCCCAGAGCGCGTCGCGCGCCGGCCAGCCGCGCTCGGGACGCCGGTAGAGACGCTGGATGGCCCACGCCTCGGGCCGCCGAAACCGGTAGTGATAGACCTCCTCGAGCACGGCCTCGCCGGGCATCGCGTCGACGTCGTGCTTGTGCGGCGGCCAGCTCGACCAGTTGCCGGCCGGCGTGACGACCTCGACAAGGAGCAACCGGTCGGCCGGGAATTCGGGCGGGACGAGGTGGCGGATATGGCGGGTGGCATGCCCGGAGCCGCGCACCTCGAGCCGGATGGATGCAGGATCGACCACCAAGGGCCGGAGATCGCCGACGGCCGGTCGCCTGGCCTGGAGCCTCAGCGATGGCGACGAGGGTCGAGGCGCCTGACTCGACCCCGAGCGATCGGACTGTCGCAGGCCGATCCGCCGGGAGGTAGTACAGCCACGGCGGCCCGTCGAACACCGACGCCCGACCGCCAAGCACCGAGGACGGCCCGTCATCGACCGAGATCTCGACCGCCGCGCCGACAAGGTTGACAACGACCGCCTCGTGCCCCGCGCCGGCCGACCCGAATCTCGGAGCCGGCCTCGAGCCGCTCGACTCGAAAGGAGAGATACCGCCAGCCGGCTCTCGCCGGATCGACCGCGACCGTGCCGTCCGCTCCCGGTCGGAGGCGCAGCTGGTCCGCGGTCGCGTCGTTCGGCAGCGCCGACGGATGGACAGTCGCGCTCGCTCGTCGCGATCGGTCAAGCTCCTCCGGATGTCTGGATCCGGCAGCGCCGCGTCTCGGACCAGGTGCAGCAGGTCGTGGTACGAGGAGATGAACGCTCGGAGGACCCGGACGGTCGGGCCGTACGTGTCGAACTCGGCCGCGGTCATGCCGTCGGGCTCGTAGGCGCGGCGGAAGTCTGGGAAGCGCGCCAGCAGTTCCTCGACGATCGCCGGGTCGACTGGATCGTCGATGGCGGGCCGGACCGGCACCGAGGAGCGCGTTGAACCGCCGCTGCCACGCGGGCGGCATCGTGATAACCACGTCCCCACCGATCAGCTGCGACCAGTGGTAGTGATGGCGCATGGCCGCGCCGAGCAGCCTCGAGCGATAGCCGCGCTCGCGGAACAACCCGTACGCGCGCTTGAAGATCGCGACGCCTGCCCACGGCACGGCGACGGGATCGACGATGACGCCGTCGCGCTCGACGAGCGTGTGCAACCAGTCCTCGACCCGACCCATCATCAGGGTCACGACCGGACCCATTCGGTCGATCGGCTCGCCGGCGGACTCGCGTCGAGCGAGGCCGCGCTCGATCGCCTCGGCGGCCGCGACGGCCTGCGCGACGCTGAAGCAGACCGTCACGTTGACGTTGATGCCGCGCTCGGTGGCTGCCTCGATCGCCGGCGAGTCCCGCCGTCGTCGCCGGGAACTTGACGATGATGTTCGGGGCGAGCGACGCGAACCCGGTGGCCTGGCGAAGCATCCGTTCGGCGGAGCCGTAGTGCGTCGGATCGGTCTGCATCGAGAGCCGGCCCTTCCGCCCGCCATGCGCCTCGAAGACCGGCTCGAGCAAACGCGCGCCGCGGACGGACATCTCGCCGATCGACGGCCCACGCGAGCTCGACCTCGCTCCAGTCGGGGTTGCGCCGGGCCAGCTCGGCGACGCGATCGCGCCAGGTGTCGGGCGCCGCACGCCACACCTCGTTGACGATCGTCGGATTGGCGGTCGCGCCGGTCGCTCCGAAGCTGATCGCGTACTCGAGCTCCTCGACCGCGCACGAGTCGTTCCAGATGTCGGTCGGGGTGGTCGCGATCGTGCGGCCGAGCGGGCTGTCGGCAAGAGGCGGTGCCGCGACGACCTCGGGTGAGCGCAAACTAGTCTCCTCGATCTTCAGGTGAGCCGCCCGCCACGGAGTCGGCACCGGCCGTTGTCGCGAGCCGGCCCGCCCCGGCGCCGTGACGGCACCGCCAAATCGTTCCACCATGGTAACCGGCACGCTGACCGAAGCCACTGGATCACGCTCGCGGGGAGGCCGATGGAACCGCTCGAATCACGCCGGCTGACCGGCGCCGCAGATCGTCGTCGAATATCTCGTTCGTCAGGGAGTCGAGGTCGTGGCCGGCATCCCCGGACACGGCAGCTGGGCGCTGACCGACGTCCTCCACGAGCGCCGTGACGTCATCCGGACTGTTCAGGTGATGCACGAGCAATCGGCAGTGCACCTCGCCGACGGGTACTACCGGGCGACGGGACGCCCGATCCTCGCCTTCACGAGCATCGGCCCGGGAGCCGCCAACGCCGTGGTGGGGATGGGCACCGCCTACGTCGATTCGACCGCCGTCGCTCTGATGACAGGTTCCGCCGCACACCTACATGCGCGGACACGGGCTGTTGCAGGAGCTGGAGCGTCGCCACGCCGCCGACAACCCACGGATCTTCGAACCGGTGGTCAAGGAGTGGTGGCAGCCGTCGCGCGTCGACGAGCTTCCATTCGTCCTGCATCGGGCCTGGAACGCGATGGTCTCCGGGCGACCGGGCCCGGTCCTTCTCGACATCCCGATGGACGTCCAGGCCGAGGCGGCCGATGTCGTTCTTCCCGGACCCGGTGAAGCGGGAGGCTCGCGGCCGCGCCCGGCCGGCCGCCGACGACGTGGAGCGGGCCGCGGCGCTCCTCTCCGACGCGAGCCGTCCCGTCATCGTCGCTGGAGGCGGCGTGATCTCGTCGGAGGCCAGCGCGGAGCTCACGACGCTCGCGGAGCGCCTTGGCGCCGCCGTCGTGACGACCTGGAACGGCAAGGGCGCCATCGACGAGACCCACCCACTCGCGGCGCTGACCATCGGTGACACGGCATCGACCTGCGGGAACGAGCTGGCGGCGAGCGCCGACGTCCTGCTCTCGGTCGGCAATCGCTTCACGGACTGGTCGGCATCATCGTGGCGCCGCGGCGTGACCTTCTCGATCCCACCGACCCGCCTGATCCAGTGCGATATCGACCCGCGCGAGATCGGCAAGAACTACCCGGTCGAGGTGGCGCTCGTCGGCGATGCCAGGGCGACGCTCACCGATCTGATCGCGGCGCTCGGGCCGGCGCCCGCCACGAGCGCGACCGGGCCATACGTCCAGGAGATCGACCGCCGTCGACGTACATGGTTGGAGCGCACGGAGCGAACGTCCGGATCGGCTGCCACGCCCATGACGATGGCCCGAGCGGTCCGCGAGGTCCAACGGGCGACCGCCGAGGACGCCATCGTCGTGACCGGCGCGGGCCTGCCGCAGGGAATGGTCAAGCAGCGCTGGGTGACTCGCCAGCCGCGGACCCACATCACGTCGGGCGGCTTCTCGACGATGGGGTTCACGCTCCCCGCCGCGATCGGTGCCCAGCTGGCTCGGCCGGAACGGCAGGTCCTTGCGGTCTGCGGCGACGGCGACTTCCTGCAGTCGATGCAGGAGTTGCAGACGGCCGTCCTCGCCGGCACGCCGGTATGCACGATCGTGCTCGACAACTCGGGCTGGATCAGCATCAAGGGCGGCCAGGAGGCCTTCTTCGGTCGCTCGGCGTCGACCGATTTCGTCACGCCCGACGGGTCGCTCTACTCCCCGGATTTCGCGGCCATCGGGCGTGCCTTCGGCATCCACGCCGAGCGCGTCGACGATCCGGACGATGTCGAGGCCGCGGTCCGTCGGGCCCTCGCTTCGGGCGGTCCGTCGCTCGTCCACATCCCCGTCGAACGTGACCTCGCGGTCGCGGGACCCGAGAAGACCGGCTGGTGGGACGCCCCGAGCCCGGCCTACGACGAGGAACGGCACGCCCGCTGGAAGGCCGGAGCCGCCGAGGAGCAGCAGCGATGACGCGCCGAGCAGGCCGCCGACCGCGCCCGACCTTCGCGAGACGCTCCGACGTCCCGGCGACGCCTTGCCCGATGCGTCGATCGGGACGGTGCCGATCCTGTGGAACAACGCCGACCTCGAGGACCTGCGCCTGGGTACGGACGCCTCCGAGATCCTCGACGAGATCGCGCGGACCGGCTACGAGGGGACGCAGCTCGGACTGGGCTTTCCCGAGGGCAGCGAGCTCCAGTCCATGCTGGCGCTGCGCCGCCTCCGCCTGGCCGAGGTCTATGCGGCGCTGCCGGCGACGCCCGACGGACCGGTCGCGGATGCCCTCGCCATCGGGCGGGAGCGCCTGCGGCTGCTTCACGACGGCGGCGGCGAGGTCCTATGCGTCGCCTTCGACGTTTCTCCCGACCGTGATGCCACAGCCGGGCGCGCCAACGATCCGTCCACGCCGCGTCCTGACCGATGCCGGATGGGACCGGCTGTCGGGCGTGCTGCACACCCTCGCCGCGGAGACGCTGCGGGCCGGCCACCGATTCGCGTTCCATCCGCACGCCGGCACGTACGTCGAAACGCCGGCCGAGGTGGACCGCCTCGTCGAGATGACCGAGTCGGCGACCGTTGGGCTGTGCCTGGACGTCGGCCACTACCTCGTGGGCGGCGGAGACCCCGTCGCAGCACTCGAGCGGTATGGCGGCCGGGTCACCCACGTCCATCTCAAGGACGTGGACCCTGCCGTCCTCGAGCGGCTGGCCGGCGGTCGCCTCGCGGGCTTCAACGCCGCGATCCGCGAACGACTCTTCACCGAGCTCGGCGCCGGCCGGCTGGACTTGCTCGAAATGCTGCGGTCGCTCGCCGCGCTGAGGTATGACGGCTGGCTGATGGTGGAGCAGGACAGCAGCTGGGGACCGGCCGCGGAAGCGGCGGCGATCGGGCGACGCGTCCTCGCCGTGGGCCTCCGGGCGATCGGTTCACACGACGATTCAGTGGACGAGGGATCGCGGTCGATCGAGGAGGCTACCGAGAGAGCCGATTGAGTCCGGGGCGGGCGCCAACTGGCTCGCGAGGGTCCGCCGTCGGGTTCCACGCGCTCGTCCCTCGACGCACGGGTGCCGCGGGATTCCTCCTTTGTCCACCATCTTGACAAAACCCCAGCTCTGGCACAACATCCGACTTTGTCAAGGTTCTTGCCAAAGCCACGCGGCAAGAAGAGGGTGGGTTCCGGTCACGAGGAGTGTCCGCCCGCGATGAACGCCAGCGCGACGGTGTTGCCCGAGAGGGCCACGCACCAGCAGATGCGAACGTTCAACCAACAGCTGGTCCTGCGCGCCCTTCACGACGACAGCCCGCTGTCGCGTGCCGACCTTGCCCGACTCACCGGCCTGACACGAACGTCCGTCGGTGACCTCGTTGGCAGACTCATCCGGGACGGCCTGATCGAGGAGGTCGGCCGCGGTCGATCCAGTGGCGGGAAGTCACCGATCCTGCTCCGCGTCGCGCCGGAAGGACGTCACCTGATCGGCCTCGACCTCGGTGAGGCACAGTTCAGCGGCGCGGTCATCAACCTGCACGGCGACATCCTGCGCTCCTGCCACCTTCCTCTCGAAGGGCACGACGGCGAAGCCGCCATCGAGCTCGTCTTCCGACTGGTCGACGCCCTGCGCGCCGATGACCGGTCTCCCCTCCTCGGGATCGGCATCGGTGCGCCGGGCGTCATCGACACCGGGTCGGGCACTGTCCGCTGGTCTGTGAACCTCGACTGGGCCGACCTGCACCTCGGGCCCCTCGTGGAGAGCCGCTACGGCGTGCCGGTAGTCGTCGCGAACGACAGCCACGCAGCCGCCCTTGCCGAGCTGACCTTCTATCGGCGGCCACGGCCCAACAACCTGATCGTCATCAAGGTCGGACGGGGCATCGGCGCCGGAATCATCATCAACGGTCAGCTGTTCCAGGGCGACGGTCACGCGGCCGGCGAATTCGGCCATGTCTCGTTGGGTCACGACGGAGTGCGGTGCCGGTGCGGTCTCGAGGGCTGTCTCGAAACGCGCACCAGCATGCGTGCGATGGTCGATGCCGCCAGAGCAGTCGAACCGACGATCACCGACGAGCTCGGCCTGGCGGCTGCCTTCAAGGCTGGCCATGCCGCCGTTCGGAGGATCGTGCTCGATGGCGCGCGCGAGTTCGGGCTGGCCGTCGGCTGGCTCATCGGCGTGCTCAACGTCCGCCACGTCTTGCTCGTCGGGCCGGTGGCAGCGCTTGGCGAGGACTGGTTGGCCGAGGTCCAGCGCTCGGCGCGCTCGGGCGTCATGGAACTGCTGGCCCCCGAGACGCAGATCGACTTCGGCCACGTCCACGAGGACGTGGTCGTGCTGGGCGCGTCCGCCCTCCTCATGGAGCAGCAGCTCGGCCTGGGGTTGGCGCGGTGAGCGGGACGTATGAGCCGCGGCTCGAAGGGCTACTCGTCGCGGGTGTCGATGTCGGCGGCACAAAGTCATCGATCGTCGTCACCGACGACCGGGACCGCATCGTCTACGAGCACGTCATGCCGACGGACCCGTCATCGCTGGTCGGCCAGATCGCCGGTCTCGTCGACGGTGCCCGGCAAATGCTGGGGCAGGACATCGCCGCGGTCGGCATCGCCATTCCCGGCCATGTCGATCCGAAAGACGGCTCGGTCAGCATGGCCGTCAATCTCGGCATCACCGATCCCGTGCCGCTGGGGCCGTTGCTCCAGAGGGTCCTCGGAGTACCGACGTTCCTCGAGCACGACGCTCGCGCGGGCGCACTGTGGTTGAGCGAGCAGGCGGCTGACGGGTCGGCTCTGATGCCGGCGAGCGTTGCCTTCCTTGCGATCGGGACCGGCATCTCGGCCGGCATCGTTCTCGACGGGGCGATGCTCCGCGGCGACAACGGCCTTGCGGGCGAGGTCGGCCACGTCGTCGCCGATCCCGATGGAGCCGTCTGCGCGTGCGGCCTGCGTGGCTGCCTCGAGACCATCGCCGCCGGTCCAGCGATCGCCCGCCAGGCGAACGAAGCGATCGCCGCCGGCAGGGGCACGGTCCTGTTGCCACATTCGAGTGCGGCCGACGTCTTCCGGGCGGCTTCTGTGGGCGACGAGGTCGCAATGGAGATCACCGACCGGGTCGCCGACCACCTGACAAGAGCGATTCGATCGCTCGCGCTGAGCCTCGGCGTCAAGCGGATCGTCATCGGGGGCGGCGTAGCGGCCGCGGGATCCGCCCTACTCGAACCTATCCAGGCACGCATCGCCCGCGAACGCGCGGCCTCGCCACTCGTCGAGGCCGCCCTGGGCGATGCGACCGTCGAGCTGTTGTCGCCATCCGAAGCGCCCGGGGCGCGCGGCGCGGCGGCGATAGCTCGCCATTCCATCGGCTTGCCTCAGCGAGAGGGGGTGGGCGGGCGATAACAAGAAAGCGTCTATTGCGGGACTCGGATAACTTGGAGGCAGCGGAGCTGGTCGTCACCCACAGTCGCGGCTTCGCAGAGGAGGAATTCATGGTCAAGAGACTATGGTCGATATCGGTTCTGGCGGTCGTCGTCGCGATGCTGGCCAGCGCATGCACGGGCAGCACCGCGTCACCGACGGCAGGCGCGTCCGCCGCTGCGGCCGCGTCGGGAGCGGCCACGGCCAAGCCGGCGGCAGCCGTGCCGAAGGTCCCGACCGGCTACACCGAGCTGGACCAGGCGTTGACGAAGGGCGCCGACGGCAAGTTGCCGTTCGCCGGCAAGACGGTTTCGATCCAGACCCAGTGGATCAGTGGCGAAGGCACCAACTTCGCTGCCGCCGTCGCCGACTTCGCGACAGCGACGGGCATCAAGATCCAGGTCGACAGCATCGGCTCGAGCCATGAGACGGTGCTCAAGACGCGCATCGAGGGCGGAAAGCCGCCGGACCTGGCGATGCTCGCCCAGCCGACACCTGTCCTGGCCTACGCCACTGCAGGCAAGGTCATCGACGTGGCGACGTTCATGGATGCCAAGAAGCTCAGCACAGAGCATGCGAACACCATCGGCCTCGTGACCCAGGGCGACAAGATCTGGGGCGTCCCCTACAAGGCCGACGTCAAATCGACGATCTGGTACCCGATCAAGGCCTTCGAGGCCAAGGGTTACAAGGTCCCCACGACGTGGGACGAACTGATCGCGCTGTCTGACAAGATCGTCGCCGATGGCTCCAATCCCTGGTGCGTCAGCGCCGGTGGCCCGGGCGACGCGACCGGCTGGCAGCTCACCGACTGGGTCGAGGAAATCGTCCTCAAGACCAAGGGCGCCGAGTACTACAACGACTGGATCAGCCACAAGGTCACGTTCCAGGATGCGGGCATCAAGGACGCGTTCGACAAGTACGTCGGCAAGATCCTCTTCACCCCCAAGTACGTCTTCGGCACCAACACGGCGATCGTGCCGCAGGACCAGAAGACGGTCATGGATCCGATGTTCACCGACGATCTGAAGAATCCGAAGTGCTGGATGCAGAAGATCCCGACCTGGTATGGGCCGGACTTCTTCCCGGATCAGCGAGCCAACTCAACCCCGTCGAAGTACGTCATCGGTACTGACGTCGGGATCTTCGCATTCCCGACGATCGACCCGGCCCAGACGTATGCCGAGGGCTCGGCCGACACCCTCATGGTGCTTGTCGACAGGCCCGAAGTTCGCGCCTTCGCCGAGTACCTCGCAACGCCGGAAGGCATCCAGAACTGGATCCGCGCCGGGAGCGCCATCTCAACCAATAACACCACCCCAGCCGACTGGTATGCCGGCTCCTACAAGCTCAAGGTCGCTGCCGAGATCGCCGAGCAAGGCCAAGGGTATCGGCTTCGACGCTTCCGACCTCATGCCCGGCAAGGTCGGTGCAGGAACCTTCTGGACGAAGATGGACGATTGGGTCAACCAGGGTGGCACCAATACTGATGCCACTCTGAAGGCGATCGACGACAGCTGGCCCCCCAGCTGACGACCTGATGGCTCGCGGGGCGCGCAACCTCAGTGGTTGTGCGCCCCGCTACTATTCCTGCGAGGAGGGGTAGATGGCCGTAGTTCGAGCTGAGAGTCCCGGACTATCCCGCTTCTTCCTACCGATCGCCGGGCTGATCGGCCTCGGCCTGTGCATCGGCGGCATCCTCGTCCTGTACGACCCGCAGGGCGGGCCGAACCTCCTGGCCTCCTTCTACGACACGATCGGCAACGCCTCGGGCGCGACCGACCTGCGGAACGGCCAGGGTGATCAAGTGATCGCCAAGCTCCTGCTGGCGGTGATCGCGCTGGCGGTGGGCGTCGGCGGCATCTGGCTGCTGTTCATCGGTGTCGCCGGGCTGGTCAGCATGCTCCAGCCACAGTGGCGCGACCGGATCCTGCCGTGGGTCTTCGCCGGCCCGGCCCTCGCGCTGTTGTCGGTCTTCCTGGTCTACCCCGCAGTGGGAACGATCCTTCGCAGCCTCCAGGACAACAAGGGCCAGTTCACGCTCGACAACTTCGCGGTCATGCTCGAGCCCGAATTCACTGCGATCCTGCGCAACAACGTCATCTGGCTCATCCTCGGGACCGGTGCCAGCGTGGTGCTGGGGCTCATCATCGCCGGGCTCTTCGATCGCGTCCGGCGCGAGTCGCTGGCCAAGACGATCGTCTTCCTGCCGCTGGCGATCTCGCTGGTCGGTGCATCGGTGATCTGGGGCTTCGTCTACGCCTGGCAGCCCGCCGGCCAGCCCCAGATCGGCTTGTTGAACGCGATCGTGGTCGGCTTCGGAGGCGAGCCCATCCCGTGGCTGACGACCAGCCCGGTCAACATCCTTTGCGAGATCCTGATCCTGGTCTGGCTCCAGACCGGTTTCGCCATGGTGGTCTTCTCGGCTTCGATCAAGGGCGTGTCGGGTGAGGTCCTCGAAGCGGCCCGCCTCGATGGCGCGAACGAGCGCCAGCTCTTCGTGAAGGTGATCGTGCCGATCATCCGCGGCTCGATCATCACGGTCTCGACGACCATCGCCATCGTGACGCTCAAGATCTTCGACATCGTCTACGTGACGACGGGCGGACGGTTCGGCGACGACGTCGTGGCCAACCGGATGTTCCACGAGATCTTCCAGTTCTTCGATGACGGTCGCGGCGCAGCGCTCGCGACCCTGCTCTTCATCGCGGTCCTGCCAGTGATGTACATCAACTTGCGCAACTTCAAGCGACAGCAGGTGGAAGGATGACGGCGCCAGCTCAGCCCATCGAGAAGCCGAACGTCCGCGTCGCCGCGTGGCGGCCGGTGTTCATCCGCAGCCTGCCGCTCCGGCTGTCGGTCCTCGTCATCTGCTTCCTGTGGACGGTGCCGACGCTCGGTCTGCTCGTCACCTCGGTCCGCGATCCGATCCTCATCACGACATCCGGTTGGTGGACGGCATTGCTGCACCCATTCGAAGCCAACCAGTGGACGCTGTCGAACTACGAGACCGTCCTCTCGAGCGACGGCATGGGGAACGCGTTCATCAACAGCCTGATCGTGACCATCCCGTCAGTGGCCATCCCCATCACGATCGCGGCATTTGCCGCGTATGCGTTCGCGTGGGTTCCATTCCGTGGCCGCGGCATCCTGTTCACGATCGTGGTGGCCCTGCTGGTCGTCCCGATCCAGATGTCCCTGATCCCGATCCTGCAGATCTACAGCGCCGGGAACCTGTACGGCTCGTTCCTGGGTATCTGGCTCGCGCACACGGGCTTCGGCCTGCCGCTGGCGATCTTCCTGCTCTACAACTTCATGTCGCAGCTGCCGCGTGACCTGTTCGAGTCCGCAGCGATCGATGGCGCCTCGGCTCTCGAGACGTTCATCCGGCTTGTCCTGCCGCTGTCGATCCCGGCCCTTGGTGCGATCGCCATCTTCCAGTTCCTGTGGGTCTGGAACGACCTGCTGGTGGCACTCGTGTTCCTGGGGCCCGGTACCGATGTTCGAGTCCTGCCGACGGCCCTCTATAACCTGATCGGGAGCCGCGGCGGCTCTTGGCATCTGCTCACCGCCGGGGCGTTCATCACCATGGTCGTGCCGTTGCTCGTCTTCCTGCTCCTCCAGCGCGCATTCGTGAGAGGGATCCTGGCCGGCTCCGTCAAGTCCTGACGCTTGCGCGGCTCATGATCGCTCACGGAATCATGGCATGGGGCTGAGGGACGAGGTCCTGCAGCAGCCGGCTGCCGCCCAGCGGCTGCTCGACTCTGCGCCGGCGGCGTTCGCGCCCATCGCCGCCGCGATGGCATCCGCGCCGGCCGCGATTCGCCGTCATCGCCGCGCGCGGCACCTCCGACAACGCCGGGATCTACGCGCAGTACCTGCTGGCGATACGAAACGGTTTGATCGTCGGCCTCGCGGCCCCATCGACGATCACTCTCTACGGAGCGCGCCCGAACATGGCCGATGCGCTGGTCGTCGGCATCTCGCAGTCGGGCCGCTCACCGGACATCGTCGCGGTGGTCGAAGAGGCGCGGAGGCAGGGCGCGCTGACCGTGGCGCTCACCAACGACGCTGATTCTCCCTTGGCCGAGACGGCCGACCACGTCGTCGACCTTCGCGCCGGACCGGAGCGGGCGACGGCTGCCACCAAGACCTACACGGCCGAGCTGCTCGCGGTGGCTCTGCTGTCGACGGCACTCGACCGGCCCACGTCGCGGGAGACGGCTGACCTGCGTCGGCATCCCCGCCCTGATCTCGGCCGCGCTGACGGCGGAGCCCGCTGCGCGCGATATGGCGGCCGCGCACGCCGAACGCCAGCGCGCCGTCGTGCTCGGCCGCGGCTACAGCTACGCGAGCGCCCGCGAGTGGGCGCTCAAGCTGCAGGAGATGGCGCTGGTCGCTGCCATGCCGTACTCGGCGGCCGACTTCGAGCACGGACCGCTGGCCCTGGCTCAACCCGATCTGCCGATACTCGCCGTGGCACCGAGCGGCGCCGAGCTGGAAGCCCAGGTGGCGCTATTCGCCCGTCTGAAGGAGGACCACGGTGCTCGCCTCCTGGTGATCTCCGACGCGCCGGCAGCGCGTGAGATCGACGAGGGGCTGGCGTTGCCGGACGGGATCCCGCCCTGGCTGGCGCCGATCGTCGAGATCGTGCCCGCCCAGCTGTACGCCTATCACCTGACCGTCGCGCGCGGCCTCGACCCCGAGCAGCCGCGCACGATCCGCAAGGTCACCGAGACCCGCTAGCAGGCGCGCGCAGCAGCGGCCGATCGCGGACCGCGGAAGGAACCTACTCGCGGGCGATGAGCCGCTGATACCACAGCGCGCTGTCCTTCGGCGTACGGCGCTGAGTGTCGTAGTCGACGTGGACAAGGCCGAAACGGCGGCTGTAGCCAAGGCTCCATTCGTAGTTGTCGAGCAGCGACCAGACGTAGTACCCGGTCAGCGGCACTCCTGCGCCAAGCG
This sequence comes from uncultured Chloroflexia bacterium, assembly GCA_963816675.1. GTDB lineage: Bacteria > Chloroflexota > Limnocylindria > Limnocylindrales > CSP1-4 > SPCO01. The sequence goes on from CAWFLS010000011.1 coordinate 212,281, forward strand.
CCTCGGAAGCCGCGGCGACGTGGCGTGCCAGGTAGGCGAGTCGGGCTTCGTCGCGCACCCGGCCATCCTGGTCGACGGTGTCGGGGTAGGCGGCGCCATTCTCGGTGATGACGATCTCGGGCGGAGCGTAGATCCGGTTGAGCTCGAGCAATGTGTCGCGCAGACCGTCAGGGCGCGACGTGCCAGCCCATCTGCGTCTGCTCCGAACCCTCGACTGCGCCGATCTCCCAGTCGAATGCGCGGTCTGACCCGGCGCGGACCGAATCGCGCCGGTAGTAGTTCAGACCCAGGTAGTCGAGATCGCCGGCCGGCGGCTCGGCGAGGTCGATGCCTTCGAGGTGACCGGCCTCGCGGTGAGCTTCGAGTCCCAACGCCGGGTAACCACGGCCGAAGAGCGGATCGAGGAACCACGTGTCGCGGGCGGAGCTCCACTGGTCGGCGGCGACTCGATCCTGTTCCGAATCGGTCGCCGGCGCCACCTGGTTGACATCGATCGCCACGCCGATCTTCGCGTGGTCGACCTGGGCTCGGATCGCCTGGGCCGCGGCCGCATGAGCGCGCAGTTCGTTGTCGGCGACCCGGATCGCCGTCGGCCAGTGACGTAGCCCCGGCGCGTGGATGCCGTCGGCATGGCCGAGGAAGGCAAAGACGGCCGGTTCATTGAACGTCATCCAATCCTTGACTCGGTCGCCGAGGTTCGCCGCGAGCAGGGAGGCGTAGTCGGTGAACCAGCCCACGACCTCCGGGTTGGCGAAGCCTCCGCGGTCCTGCAACGCCTGTGGAAGGTCCCAGTGGAACAGGTTGATCAGCGGCTGGACGCCAGCTCCGAGCAAGGCGTCGACGAGGCGATCGTAGAAGTCGAGGCCGCGTTGATTGACGGCGCCGGTCCCGGTGGGCTGGATGCGCGGCCAGCTGATGCTGAAGCGATAGGCGCGCGCCCCGAGATCGGCCATCAGCCGGACGTCTTCCGGGTAGCGGTGGTAGTGGTCGCAGGCGACGTCGCCCGTGCTGCCGTCGGCGATGGCGCCCGGCTGGCCCGCAAAGGTGTCCCAGATGGAGGGTCCTCGACCGTCTTCGGCCACTGCTCCCTCGATCTGGTAGGCGGAGGCGGCGAAGCCCCAGGTGAAGTCGGTCGGGAATGCCTGGGCGAGCCCGGCTGGGTCGGTGCCGAACGGGGGCGTTGTACTCACCCGTTGATGGTATGCGCGCAGCCGGTCAACGCACGACGCAGATCCGCAGTCGTTCAGCGCGCGAGGCGCGCCCGCAGGCGTTCGACCTGGTCCGCGAGCTCGGCCTCGCGGGCGCGGGCGCCCTCGACGACGGCGGCCGGCGCGCGCTCGACGAACGCGTCGTTCGCCAGGCGTTCCTGGGCGGCGATGAGCCAGCCCTCGGCCTCGGCGAGCTCGCGCTCGAGCCGCTCGCGCTCGAGGTCGGCCGCCTCATCGTGGGCAGAACCGACCTTCACCGCCGCCTCGACCTCGCCGCCCGGGATGATGACCGTGAGGTCGCCCGGTGAGCTCGCCGCCGTGAGCGCCTCGGGGGTCAGCTCGCGCCGCAGCGGACGGGCTCGGGCGAGCCGTTCGATGCCATGGCGGAGCGCCTCGAAGGTCGGACCCATCGAGACCGGGACGTAGATCAGCGTCTCCAGCCAGTCGCCGGCCACGATCCGAGCGGCCGAGCGTGCGTTGCGGATCTCGGTGATGAGATCGATGAGCGTGCCGACCTCTCGCTCGGCTGCCTCGTCGCGCTCCCCGACCCCTGGCCAGCGGGCCACGATGAGCAAAGCCGGGTCGCTCGCCCGGTGTGGCAACGCGCCCCAGAGCTCCTCGGTGACGAACGGCATCACGGGATGCAGCAGTCGCAGGTACGTGTCGAGCACCTCGACGAGCGTCCACCAGGTCGCCTCGTGGACCTTCGGGTCGAGGCGCTCGTCGGCGAGGCGAACCTTGGCGAGCTCGAGGCCCCAGTCGCAGTACTCGTTCCAGATCGCCTCGTAGACGAGGCGGGTCACCTCGCCGAACGCGTAGCCCGCCATCGCCTCGTCCACGGCCGCGGTCGCCGCGGCCGCACGCGACCGGAGCCAGCGCTCGGCCGGTCCAAGGTGGGCCGCGTCCGGCAGCCGTCGCTCGGCGTCGGCCGCGATACCCGGACGGCCGGGCGCCCAACACGAAGCGCGTCGCGTTCCAGAGCTTGTTGGCGAAGTTGCGGGCGTGTTCGAGCCGCGCCTCACCGAACCGCTGGTCGTTGCCGGGGGTCGCGCCGTGGATGACCGCGAAGCGCAGCGCGTCGGCGCCGGTCTCGTCGATGACGCCGAGGGGATCGACGACGTTGCCCTTCGTCTTCGACATCTTCTGGCCTTCGGGATCGCGGATCAGGCCCGACAGGTAGACGGTGTGGAAGGGCGCCTCGCCGGTCAGCTCGAGCCCGAGCATCATCATCCGGGCGACCCAGAAGAAGATGATGTCGTAGCCGGTCTCCATCACCGACGTCGGGTAGTAGGTCGCCAGATCCGGCGTGTCGTCCGGCCACCCGAGCGTCGAGAACGGCCACAGACCCGAGCTGAACCACGTATCGAAGATGTCCGGGTCCTGCTGGAGCGTCCGCCGCCGGTCGGCCGCAGACCGCACACGCATCCGGGCCGGCCTCCGCCGACGAGACCGTCACGTGGCCGTCGGGGCAGTACCAGGCCGGGATCCGGTGACCCCACCAGAGCTGGCGCGAGACGTTCCAGTCCCGGATGTTGGTGAGCCAGTGCTCCCAGGTCTTCTCGAACCGGTCCGGCAGGATTCGCGTCCGTCCGGACCGTGTCGCCTCGAGCGCCCGCGCAGCGAGCGGCCCCGTCCGCACGAACCACTGCGTCTTCAGCCGCGGCTCGACGACATCGCCGCTTCGCTGGCAGCGTCCGATGACCATCTCGTGCGGCGCCTCGGAGGCGAGGTCGCCACGTGCGGCGAGATCGGCGACGATCGCGTCGCGGGCGGCGTAGCGGTCCATCCCGTCGTAGCGGGTGCCGGTGTTGGCGATGGTCGCGTCGTCGGCGAGGATGGTCGGTGCGGCCAGGCCGTGGCGGAGACCGGTCTGATGGTCGTCGTGATCGTGGGCCGGGGTGATCTTCACGGCCCCCGTCCCGAATCCGCGCTCGACGACGTCGTCGGCGATGACCGGGACGTCGCGGTCGACGAACGGGATCCGGACCGTCCGGCCGACCAGGTCCGTGTAGCGCGGATCGTCGGGATGCACCGCGACCGCGGTGTCGCCGAGGATCGTCTCGGGCCGCGTGGTCGCGACCGTGATCGTCGCGTTCGGGGTCCGGCTCGCCGGTGGCCGGATCGATCAGGTGGTAGCGGACGGACCACAGCCGGCCGGTCTCGGGCGTCGAGACGACCTCGAGGTCGCTGACGCTGGTGCGGCATCCCGGGCACCAGTTGACGAGCGCTTCGGTGCGATAGACGAGATCGGCGTTGTAGAGGCGCTCGAACGCGACGCGCACCGCCTTGGCCGAGCCGTCGTCCATCGTGAAACGAAGCCGGCCCCAGTCGGCCGAAGCGCCGACCCGGCGCTGCTGGGCGAGCATCACCTCGCGCGTGGTCGAGACGAACGCCCGCATGCGCTCGAGGTACCGCTCGCGACCGAGCGACTGGCGGCTCTCACCCTCCTCGGCCAGGATCCCGTCGAGGACGAACTGGGCCGCGATCGAGGCGTGATCGAGGCCCGGCAGGAACAGCGCCCGATGGCCGCGCATCCTCGCGTGCCGGATCATCAGGTCCTCGACTGCCGTCCGCTGGGCGTGTCCCAGGTGGAGCGAGCCGGTGATGTTCGGCGGCGGCTGGATGATCGTGAACGGCGGGAGAGCCGGGTCGGCGGTCGAGCCCGCGCCGTCGGGCGCGAAGACGTCGGCCGCCAGCCAGCGCTCGTACACCGGTCCTTCGACATCGCTCGGTCGGTAGGTCTTGTCCAGTTCCGCCATCGTGCTCGTGCCTCGTCTGCCGCGAAAACGAACGCCCGCTCGTCCAGCGGACGAACGGGTCGTGGTACCACCTGCTGGTTCGGCGTCCGGGACCTGCCATTCATCACGGCCGGCCTGGTCCGGCGCCCTCTCGACGCGCTATCGGGCGTCTACCGTCACGGCTCGCGAGTGACGTTCACGCCGGCGGTCCGCGCGGCTCACACCGTCCCGCGCTCGCTCGGGAGCCGTCCCGACGCTACTCTTCTCGGTCACTGCCGTGAAGACGTCGAGTGTAGCACCGGCCTCGTCGCGGATCTGGCCGGCGATCAGCCGCCCGACACTTCGCGCATCGCCTGCGCAACGTCGAGCCGCACCGATGCGAGCACCTCCGACGCCTCCCACGCACGCCGCCGGCTCTCGGGGTCGCAGCCCGGGCCGAGCATCCAGTCCGGGACCGCCACGGGCTCCCCTCGCATGAGCCAGCGGAGGCCGACGAGCGATCCTCCAGGCACATCATCGTCTGTCGCAGCCCGCAGCTGGGGCATCGCGCCCCGAAGCTGGCTCGATCCGACCGCCCGGACGAACCAATCGAAGAACCGCTGGCCGACGTCTGGCTGCTCACGCGCACTGCGCGCCTGAAGGTCTGTCCGCGCGTAGCCCGGGTCGGCAGCCAGGGAACGTGCCGGCGCGCCAGCTGCGCGGAAGCGCTCATCGAGCTCGATCGCGACCTGGAGCGCGGCGCGCTTCGACCGGCCATACGCCCGCCAGGCGTCGTAACGGTCCTCGATCGATCGGTCCCCGATGATCGAGGGACGGACCGAAGAAGCGCGCCGAGCTCGTGAGCCAGACCACACGCGCGGCCGGGGCGCGGAGCAGCGATGGAAGGAGCGGTGCTGTGAACGCGACGTGACCAAGGTGGTTGATGCCCAGCTGCAGCTCGTGACCATCCGCGGTCGTTCCGAAGGGCGTCGCCATGACGCCCGCGTTGTTCACGAGGATGTCCACGGCTGGATGTGCGGCCGCGAGTGTGGCGCCCGCCGCCTGCGCACCCTCGAGCGAGGCGAGGTCGAGCGTCGCCACCTCGAGCGACGCACGCGGAGACCTGGCGAGGATCGCGTCCCGGGCGTCACCGCCGCGCTCCAGGCTCCGGGAGGCGACGACGACGTGCGCCCCCGCGGCCGCTAGGACCCGCGCGGTCTGGAATCCCAGGCCGCCGTTCGCGCCAGTGACGACGGCAACGCGGCCATCGAGCCGCGGGATGTCCGACAGTTTCCAGGCCATACGGCGCTGCCCGAAACGGCCTACGCGCTCGCGCCGCGTTCGGCGAGCCACTCCTCGTAGTTCGTCTCGTCGACGCCCTTGTCGACGTCGGTCTTCGTCAGCAGCAGCGGCAGCCGGCCGGAGCGGATCGTCTCCTCGGTGATGATGCACTTGCGGATGTCGGTCCGGTCCGGGATGTCGTACATCACCTCGAGCAGCGACTCCTCGACGATCGAGCGCAGCGCCCGGGCACCGGTCTTGCGGTCGATGGCGACCTCGGCGGCGGCCTGGAGCGCACCCGGCGTGAACGCCAGCTCGACCTTGTCGAGCGACAGGAACTTCTCGAACTGCTTCGTGACCGCGTTCTTCGGCTCGGTCAGCACCCGGACGAGGTCCTCGGCGGTCAGCGCCGAGAGGGTCACGATGACCGGCAGCCGGCCGATGAACTCCGGGATGAGCCCGAACTTCAGGAGGTCCTCGGGCATGAGCCGCTCGAGGATCTTGCCTCGCTGCGACCGCGCTCATCGCCGATTCGGACCCGAAGCCGATCGACCGCCGGCCGACCCGCTCCTCGACGATCCGCTCGAGCCCGTCGAAGGCGCCGCCGCAGATGAAGAGCACGTTCGTCGTGTCGATCTGGATGAAGTCCTGGTGCGGGTGCTTGCGGCCGCCCTGCGGCGGGACGTTGGCGACCGTGCCCTCGAGGATCTTCAGCAACGCCTGCTGGACGCCCTCGCCCGAGACGTCGCGGGTGATCGACGGGTTGTCCGCCTTGCGCGAGATCTTGTCGATCTCGTCGATGTAGATGATCCCGCGCTGGGCACGGGCGACGTCGAAGTCGGCGGCCTGGATCAGCCGCAGCAGGATGTTCTCGACGTCCTCGCCGACGTAGCCGGCCTCGGTCAGCGAGGTCGCGTCGGCGATGCAGAACGGCACGTCGAGGACGCGCGCCAGCGTCTGTGCCAGCAGCGTCTTGCCGGAACCGGTCGGGCCGACCAGCAGGACGTTCGACTTCTGGAGCTCGACCTCGTCGACCTGGTGGCCGGCGTTCACCCGCTTGTAGTGGTTGTAGACCGCCACCGAGAGGACCTTCTTGGCCCGCTCCTGGCTGATGACGTACTGGTCGAGCGCGTCCTTGATCTGGTGCGGGTTCGGGAGCTTCGCGCTCGATGCCTTCGGCCGCGGCGTCTCGAGGAGCTCCTCCTCGATGATCTCCTGGCACAGGTTGATGCACTCGTCGCAGATGTAGACGCCCTGTCCCGCGATGAGCTTGCGGACCTGTTCCTGGCTCTTGCCGCAGAACGAGCACCGATACGGGACCTTCGGTCCTTTTGCGCTGCCGCTGGTCGTCGTCACGTGCCCGTCCCGATCCTACTGGTCCCTGGTCTTCTTCGATGTCTCGACGGCGGGCCCGTCGCCGGCCTCTTCGACCGCCTGCGAGCCTTCGCCGCCGACCATGCCGGCGTCATGCGCCTTCGCGATCAGGGAACTGCTCTCGACCGCGTAGACCGCGTCGATGATGCCATAGTCACGGGCGTCTTCGGGAGCCATGAAATAGTCGCGGTCCGTGTCGTGGACGATCTTCTCGAGCGGCTGACCGGTGTGGCGGGCCAGGATCTCGTGGTTGCGCTGGACGAGGAACTCCCATTCCTTCATCTGGATGATCGCGTCCGGGGCGTTGCCGCGGAACCCGCCGGAGCCCTGGTGGATCATGATCCGGCTGTTCGGCAGGCCGTAGCGCTTGCCCTTCGCGCCGGCGGCGAGCAGGACCGCCGCCATCGACGCCGCCATGCCGATGCAGATCGTGCTGACCGGCGCCCGCAGGTACTGCATGGTGTCGTAGATCGCCAGTCCCGAGGTCACCTGGCCGCCCGGCGAGTTGATGTACAGGCTGATGTCCTTCTCCGGGTCCTCCGATTCGAGGAACAGGAGCTGGGCGATCACGAGGTTCGCGAGGTGGTCCTCGATGACGTCGCCGAGGAAGATGATCCGCTCGCGCAGCAGCCGGGAGTAGATGTCATAGGCGCGCTCCCCCCGGCTGGAGGACTCGATGACCATCGGGACAAGCATCTTGGGGCTCCCAGGTTCAGCAGCAGGTGTGGCGGAGGTAGGGTTCAGGCGACCGATCACCCGGCGGTCGGCCGGCACGTCGGCGAGGACGGAGCCGGGATCGGTGGCATCGATGGCAGCGTTCGCGGCGGCCTCGTCGCTCGTCGACGGCGGTCGGCGCCGCGTCCTCGACGTGCGGCAGGGCCGGATGCTCGGGGTGCGCCGCGAGCCACTCGTCGATGAGCCCTTCGACGACGCGGGTGCGGCGTAGCGTGCTTCGGATGTAGGAACGGCCGCGCTCGGAGTCGAAGTAGGCGAGGAGCTTGGCATCGTCGGCATACCGCTCACGGCCGCGGGCGATCTCCGCCTCGACCTCGGCGTCGGGCGTCGTGACGCCCTCGACGTCGGCGACCTTGGACAGGACCAGGAGCGTCCGGACGCGCTTCTCGGCGCCGGGCCGGAACTCGGTGTGGAGGTCGGCCTCGGTCTTCTCGGTCGCCTTGAGGTAGGCCTCCTCGGTGATGCCCTGGCGCGCGAGCGTGGCCGCGGAACTCGTCGTGCATCACCTCGACCTCCTGGTCGACCAGGATGTCCGGCAGCTCGACGGTCGCGTTGGCGACCGCGTATTCGATGATCCGATCGGCGAAGTCGTGGCGCGCCCGGTCGAGCGCGTTCCGCTCGAGCCGGGCGCGGATGTCGGCACGCAGCGCATCGACGTCCGCGAAGTCGCCGAGGGTCCCGACGAAATCGGCATCGAGCTCGGGCAGCACCTTCTCGCGGAGCTCCTTGAGCTCGACCTCGAAATGGGCCGGCTTGCCGGCCAGCTCGGCCTCGGGGTAGTCGTCGGGGAAGGTGATGTCGAACGCGGTGGAATCGCCGACCTGCAGACCCAGCAGGTTGGCCTCGAAGCCGGGGATGAGGCGCTCCTGACCGAGGATGAGCGGCATCCGCTCGGACGTGCCGCCCTCGAACGGCTCGCCGTCGCGCGTGCCCTCGAACGAGATGACCGCGTAGTCGCCGTCCTGAGCCCCGCGATCCTCGACCGCAGCGAGCGTCGCGTTCTGGTCGCGCAGCTCGTCGATCACCTGGTTGACCCGGGCGTCGTCGATCTCGTCGATCTCCGGCGCGAAAGTTGAAGTTCCGGTAGTCGCCGAGCGCGACCTCGGGTCGCACCTGGACGGTGACCTTGAAGATGAGCGGCTTGCCTTCCTCGGCCTGGACGACGTCGACCTCGGGGTTGGTCAGAGGCAGGATGTCCTGCTCGACGAGCGCGTCGCGATAGGCGTCCTGGACGAGGTGCTCGACGGCGTCGTCGACGACGGCGCCGGGCGCCAGCTGCCGTTCGAGGAACGCTCGCGGCGCCTTGCCCGGGCGGAAACCCGGGACGCGCGTTCGTCGCGCGAGGTGGCGGACGGACTCGTCGATGGCGCGCTCGAGTCGCTCGGCGGGGACCTCGATCTGGAGGTCGATGGTGGAGTTGGGACCGGGGGTCCTCGTGATCTGCATTCGACGGCGAAGTATACGGGCGGGCCGGCGGCGGTCGGCGGGTCGGTCGGCCGTTCGGGGCCTCGTCATGCACACGGGTCTTAACACGGGCATCGAAGGTCTTATCGGCCGCCGGCACGGCCAGCGACGCGGATCCCTCGTCGAGGCCTCGGCCCGGATCTGGGGGTTGAGGCCATCGATGCCGTGGGATAAGCGTGGCGCGCATACGAGGAGAGCAACGGTGGCGCGGCGGCGTCGTAGGCGAGAGAGGGATCGAACCTCCACGCCGCTCACGCGGCACCGGCTCCTAAGGCCGGCGCGTCTGCCATTCCGCCACTCGCCCGCGAGCGAGTCTACCGCCCCGGGCTCGTGGATGGCCGCGACGCGGGAGCGCGCGCCGCCGCGCCCGGTGGAGGGCGGACCGCGGGCGCTGCCGCCCGTAGTGGATCGCCGGACGCCGGGGCGTCGCGGCCTAGTGGATCGCCGGCGGCGGCACGGGCGCGGTTGCGTCGCGAAGGCGGCGGCGTCGAGGTGCCGGCGTTACCGGTCCGGCGCGGGCCTGTCTGCTCCGTCACGTCGCGCGATCCGCGACTGGACCTGTGCGAGGCGGGCCTGGAAGCCTTCCTCGTCGGTGCTGAAGACCGCTTCGGCGGCCGCCCTCGAGGCGCGCAGGACGAGCGGCCGCAGGACGGCCACGAACAGGAGCGTGCGAAGACGGGTCCGATCCTTCTGGGCCTGCTTCGTGTAGGCCGCGAAGTCGCGTTCGATCGTGCCGCGGACCTTGTCGCCGTCGCTGCCCAGCGAACGCAGCGTCTTCTCGATCTCGTCGGGGCAGCATCGACTGTCGGGAGCGGTGCTTCCGGTCCGCGAACGGCACGCTTGACGCGGCGGAACACGCGACCGCGGTCCGCCGAGCGACGATGAAGGCCGTGCCGCCAGCGACCGCGGCCGCCTTGGCGGGGTTCCTGCGAACCTTGGCCGGGATGTCCACCGCGGTGCGCGCCGACGCCTCGAGCGTCTCGAACTCCTCGCCGAGCGCGGTCCGAGCCGCTAGGACCCGGTCCCGGGCGGCATCCGTCTCTGTAGCCACTCGAGCGTCTCCTTGCTGGTATCGATGGTGATGTCCGGATAGAAGCGAGCCTTGAGGGCCTCCATGTCGATGCCGGTCCGGACCGACGCCGATGGCCAGGACGGCGAGGAAGGTCACGAGGCCGAGGGTGATCCCGAGTGCCGTGCCGACCTGGCGGCCGTACGTCACCGCCGTCAGGGCGCCGATGATCACGCCACCGACGATCGAACCGGCCAGGGCCGTGAAGCGGCCGCCGGCGCGTGCGTTCATCGTCGCCGCCAGGAAGATGCCGGCGAGCAGCCCGACGAGACCGCCGACGATGATCCCGACGACGAGCGGTCGGATCCCGACGTTGACCGGCAGCGCCGACGCGTCGCCGATCGCCGCGTAGAGCTTGTTCAGGAGGCCGAGTCCGAGGACGACGCTCGCGAGCGCGGCGACGACGATCCCGGACAGCGCCGCCCGGATGTAGAGGTTGCTCGGCACGCGGAGGATCAGCAGCACGCAGACGAGGGCGATCGACGCGAACAGCAGAAGACCGTGGACGATCCCCCAGCCCATCGACCCGAACAGCCACTCGCCGAGGAACAGGGCACCGCCGATGACGAGCAGGAGCGACGGCGAGGAGGACGACGACGAAGGCCGCGTCGCCGAGCGCGAGCGCCGCGTCCGATCTCGCCGGCGATCTCGGCCATCTCGGCCTTGGCGAGCTCGATGTGGGCCTGGAGCAGGAGGACGGCCGCCTCGCGGGTCGCTCGGATCTGGGCGCGCAGTCCCGGCGGCGCCTTGCGGGCCGCGCGGCGGCGGTCCGCCGGCGGAGGTGGCGGCGATCGCCGGACGGCAGGGAGGCCCGGACGGCGGCGGCGCCGAAGGCGCGGGATCCGGACGGCGGCGGACCGCCAGCAGGCGGGTTGGCGGTCGCGGGCGGCGTGCCCGACGCGCGGCGTTCCGGCGGCGGTGTTCGGGCGGCGGAGTCCCGGCGGGCGGCGGAGTCGTCGTCGGGTCGTCCAGGGTGCTGCTCCGACTGCGGATCTGGGCGTGGGCCAGCTGGGCGTGGGCCGGAGCGGATGATACCAGCGCGCGCGACGCTCCTCCGCGCTACGCTGCGGCGGTGACCGTGCCAGCGACCCATCACGTCTTGACCGCTGAGCTTCTCAGCATCGGGAGCGAGCTGACGGTCGGCGACACCCGAGACACGAATGCCGGGGAGCTCGCCCGGAGCCTGACCTCCCTCGGCGTGCGGGTGCTCCGGCTGACCGCGCTGCCGGACGATCTCGCGTCGGTGACCGCCGCTTTCAGCGACGGCCTGTCACGAGCCGACCTCGTGGTTTCGACCGGCGGACTCGGGCCGACCCCCGACGACCTGACGCGCGAGGCGATCGCCGCGGCCTGCGACGAGACGGTCGCTGTCGATCCGGCGACCGAGGCGTGGCTGCGCGAGCTGTGGACCCGGCGCGGGATGCCCGTTCCCGGAGCTCAACCTCAAGCAGGCGTGGCTGATCCCGTCGGCGGAGGCACTGCCCGAACCCGAACGGCACTGCGCCCGGCTGGTTCGTCCGCCGGCCGAGCGGCGGCGTGATCGTCGCCCTGCCCGGGTCCGCCTCGCGAGATGCGGCCGATGTGGAACGACGAGGCACTGCCCCGACTCCAGGCGATCGGCCTCGGAGCCGATGTCGCCGCGCGGACGTACCGCCTCGCCGGGCGTCGGCGAATCGCAGGTGGCGGAGCTCCTGGGCGAGGACATCCTGCGCTCGACGAACCCGGTCGTCGCGACGTACGCCCGCGTCGAGGCCGTCGACGTCCGGATCTCGGCCGTCGGCGACGACCACCGGTCGGCCGGCTCGCTCGTCGAGTCCGCAGCGGAGACGGTTCTCGCCACGCTCGGCGAGCTACGTCTGGGCGACCGGCGAGACGACGTGGGGCGACGCCATCGGTGCGCGACTCGGCGATCTCGGATGGACGCTCGCCGCCGTCGAGATCGCGACGGGCGGCAGCCTGGCGGCGCTGTTCGGCGACGTTGCCGTGGGTCCGCTTCGACGAGGTCATCGCCGGCGATGCGCCCGTGCGCCCGCGCCCACGGAACGACCGGACGCGGACGCCGAGGACGAGCTGCGGACGCCGACCGCGCGCGCCGAGATCGACACGAACGGAACCGAGTGCCGGCCGCGACGGCTTGGTCGCAGTTCGCGCGTCAGGCGCGCGGACCTCGGCGGCTCCGAGGTCGGGATCGCCGTTCGGATGCGCGACCGGACGACCGACATCGCCGTCTCGATCGCGATCTCGTCGCCGACCGGCGAGCGTCACGTCACACGGCAGGTCTTCCGGACCGGGACCGGCAACGGGCACCGCGCGGCCCTCGCAGCCGCGGCGGTCCTCCTAACCGAAGGACAGCCTCCGCCGGAGTGACGGCGCCGACGGCCGCGACTGGACTTCGTCACTCCGTCGACAGACCACGGTCGGCGGCGCGAACGACCGAGCGGTCCCGGTCGACTCACGGCAGCCCGGGCGCGTCAGCGGCGCGAGAGCGCCACGAGCCCCGGCACATCGACCACGACGATGCCCTCGCGGTCGAGACGGACCAGGTGGTCGTCGGCGAACTGGCCCAGCAGCTTGTTCACGCTCTGGCGGGTGCAGCCGACCATCGCAGCCAGGTCGCCCTGGGTGATCGTCGGCGGGAGCCGGACCGAACCGTCCTCGCCGGCCGTGCCCGCCTCGGACGCGAGCCGAACGAGCCGCGCCGCGAGCCGTCCGGTCATGTCGAGGAAATGGAGCTCCTCGACATGCCTGGTGAGCCGCCGCAGCTCGCCCGCGAGCGAGGCGAGGAGAGCATCGCGGACCGCCGGCTCCTGGGCGATGAGGACACGGAACGCGTCCCGCGGCAGAACGGCGCACTACGGTGGCGACGATCGCCGTTGCGGTCGCCGAGCGAGGCGCGCCATCGAGCAGCGCGAGCTCACCGAAGACGTCGCCCGCGCGCAAGGTCGCGATGATCGCCTCGTCACCGCTGTCGGACGGCAGCGAGATCTTGACCTCGCCCGATACGAGGATGAACAGGGCGTCGCCCGGATCGCCGACGTGGAAGATCACCTCACCACGGCGGAAGCGGCGGGTCCGCATGCCGGCGGCGACCCGTTCGACCGCGGGAGCGTCGAGGCCGGCGAAGAACGGGATCCGCGCGATCGATTCGGTGACAGGGGCGGCGGGCAACATCGGCGCGCATCGTAGCGTTCGGGATCGATGCGCTGCCTAGCCGATGTCGGCCACCCGCGACGCCCGACTCGCCGGCGAGCACTGCGTCCGCGGCGGCCCGGATAACGCGCGGCATCAGTCGGCGTCGGGCGCGAGCTCCGCGGCCATCTGCCAGAACGAAGCCGACTCTGTCGCCGCGCCGAGCGACCGCGCCGATTCGGCGGCGTCGACGAGCAGCGGGACGGCCCGCACGGCGTCGCCGGCGGCGGCCCGGTGGATCGCGATCTGCACTGGCGGCCACGATCTCGGCTCCGCCTCGAGCAGGTCGGCGAACCGGGCGTGGAGCCGCCGCCGCCTCGCGGCGAGCATGCCGGCGTACGCCGCATCACGGACCAGCGGGTGGCTGAACCGCCAGGTCCCCGCCTCGCCGGGCACCACGAGCGCCGCTTCGACCAGCCGGTCGAGAGTGCCGTCGGGGATCGGCCGTTCGGCCAGGGCTGTCAGGTCCTCGAAGCGGAACCCGATGCCGACGACGGCCGCGACACCGAGGAGATCCCGCGCCGGCTCGTCGAGCCCATCGATACGCGCGCCGAGCACGGCTCGGAGCGTCAACGGCAGCTTCGGGGCGCCGGCCTCGACCAGCGTCATCCGGCCGTCCCGGAGCTCGAGCGAGCCGTCCTCGATCGAGGCTCGGACGGTCTCGCCGATGAAGAGCGGGTTTCCCTCGGTTCGATCGTGGATCCGCTGTGCGTCGTCGGCGTCGAGCGCGGCGCGCGCGACGATCGTCGCAAGCCGAGCCGTTTCTGGCGCAGCCGAGGCCGGCCAGTGACACGCGCTCGACGTGCGGGAGGTCGGCCCAGGGAGGCGCGACGCCGGGGCGCATCGTCGCCAGGACCACGAGAGGCCGTGACGCCGCCGTCCTCACCAGGAGGTCGACCATCCCGGCGCTCGAAGGATCGATCCAGTGAACGTCGTCGACCACGACGACGCGCGGGCCGTCGGCGCTGAGCAGGCGATCGACATACGCGTCGGCGACCTCGCCGAGGATCGCCGCCGTCTCGGCAGGGTCGTCGGGCATGTCGGTCGACTCGGTCTCCCAACCGGTAGAAGGCCGCTTCCTTGGCGATCGCCGCGATGGCACCACCGAATCGGTGAGCGGTCGACTCGTCGATCTCGCTCGTGAACAGCAGCTTGCGCACGAAGGCGCCCGAATCGACGCCATGCCCGTCGGCGACTGCCTGGGCGAACATCCGCGCGAACCGGAATGGCTCGCTGCGGCCATACGACACGTTCTCCGTCCACGTCCAGGCGTAGCCGAGCCGGCGGGCCTCGGGCTCGAGCGCCGCGAGCAGCCGCGATTTGCCCATTCCCGAATCGCCGGTGATGAGGATCGCTGTCCCGAGGCCGGTCCGCTTCGTGTCTTCGAGGGCTCGGCGCAGGAGGGCGACCTCTGGCGCCCTGCCGACGAGCGGCCCGACGGGCACGTGGCGGGTGCCCGTGGACGCCAGGCCGACCTCTCCCGCGAGCGCGTACAGGCGGACGACCGACGACTGGCCTCGCAGCACGACCGAGCCACGGTCGTCCACGGCCAGGCGCTCTCGGCCGCCGCGGACGGTGGCCTCGTCGAGCAGGATCTCGCCGGGACGAGCCAGGGACTGGATCCGGGCGGCGGTGGTGATGGCCTCGCCCGTCACCGACAGGTCGCCAGCCCCCGAGCTGCCAGGTGCTGCGACGACCTCGCCTGTCGCGAGGCCGATCCGGACCTCGAGCGGCTCGCCGCCGTCATCGGGTTCGCGCAGGGCTGCGCGGATCGCAAGCGCGGCCAGCGCCGCGCGCACCGGATCGTCGTCGTGCGCCCGGGGCCAGCCGAAGATCGCGAACACCGCATCGCCGATGAACTTCTCGCGCGTCCCGTCGAGGCGTTCGATGGCGTCGGCCATCCGGCCGAGCGCGTTACGGACCCGGCGTCCGGACTTCCTCGGGATCGTGCTCGGCGATCATCCGGACGTAGTCGACGATATCTGCGAAGAGCGCGGTCACGACCCGGCGATCGCCGGCTTCGTGGGCCTCGAGCGGCGGAGGCGCGGCGGCGGTCGCGACGGCCTCCGGCGGAGCCGTCTGCGCGGCGGCGGTCTCGGCGCCGTGCCCCGGCCGTCAAGGCCGCGTGGGCGGCGGCCGTCTCGGCCGTCGACACCGGTCCCGCCTGCCGCCTGTCCCGCTTGCGACGCAGCCATTCGGGCGGCGCGCGCCTCGAACGTCGCCCCGTGCGCACCGGCGCGCGGGAGGGTCAGCCTGGTCCCGCATTGGTCGCAGAAGCGGGCCTGCCGGGTCGTCGGGGCGCCGCACGATGGGCATTGCACGCTGGAGGCCTCCGTTGCCGGACGGCCAGTCTAGCGAGCGAGCTGGAGCGTCAGGAGATCGTGAGCACCGGCTGCGCAGCGGCGGTGGCCGCTCGAACGCTCATCCGCGCGGCGATCGCCTGGGCGACCGAACTCAGTGCCCGCGCCGCAGGACCCGGCTCGCGCTGGGCAACCGCCGGCACACCGACATCGCCGCCCTGGCGGACCGTGATGTCGAGCGGGATGCCGCCGAGGTACTCGAGACCGTTCGCGGCCGCGAACCGCTCGCCGCCGCCGCGCCCGAAGATCTCGGTCAGCTCGCCGCAGTGCGGGCAGGCGAAGGCCGTCATGTTCTCGACGAGCCCGATCACCGGGACGCTCATCCGCTGGAACATCGCGAGAGCCTTCCCGACGTCGGACAGCGACACCTCCTGCGGCGTCGTGACCAGCACCGCGCCCGAGATCGGGACGGCCTGGGCGAGCGTCAGCTGGGCATCGGACGTGCCCGGCGGAAGGTCGATGACGAGATAGTCGAGATCGCCCCAATCGACGTCGCGGAGGAACTGCTGGATCGCGCCACCGACAAGCGGTCCGCGCCAGACGATCGGCTGGCCCTCGGGGACGAAGAACTGGATCGAGATGGTCTTGACGCCATACCGCTCGAGCGGCGTGATCTTGTTGTTCGCGCTCGCCTTGGGCTGGCCTTCGACGCCGAGCATCAGCGGGATGTTCGGGCCCGTGATGTCGCCGTCGAGGAGGCCGACCGACGCACCGGCCTGGGCCAGCGCGACGGCGAGGTTGACGCTCACGGTGCTCTTGCCGACGCCGCCCTTGCCCGACGCCACCGCGATGATGTTCTTGACACCGGGAACGAGTTGCTCGGCCTGGCGCGGCTGCGAGCGGCGGACCATCGCGCCCCACTCGATCTGGACGGCGGAGGCACCGAGGTTCCCGAGCGCGATCCGCGTGTTGCGCTCGATCTCGTCCTTGAGCGGACAGGCCGGGGTCGTGAGCTCGATCGTGAGGGAGACCTTGTTTTCGTCGATGACGACGTTCTTGACCATGTCGAGCGCGATGAGGTCGCGCCCGAGCTCAGGTTCCTGGACCGTGCGCATCGCAGCGATCACGTCGTCGTGGGTGAGGCTGGGCATCGTTGATCGGTTCCCTTCGGATCGTGGCGGAGTGCTGCCGGCGTTCTGACGGCGGGAGCGTCGATATCGTACCGCGCAGTTCCGGAGGCCGGGCTGAAGGCCCTTTCGCACGCGGCCTATCGCCGCGATCGGCACGTTCCGCGGCCGCTGGTATCGTGGCGCCGATGAACGACGAGGCCGATCCAGGAGCCGTCGCGGCCCAGGCGCGGGTCGATGCGCTGCTCGACCGGCTGACTCGGGTGGACCTTCAGGTGGTCGTGGTCCCGCCTCCCGACTCCGAGCGGCTCGACGCCCAGGAACGCGCTCGTGCGGCAGCGGCGGCCGCCGGCCGCGGCGTCGCTTCTCGCGTCGTCGCGGACGGCCACGCGCGAGTTGACGTTACGGGCATTCCGCCGGGCGGGGTTCAGCGGCACGTGGGCAGTCACGGACATGGCCGTGTCCGTCGCAAGACCCGAGGACCGTGTGGCGGCCGCGATCGCGTTCGAGGAAGCCGCGATGGCGGCCGTCGTCGAGGATCTCGTCGATGAGGAGACGCTCGACACGCTCCGGTCGACATCGGACGACCTCGTGAGCCTCACCGGCCTCCCATCACCGGGATCGTTGACGGCGATCGGCGCGCCTACCGAACTCGAGGGCCGCGGCCTTCTCGTCGTCACGGTCGTCGCGATCATCGTCATCGCTCTCGCCGTCATCGCGTTCGTGGCGGGCGGGCGGAGCGCGCTGGTCGCGCTCGCGTTCGCGATCGCGATGGTCGGCCGGTCTGTGGCGCCGGCATCGCCGGCACCGATCCCTGAACAACGCGATCCCGATGCCGCCCGAGCTCGGCCTTATCCGCCGATGGCCGGTCAGGCGGCTCGACAGCCTAAGCGTTGACGCGGCGCGGCGCGGCCCTGACTCGCGACCCGGATCACCGACGGCCGAATGTCGCCTTGACGTCCGGCTGGTAGAGGTACCACAGGACGACTACGGCGAGGACGGCCGGAGCCAGCGATCCGACGATCGTGCGCGAGGATCTCCGTGGTGATGCCGTCGCCCAGGAATGACAACGCCACGCCGATGACGCCGACGAGGATGCAGACGCTCGCCCAGACCCGGGCGATCAGCCATGCCCAGTTGCGCCCCGTCCACAGGCCGTAGCCCGTCGCGACGCCAAGGATCCCGACGAGCACCAGGCCGACGCCGACGATGGTCATGACCCCATCGATCGTCGCCCCGAAACCGCGGTCGCCGAGGAACCCTCCGCCCATCCCGATGTCTCCGAGCCCGGCGAGGATGTCCACCACGCCGGAGATCACGGCGACCGCGGCCATCACGGCCACTCCCGTCGGTCGCGCAGTCGTCGGTCGATCAGTCGCAGTCGTCATCGAATCCCTCCGTCGGTGCTGACGCTTGTGATACGCCGCGGGTCAGCATGTCACTTCTGCGCACGGAAATACACATCGAAGAGCCGCTTACGGCTCGAGCAACCGCCGCCGGATCGTCTCGTGGAGCAGCCCGTTGGAGCACAGGAACGTCCCGGTGTCGACGCGCCGGCGCCCATCCAGGTCCGTGGCGCGGCCGCCGGCCTCCTCGATGAGCAGCATCGGCGCGGCGGCGTCCCAGGGCGATAGCTCGACCTCGACCATCGCCTCTGCGGCGCCCTCGGCGATCAGGGCGTAACCCCAGAAGTCGCCGAAGCCCCGTTCCCGCCAGACATCGCGCAGGAGGCGGTCGAACCCGGGCGCCCGGCCCGACGCCATGATGTCCCGGCCAGACCCGTACAGGACCTGGGCATCCTCGAGGCGTGAGACGGCCGAGACCGAAACTCGCCGACTGTCCTGGCCGCGGTTCCGGGCCCACGCACCGCCGCCGCGCCAGCCCCACCAGCGTTCGTCGAGCGCGGGTGCGGACATTACCCCGGCCTGCAGCTCGCCGTCGCGCTCGACCGCGAGGAGTGTCCCGAACAACGGGACGCCTCGCATGAAGTTGTGGGTCCCATCGATCGGGTCGATGTACCAACGGACGGACGCGTCGCCAGCCTCGATCCCGTACTCCTCGCCGATCATCCCGTGGTCGGGAAAGGCCGTGTGAAGGCGGTCTCGGATCATCTGCTCGATCGCCGTGTCGGCCTGCGTGACGAAGCTGCGGTCCGGCTTCGTTTTGATGACGAGGTCCCGGCGGAAGTGGCCGCGGGCGATCGCGTCGGCCTCGTCGCAGGCCGCCATAGCGACGTCCAGCCACCCTCGCAGCTCGGCGTCCGACCCTCGCCGGAACGACGCCGACCACGCAGTCCCGAAGGCAGGCTCCGCGGTGTTCTCCGTCATCGCCAAATCCTCGCACCTTCGGGATCCCAGAGCGGCTCGCGGACGACCTCGAAGCCGATCCACTCCCCGAACACCTCGACCTCGCCGCGCGTTCCGGTCACCGCATCCGCCGCGGAGATAGGCGTACGCGATCGAGCGCCCGACTGCGAAGCCATAGCCGCCCGAGGTCACACGGCCGACGATCTCGCCACCGACGCGGACGGGCTTTGGCCGGTCGGTCCTGAAATACTCGCTCGACAGCCGGGGAATCCCGCTAGACGCGGCCGCAGTCCCGGCACAGACTCGTAGCGGTTACGGCGACGGGGGCTGCCGTGCCGGTCGGATCGGTATCGTCGAGAGCGTCAGGCATCCGGCCTCCCTGGGCCCATGTTCGTCACGGGGAGGAGACGCGCCATGACGCGAGAACACCTGGCCGCCCACAGCCACCCATGGCATCTGGGCAGAGGTCCGGGCAGCTACCGCCGACGGCCAGGCACTGGACCGAGATACGCGGCGGACGCTCGAGTGCAGCTTCGACACGGACCTCCGGGAGATCCGGGTCCATGCAGAGGTGCGAGCGGATCGCCTCGCGCGCGCGTTGCGCGCAGATGCCTTCGCAGCGGGACCTCATTTGTTCTTCCGGGCCGGCGCATACCGACCGCGAACCGAGTCCGGCCTCCGGCTGCTGGCGCATGAGGTCGCCCACTCGATCCAACAGTCAGACGGTCCGCTGTTCCTGACGAGCCCCGCGCGCGAGGCCGAGCTCGTCGCAAACGAGGCGGCTGACCGAGTCGTCGCGGGTCGGCCGGCGCCGGTCGCCGGCCGCCTCACGGCCGTGCCGCCGCTCTCGGCCGACGGTCCGTTCGCGATCCAGCGCCACGGCTCGTGGGAGCACCGCCTGCTCGGCGACGCCTCGTCGGACGACCTGTACAGCCTCTCGCATGCGGCCCCGAACCGGACGGACCTGCTGAAGTCCCTGCGCGACTACCTCCAGATGTGGCAGGTCAACCCCGACCACGTCACGCCGGACGAAATCACGGAGAGGTACAAGGACATCCGCACCGTGACGTTGAAGACCAGCGGGCTGCTGGTGACGTACGGGGAGCTGAACACGCTGCCGGACTATCTCGCCAATGCCGGGGACATCGACGCCCTGCCCAGGGAGATCCTCCAGCCGATCGTGCAGGCCGTCCGGCAAGAGGGCTACGCGAACGTCCTGAAGCTGCTCGGCGACGACCCCAACTTCCAGAAGTTCGACTATGCCGTGACGACGTACCTGAGCAACGGGACCCTGAACGACGTCTGGGAGTCGATCTGGCTGGACGTCCTGACGGCGAATCTGCCAACGAACATCCCGGCCGGGTCGCTGAGCGGCGGGACGAACAGCTACAGCGCGATCCTCGCCAGGAATGCCTGCCATTTCGCCCCGTACTCCTGGTATCGCTGGCGACAGTCGTACGACGCGGCCGTGGCCACGGCCCAGGCGGCCTTCAAGTCGGGCGACGCCGAGACCGCGCGACAGGCGTGGATCCAGCACGGGTACGCCGATCACTTCCTCCAGGACTCATTCGCTGCCGGCCATCTCATCAACAAGACCCTCGTGATGCAGTGGTACGTCGATTGGGCCGCGCCGAAGTGGTTCGTCAGCGTCCCGGACTGGGTCGAGATCCAGACGATGACGGCGGCGCGGCAGCCCGGGCTGGCGGCACGCGGTCTCTATACGGGCGTTCCGGGGGGCGTCCGTGATCCGCAGACGACACAGGAGCAGGGCACGCTGCCCGAGCGGATCGCCATGTCAGGCGTGCAGGCCGACGGAGCGATCACCCAGGACGCCGCCTACCAGAACTTCCTCATCCTCCTGAGCAACTCTGTCGTGCAATCGTCGTCCCTCGCCTTGCACGACTGCATCAATGATCAGGGCTTGTACGTGACCTCGGAGGACGAGAAGACCCCATTCCAGATCTTTGGCGACGGCACGATGCTCCGTGGAGGCGACGGTGTGAAGATCGCGAGCGACACGGCTCACATGTCGCAGCGATCGATCCTCGACGTGCTCGAAAAAGGCACCACATCGATCACCGCCGACGCGATCCGACGCAGGTTCCCGACGTCGGCGAGCTGGAAGGATGGCCCGACGCTCCCCCTCGAACAGTGGAGCGACTCCATGAAGGCCCAAGCGTCGGTGGAATTCGCAAAGGTCCATGACCTGATCCTCAGCAGCGTTCATCCGTGGATCGGTCACGTATCTGCCGACTTGAGCTGGTTCCTGCTGAAGGTGTCACGCAACGGCATGGAAGGCTATCTCGGACGGGGGCCTCACGACTGGGCAGTGCTGGCAGACAAGAGCAATGCAGCAAGGCTGAGGACCCGGGTCGACACCGACGGGGCTGTCTACTACGGCACCGAAGACGACAAGTGGCTGAGTGTCGGGACGGTCGGCGCGAACAAGGGATACGTGGGGCTGTACGGCTGGAAGACGACCGGGTACCCCGCCTGGACCTACGACGTCAGCAGCCGGCAGCTCATGTCCGGCCTGGCCAACGCTCCGATCGGTATCAACGAGTACTCAGACGGTCACCTCTACTGCTTCGCAGGTTCTGGTTACGCCCCCACGAACGTCGACATCGAGTATGTCGCGTAAGTTCCGCCGCCAGCCGGGTATGACCGGGTGACGGATCCGGTGAAGACGCCAACAGGGAGACGACGATGGCATTGGTGATGAAGCTCTCTTGCAACGGCCTGCAGGGGTATCTCGGAAAAGGCACCGAATCGTGGGCGTGTCTCGTCGAGAAGGACCGAGCGGCCCGGCTCACGACGACCACGGATCAGGGCCAGGTCTTTTATGGGAGCGATGCCGACGGGTGGCTGACGGTGGGCACCACTCCAGCGAGGAACGGCTACGTCGGGTTCTACCCGTGGAACGGTGCGGGATGGCCGAACTGGCGCTATGACGCGGCAAGCAAACGGCTCATGTCCGACCTGGGCAACGGGCCGCTGTCGCTGATGCAGCTCTACGACGGCTTCGTCTACTGCTGGGCCGGCGACGGCTACGCCGCAGCCGACGTGGAGATCGAGACCGTCCCATGAAGTGACGGCCCACGAGGGTCATCGCCCCGAGTCTCGCGCGTCACCGGACGGGCACGATCAATGGCATGATCCGGTTCCCTGATCGGTGACGCCGTTGGCGGTCGAGATGAACGTCCAGTCGTATGAGCTCGGGTGGAGTACGAATCGGATCACGCCGTGGTCCAGGGAGTCGCGCACCTCGCTGTTCGCCGCGTGCAGGAAGGGCAGGAACGGTCGGAGTGTGGCGCCGCCCGTGCCGACGACGAATTCGCGGATGCCCCGCTCCGAATCCTCGTGCGCCTTCGGATCCTGGGGGGCGAATCGCTCGTAGTCATGGTCGTGGCCGTTGACGACCACATCGGCGCCCTCGGCATAGAGGAGTGTCCAGAAGGGCGCCACGTCACGGTCGCTGCCATGCTCGCCTGAGCTCCACCGAGGGTGATGCCAGATCGCCATCGTGCAGGTCGCGCTCGAGGCGGCGAGGTCGTCGGCCAGCCAGCGACCCTGCTCGGAGTCCTGCCCGCAACCGCCAACGTGATCACAGCTCGAATCGAGCACGATCACGTGCCACGTCCCGAGGTCGTAGGAGTACCAGGGCTTCCCGTCGGGCGCGGCCGCTCCACCGAAATAGTCGAGGTAGCCAGCCAGTTTTCTCGTGTTGTGTTCGTGGTTGCCAGGCGCCGGCCGGGTGCGCTCGAGGAAGCGGCCCCACGTCGGCCCGTAGCAATCGCTGAACTGGCGTTTCGTGCCGTCGGGATAGGCGTTGTCGCCGGCGGTGAAGACCGTGCCATCGATCGCGGCGACCAGATCGGCGGTCTTCGAATCCCCCTTCAGGCCGCAGTCGGCGATGTCGCCCGCGCCCACGAGGACGGGGTCGGGTCGTTCCGCGGGCGCCGCTGACGCAGGCGCAGACCGTGGGGCAGGAGTCGACGTCGGTGGCGAGCCAGACCTCGACGTCGTTGGTGATCCGCTGGGCGCGCTCGTCGCCGCGGACGCCGTTGCGGGCGACGCCGACCCCGACGAGGAGGCGCCCGATGAGCGCTGGGCTGACGGCGGGGACGCGACCGTCGGCACCGGCGCTGGCGCCGAGCGCACCGCAACGTCGCTCGTCAGCGGTCCGGATCGCGGCGCAGCCGAGGCGAGCGCGAAGAGCACCGCGACGAACGCGACGAACGCGACGATCGCGACGCCGGCGAGGACGACTTCGCGTGACGCCGACCGTGTAGGAGGAGCTGGCGGGTCGGGTGGTTCGGCGCTGGTCATCCGCTAGAGCGTATCGGAGTCCTCGGCGCGACCCCGGCGGATCAGTCGCGGGCGGCGTCGCGGAGTGAGCGGTCGAAACGCGGTGTCGCCGCGTTCGCGAGTAAGCGGTCGAACTTCGAGGAGGCGTACTCGGCGAAGTCCATATCGAGCGTGCTGATGCCCTGCTGTACGGTTCGCCGGCGTCGTCTGGGGACGATCAGTCCGCTGCTGCGACGGTCTCCAGCAGACCGTCCGGCACGGGCCGGTGGACCTCGACCGGTTGGACGTATCTGTTCACCATCTCGAGCGAATCGTTGACGCCGAGCTCGGTGTAGAGGTACGCGATCTTCCGGCGCTGGGCGGCGAGGATCTCGTCCTTCGCGTCGAGGTCCCACAGCTGGCGCTTGAACGGGCCGATCGCCTTCTTCCGGGTCGTGTACACGAACTGCTGGTCCGTCTGATCGGGCTTTCGCTCGTCGATCGCCTCGGCGAAGCACCAGGCCTCGATCTCGCGGTGGAGCTCCTCGGGAAACGCCGGGTGCTCGTAGAGGGCGTTCTGGAAGCCGGTCGCGAGGTGGATCTCGGCGGTCTCCACGGCCGGGAATCGATGGAACAGCTCGTCGGGCAGCGTCGACGCTCCGTGCTGCACGGCCCCCGCCAGCCCGTACTCGCGGGCGACGACGCCGAGCTCGCGGAGGACCTCGAAATCGAGCTTGACCTCGGCGACTCCGCCGTCGGGCAACGGGACGCCTCCGTGCGACGTCCCGGTCTGGACGCTCACCTTGGAGATGCCCTTCGCGCCTGGCGCGCGCCGTTCGAGGTCGCGGCGGTAGCCGTCGAGGTACGCGCGAAGCTCTTCGACGGTCGAGTTCTGAGTGCCGACCTCGCCGATCTCCCCGCCGACGCTGACCGTCACACCGTCGGTCTCGAGCGTGCGGATCAGCGCGGTCAGCTCCGCCGCGCGTCGATAGTTCTCGCCCTGCTGCTCGTCCACGGTCGACTTCGACAGGTCGACAAGGGTGGAAGAATCGATGTCGATGTTGCGGTAGCCGGCATCGATGGCCATCCGGCAGGCGCGCCGGATCTCCTCGGTCATCGCCTCGGGATCGGCGGCGTACTTCTTCGCGTTGAACTGGTAGTGGTCGCCCTGGATGAACACCGGTCCCTGCCAGCCGGCCGCGATGGCGCCGGCGAGGACCGAGGTCGCGTACTCGGCCGGTCGTTGCCAGGTATAGGTCTGCTCGCTCCGGGCGAGCTCGAGGATGACCGCGCCCACGCCGGCCGCCGCCGCGGTCTCGTAGACGGTCCGAGCCATGTCGAATGTCTGGGCCCGCAGGTTGATGGCCGGGACCGTGAATCCGGATACCTCGCCGCGACCTCGCGCCTCGTAGAGCGCCTGGATGCTGGCCGATCGGGCACCGAGTGCCTGGCTTGCCTCCCAGACGAGCCACTGGGCGGCGACCTTCGTGGCGTCGTCGGTCGAGAACGCGGCCGTCCACGCGAGGTCGCGGATGCCGGCGTCACGGAATCCCGCTTCGTCGTCGATGACGAGCCGGTCGCCATCGAGGTGGGACGAGGATCGAAGGGTTGCTAGGAGGTCGCCGGGGGAGGTCGCGACGTGGGGCATCGGGGTCGGTCTCCTGTCAGGATGTGATCCCCATGGTAGCCCTCGGCGGGCCGACGGCCTATCCCCCGAGGCCCGGTTTGGTGACCATCAGGAAGACGATCACGAGGATCAGAAGTCCCGTGAAGATGCCGCCCCGCTGGATCCTGCGGACGGTCGCGGCGATCTCGGGTGGTGGTCCGGTGCGGCCGGCCGGAGGCGGTCCTCCGGCGGGCGCCGGTGCGCCGGCGGCGGGCGATCCTCCGGTCGGTCCCATCGCAGACGGTCCGCCAGCGGGCGTCCCCACCGGTCCTCCGCCGCCTGGCGGAGGCGTCGACGTCAGCTCGACGAGGCGAGCTACGGCGCTGCGCTGGATGGTGAGCGCATACGTCAGCGCGATGAGATACAGGATGATGCCGGCGACGAGCCATGGTTGCTTCTCGGCCTGATCCCCGTCGCGATGATCAGGAGGACACCGGTCACGCCCTGGATGATCGCCAAGGGGATAGACCTGGACCCGGCTGATCATCTCGACCTGCCGCGTGCTGAAGTTCGCATGCTGCGGCTCTCGGCCGGCCATCCTCCCCATGATCGAGAACGCGTACGTCGGACCGAACGCAACGATCGCGCCCATCACGTGCAGGAACAGCAGATACGGGACCGGCGAACCAAGATCCACGGTGACCTCCTGATGCTCGGCGACCTCGATGCCGCCGCGGGAGAGGATAAGCCGGTGCGTCGTGCTCGTTGAGGCTGTCGCGGCAGCGCTCTCGGGTCCGCCGTCGCGTGTGAGTCGACGATTCATGGTTGGCGGCGGCTCGAGAGGTCGAAAACACGTCGCGAAGCGACATTCGTCGTCTGGGACGCGACGATACCTGCCGGAATCGCGTAGATCCGGTGCGTCGGGTGCCTTCGAAGCAGGAATCGTCGCTTGTCACGCGACGCTCCTCCCGCGGCGGAGGCGATCGGGGCCAAGGAGCCCCGAGGCCGCGCGGTCGAGTGGACCCGACTACGAGACCCGCTTCGTCCGCCGCTCCACGAAGTCCACGAGCACGTACTCGCCCAGCCGCTCGGGCGTCGCGTAGAAGGCACGGCCGCGGTTGAGCCGGGTCATGTGCGCGACGAACTCGGCCAGCGCTCGCGACCGCTCCAGCATGAACGTGTTGATCGTGATGCCCTCGCGTGTGCAGCGCTGGACCTCGCGGAGCGTCTCCTGGATCGTGCGGCGCGTCGGCGGGTAGTTGAACTCGACCTGGCCGTCCTCGAAATGCGCCGTCGGCTCGCCGTCGGTGATGACCACGATCTCCTTGTTGACCGACGGGTTCCGCTCGAGGATCCGCCGCGCGAGCAGCAGGCCGTGCTGGAGGTTCGTGCCGTACTCGTAGCCGTGCCACGTCAGCTCGGCCAGAGCGCCCGGCCGGATCTCCCGCGCGTAGTACGCGAACCCGATGACGGCGAGGTGGTCGTGCGGGAACTGCGTGCGAATGAGCGTGTCGAGGGCGACGGCGACCTTCTTTGCGGCAAGGAAGCAGCCCCGCAACAGCATCGAGCGGCTCATGTCCACGAGCAGCACCGTCGATGTCCGGGTCAGCATCTCGGTTCGGTGGACCTCGAAGTCGGACGGCGCGAGCCGGACCCGCCGATCCCGCGCAGCAGCCCGAGCCGCCGGGGCGTTCTCCTCCCGACCCAGCGCGTTGAACAAGGTCCCGCGGAGATCGAGGTGAAACGGGTCACCGAACTCGTACGGTTTCGTCGTCTCCTCGCGCTCCCCTCCCCGACCAGCCCGGTTCATCCGGTGACCGCCAAAGGCGTCACGCTGGAGGCGCGCGAACAGGTCATCGAGCACCTTCTGGCCGATCTTCCGGCTCCCGCGGGGAGTCAGCTCCAGCCGCTGTCCGTCTCGAGTCAGGTAGCCGGCCTCCTCGAGCCGCCGGGCCAGATCGTCTAACGCGTCCAGCTCGCGCCGCGCGTCCTCGCCGAGCAGGTCGGTGACCTCGTCGCGGTCGATCGAGGCGAGGTCTCCGGGCGAACCCACGTCCGACAGCGCGTCCTCCAGCCGGTCGAGCGCCTGCAGTCGGGCGATCTGGGCAAGGGCACCCTCGAGCCCGAGTGGCTCGTCGCCACCGAACGGCACGCGATCGCCGAGGCCGCCGGGGAGCAGCAGGTCGAGATTCGAGGCCAGCTGGGCAAGGTCGAGCAGCAGGCGGTCGTCGCGAAGGAGCGCCTCCATCATCGATTGGAGCTCGGCCCGCTGCTCGGGGCTCATCGAGCGCATCAGCGACTGCATGGCGGCCATCCGCTGGGCCAGCTGGTCGATGACGTCGTCGAAGGTCTGCGCGCCCGGGAAGAAGCGACCGTGCTTCTTGAGGAACTCCGTGGCGTCCGGATCGCCCCCACCGATCCGCTCGCGGATCAGCTCGTTGAGGTCGCGGACCATCTCGCGGTTCGCGGCGAGGTCCTCGGGGCTCATCGACCGGATCGCCTCGGACATGCCCTTCACGTACTGGTCGAGCACCTGGCCCTGGAGCTTCTTGACGAGCTCGTCGAACCGCTCGCGCGCCGGTGGCTCGAGGAAGTCGTAGTCCTGCAGGCCGCGGATCCGCTCCCCGAGGTCGGCGGGAAGGCCGTCGAGCTGATCGAGCCGGCGCGCGGCGACATCCCGCAGCATCGAGCCGAGCGCCGGGTCCGCATCGGGACTCGAGGCCTGGTCGAGCCTGCGCTCGACGCCCGAGCGCTCCTGGGCGACGATCTCCTCGAGCTCGCGCCGGATGTCGCCGAGGACGTCGTTGAGCTTGTAGCGCTCGAGCATCTCCTCGCGCTGCCGCTGGAGCCGTTCCATCAGGTCCTGGAGTCCGGCCATGTCGCCCCGGGTCGGGTCGCCGGTCCTCCAGCCGCGCTCCATCAGCCGCCGAAGCGCCTCGGCGAGGTCGCCCTCGGCCATGACGTCGTCGGCGAGGGCGTCGAGGATCTCATCGGCATCGAGGTCGGCCACGAACTGGCTGCCGTCCCATCGGGAGTAGCGGGCGGCTCGCGCGAGCGCCTCGGCGGTCGGGGTCGCACCCGCCCTCGCCCGGCGGGCCCGCCGCCGCTCCGGACGGACGCGCCGCCCGCTCCCTCAGGTCCGAGATCGCGCGGATCCGGCGAGTACGAGGTCACCGGTGATAGACGGTCCCGCCCGGGATCCGGTCCTTGTTCAGGCGGCGGGCGAGATGGAGCCCCTCGAGCAGGAATTCGACGGAGGACGCGACGACGGCCGGCTCCTCGGCACCGTCGGTGAGGTCGTACGCGCCGAGACGATCGAGCGCGAGCCGCAGGTCCGGGACCTCGCGCACGAGTGCGACGTACGCCCGCGAGGGTGTCCGGTCGCCGGTCTCGATCGTGAATCCGTCCTCGAATGCGTCGACGACGCCCTCGAGCTCGTCGAGCGACACGTGCCGGTTGAACGTCGCATGGAGCGCCTTGGTGATGAGCCGCTCGACGATGCGCTCTTCGGGCGCCTCATCGCCGGCCGATTCGAGCTCGACCTTGCCGACGGTCGAGGCGACCACCGCACCCAGGTCCGAGACGCGGGGCGCGGCGACCGGCCTCGCCCAACCGAACAGCGCGCTTGAGGGCGGCGGCTTCGAGGACCTCGGCGTTGGCGACCGAGACACGCACGCTCACCCCCGACCGCTGGCTGATCTCCGGCGAGCGGCGGGCGAGGTGGGTCAGCTCGGCGACGAGCTCCTCCATGAACGCGGGGACGACGACGGTCGGGATCCCCTCCTCCGGTTCGAACCGATGCTTCTCCTGGCGCACGATCGCCATCTCGTGGGCGAGCGTCCGCGGGTAGTGCGTCCTGATCTGTGAGCCCAGGCGGTCCTTGAGTGGGGTGATGATGCGCCCGCGCGACGTGTAGTCCTCGGGATTGGCGGAGGCGACGACGTAGAGGTCCAGCGGCAGCCGGACGATGAACCCGCGGATCTGGACGTCGCGCTCCTCGAGGATGTTGAGCAGGCCGACCTGGATCCGCTCGGCCAGGTCGGGCAGCTCGTTGATCGCGACGATCCCGCGGTTGGCGCGCGGGATCAGGCCGTAATGGAGCGTGAGCTCGTCCGACAGGTAGCGGCCCTCGGCGACCTTGATCGGATCGACCTCGCCGATGAGGTCGGCGATCGTGATGTCCGGTGTCGCGAGCTTCTCGGCATAGCGGCGGTCGCGCGGCAGCCAGTCGATGGGCGCCTTGTCGCCCTCCATCTCGACGACGGCGCGGCCGGCCGGGCTGATCGGTGCGAACGGATCGTCGTTGAGCTCGCCGCCACGGACGACGGGCAGCCAGGGGTCGAGAAGGCCGATGAGCAGACGGGCCATCCGCGTCTTCGCCTGACCCCGCTCGCCCAGGAAGACGAGGTCCTGGCCGGCGAGGACGGCGTTCTCGATCGCGGGGATGACCGTCTCCTCGAAGCCGACCACGCCGCTGAAGAGCTGGCCGCCGGTCGCAATGCGCGCGAGCAGATTGGCCCGCAGCTCCTCCTTGACGGTCCGCGGTCGCCAGCCGCTGGCTCGGAGGTCTCCGAGCGTTCGAACGTGGCTCGGGATGTCGAAGGTCTGGTCCACGGCGTGCTCCGCGTGTTGGGTCGGCTCGGGGTCCCCGAGCCTACGCGCGCACCCTCGGAGCGTCAAACCGGGTCACTCGGACGCCGGACGGCCGGCCGCCGGGGTCACACCGCGGGCCGGTAGGCCTCGATCGCGCGCCGCACGTCGTCGGGCGCGACCGTCCCGGCGCGGACAAGGTCCGCGAGATACTCCCGCCGTCGGTCGGTCTCGATCTCGTAGTCGCCCGGGCGTCGGCCGACCCGGACCGCGAGCTCGGGGGTCACGCCCCAGCCGAAGTGCTCGAAGGCGTCGCGCCGCGCGTCCCAGGTGGCGAGAACGGCCGGCCCGAGGCGCTGGAGGTGGCCGTGGGCGTCGCGCGCGACCGGACGGACGTAATGGGCCGCGACGACCCGGCGGCGATCGCGATCGATCCGGCGGATCACGAGGACCACGCCGAGGTGTGAGAGCTCGTCGTCGGTGAGTCCATTCGGCGCGGCACGGAGGATGGCGAACACCTCGTCGAGGGCATCGGCGTGGATGGCCGCGGCGAGGGCGTACCCGATCGACGTCGCGCGGATGGCCACGCGTGCCGCCGCGCCCCATGTGTACGCCGGCAGGTGATCCGACAGTTCATCGGCCACGATGAGCGTCGTGTCCGGACGGACAGGCGCGGGAACCTGCGCAGGCCGCGCCCGTCCGGGCCAGCCAAGCTCGGATGCCTGCGGCAGCCAGCCGAAGTCCTCGTCCTCGCCGGCCAGCTCGACGACCCTGATCGCCGGCGGGACGAAGGCGAGCAGCGCCCGGAGAAGCGTCGACTTTCCGTAGCTCTGCCCCTCACCGGCGACGACGAACGGGACGCGCCCCTCGACGAGGAGCCATAGCGTCGCGGCCAGCTCGGCGTCGAGCACACCCGTCCGGATCAGCTCCACGATGGAGCGCGGTTCGGGCGGGATGGGCCGGAACGCCCAGCGGCCACCGGGGAGCGGGGTGTCGGCCACGGCGGGAGCGTACGACCGAACCGTCGCATTTGCATGACTGCAAGGCGCGGTGGCTCGGGATGGGGCGCCGGCGCACCGTGGGTCCCTAGACTCGAACGATGGCCATCCTGGCGTCGATCTTCGGCGTGCTCGGCCGCTTCGTCGGCAAGCTGCTCAACGCCGTCCTTGGCTGGGCGACCGTCCTGTTGTTCGGGAAGGTGCCCGACAGCAAGCAGTGGATCCTGCTGATGATCGGCCTGGGTTCGATCGTCTGGGTCGTCCTCATCGTCGGGGTCATCATCCCGGACGTCGCGACGATGACGTTGGCCTTCGTCCCGATCCCCGACTTCGTCGACCGGAACTGGGTGCGACTGGCGATGCTCGCTGGAGCGCTGGTGCTTCCGCTGGCCATCGGAGGGGCGGCCGTGATGGTCGTCCGCAAGGAGGACCGTCCGAAGGGAGCCGGTCTGGCCGTCGCGATCGCGCGGGGCTACCCGTTCGCGCTCGTGCTGGCCCTCACGATCATCGTGCTATCCGGAGTGGCGCTCTTTCGCAAGATCCGCAGCCTGTCGAAGCGGTGGTCGGACGCGCACGTGCCCGTGATCGTCAAGCCCGGCGGGTACGACCGGGTCCTCGATGAACTGGAGGACGTGCTCGATGCGGCGGGGCTCGCGCTCGACCAACGGCCGGCGCCGCGGATCCTGTCGTTGCCACCGAGGCTCCTGAACCGAGTCGCCGGTCGTGCGCTGGGGAATCTCGTGCCCGATCGCCTGATGCTCCTCGCGTCACCGACGGTGGAGGTGCTCGTCTACCCGTCCGATGTGGCGATCTCGGGTCAGAAGGAAGATCTGGCGCGAGCAAGGGCCGCCATCGCCGACCGACTGACGAACGCGCCGGCCTATCTCACGATGTCCGAGGAGGCCGAGAAGGTCGAGGACCGGCTTGAAGTCGTTGCCGGGTCCGATGCTCCGCTCGCCGAGCGGCTCGAAGCGCTCAAGGGCATCGATTCGACGCTCGCGACGTTGACGATCCCGTTCGACGAGTGGGAGACGCTCTACCGGGAGCGCCTCCAGATCGAGCGCGACATCCTGGCAAGTGCGCTCGGAACCCAATCCGGTCCGCCTGGCGTGCCCGGCGCATCCTCCACCACGGAGACCGAGCAGGTGGCCGCGCCCCTCGAAGCCGGTGAGGGTGGTTTGCGCCGCGGGACGACCGTCGCAACCGGCGCTCTAGGGATGCTCGTCGGCTTCGGGGTCTCGCAATTGCTCGAGCGGATCGTGGGAGCCCGCGGTGGTGGCACCGGAGGCGCCGGCCATCGGCAACCCCATGCCGGATCCGGCAAGCAGGGATGAGGGTCCGAAGCAGATGACTGTTCGAAGAATCGTTCCGGACTTCGCGACCGATCGTTTGGCCGAGAGCCGCGACTTCTACGAGAGCGTCCTCGGCATGCAAGTGGCGATGGACCTCGGCTGGATCGTGACGCTCAAGTCACCCGACGCCGACCTGGCCCAGATCAGCTTCCTGACCCGCGATGCCACGGCACCGGTCGTCCCCGACCTGACAGTCGAGGTCGAGGACGTCGATGCGGTGTATGCCACGGCCCAACAGCGCGGCGAGGAAATCGTTTATCCCCTGACAGACGAGCCGTGGGGCGTGCGTCGCTTCTTCGTCGAGGACCCTGACGGCACTGTCGTGAACGTGATGTCGCATCGCCAGACGCCTCAAGACTCCGAGGCGGATGCCGGTCCAGCGTGACCACGGAGATATATCTTCACGACGATGGAGGTCCTGCCGCTCACCCCTGATCGGTTGCCGGACCTCGCTGCCCTCTTCGAACAGGGCGGCGACCCGAAATGGTGCTGGTGCGCCTACTTCCGGATCCGCGGTTTCGACTTCTCGAGCGGCGGCAAAACGCGCCATCGCGCG
This sequence comes from uncultured Chloroflexia bacterium, assembly GCA_963816675.1. Lineage (GTDB taxonomy): Bacteria > Chloroflexota > Limnocylindria > Limnocylindrales > CSP1-4 > SPCO01. The sequence continues at coordinate 244,440 of CAWFLS010000011.1, forward strand.
GTCATGGAGGAGGCCGTCGTCGAGACTGCCAGGGAGCAGCGCGCGCCCGGCCTGGTCGCCTACGACGGCGATGAGGCCGTCGGCTGGATCAGCATCGGGCCACGTGCGGATTACGAGCGTTTGGCCCACTCGACGGTCCTCAAACCGGTCGATGACGAGCCGGTCTGGTCGATCGTCTGCTTCGTTGTCGGACGGCGTTCGCGCGGCCAGGGGTTGGCACGGACGCTCCTCGATGCGGGCATCACGTACGCTCGCGAGCACGGCGCGACGATGCTTGAGGCGTACCCGGTCGAGGTCGCGGAGGGCGAGCGGGTCCCCTCGGCAAACCTCTTCCGCGGCACGTTGGCGATGTTCGAGCGCGCCGGCTTCGAAGTCGTCGCCCGCCGGTCCGCACCTGGCGCACGGACGCCTCGCCCGATCGTCCGGCGCCTCGTCGACCCGCGGTGATCGAGCCGCCAACACGAGAGCGCCGAAGACGTGCATCCTCCGCAAGTCCGTCGATCGCCCGTGCGTCGGACGCACGTTATGCCGGCCGCTACCGATCGATGTTGCGTCAGACGAAATCGACGCGACTCGCAGCACCTCGGCGTCCGACACGAGACCTCGAATCTGCCGCCCGATGCGATCCAGCCACACATTCAGCGCCAGTCGGGACTCGCGGCGACGGGACGTGCATCCGAACGCAAGGCGCGCGGCCCCGCGCAGCCACCGTCCCGTTCCTACGTCATATGTCGGTCTTTTGACATCGTCGTCTGACGGGGTTGACACCCGTTTCGCACGGCGCGTAGACTGCCGACCGGCTCGCAGGTCGCGGGCATGGATCACGCTAAGGGAGACGGCTCGAATGACGACGAACCCGTTCCTCCTTTCCCGATGCGTTGCGCCTATCAGTGGCGACGCACACGGGAGATCTGTGCCCATCTCGAGCTAGACCGCAGGCGGCAGGACCGCCCTCCGGACGAACCACGAGCCGTGGGCCAGATCGGGCCCCCGGCTTTTTTCATGCCCTCCCCTGCCAACTCGGCAGGGCGGGACACGACAGCCGCGAGGCCCACCCGACGACCACCGTCGGATCGGACCCGCGGCTTTCGTCGTTTCCCGACCACTCCCCCACCCACCCCTGGCTGCACTCGAACGCTGGAGTCTCACGTGACCGCTCTCCTGAGCCCCGAACTGAAGAACGGCTCGACCGGGCAGTCGCCGCTGCCCGTCCGAGTCGACGCCGCCGGTCACGACGAACGCCGTGCCCGCCCTCCTGATCGAGGACGTCAGCAAGGAGTTCATCGTCGGCCGGAAGAAGAAGCCGGTCACGGCGATCTCCCACGTGTCGATGCGCCTCGAGCGCGGCGACATCCAGGGCGTCCTCGGCGCCAACGGCTCGGGCAAGTCGACGCTCATCAGGCTGGTCTCCGGCCTGCTGACCCTCGACACGGGACGGGTAACGGTCTTCGGCCACGACCTCGAGCGTGACGAGATGGCGGTCAAGCGGCTGATCAACCGGGTCAGCGTGGACGCCGCCTTCTTCAAGAAGCTGAGCCCGATGGAGAACCTCCTCTTCGCAGCCCGCCTGTACGGCCTCGATGGCCGGAAGGCGAAGCAGGAAGCGGTCGTGATCCTGGCCCGGCTCGGCATCGCCCGGAAGCGGCTCGACAGCCCTGTCGAGCAGATGAGCCGAGGGATGCAGCAGAAGGTCGCGATCGCGCGAGCACTGCTCACGAGCCCGACGCTGCTGCTGCTGGACGAACCGACGACCGGCCTGGACCCGCGCTCGAAGCTCGACGTCCAGTCCTTCATCGAGGAACTGCACGAGACGCACGACGCAACGATCGTCCTGACGACACACGACCTGGCCGAGGCAGAACGCCTCTGCTCTCGCATCACGGTCCTCAACGACGGCCGCATCGTCGCCGAGGACACACCCGAGGGTCTCAAGGCCCTCGTCACGAACGGCGACGGTCGCCCGGCGACCCTCGAAGACGTGTTCATGACCTACACCGGCCGCTCGCTCGACGACGACGTCGAGGAGGACGAGCGCCGAGAACGATGACTGAAAGGAGGTGATAACCATGTTTTACGCCATGCAGATGGAGGCCGAGCGGATCCAGGAGCGGATCGAACGCGACTTCGCGTTCGCCGCGGCCCGGCGCCTGACGCGCTCCCGAGCCCACGCCGTTCCATCCGTCGCGCGATCGGTCGCCGGTTCATCCGAGATCGGTACGCGCATCGCGGCGGAACCCTCATTCGAGTCGGTCCGGTCCCTGTGAGGGGTCGGACCGACTCCCCCGCCTTGGAGACACTCCCGTGACCATCGTCGCCCATGAGCTGAGGGCCTCATACGCCTTCATCGAGCGAAACTTCTATCTGAGCCGCCGCTACTGGGGCTGGGAGATCGCATTCCTGGCCTATTCCGTCGCGGGCGCGCTCTCGATCTCGCTCATCGGTGCCGACCAGGGCAACGAGACGTTGCTGCTGTCCCTGATGGTCGGAGCGATCTTCTGGAACTACCTGTCGGTCGTGTTCTCGTGGATCGCCGACATGATCTCGATCGAACGCTGGGAAGGCACCCTCGAGTACACGATGATGGCGCCGATCCGGCGCTGGTCGCATGCTGCTCGGCTCGGTCGTCTACGCGATGATCTATGGCCTGGTCCACACGTCGGTCATCTTCGTCGCGCTGATCCTGTTCTTCCCGCAGCTCGACCTGTCGGCGGCGAACCCGCCGACGGTCGCGACGTTCATGCTGATCGGCTCGTTCAGCTTCGTCGGCGTCGCCATGATGGTCGCGATCCTGCCGCTGCTGTACGTCGAACGCGGCTCGCAGATGTCCATGGTCGTCCAGTCGGTCCTTCTGCTGGTCAGCGGCGTCTACTACTCGATCGACGTCCTGCCGCCGTGGATGCAGGTCCTCGCCGCATCTCTCGCCAGCGACGTACGTCCTCGCCGGCGTCCGGGCTGGACTCATCGAGGGGAAACCGGTGACCGAGCTGACGGACCTCCTGTGGCCGCTCGTCGTGATGGGCATCGTGCTGATCCCGTTCGGGCTGTGGGCGTTCGGCCGTGCCGAGCGCTACGCCAAGCGGACCGGCAAGCTGAAGCGGGTGGGCTGAGATGACGATCCGGATCAGCCGCTGAGCCCGGCGGCATGGCGCCGCCGCACGCCGGCACGAACGCTCGCTCGCGGCGCTCGGCTGGGACGCCGCCTGGGCGGAGGCCTTCGAGCCGCATGCGGCCGCGGGCCTCCGCCCGGCGCGCGTCGTCGCCGTCCATCGCGAGACCTCGATCGTCCGCGACGGGGCCGGCGACAGGCCGGCCGTCGTGTCCGGCACGTTCCGGTTCGCTGCGCTCGCCCGCTCGGACTTCCCGACCGTCGGCGACTGGGTCGGCGATCGATGGCGACGACGTCGTGAGCTCGATCCTGCCGCGTCGCAGCATCTTCCGGCGGATGGCCCCCGACGGCAGCCGTCGCGGAACCAGCCTCGACGACGAGCAGGTCATGGCGGCCAACGTCGACGTCGCGCTGCTCGTCGCGGGACTCGACAACGACTTCAACCTCCGGCGGATCGAGCGCTACGTGGCGGTCGCCTGGTCGAGCGGCGTCACGCCGGTCGTCGTCCTCAACAAGGCCGACCTCGCCGACGACGTCGACGGCCGGCTCGTCGCGGTCGAACGCTGTCGCACCCGGCGTGCCGATCGTCGCCGGTTTCGGCGTGGACGGGCGCCGGCCTCGACCTCCTGCGCGGCCATCTTCTGACCCGGGACGACCGCGGCCATCCTCGGATCGTCCGGCGTCGGGAAGTCGACGCTCGTCAACGCGCTGCTCGGCGAGGCTCGGCAGGCGACAGCAGAGGTTCGCGGCTCCGACTCGCGCGGTCGCCACACGACCACGCACCGCGAGCTGTTCGAGCTGCCCGGCGGCGCGCTTCTCGTGGACACGCCGGGCATCCGCGCGCTCGAGGTGCTCGGCGCGGACGAGGGCGTCGACGCGGCCTTCGACGACGTCCGCGACATCGCGCTGACGTGCCGGTTCTCCGACTGCCACCACGACGGCGAACCGGGATGTGCCGATCCGAGCGGCGCTCGACGACGGACGCCTGTCGGAGGAGAGGCTCGCCAGCCATCGCAAGCTCGAGCGCGAGTCGGCCCGCGCCGCGCGCGAGGGTGACCCGCGGGCCCGCGCCGAGCATCGTCGGACCTGGAAGATCATCCACAAGTCGGTCAGCGAGCACATGGAACGCAAATACGGGAGCGGACTCGGATGACGACCTCGACCGAGACGATCGACTGGCATCGGCCCTGTCCGCGCCGAGGCTCCCGTCGCCATCCCCTGGTCTGCCGCTTCCGGACCGTGGCGCGACGACTCGCGACTACGACGCGATGGCCGCGGTCATGATCGCCGCGAGCCAGGCCGACGGCGTGCCGTGGGCGCCGACCGGCGAGCTGCTCCGGATCGACAAGACCGGACAGTCCGACGATCGATCCCGCCCGCGACATCGTCCTCGCCGAGGTCGACGGCCGGCTCAGTCGCGTGTACGGCCAGGTCGAACGTGTCATCCGCGAGGGCGAGCCGATCTACGAGACGTGGGGTGCCGTCCATCCCGACGTCCGCCGGCGCGGCATCGGCAGCGCGCTTCACGCCTGGAACATGCGACGTGCCCACGAGCGCGCCGCGACGCTCGAGCCCGGACGCTCCGGTCACCCTCGAGGCGCACGTCGAAGAGGGCGAGGTCGGTAACGCCGCGCTGTCGTCGCCCGCGGCTTCGAGGTCGTCCGGCAGCTTCCAGCTCATGCGCCGCGACCTGACCGAGCCGCTTCCCGACGTCCCGCTGCCCGACGGCCTTGAGGTTCGGCGACGTTCGCCCGGAGGACCATCGGACCGATCTGCGATGCCGAGGACGAGGCGTTCCGCGAGCCACTGGGGCGCTCGCGAACCATACCGACCACGACTTCGCGCTACACGTTCGACCGCACGGAGCTCGACACCGGCGCTGTGGGTCGTCGCCTGGGACGGCGACCTAGTTCGCAGGCGTTGTCGAGAACTGGATCTGGCGCGACGAGAACGCGACCCTCGGCGTGCGATCGAGGCTGGTTCGAGCGGGTCAGCGTTGGCCGGCCGTGGCGTCGTCGCGGTCTCGGCCGAGCGATGACCGCGTTGTCACTCGTCCGCCTGCGCGACGCCGGCATGACCGAGGCCATGCTCGGCGTCGATGCCGACCAACTCGACTCGGGGCCGTCGCGCTGTACGAGGGCGTCGGCTTCGAGGTCCACCGGACGCGAGTTCGCGTACCGGCGGGTCGACGCGCGTAGCCGCGGCGCGTGGCCGCCCGCCCGCCCCGCCCGGCCCGCCCCGCCGAGGCGTTCAGCGAACGGTCCTGTCCGCCAGGAACAGGTCGGAGCTCGCCGAGCTTGCCGGCGATGAGGTCGACGCTGCCGTCGGTCGTGTCGAAGACCGTGATCGACGCGCCGTTGCGCGACGACTGCCCGGCGGCATCGACGCCACCCGGCGCCGCCGCGTACAGGAACTGGCCATCGGCGCTCACCGCGATCGAGGTGAAGTCCGCGGTCGGCTGCCAGTGGCCGAGGACTTCCAGCGTCGAGGCATCGAAGACGATAGACGCCGGTCGAACCTCCTGGTGCGGATCCGACGACGCCCACGACACCGATGGCGTAGATCCGGCTGCCGTCGGGCGAGGCGACGATGCCGGGGTCGAGGAAGGTCTTCGCCACGGCCGGCGGCGCGAGCCAGCGACCGAAGTCACGGCCGAGGCCCGCGAGACCACCGAAGCAGATCGTCGCCCACGGCGGCCGACGCGGGCTATCGCAGTCTCGATCGTGCCGGTCTTCAGGTCGATGCGGCCGAGCGTCCGCGCGATCGGGCCCCAGACGAACAGCGAATCGCCGCACGCGCACGGTGAGGTTGCCACCGTCGGTGCCGCCGCCGATCGTCCAGCATGTCCTGGTCGTCACCGCGGCGTCCCGTCCCGTGCGATCCGCTGGAACACGAGCCGCCCGGACACGTTCGTAGCACAGGACGTAGTAGAGGTCGTCGTCGATCAAGGCCCTGGCTCGAACTCTCCGCACGCTCCGGCCAGTGTCGACCCGGCGGCGCCCAGCCGGCCGACCTTGGCTGCCGTCGAAGGACGAGGTCCAGTGATCGGTGCCCGCCGGCGGGGCGCCGGTCGTCGGATCGTCGACGTACCAGAAGCTCGACACGAGGATCGTGCTGCCGTCCGGCGACAGCGTCGCCGCGGGCGCGACACGGATGATCGGCCGATCGGTCTTGACGTCCGGGGTTCGCGACCGGGACGGGAACCGTCGCGACGACTTCGCCGCTGGCGATGTCGACGACGTCGAGGCCGGCCTTCCAGTCCGCGCCGTCGCGGACCGACCAGCCGACGAAGGCAAACCGACCGTCGTCCGAGACGGACGTCCCCGCGTCGACGAGCGGTGACCGTCGATTCAGCGCCTGCGCCGGATCCGGCACGCCGGTCAGGGTGCGGATCTCGCGAGCGGTCTCCGGCGCGTACCGTCCGCATCGACCGGCTGGAGGGCGATCCGAGCACCCGCCGGACCATCCGAGCGCATGACGGTCCAGTCGACGCAGACGCACAGCCACCCGCCGCCCGGCCGGGCGACGACCGGTGGTCGGACCCGAGTGGCGACCGATGACGGCACGGCCCGAGCGTCCCGGTCGACAGGTCGACGACGTGGAACCGCCCGTCGGACCGGACGAGGACGCTGGTGACGCTCGGAAGGTCGCCGTTGCGCAGGAGCGGCGGGAGCGGGGTCGCGGATGGTGCCGCGCTCGCGGGCGGCGCTCGCGAGGCTCTGGCCGGACCGACGGCGCAGACGACGACGGCGTCGAAGCCGACGGCGCCGACGCAACGCCGCGGTCCTCGCGCGGCGCCGTCAGCCAGACGGCAGCGACGGCAAGGACGACCGTCGCGACGAGCGCCGCCGCGAGCGGACCGACGATCCGTTCGGCGCCGCCCCGCCGGCGCGCCGCGTACCGCGACCGGTCCGGTCGCGCCAGGTCGAATTCGCCGAGCCTCTGCGGCGGCATCCGCCAGTCATCGGCCACGGACCGGATCAGTCCGGCGATGCCGTTCGTCGTCGGGACCGGTGCGAGCCGTCGGGGTGCGATCCATCTCGCGGGTTCATCGAATCACCTCGGTCATCGGGCGGCGCGGCGGCTGCCGGCGGGGTCGGTGGCGGTATCGACCTCGGCGGCCTCCAGCCGGCGGCGGAGGGTCGCGTGCGAGCGACTGAGGATCGAGCCGACGTTGCCGGGACTCGTCCGCAGGAACGCGCGCGATCTGGGCGTAGTCGTAGCCGTAGTAGTGGCGGAGGATCAGGACCGCGCGGGCGGTCGGCTCGAGCGCGGAGAGGCCCTCTTCGACGAGGTCGCGCGCCGTCACTTCGATCGCCGGATCGGCGCCTTGCGTCGGTGGCGCCGGAAAGGCGACCGATCGCCGGGCGCCGCGAGCCGGCGCACGCGACGCCGCCGGAGGTCGTCGATCGCGGCGTTGCTGACGATCCCGTGCAGCCACGCGCGCAGCGATCGGTTGGCGTCGTACTGATGCCAGCGGTCGAAGGCCCGGGCGAACGTGTCGTGGGTGGCATCGACCGCCGCATCGGGATCGCGGAGGATCGCGAGGGCGACACGGTAGACGTCGTCGGCGTGGTCGCGGTACGCGCGCTCGACGGCCTGCCAGCGAAGATCTCGGTCGTCCATGGTCTATGTACGTCCCGAGCGGCGTAGTTCCTTGCATCTGACCCGAATGCCTTTTTGTGCGTGGCATCATGGTCGGATCGCGGTGGAGGATCTGGTCATGCGTTCCTACCTGATCGTGGCCAATCAGACACTGACCAGCGAGTCGCTGCAGCAGGCGATCAGGGCTCGGCTCGTCGACGGACCGATCGAGACCTATGTCGTCGTGCCGCTGACGCCGGTCGGCGGCCGGCTGACCTGGGACGAGCAGGCGTCGTGGGACGTGGCCAAGGCTCGACTCGACGACGTCCTCGCGCGTCTTCGCGAGATGGGCGCCGATGCCGACGGCGAGGTCGGCGACCGCGACCCGGTCGCTGCCGTGCGGGACGCGATGCGCGGCCGAACCGTCGACGAGGTGATCGTCTCGACGCTCCCCAAGGGAATCTCGCGATGGCTCGGCGAGGACGTGCCGAGCCGGCTGCAGGAAGCGGTCCAGGTCCCGATCACGGTCGTCACGCAGGCCGAGCTCGTAGCTCAGGCGAAGAGCCGGCCCCCGTCGCGGACCAGTTCCATCCACGGCCGCTCGCGGCCGATGGTCGTCGCCGGTCCGTGGCCCGGGAATACGCCGAGGTGGTTTTCGAGCGCCGGCGAGGCGCGCGATCGAGGCGACCATCGCGTTCGGGGTCGCCGCCCGGCAGGTCGACTCGGCCCCACGCGCCGGCGAATAGCGTGTCGCCGCTGAACAGGAGGCCGTCGTCCTCGGCGAGGAGGCAGACCGAGCCTTCCGTGTGACCCGGGGTGTGGAGGACCCGGAGCCGGATCTCGCCGAACCGGACGACGCCACGCTCGGCCAGCTCGACCGCCGGCACGGACGGCGGGATCTCGAACGGCGCGAACAGCGGCTGCGGGTGGACGAGCCGCTCGCGGTCGAGCGGATGGACCGCGATCTCGGCTCCCGGTGTGGTCCGCGACCGCAGCGTTGTCACCGATGTGGTCCCAGTGACCGTGGGTCGAGACGATCAGCTTCAGCGTCCAGTCGCGAGCGGCCAGCTCGTCGGCGATCCAGCGCGAGCGACGGCGTCGCGGTATCGATGGCGATCGCCTCGCGCGTGCGCGCGTCCGCAAGGACGTAGACGTTCGTCGCGACAGGTCCGACGACCCTGGTCAGCCGTTCCATGGCGACGCGTCCGGCCGGAGGTCAGGCCTCGAGCTTCGTCTTCATGCACGTGAAGGTCTGGCCGATCATCTTGTTCGCCGTGCCTTCGATCATCCGCGCGCCGACGCTCGCGAGCGTGCCGGACAGGTTGACGTCGGCCGACCAGTCCATGACGGTCCCGCCGTCCTCGCCGTCGGAGAGATTCATCTGGGCGGTGGCGTCGACGGCGCTGCCCGGGCGCCTGGCCGTGGGCCTTGATCAGAGCGCGGTCCGGCGGCGTCGGTCTCGGCGAGCTCCATGTTCACGACGAATCGCGCACTGATGAACCCGATCCCGACCTTCGCCGTCGCCTTGAAATGGGTCTCGTCGATGACCTCGATCTTCTCGACGCCCGGGCCGCACTGGCCGACCTGGTCGGGATCGATGACGAACGCCCAGACCTTCTCGCGCGGGGCCTTGATCGCCACGGAGCCTTCGAAATGCATGGATCCTCCGGGATTGCGTGTGGGACGACGGTCAGTCGTGCATCGGAGAATACGTGGTCGCCTCGAGGTACGTCGCCGGCTCCTTGATGAACCGGGTCCGGCAGCCGATCGAGCAGAACGCGTAGATGACCCCGTCGTGCTCGGCCAGGTGGCGGGCGTGCGCCCGCTCGACGGTCATGCCGCAGACCGGGTCGAGCAGGACGATGTCGTCGACGACGGGTTCGAGCGAGATCGTCTCCGGGAGCGCGCCGGCGACGGTCGCAGGTCCGGGCGAGGCGACGAAATCGGCCCGGCCGCGGCGAACCTGCACGAGCTCGGCGAGGATCGAGAGCGCGATCTCCTCGGCCGTCTCGGCACCGATGTCCATCCCGGCCGGCGCGCGCAGCGCCGCGATGCGCTCGTCGCCGATCGTCGTCTCCTCGCGGAGCCACTCGCGCACGACGCCCGCGCGGGTGGGCGACGCGACGAGGCCGACGTACGCGGCGTCACGGGTGAGCGCGAGACCGACGGCCTCCTCGTCCCAGATCCCCTGGCTGGCGACGACGACGTACGGCGACGCCTCGGGGTCGAGGCCTCGGATGTCGGCCGAGCGGTGGACGCGGTCGGCACCCGGAAACGCGTCGGCCTCCGCGATCGGGTCGATGACGGTCACCCGCCAGCCCGCGGCCGCACCCAGGCGGGCGAGGGCTCCGGCGATCGGCGTCGTCCCGACGACCCAGAGCTGCGCGACGGGGACATGCGGTTCCACGTAGATCTCCAGGGTGCCACCGGAGTGGCACGTCATGACGAGCTCGATGACGCCGTCGGCCCGGCGTCCCTCACCCGGACCGTCCTTCGACAGCCGGAGCAGCCGTGGCTGGGCGTCCGCGAGCGAGCGGAGCGCCTCGCGAACGACGACCGGCTGGGCGCAGCTGCCGCCGACCCAGCCCTCGATCGAACCGTCCGGATGAACGATGCCGGACGCGCCGGGCCGCGCCGAGGTGGGCCGCCGGACCGCCACGACCGTGGCGACCGCGAACGACCGCCCGTCGGCTTCGAGCTCGGCCGCCCGCGCGAGACGAATCGATCCGCAGCTCAGGCGGCATGTCATGCTGCTGCGCACGCTCCGTAGTCATCGGTGCGATGAGCGAACCGTCAGCCTGGCCGCATCAGCTGCGGACGCCCTTCTCGTGGAGGATGGTCCACACCTTCTGCGGCGTTATCGGGATATCGATATTGCGAACGCCGAGGTGCCACAGCGCATCCACGACGGCGTTGGCGATGGCCGGTGGGGCGCCGACCGTCGCCGACTCCCCTACCCCCTTGGCGCCGATCGGGTGATGCGGCGAAGGCGTGATCGTCTTGGCTACCTCCCAGGCCGGTGTCTCGACGGCGGTCGGGAGCAGGTAGTCCATGAAGGTGCCGGCCATGTTGTTGCCGAGCTCGTCGTAGGTGATCTCCTCGTACAGCGCCGGCGCGAGACCCATCGTCGAGCCCGCCGTGGATCTGGCCGTCCACGATCATCGGGTTGATGATGTTGCCGCAGTCGTCGACCGCGACGAAGCGGCGGATGTTGACGCGCCCTGTCCCCTTGTCGATGTCGACGACGCAGATGTAGCTGCCGAACGGGAACGTGAGGTTCGGCGGGTCGTAGTAGTTGACGGCCTCGAGACCGGCCTCCATCCCCTCCGGATGGTTGGTGTAGGCGGCGAACGCGATCTCCTGGATCGTCTTGAAGCGGTCGGGCGAGCCCTTGACGCTGAACTTGCCGGGCTCCCAGTCGAGGTCGTCCTCGTTGGCCTCGAGGAGGTGGGCCGCGATCTTTCGCGCCTTCGCCTGGATCTTGCGGGCGGCCATGGCAGTGGCGGCGCCGGCGACCGGCGTCGACCGTGAGGCGTAGGTTCCCAGGCCGTAGGGCGCGGTGTCGGTGTCGCCCTCCTCGATCTTGATGTCGGCGACCGGGAAGCCGAGCTCCTCGGCGATGATCTGGGCGAACGTCGTCTCGTGACCCTGGCCCTGGCTCTGGACACCGAGCCGGGCGAGGACCTTGCCGGTCGGGTGGACCCGGATCTCGCACGAGTCGAACATCTTGATCCCGAGGATGTCGAAGTCGTGCGACGGCCCGGCACCGACGATCTCGGTGAAGCTGCTGATGCCGATGCCCATCAGCTCGCCGCGAGCACGCTTCTCCGCCTGCTCCGCTCGGAGACCGGCGTAGTCGATCATGTCCATGGCCTTCTGGAGCGCGGCCGGGTAGTTGCCCGAGTCGTACGACCAGCCGGTCGGCGTCTTGTACGGGAACTGCTCGGGCTGGATGAAGTTCTCCATCCGGAGCTGCGCCGGATCCTTGCCGATCTGGTGGGCCAGGATGTCGACCATCCGCTCGACTGCGTGGACCGCCTCGGTCACCCGGAACGAGCATCGATAGGCGACGCCGCCGGGCGGCTTGTTGGTGTAGACGCCATCGACTTCGACGAAGGCGTTCGGGAAGTCGTACGAGCCGGTGATGACGTTGAACAGGCCGGCCGGGTACTTCGACGGGTCTGCCGCGGCGTCGGTGTAGCCGTGGTCGGCGATCGTCTTCGCCTTGAGCGAGGTGATCTTGCCGTCCTTGGTCGCGCCCATCTCGGCATGGATGTGGTAGTCGCGGGCGAACGAGTCGGCCTGGAGGTTCTCGGAGCGGTCCTCGATCCACTTGACCGGCTTGCCGACGGTCAGGCTGGCGACGACCGCCAGGACGTAGCCCGGATAGACCGGCACCTTGCCGCCGAACCCGCCGCCGATGTCGTGGGTCTTGACCCTGATGTTCTGCTCCGGCAGACCTGCTGACGAGGGCCAGGACGGTCCGGATCGCGTGCGGCGCCTGGCTCGTGAGGTGGAGCGTCAACTGACCGCGGGTCGCGTTCCAGTCGGCGACGCAGCCGCACGTCTCGATCGACGCGACGTGGATCCGCGGGATGTAGATGTCCTCTTCGATCCGGACCTCGGCCGCGGCGAGGTCGGCGTCGGTGGCGGCCCGGTCACCGGATTCCCAGTGCCAGATGTGGTTGTTCTGCTTGTCCGGGCCGCGGTCGGGGCGAAGGACGAACGCGCCGTCCTCGAGCGCCTTGTGCGGGTCGACGACGACCGGGAGAGGCTCGTAGTCGACCAAGACGGCGGCGACACCGTCGGCGGCGATGTACTTCGTCGTGGCGACGACCGCGGCGACCTCCTGCGACTGGTACATGACCGTGTCCGTCGGAAGCACCATCTGCTTGTCGCCGGCGAGGGTCGGCATCCAGTGGAGACCGGCCTTCTCGAGGTCTGCGCCGGTGATGACCGCCAGGACGCCCGGGATCTTGAGCGCCTCGGTCGCGTCGATGCCCTTGATCGTGGCGTGGGCGTACGGGCTGCGGACGATGTCGAGCCAGAGCTGGCCCGGCAGGTTGACGTCGTCGATGTACTCGCCCTGGCCGCGGATCATCCGCGGGTCTTCCTTGCGCTTGACCGAGTGGCCCATGCCACCCATCTCGAACGTGGTGCGGGGGGCTGTCTCTGTCGTCATCTCTACTCCCTCAGCCGGCCGCGACCGGTTCGGCGGAGACCGCCTGGCCGTCGACCGATTCCGCGGCGACGACTGGGGCGGACTCGGCTGCCGACAGTTCTCCGGCGGCCTGCTGGATCGCCTTCACGATGTTCACGTAGCCGGTGCAGCGACACAGGTTGCCGCTGATGCCCTCCCGGATCTCGGCTTCGTCCGGGTGTCGGGTTGTCTGCGAGGAGCCAGGCGGCCTGCATGATCATCCCCGGTGTGCAGAACCCGCACTGAAGGCCGTGCTGATCCCAGAATGCCTGCTGCAGCGGGTGGAGATCCGCGCCGGTCGCCATCCCCTCGATGGTCTTGACCTCGCGGCCGTCGGCCTGGACGGCGAGCATCGTGCACGACTTCGCGCTCTCGCCGTCGACGTGCACCGTGCATGCGCCGCAGTTGCTCGTGTCGCACCCGACGTGCGTGCCGGTGAGGCCGAGGTTGTCGCGGAGGAAGTGGACGAGGAGGAGTCGCGGCTCGACTTCGGCCTCGTGGACCGCGCCGTTCACGGTGATGCTGATTCGCTGCGTTGTCATGACAGCCGCTCCAGCGTGCCGATGCGCGCGCTCCGAGGTCCAAGGCGAAGCTCGGCGACGCCGTTGGCGCGAGGATCGTGTTGGGTGGTCATCGTCTCGCCCTCCTATGCGTACGCGAGCGCGCGCTCGGTGGCGCTGCGAAGTGACCTCATGGTCATCTCGGCCGCCATCGCACGCTTGTATTCGACAGAACCACGGACGTCGCCGGCTGGACGGCTCTGGGCTCCGGCGGCGTTCGCCGCTTGTCGGAAGAGCTGCTCCGAGGGCGCCGCGCCGGCGAGGATCGCTTCCGCTTCCGTGGCGGCGAACGGCGTTTCCGCGACGCCGGTGATGCCCGACGCCCGCGGTAGTGATGCGACCATCCGGGTCCAGGCGGACGACCGATGCCACGCCGACGGTCGCGAAGTCGCCGACCTTCCGCTCGAGCTTGGCGTAGGCGCCTCCCGCGAGCCGTGGCCGGCGCGGGATGCGGATCTCGGTAAGGACCTCGGTCGGCTCGATGGCCGTGGTGAATGTGTCGAGGAAGAAGTCGCGGGCGTTGATGGTCCTGTCGCCCGGCCTGACTGCGACAGACCAGCGTCGCGCTGTTGGCGAGCAGGACAGCGGGCCAGTCCGATGCAGGGTCGGCGTGCGCCACCGAGCCACCGATCGTGCCCCAATTGCGGACCTGCGGGTCACCGATGACGCCGGTGACGTCATGGAGGAGCGGATATCGGTCGCGGACGACGTCAGCTTCGTGGATCTGCCGATGGGTGGCGCGGGCGCCGATGCTCAATGCGTCGTCGCCTTCGGTGATCGCATCGAGGCCGCCGATCGACTGGAGGTCGACGAGCAGGCCGGGCTGTGCGAGCCGGAGCTTGATCAAAGGAAGAAGGCTGTAGCCGCCGGACAGCAGCTTGGCCTCCCCTTCACGGTCCTTGAGGATCTGCAGGACGTCGTCCAGGCTTCCCGGGCGAACGTAGTCGAACTGGCCTGGGATCATCGCGCTGGACCCTCCTCCCCGCTCATGGCGGGGCCGATTGCGGCCCACCACGACACGGCGGACCAGAGCTGTCGCGAGGATGTCGGGCCATCGATCGAGCCGCGCCCCAGGCTCGATCGGTGTCCGCGAGGCGTTGCGGAACAGTATCCGTCGCCGGTCGTTGCCGCGTCAACGCTGGCCGCGGGTGCCGTGCGGGGACGCGACGGGGCGCCGGCGACGCTGCTCCGGCGGCGGCCGCGCTGACGACGACGGTCGCGCCGCGGCGGCGCGCGGGTAGACCGCGAGAACACCTTGCGCGGTGGCTCGTGGTGTGGTGCGTGGCCGGCGCGGCCCCGGAGCGGATCTCGCCCGCCAGGGGATTCCTTGCCAAATACGAATGCGGCTCGTGTTGTGCGAGAGATCAGATCAGACGACGCCGCTGAAGGCCGTAACTCGACGGTGGTTCGTATCTGGCACGGATTCGACCAGCATCGGTCCGGTCGCTCGCCTAATACGAAGCTGGGTCGTATATGGCATGGATCGGCGTCGCCTCGCGGCCGGGAGTTCGCATACCACGAGCCTCGCTAATAAATGGCAAGGATTTGCCTGGGTGGCGTCAATGCGGGTGGCGACGCAGGAGACGGATCGTCGCATCGCCGCGGCGCCACGTGTGGCTCACGAGTTGCCGGCCGCCCGAGCGAACCGCCGATGAACTCATCGGTCGAGCGTTCAGCGGATCCCGGTGTCGTACTCGAGATCGACGCGTTCGGCCTTCGGGGAGGTCAACGTAACGCTCACTGGCGCTGGAGTCCCGACGAGACCGGCGACCGGGAGGCCAGAAACGAGCACGGTCCCTGCCTCGCCCACGGCCAAAAGATAGGAACCATCCGGTTGGCTTGTGGCCCGACCGAGCTCTTTGCCGCTGGCGTCCGTCGCGACGATCACCGCGCCACCCACCGGCCGTGGCGCGCATTGTGGGGCGGGCGGAGACGACTCGACCGGGCAGACGGGGCCGGCCGTGATCGTGCCCGAGACAACTCCGCGCGGAGGGTCCGGCCGGTGAGACGATCGGTGATGGATTGGGCGATGCCGAACCGCCGCTTCCCAGGCTGCAGCAGCAGACAGCAGACCGCCGACGAGCGCGAGCATCGTGATCCCCTTCACGGATCGATGACGCGGCAAAGGCTCCTCGGGTCCGACGGCGTCCAGCGTGGACCACGACCAGCATCCGATGACGAGAGCCGGCGTGCCGACACGGCTCTTACGCACGCGGTGGCCGAGTTGCCACTATCGATGCCGCGATCTCGCGGATAAGAGAGAAGGCAGCCGATCGCGCGGCAGCGTCCTCGAAGCCGGTGCCGCCTCGGGCCAGCCGGCACCGAAGCGCCTCTTCGATCGTCGCCGCTGCTTGAGGGTGCCGGGCTTCGGCGGCGGCTGCGGCCTCCTGCTTTGACGTGTGCCTTCCTCGGAGGACGGTTTCCTCGGCGCGACACATCGTCAGCACCGTGTAGGCGAGGCCGCCAGGCGACAGGTCGCCGAGGTCGCGGCCAGCAAGCTGTCCGGCGTAGCGCCTCGCGGCGGCTACGAACTCGGCCCACTCAACGGTCGGGATCAGTGACGTCGCGGGCTCGCCATAAAGCGTGACCCCCGTTTCGCGCGCCAGGTACCAGTTCTGGACCCACTCAACGGGTGCTTCCGTCCGAAGGTGAAACGGTTCGCCCGGGCTGATGACCGCAAGGCGGCCGGTACTGGTCCTGAACGAACGCAGTGCCTCCCGCCCGACATAGACGACCTCGATCCGGTCGGTCCAGGCTGGATGCCGATCCGCGAACGCCGCGTGCATCGCCTTGAGGGCGCCGAGGTCAAGGTCGCCAGCGTCCGTCCGGGTGACCGCGATCAGATCGAGGTCGCTCACGCCGGCATCGAAGCCGCCCGAGACGAACGACCCGTACACGTACAACCCCAGGAGGTCGCGGCCGAGCACTTCGCGCAGATCGCCAGCCAACTCTTCCAGAAGCGCCCGGATCTCGCGATCGTCCTCGACCATGTCGTCACGTTCCGCCGAACGGACATCGACGTCAATCGGGCAGTCGAGCGTTCGCTTGCCACCATCGGTCTGGACGAACCCGGCACACTTGGTCGATGAGCTTCAACGTCGCCGCCGGCGCCTACGACCAATTCATGGGCCGGTATTCGGGGCCTCTCGCTCCCGAGTTCGCGTCGTTCGCCGGCGTCGCGCGCGGGCAACGCGTCATCGATGTCGGCTGCGGGCCGGGCGCTCTCACGCGGCAGTTGGTCGATCGCGTCGGCGCGTCATCTGTCGTCGCGGTCGATCCGTCGGAACCCTTCGTCGAAGCGGTGCGAGAGCGTCTGCCGGAGGTGACGGTCGAACTGGCGTCGGCGGAGGGACTCCCGTTCGACGACGAGTCGTTCGACGCTGCCCTGGCTCAGCTGGTCGTCCACTTCATGGCCGATCCGGTTGCGGGCCTCGCGGAGATGGCTCGGGTGACGCGGTCGGAGGGGACGATCGCGGCCTGTGTCTGGGACCACGCGGGCGAGCACGGGCCGCTGGGAACGTTCTGGCAAGCCGCCCGGGTCCTCGATCCCGGCATTCACGACGAGTCGGACCTCGCTGGAGCGCGCGAAGGACACCTGGCGGAGCTGTTCTCGGCTGCAGGAGTGCGCGCTGTCGAGTCGACGATCCTGACCGTCCGCGTCGAGCATCCGACCTTCGAGGAATGGTGGGAGCCGTTCACCCTCGGCGTCGGGCCCGCCGGCGCGTACACCGCGGCGTTGGATCCAGATCGTCGGGCGCGGCTTCGCGAGATCTGCCACGAACGCCTGCCCGACGAGCCGTTCGTCGTGACCGCACGCGCCTGGGCAGCGAAGGGGAAGGTGTAGCGGTCTCGGGGGCGCGCGCCGCAGACGCGAAGGTTCCCGGGTCGTGCGTTCGGCGTCGCGCCGACCCGCGCCGACCGCGCCGACCGAGCCGGCCGCTACGGCTCCGGCAGGCCGAGAGCGCGGGCAGCCCAAGCCAGACTCGTCCGGGACTGGCGGATCTGGAGCGGACGCACGTGCGGTGCTTCCGGGATCGGTGGCTCGCCTGCCCGCGCGCAGAAGTAGCCGGCGACCCATGCGGCGAGCCCCGGCGCATCGGGCAGGATGCTCTCCGGCGGCGGACCGCCCTCGTCATGCAGGCTCGGGAGCCAGAACGCGACGTCCCAGTCCGGGTTGCCGAGCTGGGCGTGGTTCCAGTCTAGGATGACGGCCCGCGCGCGGCGGAAGCAGAGGTTGTCACTTCGGATGTCGAGGTGGATGAGGTCGCTCCCCCCAAGCGGCGCGTCCCCCGCCGCCGTCGTCAACGTCGGGAGCGCCGTCTCGAGCCACTCCCGGGAACAGAGCCCGAGGCGAAGGAACGGCTCAGGATCAGCGGCGACCGCCTCCCAGTCGGCGCGTTGGTCCTCGGGTCGCTCAGTGAGATGGCCGGGCGGAAGAGTTCGATGGACGGCATCGAGCGCATCGAGGACTGCGGTCACCAGGGCATCGGTCCACGGCGGCGGCCACTCGGCCCCGGACAGGTCTTCGAGGGCGAGGACCGGCCGCGCTCCGTCGTCGTCGAAGCCGAGGACCTCCGGGAGGAACCAGCCGTCGAGTGCGCGGTAGTTCGTGTGCTCGACGCGCGTCCATTCGGCCGTCAGGCTGGTCGCCCCGATCTTCACGAACGCCGAGCGGGTGCCCAAACGTCCCGCATCCTTCTCACCGTCGGCGACGATCCAACGCGCCCCGGCGCCACCCTCGCCACGATCGGCGGCCGCGGGCCGGAATCGACTCGGACGCCAGCCGAGCGCCCGCTCGATCCGATCCACGTCGGCGGCTGGCGGCGCGTCGGCGCCAGATCCGTCTCGAGCTCGCGTCAGCGCGGCGCCCACGTGATGATCGCGATGTCGTTCGGGCCACGACCGCGGATCGTCCAGCCATCGGGGCCTTCCTCGGCGAGCTCGTCGAGGGCGGCCTGGAGTCGCGCCTCCTTCGGTCCTTCCGGCTCGATCCACAGCTGCCGGCGGGCGAAGCCCTCCAGCGCCGCGCGCGATTCCAGCCGGCGGGCGTCCGTCGTCACCGAGACGATGTCGGGGCGGCGGCCACGCGCCCGCAGGATCTCGACGAACTCGGGCATCGCCGGGCAATGGGACGCGCGCCTCTCCGTGCACGATCGGCCAGAACGGGTCGGCCGCCGACGCCGGGACCTGTGTCATCAGCACCGCCACGCACACTCGGCGCGCGGCGGCCTCGAGCGCGTCGAGGAACGGGCCGATCGCCTCGATGTCATAGCCGACCTGGGCTATCAGCACGACGTCGGCCGTGATCGCGGCTGCGGCGGTGCCGTCGGGCGCAGGCCAGCGCGCTTCGATCGTTCGGACGTTCTCGAGGGCATAGTCGGCGGCGATCTCGCGAAGGGCCTCGAGCATCGAAGGCGAAACATCGAGCGCGACGACCTCGCCACCCGAGGCGTCCAGCGCGCGCGCCAGGGGGAGCGCGAAACGGCCAGCCCCCGCGCCGACGTCGAGCCAGCGGTCGCCCTGACGGGCGAGCCCAAGCAACCGTTCGAGGACTGGGTCGTCGGTCCGTGTGGGGTCCGCCCGGAACAGCGACTGGACCGGCGCGTAGAAATCGGTCCCGTCCGGCACCTCGCGAACACGGTCGACTTGTTCGCGGTTGGCCCGCACCCGGGCGGCCCAGGCTGCCTCGGCGATCGCAGCCATGTCCGCGGGCGTGTCGAGGTCAGGGTTGGCGCCTTCGATCGGGACCTCGATGACCAACTCCGGGTGCGCCTCGAGGACCGGGCCGAGGCCACGATCGCCCTCAGCCTCGGCTGCCAGACGGAACGCGGCCCGCCGCAGCAGGACCGGATTCCGGCCGCGATCGTCGCGGTACGCCGGGACGACCACGGGTCGCGCGGGATCCGGCGGCGCGGACGAAAAGCGCCTCGATCGCCTCGAGCGGAACGAGCGGCTGGTCGCCAAGCGCGATGAGAGCCGCGCCGGCAGATCCGTCGGCGGCGACGGCGTCCACACCGAGCCGAAGCGAGCTCGAGAGCCCTCGGCCCGGGTCCGGGTTACGGACACGGCGCTCGGTCCGCCACTCGATCGCGGCCTCGATCGCCGGCGTCTCGTCGCCGAGGACGACGACCACGTCGTCGAACCCCGGCTGCGGCAAGCCTGTCGAGGACGTGCTGCAGGACCGGCCGGCCGAACAGCGGCGCCAGGAGCTTGCCGCCGCCGAACCGAGATCCCGCCCCAGCGGCAAGCACGACCCCGACCACGTGTTCCGTCATCGCCCGACCGTACCGCATCGACGATCGCGTGACGAGCCGCCGCGAGGGACCGCGCGCGCATCGGCCGTGGACTTGGACCAGTCCCGCCCGCCCGTCCTACCCCGCGCAGCCAGGATCGTTTGACCGGTAGACGTACAGCGGCCGCCAGGCGCCTCGGAACAGGAACATCGGGTACGCCCTCGCGCCGCTTCTCGGCCAGCACCATATCGGGCCATTTCACCGGAGAGTTCGTGACGACGACGCACTGCCGGTACGACGGCCAGAACCTCGTGTAGCGCGCCCTGTTCACCGGGATCGGCGCGTTGATCTGGGCCGTGTCCGTGGTCGCATGTTGACCAAGCCAGTCGAATCCGGCGTCGATCCACATCGGCGGGACGCCTCGCGCGACCTCGTCCTCGCCGGCTTTCCACAGGGCTGCGTCGTACGCCATGGAGTTGAGCATCAGCAGCACGGACATCGTTCCGGTGAACGCGAGCATCGCCCCGGCGATCAGGTTCGCGACCGGTGGGAACCGGCGTCCCGACCATCGACGCTGGCCGTATCGACCGCGCGGTCGCGCGCCGGGTGCGACGGTCTCGGCAGGACGCCACAGCAGCAAGCACGGAAATGGTGAACACGAGCGGCCATGTGTACCGGTCGAACATCGACAGAACGATCCCGAACACGATGATCCCGACGCCGTAGATGGCCGTGAACACAAGGAGCAAACCAACGACCGAACCGAGCTCCGTTGGCCGGCGGCGAACGTCCAACGCTCGAAGCAACCTCGGGGCGCCCGCACCGATCGCCGCTCCGAGCGCCGCGAATCCGACGAACGCGGCGACGATGGCCAGGAAGCCGATGGCATCCCAGAACTCGAACGGGAATACCGCCGGCCGCGTGCCTGCGAGCAGCTGGGCTTCAGGCGAACCGCCGCGAGAGAAGACGTTGCCGACGATCGTCCGGAGGTGGTCCCTCCCGCTCAGGTGGGGAAGCAGCGCGATGTCGCCCGCGAAGAGGACGGCCGCGACGACGATCCCCGACACCCCGCCGACGATCGCCCGTCGTCGTGCCCCGGAATCGGTCATGCGCCGCCACCTCGGGATCCAGGTCGCTGCGCCCAGGACCATGGCCGGGGCGAGGAAGAACGCGAGGGTCGATGTGGCGTGGATCGTTCGACCCACTTCGTCCGGCCCGAATACCGGCGTCGTGGAATCGACCTGGCCCGGCAAGGCCCCGATGGCGAAATAGATCACGGCGGCCGCGCCAAGGACGGCAGCAAACGCGACGGCGTAACGGGCGACCCGCCGCGCCGGATCAGACAGGAATGCGACGACGAGCACGGAGACGGGTGCCGCCAACGCGAACTCTCGGATGCTGAACGCCCAGCAGCCGGCGAGGAGTGAGGCGATGAGCCACCGCCATCGATGCTGATCGTCGGTGCGGTTGAGGGCCGCCGCGCCCAGCGTGAGGCACAGCATCTCCCCGGCGAACGCCGGCAGGTCGGTCATGAACGTGGTCGTGTTGCGAAGCACACCGGGAATGAGCAGCACGGTGAGCACGGCGAACGTTGCGCGCGGCGGCGCCAGGAGCCGCCGCGCGAGGTGATAGCTCGCGACGATCCCGATCCCCACGAGCGCCGCCGCCGACAGCGCGAACGCCCACGCGCTGCCGCCGAGCAGCCACATGAATGGGAGCGTGAAGAACACCTGTCCCAGCAGCGTCATCACGGTCCAACCCGTGAACTGGATGCGGCCCTCGTCGAACAGCGTCGTCGCGACGCGCCGGTAGCCGAAGTCGTCGTTGTGGGGAACGAGGATGGCGCCGCCGATCGTCGCGATCACGCCCGGTATGACGACCGCGAGGACAAAGAGCCCCACGACGATCCACGGATCACGCGCGTCGCGCAGGAGGCGGCGGCGGGCGGTCGTCACGGCCCGGATTGTATCGATGCCGGGGGACTTCGAAGGGCCGACCCGAAGGACCGGCCCGAGCTATGCCGTTGCCAGCGCCGCCTGCTCGAGCATCGGCCGTCCCGAGCCGCCATATCGCTCGGCGACGATCTCGGCGAGGATCGCCAACGCAGTCTCGGCGGGTGCGCGCCCACCGAGGTCGAGACCGATCGGACCATGCAGTCGGGCGAGGTCCTCCTGGCTTACACCGGCTTCGAGCAGCCGTGCCCGCCGATCGGCCTGCGTCTTGCGCGATCCGACTGCGCCAACGTAACGGCAGCCGCGGCGAAGCGCTTCGATGATCGCGGGCTCGTCGAACTTCACGTCGTGCGACAGAACGGCGACGGCGTCGTTCGGCCCGAGACCGATGTCGTCGGCGACCTCGTCGGGCCAGCCGACGACCAGTCGATCGACGTCCGGGAAGCGCTCAGGCGTCGCGAAGGCCGCCCGCCCATCGACGACCACGGTCTCGAACCCCAGCTCGCGGGCGAGGCGCACGAGCGAACGGGCGACTTCGACGCCACCGACGAGGACGAGCCGCGGCCGGACCGGGAAGACCTCGATGAAGTAGGAGCGGTCACCGAGGTCGACGGTCCGCGACAGTCCGCGGCGGAGCGCGGCTGTGGCGGCTTCGACCAGCGCGGCGTCCAGGTCGGGCGGAACCCAACGACCCCTCGAGTGTGCCGTCGTCGCGGACGACCAGCTCGGCGGCCGGCGGCGCGCCATCGCCCGGCTGATGCGCCCCGAATGTCCCGGGCGGCGAATCGGCGGGCAGTGGCGTCACGACGGCCGAACCATGCCCGCCTGACCCCACCGACCGTCGGGCCGCGTCGACGACCACCGCGGGCGCCACCGGCTCGACGAGGACGTCGATCGTGCCGCCGCAGGCAAGGCCCACGTCCCATGCCTGTTCGTCCGAGATCCCGTAGCGGATGACGCGGGCGTGACCCGTCGCCCGCGCCCGGTCGATCTCCTCGGCCGCGGCGCCCTCGACGCAGCCACCGCTGACGGAGCCGGCGATCCGGCCGTCGCGGGCGTACAGCAGACGGCGCCCTCGGGGCGCGGCGCCGACCCGAACGTCCGGACGACGACGGCCCGGCCGACATCGGCGGGATCGGTGCCGGCAGACTCCCAGCCGGCGATCGTGTCGAGCAGTTCCTTCATCGAAGTGGCCTCGGAGCGGATGGGTCGATGGTCTCACCGCCGACGACAGACGGCACGCCGGCGACCGGCGGGAGTTGGTGCCGGGCAAGGCGGCGTGGGCTGCCGCCTCGCTCCCCCGCCGCGTGTCGCCCGCGCGAACGCCGCCGAGGATCTCGCCGAGTCGTTCCAGGCTCGCGACCGTACCGGCGGGGAGGAAGTCGTCGATGTAGGGATAGGCGGCGCGCATCCCGCCGGCGAGCGGCTGATAGCCCGGCGTGCCGGCAAGAGGGTTGAGCCACACGAGCCGATGGCAGTTGCGGCGGAGGCGGGCGGTCTCGATCGCGACGAGCGCAGGATCGCCGCGGTCCCAGCCGTCGGAGACGACGATGACGACGCCCGAGGTCCGGAGCGAACGTCGGGCCCACGTCTGGTTGAACGTCCGGAACGACTCGCCGATCCGCGTCCCGCCGGCCCAGTCGTTGACCGAATCGGCGACGCGCGCGAGCGCGCGGTCGCGATCGCGGTCGCGCAGGAGCCGGGTGACCCTGGTCAGCCGCGTTCCGAAGACGAACGACTCCGTCCGCACTTCCGACGCCGCCGAGAGGGCCTGCACGAACCGGAGCAGGAGCCGCGAGTGGCGCTCCATCGAGCCGGAGATGTCGCACAGCACGACGAGCGAGCGGGGCTCCTTGATCTGACGGCGCCAGACCCACGACAGCAGCTGACCACCGGTCCCGAGGTTCCGCCGGAACATCGCCCGCGGCGCGAGCCTGCGGCCGTGCGAGTGGAGCTCGTAGCGTCGGGTCCGGCGGCGCTCGAGCCGCGGCAGCAGGGCGTCGACGAGCCGCTCGGCTTCGCGCAGCTCGCCGGGCGTCATCCGATCGAACTCGCGGTGGCGCAGGATCTCGCCTTGCGAGTAGGCGTCGGGCGAGATGACGATCGCCCTCGACGTCCGACTCATCGCCGTCGTCGCCGTCCGACGGAACCGGGATGCCGCGTTCGTCGGGGGCCATCTCGCCTGGTTGCTGTCCGGCCTCCTGCGCCGCGGCGCCGTCCGCTGCTCCTCGAGGTCCGGGGCTCGTCGCGGGGCAGAGTGCTCGGCGCGAAGTCGCCCGGAAGTCGCGACCCGCGCCGACGCCACCATCGATCGAAGACGGCGTCGTAGATCGGCCGGTCGTCGCGACGCCGGGTGAAGATCGCCTCGCCGGCGGCCCGGACCTGCTCGCGCTCGGACAGGTCGACGAGCGTCAGCGCGCGAGCGAAGTCGATGGCGGCGCCGAGATCGACCGGGAGGTGGGCGGTCCGCAACGCCCGCCCGAAACCGACGGATTCGGCGAGCAGCCGACGACCATCGATGTCCGGTCCGGACGGCGACCGGACGACGGCCGGGTCGCCGTTCACGGAGTCAGCTCGCGAGCCGTGGATGACGGCCTCGCACGCGCCGGTTCCAGAGGCTCCGATCATGCCGCATCAGCCGCCGGCGGCAGCCTCGGCGAGATACCGCCTCGTCGCGTCGCCGCGGACCTGGCGGATGTCCTCCTCGTACTTGAGGACGACGCCGAGGGTCTCGTCGACCAGCTCCGGCGCGAGCTCGCGGGCACCGAGGGACAGCAAGCGCAGCGGCCCAGTCGAGCGTCTCGGCGATGCCCGGGACCTTGGTCAGGTCGGCCTGGCGGAGGCGGTGGACGAAGCCGACCACCTCGCGGGCGAGGCGCTCCGGAGCCTCGGGGACGCGCGCGAGGACGATCTCGTACTCCTTCTGGGCGGTCGGGTAGTCGATCCAGTGGTAGAGGCACCGACGCTTGAGCGCGTCGTGGACCTCGCGGGTCCGGTTCGAGGTGAGGACGACGCGCGGCGGCGTCTCGGCCCGGATCGTGCCGATCTCGGGGACGGTGACCTGGAAGTCGGACAGGATCTCGAGGAGATAGGCCTCGAACTCCTCGTCGGCCCGGTCGATCTCATCGATGAGGAGGACCGGCGCGACGCCGTCGCTGGCTCTCGAGCGCCTGGAGGAGCGGCCGGCGGATCAGGAAATCGCGACCGAAGATGTCGTGGGCGGTCGCGCGGTCCGCCTCGCCGCGGGCCTCGAGCAGCCGGATCTCGAGCATCTGGCGCGGGTAGTTCCACTCGTAGACGGCGGTGTTGACGTCGAGGCCCTCGTAGCACTGGAGCCGGATCAGCCGCGCACCGAGGCTCGCCGCGAGGACCTTCGCGAGCTCGGTCTTGCCGACGCCGGCCTCCCCCTCGAGAAGCAGCGGGCGGCCGAGCTCGAGCGCGAGGAAGACGGCCGTGGCGAGCGACCGGTCCGTGATGTAGTCACGGCCGCGGAAAGTCGTCCTGGATCGCCTCGATCGAGCGGGTGCCGGCGGGGCGCCCGTCGCGCGCGGTCTCGGACGGGTGGAGGTGTCGGTCATCGACGGAATCTACACGTCACGTGCTCGGGACCGGGCGGACGGCGCGCGGGCGGCACCGTCCCCTACCCGTCCGGGGCGTCGAACTCGCGGGCGTAGGGCGGGAAGCGGAAGCGCTGCGTGCGGGTGAGGATGCCGCCGTGACCGAGCTTGGCGACGTCGTCGCCGAGGCCGGTCGCCCGGACAGGAGTCGCGGCAGCAGCAGGTCGGCGGCGGTCGCCTTCGAGTATGCCCCGCACGTCGGCAGGCCGAGGATCGCCGTCCGCCGGATCCGTGCGAGCCAGAGCATCGAACCCGGGTGGGCCGGCACGCCACGCCGCACGACATGACCGCCGAGCGACGTCGATCGCGAGGAAGCAGGGGTCCAGCGGGTCGGTGCTGGCGGCGCCGGCGGTAAGGATGAGGTCGACCGGATCGGACCCGCGCACGAACGCCGACATCGCCGCCTCGACAGCCTCGACGTCGTCCTCGACGTACTCGATCGCGACGATCTCCGAGCCCGAGCCCCTGGATCTTCGCCCGGACGCTCGACTCGAACCGGTCGCGGGCGATCCCGCGGATCGACTCCTTGACGATGACGCCGACCCGCCGGCGGCTCGAATGCGGCCACCCACACGAGCGGCCGGCGACCGAAACCGCGCCACTGACCCTGCCGCGATCGACCACAGCCTCCTCGACGAGGTGCGGCGCGACCTTGACGCTCGCCGACGAGGTCGCCGGGCGAGACGATCTGGCCGTCGAAGACCGTGAACACCTCCGAGCGGGTCGATCCGGTTGAGCCGCTCGAGCTCCGCGATTCGCACGTTGACGACGCCCGAAACGGCGGCGACGAGGTCGACCCGGCTCTGCGACGGCCCTCGCGTCGACCACACCCGGGACCGCCGACCGCAGCGGCCAGACGGATCGCCGCCTCGTCCTCGTGAAGCTCGCCCGGCTCGGCGATCAGGACGGTCAGCGGCTCGCCGGCATCGGCCGCGCCGACCGCCGCGAGGTCGTCACGAGGACAGCCGCCGGCCCTTCGACCAGCGCTCCGCCCCGATCGTCACGTCCCGGGCGAGGATCGACCCTGCGAGCCGGGCCGGCGGTCGCCGGCCCGGAATGATCCGCTCGACCTGCACGCGGCGCCGAGAGAGACCGGCGGCCGGTCAGGCCGCAGCCGCGTCGAGGGCCGCCTCGATCGCCCGTCGCGTGTAGACGGCCGCCATCGCGGTTCGGTACTCGCGATCGGCGTGGATGTCGCTGTGCGACCTCGATACCGTCGGCCGCATGAGCCGCCGCGGCGGCGATCGATGCCTCCGAGCCGTCCGAGCCGGCCAGGGCCTCCTCGACGCCTCGCGCCCGGTACGCGTGGTCGCCGACGCCCGTGAGCGCGACCTTCGCGCTGGCGATGCCGCTCCGCCGTCCGCCGGTCCCGAACGACGACGGCGGCGACGCCAACGAGCGCGTACCCCGACGCCGGCTGCTCGAGCGACACGTACGCCGAACCGGCGTCGTCACGCGCGCGCCGGGCAATCGAACCTCGGTCAGGATCTCGTCGTCGGCGAGGTCCGTCTGGAACGGCCCCTGGAAGAACCCGTCGATCGGGATGACCCGCTCGCCACGCGACGAGCGGGCGACGATCTCGGCGTCGAGCGCGAGCAGGCACGCCGGCAGGTCCGACGCCGGGTCCGCGTGGGCGATCGAGCCACCGACGGTCCCCCGGTTGCGGACCTGCAGGTCGCCGATGATCGGCAGCACGTCGCGAAGCAGGCCGTACTCCTCCGCCGGCGAGTCGATCAGTTCGGCGTACGTCGTCAGCGCGCCGATGGCGAGCCGCCCGTCGTCCAGCTGCCGGACGCCCTTCAGCTCGGCGATCCGGCCGATGTCCACGAGCTTGTCGGTGAAGGCGAGCCGCATCTTGAGGAGCGGCAGGAGGCTCTGTCCGCCTGCGAGGAGCTTGACCGACCCGTCACCGCTCGACAGAGCGCCCAGCGCCTCATCGATCGTCGACGCGCGCTGGTAATCGAACGCTGCCGGGATCATGCCTGGCCTCCCTTTGCGGTCTGCATCGCCCGCCAGACCGTCTGCGGGGTGTACGGCATATCGAGATGTCGGATGCCGAGTGGGCTGAGTCGCGTCGATGACGGCGTTGGCCACCGCGGCCGTGCTCGCGATCGCGCCGGCCTCGCCGACGCCCTTGACGCCGATCGGGTTGACCGGCGACGGCGTCACCGTCTCGGCGAGCTCGAGGTTCGGGAAATACGACGCGCGCGGCAGCGCGTAGTCGAGCATCGAGCCCGTCAGGAGCTGCCCCTCGTCGCTGTAGATCGGCGCCCTCCCAGAGCGCCTGGCCGACGCCCTGGGCGATGCCGCCGTGCAGCTGGCCGTCCACGATCATCGGGTTGATCTTCTTGCCGACGTCGTCGACGGCGACGTAGCGCACGAGCTCGACGCTGCCGGTCTCCTCGTCGATCTCGACGATCGCGATGTGGGTCCCGAACGGGCCACGTGCAGTTCGGCGTGTCGTAGTAGGCCGTCTCGTCGAGGTACGGCTCCATCCCCTCGGGCGGGTCGAAGGCGAGGTCGAGCGCGAAGGCGATCTCCTGGATCGTCTTGACCCGGTCGGGGCTGCCCTTCACGAAGTAGTTCGCGCCGTCGATCTCGATGTCGTCGACCGACGCTTCGAGCATGTGCGCCGCGAACTTGCGCGCCTTCTCGCGGATCTTGCCCGACGCCTTGATCGCGGCGGTCATACCGACCGACGAGGTCCGCGAGCCGTACGAGCCGTAGCCGAACGGCGTGCCCTGCGTGTCGCTAGTGCTGGACGACGATGTCCTCCATCGGGATGCCCAGCTCGTGCGACACGACCTGGCGAATACGTCGTCTCGTGACCCTGGCCCTGCGGCTGGGTGCCCATCGTGACGACGGTCTTGCCGGTCAGGTGCATCTTGATGTTGGTCGACTCCCACATCGCGGCGCCCCAGCCCTCGCCGACCGCGCCGATCCACTTCGAGGGTGCGACGCCGCAGACCTCGATGTAGGTGCTGAGTCCGAGACCGAGCAGCTTGCCGCGGGACTTCGCCTCGGCCTTCTTCGCGGCGAGGTCTGCGTAGCCGACCATCCCGAGCGCCATGTCGAGCGCCGGCTCGTAGTTGCCCGAATCCATGGCGATCTTGGCGCCGCCGGACGCCGTGAAGAGACCGGACGGGTTCTCGTACGGGAACTGGTCCGGCTGGACGAAGTTGCGCCGCCGGAGCTCGGCCCGGTCCATGCCGATCTCGGCGGCGAAGAGGTCCATCGCCCGTTCGATGACGTAGGTCGCCTCGGGCCGGCCGGCGCCGCGATACGCGTCCACGAAGGTCGTGTTCGTGTAGACGCCGGTCACCTCGGCGTAGACGTTCGGGATCCTGTAGCAGCCCGAGAGGACCCGGGCGTAGAGCGTCGTCGGGATGCCCGGGCCGATCGTCGAGAGGCGCCCGCCGAGGTTGGCCAGCGTCTTCACCCGCAGACCGGTCACGGTCCCGTCGCGCTTGCCGGCGATCTCGAGATAGGTGATGTGGTCGCGGCCGTGGATCGTGCTCTGGTAGTTCTCGCGACGGCCCTCGATCCACTTGACCGGCCGGCCCTTGAGCTGCTTGCTCGCGAACAGCACGAGGGCGTAGTCCGGGTAGCAGAAGATCTTCGTCCCGAAGGCGCCACCGACGTCGGGGCTGATGCACCGGATCTTGTGCTCGGGGATGCCCATCACGAACGCCGCCAGCAGGAGCCGCTGGATGTGCGGCGTCTGGCTCGACATCCAGATCGTGTAGTCGTCGGTGCCCGGGTTGTACCAGCCGATGTTGCCGCGGGTCTCCATCGGGTTCGGGATCAGCCGCTGGTTGACGATCCGCTGGCGGACGACGACCTCGGCGCCATCGACGGCGGCGTCCGTGCCGGCCTTGTCGCCGACGCTCCACTCGAAGACGATGTTGTTCGGGGCGTTCTCGTGGAGCTGCGGCGCGCCCGGGCGCGATGGCCTTCTCGGCATCGACGACGGCCGGCAGCGGCTCCCAGTCGACGTGGATCGCGGCGATCGCGTCGTACGCCTGCGCCTCGGTCTCGGCGACGACCGCCGCGACGCCCTCGCCGGTCCACTTGACGCTGTCGGTGGCGAGCGTCCGTGGCGTGCTGACGTTGTTCTGGATGCCCGGCGCTGCCACCGGCCGGCCAGGCCATCGGCATCGGGTTGTACGGGATGTCGGCGCCGACGATGACCGACAGCGACGCCGGGCATCGCCTTGGCGGCGCTCGTGTCGATCGAGCGGATGTTGGCGTTCGCGTACGGGCTGCGCAGGATGGCCATGTAGGCCATCGAGGGCAGGACGATGTCGGCGACGTAGTTGCCGTTGCCGGTGATGAAGCGCGGGTCCTCGACCCGCTTGATGGATTCGCCGAGGACGTCGATGGCCATCTCGCTCTCCTCGCGCTACGCGGTCGCGGTCGCGGCGGCGGCGCCGGCCTGCGCCTGCACCGTTCCGCATCGTCTCGGCGGCCGCGCGGATGGCGGCGACGATGTTCTGGTAGCCCGTGCAGCGGCAGTAGTTGCCCTCGATCGCGTGGCGGATCTCGTCGTCGGACGGATCGGCGTTGTGGGCCAGCAGGTCGGCGGCCGTCATGATCATGCCCGGGGTGCAGAAGCCGCACTGGAGGCCGTGCTTCTCCCAGAAGGCGGCCTGGAGCGGATGCAGGTCGTCACCGGACGCCATCCCTTCGATCGTCCGGATCTCGCTTCCGTCCGCCTGGACGGCCAGCATCGTGCACGACTTGACGGCCATGCCGTCCATGTGGACGGTGCAGGCACCGCACTGGCTGGTGTCGCAGCCGACGTGGGTGCCGGTCAGGTCGAGGTCTTCGCGGAGGGCCTGGACCAGGAGACGTCTCGGCTCCACGTCCAGCTCCCGGCTTGTCCCATTGACGACGAACGCGATGTGTTCGCTCACGGGCGAGAACCTCCTGCGACGCGTGCCATGACCGGGAGCGATGGCTGTGCTCCTGGACCCCTGGGCTCCCCGACGGCCGGTCTCGGGCCACCTCGGAGAGGAAACCGATGGTGGCACCGCGGCCGTCCGGAATCAAGTCGGCGGTGGACCGTCGCGTCCAGCGCGTTGGGGCGCGACAGGTACGATGCGGGACGCAGGCGCGTTCTCGCGCTCGATCACGAGGGGTCTTCGATGGGCTGTCGGTTGCCTGCTCCACGCGTTCGTCGGCGGTGACGCACGGTCGGACCCGCAGTCCGCCGCTTCCTCCGATGACACGGGTTTCGTCGGGACGGCACGAGGTCTCTGGCGGGACGAGCGAGTCGAGATCGTCGCGACGATCCTGCTCTCGATGTCTGTCGTCCTGTCGGCGTGGGCCGCCTACCAGGCGACCAAGTGGAGCGGTCGAGCAGGCCGACAAGTACGCCTCGTCTGCGGCGCTCCGGGCGCAGGCCTACGGCCACAATACGATCGCGTCGCGCCAGCTCCAGATCGATGTCGCGACATTCCTCGCCTGGTCGCAGGCGACCGCCCAGAAGGACCAGGCGCTCGCCGACTTCCTGCGGACGCGGTTCCGGCCGAGTTCGTCCCGGCCTTCGACGCGTGGCGGAACGGGCGGGTCGCTCGACGCGCAGGGACTTCCGGCCGGGACTCCGTTCGATCAGCCGCAATACGTCCTCGCCGAGCAGACCGCGGCGAACGACCTGCTCGCTCAAGCCGATGCCGCCATGGCCGAAGCGCAACGCGACAACGACATCGGCGACCGCTTCATCCTCACCGCGGTCCTCTTCGCGTCGGTCCTGTTCTTCGCCGGGACGGCGGCGAAGTTTCGCCCGCCCTGGATCCGCTGGTCGATGATCGGCGTGGCGGTCGTCGTCTTCACCATCGGGGTCGGCGTCGTCGTGAGCCTGCCCCAGGACCTGAGCCTCTAGACGTGAGCTTCTAGCGACCATGGCCGGCCTCGCGTCCGCCGCCGCGCCCGAGCCGCGCGGCGACACCGCCGCCCGAGGCCGCGCCGGATCGACGCCTCGACAGTTCGGCGGCTGCGTCGGCCGCTACGTGCCGATCTGCTCTCCTGGCTCCCGGCGTACGACCGCTCCGACCTCCGGTTCGATGCGATCGCAGGCGTCGTCAGCTGGGGGATCATGGTCCCGGTCGCGATGGCCTATGCCGGTCTCGCCGGCATGCCGCCCGAGACCGGCCTGGTGACGGCCTTCGTCGCCCTCGCCCTGTACGCCGTGTTCGGGACGTCGCGTCACGTGAAGGTCACGACCAGCTCCTCGATCGCGATCATGTCGGCCTCGGTCGTCGGCAGCCCTCGCCGGCTCCGATGCCGGCCTATTACGTGTCGCTGAGCGCGGCACTCGCGCTCATGGTCGGGGTCATCCTGATCGTCGCTGGTGCCGCACGGCTGGGGTTCCTGTCGCAGTTCCTCGCGGCGTCCGTCGTCACCGGGTTCGTCATCGGACTCGCGGTCACGATCACGGTCGGCCAGATCCCGGCGCTGCTCGGCATCCCGTCCGGTGGCAACACGATCATCGAGAAGGTCGTTTCGATCGCCGAGAACCTCGACGACGTCAATCCGTACACGGCGAGCGCTCGGGATCGGCTGCGTCGTCGGGATCCTGCTCATCAAACGCTTCGCCCGACGGATCCCGGGAGCGCTCGTGGCCCTCGTCGTCGGGGATCGCCCTCTCCTACGCGCTCGATCTCGCAGGCCAAGGGTGTGGCCGTCGTCGGTCAGGTCTCGACCGGGTCTCCCGCTGCCCGGCATCCCGAGCATCCAGTTCGGCGACATCGTGTTCCTGATCACCGGCGCCTTCGGGATCGTCTTTCTTGCGCTCGCCGAATCGATCGGTGCGGCGCGTGCGTTCGGCATCCGACACGGCTACGAGATCGATCCGAACCAGGAGCTCATCGCGCTCGGCGCGGCCAACGCCGGCGCGGGGCTGTTCGGCGGCTTCTCGGTGGACGCGAGCTTCAGCCAGTCGGCGGCCGGGCGAGGCGTCAGGCAATCGGACGCAGGTCTCGTCGCTCGATCACCGCGGCGCTCGTGCTCGCGACGGCGATCGTCCTTGCGCCGTTGTTCGCCCAGCTGCCGCTCGCCGTCCTCTCCGCGATCGTCATCACGTCCGTCGTCGGACTCGTGGATATCGCCGAGATGCGCCGGTACCTCGCCTGGAAGCGGACCGATTTCCTGCTCGCGATGACGGCTCTCGGCGGCGTCGTGTTCACGACGGCCCTGATCGGGATGGGCATCGCGGTCGCCTTGTCGCTGCTCGCGATCCTGTACCAGGCGAGCAGGCCGTACATCGCGGTCCTCGGCCGGATCCCGGGCGACCCGCCGATCTACGCCGACGCCGAACGCCACCCGAACGCGGTCCCCGTCCCCGACATCCTCATCCTCCGGCCGAACGTCCCGCTGACGTTCGTCAACGCCGATGTCGCGAAGGACCAGATCGTCGGCGCTGCTCGAGGCACAACGCGTCGAAGCCGCGGGCCGTCGTGATCGATATCGCCGCGACGGCGGATCTCGACGTCGCGACGATCGACATGCTCGGCCGCGCTGTTCACCGACCTCCAGCGCGACGGCATCGACCTCCGCCTCGCCCAGGTCCGCGGGTCCGTCCGCGACCGCCTGCGCAGGACCGGGCTGATGTCGACGATCGGCGAGAGCCGCTGCTACCTCTCGACCGAGAGCGCCGTGGCCGATCCGCTTCCGGCGTGGTGCTCGCGGCGAGCGGCGCGCCGGCGGTCCAGTAGCGGTGGCCGAGACGTAGGCGACGCGGGCCGCGGGCACCGCGCGGTTCGGCGAACGCCGCTCGCGCGGTCGTCCCGACGAGGACGCCCGGCCACCACGACGACGCCGACGACGCGCGACGCCGGCGGCCATGACGTACGCGGGCGCAGTCGCCCGACCGACCGCCGCACGCGTTTCGCCGGGCAGGTGCCACAGGGACGACATCGTCGGCACCGCCGGTCGGCGGCACGAGCGCGCCGAGCCACATGCCGGCGGCGAGGCCGCCCAGGTGGGCCGCGTTGTCGATCTGCCCGCCCGGACGCGAAGCCGAACACGATGTTGATGACGATGATGAACGCGAGCTGCGGCACGAGGCCGCGGCTCTCGCGGTCGACGGGATGGTGGATCCGTCCGGCCGTCAGGAGGACGCCGAACAGCCCGAAGATCGCCCCCGACGCACCGACCGACGGCACGTCGCCACCGAACACGAAGCTCGCGGTCGAACCCGGCCGCTGCACATGTCAGGTAGAACACGACGAACCGGATGGAGCCGTACCAGCGCTCGACGATCAGGCCCGACAGGTACAGCGCGTACATGTTGAAGCCGAGGTGAAGGATGTCGCCGTGGAGGAGGGTCACCGTCCACAGCCGCCAGTACTCGCCCGCGGCCACGGCCGGCTTGTCGAGCTGGAGCCAGTCGAACAGGCGCCTGGCCCTCCGAGGCGTACAAGCGCGGTGAGCGAGACGACGCTCGTGACCGCGATGATCAGGACCGTCGCGGAGATGAGCGGGCGGTCGCCGCGGCCGCGCGCGAAGTACTTCTTCGACGCGCCGACGTTGCCGGTCTCCTTGCTCAGCCAGCCGAGGCGGTTCGCGATCTCGGCCTTGTCCTCGGGCGGCGCGCGGCGATCGGCTTCGCGATAGGCATCGATCGCGCCCGCGGAGGTCGCCATCGCGCACGCGGGCGGCTGCGATGTTGCGCCAGGCGCCGTACGTTGACGGCGTCTCGCCGAGATCGATCACCGCCTGCCATGTCGCGACGGCCGCGTTCTCGTCGTTCGAGCCGGTAGCGCACCTCACCGAGTCCCATCAGGGCCGCGGCGGTGATCGTCGCGTCATCGAAGCCGACGACACGCAGGTAGTGGTCGCCGGCTGCCGGGTAGTCGCCCTGAGCGAGCAGCTCGCCGGCACGGATGAGGAGGGCGACCGCCTCGTCCCGCGTCAGACGACCGGCAGGCTTCGGAACGGGCCGGGGACGCAGCGGGCCGGAGTCGCTCACGGCGCCGACTGTACAGGAGCGGCGGCCGGGGGCCGCCGGAGGGTCGGCGGCCCTGGCGAGGGCCCGCGCGGCGCTTCGAGCGCCGTCCCATAGACTTCGACCACGATGTGTGGACGCTTCACCCAGGAACGGCCGGCCTCCGAGCTCGCCGAGATCTTCGGCGCCGAGCCGCTCTCCGACGACCTCGGTCAACGGTTCAACGTCGCGCCGACCGATGAGGCATCTGGTGATCGTCCAGCGCGACGATCGGCGGGCCGTGACCGGCTACCGCTGGGGTCTGATCCCGCACTGGGCCGACGAGGCGAAGGTCGGGTCGCGGATGTTCAACGCGCGGGCTGAGACGCTCCTCACCAGCCCTGCGTTCCGCGACGCCTTCGTCCGGAAGCGCTGCGTCGTCCCCGTCGACTCGTTCTACGAATGGAAGCGCGAGGGGACCATCCGCCAGCCGTATCGCGTCGTCCGGCGCGACGGCGCGCCGCTCGCCCTTGCCGGGCTGTGGGCCGGCTGGCGCGATCCCGCGACCGACACGGTCCGGCGCACGTTCACGATCATCACCACGACCCCGAACGCTGCCTTGACCGACCTCCACGACCGAATGCCCGTCGTCCTGTCCGACGGCGACTGGCAGCGCTGGCTCGACCCACGTCCCCGGGATCCGTCCGAGCTCCGCGGCCTTCTGGCCCCGAACGAGACGGTCGAACTCGACGTGTATGCCGTCACCGCTGCCGTCAACGATGTTCGGCGCGACGGCCCGGAGTTGATCGAACCGCTGGCGTAACGGCCGCGGATCTCGACGACCGCGAGCGCCGCCTCCGCCCGTACGAGACGGAGCAGAGCGGCGACATCCGAGGGCCGCGCGCCGCCGTTGACGATGCAGACCCAGTACGACCATCAGACCTCGCACGACGGTCTTGGCGACGAAGAATTCGCCGCCGAGCTGGATCCGCTCGACGACCGAGCGATTGAGTGCGTCGAGAGCGGCTTCGTCACCGCGCAGGAACCACGGCACGGCTCGGAAGCAGACGACCGACAACGACTGCGGAGCCAGCACCTCGAGGTCGGGGGCGGCGACGACCGCGGCGTGGAGCCGTTCGGCCAGGCGACAGTTCTGGTCGATCAGTCGCTCGATGCCGGCTTTGCCGAGACTGCGCATCCCGAACCAGATCTTGAGCACGCGGAAGCCGCGCGTCTGCTGGAAACCGAGCTCGGCGAAGGAGATCGGCCCTTCGACGCCATCCTCGCCACCGTCGCTGCGGAGGTAGGCCGGGACAAGGCTGAACGTGTCGCGGAGCAACGACTTGTCACGGACCAGCACGACACCCGCCTCGACCGGGATCTGGAGCCACTTGTGCGGGTCGACGGCCACGCTGTCCGCGAGCGCCACTCCCGCAAGCGCGTCCCGGTAGCGATCGGTCACGACGGCCGGTGCCCCGTAGGCGCTGTCGACGTGGAACCAGAAGATCCTCCCGCCGGCAGATCGCCGCGATCCGCTCGAGGGATGAATGCTGCCGGTGTTCGTCGCACCCGCCGACCCCACGACTGCAAGCGGCCGATATCCGGCGCGGCGGTCCTCGGCGATCATCGCCTCGAGGTCGGGCGTGCGCATCCGGAAGCGATCGTCGGTCGGGACGATCCGAAGGTTCGCCGAGCCGATCCCCGAGCAGTTCGATCGCCTTGCGGATGCAGCTGTGGCCCTGGTCGGAGACGTAGACACGGAGCCTTGGGCCACCGGCAAGGCCTTGCTCACGCTCGTCCCAGCCCGAGCGAGCGTGCCGGGCCGTCGCGAGGCCGGTCAGGTTGGCCATCGAGCCGCCCGAGACAAGAACGCCGCCCGAGGCGGTCGGAAAACCGACCATCTCCCGAAACCAGTCCAGGACCTGACGTTCGAGGTGGACGGCCGCGTGGTTCGCGACGTCGCAATGCGGGTTCATCGCGGCCCCAAGGGCCTCAGCGAAGACCGCCATGACGTTGGCCGGTGAGCAGACCCATGCCCAGAACCTGCCGTGGTTGTTCCCCAGCGGGTACGGCGCATACGGTCGCGGAATGCCTCCAGCAATGTCGCAGGCGCCGCACCATCGGCGGGAAGCGACCCGGAAGCCAATGTGCTGGCGACATCCCGTGGGACGGGGCGAAAGACCGGCCGGTCCGGCGACCCCGGCGAGCTGTGGTCGGCCATCAACCCGATGACCTCCTGTCCAACGGCCGGATCTGCTCGGCGGTCCACGGTTCGAGCGCTGGATCGTGGGCGGGCTCCGCGACCCGGGGCGTCGGGCGCGAGTCTTCATCCGGCGTCGGTGAGGCGTCAAGGGAGCGGAGGCGCGGCGGGGCTATCACTGGATCGCCAGGAGTGCGACGGCAACGAGGGCGACCCCGACACCGGCGAGCTCGACACGTGCCATCCGTTCGCGAAGGAACAGCGCAGCGAGGACCACCGTGACCGCCGGGTACAGCGAGATGAGCACGGTGGTGAGGCCGAGCCGACCGCCGCCGTACGCGATGAGGAGGAAGACCAGCGCGATCGCGTCGAGCAGCCCGACAAGGCACACCAGGCACCGCAGGCCCCGAGAGCGCGACCAGTGGCTGGGCGATCGTCCGTGCCACGACGACGAGGATCGCAAGACCCCGTGATCCGGGCGGCGACCGCGACCCAGAACGGATCGCTGCCGGCGCCGGCCGAACGCTATGAACGACAGTGCGAACATCCCGCCGCTCGCGACGGCCAACCCGGCGGCGCGGCGGTTCGTGGCGACGGGCGAGCGTTGG
>CAWFLS010000012.1:0-102784 GCA_963816675.1 uncultured Chloroflexia bacterium
GCGCTGCGGATCGGTGCCCGTCAGGTCGAAGATCGCCCCGTCGTCGTTGAGGGTCACCGCGACGCGCGACGCGGTCGCCCTCGGTCCGGCCGTCGCCGTCGAGATAGCCCTCCGCCGCGAACGTTCCGTGGGGCAGTCGGGGCGGACCGCGGTCCGGACGCGCCGCTCGGTGTAGTCGAGGATGGCCTCGATCGCGACCGCCAGGCCCCGGGGTCCCCTCCGCGGGTCGGCGATCTCGAGGATTCGGCCGGATGCCCGTGGCACTGGCCGCAAGCTGAGCCCGGAAGTCGCCCCCGGTCTTCACGTGGCGCGCGCACGTTCCGGAGGATCAGGCCGAGCAACGTCTTCGTTGATGGCTTCGCCCTGTCGACGAGGGAGCGAGGGCGGCGATGGATGTGAGCCCCTCCTGGATGTGCTCCTCGTGAAGTGCCGATGCTCCCCGGGCGTCCCGCCACCCACATCGAGATGGTGGGCCATGGTCGCGACGTACGCGATGATCCGGGTCGCGGAAGACCGGCATGACCGTCGCCACGTCGTTGAGGTGGATCCCCCGAGGTGGCCGTCGTTACGAACGAGGCCGTCGCCCGGTCGCTAGGCGCTCGGGACCGTACGCCCTGATGATCCGTGGCACGAAGTCGGCCAGCGTCCCGAGGTGGGCCGGCTGGCTGAACGACTGGGCGACGATCCGACCCACCGGATCGACGACCGCGCACGAGTGGTCACGGCGTGTCTTGATGTTCGTCGAGTAGGCCGCCCGCTGGAGCGCGACGCTCATCTCGTTGGCGATCGCGGCAAACCGATGGCGGAGGACTTCCTGGCGGAACGCGTCGGGGCGTGGCAGGTGCATCCTTCCGATCGTCAGCCGGGCGGGCTCATGACCGTGCCGCACTCTCGGCACGTTCTCGCCTGAGTGTCTGCGTAGAACGCACCGATCTCCCTGCGGAGCTCGGACGGGTCGACGCGCGCCATCACGATCTCGTGGACGACGGCACCGCAGGCGTCGCAGTACCACCGGAATGACTCGGTGGATCCGGCGGGGCGGGCACGTTCGACGACGACGCCGACCGTTCCGACCGGACGCTGCGGCGCGTGCGGGACGTCGGCGGGTGCCAGCCACATCTCTCCGGCCCGGACCGTGACATCGCGGACGGTGTCTCCCTCGCGCAGCCGCAACCCGATGTCGCCCTCGAGTTGGTAGAAGAGCTCGGCGACGGTGTTGACGTGGTAGTCCAGACGTCGTCCGCGACCGGCGACGACCAGCACCCGGAGCTCGTCGTCGATGACGGCTGGGGGGGTCCCGTCATCGATTTCGAGGCGGTGGTCTGCGATCCAGCGCGCAAGGTCGATGGGATACGCCGCTGGGTCGGTCATTTCGGCCAACACGATAGCCTGCGACCTATGACCCTGTAGTGCCGCCACTGGCGCGATGCGCTGTGACCGATTGCCTTCGGTCACGCAATGCGTCAGGTCGGGAGGCGAGCTGCTGCAGGAGCAGCTTCGGTGGCTGGACGCCGGTGGAGTGCCAAGTCATCCGACTCGATCTCGTCCCGTCAGGCAGACCCTCAGCGGAGCTGTGCCTTCAGCTCCGACGCCGCCGAGGCAAGGATCTCCCGCGAGAGCGCTTTGTCGTTGACTGCTCGCGCCATCGAGATGGCGCCGACGAGCGTCGACAGCGCGGTTATCGCGGTAGCCCGCCGCCGATCGGTAGAGCCGGGTGGGAGGAGGCGCTCCCAGCATCTCGATGCCGGCTGCTCATTGACCACAGCGGATCGTCCGCGATCGTCCAGCTCATCGGCCAGCGGCGCACCCAGTGGCAACTCATCATTGGGGGCGTAGGTGCTCGCCTCTTGCCGAGTCTTGCCGGCGAGCAGACAGCTCGTACGCGGGCTTCCTACCGTCTTGTTCGGTGGACGTGATGACGCGGTAACCGCAGATCGTTCGAGTTCGGTGGATCGCGGAGGGAGACCCATGATTCGAGGCGCAAGCGGCGGGGACCTGGGGTGGTTCGTCCAGGGCCGGTTCGGCATGTTCATCCACTTTGGGCTGTACGCGTTGCCCGCACGCAATGAGTGGGTGATGAGCCGGGAGGAGACTCCCCCGGACACCTACGAGCGATACGTCCGGTACTTCGATCCCCGACCGCTACGATCCCAGCGAATGGGCGCGCGCCGCCGCTGACGCCGGCATGCGCTACGTAGTGCTGACGACAAAGCACCACGAGGGGTTCTGCCTCTGGGAATCGGACCTGACCGACTACTCGGTGACGGCCACTCCGTACGGCAGGGACCTGATCGGTCCGTTCGTCGAGGCGGTACGCGCGGCGGGGCTGAAGGTCGGCCTCTATCACTCGCTGCTCGATTGGCACCATCCCGACTTCGCGGTCGACGACTTCCATCCGCTCCGAAATCGCGGCGACGTCGCTGACTTCAACGCGGGGAAGGACGCGAACCGGTATCGCGACTACCTCCATGGCCAAGTCCGGGAACTGCTCACCAGGTACGGCAGGATCGACTACCTCTTCTTCGACTTCTCGTACGCGGACGGCACGATCCCTGAGTCGACAGTCTTGCCGGGCAAGGGTCCGGACTACTGGGGGTCGGCCGAGCTCCTCGCCATGGTCCGGGAACTCCAGCCCGGCATCGTGGTCAACGATCGGCTCGGGATCCCGGGCGACTTCATCACGCCCGAGCAGTACCAACCGGCCGGTCCCATGTCCGACGACGGCAAGCCGGTCGTCTGGGAGGCGTGTCAGACCCTCAACGGCAGCTGGGGCTACGACCGCGACAACCTGGACTACAAGCCGGTCGACCTGCTCGTCCGGATGCTCGTGGACGGGGTCTCCAAGGACGGGAACATGCTGCTCAACGTCGGTCCCACCGCGCGCGGCGACTTCGATCCGCGGGCGACCGCCTCGCTCCGAGGCCTGGGCGAATGGACGCGGCTGCACGGCCGATCGATCTACGGCGCCGGTCCGTCCACGTTCTCACCGCCGCCGGACGCCCGCTACACGGGGCGCGACGACCGCCTCTACCTCCACCTGTTCGCTTGGCCGTTCGGGCATGTCCATCTGCCGGGCCTGGCGGGCAAGGTCGCCTACGCCCAGCTGCTCAACGATGCATCCGAGGTCGGCCTCATGTCCTTGCCTCCGGGCACGCACGCCGGGACCGTCCATCCTGGCGGACAGCCGGAAGGCACTTTGACGCTCAAGCTGCCCGTACAGCGGCCGGACGTCGCGGTCCCCGTCGTAGAGCTGTTCCTCGTTCCCGGATCGTGATCGACGCCTCGGCCGATTTATGACCTGATCGGATTGCGTCTCCCGCTCAGCGGCTCGGTGGCGCGGTGCTCTCCCGGACGATGAGCTCCGTTGACAGTTCGACGCGGGCCTGCGGCGGCCGTTCGCCGCGGGCGATGGCGAGGACGAGCTCGGCCGCGGTCTCGAGCCATCTCGACGAGGGGCTGGCGGATCGTGGTGAGCGGCGGACCGACCCAGCGAGCGACGGGCAGATCGTCGAAGCCGACGACGCTGAGGTCCTCGGGGATGTGGAGACGGAGCTCGCGCGGCGACCTGGTAGACGCCGAGCGCCTGAAGATCGTCGCCGGTCACGATGGCAGTCGGCGGATCCGGCATCACGCAGCAGGACCCGAGCCCGATCGATTCCCTCCTCCACCTGGAACCGGCCGTTGCTGATCAACGCTGGATCGATCGCCACGCCGGCTGCGTCCATCGCGGCCCGGAAGCCGTCGACCCGGGCCCGAGCGCAGAGGATGTCCTCCGGCCCGCCGACGACCGCGATACGCGTGTGCCCGAGACCGAGCAGGTGGCGAGCGGCCGTCAAGCCGCCGTTCCAGTTCGTGGCCCCGACCGACGGCGTGTCGTGGGTCAGCTCGCCGGCGGGGTCGACGATCACGAACGGGATGCCGCGAGTCCGGAGCTGGTGGCGCATCGTTTCGCTGAGGTCGGAGAAGACGGCGATCACGCCGGTCGGCCGGCGGGCGAGGACGCTCTCGATCCAGCCGCGTCCCGGAGTCCGTCGGCCCTGCATCTCCGAGAGCACCACAGAGAGATGATTGCGGCCGGCGACGTGCTCGACGCCCCTGACGATCTCGAGCCCCCACTCGCTTTCGAGCTCGTGGAAGATCAGCTCGAGGATCGGAGCCGACGCCTTGCTCGCGACCGGCCCGACGGTAGCCGTGCTCGCGGATCGCCGCCTCGACGCGTCTGCGCGTGTCGGGCGCGACGTCCGACCGGCCGTTGATGACCTTGGATACAGTCGGCACGGAAACACCGGCCTGCGCGGCGATGAACGCGATGGTCGTGCCGCTGCCTGACCGGCGACCCTTGGGCGCGATCGTGGAACGCATCGCGGGCAGTGTAGCGACTCCTGAGCGAAAGTTTCGGACTGCGCACTCCACGTCCGCCCAGAACGCCGGCTTCAGGGTTGACGCGGGCCACGCGATGTGACTAGGATGCCGCGACCGAAAGCATCGGTCGCCGTTTCGCAACTTTCGATGCACAGGAGCCCGCTCGAGGGCGAAACGTCGCCATCGTTGGTGACCGCAGATACGCGCTTAACGACTGATCCGGGCGGAACCGACCTCAAGGCATCATCCCCGGCTCGGCTCGACGTCGGCGCGACCGGACGCAACCGCCGCCCCGCCCCGGAAAGGACCCCGCCGGTCCACGCCACCGGACGACACAGGAGGCCAGGCCAATGAAGCTCCGTCGAGGTCCCGCGATCCTTTTCGCGACCGCGG
The DNA here is from genome assembly GCA_963816675.1 of uncultured Chloroflexia bacterium. Lineage (GTDB taxonomy): Bacteria > Chloroflexota > Limnocylindria > Limnocylindrales > CSP1-4 > SPCO01. Next base: position 4,756 of record CAWFLS010000012.1, read on the forward strand.
CCATCGTGTTCGGTGCCTGCTCGAGCGGAGGGGCCTCGACCGCCCCGTCGGCTGCGGCGTCGACGGCGGCATCGGCCGCCGCGCCATCGGCTGCCGCACCCTCCGCCGGGGCGCCATCGGCTGCGGCTTCGGCGGCCGAGTCGGCTGCCGCTTCGGCATCGTCGTCGTCGGCCGCCGCCGTCGAGATCGACTGGTATCACATCCAGAACAACGACCCGGGCAAGAGCCTGTGGCAGAAGCTGGCCGACGAGTACACGGCCGCCCATCCGAACGTCAAGGTCAACCTCACGGTTCTCGAGAACGAGGCGTTCAAGACGAAGCTGACCACGCTCCTCCAGGCGGGCACTCCGCCGGACCTGTTCCAGTCCTGGGGTGGCGGCGGACTCCGTGAGCAGCAGAAGGCGAGCCTCGTCAAGGACATCACCGCGGACGTGTCGTCGTGGGCCAGCGAGATCAACCCGGGCGCCATGGGGATGTACCAGGTCGACGGCAAGCAGTACGGCATCCCGTTCGACCTCGGGATGGTCGGCTTCTGGTACAACAAGGAGCAATTCACCAAAGCCGGCATCACTACCCCGCCCGCCACCTGGGACGACCTCCTGGCCGCCGTCGGCAAGCTCAAGACCGCCGGCGTGACGCCGATCGCCCTCGCCGGCAAGGACACCTGGACCGGTGCGTTCTACTGGGCGTACCTCGCGGTCCGCGAGTGCGGCAAGGCGGGCATGGACAAGGCCGTCACGACCGGCGACTGGTCCGACCCGTGCTTCGTCAAGGCCGGTGAGGACTTCAAGAAGCTCATCGACCTCAAGCCATTCCAGCAGGGCTTCCTCGCAGCCCCGTGGGACGGCGCCGGCAGTGGGGCGGCGGCGATGGCGAAGGGCGACGGCGCGATGCAGCTGATGGGCCAGTGGCTGCCCGGCACCGTCACCGCCAACTCCGCCGACAAGAAAGGGATGGGCGAAAACCTCGGCTGGTTCCCGTTCCCGGCTGTGACCGGCGCGCCCGGTGACGTGAACGACGGGCTCGGTGGCGGCAACGGCTTCGCCATCGGGAAGGACGCGCCGCCCGAGACCGTCGACTTCCTCCACTTCCTCGTCAGCAAGGACGCGGCGACCCAGTGGGGCGCCCTCAACAGCGGCATCCTGCCGACGACCGTCGGGACGGAGTCGTCGGTCACCGATCCGCAGCTCACGTCCGTGCTTGAGGCACGCGCCAAGGCCAACTTCGTCCAGCTCTATCTCGACCAGGCGACCACCCCGGCGCTTGGCGGGTCGATCAACGACGCGGTCGCGACGTTGTACGCGGGCTCGGGCTCGCCCGAGTCCGTCGCGACGGCGATCGCGGCGGCCGCGAAGACCCAGTAGTCGCAGCAGAACGAGACGTCGAACGGGCCGGCCCGCCCAGCCGGCCCGTTCGCTATCGTCGCCCACGTGACCACGATCACCGCCGCCGAGTCCCGCACCCGTGCGCGGCGCGGTCCCGGCCGACGCACGGCGATCGCCCTGTTCCTGCTGCCCGCGCTCGGCCTCTACGCGGTCTTCGTCCTCTTCCCGATCGTCCAGGCGGTCCGATACAGCTTCTTCAAGTGGAACGGGCTGACCCCGCTGACCGACTTCGTCGGCCTTGCCAACTACCAGCGTGCAGTCGCGGACCCCGTCTTCCAGGGCGCCGTGCAGCACAACGTCCTGATCGTCGTCCTGTCGCTCATCGTCCAGATCCCGTTCGCACTGGCGCTGGCACTGATCCTCAGCCGCCGGTTCCGAGGTCGGACGGTCCTGCGACTCGTGTTCTTCGCGCCGTACGTCATCGCCGAGGTCATCACCGGTGTCGTCTGGAGCCTCCTCCTGCAGCCGAGCGGACTGGCCGACGGGCTGCTCCACACGACGGGCCTCGGCTCGCTGTACCAACCGTGGCTGGCAGAGCCGAGCACGGTGATGCTCGCCATGTTCTTCGTCATCTCATGGAAGTACTTCGGCTTCCACATGATCCTGTTGCTGGCCGGGCTTCAGGGCATCCCGCACGAACTCGAGGAAGCCGCAGCGATCGACGGCGCGACCCGTCGCCAGGCGATCCGCTACGTCACCCTGCCCCTGCTCGGGCCGACCCTGCGTGTGTCGGTGTTCCTGTCGGTCATCGGGGCGCTGCAGCTCTTCGATCTCATCTGGGTCGACCACCGGCGGTGGTCCGATCAATGCCTCCAACACGATGGCGACGTACATGTTCGACTGGGGCTTCAAGCGCTTCCAGCTCGGGTATGGCAGCGCCGTCGCCGTGATCCTGTTCGGGTTCGCCCTGATCCTCGCCCTCGCGTATCAGCGCTGGGTGCTTCGTCGTGACATCGAGGGCGCCATGACGACAGGAGGCGGGTAGCGATGGCCGCGCCGACCTCGACCCCGACCTCGACGCCGACGACGGAGACCGCGAAGCCGTCGCTCCCGGTCGTCGCGGCAGCACGCCCACGGGTCCCGACCGCCATCCGAACGCGTCGGATCGCATCGGCGATCCTGCGCTACGTCGCCCTCCTGATGGTCGCGGCCGTCATCGTCGTACCGATCCTCTACGCCGTCCTCGGCGGCTTCAAGGACCCGGCGCAGCTCGCGAACGACGCCATCGGGCTCCCGAATCCGTGGGTCACCGCGAACTACACCGACACGCTGACCTCGCCGAGCTTCTGGCGGCAGCTCGCCAACAGCACGATCATCGCGGTCCTCTCGACGGTCCTCGTCGTCCTGTTCGCGGCGTTTGCGGCCTTCGTCTTCGCCCGCCGAGCCTTCCCCGGCCGCGAGGTCCTGTACACGCTGTTCACCCTCGGCCTGCTGTTCCCGGCGGCCGTCGCGATCCTGCCGCTGTTCGTGCTCGTCCGCGACCTCGGATTGCTCGACAACCCGCTCGGGATCGCTCTGCCCGAGGCGGCCTTCGGGCTGCCGCTCACGATCGTCATCCTTCGACCCTTCTTCCGCAGCATCCCGAACGAGCTGGAGGACGCGGCGTCGATCGACGGCTGCGGGTCGTTCGGGTTCTTCTGGCGGATCCTGTTGCCACTCTCGCGGCCGGTCCTCGCAACGGTCGGGGTGCTCGCCATCGTCGCGTCGTGGAACCAGTTCCTGCTCCCGCTCGTGATGCTGTCCGACGAGTCCAACTGGACGCTTCCGCTCGGCGTCACGAACTTCTCGACGCAATACACCACCGACACGGCGCGGATCCTCGCCTACACGACCCTTGCCCTCGTCCCGGCCCTCGTCTTCTACCTGTTCGCGGAGCGGCAGCTGGTCGGCGGCCTCACCCAGGGATCGGTGAAGGGATGACGACCGTCGTACCGCCGTATCGCGACCGGGAGCTGTCGACATCCGCTCGCGTCGCGGACCTCCTTGCCCGGATGACGCGGGACGAGAAGATCGCCCAGCTGAGCGCCGTCTGGGCGTTCGAGGTCGTTGGTGAGCAGGGCGCCGATTCCGAGCGGCTCCGCGCGCTGGCCGGCGACGGGATCGGCGAGATCACGCGGCTGGCGGGCTCGACGAACCTCCGACCGATCGAGGTCGCCCGCGCGGCGAACGCGATCCAGCGGTTCCTGGTCGACGAGACCCGACTCGGGATCCCGGCGATCATCCACGAAGAATCGCTCCATGGCCTGCTCGCCCTCGACGCGCCGTGCTTCCAGCAGTCGATCGGGGCTGGCGCGACATTCGATCCCGACCTCGTCGGCAGGGTGGCCGAGACGATCCGTCGTCGGATGCTCGCGACCGGCGCGCGCCACGCCCTCGCACCGGTCCTCGACATCGCCCGCGACCCACGCTGGGGCCGGATCGAGGAGACCTACGGCGAGGATCCGTACCTCGCAGCGGAGCTCGGGTCCGCGTACATCGGCGCGCTCCAGGGACCGGACCTCCGCGACGGCGTCCTCGCGACCGGAAAGCACCTCGTCGGTCACGGCCTGGCCGAAGGGGGCCTGAACCAGGCGCCGGTGCACCTCGGACCGCGCGAGCTGCACGACGAACAGCTGTTCCCGTTCGAGACCGCGGTCGTCGAAGCTGGTCTTGCAAGCGTGATGCCGGCCTACTGCGACGTGGACGGGCTGCCCTGCCACGCATCGCGCGAGCTGCTCACGACGATCCTGCGAAACCAGTGGGGCTTCGACGGCATCGTCGTCTCGGACTACGCCGGGATCGAGATGATCCAGACGGCCCATCGCCTGACGGACGATCCCGAGGTGGTCGCGGCGATGGCTCTTGAGGCCGGCGTCGATCTTGACCTGCCCCGACGCTCGATATACGCCGAGCCGCTCCGCGCTGCCCTCGAGACCGGACGGGTCGACGAGGATCTGCTCGATGCGGCCGTCGGCCGGATCCTTCGGATGAAATTCCGGCTTGGGCTGTTCGAGAACCCGTTCCGTGATGAGCCGACGAACGCGGACCTGACCGCCTTGGCCGAAGACGAGGCCGAGGTCGGGCTCGAGCTGGCGCGACGCTCGATGGTCCTCGTCGTCAATGACGGTGTCCTGCCGCTCGCGCCGTCGCTGCAACGGATCGCGGTCATCGGGCCCGCCGCCGACAGTCCGCGCGAGTTCCTCGGCGACTACAGCCACCTGGTCCACCTCGAGACGTTGGCCGCGGCTCGTGCGAGCCTGAGTCAAACGTTGGGGAGCATGGCAGACGGCCCGTCGGTCGTGGTCGAGGATGAGTTGGCCGGGCGGCCGACCCTCCTGGAGGTGCTTCGGGCGCGACTCAGCGGTTGCGAGATCGTCCATGCCCAGGGGACGGGCGTCCACGACGGCACGGACGCGGCCATTGCCGAAGCCGTCGAGATCGCCCGCCGTTCCGATGTTGCGATCGTCGCCGTCGCGGAGCGATCAGGTTTGACGGCCGACTCGACGACCGGCGAGTTCCGTGATCGGCGCGACCTCGGGCTGTTCGGTCGACAGCAGGAGCTGCTCGATGCGGTGGCTGCGACCGGGACACCGGTCGTGCTCGTCGTCGTTAGCGGCCGCCCGCTCGCCTTGGAGCGCGCGGCGGGGCAGTGCGCGGCGATCCTGCTGGCGTGGGTCCCCGGCGACGCAGGTCCCGAGGCGATCACGGACGTGCTGACGGGCCGCCTTGATGCGAGTGGGCGCCTGCCGGTCACGATGCCGCGCCATGTCGGGCAGGTCCCGCTGACGTACCGGCACCACCCGACAGGCGGGCGTTCGAACCCCCTGGGCGACTACGTCGACGGCCCGACGAGCCCGCTGTGGCCGTTCGGGTTCGGGCTGTCGTACACGCGGTTCGAAATGTCGAATTTGCGCCTGGACCGGACCGTCGTGCCGACGGTCGATGGCGAGGTGACGGTCGAGGTCGACGTCGTCAACGTCGGCGAACGCGCCGGCGAGGAGGTCGTCCAGTTCTACGTCCGCGACGAGGAGGCGACGGTCGCCCGACCCGTGCTCGAGCTCCGTGGTTTCCGGCGCGTGCAGCTCGGCGCCCGGCGAGCGTCGGACGATCGCGTTCACCCTCCATGCGGAGCAGTTCGCATACACGGGCGCGGACCTGCGACGCGTCATCGAGCCGGGGCGAGTGACGGTCTTCGTCGGTCGGTCGTCCGAGGACCTGCCGCTCCGCGCGACCATCGAGCTTGCGGGGCCAGTCGTCGAGCTGCGGGTCCGCCGGCATTTCCTGACGCGTACGACGGTCTCGTAGCGAGGTCACGCTTGGCTACCCAGCCCAAGAGATGGCGTCAGCTCTCGGCCTCGGCCGGTACTCGGCGCTCCCCAGCCCGAATGTCCAGGCGACCGCCTCGCGCGGCGTCGTGGTCGTGGGCGGGACCCGCAGGAAATAGGTCTTGCGCGAGCCATCGGGCTCGGCGGTCGAGTTCCGGACCTCGACCATGACGACGGGCTCCTCGGTCCGGCCCCAGTGATGCTGCGGACCGATCGGCCGCCGCCACAGACGGCCGGTCTCGTCCTCGCCGACGAGCTGCGCGCCGCCCTCGCGGACCAGGCGTTCCTCGCCGAAGCGCTCGATGAGGACCCGGCGGACCTCGACGTTCGATGCCTTGTCGATCGTCGCGACCGTGATCCGGTCCGGGTCGCGGACGATCCACGGCTCGACGGCCACGCCGTGCCAGGCGAACGCCTCGAGACCGTCGGCCCAGGCGATCGCCGGCCCGTCCGCGCAGTGCGGTCGTCCCCGGTCATCGGTGCGCAGGACGAGCGGGCGCTCCGATACGATCGCGAGGCGGTCGAGGGCCCACCACGGCCCGGCGGACCGGGCGATGTCGAGGCGCGCGTCGACCTGTGCCTCGCGGGCCGCGCGACCGTCCTCGTGGCGCCACATGGACCCGCCGAACACGTCCCTCGACGCGGCCAGCACCGGCGAGAGGACGTCCCACTGGCCGGGCTGCATCGCCTGCCTCGCCTCGCGCCGGCGCGACGGCACGGCCAGGACCTGTTCGCCATGCGCCGGGTGGCCTCTGCGAAGACGCCCCGGGCGAGGTCGGCGCCGAGCTGCTCGACGAGCCGATGGCCACGTCGGCCCGAGGACGCCCGCGGCGATGTCGACCGACGGCGGATCCGCCGGCCCCTCGGCGAGCCGCGGACCCTCCGCAGCCTCGACCGCCAGGCGGACGATCGGCAGGACGCGGGCCGTGCCGCCGAACCCGAGGGCCTCGGCCGACCCGACGACCGGGTGGCTGCTCGCCGAGACGCCGCAGCCGGGCAGGCTGGGATCCGTTCGCGGACGGCGGACGCCCGCCGGTGGGTCCAGGCCGGCTCCATGCCGAACGGGTCGGCGAGGCCGTTGAAGTGCCGGTTGGCGCCGTTGCCGATGTCGCCCTTCGCCCACGTGCTGACGATCGCCGCGTGGCCGAGCGCGGCGAACGCGTAGGCGGTGACGCCGGCGGCGGGCGACGGGACCCACGCGAACGCCGGCGCGGGCCTGCCATCGGCGGCGTAGAGCGAGGCGATGGCCGTCTCGGCGCGCGCCCGGTCGGCGGGCTCGGTCGAGCCCGCAACGGCGCGCCATTCGTCGCCCCACGCCTCGATCCTCCGCAGCAGGTTCGTCGCCGTCGGGCCGCTTCGGACGCGCCCATCAGTCGACCACCCGCCGGAAGGCGACCGGGGAGACTTCGGGCGGCACGTACTCCCGCTGGATGACGACCCGGTACGTTACCGGGGACGATGCCGATCGCGGCGTGCTCCTCGTGGACGAGGGTGACCGGGGCCGTGACGCGCAGGTAGCGATCGTCGCCGTCGGCGAGCAGCGTCGCGGCGGGCGAGCGGATGGCGTGGGCGTGGCCGGTGACCTCACCCTCGGCGAGCACGACGCGGCCGGCGCTGCGCGCGACCGGCCGGGCCGCCTCCGGCACCGTGTCGACGGGGTGCAGCAACACGTCGCCCTGGCGGACCTGGGCCGTCAGGGTGCTCGGGCACTGCCTGGGGGTCGTTCGAAGTCGTCACGAATGGTTCCTTTCGGATCGCTCGCGGAGGCTCCAGCGCATACCGGCCCCTTTCCCCGCGATCGTTGAGCTGATAGTCCATCCGCGCCGTGACAGGTTGGCTGTCACAGGTGGTGCCGACAGGCACCGCAACGTCGGGATCTCGGCTGGTTCGGCTCCACCCTGTTCCGGACGTCCGGCCGGCGACTCCGTCGGCCGTGAGCTCGGCGAGCGTGAGCCGGTACACGTCGTCCTCGACGGCGCGGACCAGCGCATCGAGTTCGAGGACGGTAGGAATGGCGCGCCGCGCGGACGCCGACGGACGCACCAAGACACGGGAGTCGAACGGGACATGCCTCGTCTCCATCGCGTTCTGGCGGAAGCACCGTGGCGGCTGAGGGGGCCGACCGGTTGCTGCGGGGTCACGGAGCCAGATCTCTCGCCCGCTCTTGATGGGGGCCGCCACGCCGTGGCGGTATGACGATCGTACCAGTCGCAGTCGCTGATGGATTTCGTTGCAGCCGCGTCAGCTGGTGCCTTGGCCGCGGGGTCTCTACGCGGGAGGGATGGTGACGAGCAGCCGAGCCGCACCTCTTCGGTCGACCTGCTTGATCTTGCAGGTACTGCACGTCCACCGCAGCGTTCCCGCTTCGGGGCCCGTCGTGAAGAAGACCGGCCAGCGAGCCGGGTTGGTCCTGGCGCGGCAACGTTCGCACGGGACGAAGGCCCCGTCGACTGAGCGCCACCCGTTCGGTCGCCAGGGATGGCTGGCCGCATCTGTGCGAGACCAGCCTCGCGCGGCGACGCCATCGAGGGCCTCCCGCCGCTGTTCGTCAGTCGGCCGAGGCTCGCTCATCGGATCTGCACTCCTCTCGTTCACATCGAGCTGGCCGGGCGAGTCGTCGAGCTCGTGGTCCGTCGGCACGTCTTGCCAAGGACGAGCGTCCGGTAGTCCGTACCCGATCCCGCCATGGGAGTGGCCGGCCCGAAGGCCGGCCAATCTCGCAGCGAACTTCTGACTAGAAGGTGATGGCGACCTTCAGCACCCCGTCGAGGCGGTTGCTGAAGACCCGGTATGCCTCGCCGATCTCGGTGAGCCGGAAACGATGGGTCAGCAGCGGAGTCGGATCGAAACGGCCCGACTGGACCATCGAGATCAGCCGGCCCATCCGCTCCTTGCCGCCGGGGCACAGCGTCGTGACGATGCGGTGGTCGCCAAGTCCTGCCGCGAAGGCCGAGTACGGCATCTCGAGCTTGCCCGAGTAGACGCCGAGGCTCGACAGCGTCCCGCCCGGTCGAATGCTCCGCAGGGCGCTCTCGAACGTCTGCTGCGTCCCTAAGGCCTCGATCGCCACGTCGGCGCCGCGGCCGCGCGTAAGACGCTTGACCTCGTCGACGACGTCGACCTTCGTGAAGTCGAGCGCGATGTCGGCGCCCATCCGCTTCGCCATGGCGAGGCGGACCGGGTCGCTGTCAACGCCGATGACCTGGGCGGCGCCCATGAGCTTCGCGCCGGCGGTCGCGCAGAGCCCGATGGGTCCCTGGGCGAAGACGACTACGGTGTCGCCGATCCGGACGCCGCCCGACTCGGCGCCTGAGAAGCCGGTGGACGCGATGTCGGCCAGGAGGACGACCTGCTCGTCGGTGACGTCATCGGGGATCTTGGCCATGTTGGCCTGCGCCGACGGGACCACCAGGTACTCGGCCTGCGCACCGTCGATCGTGTTGCCGAACCGCCAGCCGCCGATGGCCTCGAAGCCGGAGCCGTGTCCGCACTGCGACAGATGGCCCGACAAGCAACCCTCGCACTGTCCGCACGGCGTGATCGCGCCAACGAGGACGCGCTCGCCGGTCTCATAGCCGGTGATGCCGGAGCCGAGCTCCTCGATGACCCCGACCGGCTCATGTCCGAGCACGAGACCCGGCCGGACCGGGTATTCGCCCTTGACGATATGGACGTCGGTGCCGCAGATCGTCGTCAGGGTCAGGCGGATCAAGGCCTCCCCGGGACCCGGCCGGGGCCGAGCCACTTCCTCGACGCTGAACTCCTCTGGTGCGCGGAACACGTTGGCCCGCATGGTGTCGATGGCGATCATGATGCCTCCTGGGCTTCGAGTCTCCGACCGCGCGTTGTCGCACGGCCTGCCGCGGAGGGACGCGATGAATCGCGGCTGCAGTTCGCATGAAGACCATCGGTCAGGGCCGGCCCGGACCGCGAGAGGCGAACGGCATGTACCGAGGGGCCGCTTCACTCGAACCTACACTGTGGTCGCGGCGGCAGGTCAAGCCCGCCTACTGGCGCAACCATTCGCTTGCCCGAGGAGATCGCGATGACCGGCAGGGCCGCCGCCGCCGCCCCGGGCAACATGCCGGCCGAGATGACGACGTTCATCGGCCGCCGGCAGCTGCTTCAGAACGTCAAGGCGGCCCTCGGCGGCGCTCGCCTCGTGACCCTTGTCGGTCCCGGTGGGGTAGGCAAGACGCGCCTGGCGCTTCGGTCCGCGGGCGACTTGAACCGTGGCATTGCCGACGGCGTGTGGCTGGTCGAGCTGGGCAGCCTCCAGGAGCCTGAATTCGTCACCAAGGCGGTGATGACCGCGCTCGGGTTGCGCGACGAATCAAGTCAATGGCCCGTGTCCCGGCTGATCGACCACATCGCTTCCAAGCGGATCCTGATCGTCCTCGATAACTGCGAGCACCTCCTCGATGCCTGCGCTGTGCTCGCGGACGCCCTGCTGCGCGAGGCGCCCGGCCTTCGGATCCTCGCCACGAGTCGCCAGCCGCTTGGCGTCCCGGGCGAGACCGTCATCCAGGTCGACCCGCTCTCGGTGCCCGACGGCGACGGAGAGATGGCACTCGCCGGATCGGAGGCGGTCGCGTTGCTTGTCGGGCGTGCTCGCGAGGCTGGCGCACCGTTCGAGTTGACGCCCGAGAACGCCCCGGCCGTCGTCGAACTCGTCCGTCGCCTCGATGGCGTCCCGCTGGCCATCGAGCTTGCGTCCGTACGCCTTCGAACGCTTGGACTGGATCAGCTGGTCGAGCGCCTCAACGATCGGTTCCATCTGCTCGTCGGAGGGAACCGGACTGCGCCCCTCCGGCATCAGACGCTCGAGGCAACCATCGCGTGGAGTCATGACCTGCTGGGCGACCCTGAGCAGGCGGTCCTGCGGCGGATGTCCGTCTTCGCTGGTTCGTTCAGTCTCGAAGCCGCGGAGCAGGTCGCCGCGGCCGGCGCCATAACAGCGGCCGGTGTGCTCGGCGCGCTGACCGGTCTCGTGGAGCGCTCGTTCATCACCCGCGAGGGCACCAGCGGACGCGCGCGCTACCGACTCCACGAGACGATGCGGGAGTTCGCGCTACTGCGCCTCGTCGAGGCGGATGAAGAGGCGGACGCCCGGGGGGCGCACCTGGCCTTCTTCTCGGCCCTTTGCCGGCCGACCGAATTCGACGCTCCCGGCCGCGACGGTACATCGCGGCTCGCCTCGCTGGACTTGCTGGACCTCGAGGCCGACAACGTTCGCGCGGCGTTGCGGTACTGCCTCGCAGACCGGGATGGCGTGGAAGTCGGACTCCGGATGGCAGCTGGCTTGGGGCAGTACTGGCGGAACCGCGCCGTCACCGAGGGCGTTCGTTGGATCGATGTCCTCCTCGAGCGGCCCGGCGGCGACGAGCTGGCGCGATGCCGGGCGCTGTACGTCAAGCTGTCGCTCGCCGTCGTCCAGGGCGACCACGCGGCTGGACTCGAGACTGCGGCGCAAGCAACGACGATCGCCCGGCGCGTCGCGGCTGACGACGTGCTCGTTCGGATCCTCGCCTACCAGGCAGCCTTGCAGGTCCTCGGCGGCGACCTGTCGGGTGCGCACCACACGTCCGCCGAAGCGACAAAGCTTGCGACTCATCTCGGTGACGACATGTCGTTCATCGCGGCCGCGCAGCCGGAAGCGTTCATCGCGGGCATCGACGGCGACTACGCCCGGATGCGGGACGTCGGTCTGGCGGCGGCCGCGCGGTGTCGCGACTCCGGAGAGCCGTTCATGCTCAGCGTGCACCTCACGAGTGCCGGCATGGGCGCTCTCATGCTCGGCGAGCACGCCGCGGCCGAGAGCGCCCTCATCGAGGCGCTGGAGGCGACGCTCGTCACTGACGACCGGCCGGGCCTCGTCTCGCGGATGCAGATGCTTGCAGCCAGCGCCGCGATGGCCGGTCGCGCCTCCCGCACCGCGGAGCTCCTCGGCGCGTCGGAGATGCTGCGGCTTCAGATCGGCGCGCTCGTGAGCCCGTTCACCAGTTCCCAGGTCCGCGACGCGCAGGAACGAGCGAAAGCCGTGCTGGGCGAAGAGCGCTACAGGAAGGCATACGACGCCGGAGCACGCCTCGACCGGGAAGAGGCCGTGGCACTGGCACTCGAGAAGAAGGTCGCACGACCGGACCGCATCAGGAACGACGCCTCCCTCAACGCGCTTGGCAAGCGTGAGCGCGAGGTCGCCGAGTTGATCGCAGAAGGCCTGAGCAACAAGGAGATCGCGACTCGCCTGTTCCTGTCCGACCGGACCGTCGAGACCCACGTCTACAACATCCTGAACAAGCTCGGATTCAGCTCACGGGTCAGCATCGCCTCGTGGGTCTCGAGTTCGGCGCACGCCCGTGTCGGCGATCCGGCTGATCTCGCGGACCCGGCCGGGCGGTAGCAGAGCGACCTCGAGGGTTCGCCTGGCCGCTGTCAGCGTCGTCGATTCGATCAGGCAGATGAGCCGGCCGTCCTCGCGGCTGATCCCGGCGATGACCGCGCGACCGACGACGCCTCCCCGCAAGCGGCCCTGTGCCGCTTCCAGCATCCGAACGGCGCGCTCGAGCTCGGGCTCGCCGGCGTCGGACATGTGGATCTCGACCAGGAAGTGCGGCATGACGTCATGGTCGATGTCACGCATCGGTGGCGCCATCGCGGGGAACACCGAGTGACCACGTAGTCGACCTGCTGGAAGCATCCCCGACCTCGGTGGTAATCTCGTCGACGCAGGGACTGACGGTTCTTGTGGCTCCCGAGCGGGAGTAACTCAGTTGGCAGAGTGTCAGCTTCCCAAGCTGAATGTCGCGGGTTCGAACCCCGTCTCCCGCTCCACCGTCCCCCTCGTGCGTGCTCCGCAAAAACCGACCGAACCGTCACACCCTCAGTCGGTCGACCGATGAGGGCCGCACGCCCAGAGAGGCACGCATGATCGAGAACCCGACGCCCGGGCCACAGGGTCCGCTGGCGAGCGTCCTGGACACCCGGTGGGGACCGGGCGATGCACACTCTGGAGGCCTCGAACACCGGGAGGCCTTGATCTACACGCTCGGCAAGGCCGCCGAGCTCGAGCACCTGATCATGCTCCAGTACCTGTTCGCGGCGTTCTCGCTCAAGCAGAAGGTCGAAGAAGGACTGACGCCGGAGACGCTGGCCGCAGTCAACCGTTGGCGCAAGACGCTCCTGTCGATCGCCGAGCAGGAGATGCTCCACCTCGCACTCGTCCAGAACCTGCTGACAGCCGTCGGCGCGGCCCCGCGCCTCGCGCGACCGAACTTTCCGATGCCCGCCTACGCTTATCCAGCCGGGGTCAGGATCGAGCTGCTCCCATTTGGCGAGGTCGCGCTCCGGCACTTCGCCTTCCTCGAGCGACCGGATGGGATGGACATCGAGGATGCCGAGGGCTTCGAGGCGATCGAGCGGGCCGTGGCGCTGGCGCACGACGAGCGCGACGAGATCGTCCCGCACCTGCAGGAGTTCGACACGATCGGCGACCTCTACCGCTCGATCCAGTCTGGCATCCGGTACCTGGCGGATCGTCTTGGCCCCGAACGCCTGTTCATCGGCCCCGCCAGCGCCCAGGCGACCGAGAAGCATTTCCGATGGCCGGAACTCGTTGCGGTCACCGACGTGGCTTCTGCGGCGCGGGCGATCGATACGATCGTCGAGCAAGGCGAGGGGGCCCGCGGCGAATGGCGGGACGCGCACTTCGGGCGCCTCTTGGGCGTCCTCGACGAGTATCTCGAGGCAAAGCGGGCAGATCCGGACTTCGAGCCTGCCCGGCCCGTTGTCGCGGCCAATGTCCGGCAACAGGCGACGGGTGTGGTCGTGCCGCTCATTACCGATCCGGGCACGACTCGCGCGATGGACCTCCTCAACGTCGCGTACGAAGTGCTCCTCCAGCTCCTGTCGCGTTACTTCGCACACACCGATGAGACGCCGGAGCAGCTCGAGGTTTTGGCCGATGTGTCGGTCGGATTGATGTACACGGTGATCAAGCCCCTCGGGTCCATCGTCACGACGCAGCCCGTCGGACTGGACATGCCCGGCGTCACCGCCGGCCCGGGGTTCGAGCTCTTCTACTCGGTCGACTACCTGCTGCCGCACCAGGAAGCGGCGTGGGTGCTGATGGAGGAGCGGCTGAGGGACGCGGCTGCGTTCGCCGTCCGCTGTGGCCAGCTGTGCACCCTCGCCTTGATGGAACCGCTGGCCAAGGTGGCCAAGTCGCTCGAGAAGTACGCCGACCAGCTCAACGCAGCGAAATGAAGCAGAAGCGAGGAGCGGTGCGGTGGTGCACCGACTTCACTGCCTCTCGGCCGATCTCGGCCAACTAAGACGCCATAATCCGCGCCATGCTGGTCGAGTCGACGCCTGTTGAGGAACCCGCGCCCTCCCGGTTGGTCGACGGGGGCGCCCTCGATCCGCTCGTCGGGCCGCAGTGCTCACTCGCGGTCCAGCTGCGTCGGGCCACTGGCGCGATCATCGGCCGGAGCGCCGAACTCGATGCCATCTCCCAGGAGCTCCGCGAGGCGTCGGCCCGCCTGGCCGCGGTGACCCTGGAGGGCGAGCCCGGGATCGGCAAGACCCGGCTCCTCCTCGCCGCGGCCGAGCTCGCGACGGCTTCAGGATTTACCTGTGTCGCGATCACCGCTGACGAGGAGATCCGCGGGCCGTTCCTCGTCGCGCGCAGCCTCTTCAATTCGGGTGCGATCCACGAGACGGCCGCCGGCACGCAGGCGGAGGCCGCGGTCAGGAGGGTGGCGGAGGCAATCTCAGGCCGTGACGAGCCGGGATTCGAAAGCTTGTCGCCTGGCGCGAAGCTGCTGCGGACCTATGACCTGGCGGCCGTGGCCATCTCGACGCTCGCTGGGATCCGCCCGCTGGCACTGCTCATCGATGACGTCCAGTGGGCCGACGACGACACGCTGCGGCTCCTCAGGTATGTCGTCCGGAGCGATTCCGATCGGCCGATCTTCCTGTTTCTGACGATCCGGCCTGACGAATTCGCAACGGTCACGGAGGCGGTCAACTTCGTGGCCGACATGGAGCGGATGGGTCTGGTCAGACGGATACGACTTGGCCGCTTCGGTTCGCTCGAGACTGCAGAGCTCCTCAGGCGCGTCCTCGCCGGTCCGGTTGACGCCTCATCCGCGGCGGCGATGCACGTCCAATCCGAGGGTGTTCCGTTCATCGTCGAGGAGCTCGCCCGGACCCATCGCGAGGCGGGAACGCTCCAGCAGATAAACGGCGAATGGCGCCTCGGCCGCAACGCCGCCCGCCTCGTCCCCTCGGCGGTTCGGACCCTCATCGACCGCCGCGCCGCGCGACTCCCGGCCCGCACCAGAATGGCGCTCGGGGACGCTGCCATCCTCGGCCGCAGCTTCAGCCTGCAAGACCTTCGCGCGATCAGGGCCAGGCTCGGTGATGGCGGCATCATGTCGGATGCGGCGGCGCGCGATGGCGCGATGGGCGCAGCCGACGGTGGGGACTCGCTCACCGACGATCTCGAGCATGCGGTCGTGGCCGGCCTCCTGCTCCCCCAGAGGCCGGGCGGTGCGGCGGACTACACGTTTACGCACGAGCAGGTCCGCCAATTCGCCTCGAACCTGCTCACGACATCTCGGCGCCGGCAGGTCCATGCGGAAGTGGTCGACCTGCTGCTCGACGGCGGCGACCCGGCTCCGGCCGGGCTGCCGATGCTCGCCCAGCACGCGCTGGCTGCTGGCGACACGGTGCGCGCCGCGCGATTTTCGATCCAGGCCGCCTCAGAAGCTCTCCGCTCGAATGCTCCCGAAGAGGCGCTTCGCCTCATCGAGCAAGCACTTCCGGTCGTCTCATCGCCGGCTGATCGGCGGACCCTCCTCATCACGCGCGATGACGCCTACGCCGCACTCCGCAAGCCTGGTGAACGGCTCGACGGCCTCGCCGAGTTGGCGGCTCTGGCGGAGGCGATGCGCGACCCGGAGATCGAATCCGACGTCCAGCTGCGCCGCGCGTCGGCGCTGCGGATGAGTCACGAAGAGGATGCCGCCGCCGAGATCGCGAAACGCATCCGGAACCGTGCCCGGGAACGGGGAGACGCCAGGACGGAGCTCCGCGCAAACCTCGAGATCGGCCAGGCGCTGCTACGCGCGCCGCTGGGGGAATTGTTCGGGGGCACCGCCTCGGAGACCGACGTCGACGGCGCCGAGGAGGCCTATCGTCGCGTCGTCGAGCTCGCCGAGCAGATCCATGACGATCGCAGCCTCGCAGCAGCGCTCCGCGAGATCGGCATGATCGATTTCGCACGCGGGCGCATGTGGTTCGCCAGCGAGCTGATAGCCGGCCGAGCCGGAGGGTTTCTCGCGGCGGTCGCCGCGGGCGCCGATATCGAGACCCTCCTCCTCGGGTCCGCCATCGGCCCGCTGTTGACCGATGCTGCACAGGTCCTCGAGCGGGCGCTCGGTATCTTCGAACGCCTGGGCGACAGGACCGGCGTCATGTCGACAGTCATCTCGATGGCGTACGCGAGCTACGGGCCGGTCATGCACCTGTCCTCCTCGGCGCGCCACCTCGAGGAGATCCGGCGCGTGACGGGCCGCTTGTCCCAGACCGTCACCGAGAGCGAGCGAGACCGCCTCGACCTCCAGATGCTCTTCGGGGTCCACGTCTACTCCCGGGCCAAGGTCGTCCCGGACTTGGCATTGTCACGCGGCGAGGACGCCCATCGGGCGGCGAGGATCCAGGGTGAACGGTCGATCGAGTTCCTCGCTGCCGGTGGCGTCGCCCTCTGCCGGCTAGAGCTCGGGGATCTTGCCGGGGCCGAGAAGTGGCTCGGGTACGCGAGCACAGCCGCGTCGGTCGCCCAGACCCGGAGCCGCTCGATCCAGCTCGAGACGTGGCGCGGCATGCTCCGGGCTGCCGCCGGGGATTCCGCCGGTATGCGCGACCATCTCGAGAAGGCCGTCACCATGGCGACTGAGGGCGGCCGGGCGTCGGCGCGGTGCGAAGCCCTCGCGCGGCTCGCCATCGAGGCATCACGACTGGTCGCCGCCGGGAGCGCACGAGACTCGGCGCTCATCGAGCTCGTCGAGCGATCGGCGACACAGGTCAAGGAACTGCTGCCCCTCCTGCCGGGCCACCCGCCGTGGGGAGCGCAGGCCGACGCCGCGCTGTCGGCGCTCGCGCTTGCCCGCGGAGACCTCGAGACAGCGGCAGCGGCCGGCGGGGCGGCGTTCGAGACGCTGCGGGCCGCGCTCCACGAGGACGTCAGCCTCGAGGTCGTCATCCCGGCGGGCCGGGCCGTGCTGGCCGGCGGCCGGCTAGAGGCGCAGCGGCGAGTCCGCGCGTTCCTGCAGGAGACGCTCTCCCGCATGGCTCAGGGCACAGCTGATGAGAAGATCCGGGTTGCCTGGCTCACGGGTCCGGTCGGGCGGGAGCTCGTCGAACTCGCTGGCCCGATGGACCTCCCGATCCAGCCGGCCGCCCACCCCGGGTCGGAGGCTCACGGGGAGGCCTCAAGCCTCGACGACACAGATCGTCACCTGCTGCAGCTGCTGACCGAGGGCCGGACCAACGCGGAGATCGCGGCCGAGATCGACTGTACCGAGGACGAAGTGGCGGGCCGTCTGACTCGGCTGTTCGCCCGGCTCGGCACGTCGACTCGGGCGGAGGCGACTTCACTCGCCTTCCGCGGGCTCGCCGCGGTCGGAGGCGGCTGATGGCGATAAGGGCGCGCGTCGACCGCCACAAATGCATCGGAGCCGGGAACTGCATCAGCCTCGCCCCGACCGCGTTCGATTGGCTCGCGGGCGACTACGGCAAGGCAGACGTCGTCGGGCCCGACAGCGTCGACGAGGAGGTCCTGCGTGCCGCGGCGTTCGCCTGTCCGACGACGGCCATCGTCCTCGAGGATGTAGCCGAGCTGCTGCCCTGGCAGCTGCGCGGCAAGACCGGCCCTGCCCGACGGGTCATGAAGACCTTCATGTTCACCGATATCGTCGGCTCGACCACGCTCGTCGAGGTGTTCGGCGACGAGGCATGGGATGCCGCCCTGCAATGGCACAACACGGCCCTCCGAGAGGTCTTCGCGGCCCATTCGGGCGAAGAGATCTCGACCACCGGCGACGGGTTCTTCGTGAGCTTCGACTCACCCGACCTCGCCGTAGCGGCGGCGATCGCGATCCAGCGCCGGCTCGCAGAGCACCGCACGACTCAGGGCTTCTCGCCGCCGGTCCGCATCGGGCTTCACGTCTCCGACGCGACTCGGGTCGCCGGTGACTTCAGCGGCAAGGGCGTGCACGAGGCAGCCCGCATCGCCGCGCTCGGAGGGGCCGGCGAGATCGTGGCCAGCGTGGGGACGGTCGGCGAATCGAACCGGACGTCGGACGTCCGCAGCGCGACCCTCAAGGGCCTATCCGAGCCGATAGAGGTCGTGAACGTCGACTGGCGCTGACGCCCGGAAACCGGATCGCTCGATCCGTCAACGGTCGAAGCCGAGCAGCGCCCCGCCATCGTAGTCGGTGACCCAGACCTTGGCCCCATCGATCACGACCTGCGCCGGCAGACCGACGGGGAAGTCGGCGACCTCGTCGCCGGTCGTGAGGTCGACTCGGATCACGGCACCGACCTGGCCCGGATGGCGGACGGCGATCCAGGCGTCATCGCCGTCCACGTCCAGGTCGAGGATCTCCGCGACATCGTCGAGGGGGATCTTGAGCGTCACCTCGTCGGTGGCGGGGTCGATCGCCCAGAGTTCGTCGGGTCGCGCGCCCCAGACGAATGGACCGTCGCGGACGAAGGGGACGCCGCCGCCGGTCTCGATCGTCGCGTCGACCTTGAGCGGATCTCCGCCGACGCGGCGCACCTCGGTGCTGTCCGATGACGCGAAGGCCGAATTATCGAAGCCGACGAGGTCGATGTGCTCGTTGGCGGCGATCTTGATCGGAACCTGACTGACGATCCGCCCGTCGGCGGCGACTCGGAGGACGGTGCCCTTCTTCTCGAACGCCCAGATGGTGTCGCCGTCGAGGTCAAGAGCATCGATCGGCTCCTCGAAGACAGGCTTGACGTCGCCGCCGGGAATGTCGAGGAACTCCAGCGTCGCCCGTCCTGGTTCGGTCGCGTAGCGGCTGAGGGCCAGGCGCCCCTGTCCGAGGACCTTGACCCAGTTCGCGGACGACCCGATCGCGAGGTTCGTCGAAGTGCCGGAGCTCAGATCGATGTCCACCAGCTGGCCGGCGTCCGTTGCGACGACCCAGGCGTGCCCCTCGGACACGTCGAGACCTAGAGGACCACCAGCCACGGCGATCCGTTGCGGTTCACTGGCGGAAGGCGAGGCCGATGCCTCCGACGATGGCGCTGGCGATGCCGTCGCGTCGCCCGATGCCGACGGCGCGGAAGCCGTTGTGGCCGAGGACGTTTCGGCGGTGGCCAAAGCCGACGGAGACGAAGCCGGTTCGCTCGCGCAAGCCGCCACGACGCCGACCAGCACTACGAGAACGACACGCCGGGCGCGACTCAGTGACATGGCGTCGGATGGTACAGGCCGTGGCGCCCGAGGTTGCGCGGCCTCAGACGGCCCCTCCGAAGCGACGAGTTCGACGACTACCGAAGGAGCTGGATCACCTCGACGATGGCGAGGATGAGGGCCACGATGGCGAGGACCATGACGCTGACCTCGAGGCGTCGTACACGCTGACCGAGGACGTCGTGCGCTGGATCGGCCTCGACGCGGCTCGCCACCGGCTTACCTGGGTCGGCCGGAGCCTCGGGCGCGTCTACCAATCCCATCCGCTGGAGGTGTCGATCCAGCCGCGGGTCCGGCGCCTGGTGGACTGCCTCGCGGGCGATCCGTGAGAGTTCGGTCTCGGTCGGCGCCGGTTTCGCGCCGCGGGTCGGCGGAGCGGGGCGGCTGGCCGGCGTGTCACCGTCGTCCATTGGTTCACCCTACCAGAGCGAAGCCTGGAGTCGAATTCCCTGGATCGACGGGGTCTGGCGACGTGCTTTCCGGAGGCCGTGCGCGATCGCTTCGGAACCCGCGATTTGGCGCTTCGAGCGCGACCCGGCGTACCATCGTGGATACGGAGGTGCACGATGAATGTCGACGGGATCCTGCGGGCCAAAGGCACGAGAGTGGCCACCATTCCGCCCGATGCGACCGTCGTCGATCTCCTTCGACGCCTCAGGGATGAGAACGTCGGGGCCATGGTGGTCAGCGACGACGGCCACCATCTCGATGGCATCGTGTCGGAGCGAGACGTGGTCCGTGCGCTCGCCCAGATCGGCGGACGAGTCCTGCAGCAGCGGGTGTCGGAGATCATGACGACCGACGTCACGACCTGTTCCCCGGCCGACCCGGTCAAGGCGCTGATGGAGCTCATGACGGTTCACCGGATCCGCCATCTTCCGGTCCTCTCCAACGGGCTCCTGGTCGGGATCATCAGCATCGGGGACGTGGTGAAGAACCGGTTGGACGAGATGGCGACCGAAACGAGCGTCCTTCGCGAGACCTACCTCGGCGCTCGCTGACGCGTCGAACGCAGCCGGCCCGCTGCCTGTTCATAGGACGTCGCGGACGAAGGCAAGGATCGCGTTCGTTGCCTCGGTGACGTCCAGCTCGTCGGTGTGAATCACGAGGTCCGTATCCGGCGCGGCGTCCAGGCCCGCTTCCACATTGGCGTAATGGTCGGCCAGGAATGCGGGGTCACGGGAAACACCTCGCGCCGGGTCCGATCGCGCACGCTTGAGCGCTTCGTGGTATCCGACCCGAAGCGTGACGAAGCGGGCCGTGAGCGGCAAAGCCACTCGGTCGAGAAACGATGATCGCTCCGCCGGCGTGATGAACTCACCGTCGACCATGACGACCTGCACAGAGGCGGAAAGGAACGCCTGCGCGAGCGAGCCGGCCGCCTGGCGGGCGATCGTCCAGGTCGGATCTACATCAACCGGGAGCATGTCGTGGAGCACGTCGATATCGATGACAGCCGCGGCGACGCCGATGCCCGCTCGAGTTCCGCCGCCACTGCGCGTGCGAGCGTGGTCTTGCCGCTCGCGATCGAACCGCTGATGACGACGATCGCCGACACCTTGCCCTCCGTGCGTCCGTCCGGCCACACTCTTCGAAGCGACCCGCGCCGGAGCCTCGTTCCGTGTGGAACGGATCTTGGACGAACGCCTCGTGGAGCTGTGCAGATCCTGCACCTCGACGTCGTTTCCGTGGCGATCCACGAGGGGCTCGTCGGAATCCCGTTCTGTCGGGAACCGAGCAGGGTTTTTCACGGACCGCGATGTCGAGAAACCGCTCCCGGCTACGTATTAGAGGCGACGGGGCCGAATCACGGCCCCACCGAGCAACGAGGAGATCCAGATGACGCAGTACGTCCTGATCGTGAACTTCCAGCCCGGCGCCGAGGAAACTCCGATGGACGAGTGGAAGCCGGAGGAGATCAAGGCCCACCTCGATTACTACGAGGTCCTTCACCGTGAGCTCGTCGCGAGCGGCGAGCTTGTCGATTTAAAGGTCCTCGCGGGACCCGACCTCGGCAAGATCGTCACCTCCGACGGCATGACGGCCCCCGCGGTGACCGACGGACCGTTCCAGGAGTTCAAGGAATGGGTCGCCGGCTACCAGATCGTCGATGTCGACTCCGAGGCTCGAGCGATCGAGATCGCCGGCAAGATCTCGGCCGTCCCCGGACGCGGCGGGGTGGCAACGCAACAGCCGATCCAGGTTCGCCGGGTGATGGAGACCTCGCCTCGGAGCGTCGAGGAGATGGAAGGCTACCTGGAGACGGCAGGCGGCGTCCGCTGAGCGACGACGTTCTTCCCGAGGACCTGCTGCGCGATCTTGCGCCGCAGGTCCTCGCCATCCTGGCCCGACGCTCGGGCGACTTCGACGCGGCCGAGGATGCCGTCCAGGAAGCGTTGATCGCTGCTGCGGATCACTGGCCGCGAGAAGGGGTGCCGCCTGATCCGCGCCGATGGCTGATACGGACCGCCGGTCGCCGCCTGATCGATCACCACCGTAGCGAGCGTGCCCGGATGAGTCGCGAGCGCCTCACGTTACAGCCCGATGCGGTGCCCTCCGAGGTCTCACACGACGACGACACGCTCACGGTCCTGTACCTGTGTTGCCATCCCTCGCTAACACCGGCCTCGGCGATCGCGCTCACGTTGCGAGCGGTCGGAGGCCTGACGACGCGCGAGATCGCCGCCGCGTTTCTCGTGCCCGAGGCGACCATGGCCCAACGGATCTCGAGAGCCAAGCAGCGGATCAAGGAATTTGCGGTTCCGTTCCGGCTGCCGCCCGCCGCCGAACGACCCGCCGCGACGCGGACGGTCCTCCACGTCCTCTACCTGATCTTCAACGAGGGCTACGCAGCAAGCGCGGGCGACGATCTCGAGCGCGTCGAGCTCAACGGTCGAAGCGATCCGGCTCGCGAGGATGGTCCGCAGCGAACTCCCCGACGACGCAGAGGTAGCCGGCCTCTTGGCCCTCATGCTGCTGATCGACGCACGGAGACCGGCCCGCACGGACCGGGACGGAAACCTCATCCCTCTCGCCGAACAGGACCGGCGTCTCTGGGAACGCGATCGAATCGCGGAGGGCACAGCCCTTCTCGACTCTGCGATCGCGCAGGGTGCTGTGGGCGAGTACCAGATCCAGGCGGCGATCGCTTCGATCCACGACCGGGCGCCGACTGCCTCCGACACCGACTGGCCGCAGATCCTTTCTCTGTACGGGCTGCTCGAGCGCATGACCGGCAATCCGGTCGTGACCGTCAACCGGGCGGTGGCGGCAGCGATGGCGAACGGGCCTGCGGCTGGCCTCGCCGTGCTGGACGAAGTGGACGGCGCGATGGCCGATCACTACCGCACGGTCGCCGTTCGCGGCCACCTCCTGGAGATGGCGGGTGACATCGATGGCGCGCTCGAGCAGTACCGGGAAGCCGCGAAGCTGACTCCGAGCCTGCCCGAGCAGCGCTACCTGATCGCGCGCGCTGCCCGACTGCGGGAGGGTGAGCGGCAGGCGAACGACCTCAGCTCGGCCTGAGCGCGGGCGAATTGCCGCGCCGCGCAGGCCGCACGGTCGTCCGGGATGGATATGCAACCGCGTGACGGGGCGCGACAGGCGCATACGGACATCCGGGTTACCGATGTTCTCGTCACCCGTTCCCCGAATCGAGAGGCGCGATCATGGCCATCCAGCAACGCGATCCCACGGGCGAGCCGGCGGGACTGCTAGTTCCCGCGCACCGAGCGCGACGCTCGTGTTGATCCGTTCCTTGGTCGGCGCAAGGCCGATCGATCGTGCGAAATGATCCGGCTTGAGGACCTGCCAGAGTCCGAGACCCAGGCTGAACACGCCCAAACCCCGAGCAAGCGTCGTTCCAGTCGACATGTTTGAGACCTCGTCTGCGTGTCGGCGGTGCTTGGGGACTGCGAGCCGACGCGTGATGAAAATGGAACGTCGCGCTCGATCACCGCGACGCCAGAACGTCACGGAGACAGGCTTTCGGAACCGTTGCACCAATCGTTGGTGCCTCTGCCCTTCCCTGGATGAAGACGTCCAGGATCCGAGCACACCGCCTTAGTCGATCGGCGGCCAGGTCCGCGCAGCGGTCGGGACAGTCACCGAGATCGTCGCTCGTTTGAGCTGCGCGGTCTCACCAGTGCGGACGGCCCACGCGTCCAGCGCGCACATCCAGGCCGGCAGACCGGCCGGCAGGTCGCGCGACGGGATCGGCGTCAGGTCGGCGTGGGTGATCGTCGTGCCGTACAAGCGCAGGGGCACATCGATGTCCTTCGTGATCAGGGGGATGCACTGCCGTCAGCATCTGGTTCCAGGACTCGCACAGCTTGGCGAATGCTTCGGCCTTGGTGATCTGACCCGATCGACTCGCTGAGTCCGGATACGTCGGGTGGCGGATCGTCGCGTAGGCGGCCGTGCTGGCTGAACCTTTTGGCGTCGCTCGCCACTGCTGGTACGCCGAGTCGGCGAGCTGTCCCAGCGTGATGATGGCCTCGATGTGCTGGTCAGCCACGATGGCGTCGATCCATCGGTTCCGGTACTTGGTGATCGCCGGGTCGTCGATGTGCCGGCTACCGCCACTCTGTCCGTAGACCGAGTACAGGAACGTGTTGATGAACACATAGCTGCGATCGATCCCCAGACGGGTCAACAGGCCCTGGGCGCGTTGGCCGGCCTCACCCACCAGGATCCGGCGGGCGATGCTCTCATGCGTCGCCGGGTCCTGGCCGATGATCAGCACCCGCGCCGAACCGTCGAGACGCCCCCGATGGAACACCGGACCCCACTCGACGCGAAACGAGTCCAGCGGATAGACCGACTCGTCGGGATAGGAGCTTACGAGTCGGCGATATGGCTGACGGTCGTAGCCTCGGTCGAACTCTCGATCCACGGTAACCCCCTCTGAGCAGGCCACGACACATCACAGCCCCGGGCAGCCTGACCGACACCGCTGACGCATACCGTACACATCCGCGATTGCCTTCGCGACCGTCGAGATCGCCGAGATGCCGCGCTGGACCGGCCGGCTCACATGCAGCCGGCCGGTCCGTGCCCCGTTCGTTGGCGGTCAGCCGCCCGGGACGAGCACCCTGTCGATGACGTGGATGACCCCGTTCGACGCGTCGACATCGGCGAGCAGGATCTTGGCACCATCGACATAGGCCGACCCGCCCTGGACGGTCGGTGACAGGAAGTCCCGATTTAGGGTCCGGACCTTGGTCGAGCTCGACGACATCGCCGCTGTCTCGCTCGCCGGGCGCCACGTGGTGGAGCAGGACGCGCCGCAACGTAGCCACCGGGATGTCATCGACACCGTCGACGCCAAGCGCGGCGTACAAGTCCTCGAATGCGGCATCGGTCGGTGCGAAAACGGTGAACTGGCGGTTGCCGTCCAGCTGATCGACGAGCCCCGCTCGCACGACCGCACCGATCAGTTCATCGAACTCCCCGGTCGCGGCATTCACCGCGATCGCGGTGTCGACGATCGTCGGGCCGGGCTGGCGGGCGGCGACCGGCGTCGCCACGACGGCCAGGGAGAGCGCGGCCGCCGAGAACGCGATGCTGAGGCGTAGACGTCGCATGGTGATGCTCCTTCGTCCGAGTGACTTGTGCCTCGTACACCAGTTGTACAAGGTCTGTGCATACTTTGCGGCACATGTCTAAGGCTTGTCAAGTGTTATTTGAGGGGTACACTGAACGAACCATGTACACGATCAAGGAGGCTGCGGCGCGATCCGGGCTGACTGTGCCCGTGCTCCGCGCCTGGGAGCGGCGCTACGGCGTCGTCACCCCGACACGAACGTCCGGTGGCTATCGCGTGTACGACGAGGCTGCGCTCACACGGCTCCGGTCGATGCGACGACTGATCGATGACGGCTGGTCGCCGAGCGCGGCCGCCGCCGCGATCGTCGCTGGCACCGAACCGCCGGCGAAGATCGCGGATCGCATCCCGACTGATCCGGTGGTCGAAGAGCAGGCCAGTCAGCTGGTCGGACAGCTCGTCGATGCTGCGGCGGGCCTCGACAGCCGGCAGATCGAGGCGGTCCTCGACGAGATGTTCGCTGCCGGAACGTACGAGCGAGTAGTCGACGACCACGTCATCCCGTCGCTCCGTGCGCTCGGCCACGCGTGGGCAACCGGGATCCTGTCGGTCGCTGGCGAGCACGTCGCGAGCAACGCGATCCTTCGTCGTCTCGCCGCGTCGTTCCAGGCATCTGGGCCTGGACCCGACGAGGGCCGATCCGTGCTCGTCGGGATGCCGCCAGGCGCACGCCACGAGCTGGGCGGGCTCATCTTTGCAACGGCACTGCGCCGGGCCGGGCTCCCCGTGACCTACCTCGGTGCGGATCTTCCGATGGACGAGTGGATCGCGGCCGTCGAACGGACAGGCGCCCAGGCCGTCGTGATCGGCGCAGTGATGCCTGGGGATGCGACCGCCGCGATCTCGATCGCGACACGCCTGCGCGCGGCTCGGCCCGAGGTCCTCATCGCGTTCGGAGGCCCCGCGGCTCCCGATCCTGATGAGGCGACGACATCGTCCACCAGGACGATCCTCTTGCCTGCTGGTGTCAGGGAGGCCGTCGCCGCGCTCGGCGCAGCCCTCACGCATCTCCGATGAGTGAAGCCAGAGACATTGGGAGCTCGGCCGCGGTGCTGGCGGCCCATTCGATGATCGGCCCGAGTGCGCGAGGGCGGGAAGCCATCACGCCACGCGCAAGCCGCGCTTACCCGCACCTCCAAGGGATTTGGATCGCTGGGGACTACGGGTCCGTCGGCGGGGCCGTCAGTTGCTTCAGCCGGTCGAGCTGCTGCCAGTGTGCCGCGGTCCGCTCCTTGCCGACGGCGGTTAGCGAGGCGCTCGTATTGGGGCGCTTGCCGACGAACGACTTCTCGATCCGGACCAACCCGGCGTCTTCCAGCTTGGTCAGGTGGCTCGATAGGTTGCCCTGGGTGAGACCGGTCGTCCGCTGCAGGAACACGAAGTCCGCAGCGCGCACCGAGGACAGCACGGTCAGGATCGCGAGGCGAGCGGGCTCGTGGATCAGTCGATCGAGAACGACCTCGTCACTACCCGCCGACACGGGTGCCCCCGAGCCGGTCGCTGGTCGGCACGGTGAGTGAGCGGGCGAGAAGGCGCTGATCGAGCAGCCCCGAGACGATTGCGGCGAGCCCAAGCGGGATCATCGCCAGCGCGTCGCGGTCGACACCGAGTCCGCCCCAGATCGGCAGCAGCCCCGCCACGAAGACGGCACCCCAGATGACGAGGTGGTGCGGCCGCAGGCCGATGAGGATCGCGTAGTAAGCCAGGGTCGCGAGGGCGAAGACCGAGGCGTAGATGCACTGCGGTCCGTCGGGCGACCAGAACAGCTTCGTGCCGACGAACAGGATCACGATCCAGGCACCGAGCGCGAGACCTTGGCGGATGGCCCGGTCGCGGGTCGGGGTGACGGAGCCATAGTGATCGCGGTAGTAGCGACCGATCATCAGCAAGGCTATCCCGGCGATCGCCAGGCCCCCGAGGATAAGCGCTACCGCTGCGATCCCGGTCGGCCGACTCTGCAGGTTCGAGATCCCGGCCACGATGATCCCGATCCCCATCGGGATCATCCAGAGCCCCTGCAGGTACGGGTAGTCGGCCGCGACCGACTGGAGGTGT
The DNA here is from genome assembly GCA_963816675.1 of uncultured Chloroflexia bacterium. Taxonomy (GTDB): domain Bacteria; phylum Chloroflexota; class Limnocylindria; order Limnocylindrales; family CSP1-4; genus SPCO01. The sequence continues at coordinate 31,612 of CAWFLS010000012.1, forward strand.
CGTCTTTCCATCGAATTCGCCTTCCAAACTAGTTGATGCAACAAACCATAGTGCGAGACGATCATGCTGTCAACTAGTTTGTCGGACAGACTCATTCTCGTCGAGAGCTTCTCAGCCCGCTATCCCGAGGCGGTTGGGCCGGGGCCCGCTCGCGCATAGCGATCGGCGAGGAGCTTGACGCGCTCGACGAGCTCCTGCGGCTCGGTGACGGTGAAGTCGACACCGAGGAGGCCGAGGTATACGGCGAGCGTGTCGAGGTTGTCGGCGCCCGTGTCGAGGACGCACGACGCATCGTCGACGGCCGTCAGCGTCCCGATCCACGGCCCGATGCGGTCTGCCAGCGTTGCCGCCGGCGCATGGACGGTGACACGAGCCTGATAGCGCCGGCTCGTCGGCGGCACGCCACGCGAGATGAGGTCCTCGACTTCGGCATCGGACAGGGCACGCGGCACGTAGCGCGGTCCCGGCGACATCCCGGCCACCATCCGGTCGACCCTGAACGTCCGCCAATCGTCGCGGTCGGTGTCCCAGGCGACCAGATACCAGCGCTGACCCGAGTTGACGATGCGGTACGGCTCGACGTGCCGCTGAGTCGCCGCGCCGCGGCGGTCGGAGTAGTCGAATCGGAGCCGGCTGTGGTCGCGGCACACGCGGGCGAGATCGGTGAGGACCGTCGGATCGACGGTCGGTCCGCCCGGACGGCGGACATGCAGCGTGACGGCGTGGAGGGTGCTGACACGTGCTCGAAGCCGAGGTGGCAGTACCTGTTCGAGCTTCGCGAGCGCCCGTAGCGACGTCTCCTCGATGCCCGTCACCGCGCCGCCGGTGGCCGTCCGCAGCCCGATCGCGACCGCGACCGCCTCCTCGTCATCGAGCAGGAGCGGCGGCAGGGTCGCCCCGGCCTCGAGCCGATAGCCGCCCACCGACCCGCGGGTGGCGTGGACCGGATAGCCCAGCGCCCGGAGCCGGTCGATGTCGTTCCGGATCGTCCGCTGGCTGACCTCGAGCCGGTCGGCGAGCTCCCCGCCGGTCCAATCGCGCGGCGTCTGGAGCAGCGAGAGGAGGCGAAGTAGCCGCGCCGATGTGCTCATGATGTCGCGAAGATTAGCAAGTCATTAGGAACGAAACTGGCCTAATCGACCGATAGCATCTGGGAATCCGCAGCAGAAGGAGACCCCAGGTGTCCCACTCGACGCAGACAGGGATCGGATCGATGGACCGCCCGCCGATCGAGCTCCCCCACCCCGTCCGCATGCGCGTCCTCGGCGCGGTGATGATCGGCGTGTTCCTGGCAGCGCTCGACCAGACGGTGGTCGGGACGGCACTCCCGAGGATCATCACCGACCTCGGCGGCAACGACCTCTACACGTGGGCATTCACGGCATATCTGCTCACCTCGACGATCAGCGGACCGCTCTACGGCAAGCTTTCCGACCTGTTCGGCCGGCGGCCGATCTTCCTGTTCGGGATCGGCGTGTTCATGGTCGGGTCACTGCTCGCCGGCCTGTCCCAGGAGATGTGGCAGCTGGTTGCGCGCCCGAGGCGTCCAGGGTCTCGGCGCCGGAGCGCTGTTCCCGATCGCGTTGGCGGTCATCGGTGACCTCTTCGCCCCCTCGGAGCGCGGCCGATACCAAGGTCTGTTCGGGGCCGTCTTCGGGCTCTCGGTGCTAGTCGGTCCTGCCATCGGTGGCCTGATCACCGACACGGTCGGCTGGCCGTTCGTTTTCTTCCTCAACCTGCCGGTCGGTGCGGTCGTGGTCGCTATGGTCAGGCGGAACCTCCCGCTCTACCATCCGGCCGGCGAGAAGCCCAAGATCGACTACCTCGGTGCCGCGCTCTTCACCGCCGCGCTGGTCCCGATCCTCGTCGGGCTGACGAACAAGCAGACGGCCGACTGGAGCGATCCTGTCGTCGGTGGGCTCATCGCCCTCGGTGCTCTGATCCTCGTCGCCTTCGTGTTCGTCGAATCACGCGCGGTCGAGCCGATCGTGCCGCTCGAGCTGTTCCGCAACCGGTCGTTCACGGTCTCCGTGGTTGCCGTGTTCCTCGCAGCCTTCGGGTTCTTCGCGACGGTCGTGTTCCTGCCGCGCTGGTTCCAGGTCGTCGCCGGGTCATCCGCCACGGTGTCCGGCTACCAGATGCTGCCGCTGCTCGGCGGGTTGATCTTCAGCGCCGTCGCGTCCGGGCAGATCGTCAGCCGGACGGGCCGCTACCGGCTTCTCACGTTCGGCGCGCTCGTCACGATGTCGATCGGGCTGTTCATGCTCACCCACCTCCACGCCGACACGCCGATGCCGGTCCTGTGGGCCTGGATGTTCGTGACCGGTGTTGGCGTCGGCCCGACGTTCGCGGTGTTCCCGCTCATCGTCCAGAACAACGTCGCGATCCGGCAGCTCGGGACTGCGACCAGCAACCTGTCGTTCTTCCAGCAGGTCGGCGGGACCGTCGGCCTGGCGCTGACCGGGACGATCTTCGCGACGTCGCTCGCCGAGCAGGTGCCGGCCCAGATCGCTGCGGCCGGCGTCCCGCCCGAGGTCGGTGGCGCGCTCGCGGCTGGCGGTGGTCTCGACGCCGCGACGGGTGTCGGCGACCTCGGCGCAGCGCTCCTCGCGGCGGTGCCGGCGGACGCCCGAGGTCTGGTCGAGCCGTACGTGCCCGCCATCGTCGGCGGTATCCACGAGGCGTTCTCCGTCGCGACGTCGTCGACGTTCCTCCTCGGGATCGGGGCGACGGCCGTTGCGGCGGGGCTCGTGCTCCTGCTCCGCGAGGCTCCCGCGCGCGGGTACGAGACCGAGAACGAGACCGATGATCCCGGCCGCGTCGGGGAGCCGACGCCGGCGATGTGATCGAGGGCTGCAGAACGTAGCGCGGCTGGCCACGGGATCACCCCGCCGTGCCAGCCGCGTTACGAGGCTGTGGTCGCTAGGGTGGATCGACCGTGATCCTCACCTGAAGCGGGAAGGTCGTATCGCCGCGGACGGTGACCTTGAAGGTCACCGGGACGGGTGCGGCTGGTGTGTCGGCGGCGTTGAACGTGACCCGGTAGATGACGCCGTCGCCGACGAAGTCGCGCAGCCCTTCGGGCGTGGCCTCGCCGGCGATGGCGGGCGCCGTGAGCCCGCCGAGCGTCGCGGCATCGACCTCGAGCGCGACGTCGATCGCGCAGGGGACGATGACGAAGACCGTTTCGCCGGGCTTCGGGTTCTGGGCAAGGCCCGCGAAGACGCCGTCGGCATTCGCCGGCAGGGTCGTCAGAAGCGGCGGTGCGTTCACGACGGTCACGTCGAACTCGCGGACCGGGCACGACGAACCGCCGCCGCAGGTGGGTCTGCAGCTCGTCGGCCTCGTAGACGCGCTCGATCTGGGCGGCTTCGGTCCCGGTCTGCGCCTGGGCGACGATCCGACCCGTGGTATCGAGGCGCAGAAGCGTCCCGTTCGCAGGTCGCAGCAGCGCCGCACGGTAGCGCCGGGCGGTGTTCGGGGTCACCGACACCCTCGCTCGCTGGCCCTCGACGAGCGTGACCGGTGCGTCGTTGGTCACCGTCTGGCCGGCGACCGTCGCGGTCACGTCGGCGATGGTCAGGTTGAAGAACGCCGGCTGGTAGTCGGTCGACTGCTGGGCCCTGTCGCGCGAAGGGGTGCTTTGCGACAGCGTCGCTGCGTGGTTGCCGCCCGCGGTCGGCCGGCTGAACGCCACGTGGATCGCGGACGAGCGCTCGAGCCGGTCCCCGGTCGGCATGAACCCGACCACGTCCGCCGCGAATGTGTTGTCGGTGGCGTCACCGATCGCGTACGGGAGATTCAGGCGCCGCTGGTAGAGGAGGTCGGGGACCGCCCGACCGGGCGTCGCGATCGCCGCGTCGATGCCGACCCGCGGGTTTGTGCTCATGTTGACGCCGATGCGATCCAGCTGGCCGCCGAGCGGCAGGCTTCCCTTGCGTGAAAGGTGGTAATAGACGTAGCGAGCGACGTCGCCAACGACCATCCCGCCGCTCGGGCGCCCGAACAATCGACCAGCCGGCGAGTAGAGGTCGCCGCTCGCCGAGGAAGCCTCCTGCTCGGTGTATGACTGCCATTCCTCGCCGACCAGCTCGCGGTCCCACAGCAGCCATCCGAACGCCGGCGGCATGATGCTCCACCCGTAGGTGTTGAGCGACGTGCTCGCGATGTGGGTGAACACCTTGAGGAACTTCCCCCAGAAGGAGTCGGTGGGGACGGCCTTGTTGAGCCGGCCGAGGGCCTCGCCCCACGGGTTGAAGAAGTAGCGCATCCAACCGGCGCCGACGAAGTTCATCAGGTCATCCGAGAGGAAGCCGAGCGGGTCGCGGAAGAGGGTTGTCGGGTGGTCGGGGTCGAAGCCGGGGCTGCCGGCCTCGACCTTCGCCAGGCGGAAGTCGTGGCTCACGATCGAGCGCGCCACCGGTTTGCTCAGGTCGATCAGGATCGACGCACCTTCGTCCGTCGCCGCAGTGACCCTCGAGTGCCAGGTCGTCGCAGCGTCGCGGAGCCACACCTCGTCGCCGACCGCGAGCGACGGCGAGCCGTCCACCTTGTCGACGCGGACCTGAGCCGGACGGGCCTCGTCGGGGACCCGCGCCGGGAAGTACGAGTGCCAGTCGAACGAAGAATCGTTGTTGCGTGTCGAATACACGCTCACCCGAACGTCGGCCGGTTCGGTCGGGATCGTCCCGACGAGGCGCAGGAGCGCACCATCCTCTTCCCGCGACGAGATCGAGCGGACGAGCGTCGCCGACCCGGCGATCGCGACTCGTGGCTCGGTCCGGAAGGCCGTCTTGCCGGCGTCGCTCGTCATGCGGACCGCGGCACCACCCTCGACGACCTGTGCCGGGAAGTCCTGGGTCGAGGCGAAGATCGCCCGGCCGGCCGCATAGACGAGCCTCGCCAGGAGACCGATGAGGGCTCCGTACGTCGAACCGATGGTCAGGTTGAGGGCGCCGCCGTGGGTCGAGAGCTGGAGCGCCGACTGAAGGTTGCGTCCGGTGTGGCCCCAGAAGCCCGGGCTTCGCTGGAGCCGGACCTGGACCGCCTCGGACGCGCCGTCGGCGAGACCGGCGGCGAGCTCGACTGTGTCGCTTGCCACGATCGCGAACGCATCCTCGGTCTTCGGTCCGAGCGGGACCGCGGAGGATCACGTGCCCGAGCGCTGATCTCGACGTCGTTGCCGGCCGCGAACGTCACGCCACCGCCGTCGGGGACCGCGAGCGAGTAGTGCGGGCCGCTCCGGCGAAGGGTGCCGGCGACGTACGTCGAGAACTCCGGCGCGTCGACGCCCGGGATCAAGTCCACCAGACGGTCGACGAAGAACAGGTGGATCGGCAGGAAGCAGAGCAGCATCGGGCCCCACCGGGCCGACTGGTTCGTGTGCGTGAGCTCGTGGTCGACAAGGCTCTGGCGACGGTCGACCTCGAGCGATTCGATGTCCGGGACGAGCACGGTGCCGGGCGACACCTCGCCATCGATCGCGGGCGCGGCCGGCGATTCGGCGTAGGTAACCGCGACGACGAGGTTGGCCGGGGTCGCCGTCGCGGCTGCCGGCAACATCCCAGTGAACAGGTATGCGTCGTCTTCGCGACGGATCCCGGTGAGGAACGTGCTGAAGGTCGCGATTCCGCATCGAGACCGTGTATGACGGCCGCGGCCGGCGGTGCGACGAACACGATCTCGAGGGTGACCGGCCCATCCTTGACCCTGTGCCGGGTGGGCGGTCGTCCCCTCGACGATAGCGATATCGTCGCCGTCCGCGAACTCGTTGGCCCGCCAGGTCTTCACCCGGATCCGTTTCGCCGGAGCCGCCACGACCGAGCCCTCGATGGCCCGCCACGGCACCCCCGTTGTTGCGGGTCCGTGGGTCGCATCCGGGTGACCGTGATCGTGGTGGCGGTGGCCTCGATCGGCTGGTCCTCGACGAGCTCGAGGGTCGCTCCGTCGACGCTCGCGACCCGGAACAGGCGCGACGTCGCGCCGGCTGGGGCCGGCGAGCGTGTAGTCGAACCGAACGATCTCGCCCGGCCAGAATTGCGGCATCTGGACCCGGCCGGTGCCGGTGACGTTCGGCAAGGCCGTCACGGTCAGGCCCGCCACGCGGATGGCGTCATACGCGAACGAGCCGGTGGTCGAGCGACGCGATCCGGAGCGTCGTGCCCGCGGCCGGAACGCCCGGTCCAGCCCGATCGTCAGGCGCAGCTCCCGAACGACGTTGACCTCGAAGGCGCCGCCGACCGAGGCCGCCAGGATGACCGGGCTGCCGAGGCCGATGTTCGTGTCCCGACCGGCGAGGGCGGGATAGACCAGCGTCATCGTCGCCCCGGAGAAGGTCGGCGGGGGCGCGGGCGGCGGTACGGCGGCTGGCAGGGTCAGCGCGGTGCCGGCCGCGAGCGTCGGCGTGCCGATGCCGACGAGATGGACGACCAGCCCGCGCGGGTCGGCGGCGGCGTCGAACAGTTGCTGGCCGGCCTGGACTGACAGCGCGCCGCCCTGCGTGACCTCGACGCGACGGCCTCGTCGACGCCACCGCCCACGCCGGTGAAGCGCTCGACGTGCACCGGGTCGGCGACGCCCGGCGCGGCCGCATTGAGCACGAGCGCGTCGTAGGCACGGGCGGTGACCGTGCGGATCGTGCGTCCGCCGGCCGACTCGATCGAGAGGAACCCGCCGCCGGGCGCGCGGCGGATCTCGCCGGGCGCATACGTGAGGTCGAGTCCCACCGGCAGCACCGCGTCCGTCGAGAGGTCCGTGGCCGCCGACAGCCGCTGCCAAGTGACCGCGGTGCCGTCGAGGCTCGGGCCGGTGTACAGCTCACGATCGGCGATGAAGATCTTGGCGTCGGCCGGGTCCTGACCTTCGAGGAAGACCGGGATGATCGTCCCGCCCCGGTTGACCGCGATCGCGCTCCCGACCGGTGGCGCACCGGCCGGGATCCGGATCTGGAGCGGGTTCGCGGTCAGCTTGCCGTTGCCGCCCGGCGTGACGGTCATCGTCTTGAGCGTCAGCGGAGCCGTGATCGCGGCCGCGAGCGCCAGGTCGATCGTGAACTTCGCTTCGAACGCGACGACGCGCCGGGCGCCGAGCTGCGTCGCCCCGTTGCTGAACCGCAGGTAGGTCTCCGACGTCGTAGTCGTTGGGCGTCGGGGTGGCGGCGGAGGACGAGGCGACGACGTTGAGCTGCTCCGCGACCGCACCGCGCGGAACGTCCTCCTCGGTCTGGCGGGCGACGGCCCGGATCCGTGCGCCTGCGGCCGTCACAGCCGTCGCATCGTCCTCGAGCCGGACCAGGCTCCGGCCGCCGTCCTCCTCGACCGACAGCACGCGCGCGATGATGCCTTCACCGTTGCCGAAGTAGACGGTGTCGCCGGGGTTGAGCCCGAGGCCGGTCTTCGCGATCGCGACCAGCGCTCGAGGCTCGATGGTGCCGAAACCGAACGCCCCGGACGGGAACAGCTCCGCGGCGCTCGCGGCGATCGTTGCCCCGCGTCCCGGCGACCGGCGAGTCCAGGTGGAGCGGGCCCGACGGGAACGAGTTTGCCAGGCTGCCGTCCCAGAGCGGACGCGCCCGCGACCGGCCGTCCGGGTCGCGGCTCATCCCGCGCGTCCAGTCGGCGGCCGTCTTGCCCGGCCGCAGGCCACCGGACGAGTCGTCACCGGTGAGGACGATGACCGGCTTGTCGGTCGGGCGGACCGCGATCACCGAGCCGTAGTGGGTCGGCTCGAACGTGGCACCCGGCACGAACACCTGGACATCGCTCAGCTCGTCGAAATGCTCCTTGGCTGCCCAGACCATGTGCTGGTAGGTCCAGGCGCGGAAGCCGCCGTTCTTGGACCAGATCCCGTCGCGACGGACCGCGAAGGCGTCGATATGGTCGCTGGCGCTCAGCCTGCTGAAGCTCGCAGAAGCGATCCCACATCGACGAATCGCCGATCGCTCCGAACAGGCTGATCCAGAAGTTGAGCAGGAAATCCATCGACAGCCAGCCGACGAGGTTGTTCTGCCACGACCAGGTGACGGTGCTCAGGATCAGCCCGATCGACGCCTCGCCGGTGTGATCGACCCGGCCGACCGGGTCGCCCAGGCAGACGGTGTACGGCCCCTGCTCGACGAGGAGCGTGCCGCGGAAGCCTTCCGCCCGTCGCGGGTCTTCCTCCAGGCCATTCCAGGGATCGGGCGCGGTCCAGGCGCCGCGTCGCCGGATCGAGCGGCCGAGCGGCGAAGTAGACACGGCCATCGTGCTGCGCGCCGCCGAAGAGGCCCGGTACGCCCGGGTGGTCGAGCAGCGCCTCCCCGAAGGCGTCGCGCGGGACCCTGGTGACATCGTCGCCCTCGATGATCCGGACCGGCGTGCACGTCGGGTCGAGCGAGAAGACCGCGGCGAGCGGAGCGCCCGGCGGGCCGTCGACCCTGCCGAAGCAGGCGAAGCCGTCCCACAGGTAGGTCGCGACGATCGCGCCATCCGCGCCAGTCACCGTCCATAGCCGGCCGAGCTCGTCGCGGTTCCATGCGTCCGGCGGCGGTGCGACGTCGAGCCGGCCGCCGTCCGCGTCGTAGGCGAGCGCCGTCGCACCGTGGCCGTCGCGCCGCCGCACGGGCCGGCCCCGTCCGTCATGCGTCAGGTGGCGCAGGCCCGACGGCGTCTCGATCGCGGCGAGGTGGTCGCCGGCGTACGTGTAGCGCCACTCCCCGCAGGCGGTCACGCGGCCGCGGTCGTCGCGCCGGACCTCGACGCCGTCGACCTCGATCGGGCGACCGGCTTCGTCCATCCGGTAGACCTCGGTCCAGGACCGGGCGCCGGCGCTGACCTTCCGGAACAGCGTCGCGCCGATCGCCAGCTCGGACATCGTCACGCCGCCATCGAACCGACGGGTGCCATCGCGGTCGGTGCTGAGGTAGACGCGTCCGGCGATCGTCAGCCGAAGCAGCCGGCCGGTCTCGTTTCGTTCCTCGAGGAGCTCGCACGTCGTGCCCGGCACCTGCCAGCTCATACCGTCGCGCTCCCGGACACCGATACCGACGCCGACGCGCTGCCGCTCGAGAACCGGAGCGATTCGAGCAGTGCCAGCAGCTCGTTCCGGATCGCCGCCACGACGTCCTCGAAGCTCTCGATGACACGCGGGCCGAGTGCCTCGACGGCGTCGACGAGTGCCGCCAGGTCGAGCCCGCGGATCGTCGCGCCGATCTCGGTCAGCGAATCGCCCGACGCCTTCGAGCGCGGCGCTCGGCACGGCGTTTTCCACGAGCGCGACGACGTCTCCCAGGAAATCGATGTCGCCGAGCAGCGCAGCGGGCGACAGGGCACGCAACGAGACCGCGATCTCGTCGAGCGTCGCATCGATCTCGGCCGCGAAGAGACGCGGGTCGTATGCCGCGACAGCGTCCCGGATCGCAGCATGGATCTCGCCGAGCTCGGCCGCGAGCCGGCGCGGGTTCAGCAGGTCGAGCTCCTCCTGGACTACGGCGAGCACCTCCAGGAACCGATGCGCCTGGGCGCCCGGGTTGAGCTCCTCCATCAGCGACGCGATGCGCTCGATGGCCGCCGTGAACGTGTCGCCGACGGCGGCAAGCGTCGCGGGGATCTTGGCGAGGACAGCGAGGACCAGCGCGTCGAGCTCGGCCGCGATCGGCTCGGGGTCGAGGCGCGGCGAGGAAGGCATCGAGATCGCCGGCGACGCGGCCGATGCTCGACCCCTCGAGGAGGTCCGCAGCCTGCTCGAGTTGGACCCCGAGGCTGCCGCCGGCGCTCACGGCCAGGCCGCGGGCGGTATCGCGCGCCTCAACGACCGAATCGGCCACCGCCACCCGCAGCGACCCGGGCCCGGCGTCTGCCGTGACTCGCATGGCACCGTCCACGTTGAAGCTCGTGCCGCCGAACCGGGCTCGGACGGCGAGCTGGGCGTTCGACTGGGCCGCCGCAAGCGGGAGGAGCATCGCGTCGAGCCCGTCGTCGAGGCGCCCCTCGATCGCGGCGAGCTCGGTCGCGACGCGGCGCAGGTCGCGGGCGAGCCCACCCGTGAACCGGTCGATCGTCGCCATCACCTCGCCCGCCGGTCCGGCCTCGAGGCCGGCAAGCGCCTCGCGTAGCGCGTTCGGCAGGTGGCCGAGGAGGCGGACGAAGTCGCCCGGGAGGCTCGCCTCGGCGGGCGGCAGCGGGGTGGACGCGGTGCCGGGCGTCGCGGGCAGCATGCTCCGGGCCGGCTGCGTGGCGGTCCGGGTCACGGTTTCGGCGGCCGCTGCGACCGTGCCGACCGTCCGGTCGATCACCGTCGCGGGCGACGGCGACGGGATCTGACCGATGAGCGCGTCGTAGGCATCGATGACCGGGGCGAGCAGGCGTCGCGGGTGGAGCTCGTCGATGGCGTCGAGGACGGTCTGGAACGGAGCGGCGACATCGTTGGCGATCGCGGTGACGCTTACCGCGTCGATCGCGTCCGCAGTGTCCGTGATGAACGTGCTGACGCCGTCGAGCAGCGCCGACGGGTCGAAGCCGCGGATCGTCTCGAGGACGGAATCGACCTCGGCCTCGATCGAGGCGATCAACTCGGCCGGGATGAGGTTGGCGACGACCTCGTCGATCCTGGCGAGGCTGGCGGTGACCTCCGCGACGACCTCGTCGGGGATCTCGAGCTGGGCGACCGCGTCGTGGACCGGCGCGAAGATCGCCTCGACGTCGACGCCCTGGACGAGCTCGATGAGCTGATTGACCTCGTCGCGCAGCGGCTCTGGCAGGGGTGCGGCGGTCAGGAGCTTCTCGGCCGTCTCGCGGAGCTTGGTGAGCCGATCGATGACCTGCTGGGCGGCCTCCTCGACACCGAGTCCCTCGAGCGAGGCGGTGATGCCGTCGGCCGCCGCCTTGAACGAGACGAGGACCGCCGCCGTCCGCTCGAGGATGTCCTGCGCCTGGCCGGCGACCGCACCGATCTCGGTCCCGATGGTTTCGAGGGCGCCGATCACCCCACCGAGCGCGTTCGTCACCTGGGCTTCGACGTCCTCGAGGGCTGCCCGGATGCTTCCGGCGAGGTCGGCGTCGTCGATCGCGGTGCGGATCGCGACGAGTACCGCCGTCGCCTCGCGGGCCACCACGTCGAGGTTGGCGTCACGGATCGCCTGGGCGATACCGAGGATGAAGTCGCGGACCTCGTTCCGGATCGCGCGGAGGTGAAGCTCCGCGAGCAGCGCCCGGACCCACTCCTTCAGCTGCTCGATGGCAGGGTCGAAGATCGCCTTGATCTGCGCCCTCGCCTCCGCTTCGAGCTGGTCGAGCATGCCGCCGACCTTCGCCAGCAGCGCCGCTGGATCGCCGCTCTCGATGAGCTCACGGGCGCGGGCGATGTCGCGGCGCCAGTTCTCGAGGTAGCGGAGGATGTCCTGCTCGCCGCTTCGGAGCGTCTTCCCGACGGCCGCGATCGAGCCCAGGATCTCGTCGAGCCGAAGGGCCGCGATGGCCGCCCCGACGGCGTCGTACTGCGCCTTGATGGCGGCAAGGACCGTCCCGCGCACCCTGGTCAGCTCGGTGAGCGCGGCCCGCGCCTGGGCCTGGGTCTGGGCCGCCGCCACGGCGTCGAAGGCGGCGATGAGCGGGGCGGTGAGCGATGCGTCGACCGTGACCCCGCCGGCGAGTCCGAGGACGCGATCGAGGTCCGTCCGTATCCGGGTCAGGTCGCCGCGTCCGAACGGCGAGAGGACGTCGAGGGCCAGCTCGGCGAACCGGGCCGGCTCGAGTGGGGCGCCGCTGTCCACCCGTTCGACGATGGCCCGGAGGTCGGCGAAATCGCCGAGGTCGACCGGGAGGTAGTGCTCGGCCGCCGCTGTGGCGGCGCCGAACGAGTCGCCGAGCGAGCGCCCGAACGCCTGACCGAACAGGACCGGGTCGGCATCGAGTGTCCGCAGCAGGCCACCGAGGACCTCGGCGCCGCCCTGCACTGATCCCCGGTAGCGGTCGAAGACGGCCATGTTCGGGGCGAGTTGGCCGGCGAGTGGCGCGACCGCTTCGACGACGGGTCGCAGGAACGCGGCGGGTTCGTCGAGCAGGCTTTGTAGATCGCCGAGCGACGCTCCGAGCTGGCCCGAGTGCTGTCGTCGTCGCACCACCGCTGACGATCGCGCTGAACTCGTCGGTCCCGACCGAGACGCTGATCGAGGCGCGGGCATCGACGATCCGCGAGAGATCGAGACCCTGGAGGTCGTCGAGGAGTGTCATCGGGCGTACCGCAGCACGAGATCGGCGACGTCGATCGTCAGGAAGAGGTCGCTATGGAATCGCGGCGTCGTCCCGGTGAAGGCCGGCTGTCGGGCAGCGCGGCGGCTGGCTGCTGTGACTCGGCGACGCCGGCGGGTACGGCGAGCGGGATTCCGCCGAGGGAAACGTCCCGTCCCGGCCACGTCGGGTCGTCGATGGCGATCTTGGCGATCGGATGACCGGCGGCGAGGCCTTCGACCCAGAGGAACCGACCGCTCGTGGCCCGGACCGAGAGGTGCGCGGCCCGGCCGATCGGGTCGTGCGCCGGCACGTCGAACCAGTGGGTGCCGAACTCGAGCGATGCGGCCACGGCCAGCGCGGCAGGCGGCGTGAGGGCGGCACCGGTGACGGCGTCCACGAGGGAGACCTCGAGATCGCTGTCGACCGGCGCTCTGCCGAAGAGGGCGATCCGCCGGACGACACGCCCATCGAGCGCCTGGGGTGGCAGCTCGCGAACAGCGCCAGCCGTCGTCACGACAACGCCCGCGAACGAGCCGGCCGGGGCTGGTGTCGCGTCGCTGACCGTCTCGAGCAGCCGGATGCCGTCATAGCGCACGGTGAGATCGCCGGTCGCCGATGTCGCCACCTCGCCGGGAGCGCCACCTCGTCGCCGAGCGACACGTCCTCGCCGGCGACGACCGTCCGCACGACGCCGGGGGTGGCTCCGCAGGATCGCCCCGTGGGCCGAGCGCACGGCGAGCGAGATCGTGCCGCTCCCTTCGATCAGGAACGTGGCCGTGACAGGGCCGCCGGCGGCGACGGCAGCCGTGAGCGCCGTCTCGAGCGGCACCCGCAGGTCCACATCGGCCGGCGGCGCCGCGGGCGGAAAGTCGCCGGGGAATGCCCAGGCGACCGATCCGTCCGGCGCGGTCACCTTGAGGTCCTTGGGGACGACGGTCTCGGTGCCCTCGACGGTCCCAAGGCTGAAGTCCTGGGCCTCGAATTCGTTCGGCCGGTCGCCCTTCGCGTACGTGAGCCGGATCTTCGACGTGACGACGTCGGGCAGCCGGAGGATCCCGCTGTCGAAGGACGCACCAGTCAGGGTCGCGGGGATCATGTGATCGCGCGGCACCGGCGGCACCGCGTGGAGCGGCGGCAACCACCCGCCCTGCGGACTAACGATCTCGACGACAAGATGGAAGCCGCCGGGGATCTCACCCTGTGACGAGACCGCGACCTGTTCCTCCGCGCCCTCGGGGAGGACCTTCAGGCCGTTGAGCCGGAGCGAATAGATCCGCTTTCCACCTGTCGTGATGAGGTACTGGGAGCCGGCCTTCTCTGTCTTGAGCTCGCCGAGCGACCGTTGCGTCGTCATCGGCCCGATCCCGAGGCTCGCGGCTTCGACCTCGGCTGATGTAGCGCCCGGAACGCCGGGCCACGTGAACTCGATCGGGTACCCGTCAGCCGGGATCGGCACGGGGGTCCCGAGGTCGAACCGCGAGACGAAGTCGACCTCCATCGCGACCCGCGACTCGCCAGCGGCGAGCGAATGCGCCCACGGCGAAGAACTCACCGAGCATCCCGAGCTCGCTCGATGCTGGTCCCGCGAACGCCTGCCCGACGGCATCGAAGCTCGCCATCACGACGCCCGCACCTCGAGCCGGAACCGCCCCAGCTCGACCCCCTGCCCGCCTTCGCCGTCTTCCATGGCGACGACGAGGATGTCGCTCGCGCCGCGCCGCCGGTGGCGTGTACGTGACCGTCGCGGCGCCGTCGTCGAGCGTCACGAGGCGGATGTCGTCGGTCCCGGCCGTGCCCCCGGTCAGTGTTCCGGCACCGGGCCGGCCACCGGCGTCGCGGACGACGACCGCGAGCGACCCGAATGGCAGGGTCTCGGGGGCCACGTCATTGCCGCGCAGGCGCATGGTCCCGACCGAGCCCATCCGTATCCGGAGTTCGACGGGATCGCCGCCGGCCCGCAGGACGGGGCGGGTCGGATCGAGAAGGATCGGCAGGAACCCTGTCCGGACAAGCGCCTCGCGGATCGCCTCGCCGGTCTGCTCCGGGACCCCGACCGGCCAGAACCACCCCTCGGCGACGACCGAGACCGCGACCGCCCCAGCGGTTGGCGAGAAGTCCGACGCGCCACCGACGAGCCGCATCGACTCGATGAGGAAGCCCGGGTCGTCGCCATCGGCCAGGGCGGTCCCGTCGCGGAAACCTGGCTCGTCCAGGAGGTAGAGGGCCGACTCGACCGCCTGGAGCTGATCCGCACGTCCACGGTTCGTGCGCGCCTCGACGCCGACGGTGCAGCGCAGTTTCACGACCCTTCGAAACGCCGCGGAACCCGGGCAGCCGGACGTCGCGGTGGGCAAGGAAATCGGGTTCGAGGAGTTCCGTCGAGCGGACGCCCACGATGAGCCGGACCGTGTTGGTGGGGTTAGGACCCGGGGCCACGTCGACGCGGCCGGTGAACGGCGCAGGAAGCCGCGACCCGAGGACGTCCGCCAGGCGCTGCTCGAATTCCGTCAGCATCGATCGCTCAGCACGCGGTTCACCGACCTCGCCCGATCACCCAGGTCCGAGCCGCTCGATCTCGAACCGATTCGCGTCGACGCCCCGGCCGATGTTGACCTCGTTCCGGACGAGGTCGGGCAGCGTCGCGGTCTGGCGGCGGACCTCGCTGGTGACGAGGCCGGACACCCGCTCCGACGAGCGGTCGAGCTCGACCCTGAAGTCGTTCCGGAGACCTTCGGCCGCGACCCCGGCCTCTTCCCGGGCGATCTCTCGGATCTCGCCACGAAGCTGGCCGGCGGCGAGCTGCGCCTCCCGCCGCGCAGCGGTGCCTGCGATCTGGTCGACCTGTGCCGAGAGCGAGTTCGTCGCGTCGCGTATGGCGACGTCAAGCCGCTGCTGGACCTGCGCGTCGATCGCGCTGAACCGGGCGTCGATGGTGGCAGCCTGCTGGGCGAGCCGGCTGTCGATCTGGCCGATGAGGGCCGTCTGAAGCGCCTTGCGACCCTGCTCGTCTGCCCGCGCGACGACCTCGACCCGCGTCCTGGTCTCGGTCTGGCTTGCGTCCAGTCGCCCGATGGCGTCCGCATTCAGCCGGCCACGCTCGTCGATCCGGCCGATGTCCGCCCGCAGCGGCGACACGGCGGCCTCGATCCGGCCATCGATCTGCGGCATCACGGACGCAGCCACGCGGTCCTCGATGCCGCCGAGCCGGCCGTCGACGGTCGCAAGGACGCGACCCTCGGACTCGCCGAGCTGGCTCGTGATCGAGGCGACCAATTCGGCGCGGGTGCCGGCCAGCTCCGCCGCGAACTCCGCCCGCGCCGTCGCGAGCACGGTGTCGGACAGGCCCGGGACGGCTTCCCCGACCTTCTGGCCGACGATCCCGTCGATCCGGCCGAGGCCCTCGGCCATCTCGGTTCGAAGGTCGCCCGCGGTCCGGTCCAGGTCGGCGTGGAAGCCCTCCGAGAGGCGGTTCGTGAGCCGGTCCTGGAGTGCATCGAACTGAGAACCGGGCAGCTCGAACGTGTGAGCGTCGAGGACCTGGTCGAGGACGGTCCTGTCCACGAACGTGTTCGAGAGCTCGGTGAGCCGCCGCTCGAGCCCGCTCGCGTCCAAGACGGTGCCGTCGGGCCCTGTCCAGCGGTCACGAAGCTCCTCGACGCCGCGAACCCTGTCCCCCCACTCCTGTGCGTCGAATGGCTGGCCGTCGATCCGGAGACCCTCGCCGACGTCGATCGCCCGGCGGACGTCGCCCCGGATGCCGTTCAGGGTCTCGCGCAGGTTGACGATGTCGTCGCGAGCGTCGGGAAGGCCCTCGACGTGTCGGCGGATCCCGTCGAGGTCGGTCGCCCGCTTCTCGTCGCGAACCGACAGGTCGCTGGCGATCGTTCGCGCCTCGCGGGTCGTCGCCTCGAGCCGGCTCATCCGGTCGGCCGCCTGCGAGAGGCGACGGTCGATGCCGTCGACGCGCGACACCGCTGTCGGCTCGGACAGCGGACCACGCTCGACGAGCGCCCGCACCCGAGGATCGAGCCAGCCGAGCGCGACCTGGTCGACGTGTTCGTGAGCCGCAGTGGAGGCCGCGGGGTCCTCGGCCAGGACGGCCCGGAGGACCTCGATGAGCGCGCTGACTACGGCGTTCCAGTCCTCGGCCCGGATCAGTTCCCCGCGCTGGACGCCGGCGATCGGCGTGAGCCGGCGAACCAGCCCGTCGAGGCGCTCGAGCTCGGCGACGGTCGGCACGCTACGCCCTCCCTCGGACGACCGCGGCCATGGTTCGAGCGTACGTGCCGAGCTCGGCTTCCGGCCGAACCTGCGTTCCCGCCTGGACGTAGCTCCGAGCGGTCTCGGTGAGCTGGACGACGTCGGGCCGCTTGAGGAACGTGTCGGCCTCGGCGCCCTGGGCGTTGGCCAGGTCGTTGATCTCGGTCAGCAGCTGGTTCCCGGTCACGGTCAGGTTTCGGGTGAACAGCGAGGTGTCGGCCTGGACGTTCGCCTCGAGCGTCGTCACCCGCTCGAACAGGCGGCTGCGCACGTCGTCGGCGGCCGCCGCCGCTGCCAGGACGTCCGAGACGTTGGCGCGCAGTCGCTGGGTCTCGATGTCGCGCCGCAGCTCAAGCAGGCTGCGCCCGAACGACTCCGCGAAGCGACGGACGTTGCCCTGGACCTCGTCGATCTTCTCGGCGATCTCGGGGTGGGCGTGGCCCTGCGGCGACACGATGGCCGTCAGCTCGATCACTGCGTTCGCCAGGTCCATGACCGCATCGACGAGCGAATTCCAGTCGGACGCCCGGATGACCTCGCCGGGGCCTTTCGAGCTGATGGGCGCCAGTTGAGCCCGGGCAGATGTCGCTGCCTGCTGGACCGGCGTCAGGTCCTTGTCGGGGATGTCGCGGATCGGACTGTCACGGAACAGGTCCGGCGGCACGAAGACCGGCACGAAGACCGGCGGGATCTGGGGGATCAGCCGGATCGGTCGCTGCTCGATCGGGGTGATCAGGTTCGGGTGCAGGACCTCCATCTTGTACAGGCCCGCATCGATGTCGCGGACGAGCAGCGACCCATCGAGGAACGGCTTGCGCTCGAGGACCTGCCCCGTCGACTGGTTCGTCAGCCGGACCGTGGCGTCGCGGTTGGCGGGCGTGTACCCCTGGAGCTGGATGTTCAGGGAGCCGGTTGCCAGATTCGCCATCACTCGCCTCTCACATCAGCCACTGAAGGTCGCCGTACGGAAAGCTGACCTCCCAGAACATCGTCAGGTCGTGGTCCGGACCCTTCTCGATGGGCGCGAACGTCACGCGGTTGTAGAGCTTCGTCGTGGCGCCGTCGCGGGCGAGGAGACCGGCCTCGCGGACGGTTCCAACGGCCGCGGCGTCGGGCAGGGAGCCCTTGATCCGGACCTTGACCACGCGACGGACCGAATCCACCGAGAAGGTGAACGCCTCGGGCGGCAGCTCTGCCTCGACCGGTCCTTCGAGTGGCGGCGCGTCGCCGACGGGGTCGTTGCTGAGGGCGGCCGTATCGAACTGGTCGGACTCGGGTTCGGAGCTCGTCCCCACGCCCATGTGCGTGATCGGCGTGCCCTGGCCCGCGAACAGGCGCGCGACGAGGTCGGCGCCGGCCTGCATCACCGAGTTGTGCGACTCACGAACGTCGAGCACACGCCGACCGTCGCCGGTCCCGGACGTGAGCTCGATTCGCAGGAGTGCGCGCATCGTTCCTCCTCTCTATCGGAACGTCGAGTCGTCGTACGACGTGACTTCGAAGACGCCGCCGGTGTCCGGCATCTGGTCGGCACCGGTCGGCCCGACCTCGCGGAACCGTTGGGCGGTGACGATCCGGACAAGGTCTCCCTGCGGCTGGATGGCCGTAAATGGGTCCAGGCGCGCCGAACCGCGAACGCCGCTCGCGCGGAGCCCGCCGATCGCCCGGTCGAGCGAGAAGCCCGAGTCGTTCCCGCTCCTCGATCGACTCGTCGAGCTCGCCGGTCCGGCTCTGGAGCCAGCCGGCCGGCAGGCGGACCTCGAAGGTCGCCGGCTGCGTCTCGATCCAGGTGACGTGGAGCTGGACGGCCGGCTCCAGGTAGAAGAGCGCGTGGTCGAAGACCGCCGAGTCCCACCGGCCCTCGGTGAGGCGGAGGTCGGCGAGGGCGAGCAGGAACCGGTCGAGCCCGAGGGCGTCGAAGTGGGCCACCGGCAGGAACCAGAGCTCGTTGTCGCCCCGTGTCAGCGTGATGGCGTCGGCCGGAGCTGTCCTCGGCGGTCCAGGGCGTGCCCGGTTCCAGATCTGCGACCGACCGCAGCTGGTCGGTCACGTCGAGGCCCTCGAGCGTGGCGGTGACGTGGCCGTCTTCGGTGGGGCGCAGCCAAAGCCGGGCACCCGGCGGGACCTGGCCGAGGTAGACGAGCGCCTGGCCGGTCGTCAGGTTGGCGATGACGGGCACGCTCTCGGGACCGTCGGGCAGGCCGACGAGCAGGAAGGCGGCCGTCGTGTCGTCGAGGCCCCGCTGCGCGACCGTGAACCGCTGCAGTGGCTCGAGCGGCGCGAACCGCTCGTAGCGACGGATCGGCGGCATCTCGGCGAGGACGAGGTCGCCGCGCTCCGTGGTCGCGCCCCACGTGACGTTCGGCGGCAGGACGTCGATGTGGACGGCGCGCTCGAATGCTTCCGAGTACGTCTCGACGAACGTCTCTACTGCCCCGACCGTCACCGCCCCGTCGCGCAGCCTGGCGGTCCGCATCGCGTGGACCCAGGCCCGGTACTCGTTGAGGTTCGACTGCCACTCCTCGAGCGGGATGTCGAGCGGCTCGGCGAGCCGGACCGCCTCGTCGAGCTCGAGGGTCGTGTCGAACCAGTGGGCGCGCTGGACGTCGCGTCCCTCCTCGTCGGCGATCTCGACCTGGACCGCGGCCTGACCGAGCCAGCCGCGGACCAGCTCGCCCTCCCGGTAGAGCTGGGGGAGGCGTTCGGCCATCTCCTCGAGGTGCGTCGCCATCGCTCAGATCCCCTCGCGCGGCTGGATGTCGAGCGTGCCCTTGCGGACCGTCTCGTTGAGCGCTGGCACGTACGACCCCACGCCGTCGGTGAGCTGGACGAACGTGCCCTGCGACTCGACCGTCACGATCGTCTCGGCGCGAACGGCGGCGAATCGGGTGTCGTCGCGGATCGCCGCGAGGAGCCCGTCCACGGTGATGGCCGCAGCCGGACTGCGGGTCGCGAGGAAGGTCCCGAATGCGAGGTCGATCGCGCTCGTGGCATCGGCGAGCGTGACGCCGGCAAGGAGGCGGACCGGGATCGCAGCGCTGACGTCCGAGGTGACCGTCACGGTGCTTGCCTGCTCGGTCGACGGGACGTCGAACGTCACGGCCGCGACCTCCAGCACCTCTCCGCTCTCGAGCTGCAGCTCCTCGACGCCGGTCGTCGTGCCGTGCGGGACGAGGGTGATCGTCGCGTCCACGACTCGCGGGTCGCGCAGCACGAGCGTGGTGAGTTGGGCGCGGCGGACGCGCCCGCCCGGGGCGATCCCGCGGAGGTGGCCCCGGAGCGCCTGTTCCACCGCGCTCTGGAGCTCGAGAAGCGCGGCCGAGGGCAAGCCGGTCCCGGCCAGCGTCCACGCGACCCGGACGTCGACGGACCGGCGGGCGGCCTCGGTCGGGATGACCCGGATCCCGGCGGGGCGCAGCTCCTCGATCCGGCGGGCTACCTCGGTGCGCGTTTCCGGGTTGTCGTCCTCGTAGGCGACCTCGATCCGGATCTCGCCGGCAACGCCATTCGGGAACTCCACGATCACCGCGTCCTTCACGCCGCGGATCGACTTCAGCCCGAAGCGGAGCGCGTCGTTGGTCCCGCGGGCGACGCCGGCGAGCGCCGCACGGGCCCGGCGGCGAAGCTCGTCGTCCGTCTCGGCGACGCTCAGACGGCGGGCGGGTTGCGGGTTCGTGACGGTGTCGACCCCGGCGATGGCCACTTCGAGCAGCGTCAGGCGGTTCGCCTCGACGATCGCCGTCGTGGTCGCCTCGCCGACCGCGGCGACCTCGCGCGCCAGCTCTCCGGGCTCGATCGTCAGCGCCTCGGAGGTGAGATAGCGGTCGCCGGCCAGGGTCGTGACAGGGGTCCCCGCGGGAACGGTGATCCGCCCGGCGCCACCCGACGCCCGGCTAAAGCGAAGCTGGGCGACCGGATGGCCGGCCGGCAGCCGGCTGACGCCGACGAGTGCCACGACCCGATCGAGCGAGCCGCCCTCCGCCGTATCGATGAACGCCGAGCGATAGACCGCATCGAGCCCCTGCTCGACCATCGCCGATCTCGCGGGCGATGGTTTCGAGCAGCGTCCGCGTCACGGAGCCGACGTTGAGGTCGGTCAGCGGGACCGGCGGCGTCTGCACCGGGTAGTAGTTGACGAGGACCTCGCTCCCCGGGATGGGGTGCCGGCCGTCCTCGCGGAAGCGGATCGCGTCGCCGCCCTCGGCCGACGCCGCTGGTCGAGATGAGCTCGAAGTCGGCGGGCGTGAACCGGATTCGGATCTCGGGCGCGTCGGGCGCGGCGCTGGCCGGCACCAGACCCTCGAGGTGTGAGACGCGCCGGACGGGCCGTCGCTCGAGGAGGACCGGAGCGTCAGTCGCCGGCATCACGAACGATTCGCGGACCGTGCCACCGGTCAGCGTCGTCAGCAGGTCGCGGACGATCGCGTCGTACGGTCGCGGCGTGAACGTCACAGCTCGACCGCCAGGTCCAGGGCGAGTGTCTCGCCGCCGGCGCGCGGCTGGACGACGAGCGTGAAGGCGATCGAGGAGATCGTCTCGGCGGAGGGCTCGAAGGTGAGCGCCACCGCTGCCGGCTCGACGCGCGGCTCCTGGGCCACGGCCTCGAGGACGTAGGCGCGGCAGAGGTTCCGCAGGACCTCGGTCTTGCCCTCGCCGACAAGCCGGTGGAGCCGCGACCCGTAGGCGCTGTGGCCGAGCGCGGCGAGCGAGCCCTGCGGCGTCATCAGTCGCAGGATCAGGGCCTGGGCGAGGTTCTCGCGTCCTTCGACTGCGGCGAGGTCGTGCGCCTCCCGGGCGTTGGGGGCATTGATCCCGGTCGGCGGCGTCCGGCGCCGGACGAGGTCGAGCGACGAGGCGTCGTACGCCTGGAAGAACGGAACGACGAGGAGGTCAGCGTCCATCGCGGTCAGCCGATCATCACCGTGCCGGCCGCCACGAGCGAGCCGGCCGGAAGGTCCGCGGGATCGTTGCAGGTCGTGACCGGGTCTCCGGCGCGGGCCGCCGCCTTGCCGCCGATCTTGACCGTGGCGCTGCCCATGAACACCGAGCCGCTGTTCGAGGGCGGCTTCTGGAACGAGACGCCGGGCGGCATCGGGAGGTGCGCCGGCTGGTTCGCGGCTCGTGTGCCGACGACCGCCGCCGGCTGGCCGCCGATCTTGACGGTCGCGACGGTGTCGGCGTTGACCGCTCCCGAGAAGACGTGCGGGAGCGGCACCGGTACGGGGCCGCCCGGGGTCGGGACCATGACGATGTGGATGTCGGTCCCCGACCACCTGGCTGCCCTGGACCGCTGCGGGCGGCATCAGTTGATCTCCACGGTGGCGCCCTTGAGCTTGAGGCTCGAGTCGGCGGCGATCTCGATCTGGGATGCCTTGATCTTGAGCGAGCCGTCCGTCTTGAGCGCGATCGAGCCGTCCTTCTTCATCACGAGCGAGGCGCTCCCGACGGCGACCTCGAGACGCGATCCCGAGCTCTCGGCCTTGATCTTGGTGTCGCCCACCGTGACGGTCAGCGCGTCGCTGACCACCTCGATCTCGACCTTGCCCATGGCGAGACGGATCGATGGCGTCGCAGGCTTGACGTCGAGCTTGAGCTTGGGGTCGCCGGATGGGACATGGAGGACGATCTCGCCGTTCTTGTGTGGCGGCGGCGCCTGGTCCGTGTCGTACAGCCGGCCGACGACGACCGGGGCGTTCATGTCGCCCTCGAGAAACGTGACGACCACGAGGTCGTCGACCGCGGGGATGGCCGCGAACCCCATCACCCCGACCGCGACCGGCACGTTCGGCAGTACGACACCGCGATCGCGGAGCTCGACGGTGACCGCGTGGTCGCCCCGATCGCCTGCGCGGACCTCGGTAACGCGACCAGCGGCTGCGATGGCGCGCGTGGCGGCCTCGTGCCGGGCGATGCGCCCGATGCTGTCGTACAGCGCGCTCGTCACAGCAGGCTCCCAAGCGCCCCGAGGACTGCACCGAGCAGGTCGCCGCCGCTCGCGCCCGCCTCGACGCCCTCGAGGATCGACTCGCCGCCGCGATCGGGGTCGATCCGGTGTGTCACCCGGGTGAGCAGCCAGGTCGTTCCCGAGAGGTCGTCGGGGAGCTCCTGGATCTCGACGACCATCCCGGGCCGCAGGTGGACGAGGAGGAAGCAACGCGCGCGCATCCGGTTGGCTGCGGCGGCGGCCAGGTCGTTGAGCGCCTGCGTCGCCGTCGTCGCCGCTTTGGGCGTTCGAAGCGCCGATGCCGGGATCCAGACGGCTTCCTTGCCGGGGCTCGCAGCATCGTCGGGAAGGCGGCTCGGGGCCGGCTTGAGGGCGTCGGGAGCCGAGGCCGACCCGGACGCGCCGCTGCCGATCCCGTAACGGGCGGTCGCCGGCGGCGTGGCCTGCCGCTCGAACTCGATCAGCTCCCGTCCGAATTTGAGCGCCACCTCGGCCTGTGCGCCGGGCATCGGCCCGACATCGAGCTCGCCGTCGCCGTTGATCGTCGCGAGCGCACCGGCGAGCGTCGCGAGATAGGCGACGTGCTCCGCGGCCGTCCTGCCCTGGTGGGCCGCGTAGGCCGCGAGGTCGAGGTCGACGTCCACGTCGCCGAGGTCGACACCAGCGTCGGACGCCATCGCCTCGATGACGTCTCCGGCACTCTTGTTGCGATAGGTCGTCGCGGGCCGGAGCGCGGCGAGGCCCGCACCACCGTCCGCGCACGTCACGTCGATGGCGGTCACCGACCGCCGGATCGAGCGGATCGTGCCTGTCAGGACCGTCTGGGTGCCACCGGCCGGCTCGTCGCCACCGCTCAGGACGACCGTTGCGTCGTCGCCCGGCTCCGCGGTGAAGCGCACCGCGGCCGGCAGCCGCACCCGGACCGAATTGACGGCCGGCAGGACCGAGAGCGTGGCGTCGAGCGCGGACACGTGCGAGTCGTAGCGGAGGCTGCCGAGCGTCACGTCGGCGGTCGGGGCGAGGCTCATGACCCGAACGCCTCTCGAAGCGCGCTCACCGCGCCGCCGAGATCGGTCGCGATCGAACCGACCCGCTCGACCGGGGCGTTCAACGGGTCGAACACCCCGCCGATGCCGCCAAGATCACCGAGGCTCGCCAGCGCGCCGAGCGCGTCGATCACGTCGAGGGCCTGGTCGACCGCTCCAGCGACGTCGCTCGCGAGGTCGGCGATGTCGCCAAGGACGTCGGTGTCGAAGCCGAGGTCGCCTAGCCCGAAGTCGTCGAGGCCACCGAAACCGAAGCCACTGACCTCCGCCGGCGGTGGCAGGGGCGGGCTTTCGGCGAGGCTGATCTGGTACGTGAACTGGGCGGGATCGCCCGCGGTCTCGATCGCCCGGAAGCCCGTGATGACGACCCGCTGGAGTTCGAGAGCGGTCGTGATGTCAGCCGCGAAGGTCAGCTCCTCACCGGTGGCGGCCGCCGTCTGCAGTGATGACAGCGCGTCCGCCACGCCATCGCCGAACAGCACACCCTGAAGATGGATCCGATGCGACGGCCGGCCCGCCCGCTGCTGGAGCTCTCCTGGCAGGCTCGCGATCCGGGTCGAGGCGAACCCGCCGTCGAGGGCGTGCTCGATCCGCTGGACGTACTCCAGCGAGAGGTCGCCGAGCAGCGGGATCTGGTGGGTCACCGGTCGATGCCCCGCAGGTCGGCTTCGTCATCGAGCAGGCGCGCGATCTCATCGGCCATTCGCGCCGGGTCGAGCGTCGCTTCCGGCTGCGAGCTCCAGCGATCGAAAGCCGACGGCGAAGGCGGTGGCGCCGGCCTATCGAGCACGGACCGTTCGAGGACATACCTGCGCCCGAGGCCTGGGGGGAACGCCATGTCCGGATCCGGGTCTCGCGAGAGCCCGGAGCCGGCCTCTCGGGGCGCGGGGAGAACGTATGGGACGGCTTCGAAGGTGCGTGAAGGCGACGTCGCGACGGCCGAACGGGCGGCGTGCGCACGCGGAGCAACCCGCGGCACGCTTGCGAGCTCGGAGAACGGCGCAGGGACCGTCGTCGCGGGACTTGCTGCGGGAGCGGCTGTTGCCTCCGACGGCATCGCGGGCGGGTCGTCACCCGACGCGCGCCGCCGGCGAGCGACCGTCGTAACCGCCGCCACTTCCTCGGCAGGCTCCCTTCCAAGGCGCATGCGGAACGGGTAGGCGACAACCCGCGCGTCCCCGCGGTCGTCGGCCGACGTCGGTGGTGCCGCCCGCTCCTCGGTACGTCCTGAGTCCCGGGCGGCCTCCGTATTTGAGAGATCGGGCGCGAACGACCGCGCGACGTCGAACGCGCCCGCGAGGCAGTTGAAGTCCCGCGCCCACGCGCCGCCTTCGAGTGCGCGCGCCGAACGAGGCTTCGGGCGCTCGCACCCGACTCGTCCGCGCCCAGGTCGCCGAGGAGTCTGCTCGGCCAAAGCGGCTCTTGTCGCCTCGAGACCCGCCGGCGTGGAGGCGTCCGCGAAGACGATGCGCGTCCAGCCGTCAGCGGAAGCGCTCGGCGCCTCGGCCGACGCAACCTCGTCGAAAGCGTCGTCGCTGTAGGGACCGGCGGAGTCCCTTCCGGGGCCGTCAAGTTCGGCAACGGCAGCGAGAGCGAGAGCAGCGACCTCGAGGACCGTCGGGTCACCAACGCCCGACCGCACCGTCGACGCCGCCAGCAGTCCAGCCGCGAGCGCGTCGATCGGCGAACGTTCGGCCGACGCGGCCGCCACGATCGCCGCCCGTTCCGCGAAGGTCACCGGGCGCAGGACGGCACCGTCCGGTCCGCCGATCACGAACCCGCTGCCATCCCCCGTCGGTACCGCACGCGATCCCGAGCGCGCCTAGCGCCGAGATCCGGGCGCGACCGCCCATCGATTCCACGCCTGCCGCGCTCAGCCCACTCGGATGGCGGTGAACGAGTAGACCGCCTCGCCGTGGCCGCTCGCACTCATGTCGAACGACTTCTCGGTGAGGACGCACTCGTGGAATGCGACCTCGGTCGTGGCCTGACCATGGTGGAGGCTGACCAGCAGGTCGAATGTCGCTTCCGGCGCCAGCTTGTCGAGCACCGCCGCAGTCGACGCGACTCGGATGGTACCTTCGACCGACTGTGGTCCCGAGATCATCCCGACACGCTCGGGCGACCCGAGCGCGTACACGTTCGTCCGGGCCCACTGCGCACGGTAGTCGATCGAGCGGACGCCTTCGAGGGGCGAGCCATTGACCTGGACCGAGCTTTCGTTTGCCGCAAAGATCGTCGCTGCCATTGGATCGCCGCCCCTAGTTCTTCACACGGATCGTGGCGTAGATGTAGTCGACGGCCCGGACGGGTCGCACCGCGATGTCGATCCGGACGATGCCCTGGGCGAAGTCCTGCTGGGTCGAGTACACGTCGACCAGGAACGCCGGGTCGGTGCCGTCGGTCGAGGGAACGAGCGCACCCTCGCGCTCGAACCTCGTGAAGGTCGCGACGATCTGTTGTCGGAGGGCGCTCCGGGCATCCTGGCTGTTGAGCTGACCGATGAAGTTCTCCGAGATCGCCTTCGTCTCGCGTACGCACTGGTCCGCGACGCGGGTGACCGAGATCTGGTCGCCCGTCAGGTCGATCCCCTTGAGGACGACGACCCCGCGGCCGGCTCGAGCCTGAACGACGCAGAGGTTGATCGCCGCGCCGAGGAGCCGATTGAGCTCGCTCTCGCGGTAGGTCGCGGGAGCGACCCCGAACAGAGGCACGGATTTGAAGGTCGGCGACTCGCGGGGCGGCATCCGCCCGATCATCCCGGCGACCGCGCCGTCGGCGCCTGCCGGTGAAACGAGGACGAAGCGCCGATTGCGGAGTGCCGCCGCATGGTCGCGGATGCGGTCGAGGTTGCCCTGCTCGTTCACGGTGACCGAACCGAACGCGATGCGCGGCGCGCCGCGGTCCGCCATCTCGACGGCGTGGGCGACGAGCGCCTGGTGGATCTGCCGGACGTCCGCGTCGGTGCGCGTCGGCTCGACCGATGCCACCAGCAGATCGATGCGCGGGTCGTCGGCCAGACGGTCGATCGCGTCCCGGTAGGCATCGACGCCGGGCGACGTCCCGCCCGCGAACGGCTCGGGCCGTGCGGTTGCGGCCGGGAGCGCATCGGCCGCGGCGAGCGAGTTCGACAGTTGGACGAACACGAACCGGCTCTGCGAGAGGAGCACGTACGGCAGGTACTCGTCGCTATCGGGATCCATGGTC
Source organism: uncultured Chloroflexia bacterium (assembly GCA_963816675.1). Lineage (GTDB taxonomy): Bacteria > Chloroflexota > Limnocylindria > Limnocylindrales > CSP1-4 > SPCO01. The sequence goes on from CAWFLS010000012.1 coordinate 58,275, forward strand.
AGGTCGAGGAACTCCTCCTGGAGCCCGCCCTGGAAGATCCTGACGTTGATGGTCTTGTCCGGGTCGGTCTCGATGGCGACGCTGAGGCCGTCGGCATCCACCCCGTCGGCGGGAACCAGCGAGAACAGCGTCCGTGGGGTCCCGGCCGAGACATCCTCGGGAACCGTGACCGCCGCTGGGCTCGTGAAGGCGTACGTGCCTTCGGCCGGCACAGCCGTCGCAAACCCCGGATCGAGCGCCACCAGGTAGCGCGACCTGCGGTTGAGCATCTCGAAGAGGTCGTCGGGCATCCCGGGAGCGACCTGGAGATCGGCGAACTGCTCGACCTGTCGTCCGGCGAGCAGCACCCGAAGGCCGGCCCGGACGATCTTGCCCGTCGAGTCGGCGATGCCCCGGACCTCGACCGACAGCTGGTTCCCCCACCCGCCATTGGACCTCGTCCGCAGCGTCAGGGCCGGCTTCCGGGTCGCGGGGTCGGTCGAATTGAAGAGCGTCACCGATGCCCGCGAGCCACCATCGACCGCCGCGATGACGACCTCGCTCGCGCCGTTGGCAAGGGCGTGGATGACCTCGGGCATCGTGGTCTGCGTTCCCGGCCCGAGCAGGGTGGCGACCTCAGCGGCCTTCGTGACGCCGATGAGGCCGGAGGCTGGCGCTCGGTCCACGATCCCGACGGCACCGATGATGCCGGAGGGCGACGGCAACGGCGGCAGGACATCGAAGCGCGTCTCGACCGAGACGCCGGGTACGACCAGGGTCGGCATGGAACCTCCTCGCGCTGCTGGCGCCCGGACCGCCCGGGCCGACCGTGATCAGTCCGACGCGGCCCGCGGCCGGTCGTTCAGCCGCCACCCCTGGCCGTCGGGTACGAGATAGCCGCCGATGAACGCGACGACGTCATCCAGGGTGTCGACGTAGATCCGGCGCTCATCGATGAGATGGGTGACGTGCCCTCGCCAACGACCGACGCCCGGCTCGATGGAATCCTCCATCCAGAGCCGGACGATGAACGTGTGTGCGGTCGCGATCGGTTGAGAACACATCCGTCGGCGCCAGTGGTACGGGTGGCGCGTCCGCCTCGGCGTCTGCGAGCCGTCTGTCGGAGCGTCTCGATGGTCGGCCCGCGTCGCAAAACGCGCGAAGCAAGACGGTTGGCGGCCCGCGGACGTGGTCCCGCGGCGGAGGAGGCTAAGCGGGCGAGGCCGTCAGTGAGTGATCGCCGGAACGCCGAGCATGTCCGCGCCGATGTCGTCGTCGCGCACCCGGTCGTCGCGGATCTGCTCGTACAGTTCGACGGTCCGAGCGGCCGGCCGGGCGCCGAGCTCGCGGTCGAGGATGTCTACGCACTGGTGGTATTGCCGGAGAGCGGCAGTCCGGTCGCCGGCGGCGTAGTGCAACTCCATCATTCGGGTGTGGGTTCGCTCGTGCGCCCGATCGTGCTGCAGGACGCGCTCGCCGTACAGGAGGGCATCCTCGACCTCACGGCGGGCGACCGCCCATTCGAGCAGCTTTTCGAGCATCGACAGGTAGCGAGCCTTGAACCGCTCGCGCTCGAAGACGCACCAGTCCTGGTACCAGCCTTCGAGGAGCTCGCCCGAGTAGAGCGCGGAGGCTCGACGAAGACGGTCGGCGAGATCAGCGGACAGATCCCGGCCGCGAACGCCGCGAGCAGCATCGAAGGCGCCTTCGAACTCGGCGATGTCGAGCCAGATCCGGGCGTCAGGGTTCACCCGGATCCAGTCCGGTTCGACGATGAGCAGCGGGTCACCGGAGACGACACGAACAACCGTGGACTGGAGCTGCCAGAGCGCCTGGCGGAGGTACTTTCGAGCCTGTGGCGTCTCCAGGCCGGCCCACAGCGCGTCGGCGAGCATCTCCCGATGGTGGTCGCGGTCGTGGAACAGCAGGAGATAGCCGAGCAGGTCCTGGATCTTGCGGCCCTCGATGCCCGGGACCGTCCTGCCCTCGGTCCGCACCTGGAAGCGGCCGAGCAGAAAGAACGCTCCGGCGTGCGAGGTGCTGGGGTCGAGCCCAAGCTCGATGCCGCTGCGCATCGCGATCTCCCGCGACGGCCATCGACCCCGGTCGTGCCGGGATCGCAGGTTCCCGTCGGCTCGCCTGGATGCTGGGACCCGAAACGACCCCCAGGATGACGACGGACAGCGCGGGACCCGGCGTTGCTCCCCCGGGACCCGACGCGCCGGCGCCAAATTGCTCCGGACACGATGGTATCCGACCGAGACCGGTTGTCGCCGCCCGAAATCGTCGGTGCGTATCCACGGCGGGCGTCAGTACGCTCGGGCGACCCTACCTCGTCAGCGCTCGTTCGATACGGAGGTCGGGGATGATCCAAATCGAGACGACCGTGCAGTACAAGAGGAAGGCGATCGGTGGCGCCACGAGCGCAACGGGGATGGCGACCGCGTAGATCAGCGGCGAGAGGAGCCCTTTGCGATCGCTCCCGACGGCTTGAGCAAGGGTCGGGCCTTGACCCGGCGTATGGATCAGCGTGTGGACAAGGCCGAAGTAGGTCATCGCGGCCGCCAGTGAGACGACTCCGTAGACCGCCGTCGGGACCGGTGCGAAGACCGACTCACCCATCCACGTCGTCGCGAACGGGAACATCGAGATCGTGAACAACAGCGCGAGATTCGCCCACAGCGCTCGCCCATCGACGACCTTCGTGGCCTGGAGCACGTGGTGGTGGTTGTTCCAGTACGTCCCAAGGACCGCGAAGCTCAGAACGTACGACACGAATATCGGTGCCAGCGGGGCGAGGTCCGCGAGAGTCGCGCCCTGAGGAACGTGGAGCTCGAGGACCATGATGGTGATGAGGATGGCGATGACGCCATCGCTGAACGCCTCCATCCGGTTCTTGCTCATTCCCGACGGTACGCGGCTTCGCTCATGTCGCCGACGAATTCGGGCAGGTCCGTGTGGCCGAGGATCTGACGGACCGCGGCTACCTCGCCCGTATGGAACCAGTAGTGGTAGGTGTTGCGGTGGAGGAGGGTGCCGACGGTCTCGCCAACTGGCCGGCCATCGCGCTCGAAGAAGGTCGTCAGGGTTTCTGGTGCAACGGTTTCGAGGTATCGGTCTGCCTCGGCCGTGACCGTCCGCCAGGTGTCGAGCATCTCGTCCATCGGCGGCGTGCTCGCCGGCCGTCCGGTACCGACACGTTCGTGGAGTCCCGGCACCATGTCGTGACCCTGGGCGAGGCGGACCCAGTAGCGGTGCTCCTGGTTCGCGAGGTGGCCGACCATCCAGGAGATGGAGTTGAGCGGCTGGATCCGACGAACGCCGTCCTCGGCGCTCACGCCTGCAAGGCCGCGGAGGAACTCGCTACGGGCGAAGTGGAGCTGGATCACGAGCGGATGTACGGTCACGGCACCCTCCTCCCCCATCCCGCCCGCGGTCGACGCCGATGACCAAGAGTCGGGCCGCACCGAGGATGCTTCCATCATGCCCCACCGCGAGTGCGGCAGCCGGTTGTGTTGCGGCGTCGCGGCGTCCCTATGGCTGCCCGCGAACGACACACCGTCACAAACCCGGTGATCGTGTAGGTCGTTCTCTCCACCCTTTCCTCAACGTGCGAGAGGTCGGAGATCGGATGGCGACAGCCGCACGATTCGCGTGTCGTCGTAGCTCGCCACCCACAACCCGGCAAGCGCATCTCGCACGACCCAGGCCTGGTATCCATCCAGGCCGAAGCGCACCATGCGCACCGGCCGGCCTGATGCCCGGTCAAGCAGCACGAGAGCGTCACCAACGGGCAGCCATGCTTCCCCTTCGACCTCGGCGACGAGTCCTTGGTTCTCGGGGACGATCGAGGTCGTGACCTTCTGGGTCACCGGATCGATCCGGATGAGCGTCCCTGGCTGGGGCGGCGTCTCGCCTTCCCAGGGGGTGGCCTGTGCCCACAGGGCGCCGCCGGCGTAAGTCAGCCGCTCGCCCGGGTGGAAGCCCAGGTCGATCGTGGCGAGGATCACACCATCGTCGGGGTCGACCTTGACGACGGTCCCGGCCCGGGGGACGACGATCCACAGCGCTCCCGCGGCGAGCGTGATCTCGCCCGGACCCGCATGCCCGGCCGAGGTGATGGTTCGCGTGATGCGCGTGTCGCCGGTCCTCGGGTCGAGGCCGAGGATCGTGCCCTCGTTTCGCTCCGACAGCCAGATAGTCGACTTCGTCGGGAGGACGCCGCCCGGCTCGGGCACGTCGACCGTCAACGCCACGCGCCCGGTCGTCGCGTCGTAGCGCTTGAGCGTATTGAAGTAGAACGCACTTCGCCAGACCGAATCGCCCATTCCGGCAACCCAGGCCCCAGCATCGGTGTCGATGACCTTCGTCTGGTTGGCGGACGGATCGAGACGCACGAGGCCGGCCGGGGAACCGAACCAGACCTCGCCACCGGCGACGCCTATCGTGTTGAAGAGACCGGCGAGGTCCCCGTCCTTGCGCAGGATCCTGGTGTCGATGACGGCGACCGGGGCTCGGTCGATGGTCGGCAGTCCGACGAGGCTCGTCGCAGCGGTCGTGGTGGCCGCATGCGGGGTCGGTCCGGGTGTCCCCGGCACTACGGTTGTTGCCGGTGGAGACGCCGCCACTACGGCTGGCGCGATGGACGGTTCCGGCGACGAGACCGCGACCGACGCGCAGCCTGCAGCCAGCGCGACGACCAGCAGGCCGGCGAGGACGCGACCAGAGGCTCGAGAAGATGTCGGTCCATCCACGATCAAGCACCTCCGCCATCCGCGTGCGAATGCCCGCGTGTTTCGATATGGCGGTCGGCGTCCTCCAAATCCTTCAATCGCGCGCCGCCGCAAGGCCCGATGAAGGATTCGATGACGGCCGGACGCCATACTCCATAACAGCGGGAGTGGCCCGCTCGGCAGTCGAGGAATCGGGGTTGACCACCGATCTCGTCGAACGAGCGCAGCGCGGCGACCACGAGGCATTCGATGCCCTGGCGTCCGCGGCTTACGACCGCCTCTTCGCCATCGCCAGCCGGATCCTGCGCGACCCGTATGCGGCCGAGGATGCCGTCCAGGAGGCGCTGGTCCGCGCCTGGCGAGACCTTCGCGGACTCCGTGAGCACGGTCGGTTCGACGCGTGGCTCCATCGTCTGCTCGTCCATGCCTGCGCCGACCAGGGACGACGAGCCAGACGGCATCGGGCCGAAGTCACCACCATCGAGCTCGAGTCGCCGGAGCCTGCCGACGACCTCGGCCGGCTGGCCGACCGTGACGAGCTCGAACGAGCCTTCCTCGAGCTGAGCGTGGAGCACCGGTCGGTGCTCGTGCTCGTCCACTACATCGGCCTGCCGGCGCCCGAGGTCGCGGGGATCCTCGGTATCCCAGCCGGCACCGTGTACTCACGTCTTCACTACGGGACTCGGCAGATGCGCGAGATCCTCGGGCGGCCGTCTCGCTCGCCACCAGCCCGGAGCACGGACGATGAACGACACCAGCGACCGCATGCTCACGCGCGTGGCTGGCCGAAGGTCCGGAGCACGGGCCCGAGGAAGGCCTTGCCCTGGCGCTCGCGGCGACCCGGCGGACCCGCCAGCGCCCGGCCTGGACGTTCGCGCCGCGATGGATCCCGACGTCGGATTTCGGCCAGGTCGCCCCCGGTCGTCCCCTTGCCATGACCCTGCTGGTGGTCGGACTCCTGCTGCTCGCGGCGCTTGCAGTCGCGCTCGTCATCGGGAGCCGACCGAGACTGCCTTCGCCGATCGGGGTCGCCACGAACGGCGAGCTCGCCTACGACTCCGGAGGGACGATCTTCCTCGCCGACGCCGACGGCGCACATCCTCGGGCGCTCGGCGGGAGCGGTCGCATCGACAGGACGCCGACGTTCTCGAGGGACGGGACGCGTTTCGTCTTCTGGTCGCAAGCGGTCACGGACGGTCCGCTCGCGCTTTACGTGGCGAACGCCGACGGCTCGGACGAGCGAGAGCTCAGCGGGGCCATGCCGATCGAGGCAAGCCCACTGTACGGCGCTTCCTGGTCGCCCGACGGCACTCGCGTCCTGTTCTTCTCGAAGGACGGAGACGTGACCCGACTGTATGTCGTGCCGGCTGACGGATCCGCGCCGCCCACGCCCATCACCGATCGCACCGCGGACCGAAGCGCGGCGTCGTGGTCACCGGACGGCAAGTGGATCGCCTATGCGAAAACGGTGCAGGGCGCCTCGCCAAGCGAGGCCATCGTCGTCGCTCGTCCGGACGGGACCGGCGAGCGACCTCTCTACAGCCACCGTTTGCCGCCCGACGGTGGCGTCATCGACGGTCCGAATTGGGCACCCGACTCGTCGGCGCTCATCTACGGTCGACCGGCAGATCCGTACCTCGAGCCGGACCTCGGCGGCGTCGGGTTGCTCGCGGTGGCGCCGCTCGATGGCGACGAGCGGATCATCTACAAGCACACGAACACGGAATGGATCTCCTGGCCCGGTTGGTCGCCAGACGGGGCGTTGATCGCGTTCGGGACCGGCGACAACGGCATCGCAGGTCAGTTCCATCTCATCAGACCGGATGGGACCGGGGACCGAGTCGTCTTCCGAGGACCGCCGCAGGGCGGAAGCAACTGCGGGGCGCAGTGGTCGCCGGACGCCGCGTCAGTGATCGCCGTCTGCGGGCCGTATGTCGAGATCCCGGTCGACCGACCGAGCTCCGCTCGGTCGCTGGCGCTCCCGCCGGGCACGGGCAGTTTCGACTGGCAGCGGGTGGCGCCATGATCACGTTGTCCGTGCGGGTCTCGGACTGTTATCTGGCCGCCGATCGGGCGTGTCACCCTACGAGTGTCAGGCCTGCCGCGCCCGCTGCCAGCCTGAGTCGGTCATCGATCGTGGCCAGTGGGAGCCCGCGGCGCGCGGCAAGCGCGAGATAGGCCGCGTCGTATGCGGTCAGTTCGAGGCTGCGGGCCATCTCGGTCACCTCCCCGATTGCGAGGGTCACCTATCGCATCGACGACGAACGCTATCGTCGACCCTCGCAGGTGAGCTCCCGAACAGTGAGACCGTCGAGCCGATCGCCGTCGCGGAACGATGTGGTCACCCCGGTCTCGCCCGAGGAGCGCCGAGGCGTCAGGAGATGGCGGCGCAGATGTCGGTCGACCTGCCGGCGACCTGGCCGACCGTCCACACGCCGTCGGTCGCAACGGCGATCGTCACCCTGCCGACGTAGACGGTGGTCGATGGTCCGCCGTCGGCCGGGAACAGGATCACGACGTTATGACCCATGAGCGCCATGTCGGCGGAGCCGTCGGGATGGGTCGCTGTCCACTGGACGGTTCCGTTGGCCTTCAAGTCGACCGATGCCTTCGTCGTGCCGTTCACGAAGGTAAGCGCGTACCCCTTGCCTGCGACCAGGTTCAGGACCGTGCCATCGCGGCCGCTGAAGTCCCGGTCGACACGCGGGCCGGTGCCATAGCCGACGATATGGAGGTCGAAACCGTCGCACGCGACGCCAGCGGGAAACGTCACCTCGAAGGCCGGTTCGGCGGCAGCGGCCGGTCCGGCGACGGTGAACAGCATCGCGATCGAGGCGAGCGCGGCAAGTCCCGACGCCCGCCAACTGCGGATCGAAGACATCGACCTGGTCCCTCCAGCCCGGGAGATCGCAGGGACCCTCGGCGGTTCCTCGGGCGGTGAACCGCGACCCGTGACGCGAGGCATTGTCGCTGGTCGCCGTTGGCCCGCGCGGCGGTATCGAGCCCGCTTGGGGCGGTCAGGCCAGCGCGCCGCGGATCCTCGCTTCGATCCGATCTACCGATGGGATGACAGCATCCTCCAGCGTCCGAGCCGCCGGAACGGGAACATGCGGCGCGGTGATGCGGACGATCGGCCCGTCGAGGTCGTAGATCGCCTCCTCGGCGACGATCGAGGACACTTCCGCGCCCCATCCGCACAGCCGCGGGTTCTCCTCGACCGTGATCAGGCGGCGCGTCGCGCGGACGCTCGCGAGGACGGCTTCGATATCGAGCGGGACCAGCGTCCGGAGGTCGATGACGGTGACGTGGATCCCGTCGGCGCTGAGACGTTCGGCGACCTCGAGCGAGCGCCGCGCCATGTGCCCGACGCTGACGACCGTCGCGGCGTCTCCCGTTGCGAGGACGGCGGCCTGGCCTAGTGGCACGACGTGCTCGCCGTCGGGGACCTCGCCCTTCGTCGAGTAGAGCGCCTTCTGCTCGAAGACAACGACCGGATCCGGGTCTCGGATCGCCGCCGCAAGCAGGCCCTTCATGTCGGCCGGCGTCGACGGGCTGACGACCTTGAGGCCTGGCACGGCCATCGCCCAGTTCTCGAGGCTCGAGCTGTGCTGGCCGGAAAAGCCCATCGTGCCGCCACTCGCCGTCTTGATGACGAGTGGCAGGCTCACCTGGCCGCCGGACATGTACGGGGTCTTGGCGATCTCGACGGCGATCATGTCCCAACAGCTGGCGATGAAGTCGCCGAACATGATCTCGGCGATCGGCTTGAGCCCGTTCATCGCGGCACCCATCGCAAGCCCGGCGATCGCGATCTCGGAGATCGGCGTGTCGCGGACCCGGTCGGGACCGAAGGCGTCCCAGATGCCCGCGGTCGTCTTGAACACGCCGCCGTTGATCGCGACGTCCTCGCCGAGCAGCACGACCGACGCATCGCGTTCCATCTCCTGACGGATCGCCGCGCCGATCGCTTCGCGATAGGTCAGGACCGCCATTCGGCGCCTCCGTCCGACCAGAGGCCCGTAACCGCTGCAGCACCGTCGGGCTCGGCCATCGCGGTGGCCTCGAGCGCGGCCGCTTCGATCCGCCGCTTCACCGCCGCCTCGGCGTCGGCGATCCGTTCCTCCCCGACGCCGAGCGCGAGCAGCCGGCCCCGCTGGAGCGGCAAGGGGTCGCGCGCCTTCCACGCCGCGATCTCCTCGGCCGGCCGGTAGGTGCCTGGGTCGGCCCGGGAATGGCCGCCGTGGCGGTACGTATCGGCCTCGATGAGCACGGGTCCGTCGCCGCGGCGGGCCCGCTCGATCGCTTCGGTGGCCGTTGCGCGGACGACGTCGAGGTCGTTGCCGTCGATGACGATCCGCTCGAGGCCGTAGGCGACCGCGCGGTCCGCGGCCGGACGTTCGACAGCCGTCACCGTGCGGATCGGCGTGAATTCCATGTACTGGTTGTTCTCGCAGACATACACGATCGGCAGATGCCAGATCGCGGCCATGTTGAGCGCCTCGTGGAACGCTCCGATGTTGGTGGCTCCGTCGCCGAAGAAGCAGACGACGACCTGGTCGGTTCCCCGTACCTGGGCAGCCCAGGCCGCCCCTGCAGCGATCGGCAGATGCGCTCCGACGATCGCGTACGAGCCCATGAGGCCGTGGCTCGTGTCCGTGATGTGCATCGAGCCGCCCTTGCCGCCCATGAGCCCGCCGGCCCGGCCCATCATCTCGCCAAGGATCGGCGCGACCGGGACACCGCGGGCGATCGCGTGGCTGTGGCCTCGGTACGTGCAGTAGGTCAGATCCGTGGGCCGCTGCGCGGCTGCGAACCCGACGGCGATCGCCTCCTGGCCCGACGAAAGATGGATCGAACCGTGGACGAGCCCTCGCAGGAACAGGTCGTACGACGCCTCGTCGAACCGGCGGATGGCGACCATCGTCTCGTACATCCCGAGCGCGGCATCAACATCGTCCGCAGTCGCGATGGGGCTCGTCATGGCGGCGAGTGTGGCATATCGACTCGCGCCGGACGGGCCGTCGCCGAACGCTCAATACACCTCGTCGTGCGTGCCCAACGCGACGAGGAAGCAGGCATCGCCGTCCCACCGGAAGAGGACGCGCAGATCGTCGTCGACACGGAACGCCCAGTAGTCATCCAGGTCACCTTTGAGCTTGTGCGTCCGCAGGAGAGGATCGTGGGGATCCGCCGCAAAGCGCCGAAGTGCCGCTCTCAATAGTTCGTCCATGGGCGGCTTGAGCTTTCTGGCGCGGCGGAGGAAGCGGGTGGAGGCGACGACCCGCACGTGCGATCGTCAGCCGCGCAAGTCGGAAAGCAGGGCGTCGATGTCGGCATACGTGGTCGACTCGCCGCTTGCGTACTCGGCCTCGGCTTCGCGAACTTCGCGGAGGAAGAGTGCACGGCGGGCGACACGGAGCTCGTCTCGTTCAGCCTCGTACCGTTTGGCGTCGATGAGGTATGCCGTCGTCTGCGAGCGCTGCAAGATCGCGATGGGCTCGTCAGCGTCGTGGAGGGACTCGAGGATCTCGGCCGTCCGCTGACGGAGCTCGGTCACGCCGATACTTTTCATGGTACGTTGCAGCGTACGGTATGCCGTCCCAGCGTGCAAGGTAGGAAGCGAATGACCCAGCCGATCACCGTCACGTTCGACGTCGAGAGCGCCGCCGAGCTGGAAGACCTCTACACGGCCCTGCTCCGCGCGAGCGCCGCCGAGCTGTCCGAGATGAAGACGCTCGGTACCCAGGCGACGGTCTATCACGACCGCCCGCGCGCCGGTTGGCAGGGCACCGAGGCCGACCGGGCGGCCGCCCGGCGTCACGCGCTCGAGCTCGCTCTCGCTGCTGTCGCTCCGCTCAGACAGCGCTAGAGGATCGAAACTGCTCGACGTGGGGCGAGTTGCGGCACGGCGGGTCAAGACGGGTGCCGCTCACACCGCCATGATGAGCGCCGCCGCACCGAGGAGGCTGCTACGGACATCGACACGCCGAGCGCACCGACTCCGCCCTCGGCGCTCGCCCAGGTCACCGTTTCCGACGGACGTCGCCTCTGGGACGGTCTCAGGGCGTCGGTCGGTCTCGCGGTGGTCGGGAGCGAGGCGCCGCTCCGGCTGATCGCGATCGCGCTGCTGGCAGGCGGTCATGTGCTCGTCGAAGATGTGCCGGGGACCGGCAAGACGCTGCTCGCGCGAGCGATCGCACGCTCGCTCGGGCTCGAGACGAACCGGATCCAGGGGACGCCCGACCTGCTGCCGGCAGACGTCACGGGCTCGAGCCTGTACGAAGGCGGAACGCTTCGATTCGCACCAGGCCCGGTCTTCACCAACGTCCTCCTCATCGATGAGATCAATCGGGCGACGCCGCGAACACAGTCGGCCATGCTCGAGGCGATGCAGGAGCGCCAGGTGACGGTCGAAGGGACCACGAGGCCTCTGCCCGACCCGTTCATCGTCCTCGCCACGCAGAATTCGGTCGAGTTCGAGGGCACGTTCGCCTTGCCGCAGGCACAGCTCGACAGGTTCCTGGTCCGCGCGGCCATCGGGTATCCGACCGAGACCGCCGAGCGGGCGATCGCCCGCCGATACCAGCAGGCCGCGGAGCCCCTAGACGCGATCCAGCCCGTCCTTGACGGGTCACGGCTCGTCGGGATGCGGGACGAGGTCCGCCGGATCCACGTCGCCGACGAAGTGGAGGCGTACGTGGTCGCGGTGGTCCGCGCCACTCGCGCCCATCCGGACGTGCAGCTGGGCGCGAGCCCTCGGGCGACCGTGGCTCTCTACCGTGCCGCACAGGCGGTCGCGCTCCTCGAGGGCCGCGCGTTCGTGTTGCCCGACGACGTCAAGGCGGTGGCGGTCCCGGTCCTCGCACACCGGCTGATCCTCGACTTCGATCGCGGTCTTCGCGGAGCGTCAGCCGACGTCGTCATGGCGGAGATCCTCGCGACCGTCCCGGTGCCGCCCGTCGGCGGTCCGGCCGGCGCCTCCTGAGAGCAGACACCGCCCGCGATCGTGATCGCCGCAGTCGCACTCCTCCTTCTCGTCGGGACGTTGCTCGGCGTTCAGGTCGCGATGGTCCTGCTCGTCGTCGTCGTCCTCGGTGAGGTCGTCCATCAGATCTGGATGCGGTACGGCCTCCGCGGCGTGGTCTACGAGCGGCGCCTTGAGCGGGACCGGGTCACGTGGGGCGAGGAGATAGCCGCGACCGTGACGATCTGGAACCGCAAGCGGCTCCCGGTGGCGTGGCTCCGGGCGGAGGACGCGACCAGCGCGCTCGTGGCGGTGCGCGAGCGCCGGATCACCGGCGACGGACGCGGCGTACGAGCGCTCCGCAACGCGTGGACGCTGGCTCCGTTCGAACGGGTCACACGCCATTTCCATGTCACCGCCGAACGGCGCGGCGTGCACGAGCTCGGTCCCGTCACCCTCAGCGTCGGCGACCTGTTCGCTCGCGAAGCCGCCTCGGAAACCCGCGACCTTCCCGTGCGGTTCCTGGTGCGTCCGAGGACCGTCGAAACACCGCCTCTGCTTCGTCGAGACCTGTCCGGCGGTCTGGACCGGGCACGGACCGGCCTGTCCGAGGACCCGTCGCGGTTCGCGGGCGTCCGGGAGTACTCGCCGGGCGACTCGCTTCGGCGGGTCCATCCCCGGGCGAGCGCACGTCTCGGGCGCCCGGTCGTCAAGCGGTTCGAGCCGTCGCGCGACCGGGAGGTGATCCTCGCCCTGGACGTGCGGCTCGTGGCCGGCGAAGCCTGGGGAACGCCGCCCGAGGTCCGCGCCGTCGAGTCGCTGTTCGTCGTCGTGGCGTCGCTCGCCCGGTCGCTCGGGCTCGAACGCGTACCGTTCGGCGTTGCAGCGGCCGGTTACGAGGGCGGCGGTTACCGGATCGCCTGGCTGCCCGTCGCGGAAGGGCCCGGCCAGGCAGGACGAGCGTTCGATCTGCTGGCTCGTGTCGCCGCCGATCCGCTGGCGCCGTTCAGCGATGTCCTCGCCTGGGTCGGCCGGTTCGCGAAGACGGGGTCGACGGTCGTCGTGGTGACCGGCCGCGACCCTTCGACGTATCTCGACGCGCTTCACCGGCTGGAGCGAACCGGATGCCAGACAGTCGTCATGGCTTGCGGGCCCGAGGGCGCGGCAGACGCCAGGCGCGCACGTGCAGCCGGGATCACGGCGCGGAGCGCCCGTCTGGACGGACCGTGGCAGACCGCTGGTCAGCTCGTCATGGGACGGTGAAGGCGTGAGCGGCGACGACACCTCCTTGGATCCGCCCGCTGCCAGGCGCGCGTGGCGGCAGTCCGCCACCCTCGTCGAGCTCGCCCCGTTGTCGCTCGTGGTCCTCGCCGAAGCCGCGTGGCTCTCAGCCCTCGCCGGGCTGATCCAGGCACTGAGCGCGAGGCCGCCCGAGATCGGGATCTTCGGCTTCGCTGTGTTCGTGTCCCTGGGCACCCTCGCCGCTCGCCTGCTGAGTGGCCGGCTCGGTGGACGTTGGCCGATGGTCGTCCCCGGATTGGTCGCCATCGGCGTGGTCGCGGGGACGCTGTATTCGGAAGCAGCCAGGACCTCGCTTGGCTCGGGTCTCGCGGCGCCGTCATCACCGCCCACCCGGCCGGATGGGTGGCCGGACTCGCCGTCCTCCGCGGCGTGGCTCATGCCCGGCTTCCGATCCCCGAGGATTCGATCGCGCGGCTCCTGACCGTCGGCATCCCGGGACTGGCGATCATCGCGACGGCCGGCGCCGCCGTCCCGGAGCCGTATCGGGCGACGTTCCAGGCGGACGTGATGGCGGCCGTCGTCGTCTTCGTCGTCGCGGCCACCCTCGCCCTCGCGCTCACCCGGCTGACCGGCGATCGGCCACGACGGCGGCTTCGACTGGCGCCGGAACCCGGCATGGATCGCGCTCGTCGTCGTCATCCTTGCTCTCGCGATCGCGGCCACACTGTCGTTGACGACGGTCGGCGCGAGCCTGATCCAGGTCGCCGCCGGATTGACGGTCGGGGTCCTGGTGGTCATCGCCCTGTCGGCCGGGCTCGACCGGGGCGCGATCCGCGTTCTGCTCGGCCTGATCGTCTTCCAGGTCGTCGTCTACCTGTTGGTGGCCCGCCTCGGGACGGGCGGCACGCTGCCCCAAGTGCTGGAGCCGGGGGGCGGTACTGGAGGGGATTCGGATGCGAGCACGGCGCTGACGATCGGCTTGGGTGGTGTCGTGCTGCTCGCGGCGATCATCGCGATCGTGGTCCTGGCGACGATCTGGATGCGGCGGATCCGGCCACCGATCGACGACCCGGTCCAGGAATCCCGGACGATCGACCGCGGCGCCGTCGAGGACCGGCCGCGGCCCAGGTCGGCGACGCAACCGAGCCCGGCGCCGGGACCCACAGGATGCGACGGCGGCCTACGTCGCCCTCGTCGAGGACCTTGAACGGCATCCGGCAGTACGGCGCGATCCGGCCGAGACGCCGGCCGAACACGCGGCGCGGCTTCGACGCGAAGGCCGGTCCGGACTGATGCTCGACCTCCTGGCCGCGGATTACGCCCTCGTGAGGTTCGGGGGCACGGAGTTGTCAGCCCGGCGAGCATCGCCGCGCGCTCAGCCGATGGAAACTCCTCCGCCGTCAGATCCCCAAAGAGCGGGCGTGACGTGCGGCACAGCCTGCACGGCAGCCCGCCTCTTTCTACTTCGTGACGGTCAGCGTCGCGCTCGTCGTCCGGCTCAGGGTTCCGTACTTTCCCGTGATCGTCAGCGAGTAGGTACCTTCCCGCGTTGACTTGGAGGTCCGCACGCTCAGCGCCGAGGTCGTGTCGGCCGGGTTGGGCGAGAACTCCGCCTTCGAACCCGGCGGCAGGCCGGCGACGCTCAGCGATACGGATGCGGTAAAGCCGTTCGCGGGCGCGACGGGAACCTGATACGAGGCTGTCTGGCCGCGCTTGACGGACGCCGAGGCAGGGCTCACAGAGATCGCGAATTCGGGAGCGGCAGTCGTCATCACGGTCGCGCTTCCGTTCACGCTGCCGCTGGTCGCGGTGACCGTGAACGGTCCGCCGGCAGTCGGCCCCGCGGTGAACATCCCGGTCGCGCTGATCGAGCCGCCGCCCGAGACCGACCAGGACACGGTCGGTTGAGGGTCCATCCGGGTGCCGGCCTGATCGAGCGCCGTCGCCGAGAACTGCTGGACGGTGCCGACCTGGACGGATGCCGACGCCGGAGCCACGGCGATCGTCGTGAGCACGAGCACCGTCGGCGTTACAGCGGACGTCGGCGTCGAAGCCGCCGCTGATGTATTGGACCAGGCCAACGCCGCCACCGGTGAAACCAGGCCCCGCACACATCGTGGCCGCGCTTTGGGCGTCTCGCGCGCCAGCCACCCAGCTCCTGTGTCCACCGAAGACGGTCGTCCCGCCGGTGATCGTCGTCCACTGCTGCTGCGTCGAATAGAACCCGATCGAGCGGACTCCCTCCGAGCGGAGATACTCGACCGCTCCGCGGAGCGCCGCGACGTTGAGCGAGACGTCGCTTCGCCAGCTGTTCGAGGTCTCGACGTCGAGCCACCACGACGTCCCTGCCGGGGATCCCGCGAGCCCGACCGCGCTGTAGGCGGCTCGAGCATGGGCGAATGAATTGAGCGCAGCGTTGTAGCCGTAGTCGAACGCGCACTCGGCGGTGTCGAGGTTGGTCGGATCGCAGAACGCCGGGCTCACCTGGCCCGACGGCCAGTGCGAGGAAAGGACGGGACCTGGATTGCCGGTGTTGGCATAGAGCTGGCCGGCAGCGCCGCCTGCCCAGACCAGTTCATCGGCTAGGCACGGATTCGGGCTGAACACGATGCCGGCATTCACGCCAACGACGCCAAAGGCCTGACCGGTCGGGTAGGAACCACCGCACTGCGGCCACGAGATGTCGTAGCCGATGGTCGAGCTGCTCGTCGCGAAGTCACTCTCCGCAGCGACCGCCGGGGCAAGCCCGGGCGCGGCCGCGATGGCGACGACAAGGAGGCTGGCCATCAAGGCGGAGCGGATGGCCCGAAGACTCACGATAGAAGATGCCCTCCGGCACAGAGAGCGGGCACTGGTGCCTCGCGGAACAAGACCCGACCGTCAACCCCTCTGGTCGTGGATCGGGATCACCCTGGTGACCGCTCAACCCTAACCCGCTTGGTGATTTCGGGCATTGCTACGAATTGGTGGTGATTCCAGGCCGTTCGTCCTGTTCTGCGCCTGCGTTGGTCGATCATCCGCGCCGATGCACCCCCCACTGAGAGCATCGACGCATCGAGGATGCCGCGATCGCCTGCTTGAGCCTGCTGCATGCCGTCCCGGAGAGCGTCCTCGACCCGTGCATTGTGCGCGTCAGGGTGGCCGGAGAAAAGGGCAAGTGTTGCCTGAACGCACCACTTCGAGGGCGTACGGTAGCTCGCAACAGCGCGAGGAGGTGCGTCGTGCCAGACGCCAGGCACACCGTGACGATCGACCGGCGCGTCGAAGATGTCTTTTCGTTCGTGGCCGACGGCGAGACCGCTCCGAGATGGCGCTCTGGTGTCCTCGACATAAAGCGCATTTCTGGGGAGGGCGTCGGAGCGCGCTACGCTCAGCGCGTGCGCGGCCCGATGCGCCGACGGGTCGCAGCGGACTACGAGGTCACCGCCTTCGAGTCGAACCGCCGGATCGAGTTCCAGACGACCACAGGCCCGGTTCGCCCGCACGGCCGCTTCGACTTCGAGCCCGCGGACGGTGGGACTCGGCTCACGTTCTCGCTCGACGCGAAGGTCAGCGGCATCCAGGGTCGGCTCATGGGCGGCATGGTCCAGAAGACGATGGAGGCCGAAGTGGCGGCACTTTCGAAGCTCAAGCAGGTGATGGAAGGCTAGCCGGGTGCGGTCGATCTCCGAGCGCCTGCGGCAAGGCGTCCGCCTCGACTGACGTGGGCCGATCGCGACGCGCGACGCACGGCTCCGCGACGAGTCGTTGTCAGGCAGCGGCTGTTGCGAACACCGGGTTCGGCAGGAACCTGACCCGAACCGCCGTCCCGGGCGCGAGGCCCGCAGCCTCGGCCGCGGACACCTGGGCGACGACGAGCTCGCCTCCAGGCACCTCGACCTGGACCCGGCACAAGCGCGCCGAGGAAGCTCACAGCGAGGACGCGTGCGGGCGCCCCCTCCTCGGGCGTCACCTCGACGAATTCGGGCCGGACAAGCGCGGTCACCGGCCCCCGGCCCGGCTGATCCCTCGAGCAGGGGGATCTGCTGATCGAGGAGTGTCACCGTCGCCGTCGCGCGCATCGCCTGACAGTCGGTTCGTGAGCCCGACGAATTCGGCGACGAAGGCCGTCTTCGGGCGGTCGTACAGCTCGGCGGGCGGCGCGATCTGTTCCAGCCGGCCGGCCGACATGACACCGACCCGATCGCCCAGCGCAAGCGCCTCTTCCTGATCGTGGGTCACGAACAGGGTCGTAGTACCGACCGCGATCTGGATCCGCCGGATCTCCTCACGCAACTGACGACGGACCTTGGCGTCGAGCGCGGAGAGGGGCTCATCGAGCAGCAGCACCTTTGGCCGGATCGCAAGCGCGCGGGCGAGGGCCACTCGCTGCTGCTGTCCGCCGGACATCTGATACGGATAGTGGTTGCCCCGCTGGCCGAGACCAACCAGATCGAGCAGCTCATCGACGCGTCGTTTGCG
Organism: uncultured Chloroflexia bacterium; assembly: GCA_963816675.1. Taxonomy (GTDB): domain Bacteria; phylum Chloroflexota; class Limnocylindria; order Limnocylindrales; family CSP1-4; genus SPCO01. The sequence goes on from CAWFLS010000012.1 coordinate 75,654, forward strand.
CTCGTTCGCATCGACCCCACGCAGGCGCAACCCGTAGGCAACGTTGTCCCGGGCGGTCATGTTCGGGAAGAGGCTGTATGCCTGGAAGACGACGCCCATGTCCCGGCGGTTCGCGGACACGTTGGTGATGTCCCGGCCGTCGACCACGATCCGCCCGGAATCGGGGTCGTCGAGACCGCCGAGCGAACGCAGCGCCGTCGTCTTGCCGCAACCCGACGGTCCGAGCAGCGCGACGAGCTCGCCCGGCGCGATGTCGATCGTCAGCCCATCGAGCGCGTGGACCGTCCCGTAGTAGCGGTGCAGGTCCAGAAGCTGGACGGACACGCCGGAACGCTCCGCCGATCCGGACTCGATCGTTGCGACAGATGCCATCAGGCGACCCCCTCCTCGAGCGTGTCGTCGGCCATGCCCCGGCGGTTCGGGGCCACGCCGGCGAGACCCCAGATGAGGATGAACGCGAAGAGGAGCGCAGCGAGCGAAACAGCCACCGACACGAACGCATCGCGCTTGCCGAGCAGGTTGATCACCACCTGAAGCGTGTCGAAGTTGAGCAGCGACGAGATCGTGAACTCGCCAAGGACCAGCGCGACCGTGATCACCGATGCCGACACGATGGCGGCCCGGATGTTGGGCACGATGATCTGGACCATCACTCGGGGCCATCCCGCGCCGAGGCTGCGGGCGGCCTCCGCCAGCGTGTTCACGTCGATCGACTTCAGGCCGGCGTCGATCGCTCGATGCGCGTATGGCAGGACCAGGATGATGTCGACGAACACGAGGGTCAGCGGCGAGCCGCCGACGGTCCGTCCCAGGATCGAATAGATCGGGGCGATCCCGACGACGAGGACGATGGCCGGGATCGCCAGCGGCAGCAGGCACAGGAATTCGACCGGACGCTTCATCCTCGGGACGCGGAGATACGTCCAGGTCATCGTCGGGATGAGCAGCAGGAGCATTCCGAGGACGGTCAGCGCCGCGATCTCGAGCGAGACCACGATCGCCGAGATCAGGTTCTCGTCCTGGCCTATCGCCAGCCAGGCATCGAACGATCGTGCCCCAGCGGGCACCGCGCGTGGAGAACTCGAGCATGGCCACGAGCGGGAGCAGCAGGTAGCCGCCGACCAGCAGCAGGATCGGCCCAGCGGGCCGATGACCGGCGCCAGTGGCGCTTCGGCGGCTTGGCCGCTGTGGCGGCCTTCGCCGTCATCGAAGCCAACGCGATGCCCGCCGCTGCAGAACCGCGTACAGAGACATGACGATCACGACGATGACGATCATCCCCAGGGCAAGCGCTTTGCCGAGGTTCGCCTGCCCGAGGATGACATCGCTCGACAGCGAGTTGCTGATCTGCAACGGCACGATCGGGCTGCCCTGGCTGACGAGCGCGGCCGCGGTGGCGTAGGCGGAGAACGCGTTCGCGAACAACAGCAGGGTCGCACCGAGGAAGCTCGGAGCCAGGATCGGGCCGCCGACATTCCGCCAGAACGACCAGCTCGAGCCACCGAGGCTGGCGGACGCTTCGTACCACTCCTGCCGGACGCCCGTCGAGCGCGGGCAGGAACACGATCACCATCAGCGGGATCTGGAAGTACGTATACACGACGGCGAGCCCGGTCAATCCATAGAGCCAGGTCCCACCCGATAGCAGATCGACGCCGAGGACGTCTTCGAGGAAGACCGTCACGAGGCCGTTGAACCCGAACGTTGCCAGGAACGCGAAGGCGAGCATGACGCCCCCGAACTGGGCGAGGACACCCGACGCTGCGACGACGACCTGGCGAATGCCGGCCCCCGGGACCACCGGCCGCGACCGCCCACGTCAGGAGTGCACCGAGCGACGCGCCCACGAGCGCCGTCACCAGCGACAGCTGGATCGAGCGGATGAACGCCTCGCGGTACGAGGCGCCTCCGAGCACGGTCCCGATGCCGTCGAGGGTCAGATTTCCGGAGGTGTCCTGGAATGCCCCGATGACGACGAGCGCCGTCGGGACGAGCAGGAAGATGGTGACGTAGGCGAAGAAGGGCACCATCGGGAGATAGGCGCGGGACGGCCGACGACGTGGGGAGCCGGCCCCACCCGAGGCGAGGCCGGCTTCATCTCGATCTGCGGCGGCCGTTGCCGGCGCGAGGACTTCAGCCACGTCGCGGCCCGGCGAATCACTGGATCGTGATGTTCCAGTTGTCCTTGAGATACGCCGAAGCCTTCGCCAGCTGCGCAGCGTTGAGCTGGACAGGGGTGCCGGTCGCGGGCGCGAGCTTGCCGAACGCGGTCTGGTCGACCGTGCTGTCCTTGACCATCTTCTCCTGGAGGACCGGGCGAGCGAAGCCCACCAGCCACAGGTTCTGCGCCTCGGGCGTGTACAGGAACTCCTCCCACAACCTGGCGGCTGCCGGATGCGGAGCGTCCTTGTTGATGGCCTGGTTGTAGTACGACGCCACCGGCGGTGCGTCCGAGGGGATGATCGTCTTCCAGTCGATGCCGGCGGCCTTGTTCTTGTCGGTCGCCTGGGCAGCGTTGTTGTACTCCCAGTCGATCACGCACGGGGTCTGGCCGGACGCGATGGTGGCGGGCGTGGGGTCGACCGGCAGGAGGTTACCCATGTCGTTGAGCTTCTTGAAGAAATCGACGCCTGGGGCGATGTCATCCGCCGAGCCGCCATTCGCGAGCGACGCCATCACGACGCCGTTGAATCCGGCTCCCGCGGTGGTCGGGTTGCCGTTGAGCGCGATCTTGCCCTTGTAGTCCGGCTTCAGCAGGTCCTGAACGGTGGCTGGCATCGGGACCTTCGATGCGTCGCAACCGATCGATGCGAACCCCGTGTAGTCCGGGTAGAACAGGCCGGTGGATTCTTTCAGGTCGGCCGGGAGGTCTGCCCAAGCCGCGACCTGGTACGGCGCGAACACCGCTGGGTTGGCGGCGGCGACGGCGGGCGTCAGGTCGAACACGTCCGGGGCCTTGTCCTGCCCCTTCAGGGTGTTCGCGGCGTCGATCTCCTTCTGGCTGTCGATGTCCGGCTGAGACGAAACGACCTTGATCCCGTACTTGTCGCCGAAGGCCTTGATGATGGCGCCGTAGTTCGCCCAGTCTGGGGGCAGCGCGATGACGTTGAGGGTGCCTTCCTTCTTCGCCTCGGCGACCAGCGCGTCCATGCCGCCCATGGCGGCGGCGTTCGTGGCCGCGGCAGCGGAACTTGACTTGTAGCTTCCGCTGCATGCTGACACGACGACCGCGACAGCGACCAGCGAGACGATCACTCCTGATCTCATCCTGAGCACGGATACCTCCTCGATCGTGCCCGACGCCACGAAGCCACCTTGGCCGATGCGGGTGGGGTCCGACTCGGACGCTCCCGCCGCAGCCGGCCACTGAAGGTCGACTGTGGCGGGCCGATGCCGGACTGCGACCCATCCCGGCCATCCCTCGCGGCCTCGTGGTCGAGCAACGTCGGAAACGGTAGCAGTTTCGATGACCGCATGGCAGTCACCGACGCGATATCGGGCCGCGTCGCCTGGCCGGTTCTGCCTCTCAGCCGGTGGCCACGCCCTCGGGCTCTGCGTCGACGAGTCGGAGCAGGTCGATGGTGTCCGTGAGATGAGCGTTGAAGATCCGCCGCGCGACGTCGAGCAACTCGAAGATCTCGCCATCGCGCGCTGCGTAGATCACCGTGGTCCCGCGGCGCTCCGTCGTCACGATGCCTCGACTCCGAAGCACACCCAATTGCTGCGAAACCGACGACGCCGGCGTCCCGATCGCCGCTTGAAGCTGACCGACGCTCATCGGCCGGTCCCGGAGCAGCTCCAGGATCCGAATACGTACGGGATGACCGAGCGCCTTGAAGAACTCCGATTTGAACTGGCGGAGGCCATCGGGGTCATCGGGACGCTGGTTCGTCGACACGGGCGGAACAGTACCGGCCATGGTGCGTCCTCGCAACTACCGAATGTTGCGAACTTTCGAATGGATGCCCATACTGGAGACGTGCCCGCAGATGTGAACCCGGCCGTCGGTACCTCAGATTCCGGTATCGCCGACACCGAGGACCCGGCGAAACTCGACGCATTGCTCGAGGAAGCCCGGGCAGCGTCGCCCCAGGATCGCATCGCCTGGCGCGACCGCATCGCCTCCTACGAGCAGGCCGCGATCGCCGGCGTCACGCCGTGGCTCTCCGACAGCACACTCGCCGCGTTTGCGATTCGGGTGATCTGGACGGTCGGTGAGCACGGGTCTCCCGAAGAGGCGACGCGCGCGTTGCGTGCCGTCCGTCCGCGACTGTCACCGGCCCTCCAGGGAGACGTCGACTGGGCCATCGCATCGCTGAAGTCCGCCCAGAAGCGCGACGCCGCTGTCAAGCCCGCGGCACCGGCGGCCCCGACCGGGCCCATGACGCTCGGGCCAACACGCGAGGCCGCGCGCGGCTCGACGACGCCCCGCCGCCGCTCCAGCTAGCGGTCACCGGGCACGGCGTCCGACTCGAGCCTCATCCCGGATATCGGCGCCGAAGGTCCGGCAGCACGTCGCCCGCGATTTCCTCGAATGTCCCGAACTGCGCCGGATCGAGCGGGTAGTACATCCCGATGTCGCTGATGCCCAGCGCCACAAGCTGGCTGACCTCGTCCTCGAAGCGCTCGACCGACTCGTAGTAGCCGATCGCGCCGCCTCTCGGCCGGGCGCCGGCGTCGAACATGAGGTAGGAGCGTCGGAGCGTCGCCGGGTCCCGCCTCTCGGCGGCGCACAGCTCGTCGACAGCCTCGCACCGCGCCCGCGTCTCGGCCAGCTGCTCCTCGAAGGTGGGCAGGAACGACATGCTGTCCCAGACGTCTCCGAACCGAACCGCGATGCGCATCATCCGCGGCCCGAGACCCGCCACCGCGATCGGAGGTCGCGGCTCCTGCACCGGCCGAGGGTTCATCACAGCAGCGTCGACGCGGTAGAACCGACCCTCGAAGCTCGTGACCTCGTCGGACAGCATCGCCCGGACGATCTGGACGTACTCCTCGAACCGATCGACGCGCTCCTTCGGCTCCCAGTCGGGCAACCCGGCCATGGCATACGACGGGTCGTGAAGGAGCCCCGTCCCGAGGCCCAGCTCGATCCGACCGTCGGAAACGTGGTCGAGCGTCAGCACCTGCCGAGCGAGCATCGCCGGATTTCGAAGCGCGATCTGGGTGACCGACGTGGCAAGCCGGATCGACGTCGTCGCATCGGCGAGCGCGGCAAGCGCCGTCCACGACTCGAACCACGGTGACGCAGGCCTCGTCCAATCGACGAGGTGGTCGGGCAGTGCGGCGACCTCGATCCCGAGGCGCTCGAGGCGCAGGACACGTTCTCGCAGCTCAGTCCACCCGACGTTCGGGAGCAGGAGGACGTGGAACCGAAGCGGATCGCCCATCCCCGAAGTCTGGCACGCACGCCACGACCCGATGGCCTTCGACGCGACGCGGGCTCGTTGTACATTGGCCGCGCACCGGAGCCCGGATCGGCCCTCATCGGTCCACGACAGGAGCCTCGTGTCGGCACTCGAGAAGGTCGCGCTCTTCACGAACGAGTACCCGCCGAACGTCTACGGCGGCGCGGGCGTCCATGTCGAGTACCTGAGCCGCGAGCATCGCCCGCCTCGTCCCGGTGGAGGTCCGCTGCTTCGGCGACCAGGACATCGACGAGTCCGCGCCTGAGAGTCCGCGGGTACGCACCCTGGGCGGGCGCCAGGGAGAACACCGACCCGCGGTTCGCCGGCGCGCTCGATGCGCTCGAGCGCGAGCCTCGCGATGGCCAAGGACAACCTCGATGCCCAGGTCGTCCACTGCCACACCTGGTACACCGACATGGCCGGGTTCCTGGCCAAGAAGCTGTGGGGCGTGCCCCTGGTCCTGACGACGCATTCGCTCGAACCGCTGCGGCCGTGGAAGGTCGAGCAGCTCGGCAACGCCTACGGGCTGTCGGCATGGATCGAGCGGACCGGCCTCGAGGACGCCGACGCCGTGATCGCGGTCTCGCAGGAAACGCGCAACGACGTCCTCCAGCACTTCGCGGTCGACCCCGAGCGGGTCCACGTCATCCACAACGGCATCGACCTCGACGAGTACCGTCGCGAACCGTCGGTCGATGCGCTCGTTCGGCACGGCGTCGACCCCGAGCGCCCGTACGTGCTGTTCGTCGGCCGGATCACCCGCCAGAAAGGGATCATCCACCTCGTCAACGCCATCCCGTCGATCGATCCGTCGCTCCAGGTCGTCCTCTGCGCTGGCGCGCCCGACACGCGCGAGATCGGCGAGGAGATGGCGCGGCGGGTAGCCGAAGTCAGCGCCGACCGGCCGGACGTCATCTGGATCCAGGAGATGCTGCCCCGGGCCGACGCGATCGGGCTGTACTCGCACGCCGCGGTCTTCTGCTGCCCGTCGGTCTACGAGCCGTTCGGCATCATCAACCTCGAGGCGATGGCCTGCGAGACCGCCGTGGTCGCGTCGGCCGTCGGCGGCATCCCGGAGGTCGTCGTCCCGGGCGAGACCGGCCTGCTCGTCGATCTCGAGATCCGGCCGGGGACGTTCGACCCCGTCGACGCGCCTGCCTTCTCGCGTGCCCTCGCCGACGCGATCAACCGGGTCGCCCTCGACCCCGCGCTCGGCGAACGATTCGGACGGGCGGGGCGAAAGCGCGTCGAGGACCACTTCAGCTGGGCGGCGATCGCGGCCCAGACCGTCGACCTCTACCGGTCGCTGGTCGATGGCTGAATCGCGCAGCGTCCCGGACTTGGACGACGGCCGCGTTCGCGTCGTCATCGAGCGGGTGACTCCAAGCGTCGACGGCGGCAGATTCCCGGTCAAGCGGGTGGTCGGCGACACGCTCGTGGTCGAGGCCGTCGCCTACACGGATGGCCACGACGCGATCGCCTGCGTGCTCCTGTACCGGCGCGAGGACGATCCCGACTGGCGCGAAACACGGATGGAGCCGCTCGTCAACGACGGCTGGCGTGCCAGCTTCACGACGACCGAGATCGGCCGGTACAGCTACACGGTCAAGGCCTGGGTCGACCGGTTCGCGACGTGGTCGCACGACCTCGAGAAGCGGATCGAGGCCGGGCAGGACCTCACCACGGACCTCGTGATCGGCGCTCTGCTCGTGGAAGAAGCCGCCGCCCGCGCGACGGGTGTCGACGCCGAGCGCATGCGATCGCTAGCGGCGACCATCCGGGCCGGTCGGCAGCGCGGCAACGACCGCCGCGCTCTCGGTCGAGCTGGCCGACCTGATGCATCTCCACGCCGAGCGTCGTTTCGTGGCCACGTTCGAACCGGTGCTCACGGTGGTCGTCGATCGAGAGCTCGCCCGCTTCGGTGCCTGGTACGAGCTGTTCCCGCGCTCGGCGACGACAGAGCCCGGCACCCACGGGACCTTCGCCGATGTCGAAGCGCGCCTTCCCGAGATCGCCGAGATGGCGTTCGACGTCCTGTACCTGCCACCGATCCACCCCATCGGTCAGAGCTTCCGAAAGGGCCGCAACAACGCAACGACCGCCGAACCAGGCGACCCGGGCAGTCCGTGGGCGATCGGATCGGCGGAAGGCGGCCACACGTCGATCCATCCGGAGCTCGGCAGCCTCGAGGACTTCCGGCACCTGGTCGCGCGCGCCGGGAGGCACGGTCTCGAGATCGCCCTCGACATCGCGTTCCAGACCGCGCCCGACCATCCGTACGCGACGGAGCATCCCGAGTGGTTCCGGCGGCGTCCCGACGGGTCGATCCAGTACGCCGAGAACCCGCCGAAGAAATACCAGGACATCTACCCCTTCGACTTCGAGACCGAGGCGTGGCGAGAGCTGTGGGCCGAGCTCAGGAACGTCGTCCAGTTCTGGATCGACCAGGGCGTCCGCATCTTCCGGGTCGACAACCCGCACACGAAGCCGTTCGCGTTCTGGGAGTGGCTCATCGACGACGTCAAGCGGGCGTACCCCGAGACGATCTTCCTGGCCGAGGCGTTCACTCGCCCGAACGTCCTCTACCGACTCGCCAAGATCGGGTTCACCCAGTCATACAACTACTTCCCGTGGCGGAACACCAAGGAGGAGCTGACCGAATTCCTGACCGAGCTCACCCGAAGCGAGGTCCGCGAGTTCTTCGGGGCGAACCTGTGGCCGAACACGCCCGACATCCTGCCCGAGTACCTCCAGTTCGGCGGCCGGCCGGCGTTCGAGGCCCGCTTCCTGCTGGCTGCGACGCTCGGAACGAGCTACGGGATCTACGGCCCGGTGTTCGAGCAGGCCATCGACGAGCCACTGGCGCCCGGCAAGGAGGAGTACCTCGATTCGGAGAAGTACGAGATCCGGCCGTGGGACCCCGAGCGCGCGGACACGCTGGCCGGCCTGATCGGGCGCGTGAACCGGATCCGCCGAGAGCACGACGCCTTCCGCTCGAACGCGAACCTGCAGTTCCACGAGGTCGACAACGACCAGCTCATCGCCTACAGCAAGGGAACCGACGACCGTTCGAGCCAGGTCCTCGTCGTCGTCAATCTCGACCCACATCACATGCGGTCCGGGTTCGTGGACCTGCCGCTCCACGACCTCGGCCTCGACGAGCATCAGCCGTTCCAGGTCCATGACCTGCTGACCGGCGAGCGCTACCTGTGGCAGGGTCCGCGCAACTACGTCGAGCTGCGACCCGGGACGTCGCAGGCGAACATCTTCGCGATCCGCCGCCGGGTCCGCACCGAGCACGACTTCGACTACTACCTCTGAGGGGCCGCGGGTCGGGCGGGCTGATGCGCCATCATCGGCGCCATGGAGCGAGTCCTTTGGCCTTGACGGGGAACGGTCGCGACGTCGTTGTGATCGGGGGCGGCATCGTCGGGACGTCCGCGGCTGCGATGCTCGCGGACGCGGGCGCACGCGTCACGCTCATCGAGCGCGAGGGACTGGCATCGGGAGCGTCGGGTGCGAACTCCGGCGTCGTCCAGCACCCGTTCGATCCTGTTCTGGCCTCGCTGTACCGGGAGACGCTCGCGCTCTACCGCGAGCTTTCGGCCGCGGACCTTGGCTTCCGCATCGCCGAGCAGCCGTCCGGGCTGTTGTATGTGTCCGCCGACGAATCGGCCGTGCGTCACGTGGACGCGGCATTGGCGGAGGCCTTTCCGGAACTCGAGCGGGAGGTGATCTCCGGGCTGGCGCTCGAACGGCTGGAGCCGACGGTTGCGCCGGGATTGGCGGCGTGCCGCGTCGGGATCGGCTTCCCGGTACAGCCGGGCGCCTCGACGTACGCCTACGCCACGCTGGCGGAGCGGCGAGGCGTCGAGATCAGGCTCGGCCGGTCGGCTGGGTTGGACCGTCGTGCGGACTCGGTGGTCGGGGTCGTCGTCGACGGCCGGCGAATCCCGGCGGATGCCGTCCTCGTCGCGGCGGGTCCATGGACGCCTGAGGTCATCGATCCCGGCGGGCGATGGGTGCCGATCCGCGGCCGCTGGGGTGTCGTCGTCGAGGTCGAGCTCGAACACGCACCGCGCCACGTGCTGGAGGAAGCGGAGATCGGGGCAGCGATCGGGATGCCGGCTCGTCCGCTATCGGGGGAGACCACCGATGAGCCGCCGCCAGACCAGGATCTGGTCGATTTCAGCCTGGTGCCGCTCGGCGGCGTGGGGGCCGTCGGCTCGACGTTCTTCGCTCGCCAACCGGACCCCGCGGCGTGGGTCGAACCGATCCTCACGCATGCGACCGCCTTCGTCCCGGGCGTCGAGGACGCGCCGATCCGCGGACACCGGGTGTGTGCGCGTCCGCAGAGCATCGACGGGAGACCCTGATCGGGCGGGTCCCCGGGGTGGAACGGCTATTCGTCTGCGCCGGTCACGGCGCCTGGGGGATCTCGACTGGTCCGGCGTCGGCCCGGCTCGTCGTCGACGCGATCCTCGGTGGCGACGGCGCGATCCCCGGTGAGCTGGATCCCGCCCGGTTCGGAGCGCCTTGACCATCGGGAGCGCCTCGCCTGTTCCCGGCGGAACGGGAATCCCACGAGACCCTCGTGAACCGACGACCAGACAGCATCCGACTGTCGTTTGTGTACCGATCCACGAGGCGTTCGTCAGAAAGCCGTTCCGTGGAGAACGCGCCCCGCGGTACCGCCCTGCGGCCTAGGCGCGCCCGCGGACGAGGTCGATGAGCCGGTCGAGCACCCGCGCCCCGTCGGCCCGCAGCGCGTTGTGGACGTACTCGTCGGTGATCCACGTCCGCAGACCTCGGATCGCCGCCGCGGTCTCCTCGGCAAAGGCCCGTTCGACGTACAGGTCGTCAACGTAGATCGTGGCCGCGACCGGGACCTCGTTGACGGCGAGCTGCGCTGCGTCGTAGGCCTTCGGCCACTCGTGCTCGGCGAGGATCTCGGCGGCCGCCTTGTGCGGCTGGAGCGCCCGGTAGTCATCGAACATCCAGGGATAGATGTGCTCGGCCGTGAACGCGACCCCATCGCGGATCTCGTCGGGCAGCAGGCGGTCGGCCGACCAGCGGGTCGCGACGCCGTCGGCATATGACGATTCGTGCAGCGTCGCGTAGATGGGGTTCCGGGTGAACCGGACCGCGGAGTGCACGTCGCGCACGAAGCCGGGCGAATCCATCGGCAGCTCGAGCACGTGATGCAGGAGCTCCCAGCCGGCGCTGTCACCGAGCCACCCGCCCAGCTGCCGGAACCGGCGGGACGTCAGCCGTTCTCCGGTCTCGAGCAGAAACGTCTCGGACTCGAGCCGGCGATGGATCTCGCGGACACGTGCCAGGTCCTCCGGGTACCGCTCGAAGTAGCGCTCGTTGCGTTCGATCACCCGCACGTACGTGGCGGCATAGATCTCGTCCACGGGACGGCCGATCGGCGACAGTCCGCCCGTGATGAACGCCTCGCGCAGGCCCTCGGGCGCGATGGAGAGGTACGTCATCGAGCAGAACCCACCGAAGCTCTGACCGAGCACGCTCCACCGATCGACCCCGAGCTCGGCCCGGATCAGCTCGGCGTCGCGAACGATCGAGTCGGCCCGGAAGTGCGTCAGATAATCCGCCTGTGCCTCGGGACTGTCGCCCGGGATGATCCAGCCGACGGGCGTCGACCGGCCAGTCCCGCGCTGATCCAGGAGGAGGATCCGGTAGTCCTTTAGCGCGCGGGTCATCCAACCTGACGGCGGGCTCGTAGGTCGTGTCGCCTCCATGCCCGGGCCACCCTGCAGGAAGAGCAGGTACGGCTTGTCCAGACCGTCGGGATCGGCGACCTCGCGGGTGAAGACGGTGATCTTCGGTCCATCGGGGCTCGCGTGGTCGAGCGGCACCTGGTGTTCGCGTTCTGTGAAGATCGCGCCTGGGACACGGGTGGTGAATGTCATCGGGCAACTCTAGCGGGGTCGATACACTCGGGGCATGACGTCGCCGACCACCCGTCAGCGGACCGCCGCCGACCTCCTCGTCGCGTGCCTGGAGGCCGAGGACTGCCGCTACGTCTTCTCGGTGCCCGGCGAGGAGACGATGGACATCCTCGAGGCACTGAGCCGCTCGACGACGATCCGGCACATCACGACCCGTCACGAGCAGGGCGCGGCCTTCATGGCCGACGTCCACGGCCGCCTCACCGGGCGCAGCGCCGTCGCGATGGCGACCCTCGGTCCGGGCGCCACGAACCTCGTCACGGGCATCGCCGACGCCTTCCTCGACCGCGCGCCGATGGTCGCGATCACCGGCCAGGTCGGCTCGGACAAGCTCCACAAGGAGGCTCACCAGTTCGTCGACATCGTCCGGATGTTCGAGCCGGTGACCAAGTGGAACGTCCGCGTCGAACGGATCGACGCGATCCCCGAGATCGTCCGCAAGGCCTTTCGGGTCGCCGAGCTCGAGAAGCCAGGCCCCACACACATCGAGCTCCCCGAGAACCGGGCGCAGATGCCGCCCGAATCAGGCGACGCGACGCAGCCCCTCGTACGCCAGCGCGCGTATCTGCCGGAGCCGCCCGATGCCGCGATCGCCCGGGCGGTGGAGCTGTTCGACGCGAGCCGAGAGTCCCCTGATCCTGGCCGGCAACGGCGTCCTCAGGCGGCGCGCCAGCGGGGCGCTGCGAGCCTTCGCCGAGGGTCTCCACGTTCCGGTCGCGGTGACGTTCATGGGCAAAGGCGCCATCGACGATCGACACGAGCTGTCGCTGATGGCGGTCGGGCTCCAGGCGCGCGACCACGTGCTGACCGGCTTCGATCGCGCAGATCTCGTCGTCAGCGTCGGCTACGACCCGGTCGAGTACGCACCCGACCGCTGGAACGCCGATCGCACCCGGACGATCATCCACATCGACACTCAGCCCGCCGAGGTCGATGCGGCCTACCGGCCGGCGGTCGAGCTGATCGGCGACATCGAAGGGACACTTCGCCGGCTGCTCGACCGCGTCGCCAAGCTGGAAGCGGGCTCGCCCGAACGCCTCGTTCACGACGACCTGCGGCGGGAGATCCTCGGCGAGCTTGATGTGTACCGCGATGACACGGGCTGGCCGATCAAGCCGCAGAAGGCCATCGCCGACCTGCGTCGTGCCCTGGCGCCCGACGACATCGTCGTCAGCGACGTCGGCGCCCACAAGGTCTGGGTCGCCCGGCTCTATCAAGCCTACGAACCGAACACCGTGATCATCAGCAACGGCTTCGCGGCGATGGGCATCGGCCTCCCGGGTGCGATCGCCGCCAAGCTCGTCCATCCCGAGCGCAAGGTCGTCGCCGTGGTCGGCGACGGTGCGTTCCTGATGAACAGCCAGGAGCTCGAGACGGCGCGGCGGATCGGGACGAACATCGTCGTGATGGTCTGGCGCGACGACGGGTACGGCCTCATCGACTGGAAGCAGCGCAATGAGTTCGGTCATGTGTTCGGCGTCGAATTCGGCAACCCGGATCTCGTCGCGTATGCCGAGAGCTTCGGGATCGCCGGGTTCCGGCCGGCCGACGCCGCGGACCTCTACCCCACCCTGATGCGCGCGCTTTCCGTCGACGGCCCGGCGGTCATCGACGTCCCGATCGACTACCGCGAGAACCTGCGGCTCACCGAGCACCTCGGCGACCTCGCCTGGCCGCTGTGAGCGTGGGCGGTCGCGGCCGGCTCCGTCGCTAGCCGGCGACGACGCTGACGGCGATGTCGCGGCCCTCCCAGCGGTCGACTTCGGGCCAGTAGAAGGTGGCGTCGACCGTGGCGCCGGGCGCAAGGCCGCTCGATCCCGGCACGTCGGCGACCCACACCCCGAGCTCCGTGTCGCGGGCTTCGATGTCGAGGACCGTGTCCCAGCCGTCGAGGGAGCAGTGGACGACGCACGGGGCGAGCAGCTCGAACCGGAGGGTGCGGCCCGCAACCATGGTCGGGCGCGGCGCGGTGAAGCGCCACGTGGCCCTCGTCGCCGTCGGCCGCCGTCCCTGGTAGCGCAGCCAGGCCGCCTCCGGCCGGTCGATCGCGTGACCCAGAGCCATCGAGCGAACGAGCTTCACGTACTCCGCGTGGGCCCACGCCAGCGGCATCGCCGAGCCACTCGGCCGCCCGAGACGGAGACCGCGTTCCGGGATGTCCTGCAGAATCCCACACCTGCTCGGGCAGCATCCCGCCCGGCTGACGCGAACGCGCGCATCGCCTCGAGGTACGGACGCGGATCCCGCCCCGCCTCGAGCTCGAAATGGCCGCGCTCCCCGACCAGCAGCGGCCAGCCCCGGCCGATCCCGGTGCCGTCGTACGGGCTGCCGTCGGCGTGCTCGCCGTAGCCGTCGCCGTTGTACCGGTGCCAGACAGGGCCGTTCGGCGTATCCGTCCGGAGCAGCGCATCGGCCACCGTGAGGGTCGACACGATCCACGGGTCGTCCGGACGACGAAGCCCGAAGTGGACGAGGGCGAGGAAGTCGGTGCCGACCATCTCGTCGGCCGGCACGGTGGCCTCGTCGGGCGGCCTGTTGCGGACCGGGACCGGGGTCGAGATCGGTGCGCCGCCGAGGACGCGCGCTCGAGGCGATCCGGACGTAGTGGCCGTCGACGCCGTATTCGCGCGCCAGGCGTGTGTCCGTCGCGTATGTCCAGTCCTCGATCGAGGCGTTCCAGTCGTCGGCGAGCTCGCGGCAGTAGGCAGCCGGACGCTCCGGCAGGTGGTCGGCGGCGACAACGAGCGCGGCCACGACCGGAGCGAGCGTCGAGGGCGTCAGCCCCTCGTTCTCCTCCCACCGATCCTGGCCGGTGGCCGGGCCGGTCCGGGCGATGAAGCGGGCGGCGCTCCAGATCATCCGCGCCGCGGCGCTCTCGGTGATCAGGTGCTCGAAGAACGCGGCTTCGGTGCTCCGACCATGCATGTGAGCGGCGCCGCCCCGCCGCAGCGCTCCGGCGAGGAGGATCGGGTACGCGGCCTCGTCGAGCTGGACGCCGTCCCAGTAGCCGACACCGTCGACCCATTGGTTCTGGACCCAATGACCGTCGGGCTCCTGGGTGGCGACGAGATAGGCCAGGGCTCGTCGCGCCGATGCGTGTGCCCCGAGCGCGACCAGCGCCCCCGCCGATTCCACGAGGTCCCGGGTCCACACCAGGTGGTAGCCGCCAAGGTCGTTTCGGGCATTGCCCCACGGGATCGACAGGCTCGCCACGGACGCCCCCGCGGCGGTCCGGTCCTGATGCGTTCGCAGGACGGCCGCGGAGTCGAGGTAGAGCGCCTCGAGGTCCTCGGGGAGATCGTCGGCCGGGCGCGAACAGTTGTGCAGGAAGCGCTCCCAGTTCGCGACATAGCCGTCCCAGGCGACGTCAAAGTGCCCGGCGACGGCGGCCGACGCCTGGAGGGCCGCCTCCTCGGGCCGGGCGCCGAAGCCGAGTGCTATCTGGATCGGATCCTCGCCGGGGACGAGCTCGACCATCCCGGCCACGTTGCCCTTGGCGGTCGCTTCATATGTCCACGTCATGCGCCCGTTCGCCGCGAAGTCCTGCCACCCGTCCGACACGCCGACGTAGCCGACGCTCTGACGAACAGGCTCCGGGTCGGAGGCGAGGACGAGCGATGAGCGACCATGACGCGCGAACAGCATCGGGTGGCCCTTGTAGGTCCCGGTCCACGCTCGGTTGTGGAGGCCGCTGAAGCCGAGATGTGGCGCGAGCAGCGGGTAGAGCCGCAGCGGATGGGACTGGCGGGTCGGGTCGCCCGGCGTGCGAGTGTCGGTCAGCACCGCCTCGATCCGGATGACGTCGGCGTCGTCGTCGGCACAGATCCGCAACGCGAGTTCGTAGCGCGAGTGCCGGTGGACCGCCACGACGGCGGGGATGCCCGGCCGGACGAACTTGACCTCGGCAACGGCATCGCGCTTGACCTCGCTCCAGAAGCCTGCCCCGTCGGCCACGATGAAGCCGAGGTCGCGAACCTGCGGGGCGTCGACGCGCGGCCAGTAGACCTCGTTGAGGATGCCGTGTCCGACCGTGAACCAGACGCGGCTGGCATGGTGCGAGGTCCCGACCGCGTCCTTGGCGCTGCTCGACCAGGTCGGCGCGATGCCTGGACCGCCCGGTGCCGCCTCGATCGCCTCGTCGGGCTCCATCGCGCTTTGCGCGAGTGGCGGGGCGGCATCGAAGGACGCGTCGTCGGTCACCGGCGGAGCGTACCGCGCACCCGGGGACTGCTGCCGCGGTCGAGCGTGCCCGACCGTTGGAAGGTCAGACGGCGCGACGTCCCCGCGCCTGCCGCATCACGAGCGGACTCCCGAGCATTCCGACCGCGAGCTGCCACGCCACGATGAGGGCCAGAAGGACCACGACGACTGGGGCGAAGAAGTACGTACCCGCGCCATCCGAGGGCGCGGCCGAGATCGCTCCGACCGCCAGTCCCGAGGGCAGTGCAGGGACGACCGGAGCCAGAGCCGCGTGTCGCGCGATAGGCTCGGGCTGGACGATCGGGATGGTCAGCTCCACCGGACGCATCGCGAGCGGGCTGCGGCGTGCCGTGCCGGGCAGGACCTCGGCCATCACCGGGAAGCGTGCGGCGTCATCGTGAGAGAGCCCGAGGACGTGCCCCAGCTCGTGGGCGAGCGCGGCTCGCAGGTCGATGCCCGAGGATGCGCCGTTCGAGTGACCAGCCCCAGCCGGCGGCGTTGCGGTCGAGCCGGATGACGGAGCCGTCCGTCTGGCCGAGCTCGAGCCCGGAAAGGTCCGCGATCACGACCGTGACGCCGTCGAGCGCGGCGGTGTCGATCGAGGTCTGCGCCCACCAGGCCTTCGCGTCGGCGAGGGCCGGCGCGATGTCGGCAGTCGACACGGTCGTGCCGACCATGGCCGCCGAGCCGCCTGCGACGACGAGCGCCGAGTCGTTGTCGATGATCGTGACCGTGCCGGTCCCCCGGCCGATGGCTGCGCCGTTCGGGCTCGACAGGACGACCGTGAACGTCTCGGTCGGCTCGGCCTTCGTGTCGCCGGCGATCGTGATCGGCGACGGTCAGCGAGGTGACGCCAGGGCTGAAGGTGAGGGTCGACGGTCTTCGCCGTGAAGTCACTGCCCGCGACGGCAGTTCCGGCGACCGTGGTGACGACGACGGTGACCGAGGTGGTCGAGGCGCTCGAGAGGGTGACGACGACGTTGACGGTGACGCCCTTGTTGCCCTCGGTCACCGTCGCGTCGCTGACCGAGATCGTGCGCACGTCGTTGTCGGCGATCGGCCCGGTCGCGCTCGCAGGCGAGCCGACGGTGTAGCCGGCGCCGGACCCGACCGCCACCGCGACCGTCTCGGCACTCTCGACCGCAGCGTCGTCGACCGGCCGAACCGTGATCGTCGCCCCGGTCGAGCCCGCCGGCAGCGTCAGCGTCGAGCCGTTCGCCGACAGCGTGCCGCCGGTCACCGTCACCGTGTAGTCCGTCCCGAAGATCGCCGCCGCCGCTCCAGGTCAGGTTGACCACGAGCTGCGTTGGAAAGGCTGGTCGTCCGCGTGACCGTGAACACGATCGGGTCGTTGGCCTGCTCGGCGCCGGACGGCGTCGCGTCGCGGTGATCGAGACGACCGCGGCGACGTCGTTGTCGACGATCGAGCCGCTGGCCGCCGCCGGCGTCCCGATCGTGTAGCCGGTGCCAGTCTTGAGGGTCGCGGTCAGCGTCTCGGTCGGCTCGACCGCCGCGTCGTCGACCGGCGTGAGCGTGACCGTCGCCGACGCCGCACCGGGGGCCAGCGTCAGGGTCAGCCCGTTTGCCGAGAGCGTGCCGCCGACAGCCGTCGCGGTGTAGTCGGTGCCGAGGGTCGCCGTCCCGGTCCAGCCGAGGTTGATGACGATCGTGTTGAAGATGTTGCCCGAGCGGGTGACGGTGAAGACCACCGGGTTGCTGCCGGCCTCGGCGCCCGAGTCGTCGGTTGCGGCGATCGAGACCGTGGACGAGCCGTCGTTGTCGGCGATCGAGCCGTTGGCGACCGTCGGCGCGCCGAGGGCATAGCCGGTGCCGGTCTTCACCGTCAGGGCGACGGTCTCGGTGCTCTCGACGGTCGTGTCGTCGGTCGGCGTGACGGTGATCGTCGCTCCGGTCGAGCCGGCCGCCAGGGTGAGGGTCGAGCCGTTCGACGAGAGCGTGCCGCCCGTCGCCGTGACGGTGTAGTCGGTGCCGAAGGTCGCCGTCCCGCTCCAGCCGAGGTTGATGACGATCGAGGTCGCGGTGTTCCCGGAACGGGTGATCGTGAAGACGATCGGGATCGCGCAGGTACTCGCTGCCGTCCGGATCGGTCGAGCCGACCGAGATCACCGGGGTCGGCTGAGTGACGGTGACGGTCTGGGTGCCGTCGTCACGTTGCCGGAGGCGTCGGTCGCGGTGTAGGTGATCGTCGTCGTCCCGATCGGGAAGATGTTGCCGGCCGGCACGCCCGTCCGGACGATGGTCACGGAACCGGCGTTGTCGGTCGCCGAGGCGCGTACCGAGCTCGGCGTCGGTGATCACGACGGACGTGGCGCCGGCGGCGATGACTCGGGAGATGTTCGCCGGCACGACGAGGACCGGCTTCTCGGCGTCGACGACGGTCACCAGCTGGGTCTTGACCGTCTGATTGCCGAAGACATCGGTCGCGGTCCACGTGATCGTCGTCACGCCGATCGAGAACACGTTTCCGGCCGGGACGCCGGTGCGGACGACGGTCACGCCGGGAACGTTGTCGGTCGCGGTGGCGGTGCCCGAGCGTGGAGTCGCTGATGATCGTCGTCGTCTTGCCCGGGTCGGCGGGGCGGGTGACGTTCGGCGGCACCGTCAGCACCGGCGGCTCGCTGTCGGCGAGGTTCGACATGTGCGTGCCGATCACGACGTGGACATCGTCGAAGGTCGTCGTCGCCGGTCCGGCTGAACGTCCCAAGGCCACCGTCGACGACGGCCGCGTTGTACGAGAACGAGCCGATGAGGAGGCCGTTGAGCGTTACGGTGACGGTGGTGCCGGTGAGGTCGAGCGCCACCTTGTAGTCGACGCCGGCGGTCAGCGAGGCCGCGAACGTCGCGTCGATCGACCCAGCGCTTCTTGACGAAGTGACCGATGAGGACCTGGCCGGCGGCGACGTCGAGGCTCACGAACTTGAAGTCGCCGGCGTCGTAGTAGTCGAAGACGAAGCCGCCCGACGCCGCCTGCACCGAGCCTGACGAGCCGCATCGATATCGACGGCGGTGTCCCCGGCCGGGCGGACCGGCATCGGCAGGACGCTGATCGCGGCGGCGGTCGACGAGGCGGTTCCGGTGTAGCGGCCGCCGCTGGCGATCCACGTCCCCGTCTTCTCGCCGGTGAAGCCGCCCGGGCCGGTGGCGAAGTCGTCGGTGCTCTCGTACGTCGTCGTCGGCGGGAGCGACTGGACGACGAAGTCGTCGAAGGTGCCGCGGGCGTTGTTCGAGCCGACGCCGACGAGGCCCATGTTCAGGCCGTACGCGACGCCGTCGATGTAGCGCGGCAGGTACTGATAGGACAGCTTCTCCGAGCCATCGATGAAGACTCGCACGACGAGCCCGTTCACGATGACCTGGACGTCGTAGTACGTGCCGTCCCGGACGTTGCCGGTGACGACGCCGGTCGCATCGATCGACCCAGCCGGTCGCGGTCCGATGACCGACGACGGCCTTGTTGAGGGCGACGTCGATGCCGGCGAACTTGAAGTCGGTCGGCGAGAAGTAGTCGAAGATGACGTAGGCGTTCGCGTTCCAGCCGGCCGTCGCCTTGTTGACCAGGACCGAGGCCAGGATCTCGTAGTAGACCGGCAGGACCTGGTCGACGTAGACCACCGCGGCGGCGTCCTGGCCGAGCGAGGCCGCCGACACGTTCAGCGCGCCGCCGCTGACGTCGAACACGCCGCTGTCGATCGCGAAGCCCTGCAGCCGGCCGTCGTTCATGTTGGCGGTGCGCAGGACGTCTCGCTTGCCACCGGGGATGTTGCCCGCCTGCGGGTCGGCCGGTGCGCCGGTCTGCTTCTGCCACAGGCCGTGGTCCTTCTGGGTGACGAGGCCGATCTCGCCGTTCGGCTCGCCGTTGCGCGGTGCCGAGACGATGTTGGTGTCGGCGGCGCGGGTCGGGTCGGCGCCCTGGGCCTTCGAGAGCACGTACAGGAACTCGAACAGGGCCGGCGGCACCTGGCGGCTGACGGTCGCGATGCCGAACGGCGCGAACGGAACGATGTAGCTGTTGAACTCGCCGACCCAGTCGATCAGCCGGTCGCCGCCGGTGTTGCCGATGAGGACGTCGCGGCCGGCGCCACCGAACGCCCGATCCTCGTACATCGGGTGCGTGTCGGGCCCGTCGTTGAGCCAGGTGATGCCAGTCTGCGTGCAGGTGCCGTTCGGGGTCGATGCGAGGCAGCCGGCCGACAGGTTGTCGTCGGCCTGGAGCAGGTCGTTGCCGAAGCCGCCCCAGAGCGTGTCGTGACCGGTGCCGCCGACGATCCAGTCGTTGCCCAGGTCACCGAAGACGACGTCGTTGCCGTCGGTGTTGGCGATCGCGTCGATCAGCGATGCATGTGCCGTTCGGCGCCGAAGCCGCCGCAGCCCTTGATCGCGGGGCCTTCGTTGCTCGTGTTGTTGAGGAAGTACTGGTACGGGAAGGCCGTGATCGGCGAGCTGCCGGTGCAGGTGTGACCGCTCGGCGAGTACGAGGTGCAGCCCCACGTGGCGCCGTTGGCGTCGAACAGGATCGCGCGCCGCGGGTCGTACTCGTCGTAGAGCGCGAACTCGCCGGCCCGCCGGGTGCGGTCGAAGTGCCAGCCGTCGAGGTCGTCCGGGTTGAAGCGGAGCACGTCGTTCGGGTTGACCGGGTGGCCGAAGTCGATCCGGACGAGGCCGATGACCGCGCCGGCGGCGTCGTACTTCGGCGCGTAGCCGGCGACGAGCGCCTCGGCACCGGACAGCGCGTCGTCGCCCGAGCCGCCGTGGATGGCGTCGTCGCCGAGGCCGCCGAAGATGATGTCGTCGTAGCCGCCGTTCGGTCGGAAGAGCGGATCGACGTCGAGCGGGTCGACGTTGAACGGAGTCAGGTTGACTGAGCGGTTGAGGACGCCGGCGACGTTGATCGTCTCGGTCTGGACCTGGCCCGGTGTGTAGATGAACTCGTTGAGGACGTTGCCGTTGGCGGTCCGCGTGTCTGGATCGGTCGGCAGGAAGGCCGCGACGCGTAGACGGGCTCGCTGTAGCAGGTGCCGGCCGCATTGCCGGTGCAGGCGACGCCGGCCGCAGTCCAGCCGTTCGAGCTGTTGCGGCTGGTCGAGATCCGGCCGTCGTCGCCGAGGATCGCGTCGTCGCCGGTCCCGCCCGAGATCCAGTCGTCGCCGTAGCCGCCGATCAGGTCGTCGTTCTGGCCGTCGCCGTAGATGACGTCGTTGCCCTTCATCCCGTACGCGACGTCGTCGCCGCCCTCGCCGTGGATCTCGTCGGCCGCGCCGCGGTTCGTGGCGGCGGCCGCCGCGTTGTAGGCCGGGCCGCCCGGCGTGTAGTCGAGGAGCTGGACGGTGCGGACGATGATCCGGAGCGAGCCGCGGTCCTCGGCAGCGCTCGTCTGGTCGTAGACGAACTGGAGGAAGCCGTTCGGCGTCGTGATGCCGCGGCCGGTCGTGCCCTGGCCGTAGACGCTGTTGATGCCAACGAGCCGGAAGATCTGGGCGTTGTCGCCGGCGATGACGTCGGCGTCGCGGGCGTGACCGGTCGGCGTCGTCGTGATGATGCCGGTCGCACCGATCGTGGCCGCGCCGCGGTCGTTGCGCGAGATCTCGGTGCCGGCCCCGCCGAAGATGAGGTCAGCGCCGGCCGGGCGGCAGGTCGCGGCGATGCAGTAGCCGACCGAGTACCAGTCGAACCCGGCTCGCGTGATCGTCATCGAGAAGAGCCCGGTCGATGTGATCGTGACGAGGCCGGTCGTCGCGATCGCGCCCACGGTGATGGTCCGCAGGTGCGAGCCGGCCACCTGCTCCGCCGGCAGGAGCGCGCGGCCGGCGAGCGTCAGTGTCGTCCCGTCGGCCGAGACGCTGACGATCCGCCATGCGCCGAACAGCGAGTCGATCTTGACGAGCTGGCCGAGGAGGCCGGAGAGGTACAGGTCGGAGCTGTCGCCGATGATGTCGTCCTGGCCGAGGCCGCCGAAGATCGTGTCGTTGCCGCCGTTGCCCTCGATGTAGTCGTCGCCGTCCGTCGCGGCCTCGATCGACGGGTGCACGATCAGCGTCTCGTCGATCGTCTGATCCGTGTTCCGCCAGGCGCCGATGCGGGAGACGTTGCGGCCGATCACGCCACCGGGGCCGTCCGGCAGGAACGCCGTCGTGAGGAACACCGCGAGACCCGAGCCCGTGCGTGTCGCGTGGTCGTAGTCGTAGAGGACGTAGCCGTCGATGGCGCCGTCGCCCTGGATCACGTCGGCCCCGAGCTGGCCCCAGATCTCGTCGTTGCCCGCGCCACCGGCGATGTAGTCGTCGCCCCACAGCTCGGGGTGGTTGGCCTGGATGTCGTCGCTGTGGTCGAGCAGGTTGATGCGGGCCTGGCGGACGCGCTGACCGTTGATCAGCGTCGGGTCTTCCTGGACGGTCCCGGTCACGAGCGCGACACCGTCGTTGGTGCCGAGGGTCGTGCCGTACATGACGCCGCCGGCCAGGACGCGCATCCGCGGGTCGAGGTAGTCGTTACGGAAGCAGCACTCGGCGTTGTCGCCGGCGATGAAGTCGTTGCCGGTGCCGCCGTCGATGACGTCGTTGCCGTCGAGCGAACCAGCGACGTTCGAGCCGCCGATGAGGATGTCGTTGCCGTTCTCGCCGTAGATGACGTCGTCGCCCTGGCTCGCCGAGGACGATGTCGTCGCCGTCGCCCGCGTAGATGAGGTCGTTGCCGGAGCCAGTCGAGACCGTCGTGTTCGTTGCGATGAAGACGATCGCACCACCGAGGTCGGCGCACACCCCGTTGAGCGGGTCATCGGGGTTGTAGGACTTGCCCGGGACGCACGACACCTTGCCCTGGTCGCCGAAGATCAGGTCGTTGCCCTCGTAGCCGTAGATGACGTCGTCGCCGCCGCCACCGAACAGGATGTCGTTGTACGGGCTGCCGTAGATGGTGTCGTTGCCGCTGTCGGTGTCGTCGAACCCGACAGTCTCGATGATGCAGATCGAGAACTCGTGGACCGAGTAGATCGTCTGCGGGTTGTCGTTGGAGGTCGACGTCAGCCGGGCGTTGTCGCCGAAGACCAGGTCGCGGTTGGCGCCTGACGTGATCGTGTCGTTGCCGGCGCCGCCGATGATGATGTCGTAGGCGTACGACACCGGTCGTGATGGTGTCGTTGCCACCGAGGCTGTAGGCCGTGGCCAGCGACCAGACGCGATCGATGTCGTGCGCGTTGTCGTTCGGGTCGCCGCTCTCCGGGTTGCCGAACTCGAGCGCCGGCAGGTCGTTGATCAGGTAGTCGATGAACCCGTAGTCGCCGAAGACGATGTTGTTGTGGTCGCGCCGCGTCGAGTTGGCTGCGGGTCCTCGCCGTTGTTGCCGATGATCGTGTCGTCACCCGCGCCACCGAAGATCTCGTCACGGCCAAGGCCGGTGAAGATGCGGTCATTGCCACCGTTCTCGGCGCCGGCGACGGCCGAGATCGACTCAACGAGCGCGAGGACCGGGATCTGGTAGTCGTCGTGCGGCGGCGTTGCGGCCGGGAACGTCGCGTTCGTCGTCGGGATCGGGCGGTTGTAAGACGCTGTTCTCGACGCCGGTGATGCGGCCGTGGTCACCGAAGACGACGTTCTGGCCGTCGCCGGCATCGATGAGGTCGCCAGTGAAACCGCCGAAGATGAAGTCATCCGCGCCGTTCGCCGTGATGTGGTCGACGCCGCCCTGCGCGAAGGAGATGCTCTCGACCATGTGGAGCGTGGTCACGTCCGTCGTGCCGGCGATGTACTGCATGTGGCCGTGGTCGCCGAAGATCGTGTTCGGGTCGCCGTCGCCGGTGATGAAGTCGTTGCCGTTGCCGCCGAAGATCCGGTCGCGGCCCGTGTTGCCGTGGATCGTGTCGTTGCCGCCGTGCTCGGGCCGGGTCGTGGCGATGTCGCGGATGAACCCTGTCGTCTGGATCTTCTGAAGCAGCGGGTTCGGCTGGTTCGGGTCTGCGACGAGCTGCGTGACGTTGCCGTAGTCACCGAAGATCACGTCGTCGTAGCCCGTCACGACCTGCGTCGGGTCGGCGCCACCGATCGTGCCGGCGCCCTCGCCGGAGATGGTGTCATTGCCCGCGACCAGCAAGAGGTCGACGTTCGCCGACGTGAAGCCCGCGTTGTAGGCCGGGATCGTCAGCGCGCGCGTGAGCACGTCGACGTTCAGGCCGGAGTCGCCGTAGATCTGGTCCGTGCCGCGGAGGCCGACGATCGTGTCGTTGCCGGAGCCGCCGGCGAGGAAGTCGCCAGCCTGCGACCCGATGATCGTGTCGTCGCCGGCGCCGCCGTAGGCGACGATCCCGACGCTCGGCAGGTTGCTGCAGGTCGCGTTGCAGACGACGTTCGCGAACAGCGCGCTCGCGTCGATCACGTCGTTGCCGGGGGACCGGAACGGGTTCGCGAGGGCGACGAGGAATGTGGCGTCCTCGTTCTGGGAGATCGGGATGTTGACGAACGGGTTGAACGGCTTGTCGCCGATGAACGTCCCGTCGACGGTCGACGGATCGCCGCTGTACCAGATGCCGTCCTGCGAGGTGTCGCCGTAGAGGACGAGCGGCGAGTTCGGTCCGCCGAGAACGCTGGTCGGCACGACCGTGACCGTCAGCAGCGCGCCGGTCGCGACAGTCAGCGCTGTGCCCGATAGCGTGAGGACGGAGCCGCTGACAGCGGTGATGGTGAAGACGCCGTCGACGCCGCCGATGACGACCTGGCGGCCGACCGCGAAGTCCGACCCAGCGTCGGCCCACGTCTTGCCGTCAGTCCGGGTGAGCGTCTGCGCGGCGACGTTCATCGTCGTGGTGACGTAGGTGCCGATATGCAGGTTGTCGCCGCCCATCCGGAGGCCGCCCGACTTCGTGGAGTCGAGCGCGGTCACGGTGAGGCTCGCGAACGAGCCGGCGAGGAGCGTGGCGCCGGAGAGCGTGATCGTGTTGCCGGAGATCGCCGTCACGTGCCAGGTGCCGGGCAGCCCGGAGATCGTGACGTCCATGCCGACGGTGAACCCGGACCAGCCACCGGCACGGGTGATCGAGCCGCCGGTCGCCGGCGTGTCGATGGTGCCCGTGGCGACGGTCATCGCGCCGGTCGCGGTGACGGTCTTCGGGTCGACGACATCGATCGCGTGCGGAGCGCTCGACAGTGACGGCGCCGCGGCGCTGAGCAGCATCGTCGAGCCCTTGCCGCAGCGGGCGAACGTCTGCGCGGCGGGAAGTGTGCATGTCGCGTCGGCGAAGCCCGTGATCATCCAGGTCTGGGCAGAGCCGTCGATCGAGATGAGCTGGCCGATCTGGTAGCCGTCGTCGGACCAGGCCAGCATGTCGCTGCGCGTCAGGCTGTTCGACGTCGCGGTGACGGTCGCGTTCACGTCGAGCGCCGTGTTGCCGCCGCCGTGCACGACTGTGAGGCCGCCGTGCGGGCCAGGCACGGACACGGTCCTCTGGACGTTCGTCGCGGCCGCGAGCACCGGCGCGCCGGTCAGCGCCTGCAGCGTCAGCGTCGTACCCGAGACCGCGTACACGCGCCAGGTGCCGGGCACGCCGGAGAGGACGACCTGCTGGCCGACGGCGAAGTCGGTCGCGACGCCGGTCGCCCAGTTCTGGCCGTCGAGGCGGGTCAGGATGACGCCGATGGTCGTGCCACTGACCGTCCACTGCGCGATGTTTACCGCGCCCGTGAACGTCACGGGTGTGTACTGGCCGTCCAGCCTCGTCAGGAAGCTGCCGCTTGTCAGCGCCGCCCCGTTGCCGAGCGTGAGGACGCTGTTCCCCATCCCGCCGATCGCGGTGACCTTCCACGTGCCGATCTGCACGACGCCACCGATCGTCAGCTGAACGGTCTGGCCGACCAGGAAGCCCTGTGCGAGCCAGTCGAGGCCAATGCGCGTCAGTGTGCCGCCCGTCGCCGAACCGACGATCGTGGTCGTCGAGGTCACCGTCACGCCGGCGATCGGGTCGAGGGTGCCGGTGATCGTGAGCTTGTCGTTGCCCTGGCCGAGCAGGACGTTCAGCACTTCGATCGAGCTCTTGGCACCGTCCGTCTGGAACCGGCCGTCCACCAAGCCGACAGCGCCGAAGCTGATGCCGCCCGGGTAGACGAGGTGGCCGTTGGCGCCGGGCGCCTCGCCGTAGATCGTGCCGGTGACGACACCGAAGTCGAGGTCGTTCGCCGTACCGAAGCCGCGGAGCGTGGTCGACGTCATGGTTCCGGCCGTATCGGCCTGGCTCGAGTCGTTGAAGATGTTGAGGATGTCGATCTGAGAGTCTTCGGGCGCCTGCGGCGGGATCGAGAACAGCGGCGCGTCGCTCTCACCCGAAAGCTTGACGCCGTTCCGCAGCGAGCGGTCGGCCGCCGTCGGACCGCCCTCGACCGCGAGCGGGCCGCGCAGCTTCGACAGCAAATGCGTCGAGACCGGGTAGATCTTGATGTTGTCGTGGCCGGGCGGCAGAGCGTAGTTGATGTCGGCTTGCAGCTCGATCTGCTGCTGCTTGTACCAGGCGTTCGCGGCGGTCGGGTCACTGCTGAACGTTGCGACCGCTGCGATCCGCGTGACCGTCACCGCGACGCTGCCCGTGAGCCATGCGGGCAGCGCGGTCTCGGACGTGAATTGCAGCTTCTCGTCCTGCGTTCCGTTGACGCCGCGGAGCAGCGCGATCTTGAAGTCGGCGCAGTTCGTCGGACTTGAGGCCTGGCAGACGCGAACTCGCTGGCCCTCGAGGAAGCCGTCCGCGAGCCAGCTCGATGCCCTCTGGTCGTTCGGGTCGATCGTGCGGACGATCTGGCGGCAGCCAAGGTCGGCCGGCGCGCACTGCGTCGCAGTGCCGCTGGTGACGACCGTGACGGTGCCCTGCCAGAGACCCTGACGGACGACCTTGCTGATGACGACGTTGGCGTAGGTGCCCGGGGTGCCGCCGAACGCCGCCTTCAACGTGATCGTCGTGTCGGTGACGGACTGGATGTAGGCGTAGACCGGGTTCGCCGTCCCCGCGCCCGTGATCAGGAGGAACTGGTCCTTGACGAAGCCCTCGTCCTGGAAGCTGCCGACGTCCGAGCGGGTGAGGGTCGTGCTGCCGGCGCCGACGGTGACGGCACCGATGAAGAGCTGCGTCGGGATGTACCCGCCGATCGTCTGGTACGCAATCGAAGCGGCAGTCCCGTTCGAAAGCTTGATCGACTTCACGTCCGTGAGGCCGTCGGTGATGATCGCGACGCTGACAGTCGTGGTCGGCTGCTTGGCGAGCCGCAGGAAGTAGTCGTCGGTCGCGCCGGCCGTCGTGCAGGTGTCGTTGCCGCACTTCACGACGAGCGTGCTGTTCCCGCTCTCGACGACGATCCCGCCCGAAGTCTCGTCGTCGATGACTTCGACCGCGACGCGCACCGGCGGTGCGTACAGGCTCGGGAAGACGTAGCTCGAGCTGGGACCGCAGGTGGCGAGCGAGCCGCACTCGAACTCGATCACGGCCGTGCGCGGATCTTGGCGGCGATCGTCGTTCCGGGGTGTGATCACGAGGCGCACCGGGCTGTCCCAGTCGCCGGTTGCG
>CAWFLS010000013.1:0-643534 GCA_963816675.1 uncultured Chloroflexia bacterium
GCGCTCGCGGCGACCGTCACGTCGACGTTCGCGCCGCGGTCGCGTTGACGGTCGTGTCGCCGACCGAGATCGTGCCGCCGCCCTTGACGTCGGCGTTGGCGTGGGCGCCCTTGGTCAGGTCGGTCGGGGTGGTCGGGTACGGGAAGTTGTGGAGCGCGCTGATCGTGATGTCGCCGCCGGTCGAGGTGATCGACCCGCTGCGGACACTGACGTCGTCACGATCGGACTGTCGGTCGCGTCGACGGTCACGTGCGCGATGGCGACCAGCGATGACGATCGTGAACGCGCTGCCGACCGCGACCGCCGCGGTCGTGACGTTCGACTGGGCGAGGATGTCACCGCTCGGCGGTGACCGTGCCGCCGAGCCGTCGTCGTGACGGTCGGCTTCGTCTCTGCCGTGATCGTCGGGCCCGTGAACGCACCGAGGATCGCACCGCCGACGGCGCGGCCGGTCGAGTTCGAGGTCGTGCTGACGTTGCCCTGGACGGTGAGGCTGTCCGCGCCGTCGGTGAGCGTTCCGTCGAAGTAGGTCGTCGATGGTGCCGGCCGCGCGTCGCGATCGCGACGACCGTGCCGATGCCGACCGCCGCCGGCGATCCCGAAGGACTGACCGTTCGTCTCGGCGAGCTGGAAGGTGTTGCTCTTGACGTTGACGTCGCGCGGTCGCGGTGACCGTGGTGCTCGACGCCGACGCCTGTCTCGACGGTCGGCGAGTTCGTTGACGTGACCGTGCCACCGGCGGCACCGCGCCAGGAGCGCGCCGCTCCCGAGGGTCACCGTCGCGTAGGCCGGGCCATGGGCGTCGGTCGCCGTCCACCGTCTGCTTGATCGGCGCGCCGAGGTCGTGTGAGGTTCAGCGTCGAGGTCAGCGTGACGTCGTCGCCGCCGAGCGAGCTCGTCCGCTCGGTGAACGTCTTGACGGTCGGGTTGAGCGTCGCGTCACCGTCGGCGCCGCTCGTAGCCGACGCCGAGCGTCGACCGCGACGCCGGTCCCCGTGGCGACGACCTGCGTGTTCGCGTTCGCGGCCATGTTGACGTTGCCGCCGCCCTTGCGCCGTGAGCTTGCCGCCGTCGCCGACGTAGGCACGGACCGTCTGCGTCGCCGTCGCTGTCGACTTCGTCTTGCTGTCGGCACGCCGAGCGAGATCGACAGGACGTCTGCCCGTCGCGCTGATCGGCGAGATCAGGGACGCCTTGACGTCGATGGTCGACGGCTGCCCGGTCGGGTCACGACGGTCGCGTCCCGGCCGGCGGTGCTTGCGACGTGCCGACCGTCGACCCGATGTACGCCTCGACGGTGCTCGTGTCCGTCGCGCAGTAGCCGTGACGTCCGCCGTTCGAGATGAGGCCGACGGCGGCGCTCGTGACCGTCGCGCTCGGACGTGTTCGTCGCGCTCGCCGTGATGTCGGCGTCCAGCGCGTGGATCGTCGAGCCGTCGCCGACCGACGCGCGCGTCGTGGTGTTGATCGTCGCCTGTGCCGGTGCATCGAGGCGACCGACACGCCGAGCGAGCCGCTGCCGCCGTTCGACGGTCGCCGTCGCGGTGGAGTTCGAGGTCGCGTTGATCTTCACGTGCACCGGCGTCGGCGATGACCTCGGCGAGCGTGCCGAGGTACGCCTGGGTGTGACCGTTGACGAAGACCCTCGCGTCGCTGACGCCGCCGGCGACACCGAGGGCGACCGCGATCGCGATCGTGAGCGTGTCCGCGGTGACGGTCGCCTGCGAGCGGGCGAGGATCTCGACGTTGCCCGCTGTCGACGGTGACCTTCGAGCCGTCGATGTAGGCGTCGATCTCGCGCGCCGATCGTGTTCGTCGTCAGCGAGCACGGCGCCGGCTCCGCCGATCAGGCCGAAGCTGGCGGAGATCGACCGGGAGCGTCGCCGAGATCGACGAGTGGTCGTCGGCGGTCAGGTTCACGCGAGCTGCGACTCGACCTTCGGCGAGGCGCGCGATGTACGCCTTGGTCTTCGTCGTCGTCGTGTTCGTCGCCTGCGCGCCGCCGCCGCTGAACGAGCCACTGAACGAGAAGGCGAACGCGCCGGCGATCGTCAGCGCCGTGATCGAGGCCGTCTCGTAGGCATCGAGGACGATCCCGCCGGTCGTCGCCTTGACGAGGGTGTTGGCGTTCTTGATCGACGCCTCGACGGTGTTGCCGATCGAGTTGTTCGCGGTGGCGACCGCGATCGCGATGGCCGCGCCATCCGGGGCGATCGACGCCGCGACCGCGACGGATGCCGTGTTGGCCGTGATCTTCGATGTGTCGCGGGCCGACAGCCGGATGCTCGCCGGCGGTGATCCCGGTCGCCGCCGTCCCGTCGCCGTCGATCGTGGCCTTGACGTCGGCCGCGATCTTGTTCGTCGGTCGTCGCGCCGGCGCCCGCGGCCGCGAAGCCGTACAGGCCACCCGGCGATCGCGACCGAACCGGCGACGACAAGGGCTTCGATCGTCTGGTTCGACAGCGCCTGGAGGGTCAGCTTGCCGGCCGGCCGTCACGCTCGAGCGGTCGATCGAGGCGTGGACCTCGGCCGTCTGGGCGGTGCCGTCCGCCCGGTAGCCGATGAAGTTCCGGGCGATCGCGACGCCGATCGAGGCGCCGACCCCGGCCGACGCCGACGCCGACACCGGCCGCAGCCGTGATGATCTTGGCCCGGATGAGCGCGGTGTCGGTCGCGTCGAGCGTGACGTCCGTCGGCGCTGCTGATGACGCTGTCGGCGATCGTGGCGTCGGTCTTCGTGAGGATCACGTTCGTCGCCACGGCGCCGGCGCCGCTGACGCCGCCGCCCAGCAGCCCGACCGCGACCGCGATGGACGCGGCCGCGGCGATCGCCTGGATGGAAGTCGGCGCCGTCACCTTCAGGACGCCGCCGATGAGCCGGATCAGGTAGTTGCCGCCGTTGCTCGTCGTCACCTGCCAGGCGATGCCCGGGTCGAGGATCGTCACGGTGATCGTGCCCGACAGCGGCTCGCCGGCCGTCGTGAAGGCGCTGCTCAGCGTGCTCTTGAGGATCAGCGTCCGCAGCGGCGTCGGCGGCGGCCCCGGCACCCGTGTCGACGGTGCCGGCGTCATCGAGCTGCGCCGCGGTGAGGCTCGTCAGGGTGAAGAGACGCCGGCCCTGCGAGGTCGCCGACAGCGTCGACCGCGCCGACGGTCGAGGTCACGTGGTGGATGGCGTTCGCGATCGAGGCGACGACCTCGTTGGAGATCTCGTTGTAGGCGACTGCGATCGCGATCGAGATGCCACCGGCCACCCCGCCGAACGCCGCGGCGATGGAGACCGCACCCGCGGTGGCGGTGATCGTCGAGGCGTCGTCGGCGATGACGCTGACGCGCTGGGCGGTGATGCCGGTCGCGCCATCGCCGTCGATGTAGGCCTTGACGTGGACGTTGATCTTGTTGACGACGCCCACGCCCGCGCCGCTGATGCCGATGCCGAGCAGTCCGGCGGCCACCGCCGCGGACCCTGCCACGACGAGCGCAGTCGATCGTCTGGGTGCTCGTGGCGTTCAGCTTGAGGTCGCCGGTCGTGGCGGTGATGCTCGAGCGCAGGACGTACGCCTGGACCTCGGCGCCGCGCGCGGCGAGGTTGAGCTGCTTCCACTGCGAGACGTCGCTGTACTGCTCTCGGCGGAGGTCGACCGAGCCCGACGCGTGCCGCACCGACGAACTGGTAGACGTCGCCGGCACCGACGCCGGTGGTGATCCGGACCGTCGTGCCGACCGCGAGGCCGCCCGACAGAACCTCGTCGGAGGAGTGGTCGCTGGCGTTGAGCCACGTCCACTTGCTCGTGTCGGTGTAGGTCTGCGCGCCGAGGTCGACGGTCCCGGTGAGGGCCAGGCCCTTGTACTCGTAGAGGTTGCCGGCGCCGTCGCCGGTGATGACGAGGACACGCTTGCCGACCGCGAGGCCCGTGGAGAGGACCATCGTCGAGGTGTAGTCGTATGCGTTCGGATCCCAGCCGATGAGGTTGCGGGCGAGCGCGACGCCGATCGACGCGCCGACGCCGACGCCGATGCCGCCACCGACCGCGATCGAGATCGCCAGGACGATCGCGTGGATGGCCGAGGTGTTCGTCGCCGTCACGATCACGTCGCCGGCGCTCGCGATGTTGCTGTCCGCGATGTAGGCGTTGGTCTGGGTCAGGATGAGGTTCGTCGCGTCGGCGCCGGCGCCGCTCAGCGCGAGGCCGCCGAGCGACGGCGATGGCGACGGCCGCCGAGGCGGCGATCGAGATCGCGTTGATCGTCGCGCCCTCGGTCGCCTCGAGGGTGATGGCTCCGACCGTCGAGGTGACGCTCGGTGACGGCGTTCGCGATGAACGCCTCGACTCGTGTGCCGATCTCGTTGTGCGCGAGCGAGACGCCGATCGAGAACGCGACCGCCCCGACACCCGCGACCGAGGCCGCGATCGAGACCGCGCCGGCGAAGGCCGTGATCGTCGAGGTGTCCAGCGCGGTGAGCGAGACGTGGTCGGCGCTGATCCCCGTCGCCGCGATGCCGGCGGTGTGGTCGCCGTCGATCGCGGCCTGGACGAGGGTCGCGATGCGGTTGTCGACGGAGACGCCCGGAGCCGCTGGCCGAGAGGCCGAGGCCGGCCGCCGGCGCCGATCGCGACGGAACCCGCGAAGACGAGGGCGCTGATCTGCTCGCCGGCGATCGCGGTGATGTTGAGGTCGCCGCCGGCGCCGATCGTCGAGCGCTGGACGTAGGCGCGGATCTCGGCGCTTGCCGGGGTGCCGTCCGCCTGCCAGCCGATGAAGTTCTTGGCGATCGCGACACCGATCGAAGCGGCGACACCGGCGAACCCGCCGCCACCGATGGCGACCGACGCGGCGACGATCGTCGCCGTGATCGCCGACGTGCTCGCGGCATTGATCGAGACGTCGCGTCTGGCTCGTGACCTTGCTGTCCGCGATGTAGGCGTTGGTCTTCGTGAGGATCGACGTTCTCGGCGACTGCGCCGGCGCCGCTGATCGCGACGCCGACGAGGCCGCCGCCGACCGCGACCGACGCCGCCGCGGCGATGACGTTGATCGTCGAGTGCGAGACCTTGAGGGCGCCGGTGACGGGTCCTTGGCGATGACGTACGTCGCGCCGTCGGGTGCCACGAGGACCCACATGCTGCCCGCAGTCAGGATCGACAGCTTCGGCAGGACCGTGACGGGCGCCCAGTTCGGTCCGCCGTAGTTCTCCGTGCTCAGGTCGAGCGTCGGCGTCCGCACGTCGGGACGTAGCGGTAGAGGGCGCCCGGCGTCCCGCCACCGGTGTAGCCGTCGGCGAGCTTGACGATGTCGCCGTGCGTCGACCAGCCGGCGAGCCGTCGTTCGACGAGAACTTCCACGAGCTCGCGACGGTGCTGACGACCGACGAGCGGCTCGTTCGCGGTCCCGAAGGCCGCGGCGAGCGAGGCCAGGATCGCGGCGTCGCCGGTGCTGTCGTCGGCCGCCTCGTCCGTCCGCGCTGTCGCCGGGTCGTCCGGAGTGGCGGTCGCCGCGTCGTCGAGCTCGGTCGGCGTGAAGCCGGTGAGGGTGAAGACGAACCGGCCCTGCGTCGTCGCGGTGATCGACACCGCGCCCGCTCGTCGTCGTGACGCCCTGGTCGGCGTTGGCGATGTAGGCGCCGACGTCGTTGCGGACCTCGTTCCAGGCGATCGAGACCGCGATCGAGAGCGCGGCGCCGACGACGCCGAAGCCCGCCGCGACCGAGGCCGCGCCGACGATGGCGTTGATGCCCGGAGCCGTCGGTGGCGCTCAGGGTGATGGTCGTCGCCTTGATGCCCGACGGTCCGTCGCCGTCGATGAACGCCTGGACCTCGGTCGCGATGCGGTTCGTGGCCGCCGCACCGGCGCCGCTGAGGCTCGCGCCGACGACGCCGCCCGGAGATCGCGACGGAT
This sequence comes from uncultured Chloroflexia bacterium, assembly GCA_963816675.1. GTDB lineage: Bacteria > Chloroflexota > Limnocylindria > Limnocylindrales > CSP1-4 > SPCO01. The sequence continues at coordinate 5,899 of CAWFLS010000013.1, forward strand.
GCGGCGACGACGATCGCGTCGATGGTCGCGCTCTCGGTGGCCATGATCGTCAGGGCGCCGGCTGCATCGATGCTCGAGTCGCTGACGTAGGCCCGCACCTGCGCGCTCGCGCTCGTGAGGTCGACCCGCTGCCAGAGCGAGGTGTCGCCGTAGTCCTGGTCAAGGGCGCTGATCCGGCGCCACTTCTTGATGTCGGTGTAGTCCTGCGCGGCGAGGTTCAGGTTGACCAGGGTGACCGAGCCGAGGTACTCGTAGACCTCGCCGGTCGCGACGACCTTGACGCGCTTGCCCTTCGTGACGGTCGACGTGGCCGCCGTGCTCAGGATAGTCGAACGGCACCGTGTAGGTCGGGCCGAGGTACTGGTAGACATCGCCCGCCCGGATGCCGTCGTTGATCTTGACCCGGTCGCCGGCGTGCAGCGTCAGGACGTTGTCGCCGTACACGTACGTGTAGGTCGTCGTCGGGTCGGGGTCGCAGCCGACCAGGTTCTCGGCGAGCGCCAGGCCGATGGAGGCCCCGACACCGACCGCGCCGCCGCCGACCGCGACCGACAGCGCGAGGATCAGCGCCTTGATCGAGGACGTGTCGCTGACGCGGTGATCGCGACCGCTCCGGTGCTCTTGAGGATCGAGCTGTCGATGTGCGCGTTCGTGCGGGTCAGGATGATGTTCGATGCCCACGCACCGGCACCGCTGACGGCGACGCCGACGAAGGCGCCGGCCGCGGCGAGCGAGGCCGCGAAGGAGATCGCGTCGATCGAGGCCGCTTCGGTCGCCTGGACGGTGATCGGGCCGGTCGTGATCGAGCGTCCAGCCGTGGGCCGCGTCGTACGTCTGGGTGCTGAGGTTCAACGTTCCGGCGAGACCGGTGTACTGCGAAGATCGAGCCGGTCGTCAGCTGGCGGACCCGGTCTCCGGCGGCGATCGCGGCCGAGGTCTGAGCGCGTCGTGTGCGCCGGGGCCGTCGGCGTTCAGGATCGCGGCCTCGACCTCGTTGGCGATGGTGTTGCGTGCGAGCGAGACGCCGATCGAGACGGCGACGGCCGCACCCTCGCCGGCGAAGGCGAGGGCCACCGACGCGGCGCCCGCCGAGGGCGGTGATCTTCGAGGTGTCGAGCGCCCGGACGAGGATGCTCGTGGCGGAGATGCCGTTCGCGCCGTCGCCGTCGACGAGCGCCTTGACGTGGGCGCGGATGACGTTCTCGGCCCACACGCCGGAGCCGGCGACGCCGACGCCGACGTTGCCACCGACCGCGATCGCGGCGGCGGCGGCGATGACGACCGCCGAGATCGCCTGCGAGGCCGTCGCCGTGATCTGGAGAGCGCCCGCCGCCGAGATGCTCGTGTCGTTGGAGTAGGCCTTCACCTCGAGCGGGTCGGGCGTTCCGTCGCTGTCGGCGCCGATGAAGTTGCGCGCGACCGAGATGCCGATCGCGACGCCGATGCCGGCCGTCCCGCCGCCACCGACCGCGACCGCGATCGCCGACGACGACGGCGGAGATGGCGGAGCCGCTCGTGCTGGTGACGAAGACCGGGCCGGCGCTGCGGATGTCGCTGCCGTCGAGGTACGCGTTCGTCGTGCCGGTGACCGAGTTGATCGCGACGGCGCCCGCACCGGCGATCGCCACTCCGGCCGTCCCGCCGATCCCGACCGCGAGCGCGGCGGCGGCGGCGACGACGCTGATCGTCGCCCGCGAGACGATGATCGCCCCGTTGATCGTCCTTGCGCACGTCGTACGCGACGCCGTTGCCGTCGACGACGGTCCAGCTGGAGCCGGCGACGAGCGTCGACACGCGGATCGGCAGCTCGAGGACCCAGTTCGGGCCGGTGAAGACGACCGTGCCGAGGTCGACGCTCGTGTCGTCGGCGCCGAGGAACCGGTACGCGTCGCCGGTCGAGAGGTCGCGGATCAGGTCGCCGCGCTTGAGCGACTTCGTCCCGTCGTCGGTCGTGTAGCGGGCCGCGGTCGAGATCGAGTCGCTCGTCGCGAGCGTGATCCCGTGGGCCGCGAACATCGTCACGATCGCCTGCCGGATGACCGCGTCACCGTTCCAGTCGGCGACGGTGTCGTCGGACTTGGCGACGTCGTCGAGGTTGGCTGCGGTGACGGCGCTGCTGCTGAACGGCGGGGCGGCGGCGGTCGTCGCCGAGACCGTGACGCCGCCGACGCTGGTCGTGATGTGGGCGTTCTTCGCGTACGCCTCGACGTCGGTCGACGACCTTGTTGAAGGCGAGCGACAGGCCGATCGAGATCGCGACGCCGGCCGTGCTGCCGGCGCCGACGGACAGGGCCACGGCGCCCGCGACGGTGTGGATGAGCGCCGCATTCGAGGCCTCGATCGTCGCGCTCGTCGCCTTGATCCCATCGGTCGCGCGTGCCGTCGACGTAGGCCTTGACGGTCGCGAGGATGACGTTCTCGGCGTACGTGCCGGCGCCCGCGATGCCGACGCCGACGCTGCTGAGACCGCCACCGATGCCCGGCGGCGACCGCGATGACGAGCGCGTCGATCGTCTGCGATCCGGTCGCCTTGACGTGGAGGAAGGCGCTGCCGAGGATCGAGGTGTTCTTGGTGATAGGCCTCGACCTGGGCCGGGTCGGCGTGGAGGTTGACCTGCCTCCAGAGCCGCGGGTTCAGGTAGTCCTGGCCGTCGAGGACGCTGACCGCGCGCCACTTGGTCGGTGTCCGTGAAGACCTCGAGGCGTCAGGTCGACGTCGTTGCGGATGTCCGTCTCGACGCCGCCGACCAGGTGCGAGCCGATGTACTCGTAGACGGTCGAGCCGACCTTGACCCGCCGCCCGGCCTGGATCTTGGCGTGCTGCTCGGCGTTCGGTGTAGTCGTACCGCGGAGCGGCTGTCGGGCCCGAGGTATTCGAAGATGTCGCCGTCCATCGGCGTTGCCGGGGCCAGCTGGTCGTCCCGTCCGGAGGCGGTCGTCGGGTTCGGCGCGATCTTGACCCGGAGGCCCGGCGTGAGCGTGTCGACGTAGTCGGTCGAGAGCTGGCTGTAGGAGACGCCGCGTGGAGTCCGGGTCGTAGCCGATGAAGTTGCGGGCGACCGCGATGCCGATCGCCACGCCGACGCCGGTGTTGCCGATCGCGACCGAGACCGCGACGCCGGCAACGACGGCCTTGATGCTCGAGGTGCTATCGGCCAGCACCTCGACGCTGCCGAGCGGGGGTCCGCGGGCGTCGATCTCGCTGTTTTCGATCGATGCGAGCGTGTGGGTGAGGATCACGTTCGTCGACTCGGCGGCGCCGCCGGCGACGCCGACGCTCGTGCCGCCGCCGGAGATCGCGATCGCGACCGCGGCGGCGACCGTCGTGACCTCGATCGCGGCGCCGTCGTGGGCGCTCACGAGGATGCCGCCGTGGGACACGACGCTCGGCAGGTTGACGATGCTCGCCGAGACCGTCTTCTCGATCTTGTTGTGCGCCAGGGCCAGGCCGATCGACGACCGAGACGGCCGTCGCGCTCGTGCTGCCCGCGACGCTCGCGGCCGCCGCGACGGCGATCGCCTTGATCGTCGAGTCGTCGCACGCCTGCGACCACGATCGACTTGGTGACCGGTGTGCCGTGGCACGACGTGAACGGGCCGGACCCGCCGGCGGTGACGGTCGCGGTGCCGTTCGTCGCGGTGTTGGCGATCGTCGCCGTCGACGAGGTTGTCGATCGTGTTGAAGCTGAGGGCACCGGTCGCGCCGACGCCGATCGCGGTGGCGTTGCCGCTGATCGCCGACGGCGACCGCGATGCCGAAGGCGAGCGAGTCGATCCGCGAGTCGCTCGTCGGCCGAGACGCGTGACGGCGCCGTCGGAGTCGAGCGTCCGAGTCCTCGACCGCCGGCGCGCGTCGTGTTGTGGATCTCGTTGATCGTCAGCGACAGGCCGAGCGCGGCCGCGACCGCGGTCTTCTGGCTGACCGCGATCGAGACGGCGACCGCGCCGGCCGTCGAGTTGATCCACGAGTCGTCGGTCGCGCAGTGACGCTGATCGCCGCGCCGCTGCCGGTCGTCGTCGTCAGGGTGCTGCCGTTGCTGACCCGAGCCTGGGTGTTGTTGCGGATCCGGTTGAAGCCGATCGAGCCGGCCAGGCTGACCGCGAATGCGCGAGCCGCTGCTCGAGCCGGCGACGCCGCCGGCCGCACCGATGCCGAGCGCGAAGATGCCGGCCAGCATGTCGGCGTAGACGCGTGATCGGGCCGCCGGACGTGACGTCGGAGTCGTCGATCTCGGCCCAGACCAGGTTGCTCGTCAGTCCGTCGCTGCCGATGTTGTTGACGGCGAACGACCCGCCGATGGCGACCGCGGCGGCGGTGCCCTGGCCGGCCGAGCGCGAACGAGATCGCGACCGCACCGGCGCCGGCGATGATCTGTCGAGTCGTTCGTCGCGCCGACGGTGACGCCGCCCGCGGCTGTCGACGGTGCTCGTGCGCACGATCGCGGTCGTGTCGGCGTCGATCTAGTTGACCGAGCCGGAGCCCGCGCCCGCGGCCGCGATGCCGCTGCCGCGACTGCTTCGCGACGGCTGCGGCGAGCGCGCCGGCCACGGTGTAGGCCTGGATGCTGCCGGTCGAGAAGGCCTCGATGAGGCAGGTCGCCGGTCGCGCCGGCGGCCACGACGCGCCGGTCGTGCTCGATGCCTGACTCGACGAGCGCCTCGATGTCGGCGACGATCGTGTTGACCGCGATGGCGACGCCGGCCGAGATCGCGGTCGCCTTGCCCTGGCCGCCGTTGGCGATCGCCAGCGACAGGCCGCCGGCGATGGCGAAGATGTCGGACGCGTCGGTCGCCCGGACGCGGACGTCGCTCGGCGCAGTCCCCGGCCGCGAGGCGGATCGTGCTGTCGAGCATCCGCGCGCTGGTCGTCGCCGTGATCGATGTTCAGCGACACGGAGCCGGCGAGCGAGCCGGCGACCGAGCCGCTGCTGCTGTCCGCGGTGCCGCCGCTCGCCACGGCGCCGGCGCCGCCGGCGGCGAGCGTCCAGACGTTCGCCCACGCTGTCGGCGGTGAGCGAGAACCGCTGTGTCCGTGGTCTCGACGACGAAGTCCTCGAACTCGACGCTGCGCAGCGTGAGGTTGGCGTCGCGCACGAAGGCGTCCGTCGTCGCGTCGATGCCGTTGTAGCTGAACGCACCGGCCAGCGCCGCGGCGTTGCCGCCGGAGTCGGTCTTGGCGAAGGCGAGCCCGCCGGTCGCCGCGACGATCGAGTTCCGGTTGTTGCGCCCTGATGTCGACCGCGTCGGCGCGGACCGTGTAGTCCGCGAGCGACGCCTGCGTCACGTCGGTGATGTTGTTGACGGCGACGGCGGCGGCGATCGCGACGCTGGTGCCGGCCTTCTTGTCCTGCGCTGCGCTGGTCGGCGGCGTGCTGGCCGGACAGCGCTCGGCGGCGAGACGCCATCGAGCGGGTCGCTGCCGGCGGCCGGCGCGTTCCCGCCGGCGTCGGCGGCCGGCTCGTCCTTGGACTTCGATGCGTTGGCGATCGCGCCCGCGACCGTGAACGTGTACAGCCCGCCGGCGACGCTCGCCCGCGCGGTGACGGTGCCGACGACGTCGATCCTCGGGGCGACCAGGCCGCCGGCCGCGGTGCCCGGCGGTGTCGGCGGCCTCGCCGATGACGGCGCGCGTGCTGCGATGCGTGTTGTTGATCGCGACCGCGATGCCGGCGCCGATCGCCTTGCTCTTGGCCACGCCGCCGGCCCAGTTGATCACGGTCTCCAGCGTGCCGGCGTAGACGTCGACCCGGCCGCCGGTGATGATCGAACCCTGCGGCCAGCTGGGCCAGCGTGTCGCTGTGCTGCTCGAAGTAGGAGAACGTGCCGCCGACCGCGATCTTGCCCGCGTCGGCGCCGGCCTGCGAGAAGGCGAAGTTCATGATCGCTTCTTCGGCCTTGATGTTGAGGCCCGACTGCTGGCCGCTGTAGAGCAGGACGCCGGGCTCGACGATCGCGTGCGTCGTGTTGTTGAGGAACTGCAGGAAGATCGCGCCGCCGACGCCGCCCTTGCCGCCGTGGGTCGGGGTCGAGGCTGGCGTCGAACGACATGTCCACGTCGTCGTAGCCGTTCGCCAGCGGCGAGCTGAGCTCGAGGCTCGGCAGGTGGAAGCCGAAGACGCCGGTCACGTTCATGAACTGCATGTAGTTGGTGGCTTCGATCGACACGACGTGCTCGTCGACGTTGTTGGCGTTCGAGCTGTGGGTGATGTTGTCGTTGTTCGGCCGGGTCGTAGTTGTCCGGGTCGTCGTAGAAGTTCTGCGGACGGCCGGTAGAACGGGTCCTGGTTGATGACTGCGCCGGTGTGAACGATCGACTCGGCGATGTTGGTGAAGACGACGACGTTGATCGAGCCGGCGATCGCCATCTTGTCGGCGGAGGTCGTGCTGCGCGCCCAGGTGTTGAACAGCGACTGCAGGCCGCCGGTGCCGTCGAAGTACTTGTTGATGAAGTCGAAGCCTTCGCTGGTGATCTTGTCGCTCAGCTCACCGACCGACAGCGGGACGAATTCGTCGAGCCGGGTCAGGAACGGGTAGGTCACGCCGGACAGCAGGCGGAGGGCCCGCATCGAGTCGAGATGCGCGCCGCCCTCGATGATCGCGCGCGAGGCGTTGTTCTCGATGCCGATCACGATCGCCGCGCTGACGCTGTTCTTGGCCGAGGTGTTGTCGTGGCGCGACGCCCTTGGCGTCCTTCTTGCCCGGCTGCTCCTCGCCGGTGCTCTCGGCCGTGATCGTCAGCTCCTCGGTGATCGCCGGAGGTCAGCTCCATGTCGTCGTTCGAGTTGAGGTCGGCCGTGCTCGTGATCAGCGTCTTGACGTCGTGGTCGGTGTACGAGAACGCGAACGCGCCGGCGAGCTGGATCGCCGCCTGGCCGCCTGCGCCCGAGCCACCGGAGCTCGTCTTCGCGCGTAGCTTCCCGCGATCTTGTCGAAGATCTTGTCGAACGCGTTGTCGCCGTACTTGAAGCCGGCGTCGTCGTCCTTCTTCGGATCGTCGACGTCCTCGGCCGAGAAGCCGGCGGTCGCGGACGCGGTGTCGGTCGCGTTGAGCGCCGAGCCGATGCCGAACGTCAGGAATGTCGAGTCGAGGATCTGCGTGGCGCGGAGCATGAACCCGGTCTCGTTCGGGTCGACCGGCGCGCCGACCTTGACGCGGGCGACGCCGCCACGGGTCTCGTTCTCGAGCGCACCGAGCTGCAGGACCTGCTTGTCGACCAGCCGCTGGTCGCCGATCAGGTTGAACTGGTCGACGCCGGCCATCACGTAGTACAGGCCGCCGTGCTGCAGGAAGCGCCCGTCTCCATCCAGTCGGGCTGCCGCCGCCGAGCCTCGGGATGTACGGGTTGCCGTCGATCACGCCGTCGGGGTCACGCCAGAACAGGTTGCCGTCCTCGTCCTCGACGACGACGTCGTTGGCGTCGTGGCCGGGCTCGTAGTAGTTGACGGCCTGGCCGAGCTCGAACGGGTTGAACTCGTCGACCGTCTGGGTGAGCGTGATCTTGTCGTCGTGGAGGTTCCCGGCGCCGAAGTGGCGATCGTTGGTCGTACGTGTAGTCGGCCGAGCTCACGGCCAGGAGGGCCGCGTCCGCCGCGCGATCAGCACCGGATTGCCGGTCAGGACGCGCCGGCGAGCCGCGCGAGGAGGATGTCGTGGCCTGCTGCTCATCGGGCGTAAGGAGGTCGATCTCCACGCCGTCGATCGCTTCCTGCTCGGTGCGGGCCAGCTGGATGTAGTGGCTCTCGTCGACGGCCGTCATCGGGTCGTCCTCGAGGCGCGATGACGACGTAGGTCTGGCCGGCGTCGAGCCCGCCGATGCTGGTGCCGCGGCGCGGCGAGTAGTCGACCGTGTCCTCGCTGACGACGACCCAGTTGCTCGGCGTCGTTGTCGGTGTTGAAGACGGAGATCCGGTTGTTGGCGTAGTCGACGTAGCCCCACGGCTCGGAGGTGACCTCCCACAGGTCGCGTCGCGGTAGTCCTGGCTGGACGGAAAGGTTCACCAGGCCCGCGACATCGGGCCCGATGTACCGGAAGACGGTGTTCGCCGGCATCAGCAGGTCGCCGCGTGTGTGACGACCGGCACTGCCGCGAGCACCTGGACCGTGTCGCCCGCGACCAGCCGCGTGCTGGTCTGGTTGCTCTTCATGGCCGCCGCCGGGACCGTCGGGTCGAACTCGAACTTGACGACCTCGCCGCCGTTCGTGTTCATGTCGGCCTGGACCTTGCCCGTCGACCTTGGTGAGGATGTCGGCGGTCGAGAACTGGAGCGCGATCGCCAGGGCCGCGGTGCCGTCGGCGAACAGGCCGGACTCGGCCTCGGCCTCGGACTCGGTCTCGCCGAGGGCCCGGATGTTGACCGTGCGCCCGCCGTGGACTGTCGGCCGTCGGGGCGACGGTGGCCGTCGACGTCAGCCGCGCCCACGAGACCGCGATCGATGCAGCGAACGCGGACGACTTCTTGCCCGGGACGCTCCCCTGCTCCTCGCGTGAGGTCTCGGTCGACATGCTGGCGGTCGCGCTCGCGTCGGAGGTGATGTTGACCGCGCCGCCGCCCTCGATCAGGACGTCGCCCTCGATGGTCGATCGTCGCCGTGGCGTCGGCCTGCGAGTAGCCGATGCTGAACAGCTGGCTCTTGGCCAGAGCGGTCGCGTCGGCGCCGGCCGTCGCGTAGATGCCGACCACGTCGTCGGCCTGGATCTTGGCGCCGGTGTGGATCGTGACCTTGGCCTTGGAGGACTTGATGAGCACCTTGATCGGCAGCGCGACCAGGTCCTGCAGGAAGCTCACCGCCGGGTCGAGGAAGAACTGCGACTCGAGCGTGCGTGAGACCGAGCGTGTCGGCCAGGGCGCGGTCCTCGGCCTGCGTGATCAGGTAGACGCTGCTGCCGCGCAGCGACGGCGCCGGCGCCGATGTCGATCAGCGACGGTCTTCGACAGGTAGCCCGACGGCAGCAGGTTCTCGATCTCGGTCGTGCCGATGCGGCGGGCGCGGAAGACGATGTCGTTGCTTGCCGGTCGTCGGGTCGGCCAGGTCGGGTCGAGTCGTCGACAGGGTCACGCCGGGATTGACGAAGATCTCGTCGGCGAAGACCTCGAGGTAGCCGCCATGGGTGTAGACGTTGCCCGTGAAGCGGACCACGTCGTGGCCGGCGTCGGGCTCGAGCGTCGGTGCGCCGTCCGTGTTGCCGTAGAGCAGCAGGTCGGCGGCGAAGCCCGGGTCGAGCGACTTGACGGTGATCTTGTCGCCGCCGCTGCCGGCCTCGGATCTTCAGCGAGGTCGGACGGGTTGAGGAAGCTGAAGCTGTTGTTCGTGCCGGCGCCGCTGAAGAAGCTGAAGCCGAGGAACGTCACCAGCAGGTGGCCCGCGATGCCGGCCTCGAGCACGATGTCGTCGTCGAAGACGGTGCCGTCGATGACGCGGTCGACGTCGTTGCCGGTCAGGACCGTGAAGCTGTCCATGCCCGCGTAGGTGATCGTCTTCGGGAAGCGTCGCCGGGCGTCGTGCCGGACTGATTGGCCAGCCGTCGGCATGAACACGACGGTCGTGCCGTGCCGTCGACGACGGCGAAGCTGTCGGTCGTGCCGACGCCCGCGCCGCCATCGACGGTGCCCGCTCAGGCTACCGGCGGCCTCGAACAGGAAGTAGTCGCTGCTCACGCCGCGCCCGGTCAGGTTCTCGAAGCCGCTGAACGCGGTGCCCTCGACCTCGCCCTGGTTGGCGCCCGTGATCGTCCAGTTGATGTGATCGTCGGCCTCGCCCGGGCCGGTCAGGGTGTCGCCGAGAACGCGCTGCCGACGAGCGCGTCGATGCGCGACGAACTCGCCGATCGCGGTCGCGGTGGCGAGCTGCCAGGTTGACGAAGACGGCCGACCCGTACAGCGAGAAGTCGAGGGTGTCGATCGCCGCTTCGGTGCCGCCTGGCGTCGACCGCCTTGTCGAGGCCGCCGTCGAGCAGTCCGCTGAGCGAGCCGCCGGCCGGACCTGGAAGAGGTCGGCCGCGTTGCCGCCGGTCAGGTTCTCGATGTCGACGAAATCGGTGGTGCCGTTCAGCGTGCCGGCAGTCGGCGCCGGTCAGGCTCCAGGTGTTATCCGCGTCGGGGCCGATCAGGACGTCGCCCGTGCCGGCCCCGGCGCCACCGTCGATCTGGCCGCTGATCGAACCGCCGATCACGGACGTTGAACCGGTCGACACCGCTGCCGCCCGTGCAGGTTCTCGATGCCGCTGAAGCTTGCGAAGCCGGTGAACGTGCCGATGCCGGCGCCCGGTCACCTCCCACTCGGTGCCATCGGCCGGTCCGACCAGCGTGTCGGTGCCGCCGCCACCGGCGATCGTGATGTCGATGGGCAGGACGTCGTCGAAGGTGAAGGTGTCGGCGCCGCCAAGGCCGTCGAGCTCGAGCGTCTTGACGCCTGCGCCACGGTGCCGAACGTCTGGGTAAAGCCATTGAGGGTCAGGTTGACGACGAGTCCGTCGTCGTACGAAGGCCGCCGACAGTGCCAGCGTCACGCGCATCGGCGATCGCGCGCAGGGCACCGGTCAGTGTCGCGTCGCTGTACTGCAGGAGCGCACCCGAGAAGCCCGGGTCGGTCGAGGTGAGGACGACGGCGTCGGTGCCGGTGCCGGTCTTGAGCGTCAGGAGTCGGAGGGGTTGGCGAAGGAGAAGCTGCTTCCGCCGCTGGTGAACGTCAGCCCGGTGAAGCTGACCTTCATGTTGCCCGCGGTGTCCGCCTCGAGGACGAGGTCGCGGTCGAAGATCGTGCCGATGATCGATCCGGTTCGTCGCGGTCCGCCGCGCGGGTCGTAGGCATCCATGCCGGTTGTAGTTGATGGTCTTGCCGCCCACGGTCGCCGTGCCGGCGCCGCGTGCCGGACGGCTGGAAGGCGATCAGGTTTGCGCCGCTGGCGACCGCGAAGCCGTCGAGCACCGCCGGCGCCGCCGTCGATGGTGCCGCTCAGGCTGCCGCCGGCCGCGAAGATGAATGCGTCATTGGTCGAGCCCTGGCCGGTCAGGTTCGCGAACGCGGAGAACGCGGTCCCGTCGACCGTGCCCGCGTTGGCGCCCGTGATGGTCCAGGCCGTCTGGTCCTGGAGGGCCACAGGGCCGATCAGCGTGTCCGTGGCGGCACCGCTGCCGACGATCGTCGTGAGGTGCGAGAAACCGGACACGGCGGTGCCGTTGGATAGCTCGAGGTTGACGCTGACCGGTGAGCCGCGTGACGAGTAGTCGAGCGAATCGACCGATGGTGTCGTGCTCGCGGCTCCGCCGTCGATGACGCCGCCGACGGACCCTGCCGCCTGCAGCTTGAAGGTGTCGTTCGCGTTACCGCCGGTCAGGTTCTCGATGCCGACGAAATCGGTGGTGCCGACCTTGCCCGCGTTCGCTCCCGACAGGGTCCACACGTTGACGGCGTCCGGGCCGATCAGCGTGTCGGATCCGGCTCCGCCATTGATCTGGCCGCTGATCGAACCGTCGGCGACGATGGTGAACTCGTCGGCTCCGCTGCCGCCGGTCAGGTTCTCGACGTCGATGGAAGAGCGTCGCCCCATCGGCACTGCCCGCGTCCTCGCCGGTGACCGACCACTTGATCGCGGCAGTTCGGGCCGACCAGCGTGTCGGTGCCGCCGCCGCCGTTGAAGGTATAGATGCCGGACCCCGTCCTCGCGTTCGCGGTAACGGTGTCGCCGTCGGGCCCGCCATTGATCGTGACGCGTCCCCTTGAACGCCGGATCGAGCGCGTTGAGCGTGACGTTGTTCGTCCCGCTACCGAGGTTGAGGGTGATGCCCGCGACGGTGTCGGCGGCGGTGATGCTGTGCGTCTCGCCGCCGGCGTTGAAGTCGACCGAGAAGATCTTGTCCGAGGTCGTCCCGCTGTCGGCCAGGACGACGGTCGCGCTGTTCGGCGCGTTGATCGTGATGGTCGTCGCACCCGACACGGTGACCGGTTCCAGACCCGCGTAGACGAGCACGGTTCGTGCCCCTGGCGAGGATGCCGGACTGCGGTCCGGTGACCGTTGCGACGACGGCGGCGCCGCTGCTTGCGATGACGAGGGTGTCGTAGCCACCCGGTCCGCCGTCGATGGCGCCGGTGACTGAGCCCGCCGCGTCGACGACGAAGGTGTCCTGGTTGTTGGACGCGCCGGTCAGGTTCTCGACGGAGCTGAAGGCGACGCCAGCGACCGTGCCGGTGTCGCCGCCGAGACGTTCCATGTCACGTCTCGGGCCGGGCCGATCAGCGTGTCGGCGCCCGTTGCGCCATTGAAGCTGACCGGGATCGTGAGCGGAGCGCGAAGGTCGAGGGTGAGTGTGTCGTCGAGGGCCGAGCCGGTGATGACGATGGCTCCGACGAGAGCTGCCGCCCGGGACTCACCGGCGATGGTGATGAGTCCGTCGGCGGTGCTGGTCAGGGTCGCTGCGCCGCCGGTCAGGGTGACCTGCCAGGTCGCGGGAGCCCGGCCGCGGCGGGCGTCGGGCTGTCGGGTCGGCGTGGCCGTCGGGGACGGCGTCGCCGCGGGACCGCGGTCGGGATCGGCGGCCGTGGCGGCCGGAGTCGCCGCAGGCGTCGCGGCCGGGGTCGCCGCTGGCGTCGGGTCGGCGGCTGCGGTCGGGGTCGCGCCGGCGTCGCACGGGGTCGGGTTCGCGGCTGTTGTTGCCTCAGGCGTCGGCGTCGGGTCGGCGGCGGGCGTCGGGTCCGCAGCGGCGTCGGCAGGCGTCGGTTCGGGGGTCGGTGCGGGCGTCGGATCCGGGGTCGGCTCAGGGGTCGCAACCGGAGTCGGGTGCGGTGTCGGCTCGGGCGTCGGTACTGGAGTCGGTTCGGGAGTCGGAGCCGGCGTTTGGGCGGGCGTCGGACTCGGCGTCGGTGCAGCCGTCGCGGCCGCTGACGAACTGGCCGACGGCTGCGCGGTCGACTGTGACTGGGCCGATGGTTGGGCCGTCGGCTTCGGTGTCGCTGCCGGCGTGGGCCTCGGGGTCGCCCTCACGACCGGTGTCGTCGTGGTCGTCGTGACGATCCGAAGTCGTTGGACCTTGGGCGCCTTGTAGGTCGGCTTCGGCTTCGGAGCGGCCGTCTTGGCCGGAGCCGGCGTCGCCGTGGCTGTCGGCGCGACAACCGCTGCCACCTTCACGATGGGGGCTGCGCTCGACTTCGGCCCGAAGACCCTTGGATTTAGCGTGGGCTGCGGCGAGGCCGGCACGGCTGCCGGAGTTGTTGCCGCAGACGGTGCGACAGCTGGTGTCGTCACCGCGACGGGCCCTGCTCGCGTTGCGATCGAAAGGCCTACATCGGCCTTCGCAGTGATCTCGGTCGCCTTGGTGATCTCGGTCGCTTTCGAGACCGCCGCCGGAGCGGGCGTCTTCGCCTGCGTCGCGGCGCCAGCGGCCCCGACCGACCCGAACGGGATCGTGAAGGCGAACACCATCACGAACGCCATCGCCTTCTCGCGGCGCGCCCGTCGGGCTCGCGCAGAAGGACGACCGGCTGGAACGCCGGCGGATCTGAGATGCGGGACGCGGGGTCTTAACACCGGATCAGAGGCGCCTGACCGGGTCGGAAGAGTCGATCAAATCGCGGACCCACGGGGGAGCGGCGTCCACGACATGCGTGGTCGCGTGGCAATCGGCGGGTGATGTTCCCCACTCTGGCCACTCCCCCTGGCGGTGCGATGGCACCGCCGTCCTTACCCCTCGAGTCCGAGTGCCCCTCAGCCCTCTTCGACCCAACCGGAGCGCCATACTCACGGCCGGTACGGTTGGTTGTCAAGGTTGCGATTCGGGTCCCTGCGAACGTTTGCAAAGAAACGTGCTTGGAGCGGTCCCACGACCACCGAACAAGGTGGTGCACATCGGCACACGACGAGGTACCCAAGTGAGCGCGTTACCGCGTTCTGGGAATCGGGTTCATCACGGAGCGGAAGGACTGTATCGATGTCGGCCGGTTCGTTCCGCCGTCGCGACGATCGCTGGAACGACCAACGACCATCCGACGACGAGGACGGACAAGGAGGCGCAGAGCGATGATTTCGCGCAGCGCCGTGACGCCTTCCGGTTGGCCGGCCGACCCGGTCCGGGCCGATCGCCGAGCCCGACGCTCCCCTGCTGGCCACGGCGGTGGTCACGCTGGCGGCCGGCTCTCGGAACGTCGGCGAGCCGCGAGCTGTCAGGAGCCACGCAGTCGGATCCGAGGCGGATGTGGACCGCGGTAGCAGGAGCGCGGAGCGGCGACGAGGGACGCAGGGTCGACTGGGAGGGGCCTCGGACGCGGCACGGACAGCCGGTTCGAGGTTTGCAACCGTTTGTACGGGGTAGTCGCGGCTGGTTGGGCCACGGGCTCAGACAGCGCGGCGCCTGTCGGGTCGTCGGAGACAGTCGCTCGGCCATGAACGACAGCTGGACAGGACCGGGGTCCGAATGGGCGAACCCGAGCACGTGGCCGATCTCGTGCATGACGACGGTCAGCAGGTCCATCCGAGGCGCGCTGGCGCCCGGATCCGCCACGGACCAGCCCCAGCCGGCGGCGGTCGCGTCGATGGTGACCGACCGGCCGAGGGCCTCGCCGAGCACGAGCCCGTCGAGGTCGGCGATGCTGAACACGATCCCACCGAGGTCTGCATCAGGCTCGAGCCTCGACCAGCGGAGCTTCGCCTGCGCGACGACCTGCTGCAAATCATCGGCCGTCAGCGCTGCTGCCGGCACCTGCCGCGCCGGGGCCGGAGCGGTCGCTGTCGAGCGCCGAACCGTCGTCGTTGGTGATCGTGATCGTCCCGGTCGCAGCCGCGATCGTGGCGTTCGTCGGGCTCGACAGGGTGACGGTGAACGTCTCGTTCGGCTCGGCCGTCCTATCGCCGTTGACCGTGATCGAGATCGTCTGACGTCAGCGACGCCCGGCGCGAACGTCAGCGTGCCCGTTCTTGGCGACGTAGTCGGAGCCGGCGGTCGCGGTCCCGTTGGCCGTCGCGTACGGCGACCGTCACGGTCTGCGTCGACGCCGCCGACAGCGTGACGGTGAGGGTCACTGTGGTCGTGTTCCGGTTGTTGCCCTCGGACACCGACGCGGCCGCCTGGATCGATAGAGAGGGCGTCGCCGTGTCGTTGTCGGCGATCGTGCCGCTCTGGCTCGCCGGCGCGCCGACCGTGTAGCCGCTGCCGGCGCCGACCGTGAGGATCAGCGTCTCGACGGGCTCTCGACGGTCGTGTCGTCGACCGGCGTCACGGTCACGGTCGCGCTCGACGAGCCGGCGGCGATCGTCAGCACCGACCCGCACGAGCGTCCCGCCGGTCACCGAGATCGTGTAGTCGGCCGGCGGAAGCGGTACCGCTCCACGCCGATGTTGACGGCCAGTGCTCGCGCCGTGCTTCCGGTCCGGGTCACGTTGAAGGTGATCGGGTTGGGCGCCGGTCTCCGAGCCGGTCGAGTCGGTCGAGGTGACCGAGACGCGTCGGCGGCGCGACCGTGTCGTTGTCGGCGATCGAGCCGCTCGCGCTCGACGGGCGAGCCGAGCGTGTACCCGGAGCCGGCCACCAGCCCGAGCGTGACCGTCTCGGTGCCTTCGACGCCGGAGTCGTCGATCGGGGTGACCGTCACGGTGACGGTCGCCGAGCCCGCGGCGAAGGTCAGCGACGGAGCCCGACAGCGTGCCCGCCGCCGACCGAGATGGTGTAGTCGGACGTGCTCGCGCGAGCCACTCCAGGCGATGTTCGACCGCGAGCGACGAGGCCGTGGCGCCCGACCGCGTGAAGCGTGAACACGATCGGGTTGGCTGCCGTCTCGGCGCCGGACGCATCGGTCGCGTTGACGGTCACCGACGGCGTCGTTACGCCGTCGTCGTTGAGGATCGTGACCTGGCCCGCGTCGTCGCCGATGGTGAGGCCGGACGGCGCGCGACAGCACGACGTAGAACACTTCATTCGCCTCGGACGACCGCGTCGCCCACGATCGGGATCGAGATCTGTCGCCGTCGTGGCACCGGCCGCGAACGTGGCGGTGCCGGACAGCGGCCGGCGAAGTCGCCGCCGCGCCGACGCCGTCCCGCGACCGTCGTCCAGGCGACGCGTCGTCGCGGTGGCAGGCGCGGACGAGAGCGTCAGCGTCAGCGGTCGCCGTCGCACCGGTGCCGGTGCCCTCGTTGACCGACACGTCGTTGATCGAGACGCGCGGGACGCCGACGAACGCGCCGTCGTTCGTCTTGAGCCGGAAGCTGTCGACCGAGATCGTGCCGGAGCGCGACACGAGGCCGACCTGTCCGTCGGCGACCGGACCGTTGAACGCGAAGCTGAGCACGAACGTCGCCGTCGACGGACACGCTCACGGTAGTGCCCTTGATGCGTCACCGTGATCGTGTGGTCGACGCTTCGCGGCGAGCGCACGCGCGACCGACAGCGTCGACGATCCACTGCCCGTTCGACGATGTGACCGATCAGGACCCGCTGGCCGGCGACGTCGATCGACCGCGAACTTGAAGTCGCTCGGGCCGATAGCCGTCGAACGCGATACCGGCCGATCGCCGTCGTCTGGAGCGTCGCCGTCGCCTCGGTCCACGTGTTCGTGTCGTATCCGCCATGGCCGAAGTCGGTCATGGTCGATGAGGCAGCCGCCCACCGGCCGCGGTCGCGCCGATAGCGGCCGCCGCTCACCGTCCAGGTGCCGGACGTGGAGCCGCGTGAACGGCGCCGGCGCCGCCGGTGAAGCTCGGTCGACGAGTCGAGCGTGAGCTCGGGCGGCAGGACCTGGACCGACGAAGTCGTCCCACGATCCGCGCGCGTTGTCGGATCCCGCACCGACGAAGCCCTTGCTCAGCGGCACGGCTCGCCGTTGATCATCCGCGGCGCGAAGGTGTACGTGATCGCGGCGTGCCGTTGATGGTCGACGGTGACCGTCGTGCCGTTGATCTGGACGAGGATGTCGTACCAGGTGTCGGCCTTGACCGAGCCCGGCACCGAGCCCCACGTGTCGAGCAGCCAGCCGGCCGCCGTCCGATGGCCGATCACCATCTTGTTGGTCGCGACGTCGATGCCGGCGAACTTGAAGTCGGTCGGCGACCGAAGTAGTCGAAGATGATGTAGGCGTTCGACTTCCAGCCGCCGGTCGGCTTCGCGGTCGAGATCTTGGCGCGTGATCTCGAAGTAGACCGGCTTGTAGTCGTCGAGGTAGAAGACCGCGGCGGCGTCCTGGCCGAGCGAGCCGGCCGCGACCTGGAGCGTCGCCGCCGGCGACGGTCCAGACGCCGCTGTCGACGGCGAAGGTGTCCTGCGTCGCCGTTGTTGAAGTTCGCGCTGCGGAGCGATGTCGCGCTTGCCGCCCGGGATGTTGCCCGGCTGCGGGTCGCTCGGCGGGCCGGACTGCTGTCTGCCAGTAGCCGTGGTCCTGCTGGATGACGAGGCCGAGCTCGCCCTCGAACTCGCCGTTGCGGTCCGGCCGGGTCGGTACGGCGCCGGTGTCGAAGTCGCGGGTCGGGTCGGCGCCGTCGCTCGCCGACAGCGCGTAGAGGAACTCGGGCAGCTGCGGCTCGACCTGGCGGCTGACCGTCGCGATGCCGAACGGCGCTGAACGGGACGAGGTACGAGTTGTGCTCGCCGACCCAGTCGATCAGGCGGTCGCCGCCGGTGTTGCCGATCAGGATGTCGATGCCGGCGCCGCCGTAGACGCGATCCTCGTAGATCGGGTGGGTATCGGTGCACGTCGTTGAGCCAGGTGATGCCGTAGCTCGTGCAATCGCCGTTGTTGGCGGCGACCAGGCAGCCGCTCGCGAGGTCGTCGTCGGCGTTCATGAGGTCGTTGCCCCAGCCGCCGTAGATGTCGTCGCGGCCGGTCCCGCCGACCATCCAGTCGTTGCCGAGGTCGCCGAACATGACGTCGTTGCCGTCGTTCTGCTGGGTCACGTTCGGCAGGAGGCAGGTGCCGTTCGGGGCGAACGCCGCCGCAGCCGACGACCGGCCGCGCGATCGCGTCGTCGTCGTCGAAGTTGAGGAAGAACTGGTTGCCGGCCGGCGCGGGCGGCCGGTTGGTGCAGTCGTGGCCGCTGTTCGAGAACGCCAGGCAGGCCCACTTCGTGCCGTTGGCGTTGAACAGGATCGCGCGCCGCGGGTCGTACTCGTCGTAGAGGTAGAACTCGCCGAGGCGCGGTGCGAACGGCTTGGGCGCCAGCCACGGGTCGTCGTCGGCGCCGAACAGGAGCATGTTGCCGCGGTTGTACGGGCGGGTCCAGTCGGTCCGGATCAGGCCGTTCTCGCAGGTGACCGGGGCGGGCGGGTTCTTCGGCTTCGGGATCGTTGTTCTGGAGGCAGTTGACCGGGTCGACTGAGGTAGTGCTGGGTGTACGACGTCGCGAGCGCCTCGCCGCCGACCATGCGCGTCGTCGCCCGAGCCGCCGTGCAGGAAGTCGTCGTCCCAGCCGCCGAAGATGACGTCGTCGGAGTTGTTGGCGTCGAACAGCGGTGACAGGACGTCCTTGTGGCCGACCGCCGTGTCGAGACCGAGGTTGTACGGCGTGAGGTCGACTTCCTTCTTGAGCGCGCCGCTCGACGTTGATCGTCGCCTGCTGGACGTGGCCCGGCGTGTAGATCGCCTCGTCGAGGACGTAGCCCTGGGTCTTCTTGGTGTCCGGGTCGCCGATGAGGAAGGCCGTCACGCCGTACAGCGGCTCGCTGTAGACGGCGCTCGGGTTGCGTGCGGGTTCGAGACGCCAGCAGTTCGCCGTGCGAGCAGCCGGTGTTGCGGCTCGTGAAGATGCGGCCGTCGTCGCCGAGGATGCCGTCCACGCCGGTGCCGCCGGAGATCCAGTCGTTGCCCCAGCCGCCGATCAGGTCGTCGTCCTGGCGCGTCGCCGTAGATGACGTCGTTGCCGACAGCCGCTGTAGACCGTGTCGTCGCCGGACTCGCCGTGGATCTCGTCGTTGCCGCCGATGTCGACCTCCACGTCGTGCCGGGCCGCCGTTGCGGCCGGCGCACGATCGGCAGCGGCGTCGAGCAGGTGCCGGTGGCCTGGCTGCCGGCGTCGTTGCAGACCGGGTTCTCGGGGTTGCCCGGGCCGAAGAACGAGGTCGGGCCGGAAGTCCGGGCCGCCCGGCGTGTAGTCGAGCAGCGTGACGCCGCGGACGACGATCTTGCCGTTGACGTCGTAGGTGGCGCAGTCGAGAGTAGTGTCGTAGTTGAAGCGTGACGTAGCGCTGGTCGGTCGCGGCCGGCAGGGGCAAGCGGCGTCGCGTTGATGCCGACGATCCGGACGATGTGGCCGTTGTCGCCGACGATCGTGTCGGCGTCGCGGGCGTGGGCCTGGGCGGCGGTGCCCGGGCAGGTCGCGCCGCACGGTCGGCCCGCACGAGTCGTCGTTGCGATCCTCGCGGTGCCCGCGCCGCCGTAGATGACGTCGCTGCCGTCCGGCCGCCGGAGCGGCGTGTTCAGGCTGAAGAAGTCGGAGCTGCCGCCGACGATGTCGTCCTGGCCGAGGCCGCCGAAGACGATGTCGTTGCCGCCGTTGCCCTCGATGTAGTCCTCGCCGTCGGTCGTGGCCTCGAACGACGGGCACGATGTCGAGGTCGCCGACGTAGTCGCACACGAGGTTGGTGCCCGGCGTGCCGGTGCAGCCGTCGGGCGAGCGCGAGGCGCTCGTGTGGACCGTCACGACCGTCGTGCTGAGCGACGGTCTCGCCGGCGTTGTCGACCGCGTACGCGAAGGCGCGCTCGATGCCGCCGTCGCCCTCGATCGTGTCGTTGCCGAGCTGGCCGAAGAGCAGGTCGTTGGCTTCGCCACCGGCGATGTAGTCGTTGCCCCAGGCGCCCGCGCCGTCGGTGCCGTTGTCGGATGCGAAGTCGTGGAAGTGGTCGGTCGGGATCGCCGTCGTCGAAGGCGACGAGGTACTCGGCCCACCACGGGTAGGCGTCGATGCCCGGGCTGTCCGGATCGCGGAAGTTCTGCGCGGTGCCGTTCGTCAGGAGCACGCCGCTCGTGTTCGCGCCGACCGGTGCTGCCGCACGCGGTCGGCGGTCGCTGCGGCTGTAGAGGAGCGTCGCCGCACAGCGCCTGGAAGCGGCGGCTCGTGATGTCGACGGCGCCGGTCCAGTCGGTCGCGTTCGGGAGCGCCGGATCGGTCACGCGGCGGAGCAGGAAGACCTGGTCGCCGAAGATCAGGTCGTCCTGCTCGTCGCCGTCGAGCATGTCGTTGCCGGCGCCGCCGACGATCGTGTCGCGGCCGAGGTTGCCGAAGACGATGTCGTCGTCGCCGTTCTGGACGTTGCGCGACTCGATCCGGCGGACCGACGAGAGCAGCGTCGTCTGGATCTTCTGGAGCCGCGGGTCGGGCAGGTTCGGGTCGCTGACCTGCTGCGATGACCGCGCCGTGGTCGCCGAAGATGATGTCGTCGTAGGCCGTCTGCGGGCCGCCGAGGACCGTCCCGGTCCCCTCGCCGCAGATCAGGTCGCGGCCGGCGTCCATCGTCGTCGGCGACCAGCGACGGCGCGGGCTCGATCGTCGTGCCGTTGTTGATGAAGCCGGCGGTCGTGATCGTCGGGGCCGGGCTGTGGTTCGCGGTGTCGATCGACAGCGCCGCGGGTCATGAAGTTGACGTTCACGCCGGAGTCGCCGTAGATGTGGTCGACGCCGCGGCCGCCGTTGATCTCGTCGTCGCCCGAGCCGCCGGCGAGGTGGTCGCCGGCCTGGCTGCCGATGATCAGGTCGTTGCCGGCGCCGCCGTAGGCCGTGAAGCCGACGCTCGGCAGGACGCAGCTGGCCGGGGTGCAGGTCAGGTCGGCGAACAGCAGCCGCGCGTCGATGACGTCGTTGCCGGCGTAGACGTACGGGTTGGCCAGCGGCAGCGACCCACTCGTCGTCCTCGTTCTGGTCGTCGCTGATCCGCGTGAACGGGTCGAACGGCTTCGGTCCGAACTCGTAGCCCGAGCACGTCGTCCGGATGGCCGCCGTACCAGACGCCGTCCTGCGACGTGTCGCCGTAGACGACGAGCGGCGAGTTCGGCCCGGCGAGGCGCCCGGGACGCCGACGTTCAGCGTGACGCCGAGTGCCGGGGTGAGGCCGCCGGTCGTGAAGACCATGACCGTGCCGGCTCCGTAGCTGGAGTCCCCGAACTCCTTGATGATCGCGCGTGCCGAGACGCGCCGACCTGGACGGTCTGGCCGACGGCGAACCCGTTGGCGGCCCAGTCGGTCCGGTCGCGGCTGGTCAGCCGGTCGGTCGCGACGTGACGAGCGCCGGTCTTCGGCCCGACGCGGATCGTGTCGCCGCCGATGTGGATCCCGGCCGGGACGCCGACCGCCGGCGGGACGACCTCGGCGAAGCAGCGGGTCGTAGCCGGTGACGGTCAGCGGCAGCGGCGTGACGACGACGACGTCGTTCGACGATCCGATAGCGTCGGCGGCAGCGCGACGTTGGCGAGCGTCATGGTCGTCGCGGTCAGCGCGCTGATCGTGTACATGCCCGGCAGGCCGATGTCGAGGATCGACGCGCCGTTGACGAGCGTGCCGGTCACCCGGACCTGCATCCCGACCTTGAACCCGTCGGTGATCCAGCTCCCGGCCGACCGCACGAGCTTGCTCGACGGGGTCGGCGCCGCCGTTGACCGTGACGTTGATCGCGCCGGTGAACGAGCGCCGGCGCGGCTCGGCGACGGAGATCTTGCGCCGTCACTGACGGCGGCGCCGGCGCGTCAGCGCGAGCTCGTTCAGGCCGGTCGTGAGCAGCATCACGCTGCCGACGCCGCAGCCCGGGAACGGGTCGGTGTACGGGCACGGCGCGTCGCCGAAGCCGGCGATCGTCCGCGTCTGGCGCAGCGCCGCCGACCTGGATGTGCTGCGGCAGGCCGTTCGCGTAGAACTGCGCGTAGCCGTCGTCGACCCAGGCGAGCCCGTCCTTGCGGGTGACGCGTGTCGCGTCTCGATCCGGACGTCGACGTCGAGCGAGAGCGGCATGTTGCCGCCGCCGTGGACGATCGTCAGGCCGCCGTGCGGACCCGGGCACGAACACGCGCATGCGTCGTCGCGATCGAGACGTTCGGGAGCGGCGACCCGCGGCCGAGCTTGAGCGTCGTGCCGCCGTCGAGGATGTCGAGCAGGCGCCAGCCGACGCCCGGGATGCCGTCGATCATGACCCACTGCCCGATCTCGAAGCCGTTCGCCGCCCAGGTGCCGGTCGTTCGGTGACGAGGCCGCCGTCGCTCGGGAACTCGTCGGTCGGATCGAGGTCGTTGTTGACGATCGTGACCGGGACGTCGACGGTGACCGGCTTGTCGTCGGCGGTCGTCGTCCGCAGGACCGGCGTGATCGCGCGTCAGCGTCCGCGAGGCGCTGGCGGCATCCGGGATCGCCGGACCGTCACCGAGCAGCATCGTCAGCGGCGGTCACCGACAGGACGCGCCACGCCCCGGTCAGGCCCGTGATCGTGACCCGCTGGTTGGTCGCGAAGCCGTCGGCGATCCAGCTGCCGGCCGCGCGGGTCAGCGTGCCACCGAAGGCGTAGCCGTTCGACGGTCACGCCGGGCACGGTCAGCGTCGCGGTCGGCTGGAGCGGCGGCGTCGGGCACGCCGCCGGCACGACGAGCTTGAGGTGCATGACCGTGTTGTCGGTCGTGTCGCCGTCGAAGTCGTCGCTGAAGCCGACGACCTCCCAGACCTGGCCGCCGAAGCCGGAGATGTGGACCGGCAGACCGACCAGGAAGCCCTGCGCCTTCCAGTCGAACGGCGCGGACCGGGTCACGTCGATGCCGCCCGGATCGCGGCGCCGAGTGCCCCGGCCGCCCGCGGCGTCAGGATGATCGAGCCGATGATCTTGACGGCGACGTCCGGATCGAGCGTGCCGAGGACCTGGAACGTGTCGTTGCCCTGGCCGAGCATCAGGTTGACGACCTCGATCGTGCTCTTGGCGCCGTTCGTCTGGAACGCGCCGTCGACGAACTGGACGGTGCCGAAGCTGATGCCGCCCGGGAAGACGCCGGCTCGCCGAACGTCTGCGGGTTGCCGCTCGAGTAGGTCGGGCCGAAGTCGAGGTCGTCCGGCGAGGCCGAGGCCCTTGATCGTCGTCGACGTCATGCCGCCGGTGCGGTCCTGCTGGCTGCCGTCGTTGAAGACGTTGAGGACGTCGATCTGCTTCGACTCGGGCGGCTGCGGGCCGATCTCGAACAGCGGGCCGTCCTTCTCGCCCGGCAGCTTGACGCCGAGGTTGAGCGAGCGGTCGGCGCCGGTGACGCCGCCCTCGACCGCGAGCGGTCCCTGCAGCTTCGAGAGGACGTGGGTCGAGACCGGGAAGATCTTGACGCCCTGCCGCTGGATCGGCTCGCTGAACAGCAGGTCGGCGACGAGGACGATCCGCTGCTCGAGGTACCAGTTCGGGGTCGCGTCGCCGGGCGGATTCGGCAGCTCGCCGTCGTCCCACGTGGCGAAGGCGGCGATCCGGAGGACCGTGACCGTCAGGGTCGTGCCGTTGGTCCAGCCGGCCGGGAAGCGCGTTCTCGGCGGTGAACTCGATCTTGTTGTCCTTCGACTTGTTGTCGCCGCGGATGATCGCGATCTTGAACGAGCGCGCAGGCGACGACCGGGCGCGGTCGCAGACCCGGACCCGCTGGCCCTCGAGGAACTGGCCGGCCAGCCAGCCGGACTTCCGGGTGCCGTCAGGCTCGTGCCGTCGGGCGCGAGCATGACCAGCCGGCGGCACGGCGCCGCGACGGGCGCGCATCCCGGTGCGGAGTCCGTCGATCTCGACGTCGACCTTGCCCTCGAACTTGCCGGACAGGCGTCAGCCGGCTGATCGTGGCGCTCTCGTTCGTGGTCGTCACCGACGACCAGGCAGGCAGCGTCTCGAGGAGGGTGATCATCGTGTCGGTGACGGTCAGGATGTGGAACTGGCCGCTGTGGCCGGCGTCCGGGCCGTTGACCTGGATGAACTGACCGGGCGCGAAGCCCTCGTCGATGAAGCTGCCGAGGTCGCTGCCGTTGGCCCGGGTGAGGGTCAGCCGGCCGCCGCCGTCGATGCCGAACGTCAGGTTGCCGAGGAACATCCGCGACGGGACGTAGCCGCCGATCGTCTTGACCGGGTTCCGGCCGCGTCAGGGTTGTTGTAGTCGACGGCGACGCCGTTGACCGTGCGGACGTCGGCGAGGCCGTCGGTGAGGACGGCGATCTGGACGGTCGACCTCGGGTGTGTGGTCCGAGGTCGTTCGGATTCTCGGGCCGCTTCGTCAGGCGCAGCCAGTAGTCGTCGGTCGGTGGCCCGGGATCGTGCAGGTCGGCGTTGCCGCACTTGACGACGACGGTGTCGGTGCCGCTCTCGCGGACGACGACGCCGGCGGTGTCGTTGTCGATCACGGTGACCGGCGTGACGGCCCGGGCCGGAGCGCAGGTTCGGGAACTGGAAGGTCGCGCGTCGGGAAGTCGGTGACCTTGCCGCAGACCTGCTGCGCAGCGGTCGTCGTCTCGCAGGTGTAGCGGATGACCGCGGTCTGCGGGTCCTCGCGGCGCGGGTCGTCGCGGGCGATGACGCGGACGCGGACCGGCGTCTCCCAGTCGTTCGGGAAGAGCTGCGGATCGCGGAACGTGATCGTGTAGTACGTGCCGCCCAGGCCGTCGGCGTGCTGCGCCCAGCGGCCGTCCGGGAAGGCCGCGTTGGAGAGCGAGATCGCCTGCTGGCTCTTGGCGTCCATCGAGATCTTGACGACGACGATCTGGCCGTGGCCGGGCGCATCGCGAGCTGGATCAGGATGTCGTCGTCGGTGCCGGTGTAGCGCGCTGACGGCCGGGTCGACCTTGCCCTCGACGACGACCGTGCGTCTTGTCCTCGATGCAGTCGACGCCCGGGCAGACCGCGCTCTTCTCGATCTGGGTGACGAACACGCCCGGCGTGTCGTTGTCGTAGACGGTCGCCTCGACGTTGCGCACGAGCGCGCCGTCGAACAGCGGGTTGTTCGAGATGACGCTGTGCTGGATGACGACGACGCGGTCGCCCTCGGAGCGCGGATCGATCTCCGTGCCGACGGCGGGCTCGTTGCTGGCCGGGGTCTCGCCGAGCGCCGGGTTCTCGTCGACCGCCCACAGGTAGACCCGGTACGGCTTGTTCCAGTTCGAGAAGTCGAAGGTCAGGACGAGCGCCCGGCCGTTCTCGTCGACGATGTCGCCGTTGACGATCTTGTGGCGCTGGAACTCGATCCGGCTCGTTGCACTCGCCCGCGGTGCCGTTGCCGAGGCACAGCCAGATCGTGTCGGCCGAGGCCGTTCGGCAGCGGCGCCGGGTTGTCGAACGGTCCGTCGGCCTCCTCCTGCGGCGAGCGCGCCGCCGAGACCGTCACGTAGACGCTTCGTGCCGGCGCCGTCGGCGTGCACGTCGCGTTCAGGCAGTCCGGGTTGAAGGCGAGCGACACGTCGTAGAAGTCGATGTCGCCGACCGCGACCGAGCCGCCCTCGCGCACGGACGTGCCCGGAGCCGCTCTCGTCGATCACGACGACGCCGACGTCCGGCGTGGCGAGGTTGTAGTCGAGGCCGTCGACCGGCAGGCCGTTGTAGAGCGGGTCGGTCGGCGACGTCACGCGGTGGTCGATCGTGCCGCATCAGGCCCTCGAGCTCGCGGGTGACGATGTCCTCGATCACGTCGCCGGTGACGTTGATCGTGTCGGAGCCGAGGCCGCCGATCACGCGGTAGGCGACGCCGAACGCCGTCGACTGGACGAAGAACTCGTCGTCGCCCTCGAGCCCGTCGACCTCGATGACCTCGACCGTCGTGTAGCGGACGTTGAGGCCGGCGCCGTAGATCGCCTTCGGCGGTGATCACGATGTCGTCGGCGAACTCGGTGCCGAGGACGACCAGCTTGTCGAAGCCGGTGCCGCCGTCGACCGAGACCGGCGCGTTGACGTTGTACTGGACCTCGTCCTCGCCGCCGCCGGCGCGGATGTCGAGCGGCCGCGCGATCGAGAAGCCGAGCCCGATCATCGGGCTGGCCGGCGCCGGTCGACCGGGTCGAGCGGGATGACGTCGTCCTCCCACTGTCGTGTGGCAGTCGTCGTCGCGGGTCATCTGCGGCGTCGGCGTTGTTGCAGACGTCGTCGTCGTTGTTGTCCTTGCGGACAGCCCTGCGTGCCAGCCGCGGTCGTCGGCCGCGGTGCAGATCGCCGTCGTGGTCCGTGTCGACGCGGGAAGTTGCCCGTCGTCGGTCGGCGACGATGTTGACGTCGTCCCAGTCGCAGCCGGTCGTCGGCGTCGGTGCTCGGTGTCGCAGACGGCGGCGAGCGCGAACGCGCGGACGATGAACAGGTCGTTGTCGTCGTCGCCCTCGAGCCGCAGCTCGGCCTGGTTCGAGTAGACGACGAACTCGTCGTTGCCGGTGCCGCCGGTGGCGACGAGCGGCGCGTGCGGGCCCGGGCTCAGCCAGCCGCGGGTCGTCGCGATCAGCACCGGGAAGGTGTCCTGCGGCAGCAGCGCGCCCTCGGTGTTCGCCGTCGCGCTTCGTGCCGAAGATCTGGCCGATCTGGAACAGGTCGTAGCCGGCGCCGCCGTCGAGCGTCGACGATCGCGCGTCGTGTCGTCGACGAAGAACGCGTCGTTGCCGCCGAGGCCGAAGACGCTCAGCCGGCCGTTGAGCGCGGTGTCGTAGTTGATCCGCTGGACCTCGCTCGTCGGCTCGTTGCCGGCGATGCGGTCGCGGTAGAGGCCGAGCGCCGCCGTCGGGGTCGTCGTTGCCGGTGAGCAGCGCGACGAACGCCGGACGGTCGGCCGTCTCGGTCGGCGACGTGCAGGTCGTCGGGATGCCGTGCCGTCGTGACGCCGTACGGGCTCTCGTTGTCGATGCACTTCGATCGGCGCGCAGCAGGAAGATGTCGTCGGTCGCGTTGCGCGTCGTCGTGCCCGGCGACGTAGCCGTTGAAGGCCGGGCCGTGGTTGTCGACGCCGTAGATCGCGCAGCTCGTCGACGCCGTTGTTCGGCGGCGCCCGTGTCGAGGACGTTGATGACGTAGTTGCGGATGCGAGCCGTGGCTGCCGGTCGTGTAGATCGTGTAGTAGTCGGTGTCGGCCTGGCCGTCGAGGGTCAGCGAGTGCCCGGCGCCGACGCCGTCGTCTGCGAGGCCGAGCGGGTCGGTGACGACGTTCATCGACTGCAGGTACCAGACGGTGAACGGTCTTCGTCGAGGTTCTTCGGTCGCAGCGCGTACGGGTTCGTGGCGCCGGCAGTCGCCGGCGCGCAGACCGGCGCTGTCGCGTGCCGCGGACGATCGTCTTCGAGCCCGAGGAAGATGTAGCCGTCGCTGCCCGGGTGGTCTTCGATCCGGCCGGCCGAGGTCGAGCCCGGACGGGTCGCCGAGCTGGAAGGTGTCGATGTCGTTGTTGCCCCAGATCTGGGTCAGCTCGGTCGGCACCGGGTTCGGCGCGTCGACGGCGTGCAGGTCCCGACCGGGTGGCCGCTGTCCGGCGCCGTCGGTGACGACGCAGTCGGCGACGATCCGGCCGCGCAGGATCATGTTCGTGCCGAAGCCGGCGTCGGCGTCGCCGAAGTCGCCGAAGATGTCGATGCTGCCGTTGGCGAGGATCTCGGCTGTTCTGGTGGGTCGCGACGTCGTCGCCGACGCGCAGCAGTGACGTTGCCGGTCTCGGCGAAGATCTGGCCCTTGGGCACGCTCCGCTCGCGCGTCGAGGTCGTCGCCGCTCGGCAGCCGCGTGTTGCTCTCGGCGAACCGCGCCGTGCCGTTCTTGATGAGGTAGAGGTCCTCGTCGAGCGTGCCGGGTCGGACGCGTCCGGCGTCGTCTCGCGGACGGTGATCCGGATGTCGCCGTTGACGGCGTGCGCGAGCACGCAGCCGCAGGTAGTGGCTCGGTCTCGGTCAGGTAGATGTTCTCGGTCGCCTCGAGGCCGACGTCGTCGTTGGCGTCGGCGCCGTCGTTGGTCAGACCCGGGTCCGAGTGCGCCGTCGTCGAGTGTCGCCGCAGCTCGCGTTGTCGCACGGCGACGTCGAGCCGCGCGACGAGTCGATCTCGAGGTCGTTGCCGACCGCGCCGATCGCTGCCGCCGTTGGCGTCGATGTCGACGTCTGGCCGAGCACCTCGCGCAGGCCTCGTCGACCTCGCCCCGTGCAGGTCGCCGGCGCCGTTGTTGCGCGCGTCGAGGATCGAGCCGTTGACCGTGCGCAGCGAGACGTTGCCGGTCGTCAGGCGCCGCGTTGCCCGCCGTCCAGACCGTGTGGACCGCATGTCGCCGACCAGCTCGTCGAGGTAGATGCCGAGCGTCAGCGCGTCGTCGGCCGCGGTGTCGAACGCCTTGAGGACGCCGAGCGTCGGCCGCCGCGCCGTTGTTGCGGTCGACGTTGATCTCGAGGAAGTCGGTCGGCAGCCCGATCCCGCCGACGCCGCCGGCCGTGCCGGCGGTCATCGTGATGTTCGCGCCGGTGACGTCGATCGTCGGCTGGCGGTCGGCGTCGAGGATCCGCGGCCGGCGAGAACAGCGTGACGTCGCCGGCGGTCGACTCGATGTGCCCGACCAGCAGGTCGCCGATCAGCTCGGTGTCGGTGATGTTGCCGTTGGTGAACAGGAAGATCTGCTGGACGTCGATGCCGATGCCGTCGTCGAGCCCGTCCGAGCGTCGAGTCGACGCGGCGCGAGCGTCGCGTGAAGACCACGAAGTTGACGATCGCCGTCGAGGCGGCCAGCGCGTAGGCGAGCGTGCTCGGGTCGCGCGTGTCGCAGTCGTAGAGGCTCGCGGTCGCGAAGTCGAGCGCCGAGCTGTAGTTGCGCGACGGGACGTGGCAGATCTTGATGTCGTCGCCCGCGCGCACGTCGCCGTAGGTCGTGCCGGCGTCGCCGAACGTCTAGGTCGAGGTGACCTTCGCGCGCTGGGTCGATCCCGAACGCCCGCAGGATCGTGTCGTAGTCGACCGGCGGAGCATCCGGCCGGAAGTGGTCCTGGTAGACGTTCGGCGGGTTCGGGCTGGCGACTGCCGGCCGGCGGCGCTGCCGATGCCGTTGGGCGGGTCGTACAGCGCGACGGTCAGGCCGTTGAGCGTCGGCAGCGTCGACGCCCTGGATGCGTGTCGTTGACGACGACGTCGATGTCGTTGCCGGCGACCAGGTAGTCGAGCTGCCAGTCGACCGACGAGGCGAGCGCGGTCAGCGACCGCTCGTTGCCGGTCAGGTCGAGCGACGAGGTCGCCGGCGGCCTCGATCTGGACGACGATGTCGAACAGGCACGGCGCGATGCCGCCCGGGCAGAACTCCGGGTCGATGTGCTTGAAGCGGATCGAGCTCGGCGGCGACCGGGACGCGCGGTCCGGCGGCGCCCGCCTGGCGACCGATCGAGCCCGCGTCGGCGTCGAGCTCGAGCTTGTTCGTCCGGATCAGCTCGTAGTCGGTGTCGGCGCCGCGGCCGGCCGAAGATCGCGATCGAGCGACGGCGTCGACGCCGGTGCTCTCGATGCCGTCGAGGTCGTTCGCGTTGTCGGAGAAGATGTTGCCGCGCGTGTTCTTGATGTACGTCCGCCCGATCGGGTTCTCGATGTCGCCGTCGAGGTAGATGTCGGACGCGCGCCGCGATCCGCCTCGTTGCGGATCTCGACGTTCGTCGGCGGGAACTTGTGGACGATGTCGAAGTCGAACGTCTTGGCGGCGCCAGCGCGGTTCGCCGGTCGGTCCACTCCTGCGGCGAGTCGCGGGTCGGGCAGCGGCGCCGGGGAACGATCGCGCGTTGTCGTGGACGACGTCGATCGCGATCGTCCATCGCGGCGTCTGCGTCAGCAGGACGGCGTCGATGTCGTTGATGACGAGCCGCCGGTTGGACAGGTTCGTGATCGTGACCGTGTCCCACGTGTGCTTGACGAAGACCTCGCCGGCGTTGCCGAGGATCGTCGCTGTCGGGTCGACGGTGTCGTTCGGCCTCGATGTGGATGAAGCCGCCCTCGTCGTAGATCAGGTCGCCGACGACGATCCACTGGCCGGCCGGGATCGAGTCGCCGACCGCGAGCAGGCCGGAGTACGTGTGGGTGACCGGGTTGTAGGCCTTGACGTAGACGTTCCGCGTCTTGGCGGCGATCGTCCCGGTCGAGTCGACCGCGAGCAGCGGGTTCGGCTCGCCGAGCAGGAGGACGGTCGTCTCCCAGAAGACCTGCCGGAAGCGGTTCGTGGCGCCGGTCTCGTCCTCGCTCCCGCCGTCGAAGAGCCCGCCGTCGCTGTCGGCATCGCGGTTGTAGTGGTCGTCGTTCGGGTCCTGGAACACCTCGATCCACAGGATGGCCGTGCGGATGATCGAGGTGTCGAGTCCGGCCACGCGCGCGTAGCTCTGGTAGTCGAGGCGCGCGGTCGAGTCGGTGTCGCCGCCGCCGCAGCTGCAGTCGGCCCGGGCGACCGCGTCGAGGTCGGTGTTCTCGTGCTTGGCCCGCAGGTCCGTGCGGTCGAAGCGACGTGATCTCCGAGCCGCCGAGGAGCCAGACCTCGGTCAGGTCGACGATCTCGATCGTCGCCGCCGCGTCGGAGTCGGCGCCGAGGGCCGTCGCGTCCGCGTCGGAGCGGGCCGAGGCCTTGTAGCCGGTGACGATGGCGGCGGCGGGACTGGTGTTGACGACGCCGCCGGTCGGATCGATCTCGTGCTCCTGCCCGGCGCTCGCGGACAGGTACACGTTCGCGCCGGTCAGGCGACCGCTCGAGTCGATCTTGACCTGGGTCAGACCGGTCACGTGGATGCCCCGGTTCGTGTCGTCGTTGGCGTCCGCGTCCGCGCCCAGGCCGCCCGTGTCCGCGCCCGACTTGTCGCGCAGGTCCAGCCCGTTGCGCGCCTCGGCGAGCAGCGTCCGGAAGGCGAACACGTAGCCGCCGATCGCGACCTGGATCGCGTGGTTGACGGTCAGGGTCGTGTCGCCCGAGGCGAAGCCGATCGCGCCGCCGCCGTCCGTGCTGGATTCGCCGTTGGCGGTCTGGAGGCCGGTCGCGAGGATCTCGACGTCGCCGGCCGCGACCAGGCGCGCGCCGGAGGCGATCGACGTCGTGACGTTGTTCGTCAGGCTCATGTTGGCCGTCGAGTCGCCGACGTCGATGAACCCGCCGCCCGCGTTGGCCGAGACCGCCGCGAGGTTCACGATCGAGCTCGAGCTCACGACCATGTCCTGGGCGCGGAGCGTGCCGCCCGAGATCGTGGTCGAGACGTTGACGACGGCCGTCGCGCTCGAGAACGAGCTGCGGACGGCGATCGCGCCGACCCCGAAGCCGGACGAGGAGGCGGTCGAGACCTCGTCGGTGTCGCTGCCGATGAGCGACTTCGGCCCGCCGACGCCGACCATCGTGCCGCCGCCGTCGCTCGTCAGGTCGATGACGAGGCGATGGACCGTCCCACCGACCGAGGAGCTCGTGAAGCCGATGACCCGCTGGAGCGTGTGCGTTCCGCCGATCGAGATGATGCCGCTCCCCGGGAAGCCGCCGAACGGCGGGACGCTGATGGTGTTGCTGAGGTTGACCGTGACCCCGCTCCCGTCGGTCGACTTGCGGGTCCGCAGCGTGAAGTTGTCGTTGTCGATCTTCTGGACCCAGTAGGTGTTGCCGTCGATCGGGCCGAAGGACACCTCGCCCGCCCGGGCGATCGTGTGGAAGCCCGAGGCCCCGTTGCCGTTGGCGATCGAGATCTCGGTGCACCCCGGCGAGCAGGAGCTGAGGTTCGCCAGCTGGATGCTCTCGGTCGTGTCGACGATGACCCGGTAGTAGCCGCCGTTGACGAGCCGGCCACCGACGCAGCCCGACAGCGCGGTGTTCGGATCGGCGCCGCTGAAGCAGCGGATCGCGACGCCCGTGGTGAGGTACTGGACGCGGTCGCCGGTCGACGAGGCCGTGCGTGCTCAGGTAGATGTTGTTCGCGCCGGCGCTGTGGTTCACGTTGCCGTTCGAGTCGTGCGAGATGACCCACACGTCGGGGTTCGGGTGCGGTCTTGAGGGTCAGCGAGACGTCGACGCCGTCCTCGAGGAACGTGAAGCGGACGGGCGCCGTGTACGTGACGGCGTCGTCCTGGTTGAACCCGTGACCCGGGATGTGGATGACCTCGGTGCCGGGGTTGACGTCCGTGCTCGGGACGACCGTCCGGGTGAGGGCGCCCGGCAGGCGGAGCTTGATCCGCTTGGCGTCGACCGCGATGACCTCGTAGACCGTGCCCGGGACGAGGCCGGGCGAGGCCGGCAGGGCGGCGCCGTCGGCCTCGTAGCGGACGCGGTCGCCGGTGTGCAGGTTGTGCGCGAACGAGAACACGATCGTGCCCTGGTCGAGGTCGATGGTCGTCTCGCCCGCCTCGGTCTTGCCGTCGAAGTCGTCCGGGCACGAACTGGGCGCCGAGGCGGAAGCCGTTCGGCGCCGGCGAGGATGACCGGGTAGATCGCGCCGTCGGTCAGGCCGCCGATCAGGCCGTTCGCCTCGTAGGTGACGGTGTCGCCGGTGATCAGGCCGTGCGGCTTCTCGAAGTTGATCGACTCGGCGACGTTGCCGCAGGTCGAGCCGTCGCCGGCGCCGAAGTTGACGCACGGATCGTGCCGTCGGACAGCTCCGGCGGCAGCGCGCCGTGGCGGGCGGCGATCGTCAGGAGCGTGCCCGCCTGGATCAGCCCGCCGGACACGGTCACGGAAACGGTCGGCTTGTTCTCGACGATCGAATCGAGGTCCTGGACGCTGATCGCACCGCCGCCGGACGAATCGGTGTTCGCGTCGGCGTCCGTGTGCGACTCGGCGATGAACTCGACGTTCCCGCTCGCGGTGATGTTGCCCGCCACCGGCGGCCGCGGATACGTTCGACTGGACCGTCGCCTTGGCGGTCGACGGATCGACCGAGACGAGCCCGACGGTCAGCGTGACGACCTTGGCCGAGGCCCGGTCGACGGCGGCCGCCGTGACCGAGACCGACGAGGCGCCCGCGATGCCGATCGTGCCCGACACGCCGTCGATGCCGACGCCGGTCGTCGTCGTCCCGACGTCGCCGTTGAGCTGTGCGCTCGTCGTCGCCTTGACCTCGGCGGTCGGGCTCGTGATCGTCACCGCGACCGCACCGAGGGTGTGGCTCGAGATGTAGGCCTTCGCGTCGTTCGTGGCGACCGACTTCACGACGACCGGCGCGCTCGGTACGTTGATGTCCGAGTTCGAGCCGATGATCGCGTCGGTGTTCGCCTTGTCGGTGATCTTCGCCTCGGCCTTGCCGGCGCGGACGGCGCCCAGCCCGACCGACACCGCCTCTGAAGTCGAGGTCGTCGCGCGCGTCCCGTAGGCCTCGACGTTGATCCCGGTCGCGCTCGTCACGTCGCCGTCGAGCTTGGCCCGCACGCCGGCCTCGTTCGTCGCCGACGGCAGCGCGATGCCGATCGCGAGGACCTCGCCGGCACCGACGTCCGATACGGCGAGGCTGTCGTACGTGCCGTCGGCCTTGACCAGGACCGCCCCGGTCGAGGAGATCGCACCGCCGCCGACGAGCGCCTCGACGTTCGCCGTCTCGGTGACGTTGGCGTTCGCGCCGGCCCCGGCCCCGGCGAAGCCGATGCCGACGGCGAGGACCTCGGTCGTGGCGTCGACGTCGTAGTTCCCGGTTGCCTGGACGGTCACGCCGCCGGCGGTCGCGATCGTGCCGTCGAGCGCGGCCTTCACGCCGGCCCCGACCTCCGCCAGGGAGGCTGCGACCGCGACCGACCCGAACAGGGCGCCCGAGTCGATGTCGGTGGAGGCTTCCGCCTTGTTACCGACGCCCTGGGTATGGGCGTCGGCCTTGACGAGGCCGCTGGTCGCGATCGAGGCAGACGATCCGATGCTCGCGACGATGTTGGCGCCCTCGTGGAAGCCGTCGCCGTCGGTGAAGTCGCCGACGATGGTGGCGGTCGCGTACGGCCCCCGACGCGCCTGCGATGGTGACGCTGATGATGTAGACCGAGGCGGTCACCTGGTTCTCGGCGACGGCCTCGACGGTCAGGCTCTGGGCGTCGGTGGCGACATCGTTCAGGTCGCCGTCGAAGGTCGCCTTCGTGGCGCCGGCGACCGTCGCGCTCGGGAGCATCACCTGGAGCGATGCGAAGGCGACCGAGGCGCTCGTGACGGTCGCGCTGGCGTGGTTGTGGGCATTGGCGGTCACCGAGACCGGTGCGCCCGGCGCGGTGATCGAGGCCGACGAACCGACCGACGCGAGCGTGTCGGCGTCCCCGGTGACGTCTGCGTCGGCCTCGGTACCGGCGGCGGCGATCAGACCGGCGGTGATGACGATCGGCGTGGCGGTCGCGGTGTTGTTGGACGTCGCGCCGATCGGAGATCTGCGAGGCGTCGGTGACATCGCCGTCGAAGGCGGCGATCGTGGCGCCGCTGACGGTCGCCGTCGGGAGATTGACGGTGGCCGCGACGATGCCGCCGGACGCCGCCGAAGATGTGGCCGTAGCCGTGTTCGCCGACGTTGCACCGACCGTCAGGGTCCCGCTCAGGTCGATGAGCGACGCTGCTGCCGACCCTCGCCTCGACCTTCGCGTCGGGGCCGTTGTCCTCGTCCGTGCCGACGTTCGCGAGGGTACCTGCGCCGGTGAAGCTGAGGGCGCCGCCACCGACCATCGAGGTCGTCGCAGTCGCCGTGTTGTCGCCGTCGGCGGTGACGCTCAGCGAGCCGGCATCGACGTCGCCGTCCATCTGCGGCGAGAACACCCGCGTGGATGCTCGCCTCGCTCACGAGGACGCCCGCATCAATCGCGCCGCCGGCCTTTCGGTCGAGGTTGCTCGTCGCGGTGTTCGCGCTGGTCTGCCCGGCGTCGACGTTGACCGCACCGGAGACGGTGATCGAGGCCCCCGAGCCGATCGACGCCTCGTTGTCGGCCTCGTCGGCGATCTCGGCCGCCCGACCGCACCAGTGGCGCTGAGGCCGAGCGACCGATGTTCCAGATGTTGACCGTGACGGTCGCCGCATTCGAGGTGCGGGACCGGACGGTGAGGCTCGCGCCGCCATCGACGTCTCCGCCCACGTGCGCCTGGGTCAGGCCGGAGACCGTGGCCTCGGATCATGCCGCTGATCGCCACGGCGCCGACCTGGACGCTGAGGACCTGTGCGTCGGCGTCGAAGTCGGACTGGGCGAAGACGGTGATGTTCGCCGCGTCGGTGATCGTGCCGTCCATCCGGGCCTTGGCCGCGCCGCCCGCCTCGGCGTCGGAGAAGAAGGCGCCGACCGCGGCGACCCCACCGCCGATGCCCGGACGACTCCGCGTGGGCGTCGTTGTTGGCGAACCCCTGGATGTTGAGGTCGCCGCCGGCGTGGAGCGTCGCGCCGCTCTCGACGTAGGCGTCGACGAAGCCCTTTGCGTCGGCGTCGGCGACCGACACGCCGACCGCGGCGATGCCGCCTGCGCCGACGAGCACGACTGCCGACGCCTGCTTGCCGGAGACGTCCGAACCGTCTGCCTGGGCGTTGTGGCGGGCCCGGAGCGTGCAGCGTCGTTCCGGCGTCGACGTTCGCGGTGCCGCCGACGAACGCGCTGACGGTGGGATCGGATCGTGGCGAACGCCAGCGACAGGCCGATCCCGGCGGCGCCGACGTTGATGCCGGTCCCGTCCGCGTCAACGTCCGCGGCCGAGATCGCCTCGACGGTGATCGCGCCGGTCGTCTCGACCTGCGCGCCCCCCTTGATCGATGCTTCGACCGTCCCGCCGATGGTACCCGACGCTGCGTTCGCCGAGGCACCGACAAAGCCGACGAGATCGAGACCGCGTCAACGTCGACGATCGCGTTGGCATCGGCGACGACCGAGAGACTGCCGACCGTCCCGGTCGACTTCCCGATCTGCGCCGATCCACCGACGTACGCCTTGGTCGAACCGCCGGCCGACGCGACCGCGACCGCTGCGCCGGCCGCCACAGCCCGCCGGCGATCTCGCCGGTCAGGATGTTGATGTGACGGTCGCTCTCGGCGCGGACCGTGACGTCGTCGGCCTGGACGATGTGGGTGCTGCCCGCGACGTAGGCGGTCTGGTCGCTCGTGTCCTCGATGTAGATGACCGAGCCGAACACCGCGACCAGGCCACCGCCGCCGGCGAACGCCCGGCCGATGCATTCGTCGAGCGACAGCAGGCTGCAGTCATCGTCGTCGCCGTTCAGGGTGTAGGAGGCCTTGACCCGGACGATCCCTCCCGCGGACAGGGTGCCGTTGCCGGCGATGAACGCTTCGGTGTTGGTATCGACGTTGGCGACCGCCACGGCCACGCCGACCCCGACGAAGCCGGCGGCGACGCTGCCACCCGTCACGTTGAGTCGCTCGTGTCGGTCGCCTCGACGATGATGTCGCGACCGGCCGTCACGCTCCCGACGATCGAGGCCGACGTGCCCAGTGCGGCCGGGGCACCGGTGGCAAAGTCGCCGCTGACGTCGATCCCGTTGGTCCCGTTGTTGGCACGGCTCGTGGCGGCGGTCGCCGTGGAGTCGGGACCGGCGAGCCCTCCAACCTTGGTTCCGGTCGCTGCCGTTGGCCTGCTCGTTCGCGGCGCCGCCCATGTTCGTGAGCGCGCTGTCGTCCTCGCCGGCGTTGCCGCCCGGCAGGGCGTCCTTGCCGCCCGCCGAGAAGCCGCTGCCGATGTTGATGACGGCGACCGAGCCCTGGATGCCGACGAAGCCGCCGCCGAAGCCGACGACCACCGACGTGATGTCGCGGTGCTGGTCGGCGAGGACCTTGACGTCCCGGCCGGCCGACACGTTCGCGCCGGACCCGATGAAGGCGATCGTGGCGTTCTTGAGGCTCACGACGTCGACCGAGGCGCTGACGCCGACGAGTCCGGCGGCGGCCGATCCGGCGATGTCCGCCATCGTGATGTCGTCGACGGCGTGGACGATGACATCCTGGGTGCCGGAAGCCGAGGTTCTGGTTCAGCTGGCTGGGCCCGTCGACGTACGCCTGGGTGGTGACGTCGGCGCTGTCGACGATGACTGCAGCCGCCGATACCGGCATATCCGCCGAACGCGCCCGTGATCCCAAGAACCCGGATGATCTCGAGGCTGTCGGCGCGGACCTCGGTCGTGCCGGACGCGTCGGTGATCGAGTTCGAGATGTGGGCCTTGGTGACCGGGTTCGCGATCAGGACCACCACCGACGCCCCGACACCCGCTGCGCCGCCCACGGCGACCGCACCGGAGATGATGCCGACCGGGTCGTCGCCGATCCGCAGCTCGCTGTCGGCGATGACCCGGAGGTCGCCGGTGGTGTGGATCGTCGAGCTCGTGACGTGCGCCTCGGTCGTGCTGCCGACGCTGATGATCGGCACGTTGCCGGCGACGCCGGCGGTGCCCGCCCCGGCACCGGTGATCGTGATCGACTTCGACGTCTCGTCGCTGAAGGCGGTGACCAGCACGCCGCCGTCCCGCGCCCGGACGTTCGCACCGTTCGTGACGTAGGCCTTGGTGGTGTTCCCGACGATCTGGATGTCGGTCGTCGCTCCGACCCCGGCAGTGCCACCGAACGCCAGGCCACCGGCCTTGACGTCGAGGTCCATCAGGTCGAGCGCGCGAACGCGGACGCCCTGGCCGGCGTTGTGGGCGCCGTTGCTCGGATTGACCGTCGATCCCGTCGATATAGGCCTCGACGTCGTCCTCGACCACCGAGACCGACACCGTCGCGGCGATCCCGGCCGTTCCACCGCCGGACAGGTTGGCGGTGATGATGTCGATCTCGTTGTCCTCGGTGGCGATGACCGCCACGCCGCGGATGTCCTCGGTCCCGCCTCGATCCGTCCGCCAGCGGGACGCTGACGATCGCGTTGCCCTTGCCGGTGACCACGGCGCCGCCGGCGATGAACGCCTTGGTGACGTTCGAGAACGTGTTGATCGTGACCGAGCCCCCGATGCCGGCCGCCCGCCGCCGGACACGGTGCCGACGATGCCGAAGACGTCGAACTGGGCGCTGGCGATGACCGTGACATCGTCATCGGCGGTGGTGGTCCCGCCGGTGATCGACGCCTCGATCGTGTTGCTCATGGCGTTGACCGCGACCGAACCGGCGATGCCCGCGGTGCTGGCGACGCCGCCGCCGACCGCGATCCCGTCGATCTCCGCGGTGGACTGACGGCAGGATCTGGACGTTCCCGGTGGTGGCGGTGATGGTGGAGCCGGTCGCCTGGGCCTTGACCGAGCCGCCGATGTCGTTGAGGGCCACTGCCGCCGCGATCGCCGCGGAACCCGATGCCGCAGCCCCGCCGGCCAGTGACTTGATCGTCGGATCGTCCTTGGCGGTGATCAGTATCGATGTCTGGGCCGTGACGTTGGCGCCGCCCTTGATGCTGGCTTCGACCTTGTTGGTGATCGAGTTCTTGGTGACCGAGCCGCCGAGTGCGAACGTCTCGGCCCCTGCTCCGGAGATCGAGAGCGACTTGATCGTCGTCGACGAGTCGGCCCGGACCTCCACCTGCCCGCCCTGCGCGTTCGACGTTGCCGCCGATGATCCGGGCACGGAGCAGGCCCTTGTCGGCGTCGCCGCTTCCGATCTCGTTGAGCGCGACCGCCGCGCCGACCGCCGCCGTCCCGGAGAACGCCGCGCCTCCGGCAAGCGACTCGATCAGCGAGCCATCGATCGCGATGACCCGGACATTGGTCGCCCCGGTCACGTTGCCCGCGCCGGTGATCCGCGCCTCGACCGCACTCTCGACGTGGTTCAGGGTGACGGTCCCCTCCGCCCCGAACTTGTCGGCGGCGCCGACGCCGAGGGCGAGGACGGTCAGGTGCGGGTTCGTCTTCGCCTCGACCCGGACGTCGCTGGTCTGCGAGGTGACGGTCGCGGCGTCGATCCGGGCGCTGATGACGTTGGCGAACTGGTTGGTGGCGATCGCGACGCCGAGCGCGGCGCTGCCACCGGAGATCGAGGCGCCGCCGGAGATCGCCACGATCGTCGTCTGGTCGAGGCCGTCCATGTCGGTGGCCAGGAGGTGGACGGAACCGTTGGCGATGACGGTCCCGCCGTTGATGTACGCCTCGATCGAGCTGTGGACGTTGTTCGTGTTGTACGAGCCACCGCCGGAGAACTTGCCGCCGGTCTCGACCGCGACCCCGACCGACACCGCGAGGATGTCCTCGAACGAGATCGCGGTGATCTCGACGACACCGGTCGTGGCGGTCACGGTGCTCGCCTCGGCGTAGGCCTTGACGGTGTTCGCCACCTCGTTGTCGACCATCGCGATGGCGAGGGCGAAGCTGCCACCCTTCTTGATCGTCGTCGCGTTGGCGACCACGAAGATCTTGGATCGCTCGTGGGCCGTGATCCGGACGTCGCCCTGGGCCGTCACGACCGAGCCACCCGAGATGTGGGCGTCGACCTGGCTCTTGATGATGTTGGTGGCCGACTTCGTCTGGAGCGTCGTGCTGAGTGACAGCGCCGGCAGGATGGCCATGTAGACGACCTGCGAGTTCGATTCGGCGAGGAGCTCGACGTCGCCGGCCGTGCTCGTCACGGTCGCCCCGTTGATGATCGCCTTGACGCTGTTGTTCGTCACGTTGACCGCGGTCGTCCCGGCGATCCGCTGGTCGTTCGTGACCTCGCCGCGGAGTCGGACGTTGTCGGCCGTGACCTGCGCCCCACCTTCGATGAAGGCGCCGGCCGTGCCGCCGGTGCTCAGGATGCCGCGGTCGTTGGCGATCTCGATGATCGTGTCGCCAAGCGGGAAGTTGAACGTGAATGACGAGTCGATCACGACGTCGATCGACTCTTCGCCACTGACCTCGACATCGCCGCCGGCGATCACGGTGCCGCCCGTGATGTGGGCCGTCGTGCCCGGCGTGCTGAGGCTCGCGCCGACGGCGGTCTGTGCCGGAGTCGACGGCGCGGCCGCGGCGATCGCCGACGCGGTCGCCTGCTGACCGCCGCCAACGCCGGCGGCGTAGTTGTTCAGGAGGTTCGCGATCCCACCACCGGCGGTCGTCGTGAGGCTCGTGATCATCGTGTCGATCTGACCCTGCAAGGTGTCGCCGCTGATGCCCTGGTTGAGGAAGCCCAGCAGGTCCTGGCCGAAGATCGGGGCGAAGTTGGCCCGGATCGAATACAGGCCGATGGAGGCGACCAGGCTGATCCCGCCGTTGTTGACGCCGACGGCGCCGATGAAGCTGTCGACCTGGAGGCGCGACAGGGCGTGGACCTCGACGTCCTCCTCGGCGGTGACGTTGCCGCCGATCGTCGCGGTCGTGTCGTTGCGGATCGAGCCCGAGATCGACGCCGCCGGTGATCCCGAGGCCCGAGGTGAGCGCGATGTTGACCGCGGCGCCGAACGTCCACGCGTCGTTGGTGGCCGAGACGTTGACGTCCTCGGCGGTGACGGTGGCACCCGTGTCGATGAACGCCGACGGCGTCGGAGTCGAGGAGCAGGAACCCAAGCGACCCGGTGATGGAGAGCGAGAACCCGAAGTCGGCCTTGCCGGCTGCCGCGACGCGTGAAGGTCAGCTCGGTGGACTCCGCCTGGACGCCAAGGCCGTGGATCGCCTCCGTCGGATGGATGCCCAGCTCGACCGGGTAGAGCCGGTGGGCCGCGCCGCTCGCCCCGACTTCAGGTCGATCGGGTTGATGCCCGCCAGGGCGTCGGAGCGGCTCTCGTGGAGCGTGACGATCGCGTGGTTCAACGGGTCGACGTGGACGAAGTACGCGTCGCCGTCGGACAGGCCGTCGATCTCGTCGCCGCCGAGCGACTTGTAGATGACCTCATCGCCGCTCGTCGAGACCGGCCGTCCCCAGGTTGATCGTGTTCGCGGCGAGGTTGACCGCCGACACCGGGTTGAAGTCGAAGGAGACCGGCCCGTTGGCGACGTCGATCGTCGGGGTCGTGTCGCCATCGGCATGGACGGTCGCGTTCTGGCCGATCCAGGCGCGCGTCTCCTTGTCGATGATCGTGACGCTCGCCGTCGCGCCGACACTCGCCCCCGCCGCACCGCTGAGCGACCCGTTGCCACCGATCGTGTCGGTGTCCGTGTCGTCCCGGGCCTTGATCAGGACGTTCCCGAGAGCGTCGACAAAGCCGTTGGCGTCCACGAAGGCGCTCGTTTCGCTGTCGATCGAGATGACCGGCAGCGAGGCCGCGAGGTTGATCCCGAACGATCCGGTCGAGACGCTCAACGCTCCGGAGATGGCGAGGACGTCTTCCTTCGCGAACGCTCGGACCTCGACGTTCTGGACGGGGGCGAGATTGCCGACCTGCCCGGCGATGAACGCCTGGGTGACGGTGTCGATCAGGGTCAGGTTGGTCGCGACACCGACCGGGACGTTTCCGGCGATGGCCGCCGCACCCGCGATGCCCATGTGCGAGATGTCGCTGCCGGCAGCGACCCGGACGTCCTGGCCGGTGTCGACCTGGGCGCCGGCGGCGATGAATGCCGAGGTCTGGTTGGTGAACAGCGCTCCGGACCCCGACAGCTCGGGGGAGACGCTGAGGCCGGCGATCGACCCGGACAGGCCGCGGGCGAGCGTCTCGACGTCGTCGCGCGAGATCGCGGTGATCGCCACGCCGCGGATCAGCGACGTCTTCGCGGTCGACGTCCGCTGGCGGCCGAACGATGGGTCGACATCGGGGACCGTGACGATCGTCGCGAGGCCGAAGATCGCCGTCACGAGGTCCGCGACCGCCTGCGGAGATCGGGTTGTTGATCACGTCCGAGAGGGCATCGAGGATATCCCCGAACGGCGATTCGATCCCGCCCGGGTCGGCGGTGTCCTCGTCGTCGTCGAAGCCGATCGTGAAGTCGCCGGTGTTCGCCGTGATCGCCGGCGCTGCGCCGGTCGCTGACACGACCGCCGCCCCAAGACCCCGACCTGCATCCGGCCCCGCGACGTACGCCTCGACGATCTTGTCGACCCACGCGAAGGCGATCGACGCGCCCGCCGTCGCGAAGGCGCCAAGACCGGCTGCGTCGGCCTTCAAGTCGACCTCGGTCCGGTCGTCGGCGTTGATCTCGAGGCTGCCACCGGCGCCGACGTTCGCGCCGCTGTCGACGTATGCCTTCGTCGCGATGTCGAGCCGCCACAGCGAACCGGAGCCGGCGAGGCTGATCAGTCCGAAGACCGTCAACGTCGCGACGACCGAGTTGACGTCTTCGCGCGAGACCGACTCGACGAGGATGTTGCCGCCGGCATCGATGAGTCCGCCGAGGAACGCGAGGGTGTCCTTCAGGATCACGCCGGCGTCGACCGAGGCGCTGCCGGTCGCGATGATCGACCCCGCCAGCACTCCGGCGCCTGTCAGGGTGAATGTGTCGTCGACGGCGCGGACGGTGATGCTCTGGGTCGGCGCCGTCACGGCCTGGTTGAGCTGGGCACCGGTGCCGGTGAACGCACGGGTGACGACGATGGGGAAGGTCAGGCTGATCGACCCGGCCACGGCGGTCAGGCCGGCTCCGGCACCCGCGACGGAGATCCCCGCGACGTCCTGCCGGCCGGTCGCGATCGACGGAGATGGCTCCAGGGGTGTTGACCTGGGCATTGCCGATGGTCGCCTCCGTCAAGTCGCTGAAGATCGTGGCCGCGATCGACGCCCCGACGCCGCCGAGGATCCCGAGGGCGCCGGCGCCGGCGAAAGCGCTCGTGATGAGATGGCCGGTCGCGGTGATCGCGATGAGGCCCGTCGCGACAAGCTGCGCGCCGTTGGCGACCTGTGCCCGGGTCACGTTCGCCCCGGCGTTGACCGCGACGGATCCGGCCAGGCCTGCGCCGACGCCGCCTGCTCCGGACCACGCGCTTGCGTCGTTCAGGAGCGCATCGGTGACGCCGGCGGCGACGACGATCGACGCACCGGTGACGATCGCGTTGCCGATCGAGGCGGTGTTCGTGCTGGCAGCGTAGTTACCGGCAAACGCGAGGCCCGCGTTGGCCGTGTTCCCGACCGATGAGCCGTCGGCGGTCGCGATCGCGTCCGAATCGACGTCGGTCGTGACCGAGACGATGCCGCCGGAGGTCACGGTCGTGTTGTTCGCGATCGTCGCGAGCGTGGTCGGCATCGCGACGTTGACGGCGATCGCGGCGGCGAGCCCGAGCGTAGGTAGCGCGAGGTCGGCCTCGTCCTCGCCGTCATCGAGGATGTCGACCCAGGCGGGAAGTGTCGGGATGTCGTCATCGTCGACGAACGGCAGGTCGATCATGCTGCCGATGTGCTGGTCGAGCAGGAGGCTCCCGAAGCCGCCGTCCTGATTGGCCGTCGCGTTGGCGTTGGACGTCACGTCCGGGTCGGCGAGGACATGGACGTTGCCGCCGGCCGTCAGGCTCCGCGCGATCCGGGCAGTCGTCGTGTCGAGGGCGATGGTGACCGCGATCGCGGCTCCGGCTGCGGCGTCGGCGCCGGTCGTCTCGGACACGGCGGTGGTCGTGATGACGTTCGTGTGCGTCGCGACCACGTCGACCGTGGTCCCGATGGCGAGGACCGAGCCGCCGGCTAGCATCTCGGCGGTCGTCGTCGGCCGCGAGAACGAGACGGCCGCAGCGGCCCCGAACCCGACCTCGGCGTCTGACCCGGCCTCGGCGGTGGTGATGATCCCGTGCGTCCCGACCGCCCCGACGTTGATCGAACCGGCGCCCGTCACGCCGCCGGCGCCAAGTGCTGCGCGTGTCGTTGCGAGCACGGTGTTGGCCGCGATCGAGCCGCCGATGCCGATCATCGGATCGGCCGGGACGGTCGAGAGGGCCGTCGGCGGTGTTGTTCGTCACGTAGCTCGCGGAGACCGTCAGGGCGCCGCTCGCGAGAAGGGTGAGCGCCGCACCGGCGTCGGTGCGTGCCTCGGTCGTCCCGAAGTCGACGTTGATCGCGAACGCGCCGGCCAGGTCGGTCTCCGTGAGTCCGGCGCCGGAATGCGCCATCGACGCGTAGGTGTGGACGAGGTCGCCGGCCATCCGTGCGTCGATCGGCGATCGACGAGCTCGTCGCGGCGCCGGCGATGACGGCCTCGGTCGTCGGGCCTGCCACGTTGATGGCAACGGCAGCGGCGAGGCCCAGGCCGCCGGTCAGGCCGTCGACGATGCGGGCATCGGCGTCGGCCGATGCGTCCACGTCGCTCGCGGCACGGACCAGGATGCCGGCCCCGCTCGAGACCGCACCTGACGCCGCGATCGAGGCAAGCGCCTCGGCCAGCTCGACGTTGGCCGCGACGGCGGCGGCGATCGCGAACGCACCGTTGGGAAGCTGGGCGACAGGCAGGCCGATGTCCTCGGTCGCCCATTCCGAGGTCTGGACGTATAGCGCGATCGCCAACAGCGACGACTTGACGTCTTCGTCATCGTCCGCGATGCCGCGGGCACCGGAGTCGCTCGTCGCGCTGCTCACGACGTCCATGTCGGCCAGCACGGTCGTCGTTCCGGTCACGGTCGCATGTCCGCCGAGCGAGGCGCGTCCCGTGTCGAGCCCGAGGTTGAATGAGATCGACGCCCCGAGCGCGACGAACAGGCCGACGGCCGTACCGAGGGAGTGGCTGTTGGTGTCCTTCGCGTACGTAGCATGAACGAGGAGGTCGTCGCCGACCGTCAGGTTGCCCGTCGAACCGACGAGCGCGAGCGTGTCGGTGTCGGTCACCTCGATCGCGAAGACCGGCGCCAGCGTGGCCCCGCCGGCCGCGCCGCCAAGGGCAAGCGCCCGGGCGGTGTAGTGGCCGTCGGCGAGGACCGTCACGTCGTCCGGC
Organism: uncultured Chloroflexia bacterium; assembly: GCA_963816675.1. Classification (GTDB taxonomy): domain Bacteria; phylum Chloroflexota; class Limnocylindria; order Limnocylindrales; family CSP1-4; genus SPCO01. The sequence goes on from CAWFLS010000013.1 coordinate 50,466, forward strand.
GCGACGACCGTGCCGTCGACCGCGGCTGTTGCCCCGTTGAGCGCGACGTTTACCGAGAACGAGGGGATGACGCCGGTGCCGATCTCGCCTTGCGCCGCGGACGACGACAGCGCGGCGTCGTCGGTGGTCGCGACCGCATGGACGAGAACGTCTCCGCCTGCACCGGTCGCGGTGGCATTGCCACCGGCCTCGACGGCCGCCCGGCTCGAGGCATCGGCGACGTTCACGGCGATCGCCAGGGCCACGCCGACCTCGGAGTCGTCGACGCTCGAGATCGCGACGGCGTCCGTTTCACCGGCGACGCTCGCGACGATCGTGATCAAGGGCGCCGACGTGGCGCCTGCGACGGTGGCCTCGGCGGACGGGAGCGCGACATCGACGGCGATCGCCACCGCGACGTCGAGCGAATTCGTGTTGGTCGCGGTGGCGTTGGCGAGGGCATCCGCGTCGTACAGGCTGGTCGCGCTCAGCGTGAGGGCGACCGGGACGACCAGGTTCGCGCCGCTCAGGAGCCGCGTCTCCGCGTGCGGCATGGCGACGTTGACCGCGATCGCCGCCGCGACGCCGACCGGCCCGTCGGGCGTCACCGCGGACGGGATCGCGTCGAAGTCCGAGGCCAGCCAGCCCTTGGCCTTGGCGTCATCGATCCAGTCATCGATGACGTCCTCGGCCGGGGTGCTTCCGACGGGCGCGCCCGGCGAGCTGCTGAAGGCGCTCGTGTCGCTGCCCGCATCGATGAGCGAGGCGATCGTCGCCGAGCCCGTCGTGATCGGTCGGGCGATGGTCACCCGGGCCGTCTCGTCGGCGACCGTGATGGCGAACAGGACGCCCGCTGCCGCGCTCGTGGCGGGTGCGACGCCGTCGGCCGTCGTCGACGTGTCAGTCGTCCGTGTCGCGGTGAGGACGAGCGAGCCGAGGGTGATCAGGCTGCCCGTCCCGATGATCGCCTCGGTCGCGCCGCTCGGGATGGCGAGGGCGACGCCGAAAGCGGCAGCGGTTCCGCCGGCCGCGCCGGAAACGGCAGTCGTGGTGGTGGTGTGATCGCCATCGGCGACCAGGCTCAGCGTGGCCGTGTCAGAAAGGCCGGCGCCGTTCGCGAGCTCGGCCCGCTCCGATCCGCTGACGATGTTGATCGCGATCGAGGCGCCGATGCCGGTGTCGAGCGTCACGGCATCCTGAGAGGTGGCGGTCACCGTGCTGGCGACGGCTGAGGTAGCCGTCAGCGACGCACTGCCGCCATCGAGGTCGTGTCCTGGAGGTCCGCGGCCGGCATTCGAGAGCACGAGCGCGTTGCTCATGACGTTCGCGATCGTCATCGCGAATGAGCCCGCCACTCCGAGATCGCCATCTCCGGCCCCCGAGGTCGCGTCGGCGATCAGATCGTGCTGCTGGTCGCCGCCGTTGTCGAGCACGGAGGCAGAGACCGAGAGGCCGTGCGCGTGTATCAGCGAGTTGGTGCCGACGAGCGCGGAGTTATCGATCGTGGTGCGGTTGATCGCAACGGCCGCGCCGACGTTCGTCGCCGTGCCGCTCTTCGCGGTCGCGTCCCCCTTGGCGCTCGAGTCGGCGTTGGCCTTGCTGGACAACGTCACGATGCCGCCACCGCTGGTCAAGGTGACGCCTGCGCCGACCGCGGCAAGCACGCTGACCGCGGCGATCGTGACGGCGATGGAGGCCGCGACAGACAACGGTGCGCCGCCACCGTCGGGGGAGCTCGCCACAGGCGTGTTCGCCACACCCGAGCCGGGAGCGGCGTTCGTCGCGGCCGAGTCGTTCGCGAGCGCCAGCTGGTCGTCGATCTTGGCGTTGACCGTCTGTCCGGACACGTCGTCGGTGTCGTCGAGCGCTCCTGCCGCGCTGGCTTTTGCATCGCTCGAGGTGCCCGACAGGCCGCTGGCCGCGATGCTGACCGCGCCCGGGGTAGTGAGGTCACGGAGCGTCTGGGCGACGACGTTGTGATTCGAGATGACCAGGCCGATCGAAGGACCGATCGCCGCCGTCAGCGTCCCGATCGCGTCGCCGATCGCCGTTGCCGTCGCGGTGGCGTTCTGGATCGCCGTCTCGACGATCGCGCCCGCGACCGAGAGCGACGGACCGGCGCCGATGAGGGCGGTCGTCGTGACGTTCGAGATCGTCGTCGCGGCCACAGGTGTGATCGCCGTGCCGCCCAGGGCACCGCCTGATGCCTCGCTGCCGGCGATGCTGGTGGTCGTCGCGGTCAGGGTGAGGTCACGGGCGTTTGACAGGGCGGCGCCGGGCGTCGGGCCGAGTGTCCCCTCGAGCGCCGCGGTCGTCTCGTCGTTGACGACGTTGACCGCGATCGACGCGCCGATGCCGAGACTCGCACCGCCGATGTTCTTGAACGGGAGCGCCTTGACCGTCGTCCTGCGATTCGTCGTGGCCGACAGGGCGATGTCGCCGCCGGCCGCGTTGACGACGGCGCCGCGGCGCAGGAGGGCGGTGTTGCTGCCCTTCATGTTCCCGACGGAGAGCGACCCCGCGAGAGCGACTTCGTCGGCGTCGCCGACGCCCGAGATCGCCTGGATGTCGAAGGTGTCCTGGATCGGAGTCGTCGCCTCGATGAGGATCGTCGGCGCATCCAGGGTCGCGTTACCGCCGACATACGCGTGTGTCTTCACGTCGACCAGTCCGACAGCGACAGCGACGCCGACGCCGCTGCTACCGGCGGATGTGTCACCGGTCGTGCTGCCGTCGGCCTTGACGAGGAGCTTGTTCGACGACCCCGCATGGATCGTCTGCTGCCCGGCACTCGCGAGGGTCACCGCGCCGGCCGGCGCCACGTAGGCCTCCGTCGTCGTGTCGAGAAGCGCGAATGCCAAGCGTGCCGGCTACGTCGACCGACCCCTGAGCGGTGTTGGCATTGTTCTGGGTCTGGCTGTTCGGTGTCGCGCCGTTTCCGGTCGCGCCGCCTGCGCTCGACCTTGCCTTGGATGTGATGTCGGTCGTAGCGTCCGAGGTGATGCTCACGGTGGAGCCGCCGAATGGAGTCGGGCTGGAACTGTCGATGTAGGCCCTGGTCGTCTGCCAGGCGGTCACCAGCGAGATCCCGGCGCCGGCCGTCTTACCCGAGGGATCGCCATCGGTCACGATCGTCAGGGAGTTGTCCGCGGCGATCGTAAGTGCGCCGGCGGCCGTCGCAAACGCTGTCCCGCGGACGCTCGTGATGGCGTCGCTGAAGGCGATCACGGTCGCGACCGCCGCGTCGACGTTGGGGTCGTCCACGCCAGCCGACGGCGGCGATTCGACGGCCTTGGCGTTGACCGTCGAAGTGCTCGCGAGGGACACAGTCCCCCCTATCGACGAGATCGTGGTCGAGCCATCGACGTTGACTCTGGCCGTGGAGCCGAGCCCGACAAGGACTGCGATGTCCTCGTCGGCGTCGACGACGACGGTCGAGTCGGCGTGGACGTCGACGTTCCCGCTTGCCGCGAGTTGTGCGGCTCCGGTGAAGACGACCTCGGCGGTCGAGATCGGTATCAGCGCGTTGAACGAGTTCGGAGTGACCGTTGAGGTCGCCGATATCGAGATGTCGTTGGCGGTGATCGACCCGCCGGCGACGGTCACCGACGCTCTCGCGCAGTGCGTCCCGATGGAGTCGGGATCACCCGACACGAGTTGGATCAAGCAGTCGAGGAGCCCGGCTCCGACGCCGCCCGACGCGGAATCGCCGGCTGTCAGGGTGACATCGCCGCTCGTGACGATGGAGCCAGTGACGGCGATCTCCTCAGCCGTCACGGTAAGGGCGGCGGCGACGAGGTTGACGATGCCCGAGATCGTGATCTTGTCGCGGGCACCGCCGCCATTGATCGTCAGCGAGCCGGTCGGCGCGCTGAACGTCGTCGATTCGAAGGTCGTTCCGTTAAGGACGAGGCTTCCGCCCGAATTGGACAGCGTGGCGTCGAGGTCCGGCAGCGACCCGAGGTCAAAGATGATGTCGCTGGCCGTGCCGGTGTTGGTGATCGGCTCGAGACCGAGGTAGTTGATCGGCGTCCCGCTCACCGAGATCGAGCCCGAATGCGGGTCGTTCGCGGTGGAATGGACGGTCTTGCCGTCGACATCGAAGACCAGGCTGTCGAAGCCGCCAGTCCCGCCGTCGACATTGCCACTGACCGAGCCGCCCGTGCCGAGCACGAACGTATCGTTGTTGTTCGGGGCGCCGGTCAGGTTCTCGACGGCCTCGAAGTCGACTCCGGCGACTGTTCCCTCGTCCGGCGCGGTCACCTGCCACGTCACGTCGTTCGCCGGGCCGACGAGGGTGTCGTTGCCGCTGCGGCCGTCGAAGCTGACGGGGACCACGAGCGGAGCGGCGAGGTCGAGGATCAGGGTGTCGTCGACGTCGGAGCCGGTGATGACGATGTTCGCGACCTCGGCCGCCGGGCGGCTTTCGCCGTCGATCGTGATGAGGCCGTCGGCGGTGGTGGCGAGGGTCGCCTCGCCGCCGGTGAGGTCCACGGTCCAGGTGGTCGGGGTTGCCGTCGCGGCGCGGCTGCCGCTGCCGGGGACTCCTCGGCGGCCGGCGTGGCAGCGGGATCCGGATCGGATGCCGAGGTCGGGTCGGGTGCCGGCGTCGAGTCGGTCGCGGGATCCGGCTCCGAGGTGGGATCGGCGGCGGGGGTGGGATCAGCGGTGGGGTCGGCCGCCGGTGTCGGTTCTGCCGTTGGCCCCGGTGTTGCCTCCGGCGTCGGCGCCGGCGTTGGTTCGGGTGTCGGGGCAGCAGTGGGCGCGGGGGTCGGCTCCGGAGTCGGCTCCGGCGTTGGCTCGGGCGTCGGCTCCGGTGTGGGGGCCGGCGTTGCCTCGGGCGTCGGCTCCGGCGTGGGCGCCGGCGTCGCCTCGGGCGCCGCGCTCGCGGCCGCCTGATTCCCCGCCTGCGCACTCGGCTGCGGGGTCTGAGTAGCGGCCTGGGTCACAGGCTGCGGCGTGGGTTTCGGCGTCGGCTTGGGCGTGGCCCTCGGAGTCGGCTTGGGAGTAGCCTTCGGAGTCGCCTTCACGGTCGCCTTGACGACAGGCACGTAGGTGGTCGTGACCTTCGGCGCTCTCACCGTCGGCTTGGCCTTCGGGGTGACTACCTTGGCCGCAATGACCTTCGTCACGACCGGCCTCAGGGGAGGGGCGAGCGTCGGCTTAGGCCCAAAGACCGCCGGGTTTAGAGTCGCCTGCGGCGCCGGGGCGACGGCTGGGGCCACCGCAGCCGACGCCATCGGAAGGTGCACGGGAGCCAGGGCGGTCGGAACGCCCACGCTGGCCGTGCTCGCGACGGCGAGCGGGGATGCGGCAGTTGTCACGGACGGGGCAACCGCGGTCGCGACCGTCACCGGCGCCACGTTCGAGGTATCAGCCGCCGGTAATGACGAAGCGGCCCCGACCGACCCGACGGGGATCGTGAACACGAAGAGCATCAGGAACGCGATCGCCGTCCCGCGCCGGCGCTGTCGGTCGCGCGCGGACCTGCGGCTGGAGGGTGTGCCTCCACGTGGACCGAGGAGCGGGCGGCGTCCTAACGGCATCGGCGATCAGATCGACCGCTTCCATCGCGACGTCACATGAACCGCGAGGGTGGCAGGCACGCCTGTACTGCCGGCCGCTTCGGCCGAAATGAGGTAGACCGTCACGCGACCCTGTCGCGAACGAAGTCCCCCCGGAACGCAACTCTCGCCTCGAGCGCGTGCCACCGCGAACCCCTCTGGGCTTCCCGTCTCTGGAACCCCCCGGCTCCCCAAATCCCTACGGGAGGCGACAGTGTCTGCCCAGCTGTTGACAGATGTCAACCATTATTTTTGACGTCGTGCCGGCCGACCGGGAACCGACTGGAAGGGGGCCGTTCCTGCAGGAACCGTACTGCGACGAAACCCTCGTGGATCGATGACCAGACGACGGCGAAGTGTCGTTTAAGCTCGGAAGCACGAGGCGTACATCTGAAATCCGTTCCGTGGAGAACGGCTGGCCTGGAGGGCGCGGGATCGGTTGCCGGTGAAACCGGCCGTCAGCGGATACTGAGGACCTGTCCCCCGCGCGGCACGGCCACACCAAGGAGCACCTCGATGCAGATGCCAAAACCGACTGAAGCCGACAAGGACCGGTTCCGCTCACTGGTCCCGGACGACCCGCGCGTCGAGGTCAAGCCGATGTTCGGCAACCTCGGTGCCTTCGTGAACGGCAACATGTTCATGGGCCTGTTCGGGGCCGATATCGGCCTGAAGCTCGGCGCCATCCGATGCCGCACGACCTCCGCGCGGTCGAAGGCGCCGGCCCGTTCGGGCCGGCCGAACGCCCGATGGGCGGCTACGTGACGACCCTGCCGGCGTCGATCGTCGGCACGCCCGAGCGCCGATCCGTGGGTCGACACGGGCACTCGACCACGTCGGGCGTTTCCCGCCGAAGCAGGCCGCGAAGGCCCGAAGGCGAGGTCGAGCGAGGCCGCGAAGCCGTAGCGACCGCCGGTCAGCCGCCGGCCGCGCTCGTCGCTCCGAGCGGGCCGCCTGTCGCGCAGCGATGAACGCCAGCAGGTACGGCTGGACGATGAGCACGGTCGCGACGGCGATCACGATGAGTGCCGTGAGATCGACCGACGCCTGAAGCATGAACGCCGTCAGCAGGATCACCATGAACGGCGCCTTGAACAGGACGATCAGGAAGCCGGCCATGACCCCGGCGATCAGGACGTCGAGAGGTACGCCGGGCAGCGCCAGGCTGAGCGCAAGCGCCACGCACACCGAGGCGAAGATCGCCGGGAACGTGGGGCCCCCGAAGAAGCCGCTCTTGAACGCGACCGCGAGGAGGGCCAGCTTCACGAGGGCCATGACGAGCAGCAGGCCGATGCCGTACTTCGCCGGATCCGCCACCACCGTCTGGACCTGATCCTCGCCCGAGAACATGACGATCGGGGCGATCACGCCGACCACGCTGAAGATCGCCCCGGCGATCAGTGCTCGCAGGATGACGCGATCGGCGAAACGGCCGAAGAACGCTGCCGAGATGCGGAAGAAGGCACCCGCGACGACGGCTAGCAGCAGCCCGAGCAGGGCGACGAGGATGATCACGACCAGGTCGTCCCAGCGAAAGACCTGGGTCGGTGCCAGATGGAGGTAGTTCCCGAAGCCCGAATACCCGAGCGCCGTGAAGATGACGAAGCCGATCGCACCGCCGAGCAGGTTGGCAGGCAGGTTGACGGCTCTTCGCGACGGGATCCTTCGTCAACTCGGTCCCGAGCACGCCCGTGAACAGCGGGTTGCGCGATCAGCCCGTTGAAGGCGGCGGCGAGACTCGAGAAGACGAGGCGGCCGCGCTGCTCGACCGGGAGCCGGACCTTGTCGGCATACAGGGCCGAGATCTCGGCGGCGATGCCGCCGATGCCGCCCTCGGGCCCGAGGACCGCGCCCGAGAAGAGCGACGCCAGCGGCGCGACGATCGAGATCGGCAGCCGTCGCCAGTCGATCTTCGAGGGGTCGCCGACCATGCTGTCGAGGGCCGAGCCCGTTGATGTTGTTCGGTGCATCGGCGTAGCGGGCGAGCAGGCCGACGAGCAACGAGAACGGCATGCAGATCGCCGGAAACAGCCAGGCGTTCCCGGCCACGACGGCGTTGTCCCAGAGGAACTTGGTGCCCTCGATGTAAACGATCAGCCAGGCGAGGACCGAAACCGCCGAGATGACCGCGACCACGACGACGTGGAGGTACGGATGGACCGTTGCGTGCGGCCCGACGACGACGTCCGGCGTCCCGCGGTCGCTTCCCGACCCCGTTACCGATGTCGAGCGTTTGGGCGGTATCGCTTCGGCCCAGGTGTCCGCTGGGGCGTCCGTCATCGCTCCCTCTCGTGCGGCTCGATGACCTGGAGAGCCGTAGCGGACCGGCCGAAGCGGTCGGGGGACCGGCTGCGTGGCGACTGCGGTGGCACGTGCGAAACTGGACACGAAACACGGTCGCCGCCACGCCTCCGGCCGAGACCCACCTCATGCCAGGGAGTGACGACGATGGCGACGACCCACGCGCCGACGGCGCGACCTCGGCCCGGCACGATCCGACCCGACGACGTCGCGCCGAGGACGCAGGGCCCGCTCTCCGAGTCGGAGCTCGGCTCATCGATGCCTACTGGCGGGCCGCGAACTACCTGTCCGTGGGCCAGATCTACCTGCTGGCCAATCCCCTGCTCCGCGAGCCGCTCGCGCCCCGAGCACGTCAAGCCGCGGCTGCTCGGCCATTGGGGCACGACGCCCGGCCTCAACTTCATCTACGCCCACATGAACCGGGTCATCCGGAGCTGGGACCTCGACGCGATCTACGTCATGGGTCCCGGTCACGGCGGCCCGGCGACGGTCGCGAATGCCTACCTCGAGGGCACGTACAGCGAGGTCTACCCGAGCATCACCCGCGACGCCGAGGGCATGCGCAAGCTGTTCCGCCAGTTCTCGTTCCCGGGCGGCATCCCGAGCCACGTCGCGCCGGAGACGCCCGGGCTCGATCCACGAGGGCGGCGAGCTCGGCTACGCGCTCGCGCACGCGTACGGCGCCGCCTTCGACAACCCGGACCTGCTCGTCTGCTGCGTCGTCGGCGACGGCGAGGCGGAGACCGGGCCACTGGCCACGAGCTGGCACTCGAACAAGTTCCTCGACCCGGTCCACGACGGCGCCGTCCTGCCGATCCTCCACCTGAACGGCTACAAGATCGCCAACCCGACGGTCCTCGCGCGGATCCCGCACGACGAGCTGGTCGCGCTGTTCGAGGGCTACGGCTACGACCCGTACTTCGTCGAGGGCGACGACCCGGCGCTGATGCACCAGGCGATGGCCCGGACGATGGACCACGTCATCGAGGAGATCGCGACGCATCCAGCGCGACGCGCGCGAGGGTCGCGCGACCGGCCGACCGACCTGGCCGATGATCGTCCTCCGCTCGCCCAAGGGCTGGACCGGCCCGAAGGTCGTCGACGGCCTCCAGACCGAGGGCACGTTCCGCTCGCACCAGGTGCCGATGGGCGAGGTCCGGACCAACCCGGACCACCTCGCGCTCCTCGAGGACTGGCTGCGGAGCTACCGGCCCGAGGAGCTGTTCGACGAGTCGGGCGCGCTCGTCCCGGAGCTTGCCGCGCTGCCGCCGAAGTCGTACCGGCGGATGAGCGCGAACCCGCACGCCAACGGCGGCCTGCTCCTGCGCGACCTCGTCATGCCCGACTTCCGCGAGTACGCCGTGGACGTGCCGCGACCCGGCGGCGACGATCGGCCGAGGCGACGCGGGTCCTCGGCGGCGTTCCTGCGGGACGTCATCGACCGCAACCGCGAGACCTTCCGGCTGTTCGGGCCCGACGAGACCGCGTCGAACCGGCTGGGCGCGGTCTTCGAGGTCACCGACCGGGCCTTCGACGGCGAGATCCTGCCGATCGACGACCACGTCGCCACCGACGGCCGGGTCATGGAGGTCCTCTCGGAGCACCTCTGCCAGGGCTGGCTCGAGGGCTACCTGCTGACCGGCCGGCACGGCGTGTTCAACTCGTACGAGGCGTTCATCCACATCGTCGATTCGATGTTCAACCAGCACGCCAAGTGGCTGAAGGTCACCGCCGACATCCCGTGGCGGCGCCCGATCGCGTCGCTCAACTACCTGCTGAGCTCACTCGTCTGGCGGCAGGACCACAACGGCTTCTCGCACCAGGACCCGGGCTTCATCGACCACGTCGTCAACAAGAAGGCCGAGGCTCATCCGGGTCTACCTGCCGCCCGATGCGAACACGCTCCTGTCGGTCGCCGATCACTGCCTTCGCAGCCGGAACTACGTCAACGTCGTCGTCGCCGGGAAGCAGCCCGCCCCGAACTGGCTGTCGATGGACGAGGCGATCCTGCACTGCACCCGCGGCATCGGGATCTGGGACTTCGCCTCGAGCGACGACGGCGACGACCCAGACGTCGTGATGGCCTGCGCCGGCGACGTCCCGACGCTCGAGACGCTGGCGGCGGTCGACATCCTGCGGCACGAGCTGCCCGACCTGAAGGTCCGAGTCGTCAACGTGGTCGACCTCATGCGCCTCCAGCCCTCCGACCGAGCATCCGCACGGCCTCACCGACCCCGAGTTCGACTCGCTGTTCACGAAGGACCGGCCGGTCGATCTTCGCGTACCACGGCTACCCGTGGCTGATCCACCGCCTGACCTACCGACGGACGAACCACGGCAACATCCACGTCCGCGGCTACAAGGAGGAGGGCACGACGACCACGCCGTTCGACATGGTCATGCTCAACGACCTCGACCGCTTCCACCTCGTCATCGACGTCATCGACCGGGTGCCGGGTCTCGCGGCGCGGGCCGCGCACCTGCGCCAGCGGATGGTCGACCGCCGGCTCGAGGCGCGGGCGTACACCCGGCTCGAGGGCGAGGACGCGCCGGAGATCCGCGAACTGGACGTGGTCGGCGCTGAGCCGCGGGTCGCTGCGGAGCGTGCCGCGTGGCGGCCGGCGGGCCATCGCGGATCCTCGTCGTCAATGCCGGCTCGAGCAGCCTGAAGCTGCGCGTCCTCGACGGCCGACGACACGGTCGTCGACTCGGCCGACCTCCCGCGCCCCGCGGGCTCCGCCGACGGACGCGGCGATCGCCGAGGCGGTCCGATCCTTCGGGCCGATCGAGGCCGTCGCTCACCGGGTCGTGCATGGCGGGACGCTGTACCGCGGCCCGGTCCGGCTCGATGAGGAGGTCGAGGAGCGCCTGCGCGCGCTCGACGGACCTCGCGCCGATCCACCAGCCGAAGTCGCTCGCGGCCCTCGCCGCGGTCACGCGCGTGCTGCCCGATGTCCCGGCCGTCGCCTGCTTCGACACGGCGTTCCACGCGACGATGCCCGAGGCCGCGACGACCTACGCCGTCCCGCGCGAGTGGCGCAAGCGGTGGGCGATCCGCCGCTACGGGTTCCACGGGCTCTCGCACGCGTACGCGTCGCGCCGTGCAGCGGCGATGATCGGCCGGCCGGTCGAGGAACTGCGGATCGTGACGTGCCATCTCGGTGCGGGCGCCTCGCTCGCGGCGGTCGCCGGCGGTCGTTCGGTGGACACGACGATGGGCTTCACGCCGCTCGAAGGGCTCGTCATGGCGACGCGTTCCGGTTCGCTCGACCCCGGGCTCGTGCTGTGGCTCGAGGAGCACGCCGGGATGCCGCGCGGCCGAGCTCGCCGCGACCCTCGAGCACCGGTCGGGTCTGCTCGGCCTCGCCGGGACGGCCGACATGCGGGCGATCATCGAGGCCGAGGCGGCGGGCGACGAGGCGCGGTCCTTGCGCTCGGCGTGTATCTGCATCGGCTCCGGGCAGGCATCGCCGCGATGACGGCCTCGCTCGGCGGCCTCGATGTGCTCGTCTTCACCGGCGGCGTCGGCGAACGGGCGCCCGTGATCCGGGAGCGGACGTGCCGCGACCTGGCGTTCCTCGGCGTCGCGGTCGATCCGACCGCGAACGAGGCGCCGGGATGACGCGCCTGACCGGGACATCAGCGCGGCCGGCGCCGGGCGTCCGGACGCTCGTGATCACCGCTCGCGAGGACCTCGAGATGGCCCGCGAGAGCACGCGCGGTCCTCGCCTGACCGCGGTCCGGATCAGCCGGCGGAGCGCACTGGCCGATCGCGGGCGACACGCGACTTCACGAAGACGCGACGGCGCGGGACCGCCGCCGAGCCGGGCATCATTCATCGGTGAATCGCCCTCTCATCCACGAGCCCGAATTCCGAGCGCTCCTCGCTGCCCGCCTGACGACCTCGCTCGCGACTCGAGCAGCCTCGCGACGGTCGTCGCCTTCCAGACCTACGACATCACCCGCGATCCGCTGTCGCTCGGCTGGCTCGGACTCGTCGAGGCGATACCCGCGCTCTCGCTCGTGCTCTTCGGTGGCCATCTCGCCGACCGCCGCGACCGCCGGTCGATCGTGCTCGTCGGCCAGCCTGGCGTCGATGCTTCTCGCTCTGACGCTCGCTGTCCTTTCGGCAAACGCTGCTGGGACTGCTCGGCATCCTCGCCGTCGTGTTCGCGTTCGGCGTCGCGAGCGGCTTCGAGCGTCCGGCGCTGTCGGCCTTCGAGGCGCAGGTCGTCCCGTTCGAGGAGACGGTCCGAGGCTATTCGTTCATCAGCACGTGAGCCAGACCGGCTCGATCGCGGGCCGGCGATCGGCGGCATCGCCGTCGCGCTCGTCGGCCTACCGGCGACGTACGCCGGGATCGCGGTCCTGTTCGCCGTCGGCCACGCTCTGCCTCAGCCGGATCGCGCGCAAGCCGATGCCCGAGCGGATCGAAGGCGAGCCGATCATCGACAGCCTCCTCGGCGGCATCCGGTACGTGATCCGGACGCCGGCGCTCCTCGGCTCGATGGCGCTCGACCTCTTCGCGGTCTTCTTCGGTGGCGCGATCGCGCTCCTGCCGCTGTTCGCGACGGAGATCCTGCACGTCGGTCCGGCCGGGCTCGGCGTGCTGCGGACGGCGCCGTCGGTCGGGCGCGCTGCTCGTCATGCTCGTCGCGACGCGCCGGCCACCCAGCCGGAATGCCGGCCCGATCCTCCTGGTCAGCGTCGCCGGCTTCGGGGTCAGCATGATCGTGTTCGGGCTGTCGACGACGTTCGCGCTGTCGCTCGCCGCCCTGTTCGTGAGCGGCGTGACCGACGGGGTCAGCATGGTCATCCGGATGTCGATCGTGCGGGTGTTCTCGCCCGAGCGGATCCGTGCGCCGCGTCGCGTCGGTCAACTGGGTCTTCATCGGCGCGTCGAACGAGCTGGGTGCCTTCGAGAGCGGCATCGCCGCGCGAGCTGTTCGGCGCGGTGCCGAGCGTCGTCGCCGGCGGGCTGCTGACGCTCGGCGTGGTCGGGTTCGTGACGGCCACCGTGCCGGCGCTTCGGCGGCTCGATCTTGGCAACGTCCTGCCGCCCGAAGATGACGCTGCCACGGCGGTCCGGGTCACAGCCGGCGGCTGAGACCGGTGCGCGGCAGTCCATGACCCGTCATGCCGCGAGCGCGTCGTGTGCGGTCGCGCGATTGGCTACATGTGTTGGCCGGCGCGTCGGTGGTCAAGCCAATGTGCGTGGCACAGCGGCAGCCCGGTCCCGCATCGCCTGCAGCGGCTCGACCGACCGCGTTCGGTCACCTCATCGGGGTATGTCGGCGGGATGTCCGTTGACTGCTCCAGCTCGGGTGCTCCGGATGTATTGACGTACGTCGATGCCACGCACTTCTGACTGCAACATCGTCGTTTAGGAACCCGATCACACGTTGGAGTTCGATCGGGATCTCATCGGAAACTGGAACGGGGGCTAGATCGGGATGACCACACCACGTTCGGACTGATAGACGTTGCATGGCTTGGTGATAGGTTGTGGGCTCCACGCGGTGACGGACGGGGGCCGGAATGGCGGATCTGGATTTCGAGCTCGAGATCCGATCGATCGGAGGACGTGACTACCAAGTCGCGCTCCTGCGTTCTCCGGCCGGGGAGGCGCGCGCGACGATGCGTTTTCCCTACGACGACCTCATCCTTCAGGTCCGTCTGCAGGCACTCGAGATCGCCTTACTCCGCTCTGGGGGCGGCCGACGCCGGCTCGCCGGCCCGGAAGAACAGTCGGTGCTCGAATTTGGTCGCGATCTCTTTGATGCGCTCGTGTCAGGCGAAGTTCGGAGCCGTTTCGATGTCAGCCGGACGGAGGCAAAGCGCCAGAACAAAGCCCTCCGAATCAAGCTTCGCTTCGATTCGCCGGGACTTGCGGCAATCCCTTGGGAGTTCATGTATGACGAGCGCAGGGCCGAGTACCTTGCCCTCTCGACGAGTACGCCCCTCGTTCGATACATCGAGTTGCCCGATGCTATCGAACCCCTTCTGGTAACGGGCCCCCTCCGGATCCTCGGAATGGTTGCGAGCCCGAACGATCTGGCCAGCCTGGACGTCGATCGAGAACGGCTCCGGATCCAAGACGCGACGAAGGAATTGCAGGCTCGTGGCCTGGTTGAGATCCATTGGCTGGAGCGGGCGACGTGGCGAGACCTTCAACAGGCCCTGCGCAGAGAGAAATGGCATGTCTTCCATTTCGTTGGCCACGGCGGCTTCGATCCGAGCACACAAGAGGGACTAGTCGCACTTGTCGATGAAGACGGGGGCACATTCCGCCTGCCCGCGACCGAGTTGTCCCGCCTGCTTGGAGACCACCAGCCGCTGCGCCTGACGGTCCTGAATGCCTGCGAAGGAGCCCGGGGCAGCAGTCACGATCTCTTCGCGAGCACGGCCGCCACTGTCGTCCGGCGGGGGACGCCAGCCGTGGTCGCGATGCAGTACGAGATAACCGATCGAGCTGCGATCGAGTTCAGCCGGTCCTTTTACGAGGCGATTGCCGACGGTCTGCCGGTCGATGTCGCCCTTGCCGAGTCGCGAAAGTCGGTGTCTGTCGCGATCAGCAACACGCTCGAGTGGGGCACCCCCGTGCTCTTCATGCGATCCGCGGACGGCATCCTGTTCAAGATCCGGCGCTCAAAGAGCACGACTTTGGAGCGGAGGCCGCCACAAGGTGTCGTAAATCGGACCGAGATCGGAGTGATTTCGCCGTCGGTTCGAGAGGTCCCGGACGATACGGGAAGCTCATCCGACATCGGTGACCGACCGATGGCCCCAGTCACGGCGGCTCTGGATCGGCCTTCGGAAGCACCATCGAACTCTGTCGACATGTCCCATCCCAGGAGGCGTCGGTTCCAACTCGTCGCAGCCGGCCTCGTCGCGATGGTCGTATCGCCCTGGGCGGGGTGTCTGTTGCGCGGCTATTTGGCGTCGGTCCATCAGGGCAGACAACAAACATTCCGCTTGGCTCGCAAGCAACGACGATCCAAGCGACCCCGCGTGGCGACATACTTGTCATCCCCGTCTCTCCGATCGACCGCGACCGCTAAGACCCACCCCAATCGCAACTCCGACCCCGACGCCCAGGCCGCCCTCTCAACTCAAACCAAACGAAAGGCTTCGATCCAGGGCAAGAACTACTATCGCCTCTCGGAAAGTACAAGCTCGAACTGACGACGAAGGGGGATCTGGTCCTATCGCGGACGAAGCCGTCGGCGACGGTCTGGGTCGCACGGAGAGACCCGGCCAAACCTGGTCTTTACGCAGCGATGCAGGTTTCGGACGGCAACTTCGTTGTCTACGCGCGGTCCGGCCAGCCCACGTGGGACTCGGGCACGATCGACCATCCCGGCGCAGCGCTGTACCTGTTGGACACTGGCGACGTCGTGGTCAAGGGTCTCGATGGCGTCGAGTTGTGGGCGAGCAAGTACGACCGTGGTTGTCGCCGACCTCACGAACCCGAGTGCTCGTCGATCGTGAAGTACCCGACCCGATGAACGAGGTCCTCCGCTGGAGCAACCGCCGAGGCGCGCCGTTCTGGGGGCTATCCCAACGGCTGATGCGGATCCTTGAACCTGATGCCGCGCCGTGGTGCAGCTGGCATGCGTGGTGGAACGTCTATCCGCTCGGCTGGATCGTCCGGGCGGGAGTCCCGGCCCGAAACTCCGTGCGGCTCGGTCGACCACGTCGGTGGGACTGTTCTGGGACGTGCGCGCGACGGATCGTCGCCGCTGCCGACTGGTGGCCGGATGTCCACGCTCGCCTTGGCCTCGCGGATCTTCCGAGGCGCTCGACGCCGATCCCGCCGCCGGCCGGGCAAGAGGCGTCACGGTGGTCGCGACCTACCACCCGGGAGCCCACATCAAGGGGCTGACGCGCGACCGCTTCGCCGCGGAGATCGCGGACGAGATACGAGTCGACGAGGCGCGCTGACGCGGAAGTCGGCGAGCGCGCGACCGGCGAAAACTGGCCATCAAATTGATCTCATTCGACTCGGCGGCAACATCGAAGCTGTATCTCGCCGGAGCGGCGACGATCGACGGTCGACTTCGTGGGCTGCGCAGCGCCGAAGCGGCTAGCGCGATCCCGGGCGACCCGACATGTCGGGCTACGCTCGGCCTGATCGTCTCGGCCGCGGGACCCGATCAGCGGAGCACGATCTCCGACGGCAGCGGGAACCAGCGAAGCGTCTCGAAGTCGTCATCGACGATCAGCGGCTCCGGCGGCGACGCGGGCGGTGGCGGATCCGCCAGCAGTGCCGCGCGCCTCGACGAGGTAGTCGGCCAGCCGCGACTCCGGCTCGCTCCGACGGTGCGCCGGCCACGACATCCGGCCGTCATCGAACCGCACGTCACGCAGGCTCAGCGGCGGATCGGCCGCCCCGCCGACGTGCGACCAGAGCCCGTCGCCGGGCTCGAACCGGTATTGCGGCAGGAGGCGCCAGCCGTCGCTCGCGACCAGTCTCGACCGCGGACAGGATGAACTCGAACACGGCCTCGCTGATGAAGTAGTTGAAGTTCACCCGGACCCAGCCGGGCTTGATGCCCTCGCAGCCGCGACCGATCTCGCGCTCGAACTCGTGCGATCGGTCGAGGTCGATGCCGAGGAGCCGATGCCCGTACGGACCGGCGCACGAGCAGCCGCCGCGCGACTGGATCCCGAAGAGGTCGTTGAGCAACGAGACGACGTAGTTGTGGTGGAGATAGCGGCGGACGCCGTCGGGCCCGACGTACCGGACGACGAACGAGACGATCGACAGCCGGTCGAGCTCCGGGTTGCCGAGGATCTCGATCGAGGGATGGCGTGACCAGCGCTCGATCGCCCGGCTGATGAACGACGACTCGCGCACGCGAATCGCATCGACACCGACCGCCTCCTTGAGCGCGAACACGATGCCCGCCCGGATCGATTCGACGATGGCCGGCGTGCCGCCCTCCTCGCGGTGCTCGATGTCGTCGAGGTAGCGGTGCTCGCTCGGGTTGACGTACGCCACGGTGCCGCCGCCGGGCACGCTCGGGACCCGGTTGCGGAACAGCTCGCGGCGAGCGACGAGGACGCCCGGCGTCCCCGGACCACCGATGAACTTGTGCGGCGAGATGAAGATCGCGTCCTTGTACGCGAGGGGGTCGGTCTCGCCGTGGGCGAACGGCCCCATCTCGATCGAGACATACGGGGCAGCGGCGGCGAAGTCCCAGAACGAGAGCGCACCGTGACGGTGGAGCAGGATCGAGATGGCACGGACGTCGCTGAGGACGCCGGTCACGTTCGAGGCCGCCGAGAACGAGCCGATCTTGAGCGGCCGATCCTCGTGCTCGGCGAGGGCCGACTCGAGCCGGGCGATGTCGATGCGGCCGTCGTGGTCCTCGGGGATGACGACCATGTCGGCCAGCGATTCGCGCCACGGCAGCTCGTTGCTGTGGTGCTCGTACGGCCCGATGAACACGACCGGCCGATCGCGGGCCGGGACGTGGGCACGGAGGTCGTAGCGGTCGTCGAGGTCGGCCGGCAGGCGGATCTCGAGGCAGTCGATCAGCCGGTCGATGGCGCCGGTCGAGCCCGAGCCCGCGAACAGGACGACGTGGTCGGCGGCGTTCGCGCCGACCGCGTCACGGATGATCGCCCGGGCATCCTCGCGAAACCGCGTCGTCTGGAGACCGGTGCCGGACGACTCCGTGTGGGTGTTGCCGTACAGCGGCAGGACGGCCTCGCGGATGAAGTCCTCGATGAAGGTCAGCGACCGGCCCGACGCCGTGTAATCGGCGTAGGTGACGCGCCGCAGCCCGAATGGCCCGACGACGGCCTCGTCGTCACCGATGACGCCGGCGCGGATCGCCTCGATGAGGTTGGTGGTGGCCGTCGGCTTCGTGCATGGACGGATGGTACGCGCGTGACGAGGAGCGGCCGGTCGAGTCCGCCACGGCCGACGTGCCACTCGCCGATGACGGGACGTCGCGCCGGCCGTGGGGTCGCTGGCGGCGGCCTGCACATCTCAGAGGCATCTCAGACGCCGGCCGTGCAATGGATGGCCGGAGCGCCCGTGGTCACCCGCGCCCAGTGCACGCAGAGGACGTCCATGAAGCTGAAGATCCTGGCCATCATCGCGCTCGGCTGCGGTCGGCGTCGGGGCCGCATTCGTGGCAGTCGGCGGGCTGCCGGCGAGCGCGTCGTCCACCGACGCAATACCTCACGAGCGCCGCCACGACCGGCGACGTGACCAAGGATGTGGCCGCCACCGGGACCGTCGCGACGACTGCCTCGTACGGCCTCGCGTTCGGCGCCGGCACCGCACCTCGCCAGCGCGACACGCCGGCGTCAACCGGCGCCAACACCTGGACCGTCACCGAGCGTCAAGGTCAAGGTCGGCGACACCGTCAAGAAGGGCGCGATCCTCGCGACCGCCGATACCGCGGACCTCCAGCGCCAGCTGGCCGACGCCGACAACACGCTCCGGATCGCGAAGATCCAACTCTCGAACGCACAGGACACGGTCGACGACGCCATCGGGGACGACGGCGAATCGAGCCGCGAAGATCGGCCTGTACAACGCCGAAACGCAGGTCTCGACCGCGAACCACGCCCGGCGAGGACCTCCAGACACAGATCGCCCTCGCGACGCTGAAGGCGCCGATCGACGGCGTCGTCACGGCAGTCAACGTGACGACCGGTCTCGATGGCGCCGTCCGGCGACGCCATCGTCATCGACTCGAACGAGCTGCAGGTCACCGCCGACGTCGTCGAGAGCGACCTGGCCGCCGTGGCCCTCGGCCAGGACGCGACCGTCACGATCAGCGCGGTCGATGCGAGTCTCACGGGCACGGTCACGGCGATCGCGCCCGACCGCGAACGACGCGACCTCGAACGGCAGCGTCGTCTCGTACGCGGTGACCGTCGCCCTGAAGGACGCTCCGCCCGCGGTCCACGCCGGGATGACCAGCGACATCACGATCACGACGGCGAGCGCGACGAACGTCCTGACGGTCCCCGCCGCGGCGCTCCGCGGCACGGCCGGGTCCTACTCGGTCCTCGTCATGGGGCCCGATGGCGAGCCGACCGCGGTCCCCGTCCAGGTCGGCCTCGTGACGAACACCACCGCCGAGGTGAAGAGCGGCCTGACGGCCGGACAGACCGTCGTGACCGGCGTCAACACCCCGCAGACGGCAACCTCGACGAACAACGGCGGGTTCGGTGGCGCGATCCCGGCGGCGGCGGCTTCGGTGGGGACGTCCGGATCCAGAACGGCAACGACGATGAACGACGCGATCATCTCCTTCGATCACGTCAGCCGGGTCTACGACATGGGTCACGTCCAGGTTCCGGCGCTGGCCGACGTCAGCATGCAGGTGCTGGCCGCGGCGAGTTCGTCGCGATCCTCGGACCGTCGGGCTCGGGCAAGACCACGATGATGAACATCATCGGCTGCCTCGATCGCCCGAGCGCCGGCGCGTACACTGCTCGCGGGAACGCCCGTCGGCGACCTCGATGACGACGGCCTCGCTCGGCTCCGAAGCCGGACGATCGGCTTCGTCTTCCAGTCCTACAACCTCCTGCCGCGAACGAGCGCCCTCGACAACGTCGCGACCCCGCTCCTCTACCAGGGCGTGTCGCGCAGCGAACGCGCCGCGCGCGCGAGGGCCGCGCTCGAGCGCCTCGGACTCGGCGATCGCATCCGACCACGAGCCGACCGAGCTGTCGGGCGGCCAGCAGCAGCGCGTGGCGGTCGCCCGCGCGCTGGTCACGGAGCCGGCGCTCATCCTCGCCGACGAGCCGACCGGCAACCTCGACAGCCACTCCGGCGCCGAGGTCATGGCGCTCCTGCACGAGCTCAACGCCGCCGGCCGGACGATCGTCCTCATCACCCACGATCCCGAGCGTGGCCGCGGCCGCGACCCGTCAGATCCACCTTCGCGACGGGCAGGTCGTCGCATGACGATCCTCGAGCTGCTTCGCCTCGCCCTGTCGCGTCTTCAGGACGAGCCGCCTGCGTGCCGCGCTGACGATGCTCGGCGTGATCATCGGCGTGGCCTCGGTGGTCGCCCTCGTCGGCGTCGGCCAGGGCACGACCTCGAACATCACCAGCCGCCTCGCCGGCCTCGGAACGAACCTGCTGACGATCACGCCGGCCAACAACAGCACGACCGACACGCTGTCGCTCGACGACGCGACGGCCATCGGCAAGCTGCCTGGCGATCGGCGGCGTCGCGCCCGAGATCTCGACCAGCCTCACGATCGCCGCCGGAACGACGACGACCACGACGCGGTGTCGTCGGAACGACAGCGGCCTATCCGACGGTCCGGGCCTACGACGTCTGGCAGGGCACGTTCCTGACCGACCCGAGCGTCGACGGCCGACCTCCGCGTCGCAGTCCTCGGCGCGACGACGGCGACCGAACCTCGGGCTCGGTGCGACCGACATCGGGACCCAGATCTCCGTCGGCGGGCTGCCGTTCCGGGTCATCGGCATCCTCCAGCCGAAGGGCGGCACCGGGTTCCAGAACCCCGACGACATGGTCCTCGTCCCGATCGGTGTCGTGCAGAAGTACTTCGTTGCCGGGCGACACCGTCCGGACGATCGGCGTGTCGGTCGCGGATCCGGACCAGATGACTGCCGCCCAGGCTGAGATCACGGCGCTGCTCCGCGACCGGCACGACCTGGCCCCGGCCGACACCGCCGACTTCAACGTCTTCAACCAGACCCAGCTGCTCGCCGCCGCGTCGTCGATCAGCGCCACGCTGACCCTCCTGCTCGGCGGGATCGCCTCGATCTCGCTCGTCGTCGGCGGCATCGGGATCATGAACATCATGCTGGTCTCGGTCCGCGAACGGACGCGCGAGATCGGCATCCGCAAGGCCATCGGCGCGCGGGCACGCGACATCCTGGCCCAGTTCCTCGTCGAGGCGCTGACGCTGTCGTTGCTCGGCGGGCTGATCGGCATCGTCGTCGGTCTCGCCGTCTCCGCCCTCATCGGCCAGCTGGCCGGCTGGGGCTTCACCTTCAATCCCGCCACGGTCGCTGTCGCGGTCCTGTTCAGCCTGCTGGTCGGCGTCGTCTTCGGCGTCTGGCCGGCTCGCCAGGCCGCGCGCCTCGACCCGATCACTGCACTGCGCTACGAATGACAAGGAGATCCTCGTGACATTCGATCCTTCCCGCCCGAATACGCCACCAACGACGCGGCGCCGACGCCGGCGATGCCCCGAGCCACCCGCGCCGGACTCCTCCCTCTGGGACAGCAGCCCGTCGGCGCCCGACTCTCCCAGGTCAGATGCCACCCGCGCCGGGACTTCCGTACGCTTCGATGCCGCCGACATGGGCGCCCGCTGCCGGCGGCACAGCTCCCGCCGGAGCCCGCCCCGTACGGTGCCTCGGCGGCGTTCCCGGTGTCGCCCGTCGCTGCCGGTTGCGCCCGCACCGGCGAAGCGCAAGAGCTCGGGCCGCTGGCTGAACGCGCTGCTCGGCCTGGCCGTCGTCGTAGCCGTCGGCGGCGTCGCGTTCGCGGCCGGCCGAACCACGGCGCCAGTCTCGGCAGCGAACGCCGCGCACAGACGGCACCGGCCAGCGGAACGGCGGCCAGTTCCCGACCGCCAGCGGCCGACCGAACTTCGGCGGCGCGAACGGCGGCAACGGCGGCAACGGCGGGTTCCGGGGCGGCTTCGGTGGCGCGGCGGCCAGGTCACGATCAGCGGCACGGTCGAGTCGATCACGGCCGACACCCTCACGCTCAAGACGGCGTCGGGTCAGACCGTCCAGTTCAAGCTCGACCCGTCGACCACATACGGCACGAAGCAGCCCGCGTCGGCTCCGACGTCACGACCGGTTCGAAGGTCGAGGTCGGCCTCTCGTTCGGCGCCAACGGTGGCGTGGCGGCGGCCAGCGTCCGCAGGCCAGCGGCGCGACGACCCCGGTCACGGGCACGGCCGGCAGCGTCACCGTCGTCCCGTAAGTTCGAAAGAGGTAGGCTGGCCATCATGCATCTGCTCGTCATCGAGGACGATCCACGCCTCGTCCGGCTGCTCCGGCGGCTGCTCGAGGAGGACCGCCACGTCGTGGAGACCGCCACGACCGGCCGCGACGGCCTCGATATCGCCGAGGCGACGACCGGGATCGAGCTCGTCATCCTCGATATCGGTCTGCCCGACATCTCCGGGCTCGAGGTCGCCCGCAAGATCCGGGCGACCGGGTCGGAGGTCGCGATCCTCATGCTCACCGCGCGCGACACGGTCGGCGACCGCGTCGCCGGCCTCGATGCCGGTGCCGACGACTATCTCGTGAAGCCGTTCGCCTACGAGGAGCTGGCGGCTCGGCTGCGGGCGCTCGGACGCCGTGGCAGCGGCACCCGCCGGCCCGAGCCGAAGCTCGTCGCGGGTCCGATCGTCCTCGACGAGACCATGCGCCGGGTGACGCTCGACGGCAAGACGATCGACCTCAGCCCACGCGAGTTCTCGCTGCTCGAGTGCCTCCTTCGCCATCCCGGTCAGACGCTGTCGCGCGACCAGCTCCTCGACCAGGCCTGGCCGTTCAGCGTCGCGGTGACGCCCAACGCGGTCGACGCGTACGTCCACTACCTGCGCGAGAAGCTCGGCGCGGCCGGGCGGCTGATCGAGACGGTCCGCGGGGTGGGCTATCGTCTCGCCGATGCCTGACGGAGTCCTGCCACCGACCGCGACGACCGCCCCCGAACAGGCCGCCGAGACGACCGACGCGCGACTCGTCCGCCACGTCCGCCGGAACCTGGTCCTGTGGAGCGGCGGGACGACGCTCGTCGTCCTGCTCGTGCTCGCTGTGGCGCTCTACCTCGCGGTCGCCCGATCACTCGACGAACTCCGGCGTCGACCAGCTCGAGGACGGGATGGAGGTGCCTCGGGCGATCCTGACCGGCCAGCGACCCGATCCGGGCGACGCGTCGCCGTACGGGTTCCAGTTCGGGTCGCCGACTTTCGCCTTCGCGATCGACCAGAACGACCGTGTCATCGGCGGGCCGCGCGACATCCACCTCCCGCCCGGCTTGCCGAACGACGAGGCGGTCGCGGCGTCGCGGGCGACCGGACGCAGGACCTGCGGACAGCGACCGTCAGCCGGATCCCGGTCCGGCTCCTGACCGAGACCTTCCCCGGCGTCCGCGGCATCGAGTTCACGGTCCAGGTGGTCCAGGATCGGACCGCCGAGCAACGGACGCTCGACACGATGCTCGTCGTGCTGATCGTTGGCGGGCTGGTCGTCGTCGCGGTCGCATTCGGGTTCGGGACGATCTACGCGCGGCGGGCGCTCGTGCCGATCCGCGAATCGCTCGCCAACCAGCGGTCGGCCCTCCGGCGGCAGCGCGAGTTCGCCGCCGACGCGAGCCACGAGCTGCGGACGCCGCTGACCGTCATCAGGAGCAGCGTCGAGTACCTCGAGCGCCACCGGGACGAGCCTGTCGCGAACGTCGGGAGCGCGCTCGTCGACATCGACGACGAGGTCCGGCACATGACCGCGATCGTCGAGGACCTGCTGCTGCTCGCGCGGTCCGATTCGGGGGCGATCGCACTCGAGCACGTCCCGGTCGACCTCGGCGACGTGGCGGCCGATGGCGCCCAGGCCCTCGGCAAGCCGGCGGCAAAGCGTGGCGTCCGGGTCGTCGTCGATCCGCAGCCGGCGGTCGTGGCCGGCGACCCGGCGCGGCTCCGCCAGCTGGTCATGATCCTCGTCGACAACGCGATCCGGCACTCCCCGACCGACGGCCGGGTCGGCGTCGCGGTCCAGGCCGACAGTACCGGGCGCGTCGCTCGTCGTCGAAGATGACGGTCCCGGGCATCCGGCCCGAGGACCTGCCACACGTCTTCGAGCGGTTCTACCGGGCACCCGGTGCGCCAGGCGGCGGCACCGGCCTGGGTCTCGCGATCGCAGCCTGGATCGTCGATCGCCACGGCGGCCGGATCGAGGCCGCCAACCGGGTCGAGGGCGGTGCCCGGTTCGTGGTGAGGCTCCCTGCGGGCGGCGCCGCCGCAGTTTGAGGCGTCGGCCTCGAGACGGGCAGCAACAAAACCCGGGCTGAGCGCGCCTACTGGTCGTTCGCAGTCGAGCGGCTTAGCGCTCGCTTTGCATGAAGACGCGGGTGCTAACGGTTCAGTCTCGCGGCACGATCGCGTTGCCTGCCGACCTTCGCCGCCGGCTTCATCTCGATCGGGAGAACGCGCAGATCGAGCTCATCGAGGACGATGATGGTCGGATCGAGCTGCGGCCAGTCATAGCGATCCCGGCCGATCAAGCCTGGTTCTGGAGCCGCGCTGGCAAGAGATGGAGCGCGAGGCCGATGAGGACATCGCCGCCGGCAGAACCGTCGTCGTCGACGGAGTCAGCGGCCTCAAGGAGCTGTCGCGAACCGACGACGCCTCAGAGTGACGTTGAAGTCACGGACAAGTTCCCGTCGTTCGCGGCGCCGCATCGGCGGACACGAGATCTTCAAACAGCCGTAATGGCGTCACGGATCAGCGACGACTAGCTGACCGAACCTCCGACCGCCTCGGCGATGAGCGATGCCGCAGCCGAGATCGGGATCGCGAAGCCGAGACCCTCGGCGTTTGCCGACACTGCGGTGTTGACGCCCATGACCGCACCCGTCGCGTCGAGCAGCGGTCCGCCGCTGTTGCCGGGATTGATTGCGGCGTCGGTCTGGAGGAGGTTCGTCAGCGTCGTCGGCTGGCCGGTCGCCTCGTCCTGGACCGTGATCGTCCGGCCGGTGGCGGACAGGATCCCCTTCGTCACCGTCTCGGTGAAGGTGCCGAGCGGGCTGCCGATCGCGATCGCCGTCTGGCCGACCTGGAGCTTGCTGTCGTCGCCGATGACCGCCGGCGTCAGGCCGGTGGCATCGATCTTGATGAGCGCGAGGTCCGTCTCCTTCGAGATGTCGACGACCTTCGCCGGGAACTGCCGGCCGTCGGCCAAGCTCGACGGTGAGGCTCTGCGAGTCGGCGACGACGTGGTGGTTGGTCAGGATGTAGCCCTCCGCCGTCAGGACGATGCCCGACCCGACGCCCGAGTCGACGGGATCTGCAGCAAGACCTCGCGACGAGAAGCCTTCCGACGTGATCGTCACGACCGAGTCGCGGACCTTGGCGACGACCGGCGGAAAGGTCGGCTTCCGGAGCGGCCGTCGGCGTCGAAGCCGCAGCGGCTGCGGCGGCGACGGGTGGAGACGCGGTCGCGGACGCTGTCTGGTATGGAGAGAGCGGTCCGGCGACGAGTGCGGCCGTGCCGGCGACGGCAAGGACGGCCGACAGGACGGCCGCGGCCACGATCGATCCCGTTCGGCGACGCCGAGCCGCGCCGAGACGGGCGTCGGTCGACCGCGGGCACTCGTTGCGGATCCCGTCGCTCGCGGTCGGCTCAACCGGGGACGATCGGCCGGTATACGCGCTTCGTGCTGACGGGACGGTATGGCGCCTGCGCCGCCGCCCGGCAGGGGTTCGACCCACGTCTGGCGGCTCCGATGTCGACGGGCGTTCGGTGGCCAGCCGGCTCGGTCCCGGTCGGCGGCTCAACCCGCGTTGACGGCTCGGACGACCGCGACCCCGCTCGAAGCGGACTCGCCGTCGTTCATCGTCCGTCGCCGGAATCGACGGACGAGGCTCCGGAGGCCTCAGCCGGCGCCTGACCGGCGGATCATCGTCGTCGGTGGAACATCGGATCTCCGAAGGTGCTGAGATCGCCGGATGCGCGATCGTGCGTCTATCTAAGCGGACGACGATGAGAGGGGCGTGAGAGCCGACGGTCCCGCTGAGCCAGCCTCGTTTCAGTTCGGACCGCAGCCTTTCGGCCGGCGGAGGCCGAACGAGGGCGGAATCGAACGACGCGGCACCACGCCAGAAGGCGAAGGTGCCGCGCCGTCTCGCGTACATGACCGGCTCGGATCGGTCTCAGCCTGCGCTCGTCGACGGTGCCGGAGACGCCTTCGGCGAATCGGGGGTGCCGTCGTGGCCTCCCGATGGCCCGGCCCACCCTTGCCGGGCTCGGCCCGGAGTCCGCTGTGGACAGTCGACGGCATCGAGTGAGCCGTCGCTCCGCTGGGTCCCTTCGGCGATGACGAACGAGTTCACCTTGATGTCCGACACCTTCGCGTCCGGCGTGCCGTCGACCGAGATCTTCGTGTCGGCGTTGACGTGGATCTTCGCGGTCGTCCCGCCTGGAAGCGGTGACGGTGATCGTCGATCCGTCGATCGCCGTGACCTGGCCGCCGATCGTCGGCATGACGACATGGATCTGGGTCATCGTGTACGTCCCGTCGTCGTTGCGCTTCTCGGCGATGCGGACCTGGTCGCCGACCTGGACGTCGGACACGAGCGATCGTCTGCGCCGCCCTTCGTGATGGTCGTGTCGGACGTGACGGCGATCGTCCGCGTCCATCCGTCCTCGGTCTTGAGTGACACGTTCGAGCCATCGATGGCCGTGATGGTGATGTCCCGAAGGCCCCATCGAACCCGCGCTCGAAGCCGCCGAACGAAGCGAGGGAATCACCCATCCGGACCGGCGCCCTTGGCGACCGTTCGGTGCGGGCGGCGCCTGCGTACCGGGATCCGCGCTTGGCGCGGGTTGGCGGATGCGGCGACTGTCGACGGCGCCGGATCGGAGGCGTCGGGCGCAGTCGAGGCGCGGATCGAGGACGCGCTGGATCGGATCAGCTCCGGTCGTGGACGCGATCGGAGCCGGCGACGCACCCATCACGGCAACGGCGCCGACGACGAAGAGCACCGCCGAACCCGCGACGATCCCGATCCGGACCGCGAGCGAGCGGCCGCTGCCGCCGCGAGGTCGGACCGGCTGCGGCGGGAAGTTGACCTGGTCCTGTTCGGGCATCTGTATCGCCTCCGAGTCGGGTGATCGATGGCCTTGGCGGGTGTCCTCGTGACGGCGACTCCGTCCGGTATCGCGGACTCTGGTCTCGAATCCTTCAAGGTCTCTGAGAGCGTCGACAGCGATCACGCGGCCCATCGGCGCGTCGACGCGTCGGGCACCATCCGCGGCACCGCCGCGGGATACGATTTCAGGATGACCGAAATCGCACCGCATCCTCGTCTGCATGCTCGTCCAGGAGGTCTCCTCCTTCAATCCCGGTCCCGAGCCACGCTCGCGACTTCGCCCAGTACGACGGCGAGGAGCTGTTCGAGTCGCAGCGGACCGGTGCCCGAGAGGTCGGTGGCGCGCTCGAGGTCTTCGAGTCGACGCCGGGAGTCACGGCCATCGCTGGCTGGGGCGGCCGGGCCTATTCCTCCGACGGCGTCCTGAGCGCCGAGGGATTTCGCGAACTCTCGGGAAAGTTCCTCGACGCCGTTCGCGCGAACACCGAGGTCGACGGCGTCTACCTCTGCCTCCACGGCTCGATGGTCGCCGACGGCGAGATGGACCCCGAGGGCTACCTCCTCGAGCAGACGCGGGCGATCCTCGGCGACGACATCCCGATCGTCGTGTCGCTCGACCTCCACGGCGTCCTGACCGACAAGATGCTGCGCCTCGCCGACGCGTGCGTCGTGTACCTCACGTACCC
Organism: uncultured Chloroflexia bacterium; assembly: GCA_963816675.1. Classification (GTDB taxonomy): domain Bacteria; phylum Chloroflexota; class Limnocylindria; order Limnocylindrales; family CSP1-4; genus SPCO01. The sequence continues at coordinate 77,836 of CAWFLS010000013.1, forward strand.
GCACGTGGACATGCGCGAGACGGGTGCACGGGCCGCGCGACTGCTCCTCCGGATCCTCGACGAGGGCGTCCGGCCAGTGACGGCTCGCGTCGCCATCCCGGCGCTCGTCCGCGGCGACGAGAACATCACCGAACACGGCGTCCTCGGCCGCTTCACCCACCGAGCCGCGGACATCGAGGCGAGCGAGGGCGGGCTATCGGCCGGGATGTACATCAGCAACCCGTTCACGGACGTCCCGGAGCTCTTCACGAGTGCCGTCGTCACGACCGATGGCGACCCCGACCGAGCCGCCCGCGAGGCACTCGCCCAGGCGGAGGGCTTGTGGGAGGTCCACGAGCGGATGCAGCAGCCGCTCGTCTCGCTCGAGGAGGCGGCGAGGATCGCCATCGAGACGACCGACGGCACGGTCATCCTCACCGATGCCGCCGATGCGACGAGCTCGGGAGCGACCGGCGACAGCAACGCCGTCCTCGTCGCCCTTCGCGCAGGCCGGCTACCGCGGGACGGTCCTCGCTCCGATCGTCGATGCTCCCGCGGTCGAAGCGGCGTTCGCCGCAGGCGTCGGCGAGACCGTTCGAACGACCCTTGGCGGCCGGCTCGATCCCGGCGCGCTTCACGCCGATGCCGTTCGAGGGGCGCGTCCACATGCTCAGCGAGGGACTGTTCGAGAGCGAATCGGACGGGAACGAGTGGTTCGGCGGGCGGACGGCGGTGCTCAAGACCGAGACCGAGACCGTCGTCGTCACGAGCCGCGCCGTCATGCTCTACGACCGCTCGCTCTTCTACGCCCACGGCCAGGATCCACGGCGGTTCGATGCGGTGGTCGTCAAGTCGCCGCACTGCCAGCCGCACATGTTCGCCGACTGGGCGGCGCGGGTCGTGAACATCGATGCACCGGGCGCGACGAGCGCGAACCTGCGGAGCCTCGGCCACACGATCTGCCCGCGGCCGATGTTCCCGCTCGACGACGATGTGACGTTCACGCCGCGGGTCCAGCTGTTCTCGAGGCCGCGGTACGGGGTGCTGCCGGCGGTCGAGACGGAATGGCCGATCCCGGGCGACGCGCCGGTGAGGCTCGGCGCCGAGCGGTGAAGATCCGCGAGATCACGGCGCGTCGGGCTCTTCGGCGCGACGCCCGAGGGCGGCTGGAGCAACGAGCTGAGGCCGGAGGACTCGGTCCACACGATCGTCGCGGTCGTCACCGAGGAGGGCCCGGTCGGCTACGGCAGCGCGTTCACCAATGTCGATCTCGTGCGCGCCGCGCTCGCCCAGCTCGAGCCGCTGTACCGCGGCGCCTCGGCCATCGAGCCCGAGCGAACGAGCGAGATCCTCCACCAGAACACCTTCTGGCTCGGTCGCGGCGGCTCGCTGACCCACACCATCAGCGCGATCGACATCGCGCTCTGGGACCTGTTCGGGCAGGCGACGGGTCAGCCGGTCGGACGGCTCCTCGGCGGCCGATATCTCGAGCGCGTCCGTCCCTATGCCTCGATCCTGATGCGCGAGCCGGAGCCGCTGGCCGACGAGCTCGAGCGGCTGATGGCCGAGGGGTTCCGCGCGTTCAAGCTCGGCTGGGGTCCGTTCGGCCGGGTCAGCGCGCGAGAAGGACGAGCAGATCGTCGCGCGCGCGCGCGAGGCGGTCGGAGCCGACATCGCGCTGATGGTCGATGCCGGCGGGAGCGACGCCTTCTGGCCGAACGGCTACAAGTGGGCGCTGCGCACGTCGGAGATGCTCGCGGAGTACGGAGTCGGCTGGTTCGAGGAACCGCTGTCGCCCGATGCGCTGGCCGATTTCCAGCTCCTGCGCGAGCACAGCCGCGGTGCGGATCGCCGGTGGCGAGGTCCTCACCCGGCGCCAGTCGTTCGTGCCCGTGGCTCCAGGGCCGCGCGTTCGATGTCGTCCAGCCGGACGTGACGAAGGTCGGCGGGATCAGCGAGGAGCGGCGGATCGCCTGGATGGCCCTCGACAATGGCGTCGCGTTCGTGCCGCACGGCTGGAACACGGCACTCGGGCTCGCAGCCGACCTCCAGCTCGCGTCGGCGATCCCCGGGCACGGAGTTCGTCGAGTACCTGACCGGCTCGCCCTACATCGATGACATCGTCGCCGAGCCGTGGCACTTGGACGCGGACGGGATGCTGGCCGATCCCGGATGCACCCGGCCTCGGCGTCGCACTCGACTTCGACCGCGTCGCGCACTACGCGCGCGGCGAGCGCCTGCCCGTCGCACGCTGAGTGCCAAACCGAGGATCGGCGCGCCGGTCGTACCGCCGTGCGTCAGGCGATCCCGCTCAGACGAGACTGGAACCTAGGTCCCAGACGTCCTCGATCGCGACGCCGACGCTCGGATCATGATCAGTTCACTGACGAACGGTGCGGTCGGCGGCCGCCGAACCAACGATCACCTCACCCGACCGCGACGCCGACGCAGACGCCGTCGAAGCGCTGCGGGCCCGGGAGTACGGCCAGGCTCGATGCTCAGGATCACGTCTACCTCGACTACGCCGGTGGCGGGCTGTATGCCGAGTCGCAGCTCCGGGAGCATCAGGCGCTGCTCCGGAACGGGATCTTCGGCAACCCGCATTCGAACAGCCCGACCTCGCGCCTGGCCACCGAGCCTCGCTGAACAGGCACGCCGTGCGGTTTTGGCGTTCTTCAGCGCCTCACCGGACGAGTACACGGTCGTCTTCACGGCCAACGCGAGCGGCGCACTCAGGCTCGTGGGTGAGTCGTACCCATTCACCGCCGGGAGCCAGTTCCTGCTCACGGCCGACAACCACAACTCGGTCAACGGCATCCGGGAGTTCGCCCGGTGCGCGGGAGGCCGATGTCGTGTACGTGCCCATTGCACGCGCCGGACCTGCGTCATGACCCGAACGACGTGCTCGAAGCACTCGATCGTGCTCCGACAGGCCGGCACAATCTCTTCGCATACCCGGCCCAGTCGAATTACTCGGGCGTCCGCCATCCGCTCGACTGGGTGAGCGCGGCGCAGCGACCGAGGCTGGGACGTGCTGCTCGACGCATCGGCGTTCTCGCCGACGAACAGCCTCGACCTGTCGCGCTGGCACCCGGATTTCGTCGCCATCTCCTGGTACAAGCTGTTCGGGTACCCGACCGGGATCGGATCGCTCGTCGTGCGCCGCGAGGCGCTCGCCCGCCTGCGACGGCCGTGGTTCGCGGGCGGGACCATCCGCTGTGGCTTCGGTCGTCGTGCAGCGTCACACGCTCGGCGACGACGAGGTCGGTTTCGAGGACGGCACGATCGATTACCTCGGACTACCCGCCATCGAGATCGGTCTCCGTCATCTGGCGTCGGTGGGCATGCCGACGATCCACCGGACATGTCCGGTCGATGACTCGCTCTGCTCGTGGAGCGCATGTCGATGCTCCGTCATCCCGACGGGGAACCGCTGATTCGGCTGTACGGTCCGACCGACGACGTCGACCGCGGAGGCACGGTCGCCTTCAACCTGCTCGACCGAGCGGGCGGCATCGTGGATTTCTCGAAGGTGGAGGCGTCGGCGGCCGATCGACGTATCTCCGTCCGAACCGGTTGCTTCTGCAATCCGGGTGCCAGCGAGACGTCGCGCGGGCTGACCGCTGCTCGAGATGGACCGTGTCTTCGCGCTCGGCAGAACACCCGAGCATCGAGGACCTCCGGAGAGCTGCTGCCGGGCCGGGCGCTCGGCGCGGTGCGGGCTCCGTCGGGATCGCCACGACGCGACGGGACATCAACCGATTCGTGGCCTTCCTCCAGGATCAGGCCACGACGAAGCTGAGCCCACGACACTATGACGCCGTCCCATCACGAGCGTAGAGTCCGCGACCCGGAACGGCCTCACCGGGAAACTGTTCGTCGATGAGCCGTTCAGGGACGAGGAGCTCGATCCCTTGCGCGGCTCGTCCTGATGACACCTTCGGATCGAAGTTCGCGGAGGACCCGGAAGACGACCTCGCGGACCGACCCGACAGCGTCCGCGAGTTCCTGCTGACTCACGTCGGCAACGAGCCGACCGTCCGTCCGCTGTTCGGAGGCGAGATCGAGCAGGTGCCGGGCAACGCGCTGGCGGACCGTCGAGAAGGCGCTTCCCGGGATCTCCGCGACGAAATCGACGACTCGTTCACTGAGCTCATCGATGATCGCCCGCGCCACGTGAAGGTCGCGCTCGGCGAGGTCGATCACCACATCGGCCCTGAACCTGATGAGATTCGAGTCGACCAGTGCCTGGACCGTCGCGGCGAACGAGTAGCCGGGCGTGAACAGGGAAACGACACCGGTCAGCTCGCCGCGGCGGAGGTAGCGGACGGTGAGGCCTCGCCCGTCGGGTGCCCGAACGAAGACCGGATGAGGCCGTCCACCAGGAGCTCGAGATACGGGCCGGGCGTGCCGATGCTCCCGAACGGTCGAACCCGCGGGCCGGTGGATCCGGGATGCCCCTTCGAGCAGCGACTCGAGGACGTCTGGCGGCAGGTCGCGGAGGTGCGAACGCGACAGGGCGTCGACGACAGCCGGATCCTCCTGGATGACCCATCCCCCGATCGTCATCGGGCAACGCTACCAGCCGCGGCAAGCCGGGCTTGTGGCATCGCCGGGCCGGCCGCTCACTCGCGGACGCCTCCCCTGCCGTACGCTGTCGCGGTGACCGACGACTGGCCGATCTTCGGGCGCGACGCTCCCGACGTCGCGTGGCGCCCCGATCCCGACCTCGCCGCGCGACGCCCGGCTGGCGCGGTTCCTGCGGGCGACCGGCGAAGCCGTCGCTCGACGCGCTCCAGGCACGGGCGACGGCCGACCCCGGCTGGTTCTGGGGAGCGGCCGCGGACGACATCGGCATCGACGTGGCGCCGGCGACCACGCGAGGTCGCTCGACCTTTCGCGCGGAGCCGGCCTGGGCGCGCTGGTGGATCGGCGGCGCGTTCGACTACACGCGGGCGGCGACCGAGCCGCGCGCGGCGCGCGATCCCGACGGCGGCGCGCTCGCCTGGGAGGGCGAGGACGGCGCGATCCGGACGATGACGAATGCCGAGCTCGCCGCCGCGGTCGATCTCGCGGCACGACGCCTGCGGGCCTACGGCGTCCGCCCGGGCGACCGGGTCGGCATCCTGCTGCCGATGCTCATCGAGACGGTCGTCTCGGTCCTCGCGGTCGGGCGGCTCGGGGCGATCTACACGCCGATCTTCTCCGGCTACGCGGCGCCGGCGATCGCTGCCCGGCTCGCCGACTGCGAGGCGACCGTCCTCATCACCGCCGACGGGTTCCTCCGCCGCGGTAGCTGGGTCCCGCTGAAGGCCGTCGCCGACGAGGCGGTCGCGGCTGCGCCGTCGGTTCGTCGAGTGCTCGTCGTCCGGCGGGCCGGGCCGGCGATCGACGTCCCGTGGACGCCGGGTCGCGATGCCTGGTGGGACGAGCCCGCGCCTGGCGAGGACGACGCCGCGGCGAACGGATCCGCCGCCGAAGCGCCGGACCTCGATCCCGAGACCCCGTACATGATCATCTACACCTCCGGCACGACCGGCCGGCCGAAGGGCGCGGTCCACGTCCACGGCGGCTTCCCGATCAAGGGTGCCCAGGACCTCGCCCACCAGTTCGACCTCGGCGCGGGCGACAGCCTGTTCTGGTTCACCGACCTCGGCTGGATGATGGGACCGTGGGCGATCTCGGGGTCGCTGCTGCTCGGTGCCCGGCTCGTGCTCTACGAGGGCGCGCCAGACTTCCCGGGCCCCGACCGGATCTGGTCGATCGTCGCTCGCCACCGGGTCACCCACCTCGGACTGTCGCCGACCGTCATCCGCGCGCTGATGGCCCACGGCGAGGAGCCCGTCCGCTCGCACGACCGCTCGTCGCTGCGCGTCCTCGGCTCGACCGGCGAACCGTGGAACCCCGACCCGTGGTGGTGGTACTTCCGCGTCGTCGGCGAGGGCCGCTGCCCGATCGTGAACTACTCGGGCGGGACCGAGGTCTCGGGCGGCATCGTGTCGGGCAACGTCATCGGGCCGATCAAGCCGGCGTCGTTCTCGGGTCCGTGCATCGGGACCGCGGCCGATGTCGTCGACGAGAGCGGCCGGCCGGTGCGCGGCGCCGTCGGCGAGCTCGTCATCCGGGCGCCGATGCCCGGGCATGACACGCGGCTTCTGGCGCGACGACGACGGCCGCTACGAGGCGACGTACTGGTCGCGCGTTCCCGGGGACGTGGGTCCACGGCGACTGGGCGACCGTCGACGCCGACGGGTTCTGGTACATCCACGGCCGCTCGGACGACACCCTCAAGATCGCCGGCAAGCGGGTCGGGCCCGGCCGAGGTCGAGAGCGCGGCCGTGTCGCACCCGGCGGTCCTCGAGGCGGCGGCCATCGGCGTCCCGCACGAGATCAAGGGCGAGGTCGTCGTGCTGCTGTGCGTCCTGCATCGCGGCGTCGCGGACGACGACGCGCTCCGGGCCGCGATCGGCGCGACCGTCGCGGCCCAGCTCGGCAAGCCGCTGAAGCCCGAGGTCGTGGCGGTGACTCCGGTCCTGCCCAAGACCCGCTCGGGCAAGGTGATGCGCCGGACGATCCGGGCCGCCTGGCTCAACCTCGACCCCGGCGACCTGTCCAGCCTCGACGACCCGACGACGCTCGACACGATCCGGGCGATCGCGGCCGCGCGCACGTAGCGGGACTGTCGTCTCGACCGTCGCGCGGTCCGGTGGCGGCGATATCCTTCCTGACATGAGCGCGACCGCCCCGCCAGAGCGCGACATCGTCACCTGGGACGACCTCGACCGGCTCGTCGCCGGACTCGCCGACCGGCTCGCGACAGAGCAGTTCGACGTCATGCTGGCGATCACCCGCGGCGGGCTCGTGCCGGCCGGGATGCTCGCCTACCGGCTGCGCATCCGGAACATCCTGATCGCCGCGGTCGAGTATCTACGACGACCACGGCAAGCCCGGCCCGCGTCCGACCTTCCTGCAGTTCCCGGCCGACCCGCTGCTGCGCGGCCAGCGCATCCTCGTCGTCGACGAGGTCTGGGACAGCGGCACGACGATCCACGCCGTCACCGAGCGGATCCGCCAGGCGGGCGGCATCCCGACCACGGTCGTGCTCCACTACAAGCCGACACATTCCGTCGTCCCGGGCGCTCCAGACCTCCACGCGGTGACGACCGACGCATGGGTCGTCTATCCGTTCAAGGCCGGCGGCTGACCCGGCCGTCCCGGGCCTCTCTTCCACCTCGACGCTCGAGTTCTCGGGAACGAGGCTGAGGAACGCGATCGGGTACCCCCTCGAATTCGGGTGATCTGGTGGTCCCTGCCAGCGCCCAGCCATTACCATAGCCGCCTGCCCCCATGCGGCTCCCAGACGTCCCATGCGGAGGTGGCGACCATGACGACCCGGACCCAGTTGCTCGTCGGCACCAAGAAGGGCGCGTTCATCCTCGAGAGCGACGAAGCCCGTCGCGACTGGTCGGTCCAGGGACCGATGTGCGAGGGCTGGCCGATCCACGACCTCATCACCGAGCCCGGCACGGGCGCGATCCTGGCGGCCGGCGGGAATGCCTGGTACGGCCCGGCTGTCTTCCGGAGCGAGGACGGCGGCAAGACCTGGACGCATTCGTCGTCGGGCATGACCTACGGCGAGGACGGGCCATCGATCCCGACGGTCTGGAGTCTCGCCACCGGCCCCGACGGTGCGATCTTCGCCGGCGTCGAGCCCGCCGGGTTGTTCCGGAGCGACGACAAGGGCGCCACCTGGCAGCACGTCGAAGGACTGACCAACCACCCGACGCGGCCGACGTGGCAGGCCGGGCGCCGGCGGGCTCATCCTGCACACGATCGTCCCCCACCCTACCGACCCGGACCGGATGTGGATCGGCATCTCGTCTGTCGGCGTCTTCGAGACGCGTGACGGCGGCGTCATCCTGGGAGCCGCGCAACGTCGGCGTCCGCGCCGAGTTCAACCCCGAGAACCGCTTCCCGGAGACCGGGCCAGTGCGTCCACAAGTTCGGCATGGCGGCGGACTCGAAGACGCTGTACCAGCGCAATCACACCGGCGTCTACCGCTCCGACGATGACGGCGCGACGTGGCAGGAGATCACCAACAACCTGCCGACCGACTTCGGCTTCGCGATGGCGACGCATCCGCGCGACGCCGACACGTTCTGGGTGATCCCGCTGTCGCAGCCCGAGGACGGTCGGTACATGATCGACGGGCATACCGCCGTCTGGCGCACGCACGACCGCGGCGACTCCTGGATCTGCGCCGACGCGGGCCTCCCGACAAAGGACGCCTACATGACGGTCCTGCGCGAGGCGATGTCGCGCGACACGCTCGATCCGGCCGGGGTCGCGTTCGGCACCGAGACCGGACAGCTGTGGCACAGCGCAGACGAAGGCCAGTCGTGGCAGATGATCACCGACACGCTGCCCGAGATCTGGGCCGTCGAATCGGCGGTCGTCGAGGGCTGAGCGTCATGGCGACCGTCATGCTGCCGCGCTCGCTCCTCGCGCTGTTTCCCGGGGTCGACAAGCGCAACGAGGTCGCCGGGCGAGACCGTCGGCGACCTGCTGGTCGCACTCGACAAGTCGGTCCCGGGGCTGCGCGATCGGCTGGTCGACAACGGCCCCGTCCTTCGACGGCACATCAACGTGTTCGTCGACGGCGAGCCCGGCGATCTGGCGACACCGGTGCGGACGCAGTCCGTCGTCCATGTCCTGCCGGCCGTCTCCGGAGGGTCGGCCGGGGCTAGCCGCTTGCCCTGCCAGGTAAGCGCGCGGTGATCCGCCGATACGTGTCGGTGCAGAGGCCATCGTCATGATGCGCCGATGTCGAAGCACCGAGCCAGATCGATCGAAGAACCGCCGCAGCGGTGGGTTCACGATGGAGGGCGGATCAGCGCAGGTCCGATCCGACCCTCGGCTGCTCCGGGCACTGCGAAAGGTCGACGCCAACGGGTTCTCCTGGGAGGCGGTCGCCGACGAGATCCTGCCGGTGTTCGAGCGCGCCCGGCCGTTCAGCTTCAAGGTCGACCCACCGGCACTGACTGCGCTGCCACCCGGCGTGAGTGTCGGGTTCGGCATCGATGCCGGCCCGGCGTTCATGCGTGTGTCGACGACGCACCTCGCGACCTGGAACGTCGACATCGAGACGCTCGCGACGCGGGCGCTTGCCAACCTGCGCGAACGCGTACGGCGCCTCGATGCACGAGACGTCCGGCTTGGCCAGATCGACGGGATCGCGGTGGACCTGTTCGAGTCCGGCGATGGCTGGGCCTCGACGACGGTCCTGCTGCCCGATGCCATGGGCCGCCTGTTCGGGCCGGGTCCGAACCTGTTCATCGCTCCGTGGCGCGATCTGCTGATCCGGCTTCCCGCGGACGTCGACCTCGCCTTCGCGACCTGGCTGACCGAGGAGCTCGAATCAGAGGACCCGAACGCGCTCCGACTCGAGGGCTTCGAGTGGCGCGACGGGGCGATGCGCTGCCGGCCGCTGCTGCGCGATGCCGTCGCCGTGTGAGCGGTCGTCCTGTGAATCGAGGAGGCGGACCCGCGTCACGGGCCCGCCTCCGATATCGATCGTTGCGAATGCCGACGAAGCCGGCACCACCCGTCGTTCTAATGAACGACCAGGTTCCCGCCGTCGAGCGGGGCCTCGATGGTCGTCGCTCCGTTCCACGACGATGAGAACACGAGCGTGCTTCCGTTCCAGGCAGTGATCCCGATCGCATCGCCGTCCTTCGGTCGGCCCTGATCGGTGACCGTCAGGCGCAGGGTGAGATCACGAAGGATCGGCGCCCGCGGCTTCGGCTTCACGCCGGGCGTCGGGCGGGTGATCTCGGAGAGGGTGGCCGTGCCGCGGAGGTCGGCCAGACCGAGGCATGTCGGGCTCGGCTCGGTGTCGCAGGGATCGCCCGCGACAGTCCGGGAAGCGACGCCAAGCGAGTCGATGGTCTTGCTCTTGAGCTCGTAGAGCTTGTCGCCGATCCGGAAGTGGACCGTCACCTGTCCTCCGAGGACCTGCGCTGTTCCCCGGTACCGAGTATCGAAGCCGAAGTTCGCCTTGGAGCCCGCGTCGGCTGCGTACGACCCACCGGATGTCCCGATGACGAGGTGTCCGCCGCCGGTCACGAAGCTGCCGTCTGGCTGGGCGACGGTGACGATCGAACTCGTCGAGGCGGAGTAGTAACCGCCGACCGCGATGTCGATCGTGTGCTGGCCGACTCCAAGCGACGCCGCACAGCCGGCCGCACCGGTCGTCAGGGCGCCGCCGACAAGGGCCACCGGCAGCGGTCCGCACAGCGTCGTGCCGCCTTCGCTGAACGTCGCCGTGGCGTTCTGGATGTCACCGGATGCCGTATCACCGGATCCCAGGATGGCGGCACTGTCGCGGATCGTCGCACCGAGGACGACGTTTGCGGCCGTCCCGCCCGGTGCAGTGAACACGAGCTCGTCGCCGGTGTACGTGGCGTCGGCGTCCTCGGTCGCGACGAGGATAGTGAACGTCGTGGTCGCTTGGCGGCCGGCGTCATCGGTCACCGTCACGCTCACCGGGTATTGACCGGGAGCGGCCGTGACGTTGCCGTCAACCTTCCAGGTTCGGGCGCCTGGACGCGTCGCGTCGTCGGTGGTCGACGCGACCGCGAGTGTCAGGCCTACGGGCAGCCCGCTCGGAGCTGCGGAGAGCGCCGAGCCCGGCGATCCCGTGTCCGTGGCGGTGATCGTCAGGTCGGGCCACAGCGCGTCGCTGTACTGGACGGTCTGCGACCCGGCCTCACCGAGCGAGTTCGACAGCAGGGGACCGTGGATAGCGAAGCTGCGGACCACATTCGGGGCGGGCTTGAACACCGTATCGCCCGCCTGGGAGGCCGTGATCGTGCACGAGCCCTGGCTCGTGAGATGGACCGTAGAGCCACTGATCGTGCATTGGCCGGCCGCTGTGAACGAGACGGGGAGGCCCGAATCGGACGTCGCTGACACGGTGAAGTCCGGGTCGAGCGACGACTTGTCCGCGAGCGGCGCGAACGTGATGGTCTGGTCGGCGCGGGTGCACGCACCGGCGTCGTCGTAGAAATGATCGGGGCCGTTGAGACCCGGACCCGTGACCTGGGGCTTGTTCACCGCGTTGTTCGGTGACGGGTACGCCGTGTCGAACCACTGCGTGAAGAACTGATCGAGCTTGGTGTGGCACGCCGCGCTCTGGTTGGGCAGCCACTGGTGGAACACGTTCTCGAGCTGCGCCTCGGTGATCGTTCCGCCGCCGAAGTCGTGCTGGATCTGCTTCATCGCGCCGATCCACCGGTCTGACGACGGCCGGGATGCCGAGCTATCGAGGATCTGGCGGAGCGCCAGATAGGCCGTCCCTGGACGGGTATATGTGCTGACAGTCGTGAACAGATTCCCGACCGTCGGGTTCGACGGGGCGCTCGTCCAGGCCGTATTCGACGTCGTGCCGTAGTTCGTGTTGAAGCGACTGATCAGGCTGTTGTTGAACGCCGTCTGTCCGACGGCTGTGCCCAGTCCCCCGGCCGCGTTCGCGGCCGTCCGCGCTGCCAGGAGGTACTCCCCGATCGTCGCCCAGCCTTCCTTCCAGAACGTGAGCCGGAACGCGCTTTCCGACACGTTGTCGCCGAACCACTGGTGGAAGTTCTCGTGGCCGAAGGTGCCGAGCGTCGTTCCCGCGGCTCCGCCGATCGTGCCGCCCGCGAACGTGATCTTGGTCTGCATCTCCTCCTCGAAGCTCGCAGCGGGGATGCCGACGATGACGCCGTTGGTCGTGAACGGGAATGGGCCGGCGTAGTTCGCGTAGAAGTTGACCAGGTCCTCCTGGCTGTCCATGGCGATCTTGTTGAGCGCCTTGCGGGCGGGGGTGATCGAGCTTCCCTGTGCCTGGAAGTACTGGATCCCCGTGATCGTGCTCGTCCGCGCGATCAGGTCGTATCCGCCGATGCTGTTCCCGATGAGGTAGCTCGCGATCGGCTCGGGCGAATGCCAGTGCCACAGCCACGAGCCGCCGGGGAAGTTGGCGTCGGGCGGGTTGACGGCCGTCGGCGGGACCGTCGCCAGCGACGTCCCGGCCGGTGGAGTGAAGCCGACGAGGTCGCCGGGACCGATCGCGGTCTTGCCGACCGGGACGGTGTCATACACGTCGTAGGTGGGCTTCGCGGTCGGGTGGTTGTTCAGCGGCATCCAGGCCTGGTTGCCGACCGGTTCTGTGGTGACGAAGGCGCCATCGTTGGGGGCAGCCGTGGTGTTGACGCGGAACCAGCCCTCGGTCGTCCCGTCGCCATCAGCATGAACGCCCGGACGGCCCGTGTAGTTGACCGTGACCGTGATCACCGTGCCCGTCGGGATGGGGCTCGACGGCGTGATCACGAGCTTGTTGGCCGGGCACTGCTGGCCGTTCTGGCCATTGCCGCTGACCTGCGGCGAGCATGCCGGTGGATTGGGGTTGCTCGCGCTGACCGGGTTGACGTTCGAGATGGCGTGGGCGAGCGGATTCGGATCGTCCGGGCCGTTCGGGTTGCCGGGGTAGGTCGGTTGTTTGAAGGTGAATGTCGCGGGCGACCCGTTTATCGAGACCGACTGCACGCTCATGTTGGGCCCGGCCGCTGAGCCCGAGATCGCCGATCGCTCGAAGTCGAAGCTGAAGTCGGTCAGGCATTGGGTCGAACGGATCGTCAGGTCCGCATGGTTGCCCGGCAGGAAGAGGTTCGTGGCTGTGTCATAGACGATGTGCAGATCGGTGTGGACGCTTACGTAGCCGCCGTTGCCCTGGTCCGGATACACCCGGTCGCCGAACTGGGAGAGCGTCCTCGGCCCCGATGAGCACACCTCGTCGGCGTCGACCGCGACGGGCGAACCGGCGATGGTGGTCAGCGACGCCAGCAGGGCGAAGGCCATCGCCACGGCGAAGCGTCCGCGCCTCGGCGCGTGACGAGGCGAGCGCGTCATCAAGTCCATGGTCCCTCTCCAGACATGTGCGTCGGCGGCCCCCATACCGCGCGAACACGCCCGATCATAGGTGACGTCAACGGGTCGGTGAGGCGGTCAAGGACAGGCGCCGGTGCACGCACGCACCGTCAATGCGCCTGGTCGGGCTCCCAATCGAAGGGGTCGAACGGGTCCGTGCGCTCGGCGACGGTGTCGGTGGTGCGCGACCTGGTCCGACCTTCCGCGGGGTCGCCGGCGACCGCGCGCCAGCCGGTGTCGCCCAGCCGTTCCATGGTTTCGAGCGCCGCGTCGACCATCCCTCTGGCGTGCTCGAGGGCCGTCCCGGTCAGCGGCCCGGCCGCCGTGGCCGTCGCGACCTCCGACGCCACTGAAGCCGCCGATCGCCCCAGTCGCGCCGCGGTGCCTGCTGCGGCTCGGCCATGACCTCCACGGCGCAGGACGAGTGCGGTCTCACCGGCATGGACCGCCGACGCGGCGTGGACGAAGCTCCACGGGATCGTCATGTCGGGCGGAAGGTGAGGCTCGACGAATGCCAGCGGATGGGCCGGGTAGAGAGCCCGGCGGACCGTCACCTCGGCGACCGCGCGCGCCGCCGGAGCCGGCTCATCGGTGAGCCATCGCGGCAGCGCACCGACCACGATGAGATCAGGCGACAGCCCGTCGTCGCAGGCCAAGGTGACCCCAAGGAGTTGCAGGGCGAGGGCTCGACCGGCTCGCGTAGCGGGATCGGAGGGCACACCGGACGCCAGGTCGGGTGCGACGACGAGCGGCCCCGACCCTACGAGCACACTCGTACCGGCATGTCGCGCCAGGCGGTGCGCGAACGCGTGGTCGGCAAGCGCCCGCTCGGGCTCGACGCCGTCGGCGACGATCTCCGCCATGACGTCCGAGCCGATCATGTCGATCCGTTCGAAGGCTGCGACGAAGGCACTCTCCGGCGCGCCCAGCGACGGCGCGACGGACGCAAGGCGGACGTACCCCTGCCGCTCGGCGGCCGCCCGGTCGACGGCGGTCCGCAACACTGCGAGGGCGCGCTGGCTGCCCGTCGGCGCTGGGTCCTGGCCGTCGACCCAGGGCTGCGTCCGCGGCCGCCATTCCGGAACGTCGCGGCCCGCTCCGGTAAGGCGATCGGCCTGCTCGCGGTTGATCGGGATCTCGACGCGAAGGAGGTCGAAGCCCTCCTCGATGAGGCTCGCGGCCTCCTCGAGCGCATCGTCCAGGTCGGGCTCGCTGAGTGTGGTGGCCAGCCACGGGCGAGGGACATCGCCGAGCATCGAGATCGTCTCGTGTCGGACCGTCCGCTGGGCGTCGATCCGCTCAAGGGCTGTGGCCGCGAGCCGACGGGCCTCCACCTCGGCCACCACCCGCCTGTCGCGCTGTCGCAACAGCTCAGCTTCCAGCGACAGGTCCACTGCACCCGACGCGACTTCGAGGGCCAGCTGCTGGGGCTGAAGGTCGTACTCGACCAGGGCCATCGCGAACGGCAGCGTGATCCCCATAGCGAGGCCGCGCGGGTCAGACGACAGCCAGCGATCGACGGTCGTGCCGGCGAGCGTCCGGCCGTTCGCGTCGAGCCCTCCCACACCGAACAGCCGAAGGATCGCGCGCTCACGCCCCACGGTCGTCGAGGCACGGGCGCGGCCGCCCCACGCACCCGCGAGGGCTTCCGCCTTGGCCACGAGCCGATCGAGGTCGCCCCACGGACTCGAGGCGCTCACGCGGGCGCCTCGGCTTCTGAACCGGGGCCTACGGCGCGCGAGCCGTGCGGCTCGATGCCAGCCCGGGGCTGTTCGTCGCCGTCGCTCCGAGGCTCTTCCTCCGGCCCGGTCCGTGCCTGGTGGCCGATCCAGACGTGGCCGTCGGCGAATCGCTCGGCCTTCCAGATCGGCGCCCGCGCCTTCGTCTCATCGATGGCGTAGCGGGCGGCCAGGAACGCCGCGTCGCGGTGCGGTGCGACTGCCACGACGGCGACCGATGCCTCGCCGAGCGGCACCTCGCCTGTCCGATGGACGATCGCCAGGCGCTCGACATCGAAGCGAGCGAACGCCTCGTCGGCGATCGTCGTGAGGGTCGCGAGCGCCATCGGTTCGAGCGCTTCGTACTCGAGACCTTCGACCGCGCGACCGGCGTGGCGGGCGGCTTCGGCCTCCTGACCGGGAGCGGGTGTGCCGGGGGTCACGCGAGTCCGTCCGAGGAACCCGACGACGGCACCGTCCTCGGGGATAGCCAGGGCGTCGGCCAGCTCGACCAGGATGGCGGTCGTGAACGGCGCCTCCCGGAGCTCGACGATGGTCTTGCGCCGGGGGTCGGCCTTCTCCTCCCCACCGGACACGGGCGGGATCATCGCAACCTCGTCGCCGTCCGCGAGCCCCGTGTCGGGATCCGCGTACTCGCCGTTGCGCGCGAAGCGCATCGACGACCGACCGGGCGCGAGCACTGGATAGCGGCCCACCAAGGCGGTCCAGGCCGCTTCGACATCGGCCCCGTCCCGCAGCTCGAGGGGCACCTCGCGCGTTCCGGCGAGCTCCCGCTGTACGGCGAAGAGGCGGACGCGGACGCGGACCGTCATCGCGGCACGCCCGCCATCGACGGCGGTGCCTTGACCCGTGTCGGCGGCACGGACGTCAGCCGCGCCACGCGGCGATCAGCAGGCCGTCGCCGACGGGCAGGATCGTCGAAGTGAACCGGGTATCTCGGAGCACCGCTTCGTCGAACGCCTTGAGGACCGTGGTGTTCTCGTCATCAGCGGCGACCGGCCGAGCGCCGGACACGCGGCCGCTCCACAGCACGTTGTCGGCGGCCACGAGCGCCCCGGGCGCCAGTCGCGGCACGAGGGCCTCGAGATACCCCTCGTACTCGGACTTCACGGCATCGATGAAGGCGAGGTCGAACGGTCCCGCGAGGGCCGGCTCGTCGGAGCCGAAGGCGTCGAGCGCCGGCGCGGTGACGACGGTGATCCGGTCGTCTTCGATGCCTGCCTGCCGCCACCAGCCACGGGCGAGGTCCGTCCGCGACTGATCGGGGTCGATCGTCACGATCGTCCCGTCGGACGGTTGGCCAAGCGCCATCCAGAGCGTGGAGTAGCCGTACGCGGTCCCCACCTCGACGATCCGGCGTCGGCCACCCGCGAGCACCGACAGGACCCGCCCGGTGTCGCGGTCGACGATCGGGATCCGGAGGGGCTCCGCTGCAGCTTCGATGGCCTCGAGGGCCGCGCCGACCGGCGCGCTGATGGACTCGATCCAGTCGAGATCGGTCGCTTCGGGGATCCAGCTTCGATCGTTCTTCATATCAGGTCCTCAAACGAGCATCCCGGCACCGAAATAGAGGCCCGCCGCGAGGATCGTACCGGCGGCGATCGTGCCGACGTTGATGTACAGCAGCCCCGTCGCCGATTCCATCGATCGCGTGCGGGCAGTCTGGACCGCCGCCCAGCAGATCGCGAGGGGCAGCGCAAGACCCACGATGAGTCGCAGCCAGACGAACAGCGCCCATGGCCCGACCAGCGCTGAGAACGGCGCGACATCGGCCGGACCGGCCCCGGTGGCGACCCACGCCCAGAACAGCACGACCTGGATCGCGACCACCGCGAGCAGCACGCGTGCGAGGAGGATCAGCGGGGCCTCGGGCAGCTTCGGCGTGACGAGGTACCAATGGCCGAGGATCATCGCGGCGAAGACGCCGCCGATCGCTCCGCTGACGACGACGAGCTGGACGAGCAGACCCAGCACGCCGAGCGGCCCGTCACCCCAGGACAGCGCACCGAAGACGAGCGTCGCCGCGGCGGCAAGCAGGCCGGCCCATTCGATGGCCCGACCGGCGCGGGGCGAGGCGGCGCGAGCCACGAGGCCGACACCCACGAGCACCCAGAACAGCAGCAGCGCGGCGCGCCGAGGCGCCTCCCAGAACGGGTCGATGACGACCGGCGAATCTCCCAGCGAGGTGGGCAGGGCGCCGTCCGAGATCCAGGCGAGGATCCCGAAACCGAGAGCGCAGATCGCCGTGAACCGAAGGTACCCGCCGGTCGCCGACGCCCGCCGGCGGAGCATCACGACGGCCGAGTAGGACCCGAGCGCCAGCCCGGTCAGCAGGGTCCAGTTGATGAAAGCGAGGTTCTGCGCGATCTGCGTGGCGGGCACGGACGCGAGTGTAGCGGCGTTGGTAGCATCGACTTGGGAGGTGCACCATGGCGCTCGATCGCGACACGACGTTCACCTGGTATGGGCATGCCTGCGTCGAGGTGAAGACCCCGGGTGACCGGGTGATCCTCATCGACCCGTGGTTCGGGAATCCGCGGAGCCCGCGTGCGGCGGATTCAGTCCAGAAGTGCGACTTGATGCTCGTCACCCACGGGCACGGCGACCACATGGGCGATGCGGTTGCGCTCGCGTCGCGGCTGCGACCGGCGTGGCCGTGCATCCACGAGATGAGCCTGTGGCTTGGTCGCCGATTGCCCGGTGGCGCCGATGCCGCGACCGGGATGAACAAGGGCGGGACCGTCGAGGCCGCGGGCGTGAAGGTCACGATGACCCATGCCGATCACTCAGCCGGTGACTGGAACGGCGGCGGCGAGACGACGCTCTACCTCGGTGAGCCCGTCGGGTTCGTGGTCGAGCTCGAGAATGGCTTCCGCTTCTATCACGCTGGCGATACGAACGTGTTCGGCGACATGCGGCTGATCGCGGACCTCTACCGACCGGAGCTGGTGATCCTGCCGATCGGTGGCCACTTCACGATGGGCCCGCGCGAGGCCGCCCTGGCGGTGGAGTTCCTTGGCGCGAAGCACGTGATGCCGATCCACTACGGGACGTTTCCGCTCCTCGCCGGGACACCGGACGAGCTTCGAGCCGCGTTGGACGACCGCGGCCTGAGCGATGTCGAGATCCACGCCCCAGAGCCGGGTGGCTCGGTGACATAAAGAGAACGGTGCCGCGACGCACCGAAGGTTGCGTTGGTGGGAATATGGGCATTGTCGGCTGAAGGTCGAAAGAGGACACTGCCGCCATGGCAGCGCCGCATCGCAAGTGGGTCGTGGTAGTCGGTGTGTTCGCCGCGCTGTCGATCGCGATCCCGGTCATGGGCGCGGATCCGTCACCATCAGCCGGCCCCTCCGAGCCGGTCGCGCCGGCTACGAGCGCGGTCGCGGGGCAGTCTGCGCCGCCGGAGGAGTCGTCCCCGGAGTCCGAGGAAACCTCGCCGCAAAACGCCGCGCCCTCGACGGATCCCCAGGAAGTCTCGAAACCGCCGAGCACAGAGAACGCTCCGAACGCCGGTAAGGCTCCGAAGGCCCCGAAGGCTCCGAAGGGCCCGAAGGCACTGAAAGCCGACAAGGCAGCTGGAGTCCCCGTCACCGTGACTGGCACTGTGGCTCAGACGACTGACGGAAAGGGACGGCCAAGTTTCACGAT
This sequence comes from uncultured Chloroflexia bacterium, assembly GCA_963816675.1. Lineage (GTDB taxonomy): Bacteria > Chloroflexota > Limnocylindria > Limnocylindrales > CSP1-4 > SPCO01. The sequence continues at coordinate 96,172 of CAWFLS010000013.1, forward strand.
CACCGACGGTTCGACGACGTGGCAGCTCTCAGCGGGGCCGCCGTGGTTCTGGGGCGACAAGAACCCGCTGGCAGCGTATGTCGGAAAGTCGGTCACCGTTGCGGGTAGCGCCGAGCAGGGCGGCTCGGACCTTGACGTCGAAACTGTTGACGGCACCGCGATCCGAGCGGCAGGCAAGCCGCCGTGGGCGGGAGGCCCGTGGGTCGTCGGGTCGACGCATCCCGGATGGAAGCCGTGGATGGCGGACGGCAAGCCCGGCAAGGGTCACGGCGCCGGACACGCCGCGCAGAAAAAGCCGAAGCCGTCGCCCGGGAGCTGACGGAGGGGCCGGCCCAGGCGGCCGGCGCACGGGCCCGGCGCAGAGGCCCGGCTTAGGGGCCGCGGCCGAACAAACTCGAGGGTGGGTCCGGACACATCCCTGTGCCGCGCGCTCCCCAATTCCGTCCCTTGCGCAGGCGCGGCCGCCTCCCGGCGCGCCGCAGCCAGTTCTTCAGCCCCCGAGCCGCTCCTCGTAGCGACGGTCCCGCCACGCCAGCGCCGCCTTCAGGCCGTCACGGCGGACGATCTCGTCCCACTCCCGCTGCTCCGGCGTATCGGCCGCATTGACGATCGTGCCGAGATCCAGCCCGGCTTCGACCGCGAGCCGGAAACCAGCCGCGTCCATCGCTCGGTTCAGCATCAGCTTGGTCGGACCCATGACCTCGGGCGGCGTCCGGGCGAGCCGATCGGCCAGCGCGTCGACCTCGGCCTCGAGCCGCTCTGGCGGCACGACCCGGTTGATGAGGCCGATCCGCTCGGCCTCCGTCGCGTCGATCAGGTCACCCGTGAACAGCAGCTCGCGCGTCTTCTTCTGACCGATGAGGTACGGCATGAGTAGTGTCACGGGGGCCGAGCCGTATCGGATCTCGGGTTCGCCCAGCCTTGTGCCTTCCGCCGCGACGATCAGGTCGCAGGCCATCGCCAACTCGAGGCCGCCGGCTAGCGCGTATCCGTGGACCTGGGCGATCACAGGCTTGGGGCAGTCGAGGATCCGCAGCGTCGCGGCGATGTCCGTGGCGAGCAGCGCCCTCCATTCCGTGGTGCCGCTGACGGGACCCTCGGCTTCCTCGGACAGGTCGTAGCCTGCGGAGAACGCCCGGCCGGCACCCTGGAGGACGATCACGCGGACGCGTGGATCGACTTCAGCGGCGCCGACGGCCGCGACAAGCGCTTCGACCAGCTCGGCCGAAAGCGCGTTGAGCTTCGAAGGCCGGTTGAGCGTCAACCGGACGCCCCACGGTGTGACCTGCGACAGCAGGACGGGTTCGTCGGCCAGGACTGCCTCGTCAGACGCGGGCATCAGCGTCGTTCTCGATGACGACGAGCGCATCGACCGCCACGGCGCCCGAGGCCGAGGCGATGACCGGGTTCAGGTCGACCTCGAGGATATCCGGACGATCGATGCCGAGTCGGGCCAGCGCAACGAGCATCGAGACGACCGCGCCGCGGTCGATGGGCGGGCGGCCGCGAACACCCCCGAGCAGCGCAGCGCCCCGGAGGCCGTCGAGCATCGCGTCAGCGACGCTGGCATCGATCGGCGCCAGGCTGATCTGGACGTCGTCGAGCACCTCGGCCATCACGCCGCCGAGGCCGACAAGGACCGCTGGCCCGAATTGGGGATCACGCCGCAAACCGAGGATCAGCTCGACCCCGGAGTGAGCCATCGGTTCGACCAGCAGGCCTCGAACGCCCTTCGGAAGCTGCCGTCCCGTCTCGAGCAGGCTCAGCGCAGCCGCGTAGACGGCGTCGTCACCACGCAGGCCCAGCACGACTCCACCGACGTCGCTCTTGTGGGTCAGCTCGACTGCGTCGAGCTTCAGCGCGACCGGCCGACCGATCTCACGCGCAGCCGCGACCGCCTCAGCCGCATTGCGGACGGGAACCACTCGCGTGACCGGGATCCCGGCGCGTGCCACAAGGGCCAGGCTCTCGCGCTCCGACAGCGGGCTGGCGCCGCGCGCGTCTACCGAACCGGCCGACGCGTCCATCCCGAACGACGTCCGATCCGCGGCGAGTGCCGGCCAGCCCGGCCGCCATGGACCACCGGCCCGCCGAGCCTCATGCCGCCCTTCCCATCGTGCGATCTGTCCGATCGCCCGGAATGCCTCGAGTGCCCCGCGCAGCAGCGGGACGCCACCGCCCTCGTCATCCAGAACGGCCTTCGTCTCGGGCGGCGGCTCCCCGGATGTCAGCGACACGTACACGGGCAGCACCGATGGACGATCCGCGGTCGCAGCCAGGAGCTGGCGAGCGACGACGTTGGCGGTCGCGACCTCAGCCGGCAACGATCGGTACGGAAAGTCGTGGACGAGGACCAGCACGTCGTACCCGCCCGATCCGGCCATCGCGTCGAAGCAGGCGCGATATGCCGTCGCCGGCTGATCCGAGCCCCACGGATCGAGCGGATTCCCGACGTACCCCATCGAAGGCAGGGCGTCGAGGATCGCGGCGCGAGCGCCGTCCGGGATCGGCGGGAGATCGAGACCGGTCCGCGGCGCCATGTCGGCGATGAGTGATGCCTCGCCGGTCGAGACGGTCACGACGCCGGTCCGTCCCCGACCCACGCGACGGCCGGTGCGGCGGGCACCCTCGACGAGCGCAGCCGTCTCCAGCAGCTCGTCCAGATCGCGGCACCGGATCACGCCGGCGGCATCGAGCGCCGCATCGGTGACTCTCGTCTCGCCGGCCAGGGAACCGGTGTGGGCCACCGCGGCCGCCTGTGCCTGATCGCTCCGGCCGACCTTGACCGCCATGATCGGCTTGCCCACGGCGAGGGCTCGGTCGGCCAGCGCCAGGAACCGCTCCGGCCGCTTGAAGCCCTCGAGGAACAGGATGACCGACGTCGTCTCGGGGTCGTCGAGGCAGTACGCGAGGTAATCACACACGTCGAGGACCACCTCGGATCCGCAGCTGATGATCCGCGAGAACCCGATCCGGTCACCGGAGTGGACGAACGCGTCGGTGACCGAACCGGATTGCGCGATACCGGCCACTCCGCCTCGCGGCAGGTACGGCGAGACGTCGCCGATGTACGCGGCGCTGTTCGTGGTGAGGTCGATGACGCCCATGCAATTCGGTCCGAGCAGCGCGAGGCGGTGTTCCCGGGCGATCTGCGCCACCTCGGCCTGCATGGCGGCCGCCGCTGCGCCGCCCTCGACGACGCCGCCGCCCGGGATGATCACGGCAGGCACTCCGGCGGCCGCCGCGGCCTCGGTGACCGGCCCGGCACGCAACGGATTGAGCGCCACGAGGACCACGTCCGGTCGTTCGGGAAGATCGTCGAGGCTCGGGTAGCACGGCTGCCCGTGCAGCTCTCGATAGTTCGGGTTGACGAAATGGCATCGGGTCGAGCTGCCCATCGTCCGAAGGTTGTTCCGGACGGTCTCGGCGATCCACGACCTGGGCGACGCTCCGACCACTGCGATGCTTCCCGGAGCGAACAGCGGGCGCAGGTCGATGACGCCGCGTTCTGGGGTGTCGGCGACTTCGGTCATCTGCCGAGGGTCGTCATCTCGGCCGTGCCCCGGCAGCGCATCAGCCGACCACCCGCCCGACGCCGCGCTTCTCGAGCGCTCGCGCGATGACGATCCGCTGGATCTCGGACGTCCCCTCCCAGATCCGGTCGACGCGGAGCTCGCGCAGGTACCGCTCGGGCGCGAACTCGCGCATGTAGCCGCGGCCACCGAATACCTGGACCACACGGTCGGCACAGCGCCATGCCGCCTCCGAGGCGAACAGCTTGGCGAGCGACGCCTTCGCGTGGACGATCTTTCGATCGGCTCCGGTGTCCGCGAGCCACGCGCACTCGCGTGTGAGCAACCTGGCCGCGGACGCGTCGGCGGCGGAATCGGCAAGCGGGAAGCTGACGCCCTGGAAGTCGTAGATGCGCTCGCCGAACTGGATCCGCTCAGTCGCCCATTCGACCGCGAGAGCAAGCAGGCGCTCCATGGCGCCGGTGCACCGCGCCCCGATATGGATCCGTTCCTCGACGAACCAGTCGTTGGTCAGCTCGTCGGCCCGGCCGACGCCGCCGAGAACGGCCGACGCGGGGATGCGGACATCGGTAAGCACGAACTGGGGATGCCGGTCCGCGAATGTGTGCGTGTAGTCCGGGTCGTGCTTGAGCGTCAAGCCAGGCGTGTCGTAGTCGACAAGGAACAACGTCGGAAGGCGGCGCTCGCCCTCGATGACCAGGCAGTGGAAGATCATGAAGTCGGTGTCGTCGGGCCCGGTGACGAACCATTTCTCGCCGTTGAGGACGTACTCGCCCGTCCGTCCGTCCAGAACGGCGGTCGCGCGAAGCGCCCGGGCGTCGGAGCCGGCGCCGTCCTCGGTGATGGCGTAGCTCCCCGAACGCTCGCCGCGCAACGCCGGCTCGAGATATCGCCGCCGCTGGTCCGCATCGGCATGGACAAGGACGTTGTACGCGCCCGGGATGTACGACCAGAGACCGCCCGTCACCTGGCCCAGTTGCTCGTGGACGAGGACCTGCTCGAGGGCCGACCAACCCTGGCCGCCCATCTCGACCGGCACTGAGCCACCATTCAGCCCGGCCTCGATGGCCGCCGCCCGGATCGGCGCGCCCCACTCGCGCGACATCCGCCCGCCGGCGCGCTCGAAGTCGACCTCGCGCGGCTGGAGGACCTCGTGCACAAATCCCCGCGCCCGTGCCTGGAGCTCGACTGGGCCGAGGTCAGCGCTGAGGTCCATTGCGGCCAAGGATGCGCCACAGAGCCCGACCTTGCCGGCGTGTCTCCAACGGGCCATGGCACGCATTTCCGAGCGGCGCACGGTTGGCGCGATGCAACGTGATCTCGATGGCGTGACTCGTGAGGCGGAGCGCTTCGGAGCACCTTGGTAGGGTTCCCAGCGGGACGTTTCTGACCAGTTGGTACTATGCCGCCATTGCTGCGTCGCCCGGAGAAGCATCAAGCTGTCCCCAGCAGCCAGGGCGCGAGGCCGGAACCACTCTCACGTCCCCGCCGCCGCCGGATTCGGTCCCAATCCCGATGCTTCGGCCGTTGTTCAGGGCAAACCCAGCGTGAGCTGGGGACGCAAAGCCACGGGACTGGATGACTCTTTTCCAGTCCGCCGGGTTGCCGACGAAGCGGCAAGGAGGTCAGCACCATGCGGATCACTGGCCCATGTGTACCGCGATATGTTCCCGGCTCGACCTCTGCGGTCGACAGGACCGATCATTGGAGGCTGCAATGAAGTCGAAATCGTCCCACCCCAAGCCGGTCGTCCGCCGAGGGCTGTTCCTGGCTCTTGCATTCCTCGTCGCCGGGGCGGTGGCACCCGCGGCAAGCTTCGCTGGACCCGCCACGTGTCAGCCGGCACCCCCCACCGTGAGAATCGAGAACACCTGGGCATGGTCGTCCTGGGGAACCTGGGCCAAACCCGGCCAGAAGGTGATCTACGCCGTCGACCTCGCGAACTACTCGTGCTCGTCGGCGACCGTCACCGCGACATTCAGCGTGCCGGCCGGGTTCACCGTTGAACCTTCATCGGTATCGGCCAACTTGAAGTCCAACACGAGCAAGTTCCTAACCGTGTCCATCACCTCGCCGAGCGACATCGTCGTCAACGACTATCCCGTCTACGCCGCCGCATCGGCGAAGACGAGCTCCGGCGCGGACGTCACGGGCAATTCCGTCACGAGCTACTACAAGGTCTACACGTCCGACACCGTTGCGCCGAATGCCTACTGGCAGAACCACATGTCGGGTGACTCGGTCTCCGGGACTGCCCAGCTCGCCAACAACTTCCACGACGACCACATGGTCCGCACCGCCCGACTCTTCATCGACGGCACCGAGGTGGCGAGCAGCACGAATGTCGGGATCACCGTCAACCTGGCGCTACAGTACAACTGGGCCACTCGACGAGTGGCGAAGGGTCCGCACAAGATCGAGTGGAAGTCCTACGACGACTTCAACAACGAGAACGTCGACACCTGGGTCCTGAACGTCTCCTGACTACCGCGATCAGTTTGTTCCCCAAAGCCGGACGCCGCCGATCGACGAGTGGTCACGGACGTGACCGTGTTCGACCGGTTATCCGGGCCTGCCCAGCCTCGTATGCTGTCCGTGTTCCTCGGGTCGGGACTTTGCCTCGGGCTTCCTTCCGACCCACCTCGCGGTGACGCCGTTGCCCGGCTAAGGGGTCGTACCACCTCGATTCCCAGAGGACTTTCACCGCCAAGCTGCTGCCCCATGCCGAGCGCACCAAAAAGGGGCCGGGCGATCGCCCGGCCCCTTGTCCGTAAGCGGAGCCTACGGGTCGATGTCGATGGTGCAGTGGATGATCGTCGGTGCCTTGATGCCGGTCACGGTCAGGCTGGTGTCCCAGCCGGTGGCCGCGGTCGTGCTGTTGGTGCCGTTCGTCCCGTTATCGCACGTGATCGTGGCGCTGGTCGCGCCCGATCCGCCGTCACGGAAGTTGACCTGAATGTCGGCGAGCGGGGTGTCCGTCGCGCCGAACGTCGCCTGACCCGAGGCGTCATCGCAGTCGGCATTGGTGCCGACCACGACGTCATGGGCGGTGGCGTCATCGATGGAGTAACCGGTCGGCGGTGCCGTCTCGGTGACGCTGTAGGTGCCGAATGTGAGGCCATCGACGCAGACCACGCCGCCAACGCCCGTCGTGACGCTGTTGGAGTAGCCGCCCGGGCCGGTGATCGAGAAGGTCGCGCCCGGCAGGCCCGGATTGGCCCCCTTGGACGAGGTCTTCGTGATCTTGATGGCGCCGAGCTGCTGGTCGTTGACGTAGGTGCAGGTGACGGTGTCGCCGCCGGCCACGATGCCGACCGTGGCGACCTTGCCGGTGACCGACTGGGTCGCCGAGCCGGTCACGACGCACGACGCGTTGTTAAAGGCGAACCCGGCCGGGTTGGCGCCCTCGGTGATCGTGTACGAGCCGATCGGCACGTTGGTGACCGTCTTGGTGTCGGTGCCCGCGTCGTTCAGGGTGAACGGCGAGGACGCACCGGTCCCGGTGACGGTCGAGGTGAACCGAAGCCCTGGTCAAGGCCAGCAGGCACGGTGTGCTTGATGACGGTGACGGTGCCGCAGTTGCTGATGTTGACCGGGGTCGGGGCGATGAAGTCCTTCAGCGCCGCGGTGAACGAATCGGACGCGCGGGACTTCACGTAGATCGACGAGAAGCCCTCGCACGCATTGGGCGGAACGACGCCAGCTGCGGTCAGGTTGATGTTGGCCTCACCGAAGGCGAACGCCGGGACGGTGACGTTACCGCCGATCGGGCCGTCGCTGACGGAGCCACCGCGGTTGACCTCGGCCTCGGCAACGGCTGCCGAGAGCGCGGTGCGGGACCCCACACGGTGCCGGTCCACGTACGAATTTGAGGGTCGGCTTCTGTGCCCCGCCCAGGAAGTCGTACATGATGAGCAGGTCGCCCGCCGTGCGGACGAGCGTCTTGTCGCCGACGGTGGTCAGGTCGGGCTGCGGTGCCTGGTTGATCTCGAAGTCGAAGTTGGTCGTGCCCGACAGGTTGTTGCGGGTCCAGGCGAGCTGCGAGGTACAGGTTCCCGCCGATGAACTGGAACGCCGAGGCGAACCGACCGAGGTCGGCCTTGCTGTTCGGGATCGAGCCGGTCCCGACGTGGACGTTGATGTCGTTCTCTGACGTCCCCTGGCCGAATGAATTGTCGTTCTGACCGGTTGCGAGGTCGGCTGCCGACGTCTTGTTGGTGACGTTCGTCCAGTCCGTGTTCCCAGCGGTGTTGACGACGAGGTTGCCGTCGCCACCTTCGAACGTGCTGCCCGGGATGTTGGCGAGGGCAGTCATCGGGAGGATGAGGGTGAGCAGGGCGATCAGGGCGATGATCGCCCCGCCGCGCTTGGGATTCTTCAAGGTCGGTTCTCCCGTATTGAATCGATTGATCAGTCGCGAAGATGGGATCAGATGGATCCCTAGGTCATGGGCCCCGCTGGTTCGTCAGCGTTCCCCCCGGATGCGTACCGTTGAAAGCGGAGCTCCTTTCCCGTACAGATGCGAAACGCGCTTCTCGGTCGTCCGCCCCATCCGACGAACCGACCACATCTGATGGAGCCCTTACGTCATCCGCCCTCCCTGCCTCGCGGCATCGCCGTGATGGACGCGCGCGACACTCTCGACCGGCCCACCGGAAGTGAGGTCCCCTACCTAGACAGCGACATTCGCTCGTCCCACGGTTCCGATCATTCCTCCCCGGGAACGCGGAACCTCATCGACCGTGCGTACGCCGTCGCTTCGGCTGAAATCTAAGGTCGCCGGACCCTTCCCCTGGGTCCCCCTTCGGCGCGCCCCCAGGCGCAGCGACTCTTTGGTGCGGGAGGTTTAGCAGTACGTAAGTACCGCGTCAACGGGATATTCGGGCTCTGGCTCGCGGTCGAGCACGAAGCGACAAAGGCGACGCAGAATGTGGTGCATGTTGGCACCATGCGCGTGTGTCGGAGGTAATGATTCGGCGGTCACCTCATCCGACTCGACGATCGACGCAGCCGCTTCAGCGAGCGCGCCTCGTGTCTCGATCAGGTAGATCAGGACGTTGCTGTCCAGCGCGATCTTCCGGTGCGCCGTCAGGGCTGAGGTCGGCCCATAGTCGTTCTCGCTCCCGTGCGCGGGCCTCCATCTCACCTCGAAGTCGGCGGACATAGGTGACCGGGTCGGGCTCGTACCAGCCCTTCCCGGCCCCGAGGCCCCGCAGTCGGTCCGAGGCCCGAGCTGGGCGCTTGCGCAGGACGAGTGCGTCATCGATGACCGCAACATCGAGCCGATCCCCGGCTTCGATGCCCAGGGCTCGCCGCGCTTCGGTCGGGACGGTGACCTGGTGCTTGATGCCGACCTTCACGCTTGGCGTGCCGCCCGATGGTAGGCGACAGCTGACGCGCGCTCGATCACCGCGGAGCAGCTCGGGGTGAAACCGCTACATCGGCTGAGCGAGCACCATGATCCGGATCTCGGTCATGTCGTCCATGGCGTAGCGGAGGCCTTCGCGGCCGAGGCCCGAGTCCTTGACGCCGCCGTAGGGCATGTGGTCGATGCGATACGTGGGGACGTCGTTGATCATCACGCCACCGACCTCGAGCTCCCCGAAGGCCTTCCAGGCACCGGTCAGGTCGTTGGTGAAGACGCCGGTCTGGAGCCCGAAGCTGCTGTCGTTGACGCCGGCGATCGCGGCGTCGAGGTCGCTGAACGGGAATGCGACACAAACCGGCGCGAACGCCTCGTTCGAGCAGACCTGGGCGGTGATCGGGACGTCCGTCATGATCGTCGGCGGGAAGAACGTGCCGTCGGCCTTGCCGCCGACGAGCAGCTTGCCGCCCATCGCGACCGCCTCGTCGACCCAGCGCTGCGTCCGCCCGGCGGCATTCGAATCGACCATCGGGCCGAGGTCCGTCGTTGGATCGAGCGGATCGCCGAGCTTCAGGCCTCGCGCCCCGGCGACGAACGCGTCCATGAACTCGTCCCAGACGTCCTCGTGGATGAACATCCGCTGGACGCTGATGCACACCTGGCCGGCATAGGTGAACGCGCCGACGAGGCAGCGCTTGACCGCCCACTCGATGTTCGCGGTCTTGTCGATGATGACGCCCGGCGTTGCCGCCGAGCTCGAGCACTACCTTCTTCTTGCCCGCCCGATCCTTCATCCGCCAGCCGACCGACGGTGAGCCGGTGAACGTCAGCAGCTTGAAGCGGGGATCGGCCACCATCCGGTCGCCGAGCTCGCGGGTCATCGGCAGGATCGAGACCGCGCCCGCCGGCACGCCGGCCGCCTCGATGATCTCGGCGACCGCGAGCATCGTCAGCGGGTCCTTCGACGGCGGCTTGAGGACGATCGGATTGCCCGACGCGATGGCCGGTGCGATCTTGTGGGCCGCAAGGTTGAGCGGGAAGTTGAACGGGCTGATGCCGGCGATCGGGCCGATCGGGAATCGACGGGTGATGCCGATCCGGTCCTTCGATGCCGGCATCAGGTCGAGCGGGATGACCTCCCCGGTCATGCGCTCGGCCTCCTCACCGCCGAGGCGGAACGTCAGGACCGCCCGGTCGACCTCGATGAGGGCGTCCCGGATCGGCTTTCCCAATTCGGTCGCGATGATCCGGCCGATCTCCTCGCGACGGGCCTTCAGGCCGGCGCTGATCTCGCGCAGGATCCGGCCGCGCTCGTAGGCGGGCAGCTTGCGCGTGATCTCGAACGCGGCGACCGCGGCTTCGACGGCCTCCTCGTACTGCTCCTCGGTCGCGTTGTAGGTCGCGCCGGCGGGCGCCGAAGGGTCGGCCGGGTTCTCGATGTCGAGGACGTCGGGCGACTCGACCCAGCGACCGGCGAGGAAGATGGGATGCGGCTTGGTGCCGGCGACGACGGTCATGGCGAGGTTCTCCGTGGGCTCGTGGCTGTAGTCCCTACAGTTTGGCAGGCATCGAGGCGCGATGACGCCGTCGAGGCCGTGAACCGTGTGATGTTTCCTGACAGATTCTCGCCACGCGAGCGCTCGTCACCGCGTCCCGAGGCAAGGCGGGGGTCGAGAGGACGCTCCAACCGTGGCCGAGGATCTCTGGAGCTCGCGATCCTGGCAGATGCCCCCTTTCCTAGTGATCGGCGGAAAACGGGTGACCAACGCTCGCGTCCCGAGCTTTTGTCAGAAACCGCCTGTCAACCGGGTTGCGGGCCGCGCCTCCAGGGCCTGAAGCAGGGGTACGGCCGCCGGCCGCCGTCGCGGCCCGTATGGTTGACGCCTGCCGTTCAGCGCGACCGACCACCGAAGGAGCCGACGATGACCGACGACGCGCCCGATCCCCGGCCGAGCCCGGGACCCGACCTGTTCCGCCTGGATGGACGGGTCGCCCTCGTCACGGGCGCGGGCGGCGAGCTCGCGAGTGCCGCCGCACTCGGGTTCGCGCGAGCCGGTGCGTCGCTCGTGATCACCGACCGCGACGCCGACCGGCTCGACGCGACCGCCGGGGCGATCGAGGCGCTCGGCGCCGCGTGCCTCGCCGTGCCGTCGGACTCGGGCGACCAGGCGTCCATCGATGGCGTCTTCACGGCGCTCGACGAGCGGTTCGGGCGCGTGGACGTCCTCCTGAACGCGGCCGGGATCAACCCGATGCAGGGACGGCCCGAGGAGTTCCCGATGGACGTCTGGGCCCTCGTGATCGACGTCAACCTGACCGGCTACCTGCGCTTCGCCAAGGCCGCCGGGCAGCGGATGATCGCGGGTGGACGAGGCGGGAGCATCATCAACATCAGCTCGATCGCGGGAACATCGGCGCTTGGCCGGGGCAACCTCGCGTACGGGGTGAGCAAGGCCGGTGTGGACCAGATGACCCGCGAACTCGCCGTCGACTGGGCGTGGCGCGGCATCCGGGTCAACTCGATCCAGCCGTGCCAGTTCCTCAACGACGGTCTTCGGGCGATCCTCGCCGACCCCGAGCGGGCGCATCTCGCGGACCGGATGATCGCCGGCATCCCGATGGGCCGGATGGGTCGCTCGGACGAGATCGTAGGGCCGATCCTGTTCCTGGCGTCGGACGCGGCATCGATGGTGACCGGCGTGAACCTTCCGGTGGACGGCGGGAACCGGGCGCTGAACGCCGGTGGCACGGTGCCGAACCGCTGATCCATCGTGGCGCCGACCCAGCACCGCCGCCCGTACCGTGCACACGCCTGAGGAGCAACGATGACCGACCACGCCCCCGCCCTCGTTCTCCGCGCCGACGACATCGAACCTTTCACCCACCCCGGTGATGGCAGCTATCACTCCCAGCACGTGCTCGGTCGTGAGACGACGGGCCTCCACGATCTGCTGCTCAACCGCGGCACCGTCGACCCGCACGCGGGACTGTCAGGTGGCCACCATCCCGACAACGACGAGATCTACTACATCGTCCGCGGCTCTGCGGTCGTCGACCTGGGCGGTGACCCAACGTCAGGAGTCGGGCACGAGACCTTCGGCGTCGAGCCCGACGTCGTCGTCTTCATCCCCGCGGGGACGTTCCATCGACTCCGCAACGACTCCGACGAGCCGCTGGTGCTCATGACGTTCTGGCCACAGCCCGCGGCCGCGGGCGCGAACGGCATCCACGATCGACGGCTGGCCGAGTGGGGTTCGGGGTTCCGCCTGCGAGATCGGTGTGAGCTGCGACGCGACGGCAAGGTCTCCCGGGTGATCGGTGGCGACGGCTGGGATCCGCGCGTGGCAGGCTCGGGACTCGAGACCGAGAACCGACCGACCGACGAGGAGAGACGCGATGGCCGAGACTGATCTGCGAGAGGCGCTTGTCGTCAAGCCCGGGCGCGAAGTCCACCTCTCCGACCTGGATCAAAAGGCCACCTTCGGCTTCGACAAGGACTCGTCGGCCGATCTGATCGAAAAGCAGCTCAAGCGAATGGCCTCGCTCCAGGACCGCCTGTGGGCCGAGGCGAAGCGGTCGGTCCTCATCGTCCTTCAGGGCATCGATGCCGCCGGCAAGGACGGGACCATCCAGAAGGTGATGGAGGCGTTCAACCCTCAGGGTTGCAACGTCTCCTCGTTCAAGCAGCCCTCGTCCGACGAGCTCGCCCACGACTTCCTGTGGCGGATCCACAAGCGGGTCCCCGGCAAGGGCGAGATCGGGATCTTCAACCGGTCGCACTACGAGGACGTCCTGGTCGTCCGCGTTCACGGCATCATTCCGAAGTCCGTCTGGTCGAAGCGGTACGACCAGATCAACGAGTTCGAGCGGATGCTCACCGAATCGGGAACGACGGTCATCAAGTTCTTCCTGTCGATCGACCGGGACGAACAGCGCGAGCGCTTCCAGGAGCGCTACGACGATCCCGCCAAGCGCTGGAAGTTCTCGATGGGCGATCTCGACGAACGCGTCCTGTGGGACGACTACCAGGCGGCGTTCGATGACATGCTTTCGAAGACCTCCACCGAATGGGCTCCGTGGTACGTCATCCCGGCCAACCGGAACTGGCTCCGGAACCTCGCCGTGTCGACGATCGTGGCGAAGACGCTCGAGGACCTCGATCCGGCGTATCCGCCGGCACCGGACCTGCCAGCAGGATTGGTCATCAAGTAGGCCGGCCGGACGGCCGCCGCCTCAAGCTCATCCGCGACCCAAGTTCCTGCCATTTGCACCCCAGGCGAGCAATCGGCGGACGCTCTCCCGGCTGCTCGGGTGGTCAAGCGCGATAGTCGCGAGATTCCACTCCGGCTGCCCGCCTGACGGGGATCTGACCGAAGTCGGGCCGCGTCGGCTGGCAAATGCGGAATCTGAGGAGCCGGGTCTCGCCGTTTGCTCCTGTGGCGTGCATCTGACGAATTCGCTGAGGACCGACGCCGGCGCAGGTTCGCGTCACCCATAGAGGCGGCCCTCGAACTCCATCAGCCAGCCGGCGACCGCATCGCCGTGGCCCTCCATCTCGGACTCCTCGAGGCCAATGAGCGCTCGTTCCCAGGCGAGCGCCTTGCCGATGCAGCCGAGGAGGATCGCCAGCCTGGCCACCTCGGCCAGCTCGTCCCGCGGCACGACATCGGTCCAGGCCTCCGTGTACGCGTCCCGGAGACGGACGAAGGCCGGGTCGTCGAGGCGCCGCTCCGTGTGATGGGCGATCGAGTTGAACGTTGTCGTCAGCGTCGAGAACGGGTGCGCGACGACGGCGTCGCCCCAATCGAAGAATCGATCGCCGGCTGGGCCGACGACGACGTTGTTACCGTGGAGGTCGTCGTGCTGGATCGATGCCGGCACACCTGATGCTGCGACTCGGCTCGCGAGGTCCGCCAACTCGGAGAACCTTGCTCGGAGGACGACACGGGCGGCGTCGGCGGCAGCTCGTTCCTCAGGAAGGACGCGGTTCCAGATCCGCTCGTCCTCGAGCAACCTCGCAAGTTCCGCGGGCAGGCGCTCGGGACGACCGTCAGGAGTCCCCGCGTCCACCATCGCGGCGACAGTCGCCGGATCCTCGACCGAGCGCTGCAGCTCAGCGTATTCCGGCAGGACCCGCTCCCAGGCGGCCAGGTCGTGGTCGCCATGACCGTCGGCTTGCGCCATGCGGAGCGTCGGGCTGGCGTCGTCGAACAGCATCCATGACCGCTCCAGGTTCACGGCCAGCGGCAGGACGACCCACCGGATGCCCATGTCGCGGAACAAGGAAAGCAGCCGGACTTCGTGCGCGTTTCCGGGGCTGCTCGCTTTCAGCCAGGCGACGCCGCTATCGGTCGGGATCCGAAGCGCCGTCGACCACGGCCTGACATGGGGATGCTCGACAGGACCGGTGATTCGCCGCCCGGTGGCTGCCAGCTCGGTCTCGGCCCAGCCGACGGACCTCGACGCTCCAGGCAGGGTCCGCCCAGGCTCGCGGCCCCGTCCGCACCAGACGGCGGTAGCGCTAACGACGTCGCTATCCGGGCGCCGGGATGGTTTCGCGCGCGTCGACTGACCTCAACGGCCCTTGCCGCCACCGAACAACGTTCCGAACACGCCCCGGATGATGTCCTGGCCCATCCGAGAGGTGACGACCTTGCCACCCGTCCGGATCGCCGTGTCGATCGTTCGCTGCTGGGCGCGCGCTGCCTCGCGCTCGGCCTTCTCCTGCGCCTTGCGCTCGCGGTCGGCGGCGCGCCGGGCGGCGTCGAGCTCCTTGGCCTGGCGGGCGATCTCACGCTGCTGCTGGGCCGGCGTCATCGTGTTCATCCCGGTCGCCGTCGTCGGGTCGACGCCCGCCCGTATCGCCGCGTCGGCCGCCGCCGCGCTCGCTGCCGCCTTCGCCGCTGCCAGCTTCGCGGTGATCCGCTCGTACGCGCTGTCGCGGTCGACCGTCGCGCCGTACTTCGCCTGATACGGGCTCGCTCGGCGATCCGCGCCCGGAAATCGGCCTCGGGGATCGGCGCCATCAGCGAATCGGGGGCCAGGAGACGGGTCGGCGCGAGTGGCGTCGGCACGCCGCGAGGTGACAGGACCGTCACGAGCGCCTCGCCCGTCCCGAGCGACGTGATCGTCTTCTCGATGTCGAAGAAGTCGGTCATCGGGAAGGTTCGTGCGGTCTTGCGCAACGCGTCGGCGTCGTCGGGCGTGAAGACGCGCAAGGCGTGCTGGACCCGGTTGCCGAGCTGGGCGAGCACGGACGACGGCACGTCGGTCGGCGCCTGGGTCACGAAATAGATGCCCACGCCCTTGGAGCGGATCAGCCGCGCCGTCCGCTCGACCTGGTCCATGAGCGCCTCGGACGCGTCGTCGAACAGCAGGTGCGCCTCATCGAAGAAGAAGCACAGCTTTGGCTTCGGGAGGTCGCCGGCCTCGGGCAGCGACTCGTACAGCTGGGCGAGCATCCAGAGCATGAACGTCGAGAAGAGGCGGGGCTGGTTCATGACGTCGGACAGCTCGAGGATGCTGATGACCCCCTCGCCCTCGGGCGTCGATCGAAGCAGGTCTTCGACGTCGAACTCGGGCTCGCCGAAGAAGACGTCGGCACCCTCCTGCTCGAGGACGACGATCGATCGCAGGAGCACGCCGACCGAGGCGCTCGACATCCCGCCGTAGTCGGCGAGGATCTGCTTGTTCTCGGGGGACGAGAGGAACTTGACGGTCGCGCTGAGGTCCTTGAGGTCGAGCAGCGGCAGGTCGTTGTCGTCGCAGTACTTGAAGACGAGCGCGAGGATCGACGTCTGGGTCGCGTTGAGGTCGAGGACCTTGCCGAGCAGCAGGGGCCCGAACGAATGGACGGTCGCCCGGACCTGGGCGCCAAGCTTCCCGGTGAGCGACAGGAACTCGACCGGATGACCAGACGCCTCGAACGTCCAGCCAAGCGACGTCACCCGCTCGACCAGCTTCGGGTTCGTCGCGTCGCCTGGCGCCGCGAGGCCCGTCAGGTCGCCCTTGATGTCGGCCACGAAGACCGGGACGCCGGCCTTCGAGAGCTGACCGGCAAGGAGCTGAAGCGTCTTCGTCTTGCCCGTGCCCGTCGCGCCGGCGATGAGGCCGTGCCGGTTCAGCATCGAGAGCGCGACCTGGACGCGAGCGTCGTTGACGGGCTCGCCGTCGTGCATCGGGCTGCCGATGACGACACCCGGTTCGGTCGAGCGCGTAGCCGGCCTGCATCGCGTCGTGGAACGCCTGGTCCATGGGTCCTCCGGGGTCGCTCAAGGTCCGTAGCGGGCGGTGGGCAAGGGTATCATCGGGCCGACCCGCGACTGCGGTCCGGACCGAGGAGGTCCTCTTGATCGAGATCAGGGACGAGCTTCGCAAGCGCACCGCTTGACCGGGGCGCGGCTTGATCACGGGCCGGTGAGGCGCGCCAGTCCGACCGGCCGCCGGGTCAGACCTCGCCTTTCTCTCCGATCTCGATGAGGCCCGACTCATAGGCGAGGATCACCGCACCGACACGGTCTCGCACGCCGAGCTTCGCGAAGATGTTCGACACATGGGTCTTCACGGTTGCCTCGCCGAGGACGAGCCGCCCGGCGATCTCGCCGTTCGTGAGGCCACGGCCCACGAGGCCGAGGACTTCACGCTCGCGCTCGGTCAGCGTGGCCAACTGTCGGGCGTCGCGATCGCTCGGCCGGCGGTGGGCGAACGCCGCAATGACGCGAGCCGTGACGCCTGGCGACAGTAGCCCGCCACCGGCCATGACGCTTCGGATCGCCGTCACGAGATCCTCCGGCGGTGCGTTCTTGACCAGGAACCCGCTGGCGCCCGCACGCAGGGCCTCGAAGACATAGGCGTCGAGCTCGAATGTCGTCAGGATGATGACCTTCGGCGCGTCACCTGGCGGGTCCAGGAGGCGACGGGTCGCCTCCAACCCGTCCATGACCGGCATCTGGATGTCCATGAGAACGACGTCCGGCCGGCGCCAGCGAATGACCTCGAGGGCCTCGGCGCCATCGCCCGCCTCGCCGACCACCTCGATGTCGCCCTCACTCTCGAGGATGTGGCGAAACCCGGTGCGAACGAGCCGTTGGTCGTCGACGAGCACGACCCGGATCGGCGCGCTCATGCGGCGCCGTCTGCCGCGCGTGTGGGGAGCTCGACGGGCACGACAGCGACGACCGAGTAGCCACCGTCGGCCGTCGGACCCGCCGCGAGTGTGCCGCCAACCGCGCGCATGCGCTCGATCATCCCGGGAATCCCCAAGCCGCCAGATGCCACTCTGGGGCGAACGACGGCGCCAGAGCCGTTGACGACGGACAGCGTGATCCGCTCGGGCTCGACTCGGATGGCGACCGCTGCCTCCGCCGAGCTGCTGTGGCGGAGAGCGTTCGTCAATGCCTCCTGCGCCACGCGATAGAGGGCCACCTGGATCGATGCGGGGACCTCCGTCAGACGTGGGTCATCGAGGCCGGTCGCGTCGACTCGCAAGCCCGGCAGTGCTCATGCTTGTGCACAGGCTCGGGCACGTCGCGCAAGCCCGGAGCCGGGTCCCGGGGCACGATGGCGCCGGTGGTGGCCTCGCTGACTCCGCCACCGTCGTCGTGCCGGAGCGTGACGACGAGATGCTGCATCTCTTGCACCGCAGCGCGGCTCGATGCCTCGATGGCGGCCAGGGCGGCCGCTGTGGCGTCGGGCGATCCGGCCAGCGTCCGCCGGGCTGCGGCTGCCTGGATGCCGATGACGCTGACGTGATGGGCGACGACGTCGTGGAGCTCGCGGGCGATCTCGAGACGCTGTTCGAGCATCGCCCGTGCCTCACGTCGAGCCCGCTCACGCCGGCGCCGCAGCGACCACAGCACGGCGACACCGACCGCGAGCCCCAGACTGATGCCGGCGAGGAGACCGTCCGTCGCGGTTCCGCGCTGAGCGATCGTTCCGATCCCGACCACCAGCCGCGAAGCCGCAGACAGGGTCGAGATCGACAGCGTCCGGATGACGCCGGTCCAGCGATTCGATCCGACTGGCGATCATGGGCCGAAAGCCTACCCGGCGACCAGCGCGCGAGGAGTCGTGGACAGTGACCTCGACGGCGCGGCTAGCCCGCGAGACCGCCACCAGCCGGCGAGGCGGAGCCCGCCGCCCGACAAACGGATCGCGATGAGCACGGCGATCACCAGGCCGACGTCGGTCCGGACAAGGACTGGCCACGATGCCGACATCGCCTCGGGAGCTCGGACGAGCAGCAGGAGCGGAACGATGAGGTCCAGGTACCCATGGAATGCGAGCGTCCCAAGCCGCCGGATCGGGCCGTGGGCCGCTGCGGGTTGAGGCCGACGGACGCGTCGGGCGAGCGCGAGATGGCCACGTAGCATCACGACGAGCAGGATGACCAGGAACGCGTCGATGACCGGGTACATGTGTTCGAGCGTGCCGTCGGCCTGACGGCCAAGCATCTGGTCGAGCGCTCCGAACCCGATCATGTCGACCTTGCCGAAGACCTCGTACGGGATCGCCTGGGCGTTGACGAGCAGGACCACGGCGTCGCCCGTCCCGGGATCGACGACCTGGAAGGCGGCCATGTCAGTCGTGCTGCCGTCGTGGCTGATGGTCCGCAGTCCGTTTCGGCTCGTGTCGACCCAACCCATTGCGTAATACCCTGCGCCGACGCCGGTCGCCGGTCCGCCCGTCGTCAGGACCGCTACGCCGGCCGGCGTCAGGAACGCATTTCCGTCCCGGGTGCGGCCGGCGGCGAGGATCATCTCGATCGGTCGGGCAAGGTCGCTCGCTGTCGAGGCGATGAACCCGGCCGGGGCGAGGTCGGACCTGAACAGCGGCGTCCGGGCGCCCGGGAGCCCGAACCAGAAGCGGTGGGCGTCGCCCAGACCGAGCTGGCGCGCCATCGCCGGGTCCGCCGTGGTGTGAGCCATGCCGAGCGGCTCGAACACAAGCGTTCGCATGGCGTCTGGATACGGCCGGTGGCTAACGGCCTCGATCACGGCACCGAGGACGACGTAGTTGGCGTTGGCATAGGCGTACGCGGAGCCGGGCGGGCTGAGGAGATGAACGCTGTCGAGCGACGCAGCGAGGCCGGCGACGGTCGATGGCGGGGTGGACAGGTCGATGGCGGAGCCAGGCAGACCGCTGGTGTGCTGGAGGGCCTCGCGGACGGTGATCGGGGTGGGGTCGGCCGACGCCGCCCGGAAGTCCGGCAGGTATCGAGCGATCGGCGCATCGAGATCCAGCTTGCCGGAGTCGGCGAGGCGCAGGACTGCGAGCGCAGTGAGCGACTTCGAGAGAGACCCGATGACGAACGGAGTTTCGACGGTCACCGGGCGGCCGGTCCGGTCGGCCGCACCGATGACGTGAAGCTGCGACACGCGACCGCTACGGATGACGGCGACCGAGGCACCGGGGTAACCCGCGTCGGCCACCTGGGCGTCGAGATAGGCGAGGACCGCAGGATCGTCGGCCGGGGCGCGGACCCCGCCCGACACTGGCAGGCTATTGACGACGACGAGCGCGACCACACCGGCGGCGACGAGGATCCGCATTCGTGCGGAGCGGAGGAACAGAGTCACTGGAGAAGACCTCAGGTAGGTGTTGTTGACCCCTGAAGCCTCGACCGGACGCGGCGCCGTGGCGTCCCCCGTCGGGCGGATTCACGTCTCCCCCGCGGGATGGAGTCAGCCCTCGGGCGCCGCCGGGTACGACCCGAGGACGCGGCACATCGTCGTCACGCCGTCGAGCTCGGCGAGCGCGCGGCCATCCGCGGCTCGGCGACGTCGCCGTCGAGGTCGATCCAGAACACGTACTCCCAGGCACGCTCGCGGCTGGGCCGCGACTCCAGCTTCTGCATGTTGAGATCGTGACCGGCGATGACCCGCAGGACCGCGAGCAGCGTGCCCGGCTCGTTCCGGACGGCGACCACCAATGTCGTGCGGCGCCGCGTCCCGGTCGACCGGATGATGAGTGGGTCCGCGTCGCCGGGCGGGTCAACACGACGAAGCGCGTCCGATTGCCGGGCAGGTCGCCGATGTCGTCCACGAGGATCTCGAGCCCGAACAGACGGGCCGCGCGGGGCGAGAGAACAGCGGCGGCACCGCCCTCGTGACCGTCGGCGATGGCTTTGCCGGCACCTGCCGTGTTGTACGTGGATAGGAGCTGCCAGGGCCGACGCCGGAGGAACGACTCGGCCTGCCCGAGCGCCTGGATGTGCGAGTAGACGCGTTCGATGTCCTCGACGCGTTGACCCGGCAGCGCTGCGAGGCAGAGGCTGACCGGGACGACGACCTCGCCGCGGATCACGAGATCGTGCTCGACGAGCAGGTCGTAGTTCTCGCGGACCGTCCCGTTGATGACGTTCTCGATCGGGACTACGCCGGCCTTCGCGTCGTCGGCGGTTACTGCCACGAAGACGGCCCTGAAGCTCGCGTACGAAGCGCGAGGCACGTCGCCGAAGGCCGCCAGGACCGCGTCCTCGGCAAAGGCTCCCGGTTCCCCGGCGTATGCGATCGGCGTGGCGCTCACTGGACCGAGTCTATCGACTGCGAGCGCCGTGGGGTCGTTGGGCGAAGCGCTCCTGGCGCGACCGGTTCGATCCTTGCATCACGTGCAATTCCGCAGCCGCGCGTTGTACTCGATGCACACATGGTCGCCGGGTCCCGCGCGGACGGTGCATCTGACGAGATTCATCCGCGAATCGCCTCCCTCAGCGAGCCACCGAGGTGGGAATCTTGCGTTGGATGCTATCGGGCTGCATGGAAGCGCTCGATCCCTCGCGCCCACCGACGGTACGTGCGATGGATGCAATGCGGATGGGCGTCGGCGGGGCTGGGCGCCGGTCCATCCCGTCGTGCCTATGGCCGCCCTGCGCCTGGCCGCTCGGTCCCGCCCGCTACCGCTCGCCCGCGCCGCTACCGCTCGCCCCGCCGCTACCGCTCGAACCAGGCGACGGTGTCGTGCTCGGCCGCTTCCTTGTCGATCGCCGCTCGCTGCTCGCGGGCCGTCCCGGCCGACACCCCTGCCCGCTTGCTGTTCCCGGCCGCGTCGGTAGCGCCGGACCAGTGCTCCTCGGCCAGCAGCTCGTTCAAGGCGAGGATGTACGCCTCGATCGAGGCCGCGATGATGTTGGCGCCCCGCGCCTCGCCGGTGTACTCGCCCTTGCCGCGCTCGCCCTCGCCGGCGGGCGGCGCGATCCGGACGGTCACCGCCCCGACGGTGTCGGTCCCCTCGCCCAGGGCGTGGATGTCGTAGGCAAGCAGCCGCGGATGCCCCGACAGCACCCCCGCGAGCGCCTTGTCGACGGCCCGATAGAGCGCATCGATCGCACCGTTGCCGTCCGCCGAGGCCCGCCATTCGTGGTCGTCCGAAGCGATGACGACCGCTCCCCGGCTGCGGATGTTCGATCCCGAGGTGACCGTCCATCGGGCAAGCGTGAGGACCGGCGCCGGGCGCTCCGTCGTCGTCGTGGTTTCGGTCATCTCGGTCACCTCCGTGGGGTCGCGGTCGTGGTGTGCGCGGACGCGGCAGGAACCGTCGCGTCGAGCGGCCGGTCGGTGGTGAAGTGGCGTTCGTCGCGCCGCCGCAGCTCCGATCCGGCCTTCCAGATGGCGTATTCGAGCGAATCGGCCAGGGCGGCCGCCGACGCCGCGATGATGTTCGTGTCGCTGCCCATCGTCGACCAGGTGCGAGCGCCGTCCATCGAGTCGATCACGACCCGCGTGCGCGCGGCCGTCGCCGCGTTGCCGTCGAGGATCCGGACCTTGTAGTCGACCAGATGGACGTCGTCGAGGTCCGGGTAGAACGCCCGAAGCGCCTTCCGCAAGGCCGCGTCGAGGGCGTTGACCGGGCCATTCCCATCGGCGGCCGTGTGGAGGATCTCGCCGTCGACCTCGACCTTGACGGTCGCCTCCGAGAGCAACTCCTGCCCGGACCGCTGCTCGATGAGACACGTGTAGTCGACGATCCGGAACGGCGCGACGTAGTCCTGGGCGTGGCGCCGGATCAGAAGCTCGAAGCTCGCTTCGGCGCCCTCGAACGCGAGCCCGTCGGCTTCGAGCTGCTTGATGAGCACCGACAGCTCGCGCGGGTCGACGACGCCGTCGAGCTCGAGGCCGAGCTGCTCGGCGCGGATGGCGGTGTTGGCCCGGCCACCGAGCTCGGACACGACGAGCCGCCCGGCGTTGCCGACCCGCGACGGGTCCACGTGCTGGTAGCTCCGCTCGACGCGCGCTACCGCCGCCCCGTGGACGCCACCCTTGTGGGCGAAGGCCGACCGCCCGACATACGGCTGGTAGTCGTTCGGGGTCAGATTGGCGATCTCGGCGACCGACCGTGACAAGCTCGGTGAGATCGGCGAGGTCGCCGCCACCGGCAGGAACCATCGGGTGCGAGGTCTTGAGCGCGAGATTCGCCAGGATGCTGACCATGTTCGCGTTGCCGGTCCGCTCGCCGTAGCCGTTGATGGTCGCCTGGACGTGGCGAACGCCGGCAGCGACGGCCGCCATCGAGTTCGCGACCGCGAGGTCGGCGTCGTTGTGGGTGTGGATGCCCCACGTCACGGCCGGCGCGTCCGGGTCGGCGTCGAGCGTCGTCATCACGTCGGTGACGACCGCGACCAGCTCGTCGGTCAGCGTGCCCCCGTTCGTGTCGCACAGGACGAGCGTGCGCGAGCCGGCGCCGCGCGCTGCACGCAGCGGTCGCGAGCGCGTAGTCGCGATCGGCCTTGTAGCCATCGAAGAAGTGCTCGGCGTCGTAGACGACCTCGCGTCCGCGATCGACGACGAAGCCGACCGAATCGGCGACCATGTCGAGGTTCTCGGCAGGCGTCGCGCCGAGGACCTCGGTGACGTGCAGCAGCCAGCTCTTGCCGAAGATCGTGACGACCGGCGTTTCGGCGGCGACCAGCTCCCGAAGGTTCGGATCCTGCTCGGGGCGGTTCGCGCGATGGCGGGTCATCCCGAACGCGGCGAGCCGCGCCCGCTCCCAGCGCATCGTGCGGGCGGCCGCGAAGAACTCGATGTCCTTCGGGTTCGAGCCGGGCCAGCCGCCTTCGATGAACGGCATCCCGTACTCGTCGAGCATCCGGGCGATGCGCAGCTTGTCGGCGAGCGACAGCGTGATGTTCTCGCCCTGCGTGCCGTCGCGGAGCGTCGTGTCGTAGAGGACGACCGGGCGGTCGGCTGCGTCGCCGATGCTCACGCGGTCACCTCCGCGCCGGTGCCAGTGCCGGTGGCGGCGCCCGCTCGCAGCGCGTCGACGACCGCCGTCGCGAATGCGGTCGTGCCGACAACGACGTTCCCGTCCGCCTGGTCCGAGCGGATCGGCCAGGTCGGCCGTACGCCAGCCGGCGGCAAGGGCCGCGGTGACGGCCGTCTCGACCGCGTCCGCGGCGGCGTCGTGGCCCAGCGAGGTCCGCAGCAGCATCGCCGCCGAGAGGATCGTGCCGATCGGATCAGCGACGTCGCGGCCCGCGATATCGGGCGCCGAGCCATGGATCGGCTCGTACAGGCCGAAGACCCCGTGCGCGGTCCGGCGTGACCCGAGCGACGCCGACGGCAAGCACGCCAAGGCTGCCGGCAAGGACCGCAGCCTCGTCGGACAGGATGTCGCCGAACAGGTTCTCGGTGACGATGACGTCGAAGTCGGCCGGCCGCCGGATCAGTAGCATCGCGCACGAATCGACGAGCTGGTGGTTGAGCGTCACGTCCGGGTAGTCGGCGGCGATCTCGTCGGTGACCCTGCGCCAGAGCCGCGACGTCGCGAGGACGTTCGCCTTGTCGACCTGGGTGACGACCCCGCGGCGGGTGCTGGCGCGAGATCGAACGCGAGCCGGACGACGCGCGAGATCTCGCGCTCGTGGTACGGCAGCGTGTCGAGCGCGGAGCGATCCCCGCCGGTCGCCGCGGCCTCCTGGCGATCGCCGAAATAGACGCCACCGGTCAGCTCGCGAACGATCACGAGGTCCACGCCCGCGAGCAGCTCCGGCCGCAACGGCGAGGAGGCCGCCAGGGAGGCCTGGACGCGTCACCGGACGCAGGTTGGCGAAGAGCCCGAGCCCGCCGCGCAACGAGAAGAGGGCCTGCTCGGGCCGGACCGTCGCGTTCGGGTCCGACCACTTCGGCCCGCCAACGGCGCCGAGCAGGATCGCATCGGCCTCGCCGCACGCCGCCAGATCCTCGTCCCGGATCGGCACGCCGTACGTGTCGATGCCGATCCCACCGACGAGATGCTCCGACCACTCGACGCTGAACCCGAACCGCTCGCCAGCGGCGTCGACGACGCGCCGGGCGGCCTCGACGACCTCCGGCCCGACCCCGTCACCGGGGATCGTCGCCACGCGGAACCGCGCCTCGGTCAAGGGGTCGACTCACCGGTACGCGGCGACGCGAACGCGACGGACACGCCGTTGATCTCCGCGCCGTGGAGCTTGTTCGCCGCGACCAGATAGGCCTCGAGCGACGCCTCGATGATGTTGGTGGATAACCCGTGCCCGGTGACGACGAGCGAGCCGGGTCCCTCGTCGGACGAACGCCGGCATCGCACGAGCACCTGACCCTGGGCGTCCTCACCGGCGCTCACAGCCTTGATCTCGTACTCGGTGAGCGTCGGGTGCCAGCCCAGAACCGGCTGGAGTGCCTCGTCAACCGCGCGGAACAGGGCGTTGACCGGACCGTTCCCTGTCGCCTCTGCGGTGCGCTCGTCACCACCCACGCTGATCGTCGCCGAACCCGTCGCGTTCCCGCTGTGGGACGACGTCACGCTCCACCCGACGATCGTGACGCTGGACGGGACGTCGGACGTGCGCTGGTTGACGAGCGCGAGCAGGTCGGCGTCGGTGACCTCCTTCTTCGCATCGGCGAGGTCGATGGCCTGGCGGTAGACCGCGTCGAGGGCCTCGCCCTCGAGGTCGTAGCCGAGGTCATGGAGCTTGCCCTTCAGGCCACGGCGGCCGGACAGCTTCCCGATGGTCAGCTGGTTGCTCGTCAGGCCGACGGATTGCGGGGTCATGATCTCGAAGTTGAGCGGGTTCTTGAGGACGCCATCCTGATGGATCCCCGACTCGTGGGCGAACGCGTTGCGCCCGATGATGGCCTTGTTGGGCTGGACGACGAACCCCGTCAGGTAGCCGACCAGCCGGCTGGTGGGGACGATCTGCTCGGTGACGACGCCGGTGGTGTGCCCACCGAGCGCGGCCGAACGCGTCGCGAGGGCCATCACCACCTCTTCGAGCGCCGCGTTGCCGGCCCGTTCGCCGAGGCCGTTGATGGTCACCTCGACTTGGCGCGCCCCCGCCTCGATGGCGGTGATGGTGTTGGCGACGGCCAGACCCAGGTCGTCGTGGCAGTGGACGCTGATCGACGGCCTCGGACCCGACGAGGTCGACGGCCCGCCGGATGAGCGGACCGAACTCGGACGGGATCGCGTAGCCGACGGTGTCGGGCAGGTTGACCGTGGTCGCGCCAGCCTCGACGACCGCGGCAACGACCTGCATCAGGTAGTCGGGGTCGCTCCGGGTCGCGTCCATCGCACTGAACTCCAACTCGGCGTCGCGGCCAAGCTGCTCACGTCCGTATCGGACCCAGCGGACGGCCTCGGCCAGCGCCTCGTCGCGGGTCATCCGGATCTGGTGCCTGAGGTGGATCTCGCTGGTAGAGATGAAGACGTGGAGGTGCGGCCGCTCGGCCACGCGCAGCGCCTCGACGGCTCGTTGTGGGTCGCCGTCCCGGCAGCGGGCGAGGCCGGCCACGGCCACGCCTCGCGTCTCCTTGGCGATCCGGTTGACCGCCTCCCAGTCACCCGGTGAGGCGGCCGGGAACCCGGCCTCGATGACGTCAACGTTGAGGCGCACCAGCTGCCGCGCGACCTCGAGTTTCTCAGCGACCGTGAGGGAGGCGCCAGGCGCTTGCTCGCCGTCGCGCAGGGTCGTATCGAAGATCCGGATGCTGCCCTTGGCGCCGGCCGAGCGCGGTTCGACGCGGCCCGGTACTGCCGCGCTCATCGGGCCGCCCCCGGGGTGGTGGCGGCCGCCTGGGCCTGACCGGCCTGGACCTCGATCGGGTCGAGGAACGGCATCTGCGCCCGCAGTCCGGCGCCGACTCGCTCGATGAGGTGGTCTCGGTCTGCCTCGCGCAGCCGCCGGAACTCGGCCCCGCCCGAGTCGCTCTCGGCGATCCACCGAGCCGCGAAGGTCCCGTCCTGGATCTCCTTGAGGACCTCCTTCATCGTCCCTCGGACGTGGTCGTCGATGATTCGCGGACCGGAGACATAGTCGCCGTACTCGGCAGTCTCGCTGACCGAGAACCGCATGAAGTTGAGCCCGCCGCGGTACATCAGGTCGACGATGAGCTTCAGCTCGTGCATCGTCTCGAAGTAGGCGAGCTCGGGCTGGTAGCCCGCTTCGACCAGGGTCTCGAAGGCCATCTTGACGAGGGCCGCGGTGCCACCGCAGAGCACCGACTGCTCGCCGAAGAGGTCCGTCTCGGTCTCCTCGGCGAACGTCGTCTCGAGGACGCCCGCCCGCGTCGACCCGATCGCCCGGCCGTAGGCAAGGACGCGGTCACGGGCGGTGCCCGACTGGTCGCGATGGACGGCGAACAGCGCCGGGACGCCACCGCCCGCCCGGTAGACCGAGCGAAGCAGGTGACCCTGGGCCCTTCGGCGCGATCATCCCGACATCGATGAGCCCGGGTGGGTCGATCCGCCCGAACCGGATGTTGAAGCCGTGGGCGAACATCAGGAGGTGCCCGGCTCGCAGGTGCGGCGCGATCTCCTCGTCGTAGACGGCCTTCTGGGCCGTGTCCGGGACGAGCAGCATGATGACGTCGGCCGACTGGACGGCCTCCGCGACGTCGGAGACCCGGAGACCGGCGTCGGCGGCGAGATGTCGACTCTTCGACGTCGGAGCGAGACCGACGACCACATCGACACCCGACTCATGCAGGTTCAACGCGTGCGCGTGGCCCTGACTGCCATAGCCGATGATCGCCACGGTCTGCCCAGCGAGGGCGGCCGGATCCGCATCGTTGTCGTAGTAGATCCTGGCGGTCATCGCTTGATCGCCTCCTCGATGGATCCTGAGCCGCGAGCCATGACGACGGCCCCGGTCCGGACCAACTCCTTGATGCCGTAGGTGCGAACCAGGGCGACGAACCCGTCGACCTCCGTCTCGGTCCCGGTGACCTCGACGATGACCGAACCGTCCGCGACGTCGACGACGCGGCCCCGCGAGAGCTCGACCAGCTTGAGCACTTCTGCCCGAGTCGCATCCGAGGCCCGGATCTTGACCAGCGCGAGCTCCTGCTGGACGGTCGGTTCGGCAGTGACGTCCTGGACCTTCAGGACGTCGATCAGCCGGTAGAGCTGCTTGGTGGCCTGCTCGATCGCCACGTCGTCGCCGTGGAGGGTGATCGTCATCCGGCTCACGTCCTCGCGGTCGGTGTGGCTGACGGCGAGCGAATCGATGTTGAAGTTGCGGGCGCGCATCAGGCTCGACACGCGGTTGAGGACGCCCGGCTTGTTGAGCACGACCGCGACGAGGACGTGGCGCCGGGATTCACCGCCACCCGGGAGGGCGCGCGGCGGTGGCGCGCTGTGGGCAGGCGCAGGACTGGCCGGTGTCGCGGTCCCGGCGGTCGGGCCAGCCCCGCTCGCAGCGCCCGGAGCACCCTCGCTCGCCTGGCCGACGCCCCCTGCTCCGGCCTCGGTGAACCGGCCATTGCTACTCGATCCGGCGGTCATTCGTCAGGCCCGCCCCACTTCTCGATGAGGTCGGACAGACCCTTGCCGGCCGGCATCATCGGGAAGATGTTCTGCTCCTCGGCGATCTCGAACCAGATGAGCGCCGGTCCGTC
The DNA here is from genome assembly GCA_963816675.1 of uncultured Chloroflexia bacterium. Classification (GTDB taxonomy): domain Bacteria; phylum Chloroflexota; class Limnocylindria; order Limnocylindrales; family CSP1-4; genus SPCO01. The sequence continues at coordinate 123,921 of CAWFLS010000013.1, forward strand.
GACGCCCTGGGCGAAGCGGATCGCGTCGTCGACGGCGTCGGGCGTCGATGCCTTGATCGCCGGGACGCCGAACGCGTCGGCAAGCTTCAGGAAGTCGGGTCCCATCAGGTGCGAGGAGTGGTAGTTCCCCGCGTAGATGATCTCCTGCCACTGGCGGATCATCCCGAGCTTCTTGTTGTCGAAGAGCGCGATCTTGACCGGGATGCGGTCCTGGACCAGCGTCATCAGCTCCTGGAACGTCATCTGGAAGCCGCCATCGCCGGTGATCGCCCAGGTCTCGCGATCCGGACGGCCGAGCGCCGCGCCCATCGCCGCCGGGACCGAGAAACCCATCGTCCCGAGGCCGCCTGAGCTGACATGGCTGTTCGGCTGGGTGAACCCCGTGTACCGCGCGAGCCACATCTGGTTCTGGCCGACGTCGGCGATGTAGTTGGCCTGGTGGTTGGTCAGCTCGCCTATGCGGGCGACCACGTAGTCGGCCGACAGGAGCCCGTCGCGCCACGCGCCTGAGCCGTGCCACGAAGAGGCGACCGAATCCGTCTTCCACTCCGCGAGCTGCGCGAAGTAGTCGGCCCGGGTCGCCGGGTCCACCTCGTCGACGAGCTTCGTCAGCCCCTGGATCACCCGCTTCGCGTCGCCGACGATCGGGACCTCGACGGCGACGTTCTTGCCGATCTCGGCGGGATCGATGTCGGCGTGGACGATCCGGGCGTACGGCGCATAGGTCCGGACGTTGCCGGTGACCCGGTCATCGAAGCGCATCCCGATGGCGATCAGCAGGTCGGCGCTCTGGATCGCCCGGTTGACGTGCTTCCAGCCGTGCATGCCCATGTAGCCATACGCCAGCGGATGGTTCTCGTCGATGGCGCCGATGCCCAGGAGCGTCCACGCGACCGGGATCTGGGTCTTCTCGGCGAAGGCGACGAGGTCGTCCCAGGCCTCGGCGTGGAGGACGCCGTGCCCGGCGAGGATGACCGGGCGCTTCGCCGCGGCGATCTCGGCCGCCGCGAGCTTCAGCTGGCGGGGATGACCCTCGAGGTTCGGCCGGAAGCCGGGCAGGCCCGCGATGATGTCCGCCTCGGACGGGTGCTCGGCGCGCGTCTCCTGCTGGAGGGCGTCCTTCGTGATGTCGATGTGGACCGGTCCCGGGCGCCCGGTCCGGGCGATGTGGAACGCCTCGGCCACGACCCGCGGCAGGTCGTTCGCATCGCGGACCAGGTAGTTGTGCTTCGTCATCGGCAGCGTGATGCCGTTGATGTCGATCTCCTGGAAGGCGTCCTTCCCGATCAGCGCCGCCGGCACGTTGCCGGTGATCGCGACCATCGGCACCGAATCGAGGAGGGCGGTCCCGATCCCGGTCACGAGGTTCGTCGCGCCGGGGCCCGACGTGCCCATGCAGACACCGACCCGGCCCGTGACACGGGCATAGCCGTCCGCGGCATGCGCGCCGCCCTGCTCGTGGCGGACGAGGATGTGGCGCAGCTCCGGGTAGTCGCCAAGGATGTCGTAGAGCGGCAGGATGACCCCGCCCGGGTAGCTGAAGAAGACATCGACGCCCTGACGCAGCAGCGCCTCGCACAGGACATCGGCCCCGATCCTCGTCCGCTTGAGCTCACGTCCCTCGTGGAGCATCTCCTTGCGGGCGCGCTCGACCGCGACGGCCGCGGCGGTCCCGTCGTTGGGAACGTGGCTGCGCCGGGCCGGCGGACCGACAGCGACACTCGATGCGCCTGCCGGTTCTCCCTTCGCGATCGTCATCTGCTGGGCCTCCCTCACGTGCTGTGTGTGCGCTCCGCAAAAACGAAAAACCCCCGCCGCTCCGGCGAGGGTCCTGAGTCGATCGGTGGTCGGGCGCTACCTGCGCTTGCCGCTCCGTGTCCCTCGGTCCCGCCGGGAGCCGGTAATAAGGCCGAGAAGGCCATCAAGTCCCGGAAGCGAGCGAAGAAGGTCGAGGAGCGATACGTCGGCAGGGGTGGGGTCGAGGGGCACATGGATGCGGCGACCGTCAGCCGTCACGACGACGGCGACCTTGCGGCGGTTGCCTGCATCGAAGAAACCCAATCCGATCTCCCGGTCTGTCCTGACCGCGGCTTTTCCCCCGCGGAGACCGGCAGTCTAGCAGGCTTGGAAATATCGTCAACCGGGTTCGGTGGTACCCCAACCGTACAGGACGAACGGGTGCGTATCGGGTGGTACCCGAGCCGCGCGACCATGGACGCGTGTTCATCCTGTATGCCGTCGTCGCGGGCTTGATCGTCGGGCTCGTGACCGGTGGCTCGCCGACGCGGCTGGCCGATCTGCGGTTCCGCTGGGCTCCGCTCATCGCCTTGGGACTTGCGGCCCAGGTGCTGCTGTTCTCGACGCCCCTCGGGGATGCGCTCGGGCCGGCGGCACCTGTCGCCTACATCGTTTCGAACCTCGCGGTCCTCGCCGCGGTCTGGCGGAACATCGCGATCCCGGGCCTGGTGGTCGTGCTCGTGGGCGGCGTCGCCAACGTCATCGCGATCGTCGCCAATGGCGGCTACATGCCAGTGAGCCCCGAGGCCGTCGGCCGCGCTCGGCCGGGTGCCGGCGGAGGGGTATTCGAACAGCCGGCTGGTCGATGGCGTCGTCCTTGCTCCGCTGACGGACATCTTCGCGATGCCGGCATGGGTCCCGATCGCCAACGTGTTCAGCGTCGGCGACCTGCTCATCGGCGTCGGCTGCGCGGTCGCGGTCGTCGCCACCATGCACGGCAGAGGCCCTGTCGAGCCGCCAACGGCCACCGCGGAAGACGCGGACGCCCACGGCCCGGCGGCGTCTGAAGAGCTGGTCGCGTCCGGCGCACCCACGACAGGTACGTCCTCGCACTGACCCGACCGTTCGTGCGGAGGGGTACCTCCGGTATATGGCGACCCGGACGCGAGGGCGGCAAAGTGCACTCACGAGCGACGTTCGCTCAGCGGTGATCATGCAAGGGCAAATCCGCCCGGCTGGGGAGACACCGAGAGATCCAAACACCAATGAGGTGGGACTCGTGAAGGCCAAGATGGCGCGCTTCACCGTTGCTTTGTCGCTCCTGGCGACCATCGCCCTGACTCTCGGCGCGGGAGTCAAGTGGAACTAGGGATCATGCGGTCGTTCGTGGCCCAGATCGTCCACTCCCGGTTCGACGACCGGCGGCCCGGCCCCCGATCCGGTGTTCGCTGGGACTGATCCTGGCGCGGGTCACCGTATCGACCCGCATCGCGTTCAAGAGAGCGGCTCGTCTGAGCCGCTCTTCGTCGTTGTGGCCGTGGACGCACGCCGGCCGCCACACGCCGGCCGCCGCACGCCGGCCGCCACTCGACGGCCACCGTGGCGGGGCCTTCCCGACGCCTCTGCTACGCTCTGCCACCCATCAGACCGCCACAGAGCAATGAGTCACCGCATGACCAACCCGCGCACGATCGTCGACAAGATCTGGACCGAGCACGTCGTCACCCAGGACCCGGGCTCGCCCGCGGTGCTTGCCGTCGACCTCCATCTCGTCCACGAGGTCACGAGCCCGCAGGCGTTCTCCGGGCTCCGGGCTCGCGGTCTCAAGGTTCGCCATCCCGAGCGGACGGTCGCGACGGCCGACCACTCGATCCCGACGACCGATCGAAGCCTTCCGATCCTCGACGAGATGGCCGCGGCCCAGGTCCGCCAGCTCGAGGCGAACTGCGCCGAGTTCGGGATCCCGCTCCACGGCATCGGCGATCCGGGCCAGGGCATCGTCCATGTCATCGGTCCGCAGCTCGGGCTGACCCAGCCGGGCATGACGATCGTCTGCGGCGATTCGCACACCAGCACCCACGGCGCGTTCGGCGCGCTCGCGTTCGGGATCGGGACGAGCGAGGTCGAGATGGTCCTCGCCACCCAGACGCTCCTCCAGCGCGACCCGAAGACATACGAGGTCCGCGTCGACGGCCGGCTGACTCCCGGTGTCAGCGCCAAGGACATCATCCTCGCCCTGATCGCCCGGATCGGGATCGGTGGCGGGACCGGCCACGTCTTCGAATACACCGGCGACGGCATCCGCGGCCTGACGATGGAACAGCGGATGACCGTCTGCAACATGAGCATCGAAGCCGGTGCCCGGGCCGGGACTGATCGCCCCCGACGACACGACGTTCGAGTACCTGCACGGCCGGCCGCATGCCCCAGCCGGCGCCGACTGGGACGCGGCAGTCGCTCGCTGGCGGACGCTCCCGACCGATGACGGCGCGACCTACGACCGCTCGATCACGATCGACGCCGACGCCCTCGAGCCGATGGTCACGTACGGCACCAACCCCGGGCATGGGCATCCCGATCACCAGCCGGGTCCCCTCGCCTTCGGACCAGGCCGATCCCGGCCAGCGTCGGGCGCTCGAGCGCGCGCTCGAGTACATGGACCTGCAGCCGGGCCAGGAGATCCTCGGTCAGAAGGTCGATGTCGTCTTCGTCGGGAGCTGCACGAACGGCCGGATCAGCGACCTGCGACTGGCTGCGAGCGTGCTCAAGGACCGCCACGTCGCCGACGGGGTCCGGCTGATGGTCGTGCCGGGCTCGGACGAGGTGAAGCGCGAGGCCGAGCAGGAGGGCCTGTCCGAGATCTTCAAGGCCGCCGGCGCCGAGTGGCGCGAAGCCGGCTGCTCGATGTGCATCGCGATGAACGGCGACCAGCTCGCTCCCGGTCAGTACGCGGTCAGCACGAGCAACCGCAACTTCGAAGGGCGCCAGGGCAAGGGCGGACGGACGTTCCTCGCGTCGCCGCTGACCGCTGCTGCCAGCGCGCTCGCCGGCGTCGTCGCGGACCCGCGTCGGCTCCCCGGCATCGAGACGCCTCGCAGCTGTCGGAGGACGCTGAACCGTGGCCGAGCCGTTCACCGTCTTCACGAGCAAGGTCGTGCCGCTGCCGGCCGAGAACGTCGACACCGACCAGATCGTCCCGGCCCGCTATCTCAAGGTCACCGACAAGGCCGGTCTTGCCGAGGCGCTCTTCTGTGACTGGCGGTATGAGCCGGACGGGTCGCTCAAGGAGCCGCCCTTCGTCCTCGACCGGCCCGGTATGGTCGGCCGGAAGGTCCTCCTCGTCGGGGACAACTTCGGCTGCGGCTCGTCACGCGAGCACGCGCCCTGGGCGCTGACCGCGTGGGGCATCCGGGCGATCCTGTCGACCTCGTTCGCCGACATCTTCCGGAACAACAGCCTCAAGAACGGTGTGCTCCCGATCGTCGTGGATCAGGCCACCCACGCTCGCCTGTTCGAGCTGCTGGCGGCCGACCCGGATGCCGACATCACGGTCGACCTTGCCGAGCAGGGCGTCCTCCTGCCCGACGGATCGACGATCGATTTCGACATCGATCCGTTCGCGAAGCGGATGATCCTCGCCGGCACGGATGAGCTCGGGTACCTGCTCTCGAAGGAACCCGAGCTCGCGGCATGGGAGGCGGCGCACCCGCCGCGGATCGACTCGCTCGCCGGGGCGCGCTGAAGCGTCCCAGCGGTTTCGTCAGCGGCTCACGCGCGCGGGCTGGAACCCGGCGCCAGCGACCCAGCCGATCTGGAGGGGTGTGATCTGGGCGCGGCGAACGCACTGCGCGCAGCCGAGGAACGGCGTCGGAAGATGCTTCTGGTGCTCCTCGACCGCGGAGCGAGTCATGCGGAAGGGGCGAGCGGCGCAGGTGGCGGATCAGGCGGCGGATCATCTCAGGTCTCCAGGTGTCTTCAGGGTGCAGTGCGTCTTCAGTGGCGCTTGACAAAGCCTGCGGCCGGAGCGTCGTCCGAGACACCGGCACATGCCCGGACGAAACACCGACGGATGTCCAGCCCGAGCACTGACTCTCGGCCGGCGCGTAGCCCGTGGTTGGATGGCTCGCGTGCAGGAACGTCCCGGAGGCGTTGAGGGCGCAACCGATCCCCCTGTGCGACGATCGGCCGCGTGAACCCCATCGACGCGCTCGTCCTGCTGCTGCTCGTGGTCGGCGTCGTGCTCGGTTGGCGGTCCGGCGCCATCCCGCAGGTCGCCGGACTCCTCGGCGCGATCGCCGGCGGAGCGGCCGTGATCATCGGGCTGCCCTACCTCGTCGAGCCCTTGTCCGGCGTCGACCCGGCGTTCCGGCCGGTCCTCGTCCTCATGGCCCTCGTCGGCGCCGTCGCGGTCGGCGAATCCGTGGGCGCGCGGTTGGGTCGCACGGCCGCGCAGGCCTCGGCAACGGCATCCTGAGCGCCGCGGACCGGACGGCCGGTGCCGCCCTCGGCGCCGCCCAGGCGATCCTCATCGTGTGGCTTGCCGGCGGGCTGCTCGCCGAGGGGCCGCTGCCCCGCCTGGCGCAGTCGGCGAGCTACGTCGACGGCGATCCGGACGATCGGCACGGTCCTGCCGCCACCGACCGACCTCGCCGTCGGTCTCGGACGCTTCCTCGACGCGACCGGGCTTCCGGACGTGTTCGTCGGTTTCGAGCCCGTGCCCGCGGCACCGGTCGACCTGCCCGACGACCCGACGACGCGGGCGATCGCGGCCGCCGCCGCAGGCGAGCACGGTCAAGGTCTCGGCCGCGACCTGCGGATACCAGTCGGTCGGGACCGGGTTCGCGGTCGGTCCGGGCTACGTCGTGACGAACGCCCACGTGGTCGCGGGTGCCGGCGAGAACGGGATCAGGGTCACCGGCGGCCGGCGGCCGCATCCTCGATGCCGTGCCGGTCCTGTTCGACCCCGGGCTGGATGTCGCCCTTCTCCATGTCGATGAGCTCACGGCGATCGCCGCTGCAGTGGGCCCGCAAGGATCCCGACCGCGGCGCGCTCGGTGCGACGCTCGGCTATCCGGGCGGCCGGGGCCTGACGGTCGTTCCCGCGGCGGTCACGAGCCGATATCCCGCCACGGGACGCAATATCTACGCGACAGAGCAGGTTCGCCGCCAGATCCTCGAGCTGCGGGCCGAGATCGAGCCTGGTGACAGTGGCGGGCCGCTGGTCCTCGCCGACGGGACGGTCGGTGGCGTGGTGTTCGCCGAGGCGAAGTCCGACCCGAGCGTCGGCTATGCGCTGGCGGCCTCCGACGTCACCGAGGCCCTCCGCCCCGCGATCGGGCGGACCCGGGCCACGGACACGGGAGACTGCGTCCGCTGAGCCGGTCCCGACCTCGCCGAGCGCCCCGTCGCACCCTGCGGGGTTGTACGCTGGCATCGATACCGCCCTGACGACCTCCATCCAGCCCGTCGCGCGCCTGGAGAACGACCCCATGCCTGACGCCAACCGCGTTTCCGACCCTGCCAAGCGCCATTCGGCGGCGATCACCGACGGACCCGACCGGGCCGGTGCCCGGGCGATGCTCAAGGCCGTGGGCTTCACCGACGAGGATCTCGCCAAGCCCATCGTCGGGGTCGGCACGACCTGGATCGAGACGATGCCGTGCAACCTCAACCAGCGCCGTCTCGCCGAGCACGTCAAGGCCGGGATCCGGGCGGCCGGCGGCACCCCCATGGAGTTCAACACGGTCGCCATCAGCGACGGCGTGACGATGGGCACCGAGGGGATGAAGACGTCGCTCGTCAGCCGCGAGGTCGTCGCGGATTCGATGGAGCTCGTGACGCTCGGCCAGATGTTCGATGGGCTGGTCGCCCTCGTGGCCTGCGACAAGACCGTCCCGGCGGCCGCGATGGCCCTCGGCCGGCTCGATGTCCCGGGCATCGTCCTCTACAGCGGGACGATCAACCCGGGCGTCTACAAGGGCCAGCGGAATGCGACCGTCGTGACGGTCTACGAGGCGATCGGGGCGTACCGGGCGGGCAAGATGACCCTCGAGGAGCTGTACGAGGTCGAGAACGTCGCCTGCCCTGGGCCGGGCGCGTGCGGCGGTCAGTACACGGCCAACACGATGAGCACCGTCATGGAGTTCATCGGGCTATCGCCGGCGGGTCTCAACGGCATCCCCTCCGAGGAGCCGTCCAAGGAGGCGGCCGCATATCGGACCGGTGAGCTCGTCATGGACCTGGTCCGGCGCGACATCCGCCCCTCGTCCATCGTGACCCGCGAGGCGCTCGAGAACGGGATCGCCTCGGTCGCCGCGACCGGCGGCTCGACCAACGGCGTGCTCCACCTGCTCGCCATCGCCCACGAGTTCGGGATCCCGCTCGACATCGACGAGTTCGGCGCGATCGCCGACCGGACGCCGCTCATCGGCGACATGCGCCCGGGCGGCCGCTACACCGCCACGGACATGTTCGAAGCCGGAGGCGTGGCGCTCGTCATGCGCGAGCTGCTCAAGCGCCCGGGACTCCTCCACGGCGACCAGCGGACCGTGGACGGCCGGACGATCGCCGAGATCGCGGCCGCCGTCGAGGAGACACCCGGCCAGCAGGTCGTCCGCCCGATCGAGACGCCGCTCAAGGAGACCGGCGGCCTCGCGATCCTCCACGGCACGCCTCGCGCCCGAGGGCTGCGTCGTGAAGCTCGCCGGCCACGAGCGGCGCGAGCATCGCGGTCCCGCCCGCGTCTTCGATTCGGAAGCCGAGCCTGCTACGACGCGGTCCGCGACCAGCGGATCAGGCCCGGCGACGTCGTCGTGATCCGCTACGAGGGACCGGTCGGCGGCCCCGGGATGCAGGAGATGCTCCAGGTCACCGCGGCGCTCGTCGGCGAGGGACTCGGCGATTCGGTCGCGCTCCTGACCGACGGCCGGTTCTCGGGCGGGACCCACGGGCTGATGATCGGCCACGTCGCCCCGGAGGCGGCGCTCGGCGGACCGATCGCCGCGGTCCAGGAGGGCGACACGATCGTCATCGACGTCGACCGCAAGGCGCTCGATCTCGACGTGCCGGCCGACGAGGTCGCCCGCCGGTTCGAGGCGTGGACGCCACCGACCGCCCGCTATCGCGGCGGCGTCATGGCCAAGTACGCGGCGCAGGTCGGGTTCGGCGTCGCAGGGCGCGGTGACGACCGGACCGCGGATGACCGGCCGGGCTGCGGACACGATGACCGAGGTGACGACGTACCGCATCGGCATCAAGACCTCCCAGCAGGACACCGACTGGACGACGCTCGACGCCGACTGGGCCCGGATCGGCGAGCACGACGTCTTCGAATCGGTCTGGCTCAACGACCATCTCAACAACACCCGCGGACCCGCTCGGCGGCGCCGAGCTTCGAGGCGGTCACGACTCTCGCCGCGCTCGCCCACCGGGTGCCCGGCAAGACGCTCGGGATCGGCGTGCTGTCGACGACGTTCCGCCACCCGTCCGTGCTCGCCAAGCAGCTGACGGTCCTCGATCACGTCACCGGCGGCCGGCTGATCGCTGGTCTCGGCGCCGGCTGGCACGAGCCCGAGCACACGCCGTTCGGGATCCCGTTCCCGCCGATGCCCGGAGCGCTTCGACCAGTTCGAGTCGTCGCTCGCGGTCATCCGGGCGTTCTTCTCGGACGAGGCGCGGGCACTCCCCGGCGTCACCCGCCCGGACCCGTACTTCCCGCTGGAGAACGCCACCAACGAGCCCGGCACGCTGAGCCCGGGCGGCCCGACGATCTGGCTGGGCGGCCAGAAGCGGCGCGGCATCGACCTCGCCGCTCGCTACGCCGAGGGCTGGATCATCCCGTTCCTGCTGCCCGACGGGCGGACGGACCGAGTCCCCTACTTCGCCGAGCGACGCTCGATGCTGCTCGAGCGGATGGCCGAGATCGGGCGCGACCCGGCCGGCTTCGAATTCGCGACGCAGATCCCGACCGGCTCGACGCCCGACGCGTGGGCCGAGACGCTCGATCTCGCCCACGGCTTCGTCGAGGTCGGCGCGACCCACGTCATCCTGTCGATGCCACCGAACCTCGGGCCGGCCGGCGTCGACGGCATCGCTTCGGCGATCGCCCGAGCCGCTCCGTGACGCGCTCGGTTGACCGCGCGCCAGGGCCGACCGAGCGCAGTCGGGACTTCGACGGCATCATTGACCGATGACGACGCAACCCGGAACCGCACCTCGAGCACCCTCCCGCCCGATCCCGAGGCCTACGACTCGCCGCGCAACGCGCGCGCCCGGGCCAAGGGGCTCGACGCAGCCGTACATCGTCGGCGGCACGGACCCCGATCCGGAACCGGGTCTCGTCGAGGAGCGCCACTACCTTCGGCTGCTGGTCTGGATGGTCGCGTTCTCGTCCTCGGCGGCTTCGTCCTCGGCATCATCGTCGCCATCGTCGACCGGGAACGCTGTCCGGGAACTTCACGTGTGACGAGCGAGACCGCCGCGCCGTCGCGATGCGCTCGACGCGGCGACGTGGCAGGCCGCCCAGACGCGGACTCGTCGAGACCCTGCGCGAACTGATCCGAATCCCGTCGGTCGATCCGCGTCGACCCCGCGGCGCCCGACATGGAGCTCGTCGCGGCCCAGGCGATCGCGGCGATGCTCGCCGACGCCGGCCTCGAGCCCGAGGTCGTCGAGCCCGTTCCGCGGTCGCGGCTCGGTCCATGTCAGGCTCCGCGGCGACGGCACCGGCGGCGAGCCGCTCCTGCTGCTGTCGCACCTCGACGTCGTCCCGGCGCCGCCGGACCGCTGGACGCATCCGCCGTTCGCTGCCGACATCGCCGACGGCTACATCTACGGCCGCGGCGCCGTCGACATGAAGCAGATGGTCGCGATGGAGCTCGCCGTGGTGCGACTGCTCGCGGCCGAAGCGCGGGCCGCCGGGCTCGATCCGGCCCGCGACCCGATCCCGGGCCTTCGCCGAGACGTCCTCTTCACCTGCACCGCGGACGAGGAGGCCGGCGGTGTCGACGGCGCGAAGTGGATCGCCGAGCATCGACCCGAGTGGGTCCGCGCGGCCGGCGCCCTCAACGAGTGCGGCGGCGTCGCCGACGACCGTCGCCGGGCGTCGCCTCTACCCGATCCAGGTCGCCGAGAAGGGCTACGCGTCGTATCGCCTCCACGTTCGCGGGACGTGGGGCCACGGCTCGATGCCGCGCAGCGACAACGCGGCGGTCCTCGCCGCCGAGGTCGTCGCGCCGGCTCGCGGTCCCGGGCCCGACCCGGCTGACGCCGGTCATGCGCCGGTTCCTCGAGCTCGCGGCCGCCGCAGCTGCCGCCGGAGGTCGGCCGGCTCATCGATCGTCTCGTCACGCGATGACACCGCGGCGCCGAGGCCGCCATCGAGGCCGCCTGCGACCCGACGCTACGCACGTGCGCTGCGCGCGCTCGTCCGCGACACGCTCAGCCCGAACGTCATCACGACCGGCATCAAGTACAACGTCATCCCGGGCGACGCGACGATCGAGGTCGACTGCCGGGTCCTGCCCGGGCACGACCGAGGCGGACATCCGGGCCGAGGTCATCGAGCGGATGGGTCCCGACCTCGCGGCCGCCACCGAGATCGAGCTGATCGTCTGGGGCGCGCCCGTCGAGGCACCGGCCGAGGGCGAGCTGTACGACCTGCTCGAGCCGACGATCCGCGAGCACGATCCCGAGGGCATCCCGCTGCCGGTGATGGTCCCGTTCGCGACCGACGCCAAGCACCTCGAATCGCTCGGCGTCCCGACGTACGGCTTCTCGCCCGCTGCTGCTCGAACCCGACGAGCGATTCCTCGAGCGCTTCCACGGCGTGGACGAGCGAGTCTCGATCGACGCCCTCGCGTGGGGTCTGCCGGTCCTGTACGACGTCGTTCGCCGCTTCTGCGGCTGAGGACGTCCGTCCGGGCTCAGCGGCCGCCGAGCGGTTCGCGGTCGGCGCGGTCCGCGCTGATCAGGACCTCCTCGTCGCACGTCGTGCAGCGATAGAGCCGCGCCCTTCGCCCAATCGCTCTCCGGGTCGTGGTCGGCTGCGTCGTGATGGCTCCGCTGCGGGCGCGAGCTCGCCCCACGTGCCGTCGTTGTGGCGATGCTGGACCCGAACGAGGAAATCCGCCTGACCGATGAGATCCACCGACTGCCCTCCTTGTGTCGCGCGATGGTGGGGCCTCAGGCGCGCGCGCACAAGTCGGCACGACGGCGATCGGGTCCCGGTCGACGCCGGCTCACGGTCCCGCGACGTCAGCCGACGTCGCGAGGCGTTCGGATCAGCCGACCGCGGCGGCTGATCGCGTGGGTCGCGAGCGCGGCCACGCCCATCGCCACGATCGCCCGTTCCGGGCCCGGCAGCGGCCGAACCGCGGCAAGGAACTGCTCGGCGCGGCCGCGGTCGACGACGCGCAGGACGGCGTGACCGCGCTGGGTCAGGCGAAGCGTCTTCTGCCGTCGGTCTTCGGGCTCCTGGTGTCGTTCGACGAGCCGTCGCCGGACGAGTCCGTCGACCAGCCGGCTCGTCGCCGACGGCGACCGGCCGATCGATTCGGCCAGCTCGCCGACCGTGAGCGTGCTGCCGTCGGCGAGGACGTAGAGCGCCGCCAGCTGGGTGAACCCGAGGCGCAGCTCGCCGAGCTGGCTGGCGAAGCCGATGACCAGCTCGCGCCACAGCGCCCGGCCCATCGCGACTCGCTCGCTGATCTGGCGGACATTGGGGAGTCGGTTGCCGGCAGCCAGGACCGGCGCCGAGAGGTCGGCTTCGAAGCGGCGGGCGATCGCCCGGGCCGGTGCCGGGCGGGTCGATGGACGGGGTCGCGGGTCGGTCGTCAGTCACGCCTCGAAGCGTACCGGCGAGACCGCGATACATGCAACCGTGCAACTGAGTCGTGCGTGAGAGGTCCGCCCGGGCCCGTACTCTGGAGACCATGACGCAGCTTGCCTTCGTGTTTCCCGGGCAGGGTTCGCAGTCGGTCGGGATGGGTCGATGCGCTGGCCGAGACCTCGCCCGCCGCGGCCGCGGTGTTCGCCGCCGCCGACCGCGCCCTCGGCGAGTCGATCAGCGCCGTGGCCTGGGACGGGCCCGGCCGAGCGCCTCGATCTGACGGAGCAGGCCCAGCCGGCCATCCTTGCGACCTCGATCGCGATCCTCGCGGCGCTCCGCGAACGATGGGCCGCCGAGGGACTCGACCGCCCCCGAGCCGGCCTTCGCCGCCGGCCATTCGATGGGCCAGTACTCGGCCCTCGTCGCCGCCGGCGCTCTCGACCTCGATGACGGCCTCCGGCTCGTGCGTGAGCGCGGACGGCTGATGCAGGCGTCGGGCGCAGGGCCGCGACGGCGCGATGGCAGCCATCATCGGGCTCGACGATTCGCGCCTTCCAGAGCTCGTCCAGGGCGCCCAGGGCTACGGCGTCTTCGTCGTCGCGAACCGGAACGCGCCCGGGCCAGGTCGTGGTCTCCGGCGAGCGCCAGCCGCGATCGAGGCCGGTGCGACGCTCGCCAGGGAGCTCGGCGCCAAGCGGGCCATCGTCCTGCCGGTCTCGGTCGCCGCCCATTCGCCGCTGATGGCCGAGGCGGCCGCCGGGATGGCGAGCGTGCTCTCGCGGGAGTGACGTTCCACGATCCGGTGACGCCGTTGCTGGCCAATGCCGACGCCCGACCGATCGAGTCGGCCGAGGCCTGCCGGACCGAGCTCGTCGAGCACCTGACCGCCGGCGTCGACTGGATCAGGGTCGTCGAGCAGATGACTGCAGCCGGGGTCACGACGTTCGTCGAGATCGGCCCCGGCAAGGTCCTGACCGGCCTGATCCGCCGGATCGCGCCCGACGCCGAAGTCATCGCCGCCGACGATCCGGCCAGCCTCGATCGACTCCTCGCCCTCGCATCGGTCCCCGCGTGACCACCCATCGAAACCCAGCGCCACCGACGGCGCTCCAAGCAACTGGAGCACCACGAACTTTGCGAAAGCCTGACTACGACCGCCGCGTGGCGGTCACCGGACTCGGTGTCATCAGCCCCGTCGGCAACGATGTCACCACGGTCTGGGCCAATCTCGTCAACGGGGTCTCGGGCATGGGCCCGATCACCAAGTTCGACCCGACGCCGTACGAGGCCAAGCTGGCCGGCGAGGTCCACGATTTCAAGGCCTCGGACTGGATGGACCCCAAGGCCGCCCGACGCAGCGAGTCGAGCATGCACTTCGGCGTCGCCGCCGCGAAGCAGGCGCTGGCCGATTCCGGCTTCGAGCTCACCGACGAGAACCGGACCGAGGTCGGGGTCATCTTCGGCTCGGGCGCCGGCGGCCAGACCCTCATGCTCGACAACTGGGACTCGCTCAAGGAGCGCGGGCCGCGGACGGTCGCGCCGACCTTCATCGCGAACGCGCTGACCGACAGCTGCTCGGGGATGATCGCGATCGAGACGGGCGCGATCGGGCACAACGTCTGCATGGTCTCGGCCTGCGCGACCGGGACGCACAACGTCGGCGAGGCCGCCGAGGCGATCCGCCGAGGCGACTGCATCGCGGTCATCTCCGGCTCCACCGAAGCTCCCCTTTTAGAAGTGGGACATGCGGGTTTCTCGAACATGCGCGGGATGGGGATGCCGCGACCGGGTGAGGCGCCGGAGACGGTGTCGCGACCGTTCGACCTGACGCGTGACGGGTTCGTGCTCGGTGAAGGCGCCGGTTCGCTGTTCCTCGAGGACCTCGAGCTCGCCAAGGCGCGCGGCGCGAAGATCTACGCCGAGGTCGTCGGCTACGGGTCGGCCGCCGACGGCTGGGACATGATCCAGCCGATCGAGGCGGGGGCCGGCTCGGCCCGGGCCATGAAGATGGCCCTCGAACGGCGTGGCGTGCCGGCCGACGAGGTCGACCTGATCAACCCGCACGGGACGTCGACGCCGCTCGGCGACAAGCGCGAGGCCGAGGCCCTGTGGACCGTCTTCGGGCCGCGAGCGGCGGCGAAGGAACGATCGCTTGCCGATCAGCGCGACGAAGTCGATGACCGGCCACATGATGGGCGCCGCCGGTGCCTTCGAGGCCTTCGCGACCGTGATGTCGGTGGCCGAGCAGTGCGCTCCGGCGACGCATCAACTACCGCGACTTCGATCCCGATTGCGACGTCTGGGTCGTCAGCGAGACGCAGGCACTGCCGATCCGCTACGCGCTGTCGAACAACATCGGCCTCGGCGGACACAACGGAGCGGTCATCTTCAAGCGCTACGACGGCGACTGATGCGAAACGTGGCGGTCACGTCGGCTGTCGCGGCTTGGCGGCCGATCGCCGCGTTGACCGCTGCGCGCGTCGCTCACGCAATCGCTCGGACCGATGGCTCGCAGGAGCGTCGCCTCTGTCCTCCGAGCGGGCGGGCTCACAGTCGCCTTGCGCTCGACCACCCATCCGCGACGAACGCAGTCTTGGCCCTGACTACAATCTCCACAGCCTTTCGCTTCTGAGGAAACCACTTGCCTGAACTTGATCCGAGCCGCCGCGCGGTCGTGACTGGCCTTGGTGCCGTCATGCCGATCGGCAACGACTTCCCGACGTACTGGTCGAATCTCGTCGCCGGAGAGACTGGCACCCGGCTCGATCTCGAGCTTCGACCCGACCGGGTTCGAGGTCCGGATCGCGGCCGAGGTCGTCGATTTCGACCCGACGGTCGCGATGGACGCGAAGATGGCCCGGCGGATGAGCCGCTTCATCCACTTCGCGATGGCCGCCGGCAAGGAGGCCGTCGCCGACTCCGGCATCGACTTCGCGGCGATGACCGAGGACGAGCGCGATCGCTGCGCGGTCGTCGTGAACACGGGCGGCGGCGGCATCGAGCAGATCATCGACGGGACGCACGTCCACGACCAGAAGGGCCCGCGGTTCGTGTCGGCCTTCGCCGATCCCGGCCCTGTCGGGGTCGATGGGCGCGGCGCTGCTGTCGATGGAGTACCACCTGACCGGCCCGGTGATGACCCAGGTCGCCGCCTGCGCGACGTCGGTCATCGCGTTCCAGGACGCGCTGCGGCTGATCCGGACCGGCGAATGCGATGTCGTGCTGACGGGCGGTTCCGAGGCGCCGATCTGGCCGATGGGCGTTGCGGCGCTCGCCAACATGGGCGCGCTCTCGAAGCGCAACGATTCGCCCGAGACGGCGTCGCGGCCGTTCGATGAGACGCGCGACGGGTTCGTCCTCGGTGAGGGCGGCGGCGTCGTCGTCGTCGAGTCCCTCGCCCACGCCCGCGACCGCGGCGCGACGCCGATCGCCGAGATCATCGGCGCTGCGCTGACCGCGGATGCGTTCCATATCAGCGCCCCCGAGCCGACCGGTCGCGGCCAGTCCCGGGCGATGTCGCTGGCGATGCGGAATGCCGGGATCGCGCCCGGAGGAGGTCGACTACATCGTCGCCCACGGGACGTCGACGTCGCTCAACGACGTGACCGAGACGCGCGCGATCAAGACGGCGTACGGCGATCTACGCGTACAAGGTGCCGATCAGCTCACCGAAGTCGATGATCGGCCATCTCGTTGGCGCGGCCGGGATCGCGTCGGCGCTGGCGGCGCTCGGCGCGATCCGGGACGGCGTCATCCCGCCGACGGCGAACCTCCACACGCCGGATCCCGAGTGCGACCTCGATTACGTGCCCGCTCGTCGCGCGGACGGCAGCCGGTCCGGACGGTCGCGGTCAACGGGTTCGGGTTCGGCGGGCAGAACGCGGTCGCGATCTTCCGGGCGCTCGAGGACTAGGGCGGGTCGCGGCCGGTGGACGGCCGCCACCTCCGGCGGCAGCCGCCGGTCGCCTTCCGCAGCTCGGCGAGCACCGCCGGATCGAGCCAGCCGACGGCGGCGAGCCGTTCCTCGAGGTTCGCGACAGCCATCCAGCCGACGAGCGCCGCGTCCCAGCCCGCATCCCAGTCCGGCGGCGGTGTCCGTTCCGCGCCGATCCGCGCGGTCGCGGCGACGGCAGCACGCATCCGGGCGGCGAAGGCGTCGTCGCGATCGGGCGACCAGCCGGCGGCGGCGAGTCGCGTCCGCGAGCTCTCCGGCCAGCGCCTCGTCGATCGGGAGGAGGTCGCGGGATCGGGCCGCTCCATGAGCAGCCGGGCGACCTCCGCGGATCCGGATCAGCTCCGGCACCGGGTCGAGGTGGTCGTCCACGCGGAGGTCGAGCCAGCGATCGTTGTCGCCGCCGTAGCCTCCGGCCTCGCCTGGCGACGAGAAGCGCCGCGGACTGGCGTCCACGCCGGTCGCCGCCGGCCCGGTCGCCGGCAAGCAGCGCCTCGAGGAGCCGGTCCGGGAGCGGGCCGTCGGCTGCCTCGAAGGCAGCTGAGCATCGCGTCGACGACGTCACCGCTCGCGTCAGGATGTTGCCCTGGACGGCGACGCCGATCCGACGTCCGGCCACCGGCCCACGGGAGACAGTTCGCTCCCGTGTACGTGGCGGCCCGGCCGGCGGCGTCGACGAGCCCGAACTGGCGCTCCTCGCGAGAGTCGTCGGAGGCCGTCAGCCGCGCAGCGACCACGTGCGGGCTCGATGCCTTCGGCCATCAGCTCGAGGCCGCGAGGTCCGTACGAGACGTTCGCCCACGCCTGCGTCGCGACCGCGCCGACGCCCGCACGCGCCCACGGCACGACCGAGCCGACGGCGAGGAACTTCGATGCGACGGCGACGCCCAGGTCGCCCGTGTCGGCGTCGCGAGCGACGATCGAGAACGTCACGCCACGCTCGTCTGTCGCACTCGCGGATCGATCACTGCGATCGCCACATCGACCACGATGTTCATCACGACGATGCAGACGGTGGCGAAGAGAACGGTACCCATGAGGAGCGGCAGATCCTCCGAGTGGACCGCGTCGAGCGCGAGCTTGCCGATGCCGGGCCACGAGAACACGGCCTCGACCACGACGACACCGCCCAACAGCAGGCCGAGATCGAGCCCGATCTGCGTCAGAAGCGGGTGGCAGGGCATTCGGAAAGGCGTGGCGCCAGGCGACTCGGCCCTCGGTCGCCCCCTTCGCCCGGGCGGTCCGCGTGTAGTCGTGGTGGAGCTCGTCGAGCAGGACGGTGCGGGTGATCCGGGCGTAGTAGGCAGCCAGACCGGCCGCCAGCGTCACGGCCGGCAGGAACAGATATCGAAGGTCCCAGGGCTTGTACTGCCCGATCGGGAAGATCGAGATCTCCCACTGACGGGCCGGTTGGAAGGCGAACACGAAAAGCAGCATGTAGCCGACCCAGAAGGCCGGGGCGGCGACGAGCACCGACGTGCCGATGAGTCCGCCGCGGTCCGTCTTGCCACCAGGGTTCCGGGCCGACCGAACGCCGAGCGGGATCCCGATCGCGGCAGCCGTGAGGACCCCGGCGACGGCGAGCTGGAACGTCGCCGGCACCCGCTCGAGGACGATGTCGAGCACCGGACGATGGAGCTTGTACGACTCGCCGAAGTCGCCCTGTACCGCTCGGGCGAGGTAGCCGGTCATCTGGTCCAGCAGCGGCCGGTCCATCCCTAGGGCGTCCCGGATCGCCTGAACGGCGGCAGCCGACGCGTTGCGACCGGCGATGGCCCTCGCGGGATCGCCGGGCGCTACGTAGGCGAGGAGGAAGGTGAAGATCCCCACCGCGAAGAGGACGACGATCCCCCACGCGACGCGGCGGACGATGTAGGCGGCCACGTCATGGCGACCATGACGACCCGGACGCCGCCCACGAAGGACGGACGTCGGGGCTAGCGCCGGAGGGACTCGATGTCACTGTTTGATGGTGACGCCCCGCGCGTCGACCGGATAGACCGGATGCAGCGGGTTCGTACCGCCGACCCGATTCGAGGACATGATCACCGTCTCGGAGAGCACGGTGGGTACCCACGGCGCGTCGGCCATGATCTTCTTCTGGATGTCCTGGTACATGGCGAGACGAGTTGCGTCGTCCTGCTCGGCGAGCGCGGCCGCCGACGCCGCATCGATCTCCTTGTTGCAGTACCAGGCGCTGTTGGCACCACCCTTCACGGCCGTGGCGCATGACAGGATCGGGTCGATGAAGTCCGACGGGTCGGGGAAGTCCTGGAACCAGCCGATGTAGACCATCGGCGCCTGGTGTGGCGTCTGGATCGTGCCCGAGCAGGACGCTGAACTCCTGCTGGACGATGTCGACCGTGATCCCGATCTGTGCCAGGTCCTGCTGGATCGCCTCGGTCTGGGCCTTGACGGTGTCGTCTGTGTACGTATAGAGCGTCGTCTTGAAGCCGGCCTCGAAACCCGCCTCCTTCATGAGCGCCTTCGCCTTCTCGATGTCGTGCGGGTATGGATCGCAGGACGCGTCGTAGCCCGGCATCGGCGGCGGCAGGATGCAGGTCGACGGACCACCACGACCGTTCTGGATGCGGACGAGGTTGGCCTTGTCGATGGCGTGGTTGATGGCCTGGCGGACCTTGACGTTGGCGAGCGCCTTGTCCGGACCGCTCGTGTCCATCGTCATGTAGAACAGGGCGACGTCCGTCCGGCGCAGGAGCCTGTCCTTGTACGTCGGATCGTTGACGGTCGCGGTGTAGGAGCCGCCAGGGATCGGGTCGCTCATCAGGTCGAGCTGGTTCGCCTCGGCCTGCTGGAGCTGGGTGTTGGCATCGAGTCCGATCCGAAGCTCGACACCCGCATTTGCGGGCGCCGCGCCCCAATAGTCCGCATTGCGCTCGAATCGCGCGATCTGGCCCTGCTTGTACTCGACCAGGTGGTAGGGGCCTGTGCCGATCGGAGCCTTCGCGAACTCGGTCGCGTCAGCGGGCGAGTCCGCGGGAATCACCGAGCCGAACATCATCGCGAGGATGTACGGCAGCCGCTTGTCGGGCTTCGTGAGGGTGATGTCGACCGTCATCGGGTCTGTCGCCTTGATTCCCGAGGCTGTCTTCGCCGTCCCGGCGAGGACCTCCGCCGAGCCGGCGATGATCGAGAAGAAGGCGGGGCCTACAGGCGAGGGGTTCGGCTTGAGGCCCTGGTCGAGGATCCGGTTGAGCGAGGCGACGACGTCGTCGGCGTTCATCTCGCGAAGCACGGATCCGTCGCCCTTGTAGAACTTGACCCCGGAGCGGAGGTGGAACGTGTACGTCAGACCGTCGGCCGAGACCGTCGGCATCTCCTTGGCGAGGCCCGGGACGAGCTTCGTCGAGGTCGCGTCGTACTCCACGAGCTGGTCGAAGAGCAGGCGGGTCGCGGTCCACGAGACGGTGTCGTACGCGAGCGCCGGGTCGAAGAACTGGATGTCGCCCTGGGACCCGATCGAGACGATGCCGCCGCCGCCCGCGGCGCTGCTTGGTGCCGTCGACGCGGCGGCGCTCGCCTCGGCGCTTGCCGACGCCGGGGCAGCCGAGGCCGCGGCCGCCGACGCGGCGGGGGCCGAGGTCGCTGGCGCGTTCGAGGACGCGGTCGACGCCGCGGCCGAAGGCGCCGTCGAAGGCACCGAGCTCGTACACGCGGCGGCGATGGTGGCGAGGGCCGTGGCAGCGACCATCCACCACGGTGCTCGTTTGACCATTCGGTACATCACAAGTCCCTCCAGCCGGTCCCCGCCACGATGATGGGCAATGATCCGCAGGGACCGATTCAACTGACCATATCCTCCCATCGTCACGGCGACGTCTCAAGGGGTGATATCAATCAGTCTCAATCACGCCATGCGGTCGGGTCGAGGGCGTCGCGGAGCGCATCGCCCATGATGTTGAACGCCAGCACCGTGAGCGTGATGGCCAGACCGGGGAGCACGACAAGCCGCGGATCGGTCGCGAACCAGGTGATGTGGTCGGCGAGCATCGTCCCCCATGTCGGGGTCGGCGGCGGAACACCGGCTCCCAGGTACGACAACGTCGCCTCGAAGAGCACGGTGGCCGCGATCCCGAGCGACGCATAGACGACGAGGATCGGCAGGAGATGCGGCATCAGATGGTCGAGGAAGATGCGAAGGCCGCCACCGCCCAGCGCACGTGAGGCCTCGACGAATTCGCTGCTGCGCAGAACGACCGTGCGGCTGTACACGATCCGTGCTGTGGCCGTCCACAGCGTGGTCCCGATGATGATCGTGACGAGACCGATGCTCGGCCCCAGGACGAACGCCATCGTGATCGTCAGCAGGAGGACCGGGAACGATAGCCACAGGTCGGTCGACCTCATGAGGAGGTTTTCGACCGGGACCGCGACCGACCTGCCGCCCGGCAGCCCGAGTCGGGCGGATCGGGACAGCGCCGCGGTCGCGCCGACGAGGAGCCCGAGGGTCGTGGCGATCACGTTGGCGCCGATCCCGATCGCGAGTGAGGTCCGCGCCCCGTAGAGCAACCGTGTCCAGTAGTCGCGGCCGAGTCGGTCCAGGCCGAGCGGATGTTGCGGACTCGGACCGGCCGGGTCACCGGTCACGGGCATCGCGTCGCGGAACTGCTGAAGCGGGTCGTATGGCGTCAGGATCGGTGCGACGACCGCTGCAAGGACGATCCCTGCCGCGAGGAGCCCACCGATCCAGAACATCGGATTGCGCCTGAGGGTCTCCCATGCTCGCCGGATCCCGCCGACCGGCTGCCGGCCCGGCTCAAGCGCTGCCGCTGTCTCGGTGACGGTGCCGGGCTCGACGAGTTGCGTCATCGCATCGCAGGGTATCCGGCGGCGCAACAGTCGATTCGCGATGAGGCGATCGCCGGCGTGTCCGATACCGGACGCCAGACGCGTCCACTGCCGACTGTGATTCCGCGCCGAGAACGCCTAGTCTGCCCTTGGATCCCCAGCGCGAGGGATCAGATGTGAGGAGTGGTGGCATGAACAAGCAGCACGTGCCCGACGACCAGCCCGGTCCCGCGACCGAGGTCGGCAACAAGGCAGACCGCGCGAAGCCGCGCGACCCCGCCCCGGAACGCTCGATCGTCCCCAACCCGGACAGCGACACCGAGGGTCAGGGCGGGAAGGTCTTCTCGGTGGACCAGTCGGACGCGGAGCCTGGCTGAAAAGTCCAGTCGCTGTGCCCGACCGCGAGGCAGCCGGCGCGACGTCCGCCCAGGATCGGGCGGTCATCGAGGCCATCTCGCGATCTCGACTGTTTCGAGGCGTCGCCGTCGACGACCTCGAGACGCGTCGCGCCGGTGCTTCGCCAGCGCCGATTTCGCGCCGGCGAGACCATCTTCCACGAGGGCGACCCAGGCGACGCGATGCACGTCATCGCGTCGGGACGAGCCAAGATCTCCATCGAATCGCAGGAAGGCGACGAGGCCATCCTCGCGACCCTCGGTCCCGGCGACGTCTTCGGGGAGCTCGTCCTGCTCGACGGCGCACCGCGCTCGGCGACGGCCGTGGCGGTCGAGCCGACCGTGACGTACACGCTCGCGCAGCCGGCGTTCGGGCCGTTGATCGCCCGGAACGAGGCATTCCGCTCTGCCATCCTGCGACAATCTTGCTCTCGAGCTCCGGAGGCTCACCGCGCATGCGTCCGAGCTGCACTTCCTCGACCTGCCCGGGCGGCTGGCGAGCCGGCTTGCGCGGATGGCCGAGGACGTTGCACCCGACCAGCCCGGGGAGGTCCACCTTGGCCGGGGCTACACCCAGTCCGAACTCGCCGCGATGATCGGCGGCACGCGCCAGAGCGTGAATCGCGTCATGTCCGAGCTCGTTTCCGAGGGCCTCGTCCGGCTCGAGCCACACGACCTTGTCGTGGTCGACGTCCGACGGATGGCCGAGCGCGCCAGGTGGTGAACGAGGGCCGGCCCGGAGCTCTGTCGGCGGCGGCCGAGCGCGCTGCTGCGCCAGGTCGCGCTTCGGAGCGAGACCGCCGTACGACTCGAGACGGACGTCGAGGTGACGCTCCTGCGCTCGATCGTCGATGCGACGGTCGGCATCTTCGCCGCCGAGGCCGCTTCGATCGCGCTGCTCGACGAAGCGACCGGTGAGCTGCGGTTCGTGGTCGCGGCCGGCGCCCAGGGCCAGCCGGTCGTCGGCCTCACGATCCAGGCCACCCAGGGCGTCGCGGGCTACGTGTTCTCGACCGGCGAGAGCATCGCGATGACCGATCCGGTGCAGGACCCGCGGTTCGGTCGTGAGGTTGCGGAGCAGACCGGGCTATGTCCCGCGGTCGATCCTCGCGGTGCCGCTCGAGGACGGTTCGCGGACGATCGGCGTGCTCGAGGTCTTCGACAAGCGGGCCGGTCCGTTCACGATGCAGGACATCGAGATCGCCTCGCTCTTCGCGAGACAGGCCGCGACCGCGATCAAGGTGGCGGCCCGGACGCGCCAGGTGCGCTCGATCCTGACCGATGCCCTCCGCGCCGAGACCACGGCTCGAGGGCGAGGCCCCGGCGGGGGCAGGCGCTGCCGCCGCCTCCGATGCCGCCGTCCGCGAGGTCGTCTCCGTCGCGACGCGCGAGGCAGTCGGGCGACGACCGCTTCTGGGCGTTCGTCGATTCGATCGCCGCGATGCGCCATGTCTCGGCCGCCGACCGGGACCTGGCGATCGAACTACTTACCGTCATCAGCCGCCACCGCGCTCCCGCCCACCCGCGAAGCGACGAGGGGGCTGGGCCGAGCCCGCCGGTGAGCGAGGAATCGCTCCCGGCGTGGAGTGAGCCGTTCACCGAGGAGCGTCGCGGGGACCTGACTCAGGCGAGGTCCGTTCGCCGGGACGAGCATGCCGCTGGACTGGCGCGACGCGGACGGCCGCGGCGTCACCGTGGCGATCATCGATTCGGGGGTCGACGGAGACCACCCGGCCGTCGGCGGGCGCCTGATCCGCAGCCTGCGCGTCGAACTCACCGCTGACGACGGTGACGTTCTCGATGACCCCGGCGGTGATGTTCTCGGCCACGGGACGGCGTGCGCGGGCATCATCCACGCGCTGGCTCCGGCCGCCGACCTCGTCTCGATCCGGGTACTCGGGCCGGACAACAAGGGCAAGGGACGCGCGTTCGCCCACGCCCTCGACTGGGTCGTCGAGCATCGGATCCCGGTTGCGAACCTCAGCCTGTCGTCCCGGAGCGAGGCGCTGTTCGGGACGTTCCACGACCTCGTCGACCAGGCGTACTTCGCGAATTGCCTGCTCGTGTGCTCGGCGAGCAACGTGCCGGGGCAGGAGAGCTATCCGTCGCTGTTCTCGTCGGTCGTGTCGGTGGCGGCCCACGACATCCCGGACCCAACGACCTACTTCTACAACCCGCGTCCGCCGGTCGAGTTCGGGGCCTGGGGAGTGGCGGTGCCGGTGGCGTGGAGCCGCGGCGGTTCGATCGTGGCGACCGGCAACAGCTTCGCGGCGCCGCACATCTCGGGCCTGCTTGCGAGGCTGCGTTCGACCTACCCCGACGCGACACCGTTCGAGGCGAAGACGCTGCTGGCGTTCGGTGCGTCTGCTGTCGGCTCCGTCGGACTGAGCCACGACGCCGGCACCCGATCGATGGCGGAATCGAAGCCGTCGGCGGTCAGTCGGCGGTGAGCGTCCCGCCCTCGCGCGCCTCCATCGCGGCGATGTGTTCGACTGGACAGCGGGACCGGCCGGCCGGTCGCGTAGTCGTACCGGACGAGGACGGAATCGCTCACAGCGACAAGCCGCGACGCACCGCCGGGGCTCGCCGCAGTCAGCCGATGCTCGAGATGGAACGAGGTCCGGCCGACCTTCGTCGCGCGCGTCTCGACGGTCACCGTCTCGCCGTAGAACGTCGGCGCCCGATACGTGATCCGGGCTTCGGCCAGGATCAGGCTCTCGGCGCCCGGTCTCGCGGTGGTCGATCGGGACGCCCGTAACGTCGGTCCAGTACTTGATCCGGGCGATCTCGCAGTAGGTGAGGTAGGTCGCGTTGTTGACGTGGCCCATGGCGTCGGTGTCCGCGAACCGCACCTCGATGGACGCCGGTGACTGAACGGTCCCTTCAGGTCGCGGGGATCGATCGGCGTCGGCGTCGTCGATGAGCTGTGCATCGCGACGAATGGTAGCGACGAGCGTGGCGGCGAGTGGCCCACCACGCCGCCCGAGTCGGAGGTCGCCGGTCAGCGAGGCGTCACCGCGCTCGTCGACGCCTTTAGGGCTCCCCTGCCCCTCCCCCGTGGCGCGTCGGGGCTCGCGTCGAACTTCCGGAGCCGCAGCGAGTTCGTCACGACCGAGACTGATGACAGCGCCATCGCTCCAGCGGCAAGCGCTGGATTGAGCGTGATCCCGAACATCGGATAGAGCACACCCATGGCGACCGGGATCAGGACGACGTTGTAGGCGAACGCCCAGAACAGGTTCTGCCGGATGACGGACATCGTCGCCCGCGATAGCCCGATCGCCGCCGCGACGGCTCGCGGGTCGCCCGCCGACGAGGGTCACGTCCGATGCCTCGACGGCCACGTCGGCGCCCGTCCCGATGGCGATGCCGAGATCGGCCAGCGCCAAGGGCCGGGGCGTCGTTGATGCCGTCGCCGACCATCGCGACGACGTGCGCCGTTCGACTGGAGCATGGCGATGAGGGATGCCTTGTCCGCCGGGCGAGCCTCGGCGCGGACCCGGTCCGGCGCGATGCCGACCTGTGCCGCAACGGCCTCCGCGGTGGCTGGCCCGTCGCCGGTCAGGAGCCAGACCTCGATGCCCGCGTCCGTCAGGGCGCGTACGGCAGCCGCGGACTCCGGCTTGACCGGGTCACCGATGGCGATGAGACCGGCGGCAACACCGTCGATCGCGACGTAGACGGTCGTTCGGCCGGCATGCGCGGCCTCGGCCGCAGCGCTTGCCAGCGACGTCGTGTCGACGCCGTGCTCGCTCATCAGCCGTGCGTCGCCGACGAGGACCGTTCGCATCCGCCCTGCGTCGTCCGCGACGAGGCCCGACACTCCAGCACCGGCGATCGCCGCGAAATCGGTCACCGCACCGAAACCGAGCTCGTCCTCGCGGGCGCGGGCGAGGATGGCCGCGCCCAAGCGGATGCTCGCTGCCCTTTTCGAGGGCGCCGGCCGCGTCGAGCACCTCGGCGACGGACGAGCCCGGCGCCGGCGTCACGGTCTCGACGACCGGCCGGCCAAGGGTCAGCGTGCCCGTCTTGTCCATGACGACCGCAGTGACCCGGTGAGCCGTCTCGAGCGCCTCGCCGCCGCGGATGAGGATGCCGGCCTCGGCGCCACGACCGGTGCCGACCATGATCGCGGTCGGCGTCGCGAGACCCATCGCGCACGGGCAGGCGATGACGAGGACGCTGACGAACGCGGTCAGCGCGAACGTGACTCGCGGCTCGGGACCACCGACGAGCCAAAGCACGAACGTCGCAGACGCGACGATCAGGACGATCGGCACGAAGATCTCGGCGATCCGGTCGGCGAGCCGCTGGATCGGTGCCTTGGAGCCCTGCGCACGACTGACGAGCTCCACGATCCGGGCCAGGGCCGTGTCGCGACCGACCCGCGTGGCACGCATCACGAACGTGCCCGGTCGTGTTCAGCGTCGCGCCGATGACCTCGTCGCCCGGTGCCACGACGACCGGGATCGGTTCGCCGGTCAGCATCGAGGCGTCCACCGACGGATCCGCCGTCCACGACGACGCCGTCGACGGGGACGCGATCGCCCGGCCGGACGCGCAGCATCGTGCCGACGGTCACGGCCTCGAGCGCGATCGGCGCGTCCGGCGCGCCTCGGGTCCTCCGCTGACGAGGTTCGCCGTCGTCGGGCTCAGCGCGAGGAGACGGCGGATCGCACCGGTGGTCCGGACCTTGGCCCGCGCCTCCAGCCATCGCCCGAGGAGGACGAGACCGATGATGATCGTGGACGAATCGAAGTAGGTCTCAGGCTTCATGCCGGCAGCCACGAACACGGCGGGACACAGCGTCACGACGACGCTGTATCCCCACGCGGCCGACGTGCCGACTGCGACGAGCGTGTCCATGTTCGTCGTGCCATGGCGAGCCGCTCGCCATGCCGCCCGGTAGAAGCGGCGGCCTGCCCACAGCCTGGACGATCGTTGCCGGGATGAGGACGATCCGGTTGAGCTCGACGAGGCCGATGACGGTCTGCGGCGAGAACATCACGGCCATGATCACGAGCGCCGTGACGATCGAGACGGACGCCTCGATGAGAAGGGCGCGCGACTCGCGCGCGCGAGCGCGCGTCGTCCGCGTGCGAATGCCGTCGGCGAGGGCCGGCGGTCGGCCTCGACGGCTTCGCGAGTCGCCAGGGGTTTCGGCAGCCGGCGGCGGACGTCGTACCCGGCCGATTCGATGGCCTGGACGAGCGCGGCCCGGTCGGCGACGTCGGGCTGGTAGCGGATCGTCGCCATCTCGGTCGCGAGGTTCACCGTCGCGCCGTCGACGCCCGGCGTCTTGGTCAGGAATCGCTCGATGCGATTGACGCACGACGCGCAGGTCATGCCCTCGATGGGGAGGGAGATCTCGGTGGGGTGCGGGTCGTCGGTCGTGGTCGCATTCATACTCCATGGGAGTATACCATCGGGTCTCGCGGCCCAGGACGGTTCAGACTGTCGGGATGCGATCGAGCGACGGTGACTGCGACCCTCGCCGGGCCGTGGGGACCCGTCCACGTGCGCAGCCGATGAGCGTGGCGTCGTCGCAGTCGAGTGGCTCGAGGGTGCGCTCGGCGTGGACGACCGATGGCGGCGCGCGGTTCGGCTCAAGCGTCGTGGAGCCGGTGGCTCTCGACGGCGACGGCGACGCCGAGAGCCGCGGACGAGTGACGCGGTGGCGCACCTTGAGGTCGCGATCCAGGCCCTCGAGGCCATCCTCGCCGGCCGACCGCCACACGCACTCCGCCGACCTTCGACCTTACCGACCGACCCGGCTGGGACCAGGCGTCCTCGAGGCCGTCGCCGGCGATCCGATGGGGCACGACAGCGAGCTACGGCGAGATCGCCCGCCGGATCGGTTCGCCGCGGGCCGCTCGGGCGGTCGGCGGTGCCGTCGGGCGCAACCCTGTCAGCCTGCTCGATCCCGTGCCATCGCGTCATCGCCGCGGACGGGACGATCGGCGGATACGGCGGCGATGCGTGGGGCAGCCGTGACGATCGGCTCGCGATCAAGCGCGCGCTGCTCGCCCGCGAGGGCGTTCGACTACGAGACGATGCCGACGCTACGAGCGCGGGATCGGGCCGCATCGGGTAGACCCCGATGACGATCGGCGTGCGAGGATCGAGCGACAGCTCGTAGCCGATCTCCCCCGTCCGCAACAGCTCGCCGAGCAGGCCGCCCTCGTGGTACGGGAGCCCGACGTAGATGCATCCCGGGATCGATGCGGACCGGGGTGACGTCGTCGTCGTCGCCGACGATCCCGAACCGGCGACGCAACTCGTGCATCGGGACGTAGGGCCGGCTCTTGATGAATCGGCGAAGCTGCGGGCGCCGTGCATTGCGCTCCGCGGTCGCGCGGAAGTTGCGGGAACGCCTGCCCGTTCGATGGTGCGGTCGCGAGCTGCTGGCCGGCGGTGTCCTGCGTGACCTGTGGCGGCTGCATCGGGCGGCGGCGCTGCGTTCCAGCCCGGAGCTGGCGCACCGTTCATCGCGCGCGGGGCAGCCGGTACGTCCGAACCGGACGAGGATGGCCGTGAGGAAACCCCGGGGACGCCGATTCGCCGATCCGCCGCTGCCGTTGACCATGGGCGGTCGTGGAGAGCCGGGCGAAGTGGCCGCCATTCACGCCATTCGTCGGAGAGCGCCGTGCCAATCGACGCGCCGGCGCCGGCTTGGCGTCGATCTCGGGGCGACGTAGCGGGGCTCACTCGGCTGGTCGCCGGTCGCGCGCCGTCGTAGGGGCGGGAATGCTCTCGCGGTCTACCGTGATGCCGCCGGCTCATGCGATGGAACCGTGCACGGTGTTCCGGGCGGAAGGTGCGACGTCGGGCGACGCCGGATCATGATGGTCATGTGTTCTCGGACGTTGATCGAGACATATCGGGCACGTCCCGTCGACCGATGATACCCCAGCCCGCCGGACCGTGGCCTGAACCGACTCGGGCCGCTGAGACCGCTATCGTTTGCGGCCGCTGCACATGAGGAGTCGCGCGTGCGCCTTGCCGACAAGGTCTGTCTCATCACCGGCGCCGGTTCCGGCATCGGCCGGGCCTCGGCGGTGCTGTTCGCGCAGCGAAGGCGCGACCGTCGCCGCCGCCGATATCGACGTCGCGGCCGCCGCGGCGAAGACCGTCTCGACGATCGAGGCGGCCGGCGGGACGCGCACGGGCGTACGAGGTCGATGTCGCCGATGCGACCTCGACCGAAGCGCTCGCCGCCCGATGTCGTCGCGGACTTCGGGCGCATCGACGTGCTCTTCAACAACGCCGGGATCGCCGGCGTCGGCGTCCTGCACGAGACATCGCTCGAGCTGTGGGAACGGGTCATGGCGGTCAACGTGCGAGGGCGTGTTCCTCGTGGCGAAGGCGGTGCTGCCGTCGATGATCGCGGCGGGCCGAGGCTCGATCATCAACATGTCATCGTCGATCGCCGAGATCGGGCTCGCCAATCGAGCGCCCTACGCGGCGTCGAAGGGCGCGGTGCTGTCGCTCACCCGCCAGATGCAGGCCGACTATGCGCGCGCACGGCATCAGGGTGAACGCGCTGCTGCCGGGCACGATCCACACGCCGTTCGTGGACCGCTACCTGGCCGAGAGCTACGACGATCCGGCGGCGGGTCTCGAGGCGATCAAGAAGCGGCAGCTGACCGGCGAGCTCGGCCGGCCCGAGGATGTGGCGTTCGCCGCGCTGTATCTCGCCTCCGACGAGTCGCGGTTCGTGCTCGGCAGTGGCCTGTTCGTGGACGGCGGGGTTCGCGGCTCGAAGTAGGCGCGACGACGGGGCCGGTCCTCGCGGTGACGTCGGGTCAGCCGTCGACGACGTACAGCTCGCGTGGCGCTTCGTTGAGCGGGATCGGGCCCGTCGGGGCCGCAGACGACGATGTCCTCGATGCGCGCGCCGTACTCGCCGACCAGGTAGATCCCGGGCTCGATCGAGAAGGCCATCCCCTCGCGAAGCGGCTCGCGGTTGCCGGCGATGATGTACGGGTCCTCGTGGCCCTCGAGGCCGATGCCGTGCCCGGTCCGGTGGAAGAAGGCGTCGCCATACCCTCGGCCTCGATCGGGCGTCTCGCCGCGGCGTCCACCTCTTCGGGCGCGACGCCTGGCGCGAACCGCCCGCGTCGCCGCCGCCTGGGCGCCGTGCAGGACGCCGAACAGGTGCCGGAAGCGCTCGTCCGGACCCTTCTCGGCGATCGCCGCCGGTGACCCACAGGGTCCGCGTGATGTCCGAGCCGTAGCCATCGATCGTGCCGCCGATGTCGAGCACGATCGGTTCGCCGGCCGTGATCACCCGGTCGGAGGCGCCGTGGTGCGGGCGAAGCGGAGTTCGGCCCGGACCCGACGATCGCGAAGGTCGCCTCGTCATGGCCCTCGGCGACGAGACGGTCACGGACTTCGTGCGCGACGTCCTCCTCGGTGCGACCGACGAGACGACCGCCGGCGATCGCGGCCACGACCCGGTCCGCGGCGTGAGCGGCCCGGCGGAGCGTTCGATCTCGTCGCGGTCCTTGACGATGCGCAACGCACGCAGGGTCGCGCGACGCGAGCTCCAGCCGAGCTGGTGACAGGCGCTGCCTGCAGCGGGAGGAGATGGCGCGCGGCAAGGTCGTCCGACACGGCGAGCCGCTGGTCGGCCAGTCCTCGAGCGGCGGCGATCACGTCCACGTGACGGCAGCGACGAGTCGTCGGACCATCCGGGCCACGAGCGCGTACGCGTCGTCGCCCTCCTCCCAGGTTACGACGGGCAAGATCGCCGTCGGCCGCCGCCGGACACGATCTCGCGGGCGTCGCCTCGAGCCGCGGAACGACGAGGGCAAGGTCGCCCTGGGCCGGGATGACGAGCATCGTCAGCCGCTCGAGCGGCATCGCCGGATAACCGGTCAGGTAGCGGAGGTCAGGGCCGACGCCGACGAGGATCGCACCGAGCCCGGCATCAGCGCGTCAGCGCCTGCGCCGCGGCCAGCCGTTCGCGATAGCGGTCGGCCGGAATGGCGGACTGAGTGCTCACGACGGCACGTTTTCGGCACGGCGGTCGCCGGGACTCGGCGCGCTCTCGGGGCCGAGGCGCACGCCGCGCCGGTCACGCCGGTCGCGGCCCCAAGCCACCGCCCGATGACGCGAGGCCATCCTCGAACAGCCGTCGATACGGCTCGACACGCTCCGCACCAGCGTCGAGCGCTCGCCGTGCGCGCGCGACGTCGTCGTGCTGACCGACGGCGAGGACGACTCGCCCGGCCGCGCGTGCGACCTCGATCGCGGCGATGCCGTCGTACGCGCGCGCCGTGAGGTCGACGACCACCGCGTCGACGTCCGGAAGCGCCGCACTCGCGCGTCCGCGGAACGGACCGCACAACGCGGACCTCCGCGCCGGCGGCCATCACGACGTCCCGGAGACGCGTCGACCAGATGAGATCGTCCGCGAGGATCGCGACCAGCACGGTCAGTCGAGCGACTCGGCCAGGTGACGGAAGACGTCGCGGGCCGTCACGACGCCCGCCGCCCGGCCATCGCGCATCAACGGGATGTGCCGGAACCCGCCGACCGCCATCTTGTGGATCGCGAGCGCGATCGGGTCGTCGTGACGGAGCACGACCGGATCGGGTGTCATGAAGTCCTCGGACACGGAAGGCGTCCAGCTGCTTGCCGGCCGCCTTCACGACGGCGTCGCGGTCGGTGAAGATGCCGACGAGCCGATCGTCCTGGACGACGAGGACGCAGTCGACCTCGGCCTGCTGCATCTTCTCGATCGCCTCATCGACGGGCGTCGACGGCTCCACCGCCAGCGGCGCCAGCGCGCCGAGGTCGTCGAGGTGCTCGCCGAGAAGGCGGCCGTGGAACGAGAGCGGCTGCTCCGGGATGTCGCGACCCCAGATGTCCGAGCCGCAGTTGTCGCAGGTCTCGGCGCCGATGAGGTTGTCGAACCCGCAGACCGGGCAGCGCATCCGGTCGCCGCCGGCCTCCTGGCCAGCGACGATGCCGTCGTCTCCGCCGTCTACTCGACGGTCCACGTCTCGCCGCCGTTCAGCGCGGCCGCCAGATCTCCGGCGCCCGACCGGCCGACGGCCGTAGCGATCTGGTCGGTGATGAGGTTGTCGTGGGTCGGCCGCGAGACGGCCCGGAAGACACCGACCGGCACCGGATAGGCGGGCCAGAACATCCGCGACAGCATCAGGGCGAGATATGGCTCCTCGGCCTGCTCGTCGTGGACGAGAAGGTCGGCCTCGGTCACGCCGTTCTCGCCGATCGTCACGACCTCCGGGTGGAGGCCGGCCAGCCGGATCCCCTTGTCGCGGTCCTTGCCGAAGATCATCGGCTTGCCGTGCTCGAGGGTGAGCATGCGGTCCTCGCGGACGTCGCGGTCGGTGAAGTCCCGCCACGCCCCGTCGTTGAAGATGTTGCAGTTCTGGAGGACCTCGACGAACGGACGAGCCCTTGTGCCGGCCGGCCCGCTCGAGCGTCCCCTGGAGGTGCTCGGTGTGGGTGTCGACCGACCGCGCAACGAACGACGCCTCGGCGGCAAGGGCGATGGTCAGCGGCATGATCGGCGTGTCGACGGAACCCATCGGGGTCGACTTCGTCCGCTTCCCGAACTCGGAGGTCGGCGACGCCTGGCCCTTGGTCAACCCGTAGATGCGGTTGTTGAACATGACGAGGCTGATGTCGACGTTTCGCCGCATCGAGTGGATGAGGTGGTTGCCACCGATCGACAGCGCATCACCGTCGCCGGTGATGACCCAGACCATCAGGTCCGGGCGGGCGGCCTTGAGGCCAGTCGCGAGCGTCGGCGCCCGACCGTGGATCGAGTGGAAACCGTACGTGTTCATGTAGTACGGCAGGCGCCCCGAGCAGCCGATGCCCGAGATGAAGACGATGTCCTCCTTCTTGTAGCCGAAGTCGGGCATCACCTTCTGGGTCTGGGCGAGGATCGAATAGTCGCCACAGCCGGGGCACCAGCGGACCTCCTGGTCGGACACGAAGTCCTTCCGGGTCAGGGCGATGGTCGCGGCGTTCTCGGCGCTGAGCGGCGGCTGGGTCGGGATGGTGGCCGCTCCGTTGCGGCCGTCGGTCTCGTTCATGTCATGACTCCGCGAGGACGCGGCGAGCCTCCTCGATGATCTCGGCGATTCGGAAGGGCTTGCCCCGGACACGGTCGTAGCCGACCGCGTCGATGAGGTACTTCGCCCGGATGAGCATGCGGAGCTGGCCGAGGTTGACCTCGGGGATCAGCACCCGCCGGTAGCTCCGAAGGACCGTCTCGGTGTTCTTCGGGAACGGGTTGAGATGACGCAGGTGAGCGTGCGCGACGGACTGTCCGTCTGCGTGAAGGCTTTCGACGGCAGAGCGGATGGCGCCGTACGTCGAGCCCCAGCCGAGGATGAGGAGGTCGCCCCGCTCAGGCCCGAAGACCTCGAGCGGGCCGATGTCGTCGGCGATGCCCTCGACCTTGGCCGCCCGCAGGATCTGCATGTGGTGATGGTTGTCCGGGTCGTAGCTGACGTTGCCGGTCACATCGGCCTTCTCGAGGCCGCCGATCCGGTGCTCCAGGCCCGGCGTCCCGGGCACGGCCCACGGCCGGGCGAGCGTCGTGCTGTCGCGCTGGTACGGCCGGAAGGTCGCCTTGTCCGTGGCATTCGGCACGCTGATGTCCGGGCAGGTCGTCGACCGACGGGATCCGCCACGGCTCCGAGCCGGTCGCCAGGAACGCATCGGACATGAACGCGACGGGGGTCATGTACTTGAGGGCGATCCGGCAGGCCTCGATGGCGTAGGTCGAAGCACTCGGCGGGCGTCGCCGGCGCGACGATGGGCAGCGGCGAGTCGCCGTTACGGCCGAACATGATCTGGAGAAGGTCGGACTGCTCGTTCTTGGTCGGCATGCCGGTCGAGGGACCGGCCCGTTGGACATCGATCACGACGAGCGGCAGCTCGGTCATCACGGCGAGACCCATCGCCTCGGACTTGAGCGCGATGCCCGGGCCCGACGACGCGGTCAGCGCGAGCGCGCCGCCGTAGCTCGCACCGATGGCCGCGCCGATCGCGGCGATCTCGTCCTCGGCCTGGAACGTCTTGACGCCGAACGTCTTGTAGCCGGAGAGCTGGTGGAGGATGTCCGAGGCCGGCGTGATCGGATAGCTGCCGTAGAACAGCTCGCGATCGGCGAGCTTCGAGGCGGCGAGGAACCCGAGGGCCGCCGCCTCGTTGCCGGTGATGTTCCGGTAGACGCCGGGCGCGAGCTTCGCCGGGCGGACGCGGTAGTGGGTGTGGAACGCCTCGGTCGTCTCGCCGAACGCGTAGCCCGCCTTGAGCGCCCGCTTGTTCGCCTCGGCGATGACCGGCCGGGCCCCGAACTTCGAATCGATCCAGTGGATCGTCGGCTCCATGCTCCGTTCGTACAGCCAGAACATCATCCCGAGCGCGAAGAAGTTCTTCGTGAGGTCCTTCTGCTTGCTCGTCATCTCGAGGCCGTCGAGCGAGCGCTCGTTCAGCGTCGAGATCGGGACCTCGAAGACGGTGTAGGCCTTGAGCGAGCCGTCGGTCAGCGGATTGCTCGGTAGGCGGCCTTGTTCAGGTTCTGCTGGGTGAACGCATCGCGGTTGACGATGAGCGCCCCGCCGGCGGGCAGATCCATGATGTTCGTCTTCAGCGCCGCCGGGTTCATCGCGACGAGCACGTCCGGCTGGTCGCCCGGCGTGTGGATCTCCGACGACGAGAAGCTGATCTGGAACCCGGACACGCCCGGCAGCGAGCCGGCCGGCGCCCGGATCTCGGCGGGGAAATCGGGCAGGGTGCTGATGTCGTTGCCGAAGACGGCCGCCGTTCGGGTGAACTGTGTGCCGGTCAACTGCATGCCGTCGCCCGAGTCGCCCGCGAAGCGGATGGTGACCCGCTCGAGCTCCTGGACGACGGGCTCGAGTTTCGGTCTGGATGCTGTCACGCGCCTTCCGGCTCCTTCATGCGCTGGTGCGGCCGAGGCGGGAGGTTGAACAGCTCCTCGGGGAACGACTCGGCCAGGTACTTGATGATGTCGACCTGTCGGACGACCCCGACGAGGCGACCCGAGCCGTCGACGACCGGGACATTCCGATAGCGCCCCGTCTGCATGAGGACGATGGCGTCGCCGATGGTCTGATCGAGGTCGAGGGTCTTCGGTTCGGTCGTCATCAGGGACTCGACCGGCTGGGTCAGGTCGACGTTCTCGCCGACCAGCCGACCGAAGATGTCGCGCTCGGTGAGCACCCCGACGAGCAGGCCCGACGCGTCGCACACGAAGCACCGAATCACCGGTGCCCGATCCGCTGGATCGCGCGGATGCATTCGGCCAGCGACGTGCCGGGCGGCACGGTCACGGGCTGCCGGCGACTGAGAACGCGGAGTCGCTCTTCTGCGAGTGACGGGACCCGGCGCTCGACGGCGGCTTCGGACAGGTCGGTCATCGATACCAGTGTAGTCCGTACGTTGCGGATCGGCCTCTACGGTCCGGTCGCGGCAGGTGGCCGCAGGTGGCCGCGGCGCGGTCGGGCCGTCTGGCGCGGCAGTCCCGCCACGGTCCTCAGATCCGGCCGGCCTCGCGCAATACTGCCCGCGCTCCGTCGGCGACGAACGCGCCATCCGAGCCGAGACCGATGAACCGGAAGCCGAGGTCGCGGTGTCGCGCCACGGCCGATGCGTCGCGAAGGAGGATCCCGGCCGTCTTGCCGGCCGCCTCGGCTGCGGCGACGACCGAGGTGATCGCCTCGACGTAGCCGGGATCGGTGAACTTGCCCGGCAGCCCGAGGGCATGCGACAGGTCGGTCGGGCCGACGAACAGGACGTCGACGCCATCGATGGCGGCGATCTCGGCGGCCGTATCGACCGCGCTCCGGATTCGATCTGGATGATGCCGAGGACCCGGGCGTTGATCGCCGCGGACGTCGCCGTGGCCACGCTCGCCCAGCCCGGCCCCGCGCGTGCCGAGCGCGAGCCCGCGGACGCCGTCGGGCGCGTAGCGCATGTACGAGACGGCCTCGCGCGCCTGCTCGGGGATGTCGACGCGGGGGACCATGATCCCGTGGGCACCGAGGTCGAGGGCCCGGCCGATCCGGAGGCGCTCCCCGGACGGCGGCCGGACGAGCGCGGCGGTCGGCGTGGCGCCGATCGCGTACAGGTTCACGAGGAGGTCCGCCTCGGTGCCGGCGCCGTGCTCGAGGTCGATGATCACCCAGTCGAATCCCGCCCGGGCGACGATTTCGGTCGCGACCGGCGACGCGAGGTTGAGGAACGTGCCGTAGAGCGTCTCGCGTGCCGCGAGCCGGGCGTGAAGGTCGACGAAACCGGGGGAGGCGTGGGCGGCTGCGTTTGGTCAGTCATCGCGACCATGATGCCGGTCCACGCCCAGCGCCGCTGACCGTCCGCGAGCGGCTCGTGTAACGACTCGAGACTCGTAGCGTCTTACGGATACGGGAAGCGTTGAGACCCCGGTCCATGCCGTTGCTTCGCGACATCGAGTCGTAGCGGCCGCCGGACGTACCCCGACCGCTGACGACGTCCCGAAGGAGAGAGGCGATGCATCGCGTA
The DNA here is from genome assembly GCA_963816675.1 of uncultured Chloroflexia bacterium. Lineage (GTDB taxonomy): Bacteria > Chloroflexota > Limnocylindria > Limnocylindrales > CSP1-4 > SPCO01. The sequence continues at coordinate 160,195 of CAWFLS010000013.1, forward strand.
CTAGCCATGGTCACCGTGGGCGTGCTGGTCGCCGGGCTCGCGCTCCCGACCGCCGCGCTGGCATCCAGCCGGCCGATCGAATACCTCGCCGTCGGCGATTCGCTCGCCTTCGGCTTCAACCCGCTGGTCTCTCCGGCCGACGCCGACAACTACGTCGGCTACCCGGACTTCGTCGCCGAGTCGCTCGGCGACACCCTGACCGTCATCGGCATGAACGCCGAGGACGGCTCGCCCGACGAGCTCCAACCGCTCGTCGATTTCGATCGTGTGGGGCTGAACCTCACCGAACCCTGATCGATCCGGGAACGTCTCCGGCCGCGCTGCTGAGCGCGCGAGCCTCGCCGGAGGCGTCTTCGACGCCTCAGCGCCGCAGCCGTCGACGCCCGGATTGAACGCTGCTCGACGCCTGCCCTCAGTATTGGTGGAAGGCGCCCCTCTGAGCGCCGCCTGAGGGGTCCGAAACGGTGGATCGCGATCTCGTGGAGCAGGCACAGCGAGGCGATCGAGATGCCTTCGCGGTCCTCGCCCACACGCGAAGCGATCGGCTGTACGCGGTCGCCCGACGCATCCTCCGCGACGTCCACCGATCCGAGGACGCCGTGCAACAGACGCTGGTGATCGCCTGGCGTGAGTTGCCGCGGCTCCGCGATCCGGATCGGTTCGACGCGTGGGCCATGCGACTCCTCGTTCGGACGTGTTACGCGGAGGCCCGCCAGGCGCAGGCGTGGAGCCGCCAGATCCGCGTCCTCACCCTCGAGCCATCGGTGCCCGACGGCTCGATCTCCATCGAGGACCGCGACCAGCTCGAGCGCGGGTTTCGGCGCCTGACACCGGAACAGCGGGCCATCCTCGTCCTTCGCCATTACCTCGGGCTTGAACCGATCGAGATCGCCGAAACGCTGGCTATCCCGGTCGGGACCGCCCGATCGCGACTCCATTACGCCCATCGCGCGATGCGTGCTGCGCTCGAGGCCGACGAGCGGCCGAAGGCAGCGGCCGGAGGGTCACTCCGATGATCAGGGAACACGACCTCGAAGGCCTCCTCGACCTCTGGCTCGCGGAAGGTCCCGAAGAGGTCCCGGACCCGGTCGTCGAGCAGGCCCTCGCGACGATCGATTCGACCAACCAAGTACGAGCGCCGTTTGGTCGCTCGTGGAGAGGGATCACCATGCCCAAGTTCGCCCCGGTGGCGATCGGGACGGCCGCCGTCCTGCTCGTCGCCGTCCTCGGGGTCGGGCTGTTCGGCGGTGCCAGCAACACCGGTCCGGGCAACCCGACCGCACCGCCATCACCGAGCGCGTCGGCGCCCGCCGCCGGAGCAACACGTTCTCCGGCCTCCTCATCGGCCGTCGCCTCCGCGGCGCCGAGTGCTGCGCGCGGCGCCGATCGATACTGCCGACTGGATCGCTTACACGTCCGACCGATACGGCTTCGACCTTTCGTATCCGAAGGGCTACACCGCGCGCCCCTCGGATCGCGATCTGGACGATGGACCCGGATCGCGTAAACGACCTCACGAGTGCGGCCGAAGGCTTCCTGGCGCCGGATTATTCGACGTATATCTCGGCTTTCGCGGCGAAGATCCCGGCCGGCACGTCGCCGGAGGCCTGGCAGGCCGAATACCAGCAGCCGATCGATGGGTGCGATGTCAAGCGGACCGAGCCGGCGACCGTCGACGGCCACCAGGCGATCATCAGCCACACCTGCCAGGAATCGCACGCGTTCGTGTTCATCGGCGATCGGGCGTATGTGTTCGCCGTCTGGAAGCCGAACCAGGAAGCGCTCCTCCGGGCGTTCCTGTCCACGGTCCATTTTCGGCCGGGGAACGGTCGTGACGACGGGGGCATCGCCTTCCGGATCAGCGGTCGCCTGCGAGGATGGCCTCGCTGGGTGCGCCGGCCCGTTGCAACCCGGCGAGCATCGTTCCGCCCATTTCGCCCCGAAACTGATCCACACGACACCTGCTGGCTGGACGAACTCGATCGACATCCCGTCGATCTACAAGCTCGATCCGGCTGACTCGACGGCGCCGTCGATCCTGATCTGGTCGGACGTCGATATCGCCGAGCAGACCGCGGATTGTCGCGCCGGTCGCCAAGGACGGGGCGGCGCAGGCGTGCAGGACTGGATCGCGTTCCTGACGACTCACCCAGGGCTCGTCACGTACTGAGCCGACGCCGGTCGATCTTCCCGGGCGGCGGCGAGTCGAACGCGGTATCGATCGATGTCGCGGTCGCGCCGGACTGGACCGCGACTGTGCCCCGCGACGCACCGATCCCGAAGTTGTCCTGATCGCTCACCGTGGGGACCCAGCGGCGGCATATGGCGTGCGCGCCTCGCAGCGACTCAGGCTGATCATCCTCGACGTCGGTGACACCGTCGTCGTGACCGAGGTCTACGGTCCAAGCGCGCCGGAGGCATTTGCCACGGCCGTGGCCGGTGCTCAGGGCGTGATCAACACGTTCAGGTTCGGCTGCGGGCCGTCGGTCGCACGACCATGCGGAGTCCCATGACGGACCCGCGCGGGGGCGCGTAGCGGACAACACCCTCGCGACGGGTCAGTCCGGGAACGCCTCCGGGCCGCGCTCGCTGAGCTCGCGCGCCTCGCCGGGGGCGTCCTCGGCGGGCAGCCACGAGTACGGGTAGCGGTCGTCCTCGAGGGCGGCGGCCTGCCTCGTGATGTGGAGCGGTCGGAACGTGTCGACCATCACCGCGAGCTCCTCGGTGGCCTCCTTGCCGATCGACGCCTCGGCCGTGCCTGGATGCGGTCCGTGCGGGATCCCGGCCGGGTGGAGGGTGAACGAGGAGATCCCGACTCCGCGACGGCTCATGAAGTTGCCGGCCACGTAGTAGATGACCTCGTCGGAGTTGATGTTCGAGTGGTTGTACGGGGCCGGGATCGCGAGCGGGTGGTAGTCGAACTTGCGCGGCACGAACGAGCACACGACGAAGTTCCGCGCCTGGAACGTCTGGTGGACCGGCGGCGGCTGGTGGACGCGCCCGGTGATCGGCTCGAAGTCGCCGATGTTGAACGCGAACGGCCACAGGTAGCCGTCCCAGCCGACGACGTCGAACGGGTGGTGGCGGTAGTGGTACGCGGTCAGCCGGCCGCGCATCTTGACGTGGACCTGGAAGTCGCCCTCGTCGGTGCGTGCCGGGACCTCGTCGGGAAGCCGGATGTCGCGCTGCGAGTACGGGGAGTGCTCGAGCAGCTGGCCGTAGTCGTTGCGATAGCGCTTCGGCGGCTCGATCTCGGACGGGCATTCGAGGTAGAGCATCCGCTGGTCGCTGCCCTCGTCCGGGTCGAGGCGCCAGGTGGTCCCGATCGGGAGCACGAGGTAGTCGCCCGGGCCGTAGCGGATCGGCCCGAACACGGTGTCGAGGAGGCCGGTCCCCTCGTGGACGTAGAGGAGCTCGTCGGCCTCGCCGTTGCGATAGAAGGTCGACTCCGGCATCGCCGCGTCCGGCCGGACGACGCCCATCACGACGTCGGCGTTGTAGAACAGTGGCAACCGGCCGGTGACCGCGTCGCCCTGCGGCTCGACGCCGGCCGCATCGATCAGCCGATGGTGGTGGTACCCGTCGTCGGCCTCTTCGAGGGCGATCTCGCGGAGCGGCTCGATTCGATGCGTCCGCGTCGGCGGCGTCACGTGGTACAGCAGCGAGCTGCGCCCGGTGAACCCCTCGACGCCGAACAGCTCCTCCGCGTAGAGGGAGCCGTCGGGCGCGCGATGCTGGGTGTGTCGCTTCGGCGGGATGTTGCCGTGTGCGGCGTAGAACATCGGCGACTGGCCTCCTCGCGTGAAGGAGGCCAGTCTAGGTCGTCAACGCCGCGGTCAGGGACAACCGGCAAGGTCGTACTTCGCCTCAAGTGCCGAGCGAGCAGGTCGAACGCGTCGCGGTCGCCCGTCATCGCCGCCGGACCCACGGACTCGGTCGAGGTCATCGTCGCGGCCGTTCAGACGTCCATCGTTGGCGTTCATACCCTACCGGCGGGCGGGCCGGTCAAAACGTTCAAACATCGGGGGCCGGCCGCGACATCGCGGTCGCGAGCGCCCGAGCCTAAAGGCGCAGGCCCGAACTGCCAGCAAGATAAAGGTTGGCGTGGCCGAAAACGACAAGGACTCCCGATGGAATCGCCGGCTGTCGCCTCTAGCTTTGACTCATGAGATCGCGACAGATCGCGAGCCAGGACCGAGAGGACAGATCGATGCTTTCCGAGATCGACGGCCAGACCACCGCCCAGTACCGCCAGAGCATGTTTCTCGCCGAAGCCGCCGAGCGGCGTCTCGCGCGAATGGCCCAGCGGCCGGGCGGAGACGGCGTCCGCGCCTACCGCCCGACGCCTCCCGGCGATCGTCCGCCGCCTGGTCGGCGCGCCGACATTCGCCTGAACCGCATCGGCCGGGTTCGCCCGGGGCTCACGTACCATGGAGCACGTGGCAACACGTGTCTCGAGCCCGACATTCATCGGTCGCGAGGTAGAGCTCGCAACGCTCGATTCCGCCCTCGAGCGGGCGATAGACGGGGCCGCCGCGACGGTCCTCATCGGCGGCGACGCCGGCATCGGCAAGTCGCGGCTCATCGCGGAGTTCGCGGCCCACGCGCGGGAACGCGGCGCGCTCGTGCTCGAGGGCGGGTGCGTGTCGCTCGGCGACGGCGGCGGGCTGCCGTTCGCACCGATCGTCGAAGCGCTTCGGCGGCTGCCTTCGCTGCTCGCCGGACGGCGCGGTTCCCGGCCTCGCCGGCATCGAGGACGTCCGCTCGCCCGCGACGGCAGAGCTTGGACGGCTGGTCCCGGAGCTTGGATCGAGCGGAGGCGCCGAACCCGTCAGCTCCGACCGACCGGAATGGACGCAGGCCCGGATCTTCGAGGGCCTGCTCGCGCTCCTCCACGCGCTGAGCGAGCGCGTCCCGGTCGTCCTGATCCTCGAGGACCTCCACTGGGCCGACGGCTCGACTCGCGACGTCACCTCCTTCCTCGCGAGGAACGCGCGATCCGAGCGCCTCATGATCGTCGGGACCTACCGGACCGACGAGCTCCACCGGCGCCATCCGCTGCGGCCGTGGCTTTCCGAGATGGAGCGCGTTGCCCCGGGTCGAACGCTTCGAGCTCGCCAGGTTCGGGCGCACCGAGATGGGGGCCCAGATCGCGGCGATCCTCGACCATCCCGCCGGCGCGGAGCTCATCGACACCGTCGCCCGACGGAGCGAGGGCAATCCCTTCTTCATCGAGGAATTGCTGGCGTCGGGCGCCGAGGACGCTGGCGACGCGTTGCCCGAGACGCTCCGGGACGTCCTCCTGACGCGCGTCACCGCGCTGACCGAGGATGCCCAGCGGATCCTCGGGATCGCCTCGGTCGCTGGCCGGAACGTCCGTCTCGACCTCCTCGCCGAGGTTGCCGGTGTCTCCGAGGAGACGCTCGAGGGTCCACTCCGCGAGGCCCTTGCCAGCCAGATCCTCGTCAGCGACCCGCCGAGGGTGGAAACGCCTACCGGTTTCGCCACGCGCTGCTGGCGGAGGTCGTGTACGACGACCTGCTGCCATCGGAGCGGCGACGGCTGCATGCCGGCTACGCGGCCGCCCTCGACGCACGACCCGTCCCCGAGGGCGCCGAGGCTGCGAGCCACCTGGCGGCGCTCGCGCATCACGCGACGGCCGCGCACGAGACGACGCGGGCGTTGCGTGCGTGGGTTCGCGCCGCTCGAGCCGCTTCGGCCGCGTATGCGTTCACCGAGTCGCTGCGGGCCTACGAGCGGGCGATCGAACTGTGGGACGCCGTCCCCGCGGACGACCGACCCGACGGCGTCGACGCTGCCGAGCTCTACTTCGAGGCCAGCATGGCGGCCCACGTATCGGGCCGGGTCGACCGAGCCCCCGAATTCGCGCGCGTCGCCGTATCGCTGATCGACCGCACGCGCGAGCCCGATCGCTGGATCCTGGCGAACGAGCGGCTTGCCCGCACGTCGTGGGGCTCCGGGGCGACGACCGATGGTCTCGTCGATCCTCGAGGCCACGGCCGCCGCGCTCGAGAACTCTGAACCGACGCCGACGCGGGCCCGCATCGTCGCCGCGCTCGCGAGTGCCCGGATGCTTCGCGGCGACCAGGGCGAGGCGATCGCGACGGCCGAGGCTGCGATCGCCCTGGCTCGACTCGCGGGGTCCGCGCAGGCAGAGGCGCACGCGCTCACGACGCTCGGGACGAGCACAGTCCTCGTCGGGCGGTCGGCCGAGGGTCTCGCGATGCTCCGCGATGCGTTCGTGCGGACGAAAGCGCTGACCGATGCCCACGACGATATGGGCCGCGTCTACGCGAACCTGAGCTCGGCGCTGGTGATCGCGGGACGCGCCGAGGAGAGCGTGGCGGTCGCGACCGAGGGCGTGGAGTGGGCGCGGTCGGTCGGTGCGGCCGGCGGCTACGGCCGGTTCATCGCCGGCAACCTCGTCGACGCTCTCGTCCACCTCGGCCGCTGGGACGAAGCCGAGCGCTGGCTCGAGGACCAGCTCGACGCCGACGCTGTCGGCGTCAATCGCCTCGGTTTGATCGGCGTGGCGGGCGCCTTCCACGCTCGCCGCGGTCACCTCGACGTCGGCAGACCGGCTGCTCCGCGAGGGCCGGGTGCGGATCGAGCCCCTCGTCGAGGCGCAGTTCACCGGGCCGATCCACGCCGGGCTCGCCGAGTATCTGCTGACTGCCGGCCGGCCCGTCGAGGCGGCGGAGGCGGCTGCGACCGGGATCGAGCGACTCGATCGGGTCGACGACCACTACTACCTCGGCGAGCTGCTGGTGCTCGGGGCCCGCGCCGAGGCGGATCTGGCCGCGATCGCGCGCGCTCGGCGTGATGAGGCGGCCGCGGCACAGTCGGTTACGGTCGCGACTCGGTACGCCGACCGGGCACGACGGGTACGCCACCGAGCAGCCGGGTCGCGACGCCTTCGGTGGACGGTTCGAGAGCGACGCAGCCGTCGCCGCCGCCGAGGCGCAACGCGCGTCAGGCACGGCCGATCCCAGCGGCGTGGCGCGATGCCCTCGACGCGCTCGGGTCGCAGGGCCATGCCTGGCCCATCGCCTACGCGCGCTACCGGCTGGCCGAGGCGCTGATCGGCGTCACGCGCTCCGCGGCGGGAGGCGGAGGCGGCGCTGTCTGACGCATTGGCGTCGGCGACTGCCTTGTCAGCCATCGCCGCTCACCGGCTGGATCGAGGCGCTGGCGCGGCGCGCCCGGATCTCGCTGACGGAGCCGGATCCTCGGCGGTCGCCGAGGCGGCCGGAGATCGAGGACGAGGAGGGTCGCGACCTCGGGTTGACGGCCCGCGAACGCGAGGTGCTGACGCTGCTCGCCGAGGGATACACGAATCGGCGGATCGCCCACGACCTCTTCATCAGCGAGAGCACGGCCGGCGTCCACGTCTCGAACATCCTCGGCAAGCTGGGCGTCGCCTCGCGGACCGAGGCCGCGATGGTCGCTGCGAGGCTCGGCCTGGTCGACTGATCGTCGCGCCACGCGAGGAGGACCGGCCCCTCGATCGAGGTGGCCGGTCCGGTCGCTCACGATCGGTGTCAGGACATCGCTAGCGTCCCGGAACCCAGTGTGCGATGTACGCGAAGCCCTGGTTGAGATCGCTGAGGTCCATTCCGCGGCGATTCAGTCGTTTCGCACCGGTGCCGTCCGGGTTCATCAGCCACAGCTCGTTGTCCTGGTAGAGGATGTGCTGGCCGTCGGGCAGATACTCCGGGCCGCCCACACCCGGCAGATGCCGGAACCCCGTTCCGTCCCTCCGGACCTGGCGAATGCCGACGCCGGCCGGCATCCCAGAATCACTTCCCGTGGTCGAAGCTGGACCCGACGTGTAGACCAACGTCTCGCTGTCTGGCGCCCAGTTCACATCACCGGGGAGCTCTCCTGCGGGCAGCGCCACAGGCGTAACCGTGTCAGTCGCGACGTTGACGAGCAGGAGCTTGCCGGACACCGGAGGCTGATCACCATAACGGACTGTCCCGACGACAGGGTCGTTTCGGCCGGCCCAGTGCAGGGAGGTGAACGCGATCGTCTTGCCGTCCGGCGACCAAGCGGGCTGTTCCGGGACGTCATCAAGAGATGACCCCACGGTCGACACGAGCTTCGTCGTCCGGTTCGTGGTGAGGTCGCGTATCTCGAGCCAGCTCTGGTCACCCTCGAGGCGGACATACACGATCTTCGTTCCGGACGGGTCGTAGTCCGGGTACAGGAACTGGCACCCACTTGGGGCCGCTCCGACTGGGCAGTCGATGGTCAGCCGGTGAAAGTCGGTGCCATCGAGATTTGCCTCGTAGATCTGCGGATGGTCGGTCCAGTCCTGGAAGACGATCTTCGTCCCGTCCGCGGAGAGGTCGGCGGCAGACTTCCCCGTCGCGGGCGTGCCCTGGAGGAATTCAGTCACCGTCCGCGCGGTCATGTCAGCCGGATCCATGAAGTAGAAGCGGCGCTTGTCCGGGTTGTAGTCGGTCGCGGCCGACTCGGAGAGGTCGAGTGCGTTCCCGAGGTGCTCGACGAGGATCCGGCCGCCGATCGCCGAGAAGTCCGCAGCGGAAGCTGACGGAGAGGGCGATTGCGATCGCCGTCGGGGTTGACGCCGACACCGGGGTTGGCGATGGACCGGGCGCTGCGACGTTGGATCGACTGCCCGGCGAGAACATGTACATGGCGCCGCCGACGAGCAGCACGCCGATGACGGCAGCCGCTGCGATTCGGGCTGGGATGGGCATGACGGTGACCCTCCACGGGATCCGCAGATCCCGCTCCTGTGGAAGTGTTTCGATCCGCAGGAGGGCGGCCTCGACGGCGCGGTCAGGCGCCTGTGTCGGGCCCGCCTCGAGCCACGACCGAGCGGCGCGTTCGAGCGAGCGGTCCTCGGTCATGCGAGACGTCCTCCCTGGACGGCGGGTTCCGCTTCGGCGACAAGGAAGTCGCGAAGCGCGCGGGTGGCGTAGTGCAGTCGCGATCGGGCGGTCCCGGCCGGGATCTCGAGCATCTCGGCGATCTCGACCAGGGGCAGCCCGAGGTAGTGATGCAGGACGAACACCGCCCGCTGATCGACCGGCAGCCGGCGGAATGCCCGCTCCAGTTCGTCGCGGTCGGCGAGTGCCGCGCTCCCGTCCGGCGTCGATGGCCCGTCGACGGGCAGGACGCGAACGGAGGCGACCCACGGACGAGCCCGCTGGGACTCGTCATAGCAGGCGTTGACGAGGATCCGATGGATCCACGCCTCGAATCGGTCGGGTTCCCGCAGGTGCGGGATCCGGCGCCAGGCGAGCACGAGGGCGTTCTGCAGTGCGTCCTCGGCGAGACCGTGATCGCGCAGGATCCGCTGCGCGACCGCGTAGAGCTGATCGCTGACCTGGTGCACCAGGACGGCGAACGCCTCACGATCGCCGCGGCGGGCCTGCTCGACGAGGTCTCGATCCACCTCGGCCTCCGGTGGGCCGGACCTTGCGGCCCGGATCACCCACTATGACGGGAGGCGGTGGCGCAAACGTTCAGTCGTGTTCGTCGGTCGCGGTGGCGGCATCCCGTCGGCCGGGGTCCGTTCTGGCCCTCACACGCGACACTGTCTCAGCGGCCGACGATCGGGCTCCGACGCTCGAGCAGGACGACGTCGCGCCATCGGCCGCGGGCATCCTGTCCCATGCCGTGCTGGACGCCGACGCGTCGAAACCCGACGGCTTCATGCAGGGCGAGGCTCGCCGTGTTCTCGAGCATGACGCCGGCGAGGAGCGTCCAGTAGCCGGCGGCCTCGGAGGCGGGGATCAGCGCCTCGAGGAGGGCGCGACCGACGCCCGGCGGCGCGCCTCGGACGCGACGTACACGCTTTCCCACGCGACACCGGCATACACCTTGCGGGCCGAATAGCCACCGAGCGCCGTCCAGCCGACGACCCGGCCGTTCGGCCCGGTCACGCGCCACGAGACGGCAATCGCGCGGATGCGAGCGGTCGAAATGGTTCCAGTCCGGGGCTTCGCGCTCGAGCGTCGCGTCGCCGGTCGCGATGCCCTCGCGCGTAGATCCGGTGCACGGCCGGCCAGTCTTCGGGCCTCATCGGCTCGATGGTCAGCGCCGCAGCACGGTTCTCGGTCAGCGACATCGCTCTCCTCGAAGCCGGCATCGTACTCGGCCGGCCTCGTGCCCGCGAGGCACGCTGGGGTGTGATCGAGAAGTCGTCGGCCGTCGGCGAGTGCGGCCAAGCTCTCGCCGCGATCGGTGTCCGAAGAGCGCCGAGCCGCTCGATGCGCAGGACGACCTCGTCGCCGGGCTCCAGGTACCGGCCGAGCGTCTCGTCGCGGACCTCGAGGAGGCAGCCGGTCCCGACCGTCCCGCTGCCGATGAGGTCGCCGGCGCGGAGATGGACGTCGGCCGAGGCGCGGGCGAGCATGTCGCCGAAGCTGAACTGCGCGTCGGACCATCGTACCGCGGCTCGTCTCGACGCCGTTGACGGACGCGGTCATCGCGAGGTCGTAGCCGTTGCCGGCCGCGCATCGGCCAGCTCGTCGGGCGTCACGAGCCACGGCCCGAACGAGCTCGCGAAGTCCTTGCCCTTCGCCGGCCCGAGACGGACGACCGTCTCCTCGCGCTGGAGGTCGCGCGCCGACCAGTCGTTGAAGATGGTGTACCCGCCGATCGCCTCTTCGGCGCGTTCCGGGGTCGAGGTCGAGCGCGGGCGTGTCCACGACGGCGGCCACCTCGAGCTCGTAGTCCAGCTCGCTGCGACGCGGCCGGGCACCACACCGGGTCGTCCGGCCCGCGGATCTCCGAGACGTTGCTGAAGTAGAAGACCGGCAGCCGATACCACGCCTCGGGGATCTCGCCGCCACGACGCTCCCACATCGTCCGGACGTGTCCCTCGAAGGCGTAGAAGTCGCGCAGCGATGGCGGCCGCAGGACCGGCGGCCCGAACACGAGGTCCCGGTGGCACGGAGCACGGCGTCGCGTCGTCCGCGTCGCGCGGCGTGAAGCCCGTCGACGAGGTCGCCGAGTGCCTCGACGCGCAGCCCGCGCGCCAAGAGCGCGTCGAGCGTCGAGATCGGCTGTCGATGCAGGGACGAGTCGTGGGCCAGGCTGGCACGAGCGGCCACGGCCCGGCGCCGCGCGATCTCGAGGTCGAGCCACGTGTCCGGTTCGCCTCGGTGAGCCGCCTCGGCGCCACCGAGCGCGGCCACGAGCCGCCACGGCGCACCGGCCGGACCGTTTCGCTCGCGGACGTGGGCGATCTTCACCGCAGCGAGTCTATCGGTGGCTCGACGGCTGCGGGCTCGATCGTGCGAAGATCCGCCGATGGCCCGACTGCAGACGAAATCGATCGGTGAACCCGACGAGCGTCGCAGCTTCCCGAACGGCCAGCTCGAGATCTACTCGCTCGATGACGTCGTGATCGGCCGGACGTTGTTCGAACCAGGCTGGCACTGGGCGGACCGACGTCAAGCCCATCGCCGGGACACCGCTCGTGCCAGTACCACCACCTCGGCGTGTGCGTCCGCGGTCGCCTCGCGGTCCGGATGGACGACGGCGTCGACGATGGAGGTCGGCCCCGGCACGGTCTTCGACATCCCTCCCGGGCACGACGGCAGGGTCATCGGCGACGAGCCGTGGGAGACGTACGACTTCGCCGGGATGCGGGCGTTCGGCCGGACGATCGACCCGGACGACCGGATCCTCGCATCGATCCTCTTCACCGACGTCGTCGACTCGACCGCGACGGCCGAGCGGATGGGCGACACGCGGTGGCGCGAGACGATCTCGACCCTCAACGAGGCATGCCAGGCCGAGGTCGATCGACTGCGCGGACGGATCATCAAGAAGACCGGCGACGGCATCCTCGCTCTCTTCGACAGCTCCGAGCGGGCGGTCCGGGCGGCCGCAGGCGTGCGTCGCCCAGGCACCTCCGCTCGGGCTCGCGCTGCGTGCGGGGGTACACACTGGCGAGGTCGAACTGTCACCCGGCGATGTCCGCGGGCTGGCCGTTCACGTCGCGTCGCGGATCATGGGCCTGGCGGGCGGCGGCGAGGTCTACGTGTCGGGCACCACGTACGAGTTGATCGGCGGTTCGAGCCTCGCCTTCGAGGACCGCGGTGAGCACGAGCTCAAGGGCGTGTCCGGACGCCGGCGCGCCTACAAGGTGGTTCGCGCCGCGCGCGCTGAGGCAGCCTCGAGGCGTCAGCCCGGCTTCAGGACCATGAGCCCGATGAGGACCACAAGCCCGAGAGCCCCGACGCCGCCGAGGATGTCCGGAACCCGCGAGTCGAGGTAGCCGGCGAGCGCGTCGGGGGTGACCGGTGGCTCGCCGTCCTTCGTTCGCCAACAGCCGGCGAAGGCCGATGTAGTACCGCGACCCGACCGCATACATCGCGACGACGACCAGGATCAGCACGACGACCGAGGTCCAGACCCACGGTTGCGCCCACAGCCCGCTGACCGTCGCCGCACCGGCACCTCCGACAAGCAGCAGGAGCAGGCCGACATACGCAGCCCGGACGGCCTGTTGCGACAGGCTGAGGTAGTCGCTCACGACGGCGGGGTCACGAAGCGTTCGGATCTGGAAGGTGACGAACGCCGACGCACCATGCGCGAAGACGAACAGGACCAGACCCACAAGGTGGATGAACACGAACCACTGGTACACGTGCGGTCCCTCCCTCAGCCGTCGCGTGCGAACCAGCCGGCCGAGGATACCGAACCGAAGAAACCGACGGCGAGCCCTTCGCCTGGAGGGCGACTTACGCAGCCTCGGCGAGCCGCGATTCGAAGGTCCTCGATCATCCCGGCCAGCGCAGCGTCGCGTGCGGCTCGATCTCGCGAACGCAGGACGGCCGAGGGATGGATCGTCGCGATGACGAGCGGCGCGAGTGGCGACTCGAGCGGACGGCCGTGGTCGCGCGTGACACGCACGTCGTCGCCCACGAGCGCCTGCGCAGCGGTCGCACCAAGGAGCACGAGCACCTCCGGCCGTACGAGCGCGAGCTCCGACTCGAGCCACGGCAGGCACGCTGCCGATTTCGACCCGGTTCGGCCGTTCGTGCAGGCGACGCTTGCTGCCCGGCGTCGGCCGCCACTTGAAGTGCTTGACGACGTTGGTGATGAAGACCGACTCGCGATCGATCTCGGCGGCTTCGAGCGCCTCGTCGAGGATCCGACCGGCCGGACCGACGAACGGCGCACCTTCGATGTCCTCGTTGTCACCCGGCTGCTCGCCGACGAGCATCCAGCGGGCCGGCACCGGGCCCTGCCCGAAGACGGTCTGGGTCGCCCGCGCCCACAGGTCGCAGGCGCGACACCCGGCGGCCGTCGCGGCGACCGTCGGAAGGTCGATCCGACCCTCGCGGACCTCTGCGAGGACGTCCGCCGGCCGAGGGTCGGCAGCGGCTTGAAGCCGACTTGGACATGTGGCGATCGTGGCCCGAGGTCCGCTCCCGGCCGGCCCCGCGCGACCCGGCGCGGCGTTGCAGGCGGGTGCCGCTCCAACGGCGGTAGTCATGGGGTCATCGACACGCGCGCCACTCGCCAGGGCGAAGAATGAACGCCCAGCCTCTACCGTCCACCAGTAGAGACGGACGACACCCGATATCGGGTGTTCCGGAGGGCAGGACCTGGTGGATCGCGACCTCGTCGAGGCGGCACGGAACGGGGATCAGGCGGCGTACGTCGACCTGATCCGCGTTCGGACGGACCGCCTCTGCGGTCGCCCACCGGATCCTGCGCGACATCGATCGGGCCGAGGATGCCCTTCAGGACGCGCTGGTGATCGCCTGGCGTGACCTGCGGGGTCTCCGCGATCCGGACCGGTTCGATGCGTGGCTGCAGCGCCTCCTCATCAACGTCTGCATCGCCCAGGCGAGCGACCGCGAGCGTCGGCGGGCAGCGAACCTGCGGGTCCTGCCGGTCGACGGACCGGCCGCGCCCGACGAACTCCTCAACGTGGCCGATCGGGACCTGCTCGAACGCGGGTTCCGCCGGCTGCCGCCCGAACAGCGGGCCATCCTCGCTATGCACCACTACCTCGGGTATGCGCCGTCCGAGATCGCCGAGACCCTCGGCATCCCGGCCGGCACGGCCCGATCGCGACTCCACAACGCCCACCGCGCCATGCGCGCCGCTCTCGAGGCTGATGCTCGGACCACGGTCACGGAAGGTCGATCGGCATGACCCAGCAACGCGACATCGAACGCCTCCTCGACCACTGGTTCAGCGACGGTCCGGAGCAGGCACCCGATCGCGTCGTCGACATCGTCGCCGACCGCATCGAACGCCAGTCCCAGCGACCCGCCTGGCGCCTCGACTGGAGGCCATCGGCATGACCGGTACCTACAAGCTTGCGCGGCGTCGCGACGGTCGCCATCGTGGCGGTCATCGGCTACAACTTCTTCGCGGTTCGTCCGGGTTCGGCGGCGGCGGCCCGACGCCGACCCCGGTCCCGACGGCAGCCCCGACGCCCACCCAGTCGCCGACTCCGTCCCCGACCGCGGACCCTCACACCCACGCCCACACCGAGACCGCCCGACTGAGGTGCAGGGCGACGCCACGTCGTGGACGGCCGTGATCCCGACGGGGTGGACCCGCGATGGAGGAGGCTCGCGGATCACTGCCAGCCAGGGATACGCCGGACCGACCGGGATCTCGGTCGGAGCGTCCGGGGCGGTCAATGTCCCCAGCGACCCGTGCGATGGGCTCGGCAAGTTTTCGGACGCAACGTCCCCGGCGAGGTCGTCGCGACCCTGGAAGCGCGTGACGATACTGGTCGTCTCGGACCCGGTCGACGTCACGCTCGGCGGATACGCCGGTCTGCGAGTCGATGTCGAGCTTCCGGCCGACCTCAGCGCATGCGGCGATAACCTCTACATCCTCTTCGCGGAGCCGGACGGCAGTGGGGTCCCCGCCCTCGGGCCCTCGAACCTCTTCCGCATCTGGATCCTCGACGTAGGGGGTCGCCCGGTCGTCTTCTGGATCGAGCGCTTCGCCGGGACGCCGGCCGCCGACATGGCCGACGCCCAGCGCATCGTGGAGTCGATCGATCATCACGCCCTGACCGGGCCGCCAGCTTTCGACGGCGCGGGAGCCTCGCTAGAGGTTCCCGCGCTTCGCCTGTTCGCGTTCGATGGCTTCGAAGAGGGCCTTGAAGTTGCCGACGCCGAAGCCGCGCGAGCCGTGGCGCTCGATGATCTCGAAGAAGAACGTCGGGCGGTCCTGGACCGGGCGGGTGAAGATCTGGAGGAGGTAGCCCTCCTCGTCGCGGTCGGCTTCGATGCCGAGCTCCTCGAGGACGTCGATCGGGACGCCGACGTCGCCGACGCGATCGGCGAGCGACGCGTAGTACTCGTGCGGCAGGCCGAGGAATTCGACGCCGTTGGCGCGCAGCCGGCGGACCGTCGTGACGATGTCCTCGGTCCGCAGCGCGATGTGCTGGCAGCCCGGCGAGCGGTACCAGTCGAGGTATTCCTGGATCTGGCTCTTCTTCTTGCCGGTCGCCGGCTCGTTGATCGGGAACTTGATCCGGCCGTTGCCGTTGGTCATCACCTTCGACATCAGCGCGCTGTAGTCGGTGTGGATGACCTTGTCGTCGTAGTGGATCAGCTGGGCGAAGCCGAGGACGTCCCGGTAGTACTCGACGAAGCGGTCCATCTCGCCGAGACCGACGTTGCCGACGCAGTGATCGACCTCGAGCAACGACAGCCCGGTCGCGGCGGCGGCGGGGTTCCTGACCGCTCGATAGCCGGGCGCGAACGGGCCGTGATAGTCGCGGCGATCGACGAACGAGTGGAGGACCTCGCCGTACGTCCGGATCGAGGCCTTGCGCAGGACGCCGTCGTCGCCGCCGTCGAATTCGGTGGGTTCCAGGGCAGACACGGCGCCACGCGACGTCGTCTCGCGCCAGGCCGCTGTCGACGTCGCTGACCGCGAAGGCGATGTCGTGGACGCCGTCGCCGTGCTCGCGGACGTGCTCGGCGATCTCGCCATCGGGGGTCAGCGGCGCGGTGAACACGAACCGGATGCCGTTCTGGACCATGACGTAGCTGGCGCGGTCGCGGACCTTCGTCTCGAGCCCGCTGAACGCGACCGGCGTGAAGCCCCACAGCGCGCGGTAGTAGGCCGACGCCTGGCGAGCGTTGCCGACCCAGAACTCGACGTGATCGATGCCGTCGATCGGCAGGAAGTCGGCCGCCTTGGCGTAGGCGTCCGTGTCGATCCGAGCGCCGGCCTGGTTGGCCGCACCCTTCGAGATGGTCTCCGTCATCGCGTTCTCCCAGCTGGCGGCGGGACGGCACGGACCGCCGGGGCGGCCGGCCGCTGATCTGGCCGACCATGCTACGCCCCGCGTGCCAAACTGGCGCCGATGACGACCGAACCGACCGCCGCGGCGACGACAGACACGACTTCGACGCGAGGCTCGCGGCCGTGGCCGAGCGGCTCTCCGGTTTTCGGGCGGACCTCGAGGCCGCTTCGATCGTGGCCACTCGCCGAGCGGTTCGATCACGCGCCCGAGGCGTCGTGGGGACCTCGCGAGCTGCTCGCTCACCTCGAGGAGATGTTCGCGTTCTGGCTCGGCGAGGCCGAGCGGGTCGTGGACATGACGTCCGGGCCCGGAGCCGTTCGGACGGGTGGCCACGGAGGAGGTCCGCGTCGCGGTCATCGCGCGCGACCGAACGCTCCCTGATCCGCGAGCTGCTGGCTCGGATCTTCGTCGGCATCGATCGGTGGCGGCGTCGCTGGGCCGAGCTTTCGGACGCTGAACGGGCTCGCGGACCGGGCTGCATCCGACCCAGGGCGAGCTGAGCGTCACGGATCTCGCGACGCGCTTCGTCGCCGACCATGCCGAGGGACACCTCGACCAGCTCGCGGAGATCCTTCGCCGGTAGCGTCGGGCGGAGCGGGCACCGTCACGGCCGACGGTTCCTGCCTTGCGTCCATGTGGTGCGCCTTGGGCACGTTCACAGGCCAGATCGGCGCGACTCGAAGGCTTCGAGACGCTCGATTCGTGCGTGGAGTGGCTCGGCGACGGCGCGATCAGCCGTCGAACGGCTCCGTGATCCGGCCGTGTGCGCACCACGTGGACCGATGACGAAAAAGAGTCGGCCGGGCGGCCGCCATCGTCGCCCAGCCTCTAGCCGGCGGCGTCGTCTCCGAGGTGCGTCTTGAGGAACGTCAGGATGCGGGTGAACGCGTCACGCCGGTTCTCGCGCTGCTCCCAGCCGTGGGCCTCGTCGTCGTACCACTTGACTTCGTGGATCTTGTCCTCGATCTCGAGGGCCTCGACCATCCGCTCGGTCATCAGCGGCACGACGCGCTTGTCCTTGCGGCCGTGGAGGATGAGCAGCGGCGCCTGGATCCGCTCGGCGCGATAGACCGGCGATCCGCGGCGGTAGACCTCGGCTCGCTCGGGGTCGTCGGGCGAGCCCATCATCTTGTGGAGGTCGATGCGACCGGGCCGGTCGCCGTGTCGATAGCTGTCGCCGATATCCGAGTCGCCGTAGAGGTCCACGCCGACGCGCCACATCGCCGGCTCCTCGACGAGCGCGCACAGCACCATGTAGCCGCCGTACGAGCCGCCGTAGATCCCGAGCCGGCCGTCGGACCACGGTTGCTCGGCGGCCCAGCGGGCGGCATCGATCAGGTCGAAGACGTCGGCGTGGCCCCACTCGTCGTAATTCGCCCGACGGAACGTGCGGCCGTAGCCGGTCGACCCACGGAAGTCGACGTCGAAGAGGGCGAAGCCTTCGGCGACGAGGAGCTGCTTGAACGGCTGGAACGAGCGGAACGACTGGCCGGTCGGGCCGCCGTGCGGGATAGATCGACGGTCGGGACGCGGCGGCCGCCGCGCTTGCCCGGTCGCATCGTGCGGACGCCACAGCGTGCCCTCGACGCGCAGGCCGTCACGGGCGGTGATCGTCACCCGTTCGGCGGCCGCGGCGCGGCCCGGGGCGAGCGCGGCACGCAGGACCGCCGGCATCGAATCGGTGACCTGGCGCGGCCGAGCGTCGTCAGGGCGCGACGCCCGGCACCGGCAGCAGCCACAGGTCCTGCGGCGCTGTTTCGCGCTCCCCGACCGCGACGACCCACGATCCGTCGCGGCAGCCAGCCGACCGATCGCCAGACGCCGTCCCACGGGTTGATGCGTGCTGCCGGCCGTCGCGGCGCTGACCGTCCGGGGTGTCTTCGGTGGCCGGCCCGCGACCGCGCTTCGGCGGCGCAGACACCGTCGAACTCGCCGACGATCGAGGTCCTGGACACCGTCGTGGACCTCGATGTGGACGAATCGCGCGACCCTCGGGCGACGGCAACGGCACGTAGCCGACCCCGCCACCCGGTTCGCCGTGCTCGCGCTCGCCGGCAGTCAGGACGATCCGGTCATGGCCGTCGGCGGTGAGCCGGATGACCTGGAACCAGCCGTCGGCGTCCGAGAGGTACAGCGATCGAGCCGTCCGGCAGCCAGCGCGCACCGACATCGTGCGAGGCCGTGCCGGCAACGACGCGTCGGCTTCCTCGTGGCGACCTCGACGATCGAGATCTGGGCGGCATCGGGGTCGTCGGCCTCGCCTCGGCTCATCACCGCCATCCGCGCACCGTCGGGCGACCACTCGAAGCCGTCGACATCGATGCCGGGGTCCGTCACGGCCGTCGGGCGGGCAGGTTTCGGCTCGTTGGCCGGGCGACCGCGACGCGGCACCGGCGCATCGATCACCCAGACCTGGCTCCAGCCACGCCGCCGCGACAGGAACGCGATCCGACGTCCGTCGGGCGACCAGCGCGGCTCGCGACCGCGACCGGGTCGCGACGACGACGCGAACGAGGCGCGAGCCGTCGGCTTCGACGACCCAGATCTCGTCGTCGCGAACGAACGTCAGCCGTCGGCCGTCGGGCGACCACTGCGGCTCGGAGACCGGCTTGTCCGACGCGGTCACCTGGACCGGATAGCCGCCGCGCAGACCGAGGGTGAACAGCTGCCGGGTCCCGGCTGCCTCGGCCGTGTAGGCCACGATCCGGTCTCGCGGATGCAGCCGGAACTCGCGTGCCGACTCGACAGCGACGATCGCCTCGACCGTCAGGCTCGATGACGGTGTGACGGTGGGCGTCGGCATCAGGCGGCGGCCGCGCGCGACGAGGACCGTCCGCCGCTACGGCGTCGAAGCCGGTCTCGAGGACCGGTCACCGACCTCCGCTCCGCCGGTCGGCCGGAGCCGCGGCCCACGGACGCCTCGAGCTGCTCGCCGAGCTCGACGGTCCGGCGATACGCCGCCCAGACCGCCTCCGACAGCACGGTCCGCAGCCGGCCGGACTCGAGCTCGTGCAGCGCAGCGGCCGACGTGCCGCCAGGCGAGGTCACCATGTTCCGAAGCTCCGCCGGGTGCATCCCCGACGACTTCGCGAAGAGCGTCGAACCCTCGAGCGTCTCGATGACGAGGTCGTGGGCGATGTGGCGCGGAAACCCGAGGTGGACCGCGGCGTCGATGAGCGCCTCCATCACGAGGAACACGTAGGTCGGGCCGGTGCCGGACACCGCGGTCGCCATCGCGACCATCTTCTCGTCGTCGACCTCGAGCTGATGACCGAGCGCACCGAGCAGCGCCGCCGCCTGGGCGCGCTGCGTCGTCGGTCGTCTCGGGAGTCGCGTACCAGACGGTCATCCCCTTCCCGAGCCGGGCCGGCGTGTTCGGCATGCTGCGAACGACCTGATCGTGGCCGAGGAGGCCCGTCAGGGCCGCCGTTGTGGCGCCGGCGAGGACACTCAACACGAGCTGGCCGCGACGCAGGTGCGGACCGATCTCGCGGCCGACCCGGCTGAGCATCTGCGGTTTGATGCCGAGCAGGATGACGTCGGCTGCCTCGACGGCCTCGACGTTCGAGGCGACCGTTCGGATCGAGTAGTCGCGTTCGAGCGCCTCGCGCCGCTCGGACTCGCGGATGGCTCGCGACGACCTGCGATGGCTCGACGAGCCGGCCGCGGAGGAGCCCCGCGATCATCGCTTCGGCCATCACGCCGGAGCCGACCGTCGCGATCGTGGACTTCGTCAGGGGCGACATCGGCCGGAGTATAGCCGCGCGTCCGGCTCGTTCCCGGGTCGTCCGGCGCAGCCGGGGAGGTGCCCGATGCTCGCCCGCGGCGTGGCACCTCGCGCGACGTCTGGCCGTTGGCGGCCGGGTCAGGCGGGAACCGGCTCGGTCCTCGGCCTCGACCTCCGGCTCACCTTCGATCGTGACTCGCGGCAGCCATCTCAGGAAGCGCGGCAGCCACCAGTTCCAGTCGCCGAGCACGGTCATCGACGCCGGCAGCAGCACGCAGCGCACGATCGTTGCGTCGATCAGGACCGCGACGGCCAGCCCGAGGCCCAGCTCCTGGATGAACGCGAACGGGATCGTGACGAACGTCAGGAACACCACGACCATGATCGTCGCCGCGCTCGTGATGGTGCCCGACGTGATGGCGATGCCCGCGGGCCACGGCCGCCCGCGAATCGAGGCCTCGATCGCGCGCCTCCTTGACCCGGGTCAGGATGAAGACGTGGTAGTCCATCGACAGCCCGAACAGGATCGTGAAGATGAAGATCGGCACCCAGCTCTCGATGACGCTCGAGTTCGCGATGCCGAATGCGCCATGCAGGATGTCGTCCTCGAAGACCGCGACGACGACGCCGTAGGCCGCGCCGGCCGAGAGCAGGTTGAGCACGATCGCCTTGATCGGGATGACGATCGAGTGGAACACGACGAGCAGAAGCAGGAACGACATCCCGAGCACGAAGGCGAAGATGAGCGGCATCGCGTCGGTGTAGATGGCCGTGATGTCGACCGCCTGCGCCGCGTTGCCCGTGACGTACGCCTGGACCCCGGCGAGCTGCCCGAACGCCGCCGGGCACGGCTTCGCTCCGGACCTCGCGGACGATCGCCGCGCTCCTCGGGTCGTTCTGGTCGGTACCGGCCATCGTGAACGAGATCAGCGCCGCTTCGCCGTCACGCGACGGGATGACCTCGACCGGCTGGCTCAGGCCCGCGACGTTGAGACCGGACTGCTGGAACGCCTCGACGGCAGCCTTCGTCTCGGGCCGGTCGAAGCCGGTCACGACGACCTGCAGCGTCTCGGTCGAGCCCTGCGGCCACTTCTCGTTGAGCAGCTTGACCGCCTGGACGCCGTCGATCGGTCGGGGAACGAGGTGAAATCGGTGATCCCGATCCGAAGGTGGAGCCACGGCGTCGCGAGGACCAGAAGGAGCAGGACCGCCGCCGCACCGAGACCGACCGGCCGGCGCATGACGGCCCCGACCATCCGCGCCCAGATGCCGCTCCCTTCCTCGCGTGACCGGCCGAAGAACGGGATCCGGCCGGTGTTGACGCGGTCGCCGAGGATCGCCAGCGTCGCGGGGAGGAACGTCAGGCTGCCGATGATCGAGATGAAGATGACCCCGATCGTCCCGATCGCCATCGAGCGGAAGATCGACACGTCGATGATGAACAGGCCGGCGATGGAGATCATCACCGCGAGACCGCTGAAGAAGACGGCCCGACCGGCGGTCGCGCTCGCGATCTCGATGGCGACGAGCTTGTCCCGGCCTCGACGCCGCTCGGAGCGGAACCGCGTGATCATGAACAGGGAGTAGTCGACCGAGACAGCGAGCCCGATCAGGATGATCAGCTGACTGGCATACGGGCTGACCGGGTTCACGGTCTGGCTGAACAGGCCGAAGATCCCGAAGGCACCGATGAGCGCGGACACCGCCAGCACGATCGGGACGACCGCGGCGGCGACGGCACCGAACGTGATCAGCAGGATCACGAAGGTCAGACCGATCGTGACGAACGTGGTGTCGAGACTGCTGTTGATGAGGTTCGTGATGTCCTCGTTCGTCAGCGTCCCGCTGACGCTGTGGACCACGAACCCGCTTCCGTCCGACTCGATGGCCGCGATCGCCGGCCTGACTGGCACGAGGTGGCGGTCAACGAGGTCCTGATCGCCCTTGATGCGTGGCGACGATGCGGACCGCGGTGAGGTCGGGGGCGACAAGACCGGCCTCGCGGCGGTGCAGTCGCGGGATCGGACACCGTGTCGAACGCCGGGATCGGCGGTGCCGTTCTCGTCGACGGTCAGCGCCTTGAGGTCTGCGATGGTCTTCGCGATGTACGGCGGCAAGGCGGGGTCGGTGACCTTGAGCGACGGGTGGGTGATGACGATCGAGACGTCCTCGGACGGCGTGTTCGTGCCGCCCGACTGGAACGCCGCGTAGGCCTTCGCCGATTCCGTCTGGGCCTGGTTCGGATTGCCGTTCGCGTCCTCGGCCTTGATCCCGCCGCCCGGGAGGCTCACGAGGAAGAGACCGATCGTGCCGATGAACCACAGGGCCACGACCGGCCATCGATGGCGCGAACACCACATCGCGACACGGACGGTCGCGGGCTCTCGTGGTCGGCGATCCCTGCGTCGCGCTCATCACCGACCACTCCCCCTGCGGCTCACCTGCCGCGCTCCGAGGTCGGTTCAGGATAGCGACCGCGTGTCAACGGGTCGGTCGCGGCAGCGTCGCGACGCCCGTCAGGAAGAACCGGCCGGTGGTCGTGACTTCGGCCGTTCGCAAATCCGGCGGCGGCGAGGGCAGCCTCGAGTTCGGCCGGCGTGTAGTAGACCTTGACGATCGTGAACTCACGACCGTCGTCGAGCCGCCGGATCGATCGATCGTCGGCGGGAGTCGGATGGTCCGACGGCGCTCGATTGGGGGTCCTCGAGCGAGTCGATGAACGCGAAGGTCGCGCCCGGCTTGAGCCAGCGACGGACGACGCCGAGGAAGGCCGCGAGACGGTCGCGCGGCACGTGGCTCAGCCAGAAGCCGGCAAAGACGGCGTCGACCTGTCGATCGGCCTCCGCCCACACGTCCCGGACGTGGATGTGCGCCCGCAGGTCGTGCGCGACGAGGCGCTCGCGGGCACGATCGAGCGCCGACGGCGACGCGTCGTAGATCGAAAGCTCGCCCTTGGTGGCGAGGAGCGGCGACCACCAGCCGGTCCCGGCGGCCAGCTCGACGATCTCGCCGCGGATGGGTTGGGCGTCGAGCCAGCGCCCGGCGACATCGAGCTCGGCGTTCCAGGCTGCGTCGTGCACCGGACCGCGGGCGTAGCGACCGCGACGGAGATACCAGTCGTCGTATTCGGGGGCGCGGGCCTCGTAGTAGTCGACGAGGCCGCGGTCGGCGGAATCGCCGACTGCGCCGTGATCCGCGACATCGGACGTGGCTTCGGGCGCGCGCGGTTCTCCGGCTCGTTTCCGCTCGCATCAGTTTCCGTTCGCATCGTTTCCGCTTCCCGCGGACGCGCGTGTGGCCGCGCCCGCGTTCGGTCAGTGCCTGGCGGAGGCGGAAGCGGAGGAACCCG
Source organism: uncultured Chloroflexia bacterium (assembly GCA_963816675.1). Lineage (GTDB taxonomy): Bacteria > Chloroflexota > Limnocylindria > Limnocylindrales > CSP1-4 > SPCO01. Next base: position 183,571 of record CAWFLS010000013.1, read on the forward strand.
TTGTCGCCTGCCTTGCCGACACACTCCGAACAGAGCTGCGCCCAGCCCTCGAGATCATCGGGGCCGCGGCGCGACGTACGCGGTCCCGCACCACAGGCAGTCGAAGCTCGCTCGAAACGGCACGACGATCTCTCGATCTAGGCGTCGACCGGCGTCCACGACCCGAACGGCGCGATGTCGACGAACGCGTCGGGGTCGAAGATCTCGGCAAGGAGCTCGATGCCGTCCACGACCCGCGGCCCGGGGCGGCTGAAGTAGGCGGACCCGTCGAGGGCGAAGATCCGCTCGCGGCGCGACCGCGAGCAGTTCGTCGAAATCGGGCGGACGCGGGAGCTTCGCCCACGTATCGACGGTCTCCGCGAGATGGAAGCCGCACGGCATGAGGAGGAGCATCTCGGGGTCCACGTCGAGGACATCGGTCCAGGTGGACTGCCGCGACGGCTCGCCGTCGGCGCCGAGGAGGTCCCAGCCGCCTGCCCGCCGGATCTGCTCGGGGACCCAGTGACCGGCCGCGAACGGCGGATCGAGCCATTCGAGACCGACGACACGTGCCGGCCGTACGTCCCGGCGTCGCGCCGTGCCTCGACTGTTTCGCCGATCGCCCCGAGCCGCTCCCGGAGGGATTCGACGAGGTCGATCGCCGCGTCCTCGGCCTCGGTCATGGCACCGACCGTCGTGATCGTGTTGAGGATCCCCTCGATCGAGGAGGGCTCGAGCGAGACGACGGTGATGTCGGCATCGATCGCCCGGGCGACCTCGTTGACCTCGCGGTAGCTGACCGCGCAGACGCGGCACAGCTCCTGGGTCAGGATCAGGTCGGGCGCCGCTTCGGCGAGAGCAGCCTCGTCGAGTTCGTACAGCGAGGACCCGCCGTGGACCGATGCCGTGACGAGCCGATGGATCTCGCGCGACGACGCCTTCGAAAGGTCGTGGACGGATCGCGTGAGGACCGGCTTGCCGACGACCTGCGGCGGGTAATCGCACTCGTGGGTGACGCCGACCAGCTCGTCACCGAGCCCGATGGCGCAGACGATCTCGGTGGCGGATGGCAGTAGCGAAGCGATGCGCATCGTGGATCTGCCGTCAGCGCCGACCGGCCGGACGGGTCCGACGCTCCGCTGCGCCGGCGTCGCGGCCGGTGCGGGCGTCGGGCGCCGCGGAGTGCGACGCTACTGCGGTTTCAGCTCGTCGACGGACGCTCGGGCCGCGGCCTTGTCCGTGTACCAGACCATGTCGATCGTGGTGTAGTTCGCCCACTCAGGCGGCAGCGACTCCTCGGGGAAGATCGCGTTGACCGGGCACTCCGGCTCGCACGCCCCGCAGTCGATGCATTCGTTGGGGTCGATGTAGAGCTTGCGATCGACGCCCTCGTCGTAATGGATGCAGTCGACGGGGCAGACCGACACGCACGAGATGTCGAGGACGTCGATGCAGGGCTCGGCGATCACATAGGTCATCCAGGCACTCCTTCGAGGGTCAGCCGCTCCCGGTACCCGATTGCGTGCGGAGCGAGAGCGTACCACTCAGCGCTGCCGCGGCCGCGGTATGGCGAGCGGTCTACGGCCGCGTGCCCGCGGCGACCCAGCGGACCGGGATCTGCATGCCGCGCCCCCAGTGGCCGGGGATGTGACATCCGACGATCCAAGGTGGCGCGCCCGGCGAGGCGACCTGGCCGGGGCACGGTCCAGGTGACATCCATCCGCTGGCCCGAGCCGACCACGATCCGGATCCCGGAAACGTCCGGCGGGACGCTGACGACCGGCGTCGGCCCGGGTGGGCGCGCTCGCGGAAGCGGCTTCGGCTGCCTCCCAGGCGTCCTGGACCGACTCATCGCCGATGATCGCCTCGTGAACGACGAGCCCACCGTTGATCACGTGGAGGAGAACCGTCTCGCCGGGAACGAGCTCGAGCGCATCGGGCAGGAACGAATAGTCCTTCGCGATGATGTTCACCTCGCGCGGCGACGCCGGAGCCACCCGGCTGAGATCGGCCCGGTCGCCGCGGGGGCGGATGAACAGCCGGTGAGCGCGGCGACCAGGGCAGCCAGCGCCGGAAGGAGGACGAGCCTTCCCCGCCCGACCCGACTTGGAGTTCACCGCGCGAAGTCTATGGCTCGCCTCGCGCGGTGGCGGGCCGCGTCACAACGAACCCTCGCTGTACCCGGAGCGGGAACCTAGGCCCAGCGGAGGCCCATCTCGGGCCCTACCACTTGACGCCGGTGACGATGAACGCGAACGCGAGCGTGGACATGGCCGTTGCGATCCGGTAGAGCGACTGGCGCATGAGAAACCTCCGCCGGCAAAGGGCCGGGCCCGATGAGGGCGGCGGGACCCCTCCACAGAGTGCCCGGTCCGATACCGCCGCCTCGACTATCGCAGCGGCCGCTTATCTGCCACTTATCAGCAGGTCGATGGCGACCGGGAGCGACTCCCGCGCCCAGGCGCTCAGCGAGCGTCCCTCGGACCAGCCCTGGTACTTCGCGGCCAGCAGGCGACGCGCGAGCGCGTCCTCGGCGCCCTCGTCCACCTCCGTCGCCTCACCGTCGAACCACCGATCGCCGATCCGGACGCGGACCCGCGGATCGCTCCGGATGTTCCGGACCCAGTGTGCGCGGTCCCGCCCGCCCGAGAGCAGATAGATGCGATCACGCTCGGGATCGGCCGCGAACCAGATCTCGATCTGGCGCGGCTCGCCCGCTCACGCGACCCGTCGTCACGAGGTCGCAGACGGACTCGCTCGCGAGATCAGCCGGAAGCACCACGATCCGACGACCGCACGGTCGCGCGTCACTGTCACATCGACGGTTTGTAGTCGGGCGCCAGGTACTTCTCCGGGTCGTCGCGGAACTCGAGCATGCAGCCCTTGCTGCAGAACCAGTACGTCTTGCCCTCGTACGGCAAGCGACAGGAGGCTGGTGGTCGTGTCGACTTCCATGCCGCATACAGGGTCGATCTCGATCGCCATCGTCGACTCCTCATGGTCGAAACGCTTGCCTCGAGGATAATCGCGAGCACGCTCCGGACCTCCCACGCCCGCGTACCATCGGCGCGTGGAGCAAGCGACATATCGAAACCGCCCGAGCTGCCCTTGACGCCGAGCGCGCGCGCCTCGATCGAGGACCTCGGCGAGACGATCATCGCGCCGGGCCAGATGACATACGGCTCGCAGGCCGCAGCCGCCAGCCAGGTCTTCGCCCAGCAGCGCGATCTGGCGCTCCACGACCGGGCCGATCATCAGTTGCGGCCTCGTCGAGGAGGCCCTCGCCCGCATCGCGCGCCGGCGCATACGGCACGTGCGTCCGGTGTGGCAAGGAGATCGCGCCTGGGCGGCTCGAGGCCCTCCCCTGGGCGGCGCATTGTATCGAATGCCAGCGTCTGACCGACCGGAAGCGGCGATGACAAGCGCGCGAACGCCTGTCCAAACCGACACACCCCCGCTCGTCGACCTCGCGGCCATCGCAGCCGCGGCCGACGTCTTGCGCGGCGTGGTCCTGCACACACCGCTCGTCGCCTTCGGACCACCGGACGCTCGCGCCTTCCTGAAGGCCGAGTCGCTGCAGCCGATCGGCGCGTTCAAACTCCGCGGCGCCTACGCGACGATCGCCTCGCTGTCGGCCGATGACCTCGCCCGCGGCGTCATCACGTACTCGTCGGGCAATCACGCCCAGGGTGTCGCCCGGGCGGCTCGCCTGCTCGGTGCGCCGGCCGTCGTCGTGATGCCATCCGATGCCCCGGCCATCAAGCGAGAGCGCGTCGCAGCCGATGGCGCCGAGATCGTGACGGTCGGGACCGCGAGCGATGAGCGCCGGATCGTGGCCGAGCGGATCGCGGCGGAACGCGGACTCGCGATCATCCCGCCGTACGACGACGACCGGATCATCGCCGGACAGGGCACGGTCGGCCTCGAGATCGTCGCCGACCTGCCCGACGTAGCGGCAGTCCTCGTGCCGATCGGTGGCGGCGGGCTCGCGAGCGGCGTCGCCGCGGCCGTCCGCGCCCTGCGACCCGGCGCTCGCGTGATCGGCGTGGAGCCCGAGCTCGCGGCCGACGCCCGCGACTCCCTGGCGCGCGGGGAGATCGTCGCCTGGCCCGCCGACCTCGTGTCGCGAACGATCGCGGACGGGACACGCACCCAGGCGCTCGGCGCGCGGACGTTCGCGCACCTTCGCGCCTACCTCGATTCGATCGTCACGGTCACGCGAAGCGGAGATCGCCGCCGGCGTCCGGCTCGCAGCCGAGCGAGTCTCGCCTCGTTGTCGAGCCATCCGGCGCGCTCGCGTCGCCGCCCTCGCGTTCCACGCCCGCGAGGCCGGCCTCGACCGTCTGGACGGTCCAGTGGTCGCCGTGGTCAGCGGCGGGAACGTCGACCCGGAACGGTACCGGGAGTACCTCGCGCGCACCATTGCCGCCGCGGGGCTGACTTACCGCAAAGCCGGCGGGCCTCGGCTTCACGCAAGTGCCCAGTGTGTCGGTCGCGCGACATCGGGGCGACGCCCGAGTGCGCCCGTTCCGAGGAGAACGGTTTTCGGATGAGTCCCTCGTGGACCCGATCCCGAAGTGCACTTCCGTGCAGTCTGGGCATCGGATCACGAGGGGTTCGTCGATCCGTCGGGAACGAGCCGGGGTGGGAGCGTCGGCTGAGTCCCTACCCTCGCGTCTCGCCCCGCTCGTCGGCGAGCCGCTCGGCGAGACGTCGTTCGCGCATCCGGATCTGGGCCATCTCGACGTCGGCGCGACGATCTTCACGGGCAGTGTCACGTGCTTCGGCCCTCATCCAACCGGCCACCACAGCCATGATCGCGATGAGGAAGACCGCGTCGCCGGCGATCCACATGATCCCGGCCGCCAGCCGCTGGTCCTCGAGCGCAGAGCCTCCCCACGGCAGGACGAGCGTCGCGTAGTGCGGGTACAGGACGGTGGTCGCGTTGAGGATCGCGACCGCGAGGAACGTGTTCTGGGTCATCTGCAGGAACAGGTACACGATCCGGACCGGGTGAGTCATCCGATGTGGTGCCGGATCGAGCGCCACCGCGGGCCACCAGAACAGCAGGGCGCCGGTCAGGAACAGCCCGTGCTCGATGTCGTGGATCGAGCGGATCCTCGAGCGAGGCGTTGAACAGGGCCGAGAAGTGGGTGCCCCACATCATCGCCGCGAACATGATCCAGGCGACGACGGGGTGGGCGAGGAAGCTGACGACCCTCGAGTGCAGGACCGGAAGGACCCAGCGCTTTCGCGTCTCCGGCGACGACAGCCGCAGGATCAGGGTGATCGGCGCCGCGAGCGCGATCAGCGGCGCCGCGACGAGCATCAGCAGGACGTGCTGGACCATGTGGACCGAGAAGAGCGACGTGTCGTACCGCTCGATGCCCGAGGTCGACGGCGAAGGCGAGGGCGAGCATCCCGAGGAGGAACGCCGCGGTGCGCTGCGGTGGAACCCGGTTCGCCGGGTGCGCCGCGTCGACGCGGCGGACGGCCCAGAGCCACCAGACCGTCGTGACCACGATCCCGAGCGTCGGAAGCGGCGGGAACGTCCAGCCCAGGAGAATCGAGGCCGCGCTCGGCGGCTCGGCCGGCGCGATCCCGTGGGCCGACGACCGAGGCAACCAGCCAGACGCCCGGGCACGCGACGCCGATGAAGCGCACCGAGGAGCCTCGCGCCAGCGGCAGCCGTGCGACGAACGGCTAGTCGAAGCGATCGACAGGCGAGCCATCACCGGCATCCTCGCACGAACCGCGCGCGAATGGCCCCGGAAACGGCGGCCGCGGCCGGCGACCGCGCCGTCGGCGCGCCTTCACACGCGTGCGCATGTAGAATGGCCGCCGGTTCGGCCCCCCGCGGCCGACCGCACCCGCTGACACCCACGGTCGTCGCGCCCCGTCCGGGTGCGTCGCCGATCCTCGAGGACCTTGATGTCGAGTTCCCCCAGGTCGGGCCCCTCGCAGACCGCGCTCTTTGCTCTCATCGTCGGCGCCCTGCTCATCCTCGCGGTGATCGTGGCGCTCATCCTGGGCGTGAACGTCATCCAGTACGGCGAGACGTTCGTGACGGGCCTCTACCCGCCGATCGCGGTGACGGAGCAGGGCGCCGAGATCCGCAACCTGTACACGATCGTCTTCGTCATCGCGGCCGCGATCTTCCTCGTCGTCGAAGCGCTGATCGTGTGGACCGTGATCCGCTATCGACGCAAGCCGGACGACGTCACCTTGCCGCCCCAGACGCACGGCAACAACATCGCCGAGTTCGTCTGGACCATCGTGCCGACGTTGATCGTGATCTTCCTGTTCGTGATCTCATGGCAGACCCTGAACGTCGTCGACACGAACACCGCACCGCCGCAGCGGATCCGCGCGGTCGCCGGGCAGTTCCAGTGGCAGTTCGACTACCTCTCCGAGGATGGCCGGACCATCGAGTACACCCAGCTGCTGCCGACCGCTCAGGCCGGTGGCGGGATGTACGTGCCGGCCGGCCGGACGATCCAGCTGTCGCTTGCCAGCCAGGATGTCATCCACGCCTTCTACGTCCCGCAATTCCTGTTCAAGCGCGACGTCGTGCCGGGACGGGTGAACATGTTCGAATTCAAGGTCAAGGACAGCGATGCCGGCCAGACGTTCCGCGGCCAGTGCGCCGAGCTGTGCGGCTCCGGCCACCGGATCATGCTGTTCGACGTCGTCGCCAAGACCGGCCCCGAGTTCGACTCGTGGCTCCAGGACCAGATCGCCCAGCACAACGCGACGCCGGCACCCGCTCCCGAGCGGCCAGGCGAGCGGCGCCCCGAGCGGCGGCGGCAACGGGGCCGGCGGGGGCGGTGGTGAAGCCGGCCCGCCAGTCGCGGTGACCGCCAAGAACGTGGCCTTCGAGCAGACGTCGCTGACGGCCAAGGCCGACACGCCGTTCAAGATCGACTTCGACAACCAGGATCAGGGCACGCCCCACAATGTCGCCATCCACGAAGGCTCGCCGACGCGGCAAGGAGCTGTTCAAGGGTGAGATCTTCCCGGGCGTTGCGAAGAAGACCTATGACGTACCGGCCCTGCCTGCCGGGAACTATGCCTTCGTGTGCTCGGTCCACCCGAACATGACCGGCACCCTGACGGTCCAGTAAGGAGCCCTCATGGCGACGACCACGCTGACGCCGGCTGCCTCCGCCTACAGGACGGGTCTGTACGAGTGGTTGACCACGACCGATCACAAGAAGATCGGGATCATGTACCTGATCAACTCGATGGTCTTCTTCTTCATCGCCGGGCTCATGGCCCTCGGCGTGCGGACGGAGCTTGCCCAGCCGGGCCTGCAGTACGTGACAGACCTCCAGTACAACGAGCTGTTCACGATGCACGCCACGTTCATGATCTTCCTGTTCGTGATCCCGATCCTGGCGGGCTTCGGCAACTACGTGGTTCCGCTCCAGATCGGTGCGCCGGACATGGCGTTCCCCCGGATCAACGCGCTGTCGCTGTGGATGCTCCCGCTGGCCGGCTTCCTGCTCCTGCTCGGCTTCGTCACGGGCGGGACCGCGGCGGCAGGCTGGACGAGCTATCCGCCGCTGACGCGAGGACCGGCCGCTGGCCGCGGTCGGGACCGGCCAGGACCTGTGGATCGTCGCCCTCGTCCTCGATCGGGACGAGCTCGATCCTCGGCGCGATCAACTTCCTCGTCACGATCTTCAAGATGCGGGCGCCCGGGCATGACCCTGTTCCGGATGCCGATCCTCGTGTGGACCGTCCTGACCACGTCGGTCCTCGTGCTGATGGCCACGCCGGTCTTCACGAGCGCCGCTGATCATGCTGTTCATCGACCGCAACTACGGCGGGTCGTTCTTCGATCCGGCCCACGGCGGCGACCCGATCCTCTACCAGAACGTCTTCTGGTTCTACTCGCACCCCGCGGTCTACGTGATGGTCCTGCCCGCGATGGGGATGATCAGCGAGATCCTGCCGGTCTTCAGCCGCAAGCCGCTGTTCGGCTACAAGGCGTTCGTGTTCGCGACCGCTGCCATCGGCGCTCTCGGCTTCTCGGTCTGGGCCCACCACATGTTCACGACCGGCGCGGTCTACCTGCCGTTCTTCAGCATCATGACGTTCCTCATCGCGGTCCCGACCGGGGTGAAGATGTTCAACTGGATCTTCACGATGTGGCGCGGCCAGCTGATGCTCAAGACGCCGCTGCTGTTCGCGCTCGGCTTCCTGACGATGTTCCTCATCGGCGGCATCAACGGCGCGTTCAGCGCCTCGGTGCCGGTGGACTTCGCGCTCCATGACACGTACTGGGTGGTGGCCCACCTGCACTACGTGCTGTTCGGTGGCTCGGTCTTCGGGATCATGGCCGGCTTCTACTACTGGTTCCCGAAGATGACCGGCCGGATGATGAACGAGACGCATCGGCAAGGTGCAGTTCGTCATCATGTTCGTCGGGTTCAACCTGACGTTCTTCCCGATGCACGAACTCGGTCTGGCCGGGATGCCCCGTCGCATCGCCGACTACTCCTCGACCGCCGGCTGGAATGACCTCAACCTGCTCGCGACGATCGGCGGGTTCACCATCGCCGCGAGCATGCTCGTGTTCCTGTGGAACATCTTCCTGTCGCTGCGCAGCGGCGCCGATCGCCGGCGACGACCCGTGGGAGGGCAACACCCTCGAATGGGCGACCTCGTCGCCGCCGCCTGCCGTACAACTTCGATCACCTGCCCGAGATCCGCTCCGAGCGACCGCTGTTCGACCTCCGCCACGGCCGGACGGCGGAGCACTGACCGACCGATGTCGATGACGACCGATCCCGCGGCGCTGCCCGTCGAGCACAACCCGCTCGCGTCGATGCCCCATGACACCCACGGGGGCATCAGCAATCCCGTCCTCGGGATGCTGCTGTTCATCACCTCCGAGGTGATGTTCTTCGGCGGGCTGTTCGCCGCCTACTTCAGCATCCGGGCCAACGCGCCGCAGTGGCCGACGATCAACGCCGAGACGGGCGAGCCGTTCGCGCTGGCGATCCTGCCGTTCGTCGGCCCGGCGACGATCCTGCTGATCCTGAGCTCCGTGACCTGCCAGTACGCCGTCTGGGCGATCCGTCGCGACGACCGCGTCGTCGTTCCTGCGGTTCATGACGGTGACGGTCGTCCTCGGCATCGTGTTCCTGGTGATGCAGCTGACCGACTACGCCGCTCCTGGGCGCGGAGGGTCTGACGCTCTCGTCGGGGACGTACGGGACGACCTACTACACGCTGACCGGCTTCCACGGTGCGCACGTGTTCGGCGGCGTCATCATGCTGCGCGGTGGTGCTCTATCGTGGCCTCGCCGGTCAGTTCTCCGGGCGCCACTACGACGCGGTCGAGGCGGCGTCGCTGTACTGGCACTTCGTCGACGTCGTCTGGATCCTGCTGTTCTCGCTTCTCTACCTGCTGCCCGGCAAGACGCCCGCGAGCTAGGAGTCGATCGCATGCATCCGCTCCGTCATCCTCGCAACGCGGCCATGGTCGGGATCATCTTCGTGATCATCGGCGTCGTCTACTGGGCCGTGCCGTACTTCGGCGGCTGGCATATCGACTACGCCGGCACGACGATGCTGATCTTCCTGGGCGCCGCGATGGCGCTCATGGCCTACGTCCTCGTGGCCGGATCGTCGAAGGAGTGACCGGCGTCGCGCGCCTCGCGCGCGCACTGAACCCGGCGACCGATGCTCGAACGCCTTTGGACCTCGATCCTCGAGATCACGGCCCAGTTCGTCACGCCCGACTGGGGCAAGCTGATCGGGCTGATCCCGGTCGGCATCGCGATCCTCGATCGTCTTCGTCCTGATCCGGACGTTCCGCAGCCTCAGGCGCGCGCCGCGCGTCACGGCGCGGGGCGAGGCGGATCCCGGCGCGGACGCCGGCCGGCATCCACATGCCGGGGCCGTCGTTCTCGCCGGTCTTCGCCGTCGGTCGGCGTGTTCCTGCTGATGCTCGGCCTCGTCTTCGGCGGCGTGATCCTCGCGCTCGGCGCGATCGCCCTGATCCTGACGTTGCTCTACTGGCTGGCCGAGGGCCTGCGCATCTACGACCACGATGTCGGGACGATCGACCGTCACGACGCGTGCCGGTCGTCGTCGGCGAGCCGCCGCCGGGCGTCCACATGCCCGGCCCGTCGTTCCGGCCGATCATGGGCGCGATCGGCGTCATCGCTGTTGATGGTCGGCCTCGTCTTCGGCGGCTGGCTGCTGGTCGCCGGCGTGATCTGCGCTCGATCGCGACGCTGGTCGGCTGGCTCGTGGACGCCCGCAAGGAGTACGTCCGAACGGTCGAGGCCGACCGGACCGGACATCTCGAGAACGGCCCGGCGCCGCGGACGCCGTCGGCGACGCTCACGGCACTCGGCGGTCCTCGTCCTCGGCGCGATCTTCCTGCAGGCGACGGTGTTCGCGACGCAACGAGGCCAACGGCGGGACCGCGAGTGGCGGGCGGTCGGCGCGCGCCTGCGTCCGGCCGCGCTCCGCGGATCAGGCCGCGCTCCGGTTCGGTGCGGCCCGGCGCCGAGCGGCGCCGGCGGCCGACGTGCTGGTCGAGGCCAAGAACATCACCTTCGTCGAGTCGTCGTGGACGGCCACGGCGGACAAGGCATTCACGATCGCCTTCGACAACCAGGATCCCGGGCACGCCCCACAACGTCGCCCTCAAGAACGAGGCCGGCAGCGTCGTGTGGCAGGGGACGCCGTTCAACGGCGTCGCGACCCAGGTCTACAACGTCCCGGCGCAGCCCGCCGGCAAGTACACGTTCCTGTGCACCGTCCACCCGACGATGACGGGGAACGCGACGATCGAATAGGCGGGCTCGGTCGTGCCGCGCCGACCGATCCTCCTCGCCTTGCTCGTCGCCGTCGCTCGCCACGGTGGGCGTCGTCGCCTTCGTGACCGTGCGACGCGGCCGGGTGCCGGAGCGGACGCGCGATCGCCATCGCGGTCGGCCGCGCCGCGCCTGCGATCACGGGCACGACGCTCGACGGCGCGGCGTTCGACCTCGAAGGCGCTCGCCGGGCGGCCGGTCGTCATCAACTTCTGGGGCCCGAGCTGCGTCCCGTGCCGGGAGGAGTTCCCGCTGCTCGAGGGCAAGCTGAGCCAGCATGCCGGCGACGGGCTCGCGGTCGTCGGGATCCTGACCGACGATCCGCCCGAGCGGAGCACGGGCGTTCATCGCCGACCACGGCGCGACATGGCCGACTGTCGTCGACCCGAACAAGGCGATCAAGTCGGCCTATCGCGTCGCGGCACGGCCGCAGACGTACTTCGTCGATCGGGCCGGCGTCCTGCGATCCATCCAGGTCGGCGAGCTGACCGACGCCGACTTCGAGCGCCAGTACGCCAAGATCGCGACCGGTCGTGACCGCGGCCCGTGACGACCGGCCGCGGTGGCCGAGCCCGCGGTCGTGGTCGACGGACTCGTCAAGCGGTATGGCGGCCGGACGGTCCTCGACGGCGTCTCGCTCTCGATCTCGGCCGGCGAGCTCGTCGCGGTGCTCGGTCCGAACGGCGCCGGCAAGACGACGACCGTCGAGATCATCGAGGGCTACCGGCGCGGCGACGGCGGGCGGGTGAGCGTCCTCGGCATGGACCCGGCGACGGGCGGGCCGGCTCTCGCGGTCGCGGGTCGGGCCTGATGCTCCAGGACGGCGGCATCGACCCGCGAGCCCAGCCGCTCGAGACGCTCCGCCAGTACGGCCGCTTCCATCGAGACCCGCGGGATGCCGATGAGCTGATCGACCTCGTCGGTCTTCGGACGGTCGCCCGGACTCGCTACCGACGGCTGTCGGGAGGTGAGCGTCAACGGCTCGGTCTCGCGCTCGCGCTCGTCGGGCGGCCCGAGGTCGTCGTCCTCGACGAGCCGACCGCCGGGATGGACCCCGAGGCCCGGGCGGCGACCCGGGCGATCGTCGCCGACCTTCGCGCCGCGGGGGCGGCGATCCTGCTGACGAGCCACGACCTCACGGACGTCGAGCGGCTGGCCGATCGGATCTGCATCCTGGATCGCGGCCGGATCGTCGCCGCCGGGACTGCGGCCGAGTTGGGCGCCGGGGTTGCGCCGGCACTCCGGTTCCGTCTGGACCGCCCGCTCGCGCCAGCCGAGTCCGAGAGCTGCGGCGTGGCGCTCGCGGTCGCGCGACCCGGCGCGCGGCTCGTCGACCGAGCCGGACGGCGGTCGACTACCGGATCGAGGGCGTCGCCGCCGGACGCCGCGCTCGTCGCCGCGCTCGCGGCATGGTGTGCTTCGGCCGACCGGCTCATCGTCGAGATGCGGACCGCCGGGGGGACGCTCGAGGAGACGTATCTCGCGCTCGTCGGCGAGCACGCCGACGCGACGCTCGTGAGCGGCCGTGCCGCGTCGGAGCCAGCGCGTCGCGCGGCGCCGTCCTCGGCCGCAACGCGGCTTGCACCCAGACGGCGGATGGAGCTGCGCCTGACCGCGCGCCGGGGCGAGAACGTCCTCGTCACGATCGTGATCCCGGTGATCGTCCTCGTCTTCTTCGCGTCGCTCAGCATCCTGCCGACGGGCGACTCGGCGCCGGTCGATTTCCTGCTGCCGGGCGCGATGGCCCTCGCGATCATCGCGACGAGCCTCGTCAACCTCGGCATCGCGACGGCCTACGAGCGGCATTACGGCGTCCTGAAGCGTCTCGGTGGATCGCCGCTGACGCGCGGCGGCCTGCTGTCGGCCAAGATGCTGGCCGTCCTCGTCGTCGAGGTCGGCCCAGATCGTGCTCCTCGTCGCGGTCGCGGCGGGCGTCCTCGGCTGGCGACCTGCTCCGGGCACCTCGATCCTGCTCGTCGCGGTCGGCGTGCTGCTCGGGACGTTCGCGTTCGCCGGGCTCGGCCTGTTCCTCGCCGGGGCGCTTCGAGCCGAAGCGACGCTCGCGCTCGCCAACGGCCTGTTCCTGGCGTTCCTGCTGCTCGGCGGGATCATCCTGCCGATCTCGCATCTGCCGCCGCCCCTCGAGGCACTGGCGTCGGTGCTGCCAGCCTCGGCGCTCGCAGACACGTTCCGGGTGGCTCTCGGCCAGGGTGGCGATGCGGTCGGGCCGGTGGCGGTTCTCGTCGTCTGGGGAGTGGCTGCCGTCGTGCTCGCGGCGCGGACCTTCCGCTGGGAGTAGCCGGCGTCCCTGGTGGCGGCGCCTCGAGGACAGGCGGGCCAGGTGAGCGATCAGACCGAGGCGTGTTCCCCGAGGCGCTCGCCCGCTTCGATCCGGATGTCCAGGCGATTCTCGGCCGGTGTCAGCGGGCAGGAGAACCGAACGTCGTAGACGCACGAGGGGTGGTAGGCCAGGTTGAAGTCGAGCGCGTACGTCCCGTCGTCGTCGGGCTCGATGTCGAGATAGCGACCGGCGCCGTAGGTCTCGGTGCCGCTCGTCTGGTCGAGGAAGGGCACGAAGATGGTCGGTCCCGATTCGTCACCGAGGTCGGCGGCGCGGTGTACGTGCTCATCCTCGTGCTCGTGCTCGTGCTCGTGTTCGTGCTCGTGCTCGTGCTCGTGCGGGTCGCCCTGCGGCTGATCGAGCACGTAGCCTGCGAGCGACATCGGCTTGCCGTCGACTTCGAAATGGAGCGATCCAGCGCGATGGGCCGGTCGCAGGCGGCCGTCGGAGGTGGGGATCATGAAGGACCGCTCTTCGGTGCCGGCATACGGCTCGAGCGTCAGGCCCTCGAACACGAGGCTCGGATCGACGGGGTAGTAGGCGAGTCCCGCGAACGTCTCACGCTCGAGCGGCGGGATCGGGCTGCCCTCGCCGTGCCTGAAGTAGTGGTCCTTCTCGGCGCGGAACGCCTCGACGGCCTCGGTGTAGTCGAGCGGCTCGAGGTCGTGCTCGTCGTCGTGCGTGATGTTCGTGCTCGTCGGCCGCGGCTCGGATCTTCATTCGTCGTCATGGCCGGGATGGTACGCGGATGCGGACGAGCGAGAGCCTGCCGACGACCTGTTCCGAACTGCGATCCTGCTGGCAGCAGCAGATCGAGGCAGGGTCGTGTCTAGCGGCCCCGCTGGGGCCGCCTGGCAGCGCTTCAAGCGTATTTGATGCTCGGAGCGTCACGAAGCCGCTGGGGGGCTGCTAGTGGACCGTCGAATGGACGAACCTGAGCGCGACGCGACGCTAGTCGATGTCGCTGTTCAGGACGTGATGCTGGCGGCATCAGGCGCTGCTCCGCCGGACCCGTTCAGGCTGTCGTGGGACGATTACGCGGTGCCCCGTTACGCCGCCCGTGCTGAGTTTCGCCGTCGCCGTCGCGGCGCCCGCTGGGTCCTCGCCGGCGTCCGCATCGAGGGCGTGTTTCACCCGGCAGCGGACGGCGTCGAACCCATTCGCGGCCGCCTTCCCGACAGCGGAACTGCTCGCCTGGGCCGACCTCCCGACCGTGATCCTCGCCCCGGATGCGGCGACCGCGGCGCCGTCGCGCTCGAAGTTGCGGGTCAGACGTGGCCAGCCGAGTCGCGAGGTCGGGCACCCTTCGCCTCCGGGACGGCGGACTCCGATTGAACAGCGACACGGCGCGACCGGGCGGCTCCGAACTCCCACACCTGACACGTCGCAGGCCTGTTTTGTTCGTAGCGCCGGGTCCTCGGCGAAGCGCTTCGGCGCCACTCTCGACCGGATCTGCCAAAAGCGCGTCAGGCGAGCATTCGCGGCGTGCTCAGCGACCCGGTTGGGCTCGTCACGTTCGAGCGGCGTACTTAGCGCCGCAGTTCAAGTGCCGATCCTTGCGTCCAGCGAGAATCTGGCGGGAATCCCCTGCCGAGCGCCCGCCTGGCGTCGCATTCGTCGCGGAATCGGGCCGAGGACCCACGCCCGACCGCGGCCAACCGCCGCCGGTATACTGGCCACTCCCCCGTCCCGGCGCCCCACGAAGGACGAAATGCAGAACGCCATCACGGCCGAAGGCCTCGTCAAGGTCTACCGGTCTCGCAAGGCTGAGGTCCGTGCCCTCGACGGCGTCGACCTCGAAGTCGCGCGAAGGCACCGTTCTCGGCCTGCTCGGCCCGAACGGCGCCGGCAAGACGACGACGGTCCGGATCCTCGCCACGCTCCTGAAGCCCGACGCCGGTCGTGCGACGGTCGCCGGCTTCGACGTCGTCCGCCAGGCGCAGCAGCTGCGCCAGGTCATCGGTCTGTCGGGCCAGTACGCGGCGGTCGACGAGAACCTGACCGGGCGCGAAAACCTCGTGATGTTCGGGCGGCTCTACCAGATGCACGAAGGTCGAAGCGCGGCGGCGCGCCGACGAGCTGCTCGAGCGGTTCGAGCTGACGGACGCCGCGAACCGAGTCGTCAAGACGTATTCGGGCGGCATGCGCCGCCGGCTCGATCTCGGCAGCGCCCTCATCGGCCGGCCGCGGCTGCTGTTCCTCGACGAGCCGACGACCGGCCTCGATCCGCGCAGCCGCCTCGGCATGTGGGAGGTCATCCGCGGGCTCGTGCGCGAGGGAACGACGCTCCTCCTCACGACCCAGTACCTCGAGGAGGCGGACGAGCTGGCCGACACGATCGCGGTCGTCGACCACGGCAAGATCATCGCCCGGGGCACCTCGGACGAACTGAAGGCGCAGGTCGGCGGCGCGGTCGTGGAGGTCGTGGTCCACGCACGGGCCGACATCGAGCAGGGCGCGGGAAGTCCTCTCGCGCGACTGCGAGGGTGAATGCAAAGTCGATCGAGCACACCCGGAAGCTGTCGGTGCCTGCTCGGGCTGGCGCGTCGGTGCTGGTGCAGGTCGTCCGGGACCTCGACGAAGCCGAGTATCGCCATCGATGACATCGGACTCCGACGACCGACCCTCGATGACGTCTTCGTGTCGCTGACCGGCCACGCCGCAGTCGAAGCGCGCCGCCGAACCGGGACGCAGCGACGGCTGCCGCGAAGGGCGGCAAGGCCGCATGACCACGGCCGCGGAGCCGTCCTCCGACGCGCCAGCGAAGCCCTCCTCGGCTCCGGCCGGACCAGGGAGCGGCTTCGGTCGGGCGGTGTCCGACGGATTGATCGTCGCCCAGCGCAACCTCATGCGGGTGCCGCGCATCCCGGAGCTCGCGATCTTCGCGATCCTCCAGTCGATCATGTTCGTGCTGCTGTTCGCGTTCGTGTTCGGCGGAGCCATCCCGCTGCCGGGCTACACGGACTCGAACGCCTACCGCGAGTACCTGATGCCCGGCATCTTCGCCCAGACGATCGCGTTCGCGGCGGTGACGACGGCGATCGGGATGTGCGACGACATCAACAAGGGGATCATGGACCGCTTCCGGTCGCTGCCGATGGCGCGGTCCGCCGTCCTGACCGGTCGAACATCCGCCGACGTCGTCTACAACGGCGGCATCCTGCTGGTGCTGATGGCCTCGGGGCTCGCGGTCGGGTGGGCGGTCCACGGCTCGATCCCCGAATTCCTTGCCGGCGTCGTGTTGCTGCTCCTGTTCGCGTTCGTCATGGCGTGGGTCGGCGTCTGGCTGGGTCTATCGGTGCCGACGGTCGAGGTCGCGCAGCAGGTCGCGTTCGTGTTCATCTTCCCGCTGACGTTCGTGTCGAACGTGTTCGTGCCGCTGCAGAGCCTGCCCGATCTGGCTCCAGCCGCTGGCCGAGTGGAACCCGATCAGCACGCTTGACCGCCTCGCTGCGCACGCTGTGGGGGAATCCGAACCCGTTCAAGGGCGAATCGCTCGCCTCCACCGAGCCGGTCCTCGTGACGCTCGCCTGGTTCGCGATCCTGCTCGCGATCTTCGCGCCGGTCGGTGTGCGCCGCTATCGAAACATGAGTCGCTGACGGACTCGTCGCCGCCGCGATGCCGTTGGTCGGGCTTCGCCGGGCTGAGAACGTGTCAGATGCACGTCACGCGAGCATTCGGCATGAACCGCCGGGCCTCACGTGAGAGCGTCACGCTCGAGCGATCGCGCTGAGCTGTCCCGTTGCTGCCAAACGTCGCGTCAGGCGAGCATCTGACCGAAATCCTCTGCCCAATGCTCGGGTGGCGAGCATCTGTCCCGGACTCTCGTCGCGAGAGCTGCCGACGCTCGACTCGGAGTCGAGCCCGCGAACTCGCGCCGGCGCCACGCCTCGCCCGGCCGCCCGCGCGTGACGTCGTCATGCCCACGCGACGCCCAATGAACGATTCGGGCGACGACGACGCCATACCCTGTCGAGCACGACCGCCCAGGTCGTGTCGCAGTCGAGGCGACCGTGGACCAGCGAGCACTCGTCGACCGAGCGAAGCGAGGCGATCATGACGCCTTCGCCGGACTCGTCGACCCTGCGCTCGCGCGGCTGGACGCGGCAGCCCGGCTGATCCTCCGCGACCCGGAGCTCGCGCGCGACGCGGTCCAGGAGGCACTCATCAGGGCCTGGCGTGACCTGCCGGGACTCCGTGATCCGGCCAGGTTCGATGCCTGGCTTCGTCGTCTGACCGTCAACGCCTGCCTCGATCTCGCCCGCCGTCGAAAGCGCCGCGCCATCGAGGTCGAGCTCACTCCGATCGACTCGCCGGCGACGTCCGATGTCTCGGGCGCGCTCGCCGACCGCGAGCTGGTCGATTCAGCGCTCCGGCGCCTGGATCCCGGCCATCGCGCGGTCGTCGCGATGTACTACCTCCTGGGGATGCCGTTGCCTGAGGTGGCGACATCCCTGGGTATTCCGTTGGGCACGGCCAAGTCGCGCCTGCATTACGCGCTCGCCGCGATGCGGGTCACGGTGACCGCCGAACCCGCCCCGGCCTCGGAACAGGTCCGCGGAGGGCACGTGGCATGACCGTCGATCGACGCTTCGAACGCCATCTGCCCGAGATCCTCGAGGACCTCTACCTGGGGCCGTCACCCATGTATCGAGACGAGGTCCTTGCCGCCGCCGTCCGTCCGCGGCAGCGCGCGGCGTGGACCTTCCCAGGAAGGTGGCTCCCCATGGACGTCGCGACTCGTGTCGCACCCAGTACCCGGCTGCCGTTGCGGCAGATCGGCATCCTTGCCCTCATCGCGATCCTCGTCGCCGTCGCGGTCGCGGTGGCGGTCGGCTCGCAGCAGCGCACCTGCCGGCGCCGTTCGGTCCGGCCAGGAACGGCCTGATCCCGTACGTCTCCGGCGGCGACCTCTACGTCGGAGACCCGGTGAGCGGGAATACGAAGTTGCTCTACCGAAGCCCCAAGGACCAGGGTGTGGCTGGTCCTGGCTTCTCCCCCGACGGGACACGGATGGCCTTCATCCAGCCCGCTGTCATCGATACCGGCGCCGGAGGTGTGCCCGTCGACGTTGTACGTGATGCACGACGACGGCACCGACGTGCTTGAAGATCACGAGCGCACCGATCGAGAAGGTGGTCTGGGCCAAGCTGGACGCCGACGGCCGTCACCTCGGCGGTCATCGAACCGAGCGACGGAACGAACGTGCTCGAGCGTCTTCGATACCGAGAAGCAGGCGCCGCCGGTGCGGCTGGAGACCCGGGACGATCCCCGATCAGATCGTCTTCCGACCCCCGCTCGGGAACCAGATCCTGTTCCGCGCCTTGAAGGACGGAAAATACGGGCTGTTCGTCATGAACGCCGACGGCTCGAATGTTCAGACGCTCGTAGCGCCGGTCGAGACCGAAGACCTCGACCAGGACCTCAACAATGCGACGTATTCCGTCGATGGGAAGCGGATCTTCTACCAGCGCTGGACGCCCGAATCGATCCAGCTGTGGGTGATGAACGCAGACGGCACCGATCCGCACGAGTTCAAACCAGAAACCGGGCAAGGCTGGGACGGCTTCCCGAGTCCCTCTCCAGATGGCCGATGGGTCGCGTACTGGCATGTGATCGAGGACGGCCGGACCATCCAGCACGTCTCGGTGGTTCGGGCCGACGGGACCGGACCGATCGTCGCGACCGGCCCGGATCTCACCGGCATCGCGACACTGGGTGTGGTCGCCCGATTCGACGAAGCTCCTGATGTACTCGGAAGACTCCGGCAGCAAGTCGGCGTACCTGCTCGATCCCGACGGTGGCCCGTTCACGACGGTCCCGTGGCAGTCCGACGCGGACCTCGATTGGCAGCGTCTCGCGCAATGACCTGACGTGACAGAGCAAGCGGGCGTCCGACAAGGACGCCCGCTTCTTCACGAATCGGGAACCCGATTCGCTCGACCGACGCCATACGCTGTACGCGGGACAACGCCGCGCATCGCAGAGGGGTTGGCGTGGACCAGCGACTACTCGTCGATCGAGCGAAGCAGGGCGATCATGACGCCTTCGCCGCAGCTGGTCGACGCGTCGGTCGTGCGGCTGGACGCGGCAGCCCGGCTGATCCTCCGGGACGCGGAACTCGCACGTGACGCGGTCCAGGAGGGATACATCCGAGCCTGGAAGCACCTCCCCGGACTTCGCGACCCGGAGCGGTTCGACGCCTGGCTCCATCGCCTTGTCGTCCACTCATGCATCGATGTCGCACGCCGGCGCCGGCGCCGCCCGATCGAGGTCGAGCTGACCCCGATCGACGGACCGGCGATCCACGACGTCGCCTCGATGGTCGCCGACCGCGAGCTTCTCGATAGCGTCCTTCGCAAGCTGGACCCCGAGTGGCGAGCGGTCATCGTCATGCATTACTTCCTCGGGATGCCACTCGAGGAGGTGGCGTTCACGCTCGGCCTTCCGATCGGCACCGTCAAGTCCCGCCTACACCGGTCTTTGAGCGCGATGCGCATCGCCCTCACGATCGATGAGATGGGAAGCGGCCAGATCGTCCCGCGTGGAGCAGTTCGCATGACCGGTCTTGATCGCGCAGCGCGTCAGCTGCCTGCACTCCTCGACGAGCTTGCGGCGCCACGCACCCCCGAATACCTCGATGACCTCCACAAGCAGCTCGCGGGCACGACGCCAGCCACCTGCTTGGACCCTCCCCGAAAGGTGGCTTCCGATGCTGGTCGCGCGCCAGCCCGTGCTGGCGGGGCGCAGCCCGTGGCGCGCGATCGCTGTGTTGGCGATCTGCAACCCTCCTCGCGGCGATGGCTTTGATCGCCGCCGGTACTCGGCCGCGGCATCCCGGCTCCATTCGGCAGTGCGGAACGGACTCGTTGCCTACGCGTCGAACGGCGAGATCTTCACCATGGATCCGGCCAGCGGACGGCGATCGCCATCGGGCCAGGTCCGGCCACGGAGTCCTCCCCGGACGGGACCGAGATCGTCGTTCGTCTCGGCGCAGGGCCCGCTCGGTCCCGGGAATCTGTACCTGGCGAAGGCCGACGGCAGCGCGCGCTCGATTGACCCAGACGCCGATCGAGTCGATCAACGACTACGTCTTCTCGCCAGATGGTCGCTCAGACTCTGCCGCGATATTGGTCGGGACGGCCAAGCGGCGTCCTGCGCCTCGACGCAACCGGCACGACAGCGCCTGTACTACGACCGCCCCGGACGGAATCGTCTTCGTGGTCGTGAGGAGGCTACGACCGCCGATGCGGATCAGATCCTCTCGGCCCGATCCGACGGAACCGGACTCTGCACGATCATCGGCCGACGACGTTCGTGATCGCGAAATCCCCGCTGGTCTCCGAAGGGCGACCGTCTCTCTGACACCTCCCTGGCGGTCGACCACTCCACGCCGGCGCGTCCACATATCGTCGATGCGGATGGCACCAATGATCGAATCCTCGGGTCATTCGCCGAGGATGAAACCGGCGGACTACCCAACCTTTGGTCGAACGACGGTACTCGTCTGCTCATCGGCCGTTGTCACCGACCATCGGTGGACGACACTGGCTGCGACCTGCGGTATTCGATCGTTCTGTCGATGGGCTGGGTCCCGAGCAGATGATCGCGGACGGCATCCTCGACTTCGGGGACTCGTCGCAAGCGTGGGCGCCCGACGACTCCTACATCGTCGCGTCGACGAGCCAGGGCGAGCAAACGGCGACGCAGCTCTGGGACACGTCGAACGGGACGATACGAGCCGCCACGTGGGCCGCTGGAGGGCCCATCCTCGATGCCGTCGCCCGATCCGGACTGCCGCGGCGTCCCGCCGGTTCGATCGCCGGCTACCGACCGACGGAAGTCCGGTTCCTGGTTCGGCCGTACGTCGGGATCGACGTCTGCCGACCGGCCCGGACCGTGACGGTGGCCTGCGAATGTCGGCGGCGGAGGCCGAGCCGGCAACGCGTCCCCGAGAGGCGCCTGACGGCGTTCGGCGCCGAGAAAGGAAGAACCCCGGGTGGTCGGGCCCGGGGTTCACGGTATAGGCGTTGGTTGCGGGGAGGGGATTCGAACCCCTGACCTTCGGGTTATGAGCCCGACGAGCTGCCGCTGCTCCACCCCGCGACCTATAACTATGAGGCTTTCGGGCCGTTTGGTCAAACGGCCGGCGGCGGTCGATCGCTACGACGCCGACGGCTTTCGACCCGTCTGGCGCCGAGGCTCTACGATCGTCGCGTGTTGTTCCCAGCCCCCTGGTTGTTGGCTCTCGCGCTTGGCGTCTTCCTTCTGGTCCTCCTGCCGGCGCGCCGCCTGCAGCTCGGCGGGCTGTCCGGCCGGTCCATCGGTGTCTACACCCTGTTCGTGTGGCTCCTCGGGATGGCGGTCGTGGTCCGGCCGGGCGTGACGCGATTCCTCATTCCGATCCTGCTCGTCGCGTATGTCGCCCCGTTCGTCGCCGGCCCTGACCGGATCGCGCGGCTGCGGCGCGCCGGCCGCCGGGGTCCACCGGCCCCACCGATAAGGACGTCGACGTCCGCCGGCCGAACGGATCGACGACTGGCGCTGAGGCGCGCCAGTGGCTCCGAGGCCGAGCGCTTCACGCCGGTGAGATCCGGTAGATCGTCCCGACTCCCAGTCACCGCACGACGAGCGCGCCATCACGTCCGGCAGCGACGGCCACCGGGTGCGCGATGCCCGCCAGGAATGGCTGGAGCGTCCCCGTCGATGCCGACCCGTCGGCCGACGCCGTGAGGACGACCCGCACGACCGATCCGGTCGCCCATTCGGCCACGAACGCCGAGGTTCCGTCGAGAGGTCCGAAGTGATCGCTTACGACGGCGACGCCGCTGACCGCGGCGTGCTTGTCGAGGACCGCGACAGGCGCCGGCACTCCCTGACACCGCCTCGCCGCCCGGCCGTAGCAATCGGGGAACCCCCACGCTTGGCGACACGAACAAGCGCCAGCCAGTCACCCGGAGTCGCGTCACCGAGGTCATCGCGCTGGTTCATCGTGACCAGGAGATCGTCCGTGTCGGGCACATACGCAAGCCCGACGGGTGCGCGGATCCCACTCGCGAGGACGGTGAGGTCCGTGCCGTCGGTACGCACCGTCAGCACGGCGGCCGCTGCTTCGAGGCGGGCGTGCAGGCATCGACGCCGCGAGACGCCGACGACAAGGCGACCATCCGGGGCGAGGGCCAGGCCGTTGACTTCGCCGACGCCGACTTCGAACGTCACCACAGTCCGACGCGTCGCGAACTGCGCCGTTCGAGAGACCCGAGTACGCGTCGATCCTGCCCGCCGAGGCGACGTACAGGACTCCCCCGTCCCAGACGAGCCCAAGCGGCGTGTCAGTTCGTGAGGATGGCCTTGGGTGTTGCGCCCGGGGCATCTACGACATAAGACCGCATTCGAGCCGTCGTCGGAATATCCGGCGGTCGCGGCCCACAGGCGACCGTCGGCATCGAATGCGATCGCCGCGACATGCGGGAGACCGGTCGCGATCACCGCGGCGGCGAGGCCAGCGGGACCTTGAAGGCCGAACCGATGTCGACGAGGCGTCCGGACGACGATGCCGTCGAGCTTGGGGCAGTCGGAGCAGCGGGTCTTGCCGGGTCGGCGGCTCGCGCTGTTCCCGTGCTGCTCGGCGCGTGTGCCCCCGGGCCCGGTCCGATCGTGCGGGCATCGCGCCCGTGCCCGGTCGCGCAGCCGGCGAGGACGAAAACGACGGCGATGAGGGCGTGAGGGGCGGAGAGCGCATCGATCGGAGTGGATCGAGAGGTCGAGTGACGGCCGGGCGGTCCGATGAGGGTCGGACCGCCCGGTCGCCAGCCGGGACCTAGGTCGCCGGCGTTGCGGGTGCCTGGGTGCTCGAGCTGCCGGAGCTGCCGGAGTTGCCGGAGCTACCGGAGCTGCCCGAGTTTCCCGAGGAGCCAGCTGCCGCCCATGTTCGGGCAGTTGACGGGGCTCCGCCGGCCGCGCCGTGGTTCGGTCGGCCTGCCGGTGGCGTCGCGGGATTCGATGGATCGATCGGTGGTGGTCGGCGCCGACGAGGCGGCCGGAGCCGGGCTCGCCGCCGACACGGCGGCCACCGCGCCGCCCATGACGAGGAGCGCTGCGAGCGAGGCGGTCAGGATGGTCCGCCGCAGGCCCGAGTGTCCGGGCTGCTGCTGTGGCGCGATCGGCGTAGAGGGCACCGGCGCGTCGGGTGTGAGGGGTGCGGGTGCCACCGGCGTCATGGGTGCCGGCAGGCCCGAGGGGTCATGCCATTCCAAGGGTTCTTCTCCTTTGTCGCTGGTGTGGATCGTCGTGTCGTTCACGGTTGTCCCATGGCACCTCCTTGGGCCCGTGGGCTCGGGCGTCGACATCGCTGGCAGGACGGCCTGTCGGTGCCGACCTGACTCGATCGTCGCGATCGCTCCTGAGAACGGTGTGAAGGCGTCGACAGGTTTCAGGGCACGCGGCGCCGCGGCAGGGCGCGGCACCACGAGCCGTGGCCCCGCGCGGACGGGGTCGCGAGGGCTCAGCCCGGGCGCCGCGCCACGGCGGAATAGATCGCCCCGAGGAACCGACTCGGAACACGACCGATCTCCTCGACGTCCACGAGGCCCGCGGCCTCGGCCAGTCGCATCCACGGCGGGTAGCTGAACGGGTGAGGCACCCACGGGTTGCCGCGGTCGGCGTCGTACTCCACGACGACGAACCTGCCGCCCGGCCGAAGGTATGCGGCGAGCGCGCGGACGATTTCCGCCTGTCGGTCGCGTGCGACGAAGTGGAGGCTGTTGGCGGCAACCAGACCGTCGAGCGGGGGCAAGACGAGGGGCCGGCGGAAGTCGGCGACGAGCGATTCGATCGCGACGTGCGGAAACGTTCGCGAAACGCGCCTCTCCGTCGGCGAAGCGCTCCCGCGTCACGGTCCACGGCGAGATTCGTCCGCCCCGACCGATCAGATCGGCGAGGGCGAGCGTGAACGCGCCCGATCCGGCACCGATGTCGGCCCACGTGCCACCCGGTTCGACGGCCGGTCGCAACAGCGCGACGTGGTCTCGGTGGTCCACGGCTAGCCCGTGTTCTGCAGCCCGGCCGCGACGCCGTTCACGGTGAGCTGGACGAGCCGCAGGACCTGCTCTCTCTCGGGGTCGTCTGTCGCCAGCCGACGGAGGCGAGCCAGCAGCCGAACCTGCAGCTCCGACAGCGAATCGACGTAGGGATTTCGAAGGGCCACCGACCGCTGCAGGACCGGTGCGCCGTCGAGGAGCCGCTGGCGGCCGGTCACCCGCCCCAGGAGCGCGACCGTCCTTCGGAACTCGGCTTCGATCGTCGCCCAGCGCCGGTCGTCGCCAGGACCCGTGGCGAGCGCCGCGTAGGTTCTCGCGACCGCCATGTCGGCCTTTGCCAGGCTCATCTCCGCGTTGTCGAAGAGGCTCGACAAGGAAGGGCCACTCCTTCGCAAGCCGGGCGATCGCGTCGAGCCCCGCGCTCGCCGTGCGACGCGCCGTACGCCTCGAGGGCGTTGCCGAGCCCGTACCATCCCGGCAGGTTGATCCGTGCCTGCGACCACGCGAACGTCCACGGGATCGCCCGGAGCGAGTCGATCGTCGGCGCCTGGTCGCGGCGTCCTCGCGCAGCCGGCCGTGACCCAAGCCGCAGGGCCGACAGCTCGCGGATCGGAGTCGCTGCGGCAAAGAATTCGGCGAAGCCGGCATCGTCGTGGACCAGCGCGCGATACGCGGCCCGTGCCGTCACGGCCAGCTCGTCGAGGATCGGCGCACCGACCGCGATCGCCCGCTCGAGCCGCGCGTCGTGCTCGGGTGTCGAGGCGATCAGGACTGCACCGGTCATCTGCTCGAGGTGACGGCGGGCGATCGTCGCGTCGGCGTAGTTCGCGGCGATGACCTCGCCCTGTTCCGTGAGCTTGAGGCGACCATCGACGGAGCCCGGGCGCCTGCCCGAGGATCGCCCTGTTGGTCGGCCCGCCGCCTCGCCCGATCGCACCGCCGCGCCCGTGGAACAGCGTCAGCTCGACGCCACGCGACCGGGCCATCGCGGCGAGCTCGCCCTGCGCCCGGTGGAGCATCCACGCCGCCGCGAGGAATCCTGACTCCTTGTTCGAATCGGAGTAGCCGAGCATCACCTCCTGTCGATCGCCCCGCGCGGCGAGCGTCGCGCGGTAGGCCGGATCGTCGAGGAGCGCCGCGAGGATCGAACCTGCGGCGTCGAGCGCCGCGCTCGACTCGAACAGCGGCACGACATCGAGGACCGGCACGGCGGTCGCGTGACTGTCGTCGCCGGTGTCGCCCGACGCGGCGATCCGGGCGAGCTCGAGGACGTCGGTGACGTCCGACGCGCCTGCCGGTGAAGCTGACGACGTATCGATGGCACGCTTCGACGCCGAAGCGCGCCTGGGCGTCGGCGATCGCCCGGAACGTGGCGAGGACCTCGCCGACCGTCACGCCCGCCGACACCTCGGTCTCGGGCGGACGTCCATCGCGGATCGCGGTGAGCGCGGCTGTATGCACCGCGGAGTGCTGGCGGACCTCGAGCTCGGCCAGATGGAATCCGAACGTGCCGACTTGCCAACGCAGCTCGGCGACCTCACCCCAGGCGACGCGCTCCAGCCCTTCGGCGACGAGCGCATCGGCGATCTCGGTCAGCTCGGTCTCGAGGTCGGCAGCCGTTGCGTAGCGCCCGGTTCGTGGCGCCGGCTCGCCGACGAGCGCAGCCCGTGTCCGGCGGAGCCGCTCGGCGATGAACCCGAACCGCTGTCGATACGGCTCGTCCGGAAATCGGCGGCGAAGCTCGCGGTCGGTCTCGGGAAGGTCCTCGGCATCGCGGGCGAGCCGGGACGCGAGGGCACGCGGAACGTGGTCGCCCGACGAAGCCGCCGCGATCGTCTGCATGAGACGGGTGGCGACCGCTTCGTAGCCGCGCAGAACGTGGTCGGCCTGGATCCGGAGCGTTCGGAGGGTGATGTCGGCGGTCACTCCGGGGTTGCCGTCGCGGTCCCCGCCGATCCAGCTACCGGGTCGCAGGAATGGACCGACCCGCGGCGGCCGCGTGCCCGTTCGGCCGCTGTCGGCGGCAGGCCCACGCGAACGGGCCTGCGGACCGTCCAACGCACCGTCGAGGGCCCGATAGAGCCGAGGCACGACGGTGAACAGCGTCGCGTCGAAGAAGGCCATCGCGGTCCGGACCTCGTCGAGCGGCGTCGGCGTGACGATGCCGGAGCTGCGATGCCCGCCACAGGAGCGTTATCTCTTCTCGAAGCCGGCGACGGATCTCGCGATCCTCGGACGGCGTCAATCGCGGATCGTCGAGCCGCTCGAGCAGGGCGGCACAGCGACGCAGCGCGACGAGCGTCGTCCGGCGGCGCGCCTCGGTCGGGTGCGCGGTCAGCACGGGCGCGACGGACAGCCTCGCCACGAGCGCATCGAGCTCTCCGTTTGACCGGCCGAGACGCCGCAGGCACCCGACCGCATCGGCGACCGAGTCGTCGAGAACGCCGTCGCGCGCAGCGCGCTCGCGACGTCGCAGCGCCCGCACGCGACCACGCGCCTCGGCGAGGTTCACGAGCCCGAAGTACAGCGCGAAGGCATCGATGACGGCCTCGGCGGCGTCGAGGTCCATCGCCCGAAGCTCGTCGTCGAGGCGGGCGCGCTCGAGCGGATCGTCGTCGCGCCGGAGAGCGATCGTCCGGCGTCGGATCCGTTCCACGGTCGCGAAGAGCTCGGGCCCGGCCTGCTCGGAGATGACCTGGCCGAGCAGGGCACCGAGAAGCCGCACCTCCGCGGCAAGGGGGTCGCGCGCGCCTGCCGTCCCGATGCCGAGGGGTTCGGCTGCGACGGCCGGTGAGGACCGGGGCGAGCGGCCGCGGATCGTTCCCCTGATGCGGTCGTTGACGGTTGCGACGGCTTCGTTGGTCGCGCGTTCGTGCTCACGCGACGACGTGGACCGAACCGTTCCGCGTCCGAGCGGAAACGGCGTCGCAACCTTGTCGGCCGCAACCTTTCCATAGGCTTGTATGGTGATGGCCGTGCCGACGACTTCGTCCCTGCCGCTGCCCGCCGGCGCCCCCACCGAGACCGCTCGGGTCGATGCCGTCCGGAACGGCCGCGGACCAGCTCGAACAGCTGCGCTTCCTGCACGAGGTCGCCCGCCTCGCGACGACCGCCCGAACCTGGGACGAGCTGCTCGAAACGGTCGTCGACCGGACCCGGGACGTGCTCCACGCAGACGTTTCCTCGCTCTACCTGCTCGACCGCGATGGAGCGTACCTGACCTTGGCGGCGACGAACGGCCTCGACCGATTCCAGATCGGCCGGGCTCGCGTGCCGTTCGGTGAGGGCGTGACCGGGCAGGTCGCAGCTGAACGCCGGCCGCTGATCATCCCCGACGTCAAGGCGGACAACAGGTTCCTGTGGGTCCGAGGCATCGACCAGCGCCGCTTCGTGGCATCGATGCTGTCGGTGCCGCTGAGCTGGCACGACCAGACGGTCGGCGTCCTGAACGTCCAGACCGAAGAGGCTCGAACGTTCGCCGATGCCGACGTCGCCCAGCTCGGCGCGGTCGCAGACCTCCTCGCCGGGATCATCGAGAAGGGCCGCCAGCAGGCCGAGGCCGAGGCGAGGGTCGTCGCGCTCAAGGCGATCGACGAGGCGCGAAGCGAGCTCGATCGCGCTGGTGACCCACGAGCTTCGGACGCCGCTGGCGGTGGTCCGCGCCTATGCCGACCTCCTTGCCGACGAACCGCCGCTGCGCGGCCGGCAATCGCGCGACATGGAACGGCGGGCGCGACGGGCGGACTGGCATCGGGCGACGCTCGAGCAGATCGAGCGACTCGATCGCCTCGTGGATTCGATCCTTGCCTCCGTTCGGGTCGTGCCTGAAGGGCCGGCGTCGGTCACGCCGGTCGACGTCGCACGCCTGGTCGACGAGGTCGTCACGTCGCTTCGGCCGATCCTCGAGCGCCATCACGTCGAGATCGTCGCCGAGCATCCGACTCCACGCGTTGGCAGACCCGCCGCGGCTTCGTCAGATCGTCGAGCATCTCGTCGAGAACGCGGTCAAGTACGCGCCGCCGGACACGACGATCCAGATCGACTGGACGCTCGCCGAGGGGATGGTCCTGGTCGGCGTCGCCGACGAAGGACCGGGCATCCCGGACGAGTGGCGCGAGCGGATCTTCGAGCCGTACGCCCGTCGTGACACGCATACCGCCCGCGGATCGGGGATCGGGCTATACGCCGCCAAGCGGCTCGGCGAGTCCATGGGCGCTCGCCTCTGGTGCGAACCCACTCGACCCCACGGCGCTCGATTCGTCGTCGCGCTGCCGGCCGCCGTCGCGATCTGACGCTTTCTCGCCCATCTCAGCCATCTCATCCGCACGCGAGAGGAACATGATCACGATGCCGACCCGCCCCCTTCGGATCCTTGTCGTCGACGACGACCCAGCGATGGTGGGGGCCATCACCGCCCTCGTCGGAACCGAAGGCCACCAGGTCATCACGGCATACGACGGGCTGACGGCGGTCAAGCGCTTCCGAGAGGAACATCCCGACCTCGTGCTGCTCGACCTCGCGATGCCGGGGCCCGACGGGTTCAACGTCGCGGGCCAGATGCGGGCCGTCGGCCAGGCACCGATCCTCATCGTGTCGGGCGAGAGCGGCGAGGCCGCGAAGGTCCGGGCGCTGGGACTCGGGGCGGACGACTACCTGACGAAGCCGTTCGGCAAGGCCGAGCTGCTGGCCCGGATCAGCGCGATCATGCGGCGGGTCGACCGGTCGACGCGGGGTCGGGACGACGGCGGGCGGACCGCTCGTCGCTGGAAATCTCGTTCTGGAACCCGGCCGTCACGAGGCTCGCGTGGGAGATCGATCGCTGGCGCTCACGCCAACCGAATTCCGGCTGTTGGAGGCGCTTGGTCCGGGCCGGCGGCGACATCGTCCCGCACCTCCAGCTGGCGCGGGCCGGCTGGCCGGCCGAGACCGATCCGGATCTCCTGTGGCTCAAGCCGCATCTCGCGCGGCTGCGCGGAAAGGTCCAGGAGGCGGGTGGGCCGCAGGTCGTGGCCGTTCGTGGGGTCGGGTATCGGATCTATGTCGGCGACGAGCCGGCGACCGAGGCATCGGCCGCGAACTAGGCGACGGTCGGCAAGGCCTGACCGTCAAGGCGCGGGTCTCGACGCTCCTCAGACAGCGACGGCGATCGCTCGGCCCTTGCCGTCGTGGGCCGCGTCCACGCAGACCACGCGACACCCGCGGGCGTCACGACCACCGAGCGGGTTGAAGTGGACGTACGCCGTCAGCCGACTCGGTCAGGCGACAACCGCAGGCCGCACACGTCACGGGTGCCGCACGACCGTCGCGGACAGCGAGCGGGCGGGTCTCGGAATCGGAGGGATGGAGCATCAGGGACCTCCCGGGGGGTCGACGCTGTGTATCGAGGTCAGGGTCAACCGCGGACAGCGGACCCACGCTGAAGCGACGGTACGACGACATAGCGCGGCGTCGGCGGCGCTCAGGGGGACGCCACGGTTGCGAATGGGTTGCGTTCAGCTGCGGGCGCGAAGCGCCACACCGGACTTCTCGGCCATCACCGGCACTGCACCCGCGACGGTCGGGGCCGGCGGCGCGATCGGCTCGACCAGCCAGAACGTCGCCGCGAGATCGGGCTCGAGCAGGACGCGCTCAGCAAGTTCGGATCCGGCGCCACGTTGCGCCTCGAGGAGACGGACCAGCTCGATCAGGCGGGTCGGGCCGTCGGCTCGCTCGGCGAGGACGGATCCGAGACGGACGGCGGACACGCTCAGTTCGTCGAGGGCAGCCGTGTGCCGGCCACTCGGGTCGTACAGGTAGGCTCGTCCGCCTGTCATGCCCGCCCCGAAGTTGGCGCCGACGGGACCGAGGACGACGACGGTGCCACCGGTCATGTACTCGCAGCCGTGCGGGCCGATCCCCTCGACGACGGCCTCGGCGCCGGAGTTGCGGACCGCGAACCGCATCCCGGCTCGACCGACGAGGTGCAACCGGCCGCCCGTCGCCCCGTACAGGCAGGTGTTTCCGGCGATGGCCTCGCCGCTGGGTGCGGCAGCCGAGGTCAGGTTCCGGCGCGACCGTGATCGAGCCGCCCGACAGCCCCTTCGCGACATAGTCGTTGGCCTGACCGGTGAGTCGAAGCTCGACGCCGGGACCGGCGAATGCGCCGAACGACTGGCCCGCGGCGCCGCGAAGCTCCAGCCGGACGGGCCCGTGCAACTCACCACGCTCGAGCGCACCCGTGAGACCGGCGCCGAACGATCGGTCGGCGGTCGTCACGCGAAGCCCGGACGCCGAGACCGAACCTTGGCCGCGGAATGCCGTCGCGATACCGATCTCGAGCGCTGACGCCGGAGCGCGACCGAGGTCACGACCTGCCGACCGCGGGTTCGCCCGACGAGCGTCGCCGGCGCCCCATGACCCGGCGCCGATGACGGCGGCCAGCTCGGACCGGGCTTCAGGTAGCGCTCGCAGCAGGCGCCGGCTCTCACCGACGACCTCGCCGACGGAACGCGCGCCGACCGCCGCCAGCTCGCGACGGAAGTC
Source organism: uncultured Chloroflexia bacterium (assembly GCA_963816675.1). GTDB lineage: Bacteria > Chloroflexota > Limnocylindria > Limnocylindrales > CSP1-4 > SPCO01. The sequence continues at coordinate 214,291 of CAWFLS010000013.1, forward strand.
CTCCGCGATCGCGGTGAAGTAGCGGGCGACAGCCGCAGGAGTGCCGGTGAACTTCGCCCGGAGGTCCTCGCGCTGGCTCGCGATGCCGGTCGGGCACGTGTCGAGATGGCACTGGCGGGCCATGTCGCAGCCGATCGACACGAGCGCCGCCGTCCCGAACGCGAATTCCTCGGCTCCGATGAGTGCCGCGACGAAAAGGTCGCGACCGGTCTGCAGACCGCCGTCGGTCCGGAGGGCGACGCGGTCGCGCAGGTTGTTGCGAAGCAGGACCTGGTGGACCTCGGCGAGCCCGAGCTCCCACGGCGCACCGACGTGCTTGATCGAGGACAGTGGCGAGGCGCCCGTTCCGCCGGCGTGGCCGGAGAGGTGGATGTACGACGCTCCTGCCTTCGCGACACCCGGCCGCGATCGTGCCCACACCTCGGCTCGCGACGAGCTTCACGCCGATCCGTGCCGACGGGTTGATCGCGCGCAGGTCGGCGATCAGCTGCGCGAGGTCCTCGATCGAGTAGATGTCGTGATGCGGCGGCGGGCTGATGTAGCTCTGGCCGGGCTGGCCGCGACGGAGGGCCGCGATGTACGCGGTCGCCTTCCGCCCGGGGAGCTGACCACCTTCGCCGGGCTTCGAACCCTGGGCGATCTTGATCTCGAGCTGGTCGGCTCGTGCGAGGTACGTCGCAGTCACGCCGAACCGGGCCGACGCGACCTGCTTGATGGAGGCATCGCGGCGCTCGCCGTCGGGCCCGGGCGCGTACCAGGCCGGGTCTTCCCCACCCTCTCCGGTGTTCGCGGCGCCGCCGGCCAGCTGGATGCCGATCGTGAGGGCCTGGTGCGCCTCGGGACTCAGTGCGCCGACGCTCATCGCGGACACGACGAATCGCCGAACGATCGAGGGCGCGTCCTCGACGTCCGCGAGATCGACAGACGACGGGACGGGTCGGATCCGCAGCTCGTCCCGTGGAACGGCATGGTCCGCGGCCGGCCGTGCGAGCGCTGTCCGGTACCGCGCGAGGGCGTCATCGATGGCGCGGTGGACGTGGCCACGGCGTCGGCCGTCGCCTTCGATGCCGTGGGCGGCCAAGACCTGTATCTCGCCGGCGATGCGCGGCGAGAAGAGATGCGCCTCGCCGTCGCCGCGGAAGCGGGCAAAACCGGGGTCGGGCAGTCGCGGCTCGCGGCCGGGCGCAGGCTCCGGGATCGCGAGCGCGGCGGAGCGGCGGCGCAGCTGACGCTCGGCGATGTCGGCGAAGGGTCGTCCGGCCGGGCCACGCCGCAGCCGTCGGGAAGCACCGCTCGACGACCGAGGCGTCGAGGTCGATGACGTCGATGAGCGCGCCGCCGATGTACGAGGCGACGGCGCTGATGCCCATGCGCGCAAGGGTCTTGCGAAGACCGGCCTCGAAGGCGGTGACGAGGCTCGCGACCGCCTCGGTGGAGGTCAGCGTCTCGGCTCCGCGCGTGCCGGCAAGCTCGGCGGCGAGCTCGATCGCGAGGCGTGGATGGACCGCGGTCGCGCCGACGGCGAGGACCATCGCCATGGCGTGGACATCGAGAACGTCAACCGCGCTGACCGCCAGGTCTGTCCGGCCTCGGAGCCCGGCCGCGGTGAGCGCCGTGTGGACAGCGCCCGTGGCGAGGATCGACGGCACGGGCAACCGGTCGACGGACCACGCCTCGTCGGTCAGGACGAGGACTTCGGTCTTGCGGCGGGCGGCTGCGACCGCCTCGGCCGCCAGTCGATCCAGCGCTGCCTCGAGACCAGCCGGCCCGCCCCGGAGTCCCACGTCGCGTCCAGCGTTCCGGACCGCGACCCGGCCATCGTCGAGCGCGCGGACGAGCCCGGCGAGATCCGCGACGATCGGCCGCGGCAGTCGGGCCGTGCGCGGGCCACGCGGCAGGCCGCCGAGGAGCGCCGGCCGCCGACCGAGCTCCACGCGCAGGTCCATGACGACGCGCTCGCGCTCGGGGTCGATGGCGGGGTTGGTGACCTGCGCGAACGCCTGGCGGAGGTGGTCGGCCACAGGTCGGTCCATCCGGCCGCGGCCGGGCGTCGGCGTGTCGTCGCCCATGCTCCACAGCGGCTCGTGGCCCTCGAGGGTCATCGTCTTGATGTCGAGGCGCGCTCGCTCGGCGTCGAGCCCGGCGAGGTAGCGCATCGTGTGGTCGGTGGTCGCGCTCTGCGTGCTCGGTTCCCGCTGCGTGACGCGTCGTCCGGAGCTTCCCAGCGGTCCTCATGCACCGGCCGAGGCGCGTCATGGATCGGCAGCGAACGGAGGACCCAGGCCTTCGCCTCGGCGTCCTCGAGGATGGCGCGGCGCCCCGGCTCGACGAGGAGGAGCTCGCCGGGTCCGAGGCGCCCACGCCGGATGGTCTCAGCGGCGGAGAACGGCACGGCGCCGGCCTCTGAGGCGACGGCCACCAGCCGGTCGCGGGTGACGGCGAAGGCGGCCGGGCGCAGTCCGTTTCGATCGACGAGAGCGCCGACCCGGCGGCCGTCGGCGAAGGCAAGCGCCGCCGGGCCGTCCCACGGGGCGAGGAAACCGGCCGTCCGTCGGCGGAGAGTCGCGACGTGGGGATGCGGACCGCGTCGAAGCGCGAGCGCCTCGGGGATCGCGGTCAGGAGCGCCGTCGTGAGGTCCCAGCCGGTCGCCATCAGCAGCTCGAGGGCCTCGTCGAGCGAGAGCGAATCGGAGCCGTCCGGTGACAGGAGTGGCCCGGCCGCGAGCAGGTCCCGGGCGACCGCCGAGCTGACGGTGTCCGCGCCGCGACCGCGGACCTCCTCACGATTGCCGCGGACCGTGTTGATCTCGCCGTTATGGGCGATCGAGCGGAACGGCTGCGCGAGCCGCCAGACCGGGTGCGTGTTTGTCGCATACCGCTGGTGGAAGACGGCGTACGAGAGCGACAGGGGCGCCCGCAGGTCCGGATAGAGGTCGGGCAGCCGGCCACCGATGACGAGGCCCTTGTAGACGATCGTCCTGGCCGAAGCCGACGGGACCGCGATCTCGGCCATGGCGCCGCCGGCAGACCGAGCCGCCGATCTCGAGGCGTCGCCGTGCGACGACGAGCCGCCGCTCGAATGCGTCGTCGCTCGAGCGGCCGTCGTCACTCCGTCCGACCCGCGCGCGCCGGCCGCGCCACGATCGCCTGCGCGAACGCCGGGCCGCGACTCCGCCGCCGACGCTCCAAGCGCGGAAAGATCCACCGGCACGTCGCGCCAGGCAGCGACCGTCAGCCCCGCCTCGGCGAAGACGCCCTCGACGAGGGCGCGGGCCCGCCGCTCGACCGCCCGGCCGCGTGGCAGGAACAGCGACACGATCCCCGGTCGGCCCGCGGCCGCAGGCCCCGCGAGCAGCTCGAGGAGCGAACGGTCGAGAGGAAGCGACACCCCGGCTCCGTCGCTCGACTCGCCGTCGGCCCCGAATGCGCCGCGGTGACCCAGCGCAGCCAGCCCGGCAAGGGCAAGCGGCAGGACCCGGTCGCGCGACCGGCCGCCTGCGTCCGCGACGAACCCGACGCCGCACGCGTCATGCTCGAACCGCGCGTCGTAGAGCGGAGCGGCGGGGACGCTGGCGCTGGCGGCGAGCCGGTTCGAGTCCATGGCCTGTCTCTCCGGAAGATGGGGACGGCGCAGCCGCCGTCGACTGTCGACGGCGGCCGGTCCGCAGGATGTGCGGGGTGGACGTTGCGACGACGGGCGCCGGTGGGAGTCCGGCGCCCGGGTCGTCACGCTTGATAGGCAGCCTCGCCGTGGACGGACAGGTCGAGCCCCATCGCCTCGACTTCGGGCTTCACCCGCATGCCGAGCAGGAGGTCGACGACCTTGACGATGACGAACGTGCCGACCGCTGCGAAGCGACGTCGCGCCGACGGCGACGACCTGGGTGACGAGCTGCTGGGGATTGCCGTCGAGGAGGCCCTTGTACGCGGCCTGGACGGTGGACGAGGCGAAGATGCCGGTCGCGACCGCACCGAACATCCCGCCGACCCCGTGGACCGCGAAGACGTCGAGCGCATCATCGACCTGTCGAGCGTGCGCGGAGGAGCGTCGCGCTGTAGCAGAGACCGCCGGCGACGAGACCGATGATCAGCGCGCCACCGGGCGTGACGAAGCCCGAGGCCGGCGTGATCGCGACAAGACCGGCGACCGCACCGCAGGCGGCCCCGACGACGCTGACCTTGCGGTTGTGGGCGTAGCTGGCGAGGACCCAGGTGATCGTGGCGGCCGCAGCGGCGATGTTCGTCACGGTGAACGCGCTCGCGGCGAGGCCACCGGCGGTCAGCGCAGACCCGGCGTTGAAGCCGAACCAGCCGAACCACAGGAGCCCGGCGCCGAGGACCGTCATCGGCACGTCGTGCGGCTCCGTTGCGGTCGCCGTTCATCTGGCGGCGGCCGATCATCGAGCGCGACGACGAGCGCCGAGACGCCCGAGCTGATGTGGACGACCGTGCCGCCGGCGAAGTCGAGGGCGCCGAGCTTGAACAGCCAGCCATCGACCGACCACACCCAGTGGGCGATCGGCGAGTAGATGAAGATCGACCACAGGATCGTGAAGAGGACGAAGGCACCGAACCGCTTGCGCTCGGCGAAGGCGCCAGTGATGAGGGCCGGCGTGATCGCCGCGAACATCAGCTGGAACATCGCGAACAACATGAACGGGATCGTCGTCGCGTAGACAGTCGACGGCTCCTGCCCGACGCCGTTGAACATCGCGAAGTCGAGGTCGCCGATCAGGCCCATACCGTTGAGCGTCAGGCCCGAACGCGAGCGTGAACCCGACGATGACCCAGACGACGCTGACGAGGGCGAGGCCGAAGAAGCTGTGCATGACCGTCGACAGGACGTTCTTCGCCCGGACCAGGCCGCCGTAGAACAGGGCGAGGCCCGGCAGCATGATCATCACGAGCGCCGTGGACATCAGCATCCACGCGGTATCGCCGGTGTTCATATGGCCTTCCGACCTCCGAGACGTTCGGGACCCGGCTGCGGTCCGGGCATGGACGGAAGGCTAGGCAGCGATAGGGGCGACGTCGGCCCCGCCGCAGGACCGAGAAGGTGTCCGTTCGGTGCCGCCCGTCAGGCGGATGGGTCGGTTTTGTTGCGGCTCGGGGTTGGTTCGCCGTCACCCTCGCCTTGGACCGCGCTGTGGTCGAGTGTCGACTCCGTCGCCTCGATGGACTCGCGCTCGATCAGGAAGAGCCCATCGATGACGAACCACACGCCGAGCGCGACAATAATCACGGGCCCCAGTCGATGATGACGTCGATGGGCGGAACAGCCAGGATGCCGGTCGAGCTGGCCGACAGGACCGACCCGACGATGATCCACACCATAGGCCAGGTGTAGGCTCACGCGGCAAAGCCGCGGCCGCGGACGGTGAAGCGCGGTCGAGACGAGCATGGCCACGCCGACGAGGACGATCAGCATCGGCCAGGCTTCAGCCCTCGACAGGCCCGCCGCCCGCTGGACGAGAAACATGATCTCGACGCCGATCAGGCAGACCGTGAATACGATCAGGCCGGGTCGCGCGAGTGCCATGACATTCCTCCGACGGGCGGTCGCGACCGTCGAGGCCGCTTGCGTCGAGCGTCAGACCGCGCCGATCACCCGCATCGTACCGACGCCACCCTGCAGGTCCATGTCGATCCGGTTTGCCGCCGTGGCGTACTCGGGCGACTCGTAGCCGAGAGCGTTCCGCGGGAACCGAACCTCGTCCACCTGAGTGCTCCCGATCGCCATCCGGCTGCGGATCCTGGCGGCAACACCGGCGGGAACCTCGAGGGTGACCGAAGCCGCTCCCGCCTCCACCCGCACCGCCGTCACCCCGGCTGCGCGGGGCAGCCGAACTCGGGTCTCGCTCGCACCCGTGTGGAGCTCCAGAGTCCGAAGTCGCAGGGCACCGAGGTCCAGCAGAGATCGACTCGCTCCGGTATCAAGCGTCAGGTCGAGGGGCACCTCGGAGGTGAACCCTACCGTCCAGTTCGAGCGCTGGTCCAGCCACGGGAGGCCGTAGGTCGTGTCCTGTGACAGCTCGACCTTGCCTGGACCGAGGCTACGTTCGTTGACGCCGCCCTCGAACGTCCCGTCGACCAGCGTTCCGGGGCTGGCGGCACCTGTGCGGCGAGGTCGCCAGCGCGCCGAACTTGACACGGACAGTCGCCTCGCCGACGCGACCGAGCGGAACTGCGAGCGATTTCCACCGGCCCCCTGCCGAGCGGAGGAAGGCCCCGATGACGAACCACGCCCCGAGGGCGAGCAGGAACCACGGGCCCCACTCGACGATGACCGCGCCGGGTCCCTGGGTCAGCCTGCCTGTCGTGCTCGCCAGCAGGACGGACCCGACGATGAATCCAGGCGACCGGCCAGCGTCTACGCCCAAGCGCCCTGTCCTCGCCGCGGACGTCGCCCGAGCGCCGTCGACGCGAGACCAAGGACGCCACCGAGGATGACGAACATCGGCCAGGCTTCGGTCCACGGCAGGTCGGCCGCCTGCCGGAAGAGAAAGATGATCCCGAGCCCGATCAATGCCGTCGCCGCTACGAGTAGACCGCTTCGCGCAGTGGTCATGACATCCCTCCGGAGACCGCGGCCACGACCAGCGAGGTCGTCCGCCCCGTTCTATCTTCGGCGCGTATCGCCGCCGGTTCTCGTGCCAAAGGTCGCCCGCTGGCGTGACTTCGGTCTCAGACGGCGATCGCAGGCCCCCACCAGACCGACGCCGCGATGATCACGTAAAGACCGATAAGCGCCAGGCCCTCGAGCCAGTTGCTCTCGCCGTCGACGACGATCGCGAACGTCAGCAGGGCCGAAAACGCGACTGCTCCCGCGAGCAACGGCGTGACGACGAGGGTCAGCGGCTCGCCGCCCATGAACATCGAGAGCAGCACGAGCGCTGGCGTCAGGGCGAGCGCGACCTGCAGCGATGAATTCAGGATCAGGCTGACCGCGAGTTCGGCCCTGTCGCGGGCGGCCGCCGTCACGCCGACGACGTTCTCGACAGCGTTGCCCGCGATCGCTACGACGACGAGCCCCGCGAACGCCTCCGACATGCCGAGTTGGGCCATCGCCGGACGCAGCGCTTCGACGAACCAGTCGGCGACGAACGCAGCCCCGACCGCCGAGAGCGCAAGGATCCCGATGGCCAGTGCGAGCGGCCATGCCTGCTCACCGGCCTCGGCCTCCGCGGCACCTCGGGCGGTCGCGACCCCGCCCGGATGGCTCACTGCGTAGGGCACCGAGGCGGCGAATACGACGAGCAGGACGATCGACACGATGACCGAGAGGTCAGAGGCATGCCCGGCATCGGGGGCACCGGGCGCCGTCGCGAGAGTCGGGATGACGAGCGCCGCCACGGCGAGCAGCAGGAGCGTCGCGATGGCCCGGACGTTCCGGCCTTCGAAGCGCTGCGGCCCGTGGCGAAGCCCGCCGACGACGAATGCGATGCCGAGCACCAGAAGGCTGTTTGCGAGGATCGACCCGATGAGGGCCGACTGGACGACCACGACCAGACCGGCCTGCAGCGAGAAGATCGCGATGAACAGCTCCGGCAGGTTGCCGAGCCCGACTGGAGGATCCCCGTCGCTGCGGGAGTCATCCGCGCACCGATCTGGTCGGTGCCTTCGCCGACGAGACTCGCCAGCACTCCCAGCCCACCGCGGTCGCGGCAAACGTTATGACGGCCGGCGCGCCGCTCAGGACGAGGATGAAGGAGACGACGACGGCGACGACGGCCGCGATGAGCAGCGCAGTGGTGCGACGACCGAGCACGGACAGCATGGGCATCACGGACGCTCCGGACGAGTCCGTCGACAAGCCGTTCGGGGCGGTGTGGACGAAGCGACCAACGCCCGCGACGGTGTCGAGCGCGCCGAAACCGTACCGCCGGTGGGATTTCGATTCCCGACTTCTCCCCCGAGTCCCGATAAAACGGGCTCACAATCTCGCGATGATCAGGGGGATCGCCGTGAGGTCGGTCGTTTCCTCAGGTGGCGGCCGTATCTGTCCAGCCGTCCCCAAGGAGCCGAGCCGTCCCGCCACCCGAGGGACGGACGCGTGCCTGTACTCGGGCCGCGCTGCCGTCGACGCCGTCCAGCGGGACCTTTACGCGAAACACCCATCGGGCGTTCGGGTCGCCTGCTGGCCGGCATGAGAGGTAGAGGAAGAAGGCGCCGGGATGACCGTGGACGATCGGCCCGCGGAGACTGGCGGTTCCGTCACCAAGCGTGACGGCACGGATCTCGCCTTCGAACCGCAGTGAGCCGTCACGCTCCTCCACACCAGGGTGGAGCGACCCGGACTTGTCCTGGAGGCCGAAGACGAAGCCCGGCGGCACGGGCGGAGCTTCGCAGATCACCGAAAGGTGGAGACGCTGTTCCCCACCCGGACTCGACTTCGTCACGCCCCCGATTGTCGCATCGAGCCGGCCATCGGTCACCGAGATGCGACCCTACTCGCGGACGGCACCACGTCGCTCAATCGGAGCGTGCCCGATTGCTTCAAGCGCGCTCAGGACGGCGTCCACGCCAGGGTTTACGGTGTCCGGAAACGTTTCGCTCCAAACCACCGTCCCCGAGGCATCCAGGACGAACAGAGCCCGCTCGCTTCGGCCTGACGCCGACGAGTACACGCCGAAGGCACGCGCGACGTGGCCCGCTGGCGCATCGTCGGACAGCAGCGGAAATGTGATGGACTTCTCGGCCGCGAAGGCCGCATGGGACCACGGGCTATCGACGGCGATCCCGACCACGGACGACCCCAGGCGCTCGAACTCCGGCTGCAACTCCGTCAACTGGACGAGCTGGTCGCTGGCTACCGGGTGCCAGTCGGCGACGTAGAAGACGAGAACGGCGGCACGTCCAAGAAGGTCGGTGAGGCCCATGGTCGAGTGCGCCCCGTCATGCAGAGTGAAGTGAGGTGCGCGTGACCCGGCTGCCAGCGGCACTTGCGGGTCAAGCATCCCCGGGGCGGTGTCATGCCCCTCGGGCTGTGCGCTCACGGCGCTTGGACCCTCCTTGTCGATTGGGCATTTGCGATCAGCGCCATGGCCGGTCCCTTCGCTTCCCCGGCCGACCACCATCCGTGGTGAATCCGACGCCGAACGCGGTAAATCGTGCGTCGAGGCGTGGCGCCGTGAGCCTCCCCGAATGGCTAGTTTGTTGCGAGCGACGTGGCTAGTTGATTCAGCTCGACGTTTCGCCGGTCAGGTCCGGTCCGGCAGAAGCCCAAGCGCTGACGCGCGCGCAACCGCCTCGGCCCGGCTCGTGACGTTCAGCCTGCTGAAGAGCGAGGCAACGTGGTACTTCACGGTGTGCTCGGTCACGAACAACGCCTCCGCGATCTCGCGATTCGACCGCCCCTGGGCGATGAGTTCGAGGACCTCGCGCTCGCGCGCGGTCAGCGGGTAGTCAGACTTGTTCTGGGCTCCGGCGACGGGATCGTCGATCGCGGTCGCCTGCTCAAGCGCATACGCGACCGTCTCCTCGAGGTTCAGCGCTCGGCCCGCCGCCCAAGCAGCCTCGCGAGCCTGCGGATCAACAGCTTCCCTGGCCGCCGCAAGCCACCGTTCGTGTCGGTCCCGGATCGGCGGAAACGCCCAGATGCCTGCGTTTTCTTCGAGTGCGTTCGCCGCGCCAGCAAGCCGAAGGGCACGCACTGGGTCTCCCTCGAGGGTCGCGAGTCCGGCGAGTCCCGGGAGGGCCATCCGGATACACAGTCGGTCGTGGTGTTCCCAGGCGAGTTCGATCGCTTCGCGGTATCGGGCGCCGGCCCCTGAGACGTCACCGCGTTCGTGCGCGAGGCTCGCTAGGACGAACAAGGCGTAGGGTGGCCACGTCGTGCTGCCCGCCTCGCGGCCTACGCGGAGCGCCTCTTCGCCGAACCGTTCGCCCGCATCCAACTCGCCGACCAACCACGAAAGTTGCGCGAGGTGGAAGGCAAACAGCGACACGTCCTCGGACGTGCCTTGCGACCGAGCGATCGATAGTCCCTCGTCGTAGGCGGCGCGAGCTGCGCGCACCTCTCCTTGCCACAGGGCCGTGTCGCCGACCCCGTGCAGCGACGCGACGAGCCCCGGCGTATTGCCCAGGCGGCGCCAGATCCCCAACGCGCGCTCGTGAAAGGCGTTGGCGGCGCCGTACTCCGCATGGTCGGTGGCGCGAAACCCGGCGGCGTTCAGCGCCTTGGCGCGAAGGGCTATGCCGTGCTCGTCGACGCCATCTCCTCCCGACCCAACGTCCTCTGTCGAGCTGAGGAGCGCGTCGAACCACTCGCGAGCATCCGGTGGATAGCCATGGAGGAACCAGTACCAGCCCAGGGCACCAGCGATCCGCATGGCGCTATCCACTGCGTCAGGGTGCCGCGTCGAGATCGTCCATCGGAGCGCTTGTCCGATGTTGTCCTCGTCTCGCTTCCAGCCGACGAACAGCGTCCGCTTGCGTGGCTCCCTGCAGGGCGGCCGCCGTCGACTCGGCAAAGGAGGCGAAGTAGCGCGCATGGCGAACGCGAACGTCGTCTGTATCGCCGCTCGCGTCGAGGAGGTCGAGCGCTACCTCGCGTGCGGTCTCAAGCATCCGGAAGCGAACGTCGTCGCCTGCGCTTTGGCTGCGCTCGACAACGACCAGTGACGCATCCGCGAGCGATGCCAACGAGCTAACGGGATCTGACACGGAATCTCCGGCGACCGCCTCTGCCGCACCGACCGTCCAGCCTCCGACAAATACTCCGAGCCGTCGAAAGAGTTCACGCTCGCCGTCATCGAGAAGGTCCAGGCTCCACTCCAAGGTCGCGCGAACTGACTGCTGCCGAGCGGGAGCGTCGCGCATGTGCGAAGCGGGTAGGGGCAGTCGGCGCGCGAGCCGATCAAGGGTCACAGCGACGCCGAGCTGCGCGGCGCGCGCGGCGACCAGCTCGATGGCGAGTGGCAGCCCGTCCAGCCGGACACACAACTCCGCGGTGGCGGCTGCCGTGTCGGCCGTCAGACGGAACTCGGGATCCAGGACGCGTGCACGATCGAGGAACAACGCGACGGCAGGCACCGTCGCCAGCTCGTCGGGCGGCGGCAGATGTCGGGTATCCGGCAGCGCGAGCGGTTGGACCGGGAAGGTTCGCTCCCAGCGAAGGCGGAGGGCCTCCCGACTCGTGACAAGAAGGGTGAGCGTCGGTGCGGCTACGAGCAGCTCGCCGACGGGGCTCGCAGCCTCAAGAACCTGCTCGAAGTTGTCGAGAACGAGCAGAACTCGTCGGCCATCGATGAAGTCGGCGACGGCTCTCAGCGGATCGCTCGTGCCCGCCCTCGGGGCCCTCAACACGCGCGCGATCGTCGGGAGAACAAGTGCTGGGTCGCGGGCAGCGGAGAGGTCGATGAATCCCACCGCGTCGAAGCCTTCGCCCGCTTGGCTGAGGTCTCGAGCGGTGGCGGTTGCGAGTCGGGTCTTTCCCACGCCTCCGGGCCCGAGTAGCGTCAGAAGCCGCACCTCGGGAGTCAGAAGCTGTTCCCGAATGATCCTCAACTCGTCGATCCGACCGAGCAATGGCGTCGGCTCCGACGGTGGCAGATCGAGCGGTTGGGCGGCCGCCATCGCCGGGTCGGCACGCTCGGTTCGGGCACGCGTGGGGACCGCCGCAATCAGCGCAGAGCGATCGGCATCCGAAAGGCTCAGGGCGTCCGCGAGCGCGCGCACCGTTTGGGGATAGGGATGCTGGCGCTCGCCCGTTTCAAGCGCGCTGATCGCCTTAGCGGTCAACGCGGAGCGCTCCGCCAACTCTTCCTGGCTCAGTCCTGCCGCTTCACGGTGCCTGCCGGAGTTGTCCCCGGAAGTCGTCGGCTGCCCTCGCGCGCGCCCATCGTCGGGACATCGTACCCACCGCGCATCGCGTTGGTGCTTCGAAGTGTGGGGGAAGTGTGGGAGTCGCGTCGGTTGGCGCCGCGACTCCGCTCGACAAGGCTGTCTCCCATCCCCACTCGGAGGGGCATCCAAGTGTCGGCTCAGACGTTGGACTCGCCAGCGTCGCGGGAAATCCCCGGGCGACCGCTCGACAACTTCTGAAAGGACACCGGCCATGGCCTCATCGACTCCCGATCCTCGACGCTGGCGGGCGCTGGCGATCATCGCCATCGCCCAGTTCGTCGTGATCATGGACACCTCGATCATCGGGGTTGCCCTGCCCGAGATCCAGCGGGCCCTCCAGTTCTCGCAGCCCGACCTGTCATGGGTCTTCAACGCCTACGTCATCGCGTTCGGCGGCCTCCTCCTGCTCGGTGGCCGACTTGCCGACCTGTATGGCGCCCGTCGCGTCTTCATGGCCGGCTTCGCCATCCTTGGCGGCGCCTCGCTGATCACCGGCCTCGCGCCCTCCGACTCGGTACTCCTCGCAGGTCGCGCCCTCCAGGGCGTCGGTTCTGCGCTCATCGCTCCGGCCGCTCTCGCCATGCTCATGACCCTCTTCTCGCACGACCCCCGGGAACTGACCAAGGCCTTCGCGCTCTATGGCGCCGCAGCGCCTGCCGGCGGGACCGCCGGGGTCTTCCTTGGCGGCGTCCTGACCTCCAGCCTCGACTGGCGCTGGGTGTTCCTCGTCAACGTGCCCGTCGCGATCGTCGTGCTCGTGGCCAGCCGCGGCATCCTCCCGGCCGGATTCCGGCGCCCAGGCAGGCTCGACATCCGCGGGGCCATGGCCGTCACGGCCGCCCTGTCGCTCGCCGTCTTCGGCATCGTACGAGGCCCCATCGTCGGCTGGGCCGCGACCGAGACCATCGGCGCCCTCGTCGCCGCCGCCGCCTTCTTCGCGATCTTCGTTCGACTCCAGTCCCGTGGCCGCGAGCCCCTGATGCGGCTCGGCATCTGGCGAGCGCCGAACCTTGCCGCGGCCAACCTCAGCATGGCCCTGCTCGGCGCGGCCTGGATCCCGACCTGGTTCTTCCTCAACCTCTACCTCCAGCAGGTCCTCGGCTTCGGGGCATTCGAAGCCGGCCTCGCACTCGTCCCGATGACGCTCACGATCATGGTCCTGATGGTGGCCGTCACCGGCCGCGTCGTCGCCCGCTTCGGCTTCAAACGGCCGGTCATCGCGGGCCTGGTGATCCTGGCCGCCGGCATCACCTGGTTGTCGCTGGCCCCCGCCGACGGCTCGTATCTCTCGACCATCCTTCCGGCGACGCTCGTCGCGGCGACCGGGATGTCGCTCGCGTACATCCCCGCGATGCTGGCCGCCCTCGCCGGCGCTCGGCCCGAGGAAGGCGGCCTCGCCGCCGGCATCGTCAACACGACGTACCAGGCCGGATCGGCTCTCGGGCTCGCGGTGGTCACGGCCGTCGCCACCGCCAGCGGCTTCGGCGCGGCTCCGGCTGCAGGGCTTCGGCGCAGCGTTCATCGCCGCCGCGGCGGTCGCCCTCGTCGGTGCTGCCGTGGCTGCCCTTGCGCTTCGTGGACCGGCCCGTGAGCCTGCCGCCGAAGCGGCGCCGTCCGGCCAGCCCCAGTTCGCGGACTGAAGTTCACCAACGCTGGTCGGATCCCCGACCAAGCGATCCATCCGGACACGGAGAGGAGCGCGAATGACGGAACCACGCGGGTCAAGGAGAAACCGGCTTGACGCCGGTCGCCACGAGATCCGCGGGCCATGCGCAGGGAAAGGTCGCAATCACCGTGTAGATCCCGGTGCTCATGCCGACCTCGCACGAACCCAGCGTCAACCAAAGCACGCACATCAGAAAGGGACCACCACCATGTTCAAGGCCACAGTCACCCGGCTCTTCATCGGCAGCCTCATCGCACTCGGGGCTGGCGCCATCGTCTTGATCCTCGCCATCGCGCTCGCGATCGCGAACAACGTCTTCGTCATGGACGGCAACGACATCGCGGCAATCCAGGGCGGCGCACTGGCGACGGCGCTCCTGGGCGTCGCGTTCCTCGGCGCCCTCACCGCAGCCGGCGGTGTCATCGCCGGCTTCATCGCCTGGATCGGCGCCGTGCTGAACACCTGGCAGCTCGAGAGCAAGGCGTGGTTCGTCGCGCTCGTGCTGACCGGGATCTTCAACTTCGGCTTCATCGCGATGGTGATCTACGTCATCGCCGGGCCGGACGGCAAGGCGGCTCGAACCGCGCAGCCGGCAGGGCTTCCCGTCGGAGCCTGACATGACGCTCGCACCCGCCAGTCGGGTGCGAGCGACCCCACTCGCCTCGTCACCACTCAGCGTCGGGCGGGCGAGCCACAGGTGGTTCGCGCCGTCGGGGCGGATCAACAGAAGGACCGCACACCATGACCTCGCTTCGCAAGACCGCATTCGTTGCGGGCCTGCTCTATCTCATCACCTACCTGGCGATCCCGACGGTCGTGCTCTACGGACCGGCGCTCGATGACCCGACCTTCATCGCGAGCGCAGGCAACAGCACCGGCATCCTTTGGGCCGCCGTCCTCGAGCTGATCGTCGCCTTCGCCATCGTCGGGACCGGCGTCGTTCTCTTCCCCGTCCTCAGGCGCCAGAACGAAGGCGTCGCGCTCGGGTTCGTCACCTCCCGTCTGTTCGAGAGCGGGCGTCATCACCGTGGGGATCCTCAGCGTCCTCTCGATCGTGACCCTGCAGCAGGAGGTCGGTGCGACCGCCGGAGCCGATGCCGGCTCGCTGGTCATCGTCGGACAGTCGCTCGTCGCGACCCACGACTGGTCGTTCCTGATCGGGCAGACCCTCCTCCCCGGTATCAACGCGCTCCTGCTCGGATCGCTCATGTACCGGTCCGGCCTCGTGCCGCGCGTCATCCCGCTGCTGGGCCTCATCGGCGCCCCGCTGATGATCTCGTCCGCGCTCGGACAGGTCGTCGGCATCAACGAGCGAGTACTCCGCTTGGTCGGCGATCGCCGCTCGTGCCGATCTTCCTGTGGGAGCTGACACTCGGCCTGTGGCTGGTGTTCAAGGGCTTCAAGCCGTCGGCACCGATCATGGTCGAGGCAGCCGCCGCGGAAGTGGGGCGGCTGGACCGCTCTGCGACACGCGTCGGCGCCGAAGCCCCCATGCCCAGCCCAGCCGGAGCGGCGTGAGGAGGGGCCGCGATGGGCGCTCCCGCGCCAGACCCTTCACTCGAACTCGCGCGTGCTCGATCGCAGCCGGGTGAGAGTCCTCAGATGGACCGCCGAGCCGCGCGCACACCGACGGAATTGGCGAGCCGGGTGGGATTCGAACCCACGACCAAGGGATTAAAAGTCCCGTGCTCTGCCGCTGAGCTACCGGCCCACGAGGCGACGTTATCACGTTCAGAACTGACCGTCAGAAGCTCGGTCGGCCGCTTCGACGCCGGTGGGACGCCCATCCGGGACGCCATCCCGATCGACGGGATCGCGGCACCGCGGACGGGACACTCTCCGACGCGATCGTCGTCGAAGGTGAGATGGAGCCGCCGAGCCGCACGCAAACGCGGGCGGCCGCGTTCTGGCTCGGACGGCGGCTGCCGGAGGACTACGGCCCGGGGCTTGAAGCGAGCCCCATGTCCCGGGCTAGGGCCCGGGTGCGTCTTCGCCGGGCTGCTTCCGCTTATCCCTTTCGGCCCGGTGGTACTCCACGCTCGCCGCGTTGGCAGCTGAGTGCGCGTCGGCCGCCTCGGCCCCCGCGTGATAGAGACGGGCAACTCTGACGTCCGCTGCGTGGGCACTCGCCCGTTGTGCTACGGCCCGGGCCTGGTCGGCGGCATGCTGGGCGGCATCCGCTGCTCTCTCTGCCATCACCGCGAGTTCTTCTGATTCTGCCGCATTCCGATCGGCTTCCTCGACGGCCTCGAGAGCTATCTTCACTAATCGGTCCGCGAGTTCGGCGGCATGTGTGGCGTCGCGCCACGCGGTGAGAAGGTCAGCAGTCGTGACTGGTACGTCCATCAACACACGTAGATTGAGCAATCGAGGCATGCGCGACTCGATTCATGGCGATCCAATGGCTTCAATCCCCTTCCAATCGGCCGCGGCTTCGGCGCGACGCTGCGATCGCAGTGGCCGCGCTCAGGTGCGTCTCCGGTGCTTCTGGCTCGGTGTGCTGCCGGGAGCGATCGGACTTGCTGCCGATCGGCCGACCCTGACGGCCTACGGAGCGACCACGACGGCGGATCTCGGCTTGCTGACACTCGGTAGCTGCGTCCTTCGGGCCGGCGTCAGCGCGGTCCTACGCGCGAGTGCCTTCGGACGCCGCGTTCAGCCCGGCCATGCGCCACTCCATACGAGCAACCTGCATCTCAAGGTATGCGTGCTTCATCACGATTGCTTCGATCATCCACTCCAGCGGCATCGCCGCCGACGTCAGAATGGACGCGACCGGAATCGGCGGATCGTTCAAGGGGAGGCGGCTCGATGGGTCACATCCAGGGGTTCGGCAATGTCGTCGTCCCGGCCCGGGATCTTGCGTCGAGCATCACCGCGTGGACCGCGCTACTGGGACAGGGGCCGGCGTTCCAGGGCGACGACTTCGCGCTGTTCACTGGTCAGGGCGTCGAGATCGGGCTGACGTCGAAGCCATGGGTCGACTTTCCCTTGGTCTTCTGGACCGTCGATGACATCGAGGCGGCTCATCGGGACCTCATCGCGGCCGGCGCGACGGCTATGGTCGAGGTCGGCGACGGCTCACTCGCCAAGCTCGGCACGGCCGATGTGGCGAACGGCGACCCCGAGACCGGGATCGTCGACGTGCCCGGGGCTCGGCTGGCGGTCGTGATGGCGGCCGACGGCAATCTCCTGGCTCTCAATCAGAGCGTGCCAGTCGACTGGTCCTAGACGGGCTTCGGCGGCGACGATTCCGGTCGCGTCTCTCGGCTCACGCCCCCCATTAACGAACGAATCTGCAGGCGAACTGTCGCGCGCACTTGATGCGCGTCGCGACACCGCAAAGTACGTTCGCCCGAGCGGCGACTAGCCGTGGTTCTTTCGAGGGACGATGCCTCGACCGTCAAGGTTCGGGGATGTCGTGCGAGAAGACTTGATAAGTCTGGGTGAAGCCGCGGAACGTTATGGCGTGCCGGTCGTGCGGCTCGGCCAGTGGTGCGCGACCGGCAAGCTCGGGTGCGAGCGCGACGGCGACGGCTGGCTGATCCCGGCGTCAGCGGGCGACGCCATTGCGGGTCTCGTGCGCGACCAGGCGGCCATGGTCGCCGAGAAGCGGGTGACGGCTCTCGTGGTCCCGGTGCCGGCGGCACCGCCTGACCTCGCATCGCAGGTGGCCGGTCGATTGGGACTCGACGATGCCGCGGTCAGCATCACGCCCCTGGCTCTCGACGGCGTCGATTACGTCGTGGCGGTCTGGCGCGGCGAAGCCCGCGGCGATGGCGGGCTGCCCGCCCTCCGCGATCTTGCCGTCGAGCTTGATGCCGAACTGCTCGACGGCGAGGTCACCGCGGGCGAGTAGGCGTCACGACCCGCCGAGGCCGTCTTCTGACCGGCCTAGTGACGCTCCCGCAGGTACGTCACGTGGCGGCCAGGCCCGTCGCCATCCTTGACCGTGATGTATTCCACCGGCGTCTCATCGCCGTCGGCACACCTGATCACCGCAAGGCTGTGCAGCCGGCCGCTGTGTTCGAGCGCCCGCCACACCTTTTCAGCGTCCTCGACCCGATCATCCGGTCGCGTAAAGCTTCCGGCCTTGCTACCGACAACTTCACCGGCAGTCCGCCCGAACAGGCGCTCGGCCTGCTCGTTGGCCTCCACATAGGTCCCGGACCGATCCGTGACGACGCGGGCTGTCGCCGGCGTCATCGATCCAGTCGTCGGCCATCTGCGGGGCGGTCGCGGATCCGTCGCGGAACACGTAGACGGTCGTGTCGCCGAACCCCGCCACTTCAGTCCGGATGCTCGCCCGAACCCGTGGATAGACGCGGCGCAGCGACGACTCGATCGTCTCGCACACTTCCCGGGCGGTCGATCCTGACCGTCGCTGCAGGACTTCGCGGACCCGTTCGGCGAAGATCACGTCAGACGTCGGAAAGGTTCGCGCGACGACCCTGTCTGGCGTGTCCGGAAGGTGCATATCCCTCTCCTCGTTCCCCCGAACGCATCAAGGATACTTGCACCGCGCCAGTCGTCGACGCGTCACTCCGGGGTGACCGGCGTCGGCAGCGGCTTTCCCCGCACGCCGGCCAGCAGGTTCGCGGCGGCCATCTCGGCCATCTTCGCGCGGGTCGCGCGCGACGCCGACGCGATGTGCGGCACGATCAGGCAATTGTCGAGCCCGACCAGCGGGTGGTCCATCGGGATCGGCTCTGGGTCGGTCACATCGAGAGCTGCGGCCGCGATCGTCCCATCACCGAGAGCGGCGGCCAGCGCCTTGCCGTCCACGACCGGTCCGCGGGAGGTGTTGACGAGCACGGCCGTCGGCTTCATCCAGGCAAGCGTCGTCGCATCGATGAGGTGGCGCGTCTCTCGACTCAGGTTCACGTGGAGCGTCACGAAATCGCTTTGGGCCAACAGCTCCTCGAGCGGCTGGTAGGTCGCGCCGAGCGGCAGCGCGACCTCGGACGGGACGGGATGGACGTCGTAGTAGAGGATCGGCATCCCGAAACCCTGGGCGCGCCGGGCGACCGCCTGGCCGATCCGCCCGAACCCGACGATCCCGAGCGTCGAGCCATGCACATCCGGGCCAAGCAGCAGCATCGGACCCCAGGTCTTCCATCGGCCGTCGCGGACGTACCGATCGCCCTCGGCGACGCGCCGCGCCGCGGCCATCAGGAGCGCCCAGGCGAGGTCGGCCGTGGTCTCGGTCAGGACGCCTGGCGTGTTGCCGACCGCCACGCCTCGACGCGCGCACGCAGCGACGTCGATGTTGTCGAAGCCGACGGCGTAGTTGGCGACGACCCGAAGCCCGGGCCCGGCAGCGTCGAGGAATTCGTCGTCCACCCGGTCGGTGAGCAGCGTCAGGACGCCGTCGCAGCCGGCGACCCGACGCAGGAGCTCATCTCGGGGCGGCGGGAGCTCGTCCTCCCAGACGTCGACATCGCACGCGGCCCGGATCGGCCGCGAGTCCCTCGTCGGGGATGACCCGCGACAACGAAGACGCGCGGCCGCTCGCCGTCAGGCACGCCCGAGTCCCTCGACGAACGACCGCATCCGCGACCGAGCGCCTCCGAGAAGATTGGCCTGTGAGTTCGCGTAGCTCACCCGGATGTGGTCATCGCCGTGTCGCCCGAACGCCGACCCGGGAAGGACGCAGACACCAGCCTCAAGCAGGAGCCGTTCGGCGAGCTCGTGGCCGGAAAGCCCGGTCCCAGCGATCGACGGGAAGGCATAGAAGGCGCCGAGCGGCCGGCGGCACTCGATCCCCGGGATCGCGTTCAGACCGTCGACGACGAGATCGACGCCGCGCGTCGAACTCGGCGACCATCGCGTCCACATCGTCCTGGGGCCCCGTCGAGGCAGCGACCGCGCCGACCTGCGCGAACGTCGGCGCACCGCTGATGGTGTTGATGATCAGCTGACCGTAGACCCTCGTGAGCGCGGGCGGCACGACCGCGTAGCCCAGGCGCCAGCCGGTCATGGCAAACGTCTTCGAGAAGCCGTCGAGGACGATCGTCCGCTCGGCCATCCCGGGCAGCGACGCGATCGACACGTGCTCGGCCGCGTCGTACAGGATCCGCCCGTAGATCTCGTCGGTGAGGACCCACAGGTCGTGTCGGATGGCGATCTCGGCGATGCGTTCGATGTCGGCCCGCGTGAGGACGCCACCGGTCGGGTTCGCCGGCGAGTTCATGATCAGCAGGCGCGTCCGCGGCGTGACCAGGCGCGGCCAGTTCGTCCACGTCGAACCGGAAAGTCGTTCGCCATCCGGAGCGGGACGGGGACCGGCGTCGCACCGACGAACCGCGTCAGCGACTCGTAGATCGGGTAGCCCGGGATCCGGGACGAGGACCTCGTCACCGGGATCGACGAGACCGAGGATGCCGTACAGCATCACGCCCTTGCCACCGACCGTGACGAAGACCTGCGACGGGTCCGCGGTGACGCCTTTCCGAGCCGCCACGTCGAGCGGCGATCGCTTCGCGCAATGCCGGGATGCCCGGGAACGGCGGATAGTGCGTTTCGCCGTCGTCGAGCGCGCGCTTGGCGGCCTCGCGCACGTGAGCGGGTGTATCGAAGTCAGGCTCGCCGATCTGGAGATGGATGATCGAACGCCCCTCGGCCTCGAGCGCGCGCGCCCGCGCGCTGACCTCGAACGCGCTCTCGGTCCCGATCGTCTGCATCCGCGACGCGATCCGCAGTCTGCGACGCTGTGGCCATCATCGAATCTCCGGTGGCGATGGAGGGAGAGCATCATCCGGCGGCGCTCGCCGTCGTCAAGCGACCTGGCCGAACCGGCGACCGGAAGCCCGCCGCGCGACTAGAAGGGCAGCACCTGGCGAAGCGCGAACCACACGTTGGCCGGCCGCTCAGCGAGTCGGCGCATGTACCACGGATACCAGAAATCGCCGTACGCGATGAGCGACACGACGCGGTAGCCGGCCGGGCGAGCCGGAGTCTGCTGGTCGGTCCGGATGCCGTACAGCATCTCGATCTCGTAGCCGTCCTTGCCGATGCCTGCCGCGGCAAGCTGGTCGGCGATCTGCTCGATCAGCGCGACGTCGTGCGTCCCGAGGCCCAGCCGGATCGGACGACCGCGGCTGCCGAGCAGGAACCCGACCGCCAGGCCGACGTAGTTCGCGTCGATGTTCGACTTGCTCTTGTAGGCGATCGATGCCTTCTCGTCGTAGGCACCCTTGACGAGCCGGATGGCCGGGTCGATCGGGCGGCAGCCGCTCGATGTCGGCGGCGGTCCGGTGGAGATAGGCCTGCAGGCAGATCCCTGTCCGCGGCTGGACGGCGTGCAGACGTTCGTACAGGGCGATCGTCGGTTCGACGTAGACGCTCGATTCCATGTCGATCCAGAGGAACGAGCCGGCGGCGGCCGCCTTGTCGGCGATCCGCTCGAGATGACCGAAGCAGATCTCGGGATCGAGGTCCATGCCGAGCTGGGTCGGCTTCACCGAGATCTCGCCCTTGATCCCGGCCGCGACGATCTTGTCGATGACCTCGAGGTAGTGGGCGGCGATCGCCTCGGCCTCTTCGACGTGCTCGAGGTTCTCGCCGAGCCGGGTGTACATCGACGTGACGCCGGCCGCCTGGAGCGGAAGCGCCGCGGCGAGCGCGTCCTCGATCGTCTCGCCCGGCATGAACCGGCCGACGGCGCGCCGCATGAACGGGAACCGCGGGAGGTTGTCCTTCAACCAGCCGATTGCGAGCCGCCCACAGGAAGACCCGGCGCATCAAATTCTCCAACGCGTGGTTTCGTCCGGATACCGTCGGACGCCTCGGGGGGATGTGTCGAGGATGATAGGCGACGCGTCGGGCTAAAATCGCGGTCGATGACTCGCTTCTACGACCTCGACGCCGCGAATGCCGCCGTGCCGGAGCTCGACCGGATCATGACCGCGACTCGCCGACCAACGAGCCGAGCTGATCCGGCTGCGCGACGAGGTGCTTGACCCGCGGCGGGACGAGCGGAGGGCGCGCCCGACGGCAGTCGGCAGGCAGACCTGCGGCTGACACGTCTCCGGATGCAGGGTCTCATCGACCAGATGGCGGCCGGCGTCGCCCGCATCGATGCCATGGGAATCACGTTGCGCGACATCGAGAAGGGCTCGTCGACTTCCCGGCGCTGGTGTCGGGACGGCAGGTCTGGCTGTGCTGGCGGTTCGGCGAGAACGCTCGTGGACTGGTGGCACGACCTGGAGTGCCGGGTTCTCGGGCGCCGGCCGCTTGCCGAGCTGGCGTGACGTCGACGTGACGCGTCGGCCGGCGGCGGCACGCCGACCGTCATCGTCGGGCGCGACGGGCGGGCCAAGGCGTACCGGCCGCTGCCGATCGAGCGAGCGGTCAGCCGCGATCGCGGCTGGTCTCGCGGCGTACGAACGCGGCGACTTCTTCCTCGCCCACGAAGATCTCGAGCCGGCATGGATGGGCACGCTCCGACCTGGCGGAGCGGGCCGTCCTCCAGGGACTCATCAAGCTGGCGGCGGCGTACGTCCACGCGGTCCGCGGCAACCCGGCGCGGAGTGGAACGAAACCTCGACGGCGCGCGGCAGCGACTGCTCGAGCCCGGGGCGCCGCGGCAGCGGCCGTCGCGATCGACGGGCTCGATGTTGCCGGCCTGATCGACGACATCGACCTGCGGCTGGCCGAGCTTGCGCGCGCGACCCGGCACGCCCGAGCGGAGTGGGACCGCCCGTTACCGACTGAGGATCGGACCACCGATCCTGCGAAGGAGCGCAGCGTGACAGACGAATCGCACGGGATCCGACGATCGATGTCCGAGAAGCCGACCGACGCCTTCGCGAGGACCCGGCCAGACCGCTGCTCGTCGACGTCCGCGAGCCCGTCGAGTTCGCCGAGGTGCGAGCTCCCGGCGCCGTCCTCGTACCGACTTCGTCATTCATGACTCGTCAAGCGGACCTGCCCGACCGACCGGCCACTGCTCGTCATCTGCCACGTCGGCGGTCGTTCCGCGGCGGTCACGTCGTTCCTGACCCGTGCCGGCCGCACCGACGTGTTCAACGTCGCGGGCGGCATGGACGCCTGGGCACGTGCCGGGTTGCCGGTCCGGACCGGCGCCGCTCGAACCCGGCGAGGGCGAACTGCCGACCGGCTGATCCGACCCGCGCTCGATCGGCGTCGTCCGCTGGTCGGATCGGCGAGTTCCGATGGCACGGTGTCGCGGTCAAACGCGGGACGGTTCTGCTGGCATCGCAGTCTCCGGATGCAGCCGAGCGACCACGGCACGAGACGGCCTCGATCGGGCTCGATTCTGCTGCTGCAGTCACGACGAGCCAGATCGCGCTAGCGTCGTGCCTGACGCTCGGTCGCTGAGCGGCACCGAGCGACTTCGTCATGCGCCCCGAGTGCGCATCTGATGCTCCGAGCATCAGGAGCGGGGCGCCCGTGCCGCCGTGTCGGCGTCCGCACGGCGCGCGACCTGAGCACGATGCAGACCGCTCGGGCCAGCTGCGACGTGCATCGAGCCGTGGCCGCCCGTCAGCGCCAATGCGCGCACTGCATGGACGCAAGGCAGGAATGTCGAGAGCCGGACGGCCTCGGGCTCGACTCCTGGCCGGGGTCACGCGGCGCGGAACGCGGTCCGAGCCGGCTACCCGCGCCCGCGTCCCCGCTGCACGACCCGCGCGACGAGGGCGCGCGCCTGTGCCTTGTGGGCGAAGGCGACAGCCGATGATGATCAGGATGATGAAGTTGACCGCGCCGACGGTCGCCAGCGTTCAGGTAGCCGAGCTGCTGGCCGATCTCGCCTTCGATCTTGAGACCGGGGACGGTGGCGCCGACGAGCCCCAGCTGGAAGTACGGACTCAGCGGCGCGGTGTTGGCGCGGACGCTCGATGCCACGACGCCGGCATCGGTCGTGCCGCCGACGATGATCGCGTTCGGTCCGCTGACGACGGCGGCACCGCCCTCCACTGGAGCCGGCAGGTCGCTTGCGTCGAGGTGCTTCCACTCGGGGATCTCGCCGGTGCTGCTCGGGACCGCCCAGTAGACCTCGGTCTTCGGGCCGCTGCCGTCGTTGCCACCGGCGAGGTAGATCGACCCGCTGTTGCCCCATCCGGCCGCGTTCGTGCGGGCCACCGGGAGGTTCGCGCTGTTGTTGACGGCCCAGGCCGACGACCTTGCCGACGTTCGGGTTCGACCGGCAGCCCCTCGGCCGCGGCCTTGCCGAACTCACCGCGCTGGACAGCCCCGACCGGCCCGTTCGCGTCACTGCCGCCGTACAGCCAGACGTAGTCGCCGACGACCACGGCGGTCGCGTCGGTCTGCGGCGCGAACAGCTGCGCCTCGGCACTCCAGGCGCCAAGCTTGCCCTGGGTGTCGAGCTTCGTCTTCCAGGTCGACTTGACCGGCTCGCCGGCGGCATTCCGGCCGCCGATGAGGAGCAGTCCGTCGGTCGTGACGGCGATCGCCGCCTCGCTGCGCTCCTCGGGCAAGGCCAGGTCGTCGGCCGTCCGCCACTCGCCCAGCGCCCCGGTCTGCGAGTCGGGGCTCAGGACGAACACGGTCTTGGTGGCCTTGCCGTCGGCCCCGTTCCCGCCGATGACGTAGATGCTGCCCTGGACGTACGCGACGCTCGCGCTCGCATCGCGGCTCCGGCAGATCGGGCCCGTTCTGCCACTTGTCGAAGTTGCCCGGTCCCGACGGTCGGGGCGAAGTAGACGCTCGACTGCGCCGTCTTCCCGTCGGAGCCACCGAAGTAGAAGATCTGCGTCCCGACCTGGATCGACCGAGCCGTCGGTCCGCGGCGCCGGCAGCGCGAGCTCCGACGGGCGACGGTCTCGAACGGCACGATCGAGCCGACCGGCGGCGGGCACGGCAGGGACTGGTTGGACGGCGGGCAGAAGTTGATCGGCGACCAGACGAGGACGCCGAGGTCGACGGTCCGTCCGACGGTGAAGTAGTAGGCCCGGTCCGGCAGGTAGCCGAGCATGAAGATGATGATGACCAGCCAGATGAACGCCTTGACCGACGCCCACCCCCAGCCGTCCGCGTCGAGCAAGCCGAACAGGGCTCGTCGTCGCGGCACCACCGTCCCGGCTCCAAGCGCCCGCTGGGCCATCGTCCTCCATCCTCGACCGCCGGCCGGCTGACCGACGGCGTTCTTACTGTGCGGTGAGCGTCCCGGTCATCGATCGGATGCACGGAGCAGATGAACGGGTACGTGCCACCCTTGAGCGCCGGCACCTGGTACTGGCGCTTGTCGACGCCAGGGAAGATCTCGCCCTTGAAGACCTCGGCGCCGGACGAGTCCTGGATCTCGACGTTGTGCGGCGTGCCGGCGTCCTGGTTGTCGAACTCGATGACGAATGGAGCGTCGGCCGGCGCCGTCAGTTCGGTCGTCGTGAACTTGATCCCCTGGGCGACGAGCGGGACGACCGTCGCGTTCGCGCTCCCCGACGGGGCCGACGTGGGCGGCGGCGCCCCGGAGCCCGGGACCGGCGCTGCCGGCGACCCGAGCGGCAGCCGCCGGACGGCGCGGCCGATGCGGTGCTTGAACTCGTCGGCCCAGCACGCCGGGTACGGCGTCGCGCCGGGCGCGGGCTTGTAGTTGACGTCGCGCCAGCCCTTGAACGTCTCGACCTTGCCGGTCACGGGATCGGTCTTCGGCTCGTGGAGCTCGGCGTCGCGGACCGTGTACGTCTGGTCGCTGGGCGCCCGGATGAAGGCGATCAGGTCCTCGATCTGGACGTAGTTGAGCGGCCCTGGCGGGTGCCCCTGGTTCGACCAGACCGGCATGACCGAGTTCGGGTTGCCGCAGGCGTAGCGCCCACCGACCTCGAGCATCGTGGCGATGTAGTCGTCGGACAGATGGGCGAACAGCTTGTCCTGGCGGTGTCAGCGCCGGACCGATCCCGCCCTCGCCGTCCGCGCCGTGGCAGCGCGCGCAGTTGGCCTGGTACAGGTTGTAGCCGCGCTCGACCGTCGTGACCTGCTGGGCGTTCGGTCTCCGAATTCGAGGCGCGCTTCGGTGAACCCGAGCGGGGCCAGCTCGTAGAACCAGTAGATGGCCATGAACAGGATGACGATGACGACGGTCAGGAAACCGACCCATCGGGCATTCGATGACTGGCGGACGACCTGTGCGGCGCGCTCCGGCGTCAGCTCGACGCTGCGGGTCTGCGGCGGGCCGCTGAACCGTTCGACTGGTGCCGGTTCGGCCGGCGGTCGCGGGACCGGGAGGCGCTGCTCGGGCTCGAGCCCGGGCTGTCGCTCATCGATCGCCCCGGCGAAGAGTCGGCGCAGGCGGTTCGCCATCAGATGCATCCCGTCGGGCGTGCGCGGCGGGATGAGGCCGGGCTGTCCGAGCGCGACCGGGCAGCGGTCCGAGGGTGATCTTGCCGGTGTTGATCGTCAGCGCACCCGGCGCCGTCGACGCTGATCGAGAAGCGGTCCATGCTCCGCGGCGCCGGGCCGAACTGGGCGCCGTCGGCCTTGGTCCCGAGCCGGTCGTAGCGCGAGCCATGGCAGGGGCATTCGAACCAGAAGTTCTTGAGGCACGGGTTCGGCTTGCAGCCGAGGTGCGGGCAGCGCTGGTACAGCGCCCGAACGTTGAGCGCCTGACCGTTGCCGGCCGTGTCCTCGCCGGCGATGAACCGCTGCTGACCCGGGTCGTACAGGATGACGAAGGCGCGCGCCTCGGAGTAGTACGCCGGAAAGCCTTCCTCGATCGGAAGGCTCGAGTTCTGGAGCTTCACGGTATCGAGGTCACCGATCGCGATCGGGGCCCCGAAGCCGCCCTTCAGGTTCGGCCAGGCGAAGCCCAGCGTTCCGGCGGTCACCTCGAGCAGCCACAGTCCGACGCCCGTCCCGAGCGCGGCGCGCATCAGCTGCCGACGCGACAGGCCCTGGACTTGCTGCTTGCGCAGCGACTTGATCGCTTCCTTGGTCAGGGCAGCCGGTTTGTCGATCAGTTCGACGTGGTAGTTGCTCATGCGCCTTGGATCCTTCGCGAGGGTCGTCACAGGGCGAAGTGGAGGCCCGGACTGGTCACGTACGGGATGACGAACGTGTAGCCGGGGCCGCGGAAGAAGATTCCGACGAAGGTCACGATGAGGCCGAGGCAGCAGAACATCGTGAACAGCATCACCGCGGTCTTCCGCTCCGACGGGCGGACGGCGAGGACGTTCTCGCGGTCGATGTAGGGGATCAGCGCCGCTCCGACGAGGACGAAGGTCGGCACGAGCACGCCGGCCACGGTCGGATGGAAGTACGCGAGGAGCTCCTGCAGCCCGAGGAAATACCAGGGCGCCTTGGCCACGGCCGGGCGTGACGTTGCCGTTGGCCAGCTCCTCGAGCGGCGCGTTGATGAACAGGCCCATCATCAGCAGGAAGATGCTCATGACGCCGGCCGCGAGGAACTCGATCGTGAGCAGGTGCGGCCAGGTCATGACCGTGTCGTCGGGTTCCTTCTGAACCCGGACGACGGCGTCCTGCTTGACGAGCGCGAGCAGCCGATACGGCCGAGCCGACATCGGCACGCGCTGCTTGTCGATCTCCGTCCGCCGGGTCGGATCCACCGGCAGAACGATCCGCCGCTCCGTCTCGGGCGGCGTCTTCGACGCTCATGACATCAGAGCGGCCCACCGATGCCGAGGCGACGCCTGCGAGCCATCGGGCTGAGGTTACGCGGCGATGGGTCGTCATAGCGGCCGATCCGCCGTCCTTGCGGATGCGCCAGAAGTGGACCGCCAGGAAGATGGCTGCGATCCAGGCAGGAAGATCACGTGGCCCGACGTAGAAGCGCAGCAGCGTGTTCTGGGCGACCTCAAGGCCGCCGAGCAGGATGAGCTTGGTCGGCGTGTTGAACAGCGGCGCGTAGCCGCCCATGTTCGTGCCGATCGTGATGGCCCAGTAGGCGATCTGGTCCCACGGCAGCAGGTAGCCGGTGAAGCTGAGCATGATCGTCAGGAACAGCAGCACCACGCCGACGACCCAGTTGAACTCGCGCGGCGGCTTGTAGGCCCCGTGATAGAAGACCCGCATCATGTGGAGGAAGACGAAGAAGACCATCAGGTGGGCGGCCCACCGGTGGACGTTCCGTGTCAGCAACCCGAACGTCACCTGGCTCTGGATCTCGAGGATGTTCGTGTACGCCTGCGTCGCCGACGGCACGTAGAAGAACATCAGGTAGACGCCGGTCACGGTCAGCACGAGGAACAGGAAGAACGACAGGCCGCCGAGGCAGAACGTGTAGGCGAACTTGACGGCGTGCTGGCGGACGCGGACCGGATGGATGTGCAGGAAGACGTTGTTCATGACCGCGTACGCGCGCGAACGCTCGTCGCGCGGGTACGGGTTGCGGAAGAGCGAGCGCCACACGACGCTTCGGCGGATGCTCTGGTCCACCCGCTCGAGGAAGCTCACCGGTGTCCTCCTGCCACGCCGGGGGTACCGGCCAGCTGCGCGTCACGGTACGACTCCTTGTAGAGCCGACCGTCGGTCGAGATCTCCTGCAGCTCGAACCGTTCCATCGTAATGGCGTCGAACGGGCAACGCTTGACACACAGTGCGCAGCGGATGCAGCGCTCCTCGTCGAGGATCATCGCGCCGCCGTTGTCCCAGCCGTAGGCCTCCTCGAGCTCCGGGCAGGAGGCCCTCCGACTTCAGCTGGTTGATATCGACCATGTGGATGACGCCCTCGGGGCAGACATCCGCGCACGCTCCGCAGAGGACGCAGCGGAACGGATCGAACCAGATGTTGAAGTTGCACATCAGGCAACGCGTCGATTCGGCGACCGCGCCGTTCGCGTCGTAGCCGAGCTCGACCGGGGTGTTGAAGTTGACGACCGGTTCGGTCGACGGCATCCGGGCCGTCAGCGGCACCATCGGGATGTGCTGGCGGGGCAGGACGTCGTAGAACTCGGGCATGTCGTGACGCCACGAGCTCGTGATCTTCACGTTCGCCGCGACCGTCACGTCGGTGCGGCCGGCCAGGTATCGATCGATCGCGTAGGCGCACTTCTTGCCGTGCCCGGCGGCCTCGATGAGCGTCGTCGGGCCAGTGACGAAGTCGCCGCAGGCGAACACGCCGCGGGCGTTCGTGGCGTACGTCGCGGGATCGACCTTGACCCGGCCGCGGTTGATCTCGAAGTTCGCCTCGACCGGGAGGAAGGTCAGGTCGGCTGCCTGCGACACGGCGGGGATCACGGTCTGGGCCGGGATGACGAACTCGGAGCCCTCGATCGGGACCGGCGAGCGGCGACCGGAGGCGTCGGGCTCGCCGAGCCGGTTGCGGATGAACCGGACGCCGGCGACCTTGCCGTCCTCGCCGAGGATCTCGATCGGACTCGCGAGGAACTCCATCCGGACGCCCTCGCGCTCGGTCTCGCCGAGCTCCTCCTCGTCCACGACCAGCTCCGACCGGGTTCGCCGGTAGACGATCGAGACGCGGTCGGCGCCGTGCCGAAGGCTGGTCCGCGAGCAGTCCATCGCGGTGTAGCCGCCGCCGATGACGACGACGTCCTGGCCGACCTCGAGCGGCTGACCGAGGTTCGCCTTCTTCATGAAGTCGACGCCGTAGTCGACGCCTTCGAGCTCGGCGCCCGGGATGTCGAGCGCGACCGCGTCCATCGCGCCGGCCGTGATGGCGATCGCATCGAACTCCTGCTGGAGCGTCTCGAACGTGATGTCGACCCCGATCGTCGTGTCGAAGACGAAGCGGACGCCAAGGCGCTCGACCAGGCGGACGTCCATCTCGATCGCCTCGCGCGGGAGACGGAACGCGGGCACGCCGATGAGCATCGTGCCGCCGCCGTACGGCAGGCTGTCGTAGACCGTGACCTGGTAGCCCTTCATCGCCAGCTCGCGGGCGACCGAGATGCCCGCAGGACCTGCGCCGACGACCGCGACGCGCTCCTCGCGCGGCGTGATCTGGGGCATGACGTCGGGGATGCCCGAGGCCTCGTGCCATTCGACGAGGAACCGCTTCATCGCCCGGATGGCGAGCGGCCGGTCGATGTCGCCGCGGCGGCAGGCGCGCTCACACGGAGCGGAACACACGTAGGAGCACATCGCAGCGACCGGATTTGGGTCGCGCGACAGGATGTAGCCCTCCTCGAACCGACCCTCGGCGGCCAGGTTCAGGTAGCCGCGACAGTTCGTCCCGACGGGGCACGCTTCCTGGCATTCGATGTTGCACTGGAGCCAGGAGGCGTCGACGGGCTGGACGAGGAATTCTTGGGTCTGCTCGTTGACCAAGCGGGACGTGCCTTTCCGTGGTTACGGCTCGGGCGCGAACGGGGGATCGGCGAGGCGCCGACGGCTCGGAATCTACCATCGGACCCGCCGGACGTGCACGCTCGAGACCAGGCGAAGGGCGTACCATCAGTTGACGCCGGGGGGACTCGCAGCTACCCTCCGGCGAGGATGAGGCTTACGTCGCCTATGAGCACGAGCCTGGAGATGCCGGCAGCGTGACCGCCAGCGAGTTCAGCTTTCTCGCCCTTGGTCTTGTGCTCGGTCTTGTCAGCGGGGCGGCCCTCATCGAGTTCCTGCGAGCACGGCCGCCCTCGACGCCGCAGGTCAAGGTCACCGTCTGGCCCGATTCGGTGCCACGCCGTCGGGCGTCGACGCTCGCCGACGCAGTCGTCGGATCGAGTGCCGAACCCGCCCGAGGCGGCCCCGCGGACCGACGAGTCTCGACGAATGGACTGCCGCCGGGCATGATCGACCGCCGAACGTCCGTTCCAGTCGAGGATCCGAAATCAGGCGGCCTCCCCTCCGATCGCCCACACGTCTCCCGGCGGAACGTCTCGGACCGCCCGGATCGTGAGGGGCGCCCGCGGGTACGCCGCGGACCGGGTCGGCGCCGGCGGTCGGTGGCGGTGGACCTCCAGGACGTGACGCGCCGGGCCGCAGCCGAAGCGAGCGACGGCGGCTCGGGCTGGCCCCGCCAAGACGGTGACCCTGCCATCCGGCCACCACGACGTCGATCGCCGCCGACCGGCCCGTGCGCCGAGGAGCGACGGATCGCCGACGAGCGCTGCGAGGTCGCGTCGCGCGCTCGGGGCCGAGCAGATGCGGCAGCAGACGCGCTCCGCGCCGCGCGGCTGGCGCTATGACCGCCACGAGTCGGCGGCCGCGGCGGCCACGGAGGTCGCCGATCCGCGCGCGATCCAGACCG
Source organism: uncultured Chloroflexia bacterium (assembly GCA_963816675.1). Classification (GTDB taxonomy): domain Bacteria; phylum Chloroflexota; class Limnocylindria; order Limnocylindrales; family CSP1-4; genus SPCO01. The sequence goes on from CAWFLS010000013.1 coordinate 244,956, forward strand.
CGAAGGAGGAGGCCCAGGCCGCGTTCCGCGCGGCGGCCTCCGCGGCACGGACGACCGAGGACAACGAGGCTGCGGCGCGGGCCTGGCTCAACGGGATCAATCGCATCAATCGCGATGCTCGATACGCGACGGCCACGGTCGCCCGTGAGCGGGCGGCCTCGCGCGACGTCGTCGTGCAGCTCGAGCGCCTCGCGCTCGAGGCCGACACCGCCCGGATCACTGCGGGCAATGCCGACGCCGCGTGCCTCGCGGCGCGGTCGGTCCTGGCCGACTGTGACGAGCTGGCCGGACCCGAACGGCCAAGCACGATCATCTCGCCCGTTGCCGGCGCGCCGGGACGGATCCACGTCGAGGAGGACGAAACGCTCGGCATCGCCCTCGAGGCCGGCGGCCGGCCGTTCGTCTTCCGTCTCCTCGAGGGCGACCGCGCGGCGATGCACACGATCGTGACCACCCTTGCGGGCGATGACGTCGACGAGCGTAGTCATTGGCAGCTCCTCGTCACCCGGCTGATCGAGGCCATCAAGGCCGACGCGATCGAGGCCTCGGCCCTCGAGCTCCCCGACGATCATCCGTTCTGGGGGATGTTCACGCGCACCGAGCGGCGGCAGATCGCCCACGCGCTCGCTTCACTCGGCTATCGGTTCGATGGCCTCGGTGGCTGGACGGACGCTCGCCAGCCATCGAAGCGGGACCTGTCGCTGGCACTCGGGTACGCGGGGCTGGACCCGATGCGGGTCCGTCACTGGCCGAACGATCAGGCGATCGAAGCCTTGTTCACCGATGCGACCGTGGCCGCCGACGAATATCTGGCAAGCCGGGCCGGGGACATGACGCTGGGCGAGATGGTCGCGATGCTCGGCCGCCGCGCGGATGGTCTGACCGAGGTGTGGAACGCGTGGGGCAAGATCCGGCCGCTGATGCTCTCCGAGAGCTGCGGGTCAGCGACCGCGGTCAGCCCGACCTGAGGCGCGTCAGCCCGGTCCTTCGTCCTCGTCGTCGTCGATGACGATGACGCGGAACGCCTCCGCGGCCTCGACCCCGATGACGGCCCCCTCGCCTGCGGCCCAGTCGTGGATCCGCTTGGTCAGCCCGTCGGGGTCGTGGATCTGGCTCGCGTGGGCCCGAAGCGCGTCGATCTTGCGGTCCAGCGTGGCCGACACGTCGATCCATGCGTCGCTCCGCTCGGACCAGAAGAGGTACAGCCGGCGGACGTTGTGCTTGGCGAGCCCGGATCGGGCGAGGGCCGGAAAGGCCATCGGGTTGCGAGCCGCGGGATAGACGGCGTCGACGGCGGCGATCCCAGCCGCACGGTGGTCGGTGTGATTGATCCCGCCGCCGCCGGTAGAAGATGGTGTCGGGATCGGTGGCGAGGACGGCGTCGGGCTTGAACGTTCGGATCTCACGGACGAGATGCTCTCGCAGCGCGAGGTCGTTGACGAGGGCGCCGTCGGGCTGGTGCAGGTACGTCACGCCGGAGTAGCCCACGACATCGGCCGCGGCGTTCTGCTCCCGCTCGCGCGAGGCCGCGAGGACGAGCGGGTCCGCCTCGGGGTCCTCGCCGCCCTGGTCGCCGCTCGTGCAGCACACCAACCAGCCGACCGAACCGGCGTCGATCCATCGCGCCGCGGTCGCCGCGGGTCCGAAGTCGGCGTCGTCTGGGTGGGCCGCGATCACCATGAACCGTGCGGGGCGCCAGGTGTGATCGGTCGGCGGCGGGCGCCGGGCTCGGTCGCGGGCGCCGCGGCTGGCGCCGGATCTGGCGGACCGCCGGCGGCAGGATCCAGGGCGGGGTCGGTGGGGGTGTCGGTCATCGGGCGCGGCGGCCGCGGGAGCGCTCGCGCGACACCCGCCGAACGTGCGTGTCCAGCCGGCTCGCGCGTTGGTTCTCGAGAGGCGCTCGGGCCGACCGTCACGCGGGGGCGGCCTGAAGCTCGTCGAGGGACGCCAATACGTCGGCCGCGTGGCCTTCGGGCTTGACCTTCGGCCAGACCTTCGCGATCCGGCCGGCAGGGTCGACGAGGAACGTCGTTCGTGCCGTACCCATGTACGTCTTGCCGTAGTTCTGCTTCTCGACCCACGAGCCGTACGCTTCGGCCGCCTCGTGGTCGACATCGGCCAGCAGGGTGAAGGGGAGTTGGAACTTCTCGCGGAAGTTGCGCTTGCTGGTCGCGCCTTGCGGGCTGATCCCCCACACGTCGGCGCCGCGCTCGTGGATGACCTCGTTTGCGTCGCGGAACTCGCACGCCTCGACGGTGCAGCCGGGCGTGTCGTCCTTCGGGTAGAAGTACAGGATGGTCCACCGTCCGCGCTGGTCGGAGAGGCGATGGATCGTCCCGTTCTCGTCGGGAAGGGCGATCTCGGGGGCGGGATCGCCAGTGGCAGGAATGCTCATCGCGAGAGCGTAGCAGGGGATTCCACGATGAGCAGGCGACCGCGCCGAAGCTCGATCCTCTGCGTCGACTGCGATCCGGATGTTCGACAGGCCGCGTGCCGGCCCGGGCGGCAACGGTTCGTCCGTGAGGGGGTAGCGCAGACCCTTTGTCGTCACCCCATCGACTCCATCGCCCCACGGAAGGAGCGACACGGTGTCGCCGACGCGCCCCGGCAACGGGAAGCGTACGGAGCCGCCGTCGGGCCCCGGGGCAGTCGCGGCCCGGATCCTCGCGCCGGGGTCGACGATCGTCGCGGCGCGGCCATCGAGCGCCGGCATGAACAGGAGCCCGATGTTGGCGAGCGAATGATCGATACGCGGGCCGCCGAGGGCACCGACGATCACGATTCCCGTGGCACCGAGCGCGATGGCGGCCACGACCGCCAGCTCGGTGTCGGACTCGTCCTTGTCGGGACTTCGTCCGTTCGATGGGGACACCGGCGGCGATCAGGGCGTCGAGGTCGGCCGCGGCGATCGAATCGCCATCACCGACCCAGCGATCGATCCGGACGCCAAGCTCGGTCGCGTGGCGGGCGCCACCGTCGGCGGCGATCACCACGCCTACGCCATCGTCCCAGCCGGGCCACGTGCCATCGAGCGCCGCGCGGCTGCCGATGTCGCCAGCGGCGAGGATGAGGGCGTCCACGGGGCGATGCTACCCGCGTGGCGGACTGGGGATCGCTACTGACGGTGTTGCCGCGGCCGCTCGCGGCGGGACGACGCGTGGCTCGGTCGATTGCGGCGCGGCTCCGCGGCGCCGGGGGGAGTCGGCCGGGCCTGCTTGGGCCTCGGGCGGCCGATGCTAGACTCCGCGCCGTGCCCGAAGCCCCCACCCACCCCGCGATCCAGCGCGTCGTTGACGCCGCTGCCCGCCAGGGCGTGACCCTCGAGATCACGGTCTTCGACGAGTCGACCCACACCGCCGAAGAGGCCGCCGCGGCGGTCGGTGCCGAGCTGGGTCAGATCGTGAAGTCCCTGGTGTTCGCGGTTCCGGGCGAGGGGGCGCTCGAGCCGTTGCTGTGCCTGGTCTCTGGACCCAACCGGGTCGACGTTGCCCGACTCGCGGCGGTGACGGGCGCCTCTGACATCCGCCGCGCGACGGCCCGCGAGGCCCGCGACCTGACCGGCTACAGCATCGGTGGCATCCCGCCGATCGGCCATCCGGGACCGGTCCGGGTGATCATGGATCCCGATCTCGAGCGCTACCCGGTCGTTTGGGCGGCTGCCGGGCTGCCGACGGCCGTCTTCCCGCTCCCGCCGGCGACCCTGCGGGACCTCGCCAACGCTACGGTGGCCGCGATCGCCGAGGAGCGGCCTGCCGGGGATGGCGAGGTTCCGGCCGTATCCACAGGCGATCCAGCGGGACCGGGACCCGGCCCGCCTGATGGTGGCCTGATGGCCGCGACCGAGCCCCGCAACGCGACCGTCGCGTACCCCGGCGGCCTCCGGGCGAGATGGCGCTGGGGCGGCAGCGGTTCTGGACCGGAGGTCTTCGCGCTCAGCGAAAGCGGCGGGACGCTGATCGACTTCGGCACGCGAGTCGCCGCTGATCCCGACGCACTCTGCCGCGCTGAGCTGCGGCTCGAGGGACCCCGCGGCGCGTGGACCGGCCGCTTCGCATCGCTCATCCACGACGAGCCGCGGGGCCTGCTCTGGGACAGCGCCGGTCTGCTGGTCGTCGCCTATGGCTTCCACACCTACGGGCTCGAGGTGGCGACGGGCGAGGCGCGCTGGGATCACCGCTCGGCGACGCCGGTGATCGCGCTCATCGGTTCATCACGACTCGCCCACGTCCTCGTCCAGTCGGAGCTCGAGACCTTCGCACTCGAGGCGGACGGCACGGTCGCGTGGCGCATCGCCCATTCGGACGTGGTCACGGCCGCCGAGCTCATCGGCGGACGGCTGGTTCTGACGAGCTTCGCGGGACAGGTCAGCGCTCTCGATCCCGCGACTGGACGCGCCGCCGCCTGACGCTCGAGGAGCGGCCTCCGCAGGCCGGCCTCCGAGGAGGCATCGGAGCGTCGATTGTGGACAGAGCGTGGACAACCTCGACGCCGCGAAGATGTTCGTGGATGACCGCCGTTGACCGGCCTCCTGGTGCCCCATATGGTGGAGGAAGCCCGGAGAGGCCGAGCGTCACTAACGGCTGAGATCGCATCAACGCCCACGTGTCGCGGAGGTTCCTTCGGGTCTTTTCATGCCCGCCGCGTATCATCGCCGCCGTGTCGCCCCTGGTTCCGATCATCGCCGGTCTCGTCGCGCTCGCGACGGGCCTCCTCATCCTCCGGTCGTTCGGGCCGAACTTCCGCGTCGGCCGGCTCCTCGCCTCGACACCGGAGGTAACCGTTGCCGAGGCGCGGGCGCTGGCGAACGCGTCGCCGCGATACGTCCGGATCCGCGGTCGGATCGATTCGGAGACCGATTTCGAGGATCGAGCACCACCGCCCGCTCGTGTTCCGGCGGACGCGCCTCGACATCCGAGGCAGCCGCGGCTGGACGACCTTCGACGACCAGCGGGAACGCGTGCCCTTCGAGATCCGCGAAGGCCTCGACGGCATCGCCGTCGACGATGCGGCGCTCGATACGGGTCTTGTCGTGATCCCGCGTGAATCGGTCGGCACCGCAGCTGACGCGCCCGACCGCGTTCCCGCCGACCACCGCGTCCGGAAACACCGGTTCGGCTGAGGATCGATCAGGTCTCGTCGGTCGAGCACGCGATCGTGCTCGGCGTCCCCGTCCTGGGTTCCGACGGCCAACCCGTCATCACGGCCGGGCGCGGCCGCCCGCTGATCCTGACCACGCTCGAGCCCGACGAGGCGATGCGTGTGCTCGCCCGCGGCGATACCCGGCGGCCGCTGGTCGCGATCGTTTGCATCGCGGCGGGTCTTGGACTCCTGGCTGTCGGCCTCGGCTTCGCGGCCGTCACGGCGGTGGCGTGAATTCGCGAGCGTGGCGGCGCGAGCGTCGTCGCGACGCTCAGCCGCGTCGCCGGCACACCCGGCACACACGGTCCAACGCCTCGGGGAGGCCACTGCGGACCCAAGCAGCGCCTTCGAAGCACTCGTTGTCGTTCCTACGGAGGTTCGTTGCCGGCGCCTCGGTCGTCCTCGGCGCCTGGCTCTGGTCGCGCATCGATCACCCTGGCCGCGTCACCAAGCCCGAGTGCCGGCGCCGGCGGCGACCCGCGCAGCTCGGGCCAGGGCCCAGGGCTCGTCGGCGATCCTGGATTCGCGCTCCTCGCCGTTGCCGTGATCGGCGTTACCTCGGTACTCGTCACCCTCGCGTACGTCCGCCTGACCGCGCGCCGAAGCGCCTGACTCCCACCGCGATCGATGCTCGCAGCAGAGTCTTCGGTGTCTTGCGAGCGACGGCCGTTGCGCGCGCGCCGCCGAAGGGACCATCGTCCTATTGGCAAGAACTGTGAGATTGTTAGGGTCAGCCTTTCGACTTCACATTTCCTCAATGAGCCGTGCCGACCAACGTTTCCTCCCGGCCGCCCGACGCCACGCTATCGGTCACCAAGGCGGCCAAGCTCCTTGGCGTCCACCCGAACACGGTCCGGGCCTGGAGCGACGCCGGACGGCTGCGCTACTACCGGATCAACCCGAGAGGCGACCGTCGCTACCGACTCGGTGACCTCCAGCGATTCCTGAGTGCCGCCGAGCAGGGCGCACCCGGTGGGTTTCCGACGCACGCCGTCGGGACGTGGGGTGGCCGCCGGACGATCGACCCGGCCGCACGAGCGCGATTTGCGCGGTCGAGGCAGCCCAGGACCACTCCGGTCGTCGACCCGCTCGATGCCGAGCGCCATCGCCTCGACCTGACGGTCGCGTCGTCGATCAGCCGCCTCATCGACGGGAGTCGGGAGCCGGACGAGTGCGCTTCGGTCTGCAGTGCACGGGATCCGCGACGCCTATGGCCATCATCTGGTGATCGCCTGGGAGAACCGCGACGGACCGTCTCGTCCCGCGTGCCTTCGCCGGTGCGGATGCCGCCGCGGCCGCCCGGCTCGTCGATGTGCCGGCATCGGCAGGGCATGCTCGGTGAGACATTGCGACTGGCGGCGGGGCGCGACCGGACGGGACGCGGCCTCGTTGCCGGCGCTGCTCGTGACCGACGGCCCAGGCGACGCGGCCCTCGCGATCTTCGGGAACCGGCGTCCGGAACTCGCGGTCGCCATCCCTGGAGCCCGCGACTCATGGGGCGTCCTGCACGTCGTCGGCGAGACCCCGGGATCGCTGAGCCAGCGCGATGCTCGACATCGCGAGGGTCATCGCCGACGGACTGGGCGCCATCGTCAGTGTCGCGCGCAGGGCCGACGATGTGGCGCGCCGTCTGCATCGCGTCGAGGCGCTCCGGCGTGTCGCGAGCGACATCGGAAGCCGGCTCGATCTCGATCGGATCCTGGCGGGACTCGTCGACCATGCGATGGTTCTGTTCGGCGGTGATCGGGGCGCGGTGTTCCTCCAGGCGGATGACGGCCTCGCTGTGGCGGAGGTCAGCCGCGGTCTGTCGAGCACGTATCTCGCGAGCGTTCGTGATTTCCCGCGACAGTCGCTTCCGGGACGTGCGGTCGCGGCCCGACGGCCGCTGTTCTCGGTCGGCTATCGCGACGACCCGCGCGGCGGCGAGGTGCGCGACGGCGGTGATCCAGGAGGGCTTTGACACCCTTTGCATCGCGCCCTTGCTCGACGGCAGGGAGGTCCTCGGCCTCCTCAACATCTACCACGACCGGCCGCACCAGTGGACGTCCGACGAGCTCGAGACGGTCGCCGAGCTCGCTACCCAGGCGAGCGTGGCGATCCGGGCGGCCCAGGACTACGAGCGGATGGCGACCTGGGCCGCGCAGCTCCAATCGATCCAGCAGCTGGGAACGCGTCTCAACGGGCTGATCGAAGGTGGATGAGATCGGCTTCGCGATCGCGACCGAGCTGCGACAGCTGATCGACTACCACAATGTCCGGGTCTACCGGCTCGATGGCGGCGACCTCCTCCCGGTCGCGATGGTCGGTCAGGTCGGCGAGTACGTCGACGAGACCATCGACCAGTTGCGGGTCGCCATCGGCGAGGGCATCACCGGCTGGGTCGCCGAGCACGGACTCGCCCAGAACCTCGGAAACGCCGCGACGGACCCCCGGGCGCATACGATCCCGGGAACCGAGGACGACCTCGAGGAATCGATGTTGCTCGCGCCGATGGTCTTCGACGACCAGGTCCTCGGCGTCGCTCGTGCTCTCGAAGCTCGGCCTAAATCGGTTCACCGACGACGACCTGAGGCTGCTCGTCATCTATGCCAGCTTCGCGGCCCAGGCGATGGCCAATGCCGACGCGACCGAACGCCTGCGGGCACAGACGGTCACGCTCGAACGCCAGCTGCGTGGCCAGCGCGAGCTGCTCCAGGTGACCGAGACGATCCTGACGAAGCTTGATGCGCGCGACGTCCTCGACGCGATCACCGATCGGATCGGCGGGCTGATCGCCTGCGACAACATCGCCATCGAGATCCTCGACCCGGCGACGGAGACCCTCAAGCCGTTGACCGCGCGAGGCGTCAACGCCGACAAGCATCTAGGCCCGCGGGACACGACGGGCTCTGGGTCCGGCATCGCTGCGTGGGTCGTCGCCCACAATGAGCCGGTGCACATCAGCGACCAGCGGAGCGATCCCCGAGTGTGGGCGGACACGGCCGACCCGCGAGCCCACGACGGCAGCATCATCGCGACGCCGCTCCGCCGCCGGACGGGCGCCATCGGCGTCATGACCCTCGAACGGCTCGGGGTCGGCAATGCCTTCTCCGTCGACGAGTTCGAGCTGGTCCAGCTGTTCGCTGCCCAGGTGTCCATCGCGTTGCAGAACGCCGAAGTCTTCCAGGCGGTCGAGGTCCGCGCCCGGACGGACGACCTCACCGGCCTGCTGAACCACGGGACGTTCGAGGAGTGGCTCGAGCGAAGCGTCCGTGAGGGCGCGCCGTTCAGCCTGATCATGCTCGACCTCGACAACTTCCGCGACGTCAACAACGACCTCGGTCACCAGGCGGGCGACGAGGTGTTGCGCCGGATCGCTCGGGCGCTCGTCCGGTCCGGCCGCGACACGGATCACCGTCTTCCGATATGGCGGTGACGAGTTCACGTTCATCCTGCCGGGCACCGTCGAGGCGGGCGCCCTGCATGTCGCCGAACGAGCCCGGCTCGCCGTCGTCGCCACCGGCGACGGCGTCGGTGCCTCGGTCGGCGTCGCCTCGTTCCCTCAGGATGGGGATACGAGCACTGCGATCCTCCTCGCGGCGGACCGTGCCTGCCTCGTCGCCAAGCGGAGCGGGCGCGACCGGGTCGTGACCGCCGTCGAGGGCCTTGCGCTCGGCGAGGAGGTCTCGCTCCAGGAGCCGACCCCAGTCGACTCGGCGGTGTCCGCCGCGTGAGCCCGGTGGCCGTCACCGAGTCGCGACCGAGGTCCGTCGAAGAGGGGCATGGCAACGACCCGATCCGCCGCCGTCCTGCTCGCCGCGATCATCCTGGGCGGGTGCGTGCCGGAACCGGCAAACCGCGTCGGCCAGGGAGGGGCCGTCGCCGACACCCGACGCGAGACTCCCGACGCCGACTCCGTCAGGCCCCGACGCCGGCGCCATCGTTCGGCCGACCGACGCCCACACCGCAACCGACGTTCGTGCTCTACAAGGTCGTCCGGGGCGACAACCTCACGCGGATCGCCAAGAAGTTCGAGACGACCGGCGACAGCATCTCCTACTGGAATCGCGTGACGTATCCGTCGCTCGACCCCGACTCGGCGCAATACCGGCCGAATTCCCTCCAGGTCGGCTGGGTGCTCCAGATCATCCCGAAGTCAGTCGTCGATCCGGAGAACCTGCCGACCGTCCCGCCAACCGAGGAGGTGCCCGAGGAGGCGTCGGAGGAGCCCGCCGAGTGATCGCGCTTGGCGCGTGGTGCACCGCCGGGCTTGTCGTCGTCCAGGAGGCAACAATTCCTGCGTGACAATGTCGTCATCGGCCGTTCGCGCGCGTGCGTGGCCGTCGCGGACAGGAATCGTCGTGCCGGAGGCAACGAACACCGTGTCGAGAGCGCTGTTACGGGCTTCCGGCCGGCTTCGGCGCACGAATTCGTCGCCTGTCAGGCGACACGCCGGCGACGCGGGCCTCCGCGGGCGCGGATCGCTCCGCCGCCGCTGCCCGCACCTCGCTCCCGTCGTGACCTAGCTGCTGGCGCCACGCCTTCGGGCGCTATCGTGTCGCGGTGAGCACCACCTTCGAGCGCGGCGCCCGGATCGTCATCACGGTCGCCGATCCTGCGCGGCGATCGGACCCGGCTGCCGCCGCCAGAAAGAACGCGCTCTATGCCGCGGCGGTCGAGCGTCACGGCGCGCAGGCGGTGCTGCTTGATGCTTCAGCGAGCGCCGAGGACCGCACCTCTGCGTTCGAAGCCATGGACGGCCTCCTGTTGAGTGGCGGTGCCGACATCTCGCCGGAGTACTACGGCCGGGCGGTGGCCGGGGCAGTCGCCACCGAGCCGGAGCGCGACGCCCTCGAGGCCGAAGCGTGGAAGGCGGCGACCGGGAGAGACGTTCCGATCCTCGGGATCTGTCGTGGGTTCCAGGCGATCAATGCGTTCTCCGGGGGCACCCTCCTCCAGGATGTCCCTGGGCACGCCGGCGGCTCGTGGGGCACCAACAGGCCGGCCGCGAGTCACCCGCTCCGTGTCGCCCCGGGTACGCGACTGGCCCGGATCCTCTTCCCGACGAACGTCCGCGGCGGCGTGGTGACCGTCAACTCGTTCCACCACCAGGGCGTCGGAACAGCCGATCTCGCACCTGGCCTCGTCGCGCAACGCCCGCGCTGCAAGCGCGGCCGGCGAGCTGATCGAGGGCCTGGAAGCGGCCGACGGTCGTTTCATCATCGGCGTCCAGTGCCACCCGGAGCGGACGGATTCCACGCCGCCTTCATTCGAGCGGCTGTTCCGGGTTTTCGTCGACGCAGCGCGCGGACCCGCCAGCCGACGGAGCGCGTGAGACGTGTCGCGGAATCCCGCGGGAGCCGGACGCCGGTCGAAACGCCACGGCGCAGACGTACTTGATGCGAACACTCCGCCGTCGTCGCGACGCTGCCCGGAACTCCCAGCTCGTGGTGGAAGTCGCGCTTCGAGATGAGGAGATCCCTGCGCCCGGCGACATCGTCATTCTGGAGCGGTCGGCGCCTGCTCTCGTGCTTGCCGTCTCGGCAGCCGCTCCGCCGACACACCAGTTACTGCCTGGCGAGCAGGAGATCGTGCTCGAGGTCGAAGCCTTCGCGGTAGACAACCAAGCGCCCGATATCCCATAAGCGCGGGGCAACTCCGCTCAACAATCCCGGAACGCCGAAACGGCGCCGGGAGGAGGCTCGGCGCCGCTTCGGGAGCGGTCGTGACGACGGGCGGAGGGAACGTCGTCACGGCCGGGGTCGATATTCGAAGTGTCAGTTCGGGCGGACCGGTCGTCCCCCACTCTCGAACGTCCCCGCCTCGCGGAGTCGTCGCAGGAACAGCAGTCGGTTGAGCTGCTTGAGCGACCAGCCAAGGTCCGTTGTCGGCAACCCGCAGAGGTAGGCCGTCAAGCGAGTCGCCTCATCCGATGTGAGGCCGCGGACCTCGAGCTGCCGGCAGGTGACCCGCGTTCGCCCCTCCGAAGGCGCAGAGGCCTCCGGCGGTCCGGCGGTCGGACGATCCTCGACGAGACGATCGCCCATGATCCTGTGACTCGCGTGCCGCGTGACCTGCCATGACCCATGTGTCCTCGAATCCGTCACGCCCCACACATCGCTCATCGGTGGCGCGTTTCAGCGCATGGTCGCCGAACCGCCCGCAACCGGCGATGACCCGGCGGTCCCATGACCGCCGGTACTTTGCGGGGTCGACCGGCGGGCCTCGTCCGGCCGCGTCGACGGCGGCTCGAAGCGCCTCGTCCGCGGCGCCACGGCCCCTCGACCGTGACCCGCGTCCCCGGTCGGTAGACTCCTGCCATGCGCGTCCGGCGGTTCGAGCTTCGCCTCCTGGGCATCGCGCTCGTCGCCTGCTGGGCGATCGCAGCGGGGCTGATCCTGCTCGCCTATCGACCCGGCGGTCCGTTCGACATCGTCGTCGGGCTCGTGGCGATGATCCCGATCGGGATCGCCGTCGCCGGTGTCGTCTGGCCGCCCGTGGCCCGGGGCGATCTCGCCTTCCCGATCATCGTCTGGGTCGGCATCGTCGCCTTGCTCTTCCTCGTGCCATCGATCATCGGGGTCATCAACCAGCTCGTGGCCCTCGGCTCGCAAACGCTTCTTCCGTCGTTCGAGGCCGCCTATCCGTGGCTGATCGCGCTGCTCGCGACAAGCCTGTTCTCCGGATTCGGGGTCGCGCGACGCCTTGAGCGCGAGGGGTCAGCCGACCGCCATCGACTGTTGGCAGGCATCGCGTTCGGCGTCCTCGCCACTGTCGCTGCGACGACGGTATTTGCGGCCGTTGCGGTCGGGAATGACGAGGCTGTTCGCAGCGCCGGCCCCGGCACGTCACAGTTCGGACCGACGAGTGGTGACGTCCAGCCGCCGCCTTGCGATGCGAATGTGGCCGCCGGCCCGACCGCCCGCCTGACGATGCGGCTCACGGCGAGCGCCGACCTGCGCCCCATCGGCACCGTTGAATTGTCGGGCGTCCGGTCGGGCGCAAACTTCCGATGGCTCGCCTACGTCGCGTCGAGTCGACAGCTCGGCCAATACGGGTCTGCCGTGGTCGGGGGGGACGCCTGGACCCTTGCCCCGGGCTCTCGCTGGCGCTCGATCGCGGCCGGGGACGTTGCGCCGGACACCGTCGACATCCAGGCGCTGCATGCGGCACTCACGCCCGGGTATCGGGCAACCGCCGAGGACCGCGGAGTCGAGGTGATCGAAGGCGCTCGAGCTCGCCATTGCCGGATCGCGGTCGACGGGCCGGTCTTTCGGGCGGCATTTCCCCAGGCTCGCTGGCTCGTCGGCGACGACGACCTGCATCGGTGGCGCGGCCAGCTCGATTACTGGGTCTTTCTCGATGGTCAGCTGGGACAGGTCGCCGGCAGCGTCAACGGCGAAGGCGCGAGCGTCGCCGAGAAGGCCATCCAGGGCACCATCGATGTCCACCTGACCGCCACCGAGCGAGGGCGCAACGCCGTCATCTATCCTCCCGGGCCATGACCGACGCCGAGGACCGGGAGCGGTACAGCGCCAAGCGAGACCGCCTCGCCCGTCTGGCTCGCCTCGTGGCGATCCTCGAAGCCCATCCCGACGGCATCCGCCCGCCCGACATCGCGAAGAGGATGGCCGTCGCCGTCCGCACCGTCTATCGCGATCTCGTTGCGCTCCAGGAGGAGCTCCGCCTGCCCGTCTGGGGCGAGAACGGGCTGTGGGGAATCGACGCCGAGAAGGCCTTCCTGCCGCCCCTCAAGCTGACCCAGCAGGAGGCGATGGCCGTCGTGCTCTCGGCACGGCTGATGGTCCGCTACGCCGACAAGTACGACCCGGACCTCGCGGCCGCCTTCGAGAAGCTCGAGCGCGGCCTCCCGCCGGCGCTCGCCGAGCACGTCGAGCGGACACTGGACACGCTCTCGAAGGCGCCCCGCGACGAGCGGTTCCGCGGGCATGTTCGGCTGCTGACGAGGGCCTGGGCCGAGCGCCGCGTCGTGACGATCGACTACCAACCGGCCAATTACGAAGGCGGCGCGGGGCCGCGTCAGGCGACGGTCCGGCCGTACCTCCTCGAGCCCTCGCTTCAGACCCACGCGCTGTATCTCATGGGATACGACGAGACACGAAACGCGCTCCGGACGTTCAAGGTCGAGCGGATCCGCGCTGTCGCACTGACGCCTCGAACCTTCGAGCCGCCCGACGCGGCGGAGACGACGTCCGCGCTGCGGCCGGCCTGGGACATCATCGCGGACCAGGAACCCGTGTCCGTCGACCTCCGCTTCGCGCCGGGCGTCGCGAGCCGCGTGATGGAGGCGACGTGGCATCCGACCCAGAAGGTCGAGGCCGAGCCCGACGGCTCGCTCCGCTGGCGCGCGACCGTCTCGGGCACCATCGAGATCCGCCTCTGGATCCTGTCCTGGGGTGCGGACGTGGAGGTGCTGGCTCCGGCCGCGTTGCGGGACGATGTGGCCGACACGCACCGGCGGGCGCTCGAGCGATACGGCACCGGGGCGGCGTGACCGCGTGATGCGCAGGCACCCGTTCAGCGCGGTCAACCTCATCAGCGATCCGATCCACGGCTACATCGAGCTGACCAAGCGGCTGACACCGGCCGAATCGGGGGCGGCCGGGCTGCCCGACGAGGACGTCGCCGAGGAGGATCTGCTCGACACGGCGTGGGTCCAGCGGCTCCGCCGGATCAGCCAGCTGCAGAGTGCGCGGTGGGTCTTCCCGACCGCGGAGCACTCGCGCTTCACCCACGGTCTCGGGGTGATGCACGAGGCGGGGCTCTGGGCTCGGTCGCTGTACCCGAGCCTGCGATCCACGCTGGTCGCGGCCGGCGAGCCCGTCGCCGTCCGAGGGACTGGTCGTGGAGACGCTCCGGATGGCGGGCCTGCTGCACGACGTCGGCCACGGTCCGTTCGCCCACTTCTTCGACGACCACGTGCTCTCCGCGTTCCCGGCACCGCCCGACTCGCGGCGGCTGCCCGGCAAGCGGCTCACCCACGAGGATCTGTCGCAGCGGATCATCGAAGACGACCTCGCGACGCTGATTCGCGGCCTCCGGCGCGCCCCGGGGGCCGTTGCCGAGCGCGACGCCTTCGCCGATGACGAGGCGATCGATCCAGCGTGGGTCTCCTTCCTCATCTCGAAGCCGGCGCTCGCCGATCCCGCGATGCCGCGCTGGGTCCGCTGGCTCCAGCCGCTGCTGTCGGGCGTCTTCACGGTCGACAACCTCGACTACGTCCGTCGCGACGCCTACCTGACCGGCGTGGCGGTCGGCCCCGTGGACGCCGAGCGGCTTCGTCGCTACGCCTTCATCTCGGACCGCGGGCTGACCCTCTTCGAACCAGGACTGCGGATCGCTCGAGATGTTCCTGACGACGCGCCGGTTCATGTACCAGCAGGTCTACTTCCACCGGACGGTCCGGGCCATCGACCTCGATCTGGCCGAGGTGTTCGGCCCGTCGGTCCGGGCGATCTTCGGGGCCGGCTCACCGGCCGAGACCCTGGCGGCGTACGCTGACCTCGATGAATACACGCTGCTCCACCAGGCGGCCCGCTGGGCCCGCGGGGAATCGGTCGCTACGGCACCGTCGCCCGGTGACGGCACGGTGACACGTGCGGTCGCGGACGCATGGCGCGCGATCCTCCTGAGGCGACCGACCTGGCGCGCCGAGGCCGAGGTACGGGCGGAGTACGAGGCAGGCGCCCGTCCGGAGGCCCGGATCTCGAGCCTCGGACAGGCCGTCCCGGGTGTCGTCGCCATCGATCTTGCCGAGGTCGACGCGCGGCCGGCCGATCCCCGTTCGACCGACGGCCTGCTCGCGCTCGAGGCCCGGGATGGGCACGCACTCTCGTTAGCCGAGGCCCTCGCTCCGATCCCGGCCTACTGGCTGATCGCCCGCCGCTACCGGCGGGTCGCGGGCGCTGGTGATCACGCCGGTGCTGGTCCGGGGGCGGCCGCCTGATGGGCACCGAGATCGAGCGCAAGTTCCTCGTTCGGGATCCATCCGTGGTGGACCGCGCCGACGGAGTCCCGTACCGGCAGGGCTATCTGTCGACGGTCCCCGCCCGCACCGTGCGAATCCGGGTCGCGGGCGACCACTCCTACATCACGATCAAGGGCACGAACGCGGGCGCGACCCGAGCCGAGTTCGAGTACGAGATCCCCCTCGATGACGCCCAGGCGCTGCTGCCGATGTGCGAGCCGCCGCTCATCGAGAAGACGCGCTACCGGATCGAGCACGGCGGGCTGACCTGGGAGGTCGACGTCTTCGAGGGTGAGAACGCCGGGCTGGTGATGGCCGAGGTCGAGTTGCCCTCGACCGATACGCACGTCGAGATCCCGGGCTGGATCGGCGAGGAGGTCACCGGCGACGCGCGCTACTACAACGCGAACCTGGTCGCTCGGCCCTTCACGCGGTGGGGCCAGACGGCCTAGCTTCGTCGCGGGCCGGCGTCGCGGCTCTCGCTCAGTCCGGCGCGGCTGGCGAGCCGCTCGGGTGGGCGGTCGGCTCGGGTCGGTAGGGCAGCACAAGCAGCGGATCGATCCTGGCCACTTCCGCCGCAGGCACTTTCATGCGCTCAACGACGTCGGGATCGATCGCGAACGACGCGGTCTCGAGCGGGCTGAACAACCCGAAGTGGAGATGGCAACCCGAGGCGTGGCCGGTCCGGCCCTCGTACCCGATCAGCTGACCGGCCTTGACCTTCTGCCCGGCCTTGACGACGACCTTGCCGAAGTGTGCATAGACGCTCCGATAGCCGTTGCCGTCATCGGTGATCACGACGATCGGGAGCGTCGGCCACAACTTTTTGGCATCGAGCCGCCGGAAATACGGACCGAGGTCGCCGATCCAGCCGATCTCTTCGTCGAAGCGGCGTCCGGCCGCCAGCACTACGCCGTCGTGGGCAGCGACCACGCGGTCGCCGCAGAACGTGGCGAGGTCCATGCCATCGTGGAACAGCTCGCCGGCAACGATGCGTGAGCCCCACGGGCTCGGCCCGAATGGAAGCGTCGTCCGGCCGCGGATCAGGGGCCACTCGTAGCCGGTGAGATCAGCGGGGGCGATGGGTTCCGGCAGGGTGACCGCACGATGCGCCGTCAGATCGGGCGGCGTCGGGCTCGGCTTCGCGGCGGTCACCGGGAGCGGGGACGGGGACGGAGCCGCGGACTCCGCCCGGGCAGCGGCCGTCGTGTCCTCTGAGGCGGACGCGGCCACGCCCGTTGGACTGACGCTAGCCTGGTTCGCCGAGATCGCTCCGACGAGGTTCGGCTGCGACCCACTACCGACCGCCGCCACACCGATCAAGGTGAAGGCGGCGATGCCGAGGATCGCGGGAAAGAGGAGCCGCGACGCGCGCGGGGACGGCGTCATATGGGGCGGGTGGGCACGGCCGATGTGTACCATCCGCGGCTGGTCTACCGCAAGTGACCCCAACGGTTCGCCGCACGGCCGCAGAAAATACTTGCATGAACCTTCGGTTATGCGGTAGGTTCTCGATATGAACCGCCGCCTCTTCACGACCGAGTCGAAGAAGAAGCTCTGGCGGCCCTGCCGGGAGGCACGGGCCCTGGGGCTCTAGACGGCGCGTCAACAGACGATCCGGGGCCTCCAGGGAACGGAGACTCCAGGGGCCGCGGCACCACGAACGGTGACCGCGGCTTTTTTGCGTCTCCGACTTGGCGGGCCTCACCAGCAACACGTGGGGAGAACGCAGATGTCGACCATCGTCATCCTCGGAAACGGCGCCCTTGGCCGGGCGGTCGCCGATGCCGCCCACGCGGCGGGCCACGACCCGCGCCTAGTCGGCCGCCCCACGGGCGAGCGTCATGACCCCGCCGCGTTCGCCGGCGCGCGATGTCGTGGTCGAGGCGTCGCGCGCGGACGCGGTGCTCGCGAACGTCCGCAGCGCTCTCGACGCCGGTGTCCAAAGGTTCGTCATCGCGACGACCGGCTGGGAATCCGACCGGGCCGCGGTCGAGGACC
Organism: uncultured Chloroflexia bacterium; assembly: GCA_963816675.1. Lineage (GTDB taxonomy): Bacteria > Chloroflexota > Limnocylindria > Limnocylindrales > CSP1-4 > SPCO01. The sequence continues at coordinate 262,063 of CAWFLS010000013.1, forward strand.
TGCTCTCGGCCCACGGCGCCACAGCCGTCGCAAGCGCGAACTTCAGCCTCGGTGCCGCGCTGTTCGCCCGGCTCGTCGACGATGCCGTGGCGCTGTTCGGCCAGGCCGGCGGATTCGATCCGTTCCTCGTCGAATGGCATCGGGCCGGGAAGCGCGACCGGCCCTCGGGTACAGCCCGCGATCTCGCCCGCCGGATCGTGGACGGCCACCCCCGCCTTCGGACGACCGACGACCTCGAGGTCGTCTCGATCCGCGCCGGCGTGTCGCCCGGCATGCACATGGTCGGCTTCGACGCGACGGGAGAGACCGTCGAGCTCCGGCTGACGGCCCGAGATCGTTCGGCCTATGCCATCGGGATCCTGACGGCGGCCGACTGGCTCACGCGAGCGCCGCGCATGGCCGGGATCCACGCCTTCGACCCCGTCGTCGACGCCTTGCTGGCCCAGCGGGAGGTAGCCGCTTGACGACATCACGAGATCAACAGCCAGCCGAGCCAGAGCACCTACGATCCAAAAGGAGCCGACCGATGACTACTCCCGCGACGACCGACCCGACGAACGCCGGCCGATCCCGCCCGCGATCGAGCACGATGGACGGAGCCACGCAGACCCGGCCATTCCTGCGCGGCGCCTTCACCGCCCTGGTGACGCCATTCACGGCCGACGGTGCGCTCGACGAGGGCGCGTTCCGGCGGCTCGTTCGGTGGCAGATCATGGCCGGCATCGACGGCCTCGTCCCGTGCGGAACGACAGGCGAGTCCCCCACCCTCTCGACCGATGAGCGCGAGCGGCTCATCGCCGCGACGGTCGAGGTAGCCGCTGAGCGACCGTCACGTGCGCGGGTTCGCGTCGTCGCCGGGACGGGCACGAACGACACGGCGGCCACGATCCGGGCCACTCGCCGGGCCGCCGAGCTGGGCGCCGATGCGGCGCTGGTCGTCGCGCCGTACTACAACCGCCCGGACGGGCGGATGCTCGAGGCGCACTTCCGGGCCATCGCCGACGAGGGCGACCTGCCGATCGTCGTCTACAACGTCCCGTCGCGGACCGGCGCGAACGTCGATGCCGACACGTTCCTGCGGCTGGCCAGCCATCCGCGCATCGTGGCGGTGAAGGAGGCCAGCGGAAACCTCGAGCAGATCGCTCGGATCTGCCGGGACCGGCCCCGTCACGTCGCCGTCCTCGCGGGCGACGACGCGTGGACGCTGCCGATGCTCGCGCTCGGTGGCGATGGCGTCGTATCGGTCGCCTCGAACGAGATCCCCGGCGAGCTCGTCGCGCTCTGTGCAGCGGCGAGGGCCGGTGACTGGGACACGGCCCGCCGAGTTCACGACCGATGGCTGCCGCTCTTCCTGGGCAACTTCCGCGGTGGGCCGAACCCGGTGCCGGTCAAGGCAGCCCTGTCGCTGATGGGCCTGCTCGACAGTGACGCCGTCCGCGGGCCGCTGCTCCCGCTCGATGAGGCTGGCCGCGCAGCGATGCGCGCCACGCTGCGGGATCTCGGTCTGGTCGAAGCCGCCGGCGGCCGGATCGTCGCCCGCTCGCGAGCGCGGGAGGCCGTGGCATGACCGCTTCGCTGAGGCTGGAGGCCGAGGTGGCCGGCGCCGACGCGGCACCGTCGACCGCGGTCGACCCCGCGACGATCCTCGACGACCTCGAGGCTGGCCGGATCCGTGCCGCGGAGCCCGATCCGACAGCGCCTGGCGGTTGGCGCGTCCGCCCGGACGTGAAGGCCGCGATCCTCGCCCGGTTCGCCGACCGGACGGCCCGCGACTGGACGGCTGGACCGCTGCTGTTCCGCGACCGAGCCGCCGTGCCGCCCCGCGACGATCTGGCGGGCGGGCCGTGGCGGATCGTCCCAGGGGGCACCGCCGTTCGCCGCGGCGCCCACCTCGGCACGGACGTCGTCGTGATGCCGCCGTCGTACGTCAACGTCGGCGCCTGGGTCGGCGACGGGACGATGGTCGATTCACACGTTCTCGTCGGGTCGTGCGCGCAGATCGGCGAGCGCGTCCACCTCGCGGCCGGCGTGACGATCGGTGGCGTGCTCGAGCCGCCCGGCGCGAGGCCGGTCATCGTCGAGGACGACGCCTTCGTCGGCGCGGGCTGCGCGCTGCTCGAGGGTGTGCTCGTTCGTGCGGGGGCCGTCATCGGGGCCGGCGTGACGCTCACGGGCACTTCGCGCCTGTACGACCTCGTTCGGAGCCGCGTCATCGAAGGCACCACAGCCGAGCCGCTCGTCGTGCCGGCCGGGGCAGTAGTCGTGCCGGGCGCCCGGAACATTGATGGCGCCTTCGCGGCCGGTCATGGCTTGTCGGTGGCGACGGCGCTCCTCGTGAAGGACCGTGACGCGGGCACGAGCGCTCGGGTCGCACTCGAGGAGGCCCTTCGGTGAGCATCTCCCTCGACGATCCGCCACGCAGGGGACGGCCGCCGGCACGGAACGAGATCCTGCGGGGCGGCCGACTCGCTGGGCTCGCGCCCGAGGAGCTGGCCAACCGCTTCGGGACGCCGCTGTACGTCTACGACCTCGATGTCATCGAGCGGCAGGTCGCGGCGTTGCGTGCGTGTCTGCCCGCACGAGTCGATCTCGCCTACGCGGTCAAGGCGAACCCGGCGCTGGCGGTGGTCGCTCATCTCGGGCGACTCGGACTGGGAGCCGATGTCGCGTCGGGTGGCGAGCTTGCGACGGTCGCCCGGGCCGGCATCGCGCCCGAGCACGTCGTGATGACGGGCCCGGGAAAGCGCGACGATGAGCTTCGGGCCGCCGTCCACGCGGGCGTCCGGGCAGTAACGGTCGAATCGCCCGGCGAGCTCGGCCGCCTGGAGGCCATCGCCGCCGAGGCCGGCCGGCGCCAACCGGTCCTGCTTCGGGCGGCCGTGTCCGAGGAGGCGCGGCTCGAGCGGGTCCGCCTGGTGGGCGACGACGGAGCGGGAAAGTTCGGGATGGATGCCGGCGATCTGGCGGTGTCTGCTCGGCGCGCGGCCGCGTCGCCACACCTCGATCTCCTCGGCTTGCACGCCTTCGGTGCCTCGAACGTGCTCGACGCAGCGGCGCTCGTCGCGCACGTGGCCGCGACCGTGAGGGCGGCCCGCCGGCTCGCCCAGGCGACCGGGACGACCGTCCGCTTGGTCGACGCCGGTGGCGGGCTCGGCATCCCGTACGAAGCCCACGAAGAATCGCTCGACCTCGTCCGGCTGGGCGCGGGTCTAGCGAGCATCGTGGACGCGTGGGCGACCGATCCACTGCTCGCCGATGCGCGCCTGCTCCTCGAGCCTGGGCGGTTCCTGGTGGGCGCGGCCGGCGCCTACATGGCGCGCGTCGTGGACCGCAAGACGGTCGACGGGGCGACGGTCGTCATCCTCGATGGTGGCGTCCACCATGTCCTGCGGCCGGCGCTGGTCGGCCAGGAGCACCGGATCCGGGCGCTCGGCGGCGCGGTGGCGACGTCCCGCGCCGCCGAGCGCTACTCGACCGCGGGCGGGGCCGATCGCAGCGCAACCCCGGCGGCGTCGAACCGCCTCGTCCCCGTCACGGTCGCCGGTCCGCTCTGCTCCGGCCTCGATGTCTTCAGCCAGGCGGCCGTCATGGTGCCGCCCGATGTCGGAGAGCTCGTCGCGATCCTCGACGTCGGCGCCTACGGGTTCACCGAGTCGATGCCGCTGTTCCTGTCCCATCCGATCCCGGCGGAGGTGGCCGTTCGAGGCGGCATCGCCCAGTGATCCGGCCGCGGCAGGATCCGAGCGAGTGGCTCGACCGCCAGTCGGTGCCTGATTGGCCGGCGTGACCGCCCGGCTGACGGCCGGGCCGTGGCCTGACGGCCCGGACGCGCCGACTCAGCGCCCCGACCCGGCCGACGAGCGGCCTGACCCACCGGGCTATCATGCCCGCCATGACGTTGCGAACCCGCCGCCCGGCACGAACCGCCGAACCGCAGGACCTCGGCCCGGTCGACCCGTCCGCGTTCCCCGACCGCGAAACCCGGCGCGCGATCGACGGCGGCGCAGCGAGCGAGCGCTTCCGCGAACTCCTCGCCGAGGGCGGCACGATCCTCGCCGACGGCGCGATGGGCACGATGCTCTTCGCGTCCGGGCTGCAGTTCGGCGACCCACCCGAGGTCTGGAACCTGACCCAGCCCGAGGTCATCCGCCGGATCCACCGCGGCTACCTCGATGCCGGCTCGAATATCGTCATGACCAATACGTTCGGCGGGAACCGGCTCCGGCTCGGGCTCCACAACCTCGATCGGCGCGTCGCCGAGCTGAACCGGACCGCGGCCGTCCTGCTGCGGTCCGAGGTCGACGCGATGGACACGGGCGCGTTGGTCGCCGGTGACATCGGGCCGACCGGGGCGATCATGGCGCCAACCGGCACACTCGAGTACGAGGAGGCCGTCGACGTCTTCGCCGAGCAGGCCGGGGCACTCGTTGCCGGCGGCGTCGACCTCATCTGGATCGAGACGATGTCGGATCTGATGGAGGTCAAGGCAGCCATCGAAGGCGTCCGACGGGTCGCGCCCGGGATCGCGCTGATCACCACGATGACCTTCGACACTCGAGGCAGCACGATGATGGGCGTCTCGCCCGAGCAGGCTGTGGTCGCCCTCGATGCCTGGGGTGCCGACGCGATCGGTGGCAACTGCGGCAACGGCCCTGACGAGCTCGTCGGCGTCATGCGCAGGATGCGGCCGGCCGCGTCGGACGTGGTCCTCGTCGCGAAGTCGAACGCCGGGATGCCGGAGCTCATCGACATGCGCGCCGTGTACCGCGCCGATCCCGGACTACATGGCGGACAAGGCGCTCGAGATGCGCGATGCCGGGGCCACGATCGTCGGCGGCTGCTGCGGCACGACGCCCGACCACCTCCGAGCGATGGCGGGGCTCCTCGCGGCTCGATAGGAAACGGGCTTCGATAGCGAACTCTTCATCGTTCGCCGCACCGCAACGCCACATCGCTTCCGTACCGTCTCGGACGAGCGGCCCACCATGGGCCGCTCCCTAATCCGAAGGACGCCACCTCCATGCCACGTCTCGTACCTGACGCCGACGACCTCACGCTCATCACCGACAGGCTCCGACTGGGACTCCCCCTCCGCGGCTTCGACGGCCGGGACATCCCGTTGTACGACGTCGACGGCAGTGAGCTCGACCCGATCGATGCCGGGCACGCGCTGCTCCTGTCCGGGGCGAGCCTGCTGCCCGCCGACGAATGCGACGCTTTCGTCGACGCCGCGATCGCCCGGGCACAGGGTGTCGAGGCCGCTTCGTTTGCCGCCGGTGACTCGCCGGCGATGGTTGCGGCGAAGGTCACCGCGGTCCTCGTGAGCGCGGCCGTGCGGGCCACGGTATGCGCCCGCGGACGCGACGTCAGTCCGACCGCGCTCAATCGCGCCACGCTGTCGTGGTACGAGGTCCACGAGATGCGCCGCCGAGAACTGATCGCAGGCGAGCATCGCGGCCGAGGATCGTTCGCTCTCGGCCTGACCGCGCGCCGCCCATCGTCGGGCGGGCGTCAGATAGCATCGAGCCCGGCCCGCACGAGGCGGACCGGGCTCGCGTTTGTGCCCTAGGGGCTCTTGGGTTACTTCTTGCTGGTCACTGCAGCGAGGGCATCGACGATGCCGTTGCCCCAGATGTTGTTGAACTCGGCCGTGCCAACGCAGGTTGCGTTGAAGTCCGGGGTCCGGCCGACGATCGTGTAATCGATCGTTGCCGGGGTCGGGCAGGCATGCTCGGTGGCCGTTGCCTCGAGGATCTTCTCGACGTCCTTCGGCTTCATGGTCAGCTGACCACTCTTCTTGCCGTGGTCGGGGTGACCCCACTGACTGACGATGAGGGCCGCGACCCCGACGGCGTGCGGCGAGGCCATCGAAGTGCCCTGCAGCCACTGGTAGTAGGCGCACGTCCCGCCCTGGCAGTCGCGGATGACGAAGTCGTTGTTGGGTGAGCCGTCCGGGTTGAGATCGCCGTTGGCGATCGCGAGCGACCGGGGATAAGCAGAGAGGATCTCGTTCCCGTTCGTTCGGTACGTCGGCGTTCCGAACCCGTCGCGGAACCAGCCACCCGGCGCCGCGACGTCCGTGTCCTCGGAGCCGTAGTTCGAGTAGTCGGCCTTCATGGTCGACGGACCGACTGAGCTGACGTTGATGACGTTCGGGCCGTCGCTCGGCATCGACAGGCACGAGTTGTCGATGTTGCGGTGATAGGCGGCATCGAGCGGGTAGTCCGGGCTCGTGTCGTCCGTCTGGAGGTTGTCGAGGTTCGTGTGCCCGTTGCCCTCAGCGGCGATCAGGGTGACGCCGTGCTTGTGGGCGTAGTTGAGCGCGCGGTTGGTCGCGGCGACGATCATCCGCTGCTCCGCCTGCTGTGCTGGCGAGTCGGCGGGGTTGTCGGCGCAGTTGTAGAGCCACGGATCGATGTAGTAGCTCATGTTCACGACATCGATGCCGTTGTCCGCGGCGTAGGTCAGCGCATCGACCGACGGCTGCAGGAAGAAGAAGCCGGAGTCCTGGCCGGCGCGGATGTTGACGAGCGTCACGTTCGGGGCGACGCCGGCGATCCCGAGACCGTTGATGGCCGCACCGACGCTCCCCGCGACGTGCGTGCCGTGGCCATCGTCGTCCTCGTTCGCGGGATCGACGCAGCTGGCGTACTCGCACGGCCCGTCGATATCGGGCATGTCGGTGACGAAGTTGCGCGAGAGTGCGTTATCGAAGTTCGGCGCGATGTCCGGATGCGTCCCGTCGACACCGGTGTCGAGGATGCCGACCCGGACGCCCTTGGAACCCTGCTGCTTCGCGTATGAACCGTCCACCGTGGCGTGCATCATCGCCATGTCCCACTGGTAGCCGGCGAGCGGCTCAGCCGAGGCCGGTGCCGGCGTGGTGGGCTTCGCGGCCTTCGCGGTCTTTCGCTCTGCGGCCGTCAGCTTCTCGACGGCGTCGTGGCTCGGGCGCTGGAGGGGCGCCGCATGACCGATCGTGACGTTGTGCGCCGCACCGGCGAGTGCCGACTGTCGGGCGACGTCGACGATGAATCGCGGGTTCGACGACTTGACGGTCGCCACGCCGACGGCGGTGTTCTCCTTGACGAGGACGCCACCGACGGCCCGGAGAGCCTGGTGGGCGGAGCTGAGTGACGCCCCTTCCGCATAGAGCACGACGTAATCGGTCCCTGCCGCTTGTTGGCTCGCTGACCTGCCGGCGCTCACGCCGGGCAGGACCAGGAGCGCGACGACGGCGGCCAGCACCAGTCGCGGAACTCTCATGTATCCCTCCACATCTCCTGGGGCGACCGAATGGGGCTTCGGTCAAAGGGCCCCAACGCGCAGGACGGCAGAGTAGCGCCCGCGCGGAGGCGAGGTCGAGCCGATCATGCCTCCGGACGCATCGATATTCGGTTTCTCGTTGCGTACCCGCACCGCGAAACTCGCGTGAGCGTCCGAGCGCGTATGAAGCCGTTCGACCCGTTGCCTTTACGCACCGGTGATTTGGTGAATAGCGCTCACACGCGCCGTCGACGTGGTGCAGACTCGCTCGATCCGGGGACGGACCGGCACGCCGGTCTACATGGGAGGGTGCGGTCATGCGGCAACGTCTCTTTGGGCTCGGCGCAGCCTTGATCCTCGCCGGGGTCACGATCGTCCCCGTGGCCAGCGCGGCCTCGCCAGGCGGAGGCGCCACGCGACAGGTCCCGAGCGCCGGGACAACCAGGATCCACGCGGCTGCTGCGGGGAGCGGCGCGCTCGCCCAGCCAGAGCTGCGGCGCGGCGTCGAAGGGGATGAGGGTGGCGTCGATTCAAACCGGCCGCGGCCCGGGTTCAAGAAGGGCGTCTTCCCGAAGAAGCCGCTCGATGCGCCCGAGGTCAAGTCGGCGAACGTCGCGACCTCGAACCCGGAGGTCGCAGTCAGCTTCGACGGACTTGACCACTTCGACCAGCGGACCGCCAACGGCGGCAACCAATGGTCCCTCGAGCCGCCCGACCAGGCGCTCTGCGTCGGTGGCGGCTACACCGTCGAATTGGTGAACAGCGTCCTGCGCGTCTTCTCGAGCTCGGATGGCGTCGCGCTCACTGGAGTGCAGGACCTCAACACCTTCTTCGGCTATCCGCCGGCGATCATCCGCGCGACCGGGGTAGTCGGGCCAGACGTCATCGACCCGGTCTGCTACTACGATCCTGACAACCATCGCTTCGTGGTCGTCATCACGACGCTCCATGTCGACGCGGACGGCGACTACAACGGCAAGAACACGATCGACGTCGCCGTCAGCAATACGGGCGACCCGACCGGCTCGTGGACCATCTACTACGTCCCGGCCCAGAACGATGGCACCGATGGAACGCCCGACCACGGATGCACGCTTGACGGCGATGAGCCGGGGCCCTGCTTCCAGGACTATCCGCATATCGGGGCCGACCGCAACGGCGTCTACGTCACGACGAACGAGTACGACCTGTTCGGGCCGAGTTACGGGGCGGCGCAGATCTTTGCCTTCTCCAAGGCGCAGCTCGCCGGGCATCCGGCGAGCATCGGCGTGACCCTGGTCGAGGACCTGATGGTCGACGGCACGCCCGGCTTCACCGTCTGGCCGGCCAACTCGCCGGCAGGCCAATACGCGACCGAGAAGAATGGTACCGAGTACCTTCTGAGCACGATCGCCGGTGACGGGTTCGAGAGCGGCAACCCGACGGGGACCGCCCGCAGGATCGGCCTGTGGGCGATCACCAACACCGCGTCGCTCGACAGCGCGACGCCGGCGCTCAACATTTCGAGCCGGCTGATCAACAGCCAGACCTACGTCTTCCCGCCCAAGTCCGACCAGAAAACGGGCGACATCCCGCTCGGTGACTGCCTGAACGACACGAGCGACATGTTCGGCCCGGGTCTCGGGTGCTGGTGGCTCTTCCTCGACCCGCCGCCCTCGTGGCAGCCCGAGGTGGAGTCGCATCCAGATTCGAACGACACCCGGATGCAGCAGACCTGGTTCGTCAACGGCATGCTCTGGGGTGCCGCCGACACCGCGGTGAACGTCGGCGGAGAGATCAAGGCGGGCATCGCCTGGTTCGCCGTCCAGCCGAAGATCGGCGGGGCTGGCAAGGTCGAGGGAAGCGTCAAGAAGCAGGGCTACATCGCGCTCGCGGACAACAACCTCACCTATCCGGCGATCGCGCTGGGCGCCGACGGCAAGGGCGCGATCGCGTTCACCGTGGTCGGTGCGGACCACTATCCGAGTGCCGCGTACGTGACGATCGACGCCAACGGTTCCGTCGGGCCGATCCACATCGCCGCGGAGGGACTCGGTCCCGACGACGGCTTCACGGGCTACAAGGCGCTCGTCGGCGACCCGCCGCGAACGCGGTGGGGCGACTATGGGGCCGCCGTGACGGACGGCAGCCACATCTGGCTGGCCTCCGAGTACATCGCGCAGACGTGCGATCTCGACGAGTACCTGTCGAGCGGCCTCACGTGCGGTGGGACGCGGACGGCACTTGCCAACTGGGCGACACGAATCACCAAGCTCAACCCGTAGAGCGTGCCGCGCCCCGTCGGGGCGCCTGTACCAACCAGGGCCCGACCGAAAGGTCGGGCCTTGTCGTTCCATCGTGACCCTCCTGTATCGGGTCCGGGCGCGAGCGCGGTATCATCCGGCCGTCCGCCCGTAGCTCAGTGGATCAGAGCGACTGACTTCGGATCAGTAGGTCGGGGGTTCGAATCCCTCCGGGCGGGCCACACGCTACGGACAGAGCCACCGTGTCGATGGTCGATCCTTCTCTGCGAATCGTCCTTGAACGATTCGAAGCGGCCATCCTGTCGGATCCGTCGGTCCTGGGCGTCCTCTACACCGGGTCCCTCGGTCGCGGGACGGCCGACCGCTTCTCCGACCTCGACCTCGAGGTCTGGCTCGCCGACGAAGCGTTCACCGACCTGCCTGCCCGGACCCGCGATCTTCACGCCGTGCTCGGCTCGATCGAATTGTTCGAGGTGCGTGCCCCTGGCTTCACCCAGTCGAACGTCGGTCCTGACTGGCTCCGGGTCGATCTGCATGTGCGCAGACGCGACGACACTAAGCCCCGGCACCAATTCGCCGGTGCCCGGATCGTCAAGGACTTCGACGGCACCCTGGCGCGCCTCGTCGAGGCCTCGGTCCCGGAAGACGTCACTCCGACTTGGGAGGAAGCGCGCGCGACGATCCTGGGCGCCATCGCCGATCAGATCTACATCGCCGCCAACAACGCGCGCGGCGCCACGTGGGAGGCGATGGCCAACGTTCCTCGCCACATCGCGGAGCTGTACGAGGTGATCGCACGGTTGCGCGGTCGACGCTCCTACGGCCTCCGCTATGCCGAGTTGTTGCTTTCGCCCACCGAACTCAGAGTGATGCGCGCCAGCTGGCCGGCCACACCCACCCGGGCCGAGGTGCGTCGGGCGGCTCGCGCGCTTTGGACGTGGACGGACTACGTCTGGGTCGAGACGGAACGCGTCCTTGGTCGGTCGCTGGAGCTCACCATCGACAAGGCCGGTCTGCTGGCGGCGGTCGACGCGATGTATGACCCAGAAACACCGGCACCGGCCGCTCGGGCGCTCCCGCCGAGTAGCCGGACCGGCGGCATCTCGGGTTCCCGACGCGCGACTCCTTTGTCGTTCGTGCCCGTCCGCCGTCCTTGACACATTCCCATATGGGCATATGATGTCCCCATGGCACGAGCAGCGACGACATCGGACGTCTTTAACGCGATCGCCGAGCCGCAGCGCCGCGAGATCCTGATCCTGCTGCGGGCGGGTGAGCGGCCCGTGACCGAGTTGGCCCAGGAGCTGCGGAATCGCCCAACCGGGGGCGTCAAAACACCTCCGGGTGCTACGGGAGGTCGGGCTGGTTCGGGACCACAGGGCAGGCAAGCAGCGCCTGTACGCCCTTGACGCCCGCGGGCTGCGACCCGTCCACGAGTGGACCGGCGGGTTCGAGCGGTTCTGGAACGAGAGCTTCGACCGGCTGGACGCGTACGTCCAGGACCTCAAGCAGACAAGGCAGGAGGAGTAGCTCATGAGCGCAACAGGACGAGGAGCGCCGGCACAGTCCGCGACGGTCGACCGCGAGATCGTGATCTCGCGGCTCATCGACGCCCCACGGGAACTTGTGTTCGAGGCCTTCACGGAGGTCCGGCACCTGTCGCGATGGTGGGGACCGGACGGGTTTACCACGACGACGCGGGCGTTCGAGTTCCGCGTCGGCGGGGAGTGGGACTTCGTGATGCACGGTCCGGACGGGACGGACTACCAGGAGTGGATCACCTGGACCGAGATCGCCCCACCGGAGCGCATCGCGCTGCTGCACGGTGAGTCGCGCGACGACCCGAACGCTTTCGCATCGGTCCTCACGTTCACGCCCGACGGCGCGGCGACGCGGATCCAGATGCGGACGATGTTCCCCAGCAAGGCGCTGCGCGACGAGGCGGTCGAGAAGTATCACGCGATCGAAGCCGGGCAGCAGACCCTGGCCAACCTCGCTGCGTACGTCACCGAGGTCCTTGCGAACGGAGTCGAGGGCTGATGGCCGGGAAGGTGTTCTTCAGCGTGTCGATGTCGGTCGACGGGTACATCGCGCCCGAGTCCATCGCGGACCTGATGGGGCCGCAGTGGATGCGATTGCAGCAGTGGGTCTTTCCGCAACGGTTCTTCCGCGAGAACCTGAAGCTCGGCCTCGGCGGCGAAGAGGGACGTGACAACGACATCCTGCGAGAAACGTTCGAGCGCACGGGCGCGAGCGTCATGGGCAAGCGGATGTTCGATGCCGGCGAGCCGGCGTGGCCGGAGGAGGCACCGTTCCACACTCCGGTCTTCGTCGTGACGCACGAGAAGCGTGACTCCTGGGAGCGGCCGGGCGGGACGACCTTCCACTTCGTCAACGACGGCATCGAGTCTGCGCTCGACCAGGCCCGCGAGGCCGCCGGCGAGCGCGACGTCCGCATCGCCGGTGGAGGCGCGACGATCGTGGAGTACGTGAACGCAGGCCTGATCGACGAGTTCTCGATCGCGCTGTCGCCCGTGCTGTTCGGCTGCGGGATCCGGCTGTTCGAGGGCGTGGACGCGGACCGCGCGCGCTTGGAGCAGGTCCGCGCGGAGCAGACGCAGCGGGTGACCCACCTGACCTACGCCGTCCGCGAGCGGTAACTGTCTCAGTCCGCCGGGCGCAGCGGCCGCGCTCGTCGGCGTTCTCCATGGAAGGACAAAACGGTGCAGCGTCAGCCGTCGCGGCAGCGATGGAGCGCCCGACCCGGCCGATGACCTCGTTCCACGCAGGTCATGAGCAGTGCTCACGCTCCGAAAGGGACCGATGACGCGCCGCGACACGCGGGCAAATCCGCGCGAAATCAGGTAAATCGAGACTTCGCGGCTGGACGGGGCGGCCCGAGGCAGGATCGCGGGTGGTTTTGTTCTTCCATAAAGAACAGCCTTCGGATCGACGAACCCTCGGCGACGGGCGAACAGATCACGCCATCGCGGGCCGCTCTGCGTTCGCATCCCTTCGACCGTTCGCTGCCTGCGCCGCCTCGACCGCCCGATGGACGTTGCCGTGGATCCGGTCGCGGCCGATCCGGTCGATGAGCCCGTCAGCCGCCAACACGTCCGACACGTCGGGCTTCACGCGGGCCAGGCGCAGCTCGACGCCATTCGCGTCGGTCAGCTCGTGCAGCTCGCCGATCTTGGCTGCACCTTGCGAGTCGACGAAGTTGACGCCCTCGAAGTCGAGGACGAGGGAATAGAGCCCCGGCTCGCTCGCGAGGACGCTCGCGGACTCGCTCGTCGAGCGCCGCGGCGGTGGCGAAGAACAGGCCACCGTCGATGCGGATCGCCGCGATCCCTGGATCGGTCACGTCGTCGGGGTGCTCGACGAGATCTCGGTAGACCTGCGTGCCTGCTTCACGACCGAGGATGGGCATCGATGGCCGTGTCGCGACGTGGATCAGCCACAGCAACGACAGCACGATGCCGACGACCACGCCGAGCAGGACGCCCACCGACAGCACGCCGACGACGGCGGCCACCGCGATCCAGAAGTCGAATCGCTTCACGCGCCAGAGCCGTCGGAACTCGGCGAGGTCGATCATCCCGAAGACGACGGCATCGATGATGATCGCGGCCAGGACCGCCTTCGGCAGCTCGGAGAACAGCGGCGCGAGCAGGATCAGCGTGGCAAGAACGATCCCTCCCGTCGCGAGGGAAGCGACCGGCGTCCTCGCCCCGGCCGACTCGTTCAGCGAGCTCGCCGAGAGGCTGGTCGAGACCGGCATGCCCTGAAAGATCCCGGCGCCGAGGTTGGCCATCCCCTGCGCCACCGACTCCTGGTTCAGGTCGACGCGATACCGATGCCTCGTTGCGAACGCCTGAGCATCGCCGGCCGTCTGCGAGAACCCGATCAGCAGCAGCGCGAAGGCCGAGATGACGACCGCCGGCAGGTTTTGAGAAACGACCTCGAGCGATGGCACCTGCGGAAGCGGAAGGCCGCGCGGCACGTCTCCGACGAGCGCGACGCCGCGAGCGCCGAGGTCGAACACGACCGACGACGATCAGGCCACCGACGACCAGGACGAGGGCACCCGGGATCCTCGGTAGCGCGAAACGGAGGCCGAGGATGACGGCAAGGGCGACCACGCCGACGAGCAACGTCGACGGGCTGAGGGCGCCCAAGACCGCGGACCCACGAAGCGAACTCCTGCCACGCGTTCACGCCGTCGGTGGAGGTTCCGGTGAGCTTGGGCAGTTCGCCGATGACGACGTCGATGGCGGCGCCGGCAAGGAAGCCGGTCACGACCGCCCGGGAGAGGAAGCTCGCAAGCCATCCGAGCTTCAGGATCGCCACCAGCAGGAACAGGGCACCGGTCGCGATCGCGATCGCCGCGACGAGCTGCGCCGCGTTGCGGTGCCAGTCAGACCCGTCACCAGGACCGCGCCACCGGCCACGGCCGCAAGCGAGGAGCTCGGACCGGTCGAGATGTGGCGGGACGTGCAGAAGATCCCGTAGATGAGCGCCGCGGCCGCAGCCGCGTACAGTCCGTTCTCGACCGGGATGCCCGCGATGCCTGCGTAGCCGAGGTTCTTGGGCACGATCATCGCCGCGACGGCGATGCCCGCGACGAGGTCACCGCGAAGCCATCGGCGGTCGTAGCTTCGCGACCAGTCGAGGATCGGGAGGAATCGCTTCAATCCACGCGAGTCTCGCGTCGGCGGTTCAGCCCCGGTCGGCGGTGCAGCTCGGGTCGGCGGTGCAGCGAGCATCCGGGGAAGTGTCCCACCTCGGCGACCGGGTCTCGGGGCGCTCGCGACGGTCGGTCGGATCGGCGCTGGCTCGATCGGTGTTCCGTGTACGACGGAGGCCGGTTCACGCGCTGAGACGCGAACGTCACGCGAGCCGGGTCGTCAGAGAGATGGCCTGTGGCTTCAGGAGGGCGAGGTAGATCGGGCAGCGCTCGCGCCACGCCGCGAACATCGCGGCTGTCTTCGATTCCGGATCGGGCGACGAGACCTCGATCTCGAGCTCGATATCCATGAGCTCCGGTGAGGCGCCATCCATGCCGACGAGCCCGCGAAGGTCCGTCGAGCATCGCGCCGTTGCAGTGATCCCTTCGATGCGCACCCCGAACTGTGGCGCCAACGTGTCGTGCAGGAACGCCACGCCACACCCGGCGAGCGCGCCGAGCAGATAGGCCGTCGGGACTCGGTGCCACGTTGGTCCCGCCGATCACCGTCGGGAGGTCGGCCTCCCATGAGAACGCCCCCGCGGACAGGGACGCCCGGCCCTCGACCAGGGTGGCCCTCACTGTTGGCGTCCCCTTCGCGCTCGCCGGATCCGACCGGAACTTCGTGGTCGTTTCGGTGATCGTCTCGGTCGTCATCGGGTCCTCCTTCGTGCCGCGCCATTGCGCTGATGCGCGAAGTGTCGTGACGACCCCTTCATCGGGGAAGCGTGCCGGCACCCAATCGGAGGCGATCTGTCGCGTCGCCGTGGCGCCAGTCACCCAACGACGGGCAGGCGGATCCCAAGCACGCCGTCAGCCGCGCTCGCTTCGCAGGACCTCGGCCACCGCCGCCGCGCGCGCTGCTCGACCGGTGATGCCGAGTTTTTCGTACGCATTGGACAGGTGCCGCTCGACCGTTCTCGGGCTCAGTCCGAGGGTCGCCGCGATCTCGTCGTTCGTCATCCCGTTCGAAGCCTGCCTGATGACCTCGAGCTCTCGGCCCGAGAGCGATTCGACCAGCGCAGGACGCGACGCATCGTCAGCCCGTCGGTCGGGTTCCATGAACGCGCGGACCGCCGATACGAAGACGCCCCACGCGGGCTCATCCTCGAGGAGGATGTGGTTGTCAGTCTCGAGTTCGATTAGCCGCGAGTGCGGGATGAGGCTGGCGACCTCCACCGCATTGTCGAACGTCGTCGAACGGTCGCCGACAGCCTGCAGGATCAGTGTTGGTGCCTCGATGGCGGGAATCTCACCGACGATGTCGACCGCCTGACGGGCGATCCGACTGGAAACGGCATTCTCCGGCGACGTGGCCATGCGCTGCAGGTCGTCGAACCAGGCCATCTGCTCTTCAGTGGCGCCGGGGATGAAGATCCGAGTGAATACCCGCCGAAATAGTGGGTCGTCCTTGGCCCACCCCACGCGGATCATGCTGCGGAAGGTCTCCTCCTCCGCGAGGCCGTCTCCCTCGAAGCTTGGCGGCCGGCCACACACCGTCCCGTTGAGGATCAGGCGGGTGACTCGATCAGGGTGCCGGGCGGCATACGCCATCGCGACCGATGACCCGCCGGACATGCCTAGGACCGCGAAGCGCTTGTAGCCAGTCGCCGCGACAAGGGCCTCCAGATCGGCATGGCGAGCTTCGAGCGAAAAGTCCGCGATGTTCCAGTCGGACATCCCGAACCCGCGCTCGTCATAGCGAACGACCGTTGCGAAGTCGCCGATGTCACGCAGGAAATGGCGCCAGACCGGGCTACGCCAGTCGTGTCGCAGATGGCTCAGCCAGCACGAGACGACGATCAGGGGCGGGCCCGTTCCGTGCTTCGCCCAGGCGAGGCGAACGCGGTCGGCTCCGCTACAGAACCGAATCTCCTGGTCGGATACAGGCGGTCCGTACGACCGCCGATCGCCGTCGACGACCATGTGGCCATGGTATGCCCGGTCGTCTAACGAGTCGATGACGATGTGAGCGCGCGCCGGGTCTCCTGGGCTGTAGCTCGTCAGCCGCCTTTGCGTAGCTCGGGCCGGGGGACGCGCCCTTCGAGGTGTGGCGCCGCCTGGCGCTGGACGTCCGCGGCGCCGGCCACCAGGCCTTCGGTGAACTCGTCCCGAGCTAGTTCCAGGGGTCCCGTCTCGCCCTCGCGGAGTTCGCGCTCCGCGAGGAGGAAGCCGATGAGGCTGTGGCCCTCGGCGAGGACGAGCGCGCTCCACTCGGCGCCATCAAGGTCCGACGCGGCAGCCAGCTCGTCGAGTGTCGCCGTCGTGCTCGCCCACTTCGTCCCGATCTCACGGCCCCGCTCACGTCGGAGGTCGGTCGAGGCCGGCTGCGGACCGGTGCCGACGTCCGGGCCGACTGTTGACAGCAGCCGTTCGGCGACGACATCGCCCCGGACGGCCCCGGATCGCGTCATCGGGTCGGCGAGGCGGCCATCGGTCGCCGCAACCATCTTGAGCGCCTCGAGCAGCGCGGCCGCGATCGAGCCGGAAAGTCCGCTGTCAGTGGGTTGGGTGCCGCCGGCGGGTCCCGCGGGAGTCGTCGCCGGCGTAGCGGGCTGCGCGGGCACCGGGGAGAGTGCCATCTCCTCGCAGTACAGCTCGACCTTCGTTCTCGCGATCGCCGACGACCCCTGCTCCTGGCGCTCCTCGGAGACCCGGAAGATACCGAGGTGCTGCATCGCGAGGCCGATCAGCTCGGTTTTCAGCGACGGGTCAAGGAATACGAGCGATCCGGTGCGCTCGTCGCCCGGGCTGTTCTTGCCCTTGACGACGAAGTCCTCGAACCAGTCGTAGAACGGCTTCGACTCTTTCGTCGCCAGCGTGAACACGACGTCGGGTACTTCGAGGGGCCCGGCAGTGAGGCTGCCCGGGGCGCCCTTGGTCGGCCGTCGCAGGACGATGGCTTCGACCTTGCTGACTTTCTTCGCGGCGTTCTCGAGGCCCGTGATCGAGAAGCGGAAGTTCGCCGGGAGCCACTTCTTCTGGTGACTCGCCGGGCCGACGCTGCCCGACGTCGGCACCGGACCCGTCGAGCCGCCGGGTGAATTCCGGCTGGATCGTGACCCGTAGCGAGCCGGCTTCCTTGTTGTTGGCGGCGTCGGCGGCCGGAAATGCGACCTCGGCTATGAGGCCGCCGGTCCACTCGAGGCGCGATTGTTCGGTCAGGTTGTAGTCGAGGAACCGGACGACGCCGTTCATCGGTTTCTGCGATCCATCAAGGAAGCCCGTGATGTGGTCGTAGAAGGGCTTCTTGAGGGAGGTGTCGACCTCGATGACGATGGGCGCGTACTCGACGCCGCCTGGCTGCTTCTCGATGACACCGGACGGTGCCGGGGTGGCGATGACCTGAGCGAACGCCTCGCCGCCGCCGACCGACGAAGCGAAGCCGACCGCCGTTCCATCGATCTCGAGGGCGAAGCGTGCCGCCGAATATTGGCGAGTGGAACTGGCCATCGTGGCAACTCCCCGGCGTGCGTCGACCGGCCGACGGTACTCGGGACGCCGGGGAAGGGCAAGGCGCGTGGGTGTGCGCGGGGCGGCGCGGAGCAGGGTGCTAGGCTCGGCGCGGACGAGCACGCCGAGGCCGGGCCGCATGACGGCGGACCGGGGGACCGGACGGGACCGGGAGGAATCGCGCGGCGCGGACCGGCGCGGCCCGGGGCCGAAAGTGTCAGGGCCGGCGGCGGACGACTCCTGATGCGCCGACCGCGTCCCGGAGCCGGTTTTCGGTTTCGTCCGGATCCTCGGTGGACAGCGCCGCGACGATCATGTCGGCGATGACGGGGTCCTCATCGACCATCTCGAGGACGACGGTGCGGTCCGCGAGGGCGAAGAAGATCTCGATGTTTCGAGCGGGAATGGAGGAGGAGGTCACGACCCGACTCTAGCGAGAGCCGACCTCGCATCCGCGACGCACTCGACCCGCGCTCGAGTTCCGGGTGTTCGTAGACGGCCGCTGGTCCCGGCGCCGCGCGTCATCGCCGGGGCGTCGCCCGCGACCCTCGGGGCCGGTGTCGTGTCCCGTCGTCGTGCCGCGCGAGCGGCTTGTTCTCTACGGAACGGAGATCGGACAAGCGCCTCGTCGACCGCCGCTCAGACGGCATGCGGGTGTCGTCTAGGCCCAGATCCAGGGACTCGTCACGAAATGGTTCCCGCCGGGGCGGCGCGGCCTCGGCGTGCCGTGGGGCGGCCTCGGCGTGCCGTGGAGCGGCCGCGGCCGGCCTGCGCGGTTGCGGCAAAGGCCCGGCAACCGGCGCACACATCCGCGCGACGCCTCGCCCTCGAACGTCATCGCCCGCTGGACCGCTCCGGCCGGCGCCGCCTCTCGTCGTCGCGCTTGGGCATGGTTGCCCCGGCGGCGCCAACGGACGGGACCGGGGCCCGCGAGGCCGCGACCGGACGCAGCCGAAACGCGAGCACCGGACAGACAGTCACCGCTCGCCTCGCGTGTTCGATCAGGTCGTCGGGCACTGCGCCGGGCGTGACGATCGGGTAGCCCCAGTCGTCGAGCTCGATCAGTTCCGGCAGCAGCTCGGCGCACATCCCGAACCCGTCGCAGGCGATCCGGTCGATGGCGATGCCCACCTCCTTACGCGAACCGATCACCACGCAGCCCTGCCCGTCGTCACGCGGCGCGCCTCGCTGACCGGCGACCGCGCACGTGCGCGACCGCTGATGCCGCTCGAAATCGTCGCCGAACACACGGAGCGCGCTCTGGAGGAGGCCCACGGCGCCGTCGGGATGCTTGCAGGCACCGCGGCCGGCGAGCTGTCCCGACCACCGGATGAGGCGAGAAAGGTCGTCCGCGTCGGCGGGCGGCCCGGGCGCCGAGTCGGGCGGCGGCGTCGGCGATGGCGCGAAGACCGAATACACACGGACCGCACTGGGCCGCGCTCTCGCCCGCCATGTAGTCGAGGATCCGCGCCGTCGCGTCCACGCCACACGCGGTCGGCGGCAGGAAGTTGACCACCCCGCACCCGAAGGCTGTGCCCGACGAGCGGAGCATCGACGGGATCGAGCGGGAGATCCCAGGCGGCTCGAGCGGGAACCCAGCCACCGAAGTAGCCGCCGAGAAGGATCGCCTGTGCGTTCAACGGCGCGTCGGCGGCGGCGGCAAGGTCGCGGATGGGGGTACCGACCGCGATCTCCGTCACGCCCTGGTGCGTGGCGGCGCCGCTGACGGTCACGAGCGCGCTCCCTCTCGTCGGCCCGAAACCGGCCTCGCGGTACCACGCGTCGCCATACCGAGCGATGAGCGGCGACGTGGGCCAGGGTTTCGACGTTCTGGACGAGGGTCGCCCGGCCATCGATGCCACGCTCGAACGGTCGCGGCGGCGTCGTGGTCGGGCGAGCATCGCCGTCGTTGACGTAGTGGACGGCCGCGGATTCCTCGCCCGGCGACGTAGGTCGGAGGCGCCGGCACCACCCGAACGTCTCGGCCGCCCGCCGCGACTCGCTCGGCGCACGCGCGCTGGATGGCCGCGAGGGCCGCCGTGTGGGCGCTCCCGACGTAAACGCACGACGGCATCTGCCCCGACGGCCTCCGCCGCGAGCTCGGCACCATCGAGGACGAGGTGCGGCCGCGCCGACATGATCGTCCGGTCCTTGGCGCTGAGTGGCTCCCCCTCAGCCCCATTCGCCAGGACGACCGCCCGGCCGTTGCGACGACCTGCGACCGTCGCCCATTTGGTCGCCACCGGAAAGCCAGCGCCGCCACGCCCGAGGAGTCCCGACGCCTCGAGGACCGGGATCAGACGCCCCGGCCTGCGTGGCGTTCGGTCGGCGGCCGAGGCGTCGCTCATGGTCGTGGAGTGACTCGGCACCGGAGGCCAGCGGTGGACCGGCGAGCAGTCGCAGGTCCATCAGCCACCGGCCCCGGGCGAACGCCGCTCGTCCGGTCGCCGCGGCATCGAGGAGCGTCGCGACGACGTCCGGCAGCGTCGTTCGAACCGATCCGCCGGCGAGGATCCGGATGGCGAGCGTGACGACGACGGCGACGACGCACGCGGCGACGATGGCCAGCATCCACGCCGCGAAGGCATCGCTACCGGCGAACAGGCTGTGGACGACGGCCATCGGCCATGCTGCGTATGCGGCCCAGTGGACGGTGCGCCACACGCCAAGGCCGACCCGGTCGCGAAGGAGGCTCGTGACGATGACGGCGATCAGCAGGTCGACGGAGATGACACCGAGGGCGACCGCGACGGGACGGTAGGACGATGCGAGCGGGATGATCGCGGCCACGATCCCGAGCGACGCGAATGGATCGAAGACGGCACTCGCGACGTGGATGGCCACGAAGACGATCGACAGGAGGGCTACCTGCCGATGGAGTGCGACCGTCAGGAACCTGGGCCAGCCGGGTCCCTCCCAACGCGTGGCGGTGATCAGGCCGAGACAGACGACGGCGGTCGACAGCAGCAGCGAGACGATCCCGGCGCCGCGCGCCGCGAACCAGAGCGACTGATCGAACATCGCGGCGCCTACCGCGCTGATGCCGCGAGGGCGGCAGCGTCGCGGGTGGGAATCGATGCCGTCTCCATCCCGGATGCCGAAGGCTGTTCAGGCTCGGGCCAGCCGCCGATCCTGGTGACGGTTCCGTCCTGGCTGACGAGACGGGCCGGAAGTCCCCGATCCTGGAGCCAGTCGACGCCTCGTTCGCCGAGGACGATCGCGGCAGTCGCCGCCGCGTTCGCCGCGACGCAAGCGGCGGCCACGACCGATACGGTCCGCCACGGCGTTTCGACCGGCCCGCCGGTCCACGGATCGATGAGGTGGTGCCTCACGATGCCGTCATCCGAGTGCCAGCGCCGGACGGTCGTGCTGGAGGTGGCAACCGCGCCGTTGCTCGATGGCGACGACTTCGCCGGCCGTGTCGACGGATGTCTCGCTGTCTTCGCTGGCAAGGATCCGCCAGCCGCCGTCGGGAGACGCGGCCGGCGGTCGCGATGTCGCCGCCGAGACTCACGAGTACGCCTCCGTTTCGTGCAGCGTCCTGTGCGGCGGCTGCAGCCAGATCGGAGGCGAGCGCCTTTCCGGTCGAGCCGAGGTCGAGCTCGACACCGGCGGGCACGCGGACCGAGCGGGTCTCGGCGTCGAGGGTGATCGCCGACCAGCCGGGGACTGGAGCCAGCTCGATGGTCATGGCCGGCCCGCTTGCGGGCATTCGGCGGCGGAGCACATCCGCGAAGTCGTCGTCGTAGCCGACGATGCGCATCGCCCGGCCGATCGTCGGATCAACGGCACCGTCGGTGTCGCGCGCGACGCGAATGGCGAGGGTGATGGCGTCCCACAGGAGCGGGCTCACGGATGTCGAGGTGTCCGGGTGCGGCCTGGAGCCGCATCAGCTCGCTATCGGGCCGAAAGCGACTGTACGCGGCGTCGACGTCGGCGAGAACCCGCTCGACACGGGCCCGCGCAGCGGCAAGGTCGCCGTCGAGAACGAGCAGGTGAACGTTCGTCCCGAGGGCACGCCAGTGCGCCTGTTCGAGCATCGGGTCACGACCCTCCGGTCGAGACGTGGGCGCGCGGTCGACGCGCGGTGGCGCCTGACGCGCCGCCGCCGACGTCGAGCCGTTCGAACCACCGGTGCCCGTGGTCGGCCGGGGCGTCGCGACAGCCGCAGGCCGCGCACTCGCCGTGGCGTTCGGGGCAGCCTTCGCCGCGGCCGTTGGAACGGTGTCGTTCGTCGTCAGCGTCGCTTCGGGGGCCGTGGCCGAAGACCCGCCGACGTAGGTCATCGAAGCCAGCCAGCCAAAGCCGGTGGTCGCCGCGAGACCGGCCACGGCGGTGAGGATGGTGAGGTCGCGCAGCAGGCTGGTGGCGAGGTTCCGGTTCCTGGCGCGCTCACGCAGAGTCGAGTCCATGACTGGAGACTGGCGGCGAACTCTTAGAACCGTATGAGAACGACGGCGGACCGCTCTGCGCGACGACTCGTTCTCTACGGAACCGAAATCGCACGAGTGCCTCCTGGACCGTCGCCCAAACAGCAAGTGGGTGTCGTCTGGGGGCAGATCCACGAGGGACTCGTCACGAAACCGTTCCGCAGGGAACGGGCGCTCCTTCCGCGGGAATCGAGCGGGCCGGCGCCGCCGCGGCTCCGGGCTTCGGGCCTAGGCCCGCGCGGTCCCCTCGCGCTCGAAGGTCATCGCCCGCTGGAGGGCCGCGTCCCGCAACTCCGCCGCGATCTCGACCGGAC
The DNA here is from genome assembly GCA_963816675.1 of uncultured Chloroflexia bacterium. GTDB lineage: Bacteria > Chloroflexota > Limnocylindria > Limnocylindrales > CSP1-4 > SPCO01. The sequence goes on from CAWFLS010000013.1 coordinate 284,495, forward strand.
CGCCGATGGCACTCGCGTTGATCCCCGCCTGCGCGGCTTCCTCGACCACGCCCCCGACCAGGATCGCCAGCTCCGGCGTTCGATGGAACACGAGCACGCCGTGATTCGCCAGCAGGACCGCCGGCACGCCGGGGCGGACGGCCGCGCGGATGTTCGCGACTGCCTCGTCGGAGCCGCGCGGGCCATACCCGGCCACGGGCACGCCCGGTCGGAAGACCGAACATCGCGAGGGCCTCGACCCAGCATCCGATCGGCCGCTGAGCGACGGCGAACGCGGTCGCGTACGGCGAATGCGTGTGGAGCACGCAATTCACGTCGGGACGGTCCTCGTACATCGCCGTGTGCATCGCCACGACCGCCCGCTGGATGGGCGGAAGGTCACCTTCGAGGAGCGTCCCGTCGAGACCGACGCGGACGACCGCTCCGGGCGGGTGATCGCGAAGCGACGGTGCGGCCGTGAAGTACATCTCGTCAGCGCCCGGCACCCGCACGCTGACGTTGCCGTGACCGTTCGCCGAGATCGCGCCGCTGGCAACGACACGCCGGGCGACACTGACGACCTCGTCAACCAGGTTCCTATCCATGGCGCCCTCCTGCCGTCCAAGGCCCGACGTGCATCCGGGTCATCAAGGCACTGTGTCGAACACGCCCAGCTGCTGCATCCGCATGGCCGCGATCCGCATCATCGCCGGGATGTCCGGACGCGCAGCGTCCCATGAGTGTCCCTTCGGATCGAGCAGGATCGCCATGTCGACGTCGGCGCCCGTCGAGCGCCGTGGCGATAGTTCCGCGCCTGGGTGCCATAGAAGCCGTTCTTCGGGTCGGCCTCCATGATGACCATGAGATCGTTCCTGAACGACGGCGGCAGCGCCGGCATCTGGTCGATCGGAGAGAAGCCCGCCATCTGCCGAGGGTCGTCGCCAAATGGACGCCAGGCGATGGGTGTGGTCGGCGACCGCACGCCGGCGCGGAAATACCCGCTCATCGATATCGAAGTGTTGAAGACGTCTGGGTGTCGGGCCAGCAGTCGCCGCTGAGCAGAAGCCGCCCTGCGAGAAGCCGAGGGTCGCTCGAGCCTCCGGTCTTGGGATGCTCCGGAGGTTCGCGTCGACCCAGTCGACCATGTCGTGTGCCATGAACGAGCTGATCCATTGCTTTCCGTCGTACGAGTCCGCGCACTCGGAGGCCACGTACGGACCGCCGTTGTCGTTCATGAACACGACGATGACGGGCGGCAGCTGGCCGGACGTGATGAGCTTGTCCATCGCGTTCGTGAAGGCCATCCCGCCTTGCCACGACCGAAGCGTTTGCGGGCGCCTGGTAGAACACGGGGTACCGGGTCTCGCTGTCGTCATAACCGGGTGGAAGGTAGATATCGACCGCCGTGGTGTTCGACGTCCCGTCCTTCCACGGTGCAGGCAGACGGACGGTCATCGTTCGGCCAGCGCCGCTCGGAGCAGGCCCCCAGTCGTCAGATCCCAATGATCCCGGCGTCACGAGCGAGCCCTTGACGGGCCCGGGGACGAGGTTGCCCGGAAAGCCGTCTGGTCCAGGGCTGGCCGGCGCAACGGGCCGTGCCGAGCCGGAAACGCGAGCCTCGGCAGGTGCGGATGCCGCAGGCGTCTCGCCGCCGGAACTCTCGTCGCTGATCGCGATTCCCGACGCCCCGCCCGACTGCATGTGGATGTCCGGGACGTAATTGAACATGTCGCCGAGGATCGGGAGCGTCACCGCCGCAATGACCGCGACGACGAGCAGGCGACTGAGCGGGACGGCGCGATGCCAGCCCGTGGCGGGCGCTCGCGGCGATTCCTTCGATACGTCCTTTCGGGGCGCCCGACCGAAGGCACTCTGCCGCTTTCCGGTGAAGCCGAGGGTGGCGATCGAAGCGAGGATCGCATCGTGCGCCTCACGCGCGAGCACGGCCGCTGCCCAAGAGACCCCGATGCCCGCTGCGACGAGCGACGCGAGCGTCAGCAACCAGCCGAGTGGCTCGAACTGGCCGGTCGTGTCGGATCCACCGAGCACCCGACTCGTCTCGTCGATGAACGTGCCACCGAACCACGCCATCTCCGCCATGAGCCCGGTGAACGTCGAGAGGCGTCGACCACCGCCTATGAGCGAAACGGTCGTCGCGGCAAGTGCAGCCACGATGAGCGCGACGATCAGCCGGGCCCGCTCAGGATCGAACCCCATCTCCTGGAGCGCGGCATCAGTCTCAAACGTTCCGCCGAGCGCCCACACGACAGCGACCACGGCCACGGCCACGGCGACGCGGGTGCACGCGACGGCGGCGTCCCACCCGTACGGCTGCGATGTCGTGGCCGCCGCAGGCCTGGCCCCGGGCCCGAGGGTTTCGTTCATGGACCGACCGATCCGGACGCGGGCGGGGTGCTGCCGGGATCGCGGCGGAGACGCGGGTTCGACGCCCGTATCGCGTGCCGCGCCGCGGAACGGTAGCCGCCCAGATGGAGGCCGAGCAGTGCGATGGCAAGACCCGGGCCGTCGAGGCGACCTGGCACGGCGGCGTAACGCGGCACCCAAACCGGATCGAACTTCGACTTGAAGAATGCGAGTCCGTCGACGTCGTACCAGCGCCGGACGAGACGAGCACCAAGCGCAAGAGCTCGTTCGTCGGCACCGTGAGCGTCACCGGCGACACCCGCCAAGGGCGCAAGACCAAGCGACAGCTCGGTCGCGCCCTGGGCTCCGAGCGCGGTGGCTGCCTCGACCAGGCAACCCTCCATGCATCCCGGCGTACCGCCAGGCCGCCGTCGCATGAGGTCGAGGACCCAGCCACCCTGGCCGGTCGGGCGGAATGTCGCGAATGCGGCGGGCTGGCCGTCCGCTTCGAGTGCGACTGCGATGGCGGTTTCGCCGAGCTCGGCGGGGTCGAACCGGCCGACTGTGAAGCCGAGCGGCGGGCCGGCGGTCTTCTGCCACCCGGCATCGATGGCCAGCAGCCCTGCCAGGAGGCGGCCCGAGCGTCGACATCGAGCGCCTTGGTGGAATTCGAACGTCACGCCGCCGCGCCTGGCCCGGGTGATCGTGTGACGCAGGTTGGCTCGCTGCGGCGTCTTCACTGTGAAGCCGGCGAGAGGCACGATCGCCTCGTGGCCGACCCTGAAGCGTCCGCATCCCGAGGGCCGCGAGGGCGGGCAAGGACTCGCCGGTGGCCTGATAGAACGCCGGGATCCGGCGGCGTCGCCGACAGTCCTGCGATGAAGGCGGCGATCGATCGTTCCGGGTCATCCGTGCCGATCGGGTCGCCAAGCGCGACGCTCGAAGCGGCCGCGCCTGCCCGAAACGATCACGCCGCCGTCGGGCGCGACGAAGCGGTGCTTGTCGGGGGCGAGCTGGTACGGAAGCAGCGCGCCGTGGCCGCACCGTCGAAGCGTTTCGCTCGGCGCCGTCGGCGGCGCCAGCGCGAGGTCGAATCGCTTACCCTCGGACGCCGAGCGGGAACTCGGTGCGCGATCGGCCGCACAGGGCGACCCGGCCGCATGAGGACAGCAGCCGTCATCGTTCCAGCGAACGCGGCCGCGAGCAACACCGTCCCCATCTGAGCTAATACGTTTTGGCGAACCCGGCATGTCCTGGACCCGCGCTGAGATCATCGGGTCGCCCATCGCGACAACCGCCCGGTCGAATCCGGGTGACGGCAGATGATATCCGCCATCCCGAGAATGGTCGACGGCAGAGACTCGTCCGCCGGATCGCTCGGCTCCGATCATCGAAGCCGAGCGTTCTCCTCGCGAGGCGCAAACCGATCTCGAGTCCGCGCGAACGTGACGGCTTCCGGCCCGACGACGATGCGGACCAGCCCGATCGGCAGAGCCACCAGCCAGTGGCACGAGAACACCCCGACGGCTAGCGCACGCACCGCCCGGCTGCCCGGAGGCGCTGCTTCCTGGAGCCGGCCGATCGCCGACCAGGCAAGAAGGCCCCCCGTTCCGATGTAGGCAGCCACGAGGACGGCTCCGGGCCCTGGTCGGCCGGTCAGGAATCCGCGAACGCATGCGCCGAGGATCAGCGGCGGCAACATCAGCTGAGAGGCGTACAGGGCGAGCTCGATCCGAGCGGCCGGCGGCGCACGTCGGGCGGCAAGTGCCGCCGGCAGTCGGGTGATGAACCGTCGGGCCGAGCCTTCTGCCCAGCGAACCCGCTGGCGGCCCAGCGCGAGGGGCGTCCCGGCGGCCGTCTCCTCGACGACGAGGTGTCCCGCCCAGGCGATGCTCGTCCCTGTCGCTAGCAGGGCGGCCGAGACCTCGAGGTCCTCGGCCAGGACACCGGGCGGCCACCCACCGGCGGCCGCCAGCGCCTCGGTCGTGATCGCCATGCCGTTGCCTCGCAGCTCGCCCGCGCCGCCGAGCCCGATCCTGCCGGCGAGAACCCACGAGTCGAGGGCCTGCTCGTCGTCCTGGACTCGGCCTGGCCAGAACCGGTCGGGCCACGCGATGCGACGTCGCGCCGTGAATGCGGCATTGCCCCGAGCGTGGTGCTCGGCGACGCCACGGATGAAGTCGGTGGACACGCGCGCGTCGGCATCGAGAACGACGAGGAGCCCTGCGTCGCCGATCGCCTCGGCCGGAACCTCGCGCAACACGTCGCTCTTGGTTCCGTCAGGGCCGTTTCGGCGAATGACCAGGCCGTCCAGGCCTGCGCGCGCCATCGCCTCGCACGCGATGACACCGGTCCGGTCGACCGATCGGTCGTCGACGACGACGACTCGAAGGCACAAGCGACCTGCCGTCGAGCCGGAGATCCTGCCGCCCGAGGTCGCCGAGCAGTGCCGCGATGTGCGTCTCCTCGTCACGGGCCGGGATGAGGACCGCGATGGCCGAGGTATCGCGAGACGGCGCCGTCGTCTGTGCCACGCGCGTCCTGTCTCCCGCCTCGATCACTCGCTCGGCGGCGCGCGACAATGCCAGCACCCCCGGGAGGCCGACGGCAGTGACGACGGCCATCAAGCGGCCTCGACGACCGACCACCGAGCCACCACCCGGCTGCCGCCCCCACCGCGAGGATCGTCGCGGCCGAACCTCGACGCGCGAGCCCGCGGAACGGATCACGAGGCACGCAGGATCCCTCCTCGATGTCGAAGCGCACCCGGACGCCGGGCCGTTCGTTCGTTGCGCGTCGGGCTCGAATTATCGTGACTACGGCCGGCACGGCGCCGGCCGCGGCGTCCCGGCGTAACGTTGGCGGATCATGGCCTCCCCAAAGCCGGGGTATGTACCACCGACCCAGTCGCTCGGAGGGTCGACGCGTGGTGCCGTCGCGATCGTGGTGGCCGTGACGGTCTTCATCGGTGTGGCCTCCTTCAAGCCCTGGGCAAGGGCAGATGTCGCGCCGTCGCCGAGATCGGGGACGGAGGGGCCGTCGCCGCGGCCGTCGCTCCACCGTCGGCTGCCGTCGCTCCGGCGCCGGCTGTCGCTGGACCGTCCGTCGCACCGGTGCATTCGGCCCGTCCAGCCCCGACGGCACCATGGCCCGCCGTCCCGGCCGCGATCCCGCCCGGGACGTCGGCAGCCTTGACAGCGGCGAGGCTCGACGACCTCCGAGGTCGATCGGGCGCATGGGGCGTCTGGGTCGCGGGGGCAGGACCGCGTCTCATCCGTGAGGAACCGTGGACGGAGTGGGTGGCGGTGCCTCCGGAGGGATCGACGGACTCGCCATCACACGTCGCGACGTGGCCCGGCACCGACGTGTGCGACCGCCTGCCGATGCTCCCCGGCCGGCCGTCGGTCGTGGCGGTCACGACCCCATCCGCGTTCCCGGCCGGCTCGCGCATCGACGGCTGGTGGACCGACGGAGCCCATGTCGCTTCATTGGCCGGATCGCTCGGGTACCTGTCGACACTCGCCCCAACGGCGTCCGGCGACCCTGACACGTACGGTGGATCTGGCGCTCCCCTCCTCGTCCGGGTCGACGGCGAAACGTGGCCCGCCGGACGCTACGAGCTCCACGTCGGCGCCGGCACGTCCACGACGGCACTGACCTTCTGCCTCGGGCCGATCAGCTAGTGCGGGAGGCGCGCCCGGCGACGGTCAAGTCGTTCGGGCCAGCCCGTAGGAGAACGTGCCCCCGGCGGGATGCTTTCGCGGGACAGCCAGCCGATACGATGGCGGCGTCATCGCACAAGGGAGCCCGGGTCATGCTCACCGACGCGCACCCGCTCTCAGCGCTCGCGACTCTGCGCCGCGTCTGCGGCCGTCGCGAGTCGTCCGTGGAGTGCTCGGATGACGCGAGATCGGCTCCGGACGGGCAGGCGGCCGGCGGAGTCGGAACTCCCCGGCGACTCGGCCGCCACGTCGCCGGCCGACGCGAACGATGCAGCGCCGGCGAGGCGACGATCGACGGCGCGACCGCCGCGGAGCCCGGACGCACGAAACCCACCGGACCGAAACGCCGCCGTCGTCCTCGTGACGACGCGGCCCGTCCTGTCGGGCGTCCTGCCGATCGCGCCGACGACGTTCGACGACGACGGCGCGCTCGATCTTCCGAGCCAGCGTCGCGCGCTCGATTTCATGATCGACGCCGGCTCTGACGCCATCTGCCTCCTGGCGAACTTCTCGGAGCAGTTCGCGCTGAGCGACGCCGAGCGCGACCGGCTGTTCGACGTCGCGATGGAGCACATCGCCGGCCGCGTCCCGGTGATCCTGACCGCGAGCCACTTCAGCGCGCGGGTCACGGCCGAGCGATGCCGCCGCGCCGAGGCCGGTGGCGCGAGCGCGGTGATGCTGATGCCGCCGTACCACGGAGCGACCATCCGCGTCGGCGACGACGCGATCCGCGGCTACTTCGCGACCGTCGCCGCGGCGACCGACCTCCCGATCATCATCCAGGACAGCCCGGTCTCCGGCACGCCGCTGAGCGTGGACCTGCTGGCGAGCCTGGCCGAGACGATCCCGACCGTCGCCTACTTCAAGCTCGAGACGCTCGATGCGACCGTGAAGCTGCGGGCGCTGCTCGATGCCGGCGGACAAGGCATCCTCGGTCCATTCGACGGCGAGGAGGGCGTCAATCTCGCGCCCGACCTCGATGCCGGCGCGACCGGGACGATGCCGAGCGCGATGATCCCGGACGTCCTCGGCGAGGTCGTTCGGCTGCCATCTCGGCGGCGAACGCGACGCGGCGCGGGCGCTCTACGAGCACTGGCTGCCGCTCATCCTCTACGAGAACCGGCTGTGCGGCCTTCGTGCGACGAAGGTGCTGATGCAGGTCGGCGGGCATCATCGAGTCGGAGGCGACGCGGCCGCCGCTCCCGCCGCTCAGCCCACCGATCCGGGCCGGACTCATCGAGCTCGCCCGCGCGCTGGATCCGCTGATCCTGCGCTGGGCAGCGAGCCTGAGCGCGGCGGAGGCAGCGCCTCGCGTCACCAGTTCTGGACCGACCCGTCGCGACGGTGGAGCTGCTGCGGATGCCAATGCCCGGCGACGAGGCGCCTCGAGGCGCGACTCGTCGACTTCGACGCCGAGCCCGGGGCGTCCGAGAGGATGAGCCGAGGACCGTCGAGCGTGACCTGGACCGGGAACAGATCCCGGTCGTAGAAGCCGAGATCCTCGGTCGCCGAGCGGCGGATCTCCATCCACGACACGTTCGGCACCGCCGTGCACAGGTGGCCGGTCGCCGCGGTGCAGATCGGCCCGAGCGGGTTGTGTGGCATGAGGTCGAGGTAATGCGCCTCGGCCCAGCCGGCGACCTTCATCGCCTCGGTGAAGCCGCCGACGTTGCAGACGTCGACCCGGATGAAGTCGGTCAGGCCGCGCTCGATGAACGGCAGGAAGGACCACTTGCTGCTGAACTCCTCGCCGATCGCGAATGGAACGTCGGTCAGCGTCCGGAGCTGGGCATAGGCGTCGGGACTCTCGGCGCGGATCGGCTCCTCGAGGAAGTCGAGGGTTCCCGGGCGGCATCCGCTGGCAATAGCTGGCCGCCTCGGCGATCGAGAGCCGGTGGTGCCAGTCGATGCCGAGCGTGATCCCCGAGCCGACCGCCTCGCGGACGCGGGTCGTCCATTCGGCGGTGACGGCGAGCGCCTCGCGGGGCTCGAAGAGGTCAGGGTCGTCGGCCGGTGCGCCATCGGCGGGAGCGTACGAGATCGCGGACGGGGCGCCTGCGCCGTCGGGCGCGCCGCGCGCGCCCGGGCATGCTCGGGAAGAGCCGGATCGCCTGCCAGCCCTCGTCGACGAGGCCGCGGACGTCGTCGAGGAGCGCCGGACCCATCGGTGCGCCGGCGGTCGCGAACAGCGGCACGAAGTCGCGCTGCTTCCCGCCGAGCAGCTCGTAGACCGGGACACCGAGCGCCTTGCCGCAGATGTCGTACAGCGCGATGTCGATCGCCGATTGCGCGGCCGTCAGGACGCGTCCGCCCTCGAAATACTGGCTCCGGTAGAGGCGCTGCCAGATCGCGCCACGGGCCATCGGGTCGGCACCGATGAGGAGGTCGCGGTAGTGGCCGACCGCCGCCGCGACGGCCTCCTCGCGTGCCGAGAGGCCCGACTCGCCCCAGCCCACGATGCCGGCGTCGGTCGATATCCTGACGAGGCATTGCGGTCGGATCCCGACCATCGGGATGTAGGTCCGGACGTCGGTGATCCGCATGCCGCTCCTCCATCGGGCCGGGTTCGGGTGGCGCATTTGACGGCCCGCGGCAGCATACCCAGCGACCAGGCGCGACTCGCACGACGCGGGAGACGAGCGCCGGATCCGACACGGATGATGTCGCGTTCGACGACGCACCGCGGCACAGCCCACGCTCCCGAGTCGACGTCGGTGACGATCCGGGTCGGATCGACCGCGCGGGTAGGCCCGCGGATGAGCGAGCCCGAGCGCGGCCGACGCGCGGGTCGGGATGGCGGCCGCACTCGGTGCAGCCATCGTCTACGGCGCCGCGTACCCGGCGACCGCGATCGCGCTTCGGTCGTTCTCGCCGCTCGCGATCGCCGGGCTCTCGTGCACGCTCGCGCTCGTGGTCGTGATCGGCCTCGCCGCCGGTGGCGTCCTGCGCGCGGCCGGGCATCTCGACGGGATGTCCGTTCGCGCGGGCGTGGCGGCTCGGCGTCCTGGCGATCCTCGGCGGCATCGGCTTCATCGTCGGGGTCAACATCGCGGTGGCCGCCAGCGGCCCGACGATCACCGGGTTCATCGCACCGCTGTACGCGGTCCTTGGCCACGCTGTTCGCGGTTCCGCTCCTCGGCGAGCGGATCCGGACTCGACGGTTCTCGTCGCGTTCGTCCTTGCCTTCGTCGGCACGGCACTGCTGGCAGGAAGCGTCCCCGCGGGCGAGGCTGCGGCCGGCGTCGTGATCGCCCTCGGCTTCGGCGGCGATGTTCGGGCTGTATCTCGTCCTCGCCCGTCGGTGGGGCGCCAGGTACCGCCTCGACGGCACCCTCGTCGACGATCGCGAACCTCATCGGGCGCGGCCCCGTCCTTCTCGCGGCGGCGCTCGTCCTCGATCCCGCTGGCGTCGTGCCCGCGACTCCCGATCCGGCTGCGGTCGTCGCGCTGCTGACGATCGCCTTCGGGGCGAGCATGACCGGCAACCTGCTGCTGATGGCGTCGGTGCGGCGCATCCCGGCCGCGCGAACCTCGGCGGCGCTGCTGCTGACGCCCGTCGCGTCGGCCGCCATCGCCGCGATCCTGCTCGGCGAGCGGCTGCCGCCGGGCGGGCTCGCCGGTGCGTGCCTGATCCTCGGCAGCGATGGGCGTGCGCCAGCGGCGTCGTTGTCGCTGCGCCGTCCGGCCGGGACGCGAAAGCGTGAGTCGCCCGATCGGGCCGCGACCGTCGTCTCAGGTCGGCGACCGCCTCTCGCGAGGGCGTCGCGCTGCGAAGGCACCGAACACCGGATGGCCCGTCGCCTCGGCGTACTCCAGGATCACGCAGCCCATGAAGACCGCCAGGACGCGCGAGCGCAGAAGCGCCGCGTCGTCGAGACCGCCGTACGCCGCTGCGACCTCCGTCCCGGCCGTGAGGCGGAACGAAGCTCCACAAGAACGACAGGTCGATCGCTGGATCGGAACGGCCGAGATCGATCCAGTCGATGACACCGCTCAGTCGGCGCTTCGTGGACGAGGAAGTTGCGCGGGTAGAGGTCGCCGTGGACGAGGCGGTCGAGGCGCGGCGGCGGTAGCGCGACCGCCTCGGTCAGCAGCTCCTCGACGCCGGATGGCGCGACCCAGACGCCGCTTGCGCCGAGCCGGCCGGTCAGCGCCCGGAGCCGCTCGGCTCGACCCGGCATGTCGGCCCGACCGTTCACGTCGACCGGCAGCTCGGCGTCGAGCTCGATCGCGTGCAGCGCGCGGAGGAACCGCGCCAGGTCGAGCCCCACCGCCACACGCGAGGCGTCGTCGAGCTCGACGAGCGCGGCCTCCTCGCCGGGGAGAAACCGAGTGGCGTAGAACGACCACGGAAACTCCTCGGACGGCTCACCGACGAGGAGCGGGACCGGGATGGGCGCCGGAAGAAGCGGCGCGATCCGCGGCAGGAGCTCGATCTCCCGCTCGATCATCGGCACGATGGCCGCCTTGCGCGGGAAGCCCGACGACAAGCTCCTCGTCGACGACCCACACGGAACGGTCCCATCCTTCGGCCAGGTGCCGCAGGGTCCGCGGCTCGTGCCCCGCGTCGCCGGAGCAGCCGGCGTACCAGCGCCTCGTCGACCGCGACGAGGTCGGACTCCCAGGCGTTCGGCACCAGCTACCCGCTCCTCTGGCCGATGTCGTTCGCGCTTGACGCGACGAAGCCGCCCCGGTACGTCACCGGAGCGGCTTGCGTGCTGGTCGAGACGAGGTCAGGCTCTTGCGGCGCCCTCGGCGCCCCATCGGCGCACCTCGGCGTCGATGTCGAGCGGCATGACGGCGCCATGCTCCTCGTAGTCGCCCCACGCCTCGCGCGGGACGCGCCACATGATCTCGAACTCGTTGCCGTCGGGGTCGGAGCCGTAGAGCGACTTCGATACGCCGTGGTCCGACGCGCCGCCGAGGGCACCGGCTTCGGACAGGACGCGGGAGGCCGCGGCGAGGTCCTCGATCGTCGGGACCTCCCACGCGAGGTGGTAGAGGCCCGTCGAGCCGCGCGGCGCGCGAGGCGCGTCCGGCCCGACCGAGAAGAGGCCGAGGTCGTGGTGGTTGTCGCCACCGCCGGCCCGCATGAACACGGCGCGTCCGCCGAACTCGTTGGCGACGATCTCGAAGCCGAAGACCTTGCCGTAGAAGGCCGCCGCGGCCTGGGCGTCGCGGACGTAGAGGACCGCGTGGTTGAGGCGGGCGACCGGGATGCTCACGGCGACAGTGTCAGTCATCGATGCAACCATCGCCTAGGCCGCCGACTTCAGGGCGCGGCCGGGGCTGCGACGAGCTTCCAGCCACTCTGCCACGCACCGTTGCCGGTGATGTTGAGGGCGATGTTCAGGAACGCGAGCTGCTCGAGCTGCTGGGCTCGGGCCAGCGGGCCGACGTCGACCGGGTTGAGGCCGATCGAGCGCACGAGCTCGAGGACGGTCGCCTTGGCGGACTCGTCATCGGCGGCCACGAAGCCATCGAGCTGGACGCCGTCGGCCACCGGGTCGGCCTGGTTCGAGGCGAAGAGCGTGTTGAACGCCTTGACGACGTGCGCGTCGGGCAGCCAGGTGGCAAGACGCTCGGCGTTGGACGGCTCGGCGTCGATCGCGGGACCTCGCCGGCCCGAACGACATCCGGTTCGTCGCGTCGATGACCGGCTTGCCGGCGACGGCGTCGCGGATCTCGTCGGCAACGGATTCGGCGCTGGTGAACGGGATCGCGAGGACCACGACGTCGGCTGCAGCGGCGGCCTCGGCGTTCGAGGCGGCGACGCGCGTCCGAGTCTCGGTCGCGACGGCGGCCGGCGTGCTCGGGATCGCGAGAGGTGATGATGACGCCGTGTCCGGCACGGCTGAACGAGGTGGCGAGGGCGCGGCCGACGTTGCCGGCACCGATGATGGCGATGTCCACGAGGAGATCCTCCGTTGCGGCTTGACGAGTTGGCCTACATCAAGCACTCTTTGTTGGTAGACACAACGTACCTCGGATTGTTGCCTGATGTCAACATCTGTTTTGCTGACAACAAACATGACCGTCGAAGACCGCCGCCGCCCGGCCATCGGCGGCCAGATCCGGCGCTGGCGAGCCGAGCGCGGCCTGACGCTCGCGGCAGTCGCCGAGCGGACTGGCCTGAACCTCGGCTACCTGTCGCAGATCGAGAACGACAAGGCGTCGCCTTCCCTCAGCTGCCTCGCCTCGCTCGGCGATGCGCTCGACGTGCCGGTCGCCTGGTTCTTCATGGGCGACGTGCCGCCACCGCGCGTCGTCCGGGCCGGCGAGCGTCCGGTCCAGGCTCGCGATGGCCTCGGGCGCATCGAGCGCGTGGACGGCGGCGACAGCCGTGACGTTTCGATCGTCGAGGGCGTCGCGCCCGCCGGCGGCCGTGCGGGCCTCCACGCGCACGGCGGCGACGAGCATCACTTCGTCCTGCAGGGTCGCTGGCGGATGTCGCAGGGCGACCACGTCGTCGAGCTCGGGCCCGGCGACTACCTGCGCTGGGACGGCACGATCCCGCATGACGCCGAGGTGATCGGCGACGAGGAGGGACACATCCTCATCGTCACGATGCGGCCGAGGTCCTGACCCGGCCCGACGACCGACGGTCGGGCCGGTCGCGGTCGCGGCGACCCGGCAACGCGGACGACAAGATCGCGACGCGGCCGCTCCGCCGCCTGCTGCGCGCAGGCGCTATCCTTCCGCTGACCCCAAGAGTCCCCGCGGACCTGTCCCTCCGCGGCCCGAACGACCCCAAGTCAAGGTGGTGCCCATGAAGGTCGGTGTCGCCAAGGAGACTGCGCCCGGAGAGCGGCGCGTCGCCCTGGTACCCGAAGTGCTCGGCAAGCTGAAGGCGGCCGGGCTCGACATCCTGGTTGAACGCGGCGCCGGCGCCGGCGCGGCGATCCTCGATGGCGCGTACGAAGCGGCGGGCGCCACCCTCGTCTCGAACGACGACCTGTACGCCCAGTCGGACGCGATCCTGCGTGTCGCCAAGCCGTCCGAGGCGGAGGTCGGCAAGCTCCGCTCGGGCCAGGCCGTCCTCGGGCTGCTCAGCCCGCTCATCGATCCACGGACGGCCAAGGCACTCGCCGACCGGGGCGTCACCGCGATCAGCCTTGATGCCATCCCGCGAACGCTGTCACGCGCGCAGACGATGGACGCGCTCTCGTCGCAGGCGAACGTCGGTGGCTACAAGGCGGTCCTCATCGCCGCCAACGCCTACGGCCGCTACTTCCCGCTGCTGACGACGGCGGCCGGCACGGCCAAGCCCGCCAACGTGCTCATCCTCGGAATCGGCGTGGCCGGGCTCCAGGCGATCGGCACGGCCCGGCGGCTCGGCGCGGTGGTCAAGGCATACGACGTCCGACCGGAGACGCGAGAACAGGCCGAGAGCCTCGGTGCCCAGTTCGTCAAGCTCAAGACGACGATCGATGCGACCGGCGCCGGCGGCTACGCCCGCGAGCTGACCGCCGAGGAACGGGCCGCCCAGCAGGCCGAGCTCAACGACGTCATCGGCGGCATGGACATCGTGATCACGACGGCCCAGGTCCCTGGTCGCAAGCCGCCGGTCCTCGTCACGGCCGCGGCGGTCGAGAAGATGCAGTCGGGCTCGGTCATCGTCGACATGGCGGCCTCGGCGCTCGGCGGCAACTGCGAGCTGAGCGTCGCCGGCCAGACGGTGCAGACGCCCAACGGCGTGACGATCATCGCGCCGGACAACCTGCCGGCGTCGATGCCGGCCGGTGCGTCGGCCTTCTACGCTCGGAACATCTCGGCGCTGCTGCTCGGGATGGTCAAGGACGGCGCGCTCAACCTCGACTTCGAGGACGAGGTGACCAAGTCGACCGTGATCAGCCACGGTGGGGCGATCCTGTCCGACGCCGTGAAGAAGTTGCTCGAACCGGCCGCCCCGGCCGCTGGAGGTCCCGCGTGAGCGAGCCAACTCCTCACCTCGCTGGCCATCTTCATCCTGGCGATCCTCGTCGGCTTCGAGGTCATCAGCAAGGTCCCGGCGACCCTTCACACGCCGCTGATGTCGGGGGCCAACTCGATCCACGGCATCGTCCTCGTCGGCGCGATGATCATCGCGTCGGAGGCAGACAACCCGGTCAGCTACACCCTCGCGTTCGTCGCGATGGTGTTCGGCGCGATGAACGTCGTCGGCGGCTACGTGGTCACCGACCGGATGCTCCAGATGTTCCGCAAGAAGCCGACGGCCGCCAAAGCCACCACCGACGGCGCCGACGGCGCCCCCCGCGCGTAGTCGGGGAGCACATCGATGTCGGAACAGTGGATCTACACCATCGTCTACCTCGCCTGGCTGGTCGGGTGCCTCGTGCTTCGTGCTGGGCCTCCATCGGATGAACTCGCCGGCCACCGGGCGAAGCGGCAACCAGCTCAGCGCGGCGGGCATGGTCGATCGCCGTCGTCGCGACGCTCGTCTGGCTCCTGCACGCGTGAAGGGACGGCCTCTCGACCACCGCCATCGTGATCATCGTCGTCGGCTTCCTGATCGGTGGCGGCGCGGGGCTCTACACCGCGCGGACCGTGAAGATGACCGCGATGCCGCAGCTGGTGTCGCTGTTCAATGCGGTCGGCGGCGGTGCGGCGGCACTCGTCGCCATCGATGACTTCATCCGGCTCAGCAACGGCGCACCGGTCGACACGACGATCTTCGTCGTCCTCGGCGCGCTCATCGGCTCGCGTCACGTTCACCGGGTCGCTGATCGCCGGTGGCAAGCTCCAGGGCCTCATCCCCGGCAAGCCGATCTATGTCCCGGGCGGTCAGGCGGTGACCATCGGGCTGGCCGTCGTGGCCGTGCTCGGCACGCTGGCACTGATCCTCGGCGCCGCCGGAGCGCTCACGCTGGATTCGACTGTGACGCTGGCGCTTCTCGGCGTGGTCGTCCTCGCCGGGCTCATCTTCGGCGTCACGATGGTCCTGCCGATCGGCGGCGCCGACATGCCGGTCGTCATCAGCCTGCTGAACTCGTTCACCGGCACGGCCGGCGCGATGGCCGGGTTCGTGCTCGGCAACCCGGTGCTCATCATCGCCGGCGCGCTCGTCGGTGCGTCGGGCGCGATCCTGACCAAGCTCATGGCCGACGCGATGAACCGCTCGGTCATGAACATCATGATCGGCGGGTTCGGCGGCGGCGACGGGCACGCTGGGGCCGCTGCCGGTGCCGGCGGCACGGTCCGCGAGATCGGCGCCGACGATGTGGCGATCCAGCTCGCCTACGCCCAGCACGTGATCATCGTGCCCGGGTACGGGCTCGCGGTCGCGCAGGCCCAGCACGCGGTCCGCGAGCTGGCCGAGCTGCTCGAGGCGCGCGGCGTCGACGTGAAGTACGCCATCCATCCGGTGGCCGGCCGGATGCCAGGGCACATGAACGTCCTGCTCGCCGAGGCGAACGTCCCCTACCCCCAGCTCAAGGAGATGGACGAGATCAACCCCGAGTTCGACCGGGCCGACGTGGCCCTCGTGATCGGCGCGAACGACGTGACCAACCCGGCCGCCCGCCGGCCCGGCTCGCCGGTGTCGGGGATGCCGATCCTCGACGTCGACCACGCCAAGTCGATCGTCGTGATCAAGCGGTCGATGGGCCGCGGCTACGCCGGCATCGACAACGAGCTCTACACCGACCCGAAGACCGGGATGCTGTTCGCCGACGCGAAGGACGGCCTCGCGGCACTGACGGCGGCGGTCAAGGCGCTGTAGCGGCCGCCGTCCGGCGCTCTGCAGCGGCCACGCTCGACGTCTGTAGCCCGCGCGGTCGGCCGAATCCAGGTTCGATCGCCGCATACGCGCCCCGGTCTTAACGTCAGGGGAACGGTACGCCGAACGGCCTTCGGCGGCGGGACTCGGTCGACGCGTGAGCGTTCTTGGACGTGTCTGAGCTCCGGGGAGCGCTCCATCGGAGCCACGGTCCCCCAAGCTAAGCCGGGGGACGTACCCGGGCGACATCGAGCGCTTACGCCGACCGCATCGCCGAGGCGGTCGCGGCTCTGTGCGGCCCGGTGCGACCGTCCGATGCGCTTACGCCGAGCGCACGGCCGCGGCGGTCACGGCTCTGTAGCAGCCGCGCACGATCAGGGTCGCCCGCCAGCGTGTCGCCGGCTTGGGCTGACGCGTGCCGCGCCCGCGGAGCACAATCGCGCGACACGGTCGCAGCGTCCCTGCCGACCGCTGGGAGGGGAGGCTCGTCGTGACCGCGTCCGCAACTGCGAATCGTCGCCGGAAGCGCGCCGCCGTTCCTGTTCGGCGGGATCCTGCCGCTCGATCCCGCGCGGATCAGCGGCGACGTCATCGCCGGCGCGACCCTCGCCGCGCTGGCGATCCCCGAGGTCATGGGCTACACCAAGATCGCCGGGATGCCGGTCATCACCGGCCTGTACACGATCGTCCTGCCGATCATCGCGTTCGCGATCTTCGGGTCGTCCCGGCATCTCGTGGTCGGCGCCGACTCGGCGACCGCGGCCATCATGGCGACCGGCCTGCTCGCGATGGGCCTCACCGCCGAATCGACCCAATACGTCGAGATGGCGTCGCTGACCGCCCTCCTGTGCGCGAGTCCTGCTGATCGCTGGCGCGACGTGCTGAGACTCGGGTTCATCGCCAACTTCCTGTCGCGCAGCGTCCTCATCGGGTTCCTGACCGGCGTCGGGATCCAGGTGGCCATGGGTCAGATCGGTGGGATGTTCGGTATCCCGTCGCCAATCGGGCGGGACCATCGAGAAGTTCGTCGAGACCGTCCGCCTGATCCCGATCGGACACGAGCGGCGCGACCCTCGCCGTTTCGGTCGTCGTGTTCGTGCTGATCCTCGGCCTCGGTGCCGTCAACAAGAAGATCCCGGGCGCGCTGATCGCGGTCGTCGTGACGATCGGGGCGAGCTACCTCCTGAACCTCGAGGCCGATGGCGTTTCCGTCGCTCGGGACCGTCCCCGGCGGCTTGCCCGCACTTGGCCTTCCGACCGACGTCATCACCGTCGCCAACATCCAGACGCTGCTGCCGACTGTCATCTCGCTCGTCGTCGTCATCCTCGCCCAGAGCGCGGCGACGTCACGGGCCTACGCGATGAAGTACTCCGACAGCTTCGAGGAGAACGTCGACCTCGTCGGCCTCGGCCTCGCGAAGCGCGTCTGCCGGCGTGACCGGCACATTCGTCGTCAACGGCAGCCCGACGAAGACCGAGATGGTCGACTCCGCCGGCGGCCGGAGCCAGGTCTCGCAGCTGACCGCAGCGGCGATCGTCGTCGTGGTCCTGCTCTTCCTGACCGGTCCCCTCGTCGTACATGCCGAACGCCGTCCTCGCCTCGGTCGTCTTCATCATCGGCGTCCGGCTGATCGACTACCGCGGGCATGTCCGACATCTACCGCGTCCGCAAGGGCGAGTTCGCCGTCGCCGCGGTCACTGCGGCGACCGTGGTCGTCGTCGGCGTCGAGCAGGGGATCATCCTGGCGATGGCCCTCTCGATCATCGAGCACATCTATCACTGCTACCGTCCGTACGACGAGCTCGTCGTGCCGAAGGGCGAGCGCGAGCTGCGGGCGGCCGCGACCGACGAGCGGCGCCGAGTTCGCTCCAGGGCTCGCGGTCTACGCGCTTCGGGGCGAGCCTGTACTACGCGAACGCGACGCGGTTCACCGCCGAGCATCGTCGACATCGTCGAGAACGCCGACCCGCCGCTGCGCTGGTTCGTGATCAGCGGGGCCGCGATCGGTGACATCGACTACTCGGGCTCAGACGGCGCTGCGCCAGGTCCAGGAGGAGCTGGCGGCCAAGGGGACCACGCTCGTCCTCGCCGACATCAACAGCAAGTCACGCGCGAGCTCGACGCCTACGGGCTGACCGAGAAGATCGGGTCCGCGAACATCTACGAGTCGATCCGCGACGCGGCCGATGCCTACCGCGCGGGACCAGGCGCCGCGGCCGTGACTGCGGGAACGGCCACGGTCCCACCGGCCGGAGGTGCCGCCGCCGCCTCGACGACCTAGGCAGGCTCATGACGCGACCCAACCGGGACGCCCTCCGGCAGGCCGGCGAGGCGGCACGTTCGAAGCTGCCCCTCGCCAGCCAGGCGGAGTGGCGCCCCGCGGCCGACCGCGCCGACCCGGTCGCTCTGCTCCAGGGCCAGGAGGCGGACCGGATTCCCGAGCTCGATCCCGGTCCGCTACGGCCGGATGGCCTCGTCGCCGTTCACCTTCTATCGAGGCGCGGCCCTGCCGATGGCAGCCGACCTCGCCGGCGGCGCCGCACTCCGGGATCATCGTCCAGATGTGTGGCGACGCGCATCTCTCGAACTTCGGCCTGTTCGCCTCGCCCGAGCGGGACGAGCTGTTCGACGTCAACGACTTCGACGAGACGCTGCGCGGGACCGTTCGAATGGGACCTCAAGCGTCTCGCCGCGAGCCTCGTCGTGGCCGGCCGGTCGCGCGGCTTCGGCACCCACGACAACCGCCATGCCGTCCACGCGGCTCTCCGCTCGTACCGGGAGCGGATGACCGAGTACGCCACGATGCGCTCTATCGACGTCTACTACGCCGGATGTGCAGGTCGCGAGCGTCCTCGCATTCGTGACCAAGCGGGCCCGGCCGATGATCGAGTCGACCATCCACGTCCGCGGCCCGCCACGACTGCGCTGCACGAGCTGCCAAAGCTCACCGCAGGTCGTCGACGGCCACCGCCGCATCGTCGATCGCCCGCCCGTGATCGTCCACCGCCCCGAAGTGACGCACCCGCTGGCTCAGGATGCGCTCGCTGACTACCGAGGTTCGCTCCAGGAGGACCGGCGGGCGCTGCTCGACAAGTACGACGATCGTTGACTACGCGATGAAGGTCGTGGGCGTGGGGAGCGTCGGACTCGGCGCCTTCGTCGTGCTGCTCGATGGCGGCTCCGACGACGATCCGCTGTTCATGCAGGTCAAACAGGCCGTCGCATCGGTCTACGAACGGTTCCTGGGCCCCAGCGACGAGCCGTCGCACGGGGCAAGGGTCGTGGCCGGGCAGCGGCGGCTTCAGGCGGCCAGCGACATCTTCCTCGGGACGGCAGTCGGTGGGCGCGGGCGCCACTGGTACGTCCGCCAGCTCCAGGACATGAAGGGCAGCGCGGTCGTGGAGGCCATGACCGTCGACGACCTGACCGCGTGGGGCGAGCTGTGCGGGTGGGCCCTCGCTCGTGGTCATGCCAGGTCGGGCGAGCCCGCCACGATCGCCGGCTACATCGGCGACGACGACGCGTTCGATCGCGCGCTCGGCGTCTTCGCGGAGGCCTACGCCGACCAGACCGATCGCGATTTCGAGGCGTTCAGCTCGGCCATAGCGTCCGGTCGCATCGTGGCCGAGACGGGCGTGTGAGTCGCACCCAACAGAAGCCGGGGGAAGAATGACCTCCGCCGCCAGCACCGAGCAGTCCGCGCCCCGGAGCCCGCGCGGTCAACTCGCGCACGCGATCCGGCATATCCAGGACGGCTACGGCCTGACGCTCCTGCTGACGATCCTGACGGTGGCGTGCCTCGCGGCGACCGGGGTCGGGACTGGCGGCGGCGTCCTGGCGGTCGTGCTGACGGGGGCGACACTGCTGTTCGCGCTGAGCACGTCGCAGGCGCGTCCGCGGGTGATGCGCACGGCACAGATCCTCGTCGCGGTCGCCATCGCGGCCTCGGCCCTCGCCATCATCACGGGCGACGCCAAGGCCGCCGAGCACCGCGGTCGGGTTGATCGGCTTTGCCATCGCGGCGGTCGTGCCGGTCGTCATCCTGCGGCCAGATCGGCCAGCAGCCCGACGATCACGTACCGCCTGGTGATCGGTGCGCTCGTGGTGTACCTGCTCCTCGGCCTTTGCTACGCGTACGTCTTCGGGTTGATCGGCATCCTGTCTGGCGAGCCGTTCTTCGTCCAGACCGCGTCGCCGACGACGGCGAACGTACCTGTACTTCAGCTACACGACGCTGAGCACCGTCGGCTACGGCGACTTCAGCGCGTCGCACGACGCTCGGCCAGATGATCGCGATCTCCGAGGCGCTGTTCGGCCAGCTCTACCTCGTGTCGATCGTCGCGATCCTCGTAGCCAACGTCGGGCGCTCGTTCCGCGGCGGTCAAGGACGAGTAGCGGCCGGCGGTCAACGGCCGCCGCGAGCTGGCGTCCGCGACCGCAGCCGGCGAGCGGCCTCAGAGGCGAGCGAGCGCGCGTCCCAGGCCGCGTCGGAACTCGGCGTCGGCGACGCCTCGCCAGGCCGGTCCGAGCCGTCGGCGAAGGCGGTCGACCCGGGCGTCCTCGGCGACCGCGAACCGCTCGATCGCCGATCGGTTCGACGATCGCAGATCGGTCGTCGGCGCCCGCGGTTTCGCCGGGCGATGCCGGCGGCGGCGTGCAGGTCGTGGATGTCACCGAGGTGGTCCTGCAGGACGACGACCCGGCGGATGAGCTCGGTCGCAGCCGGCTCCATCGGCTCGCGAACGAACTCGAGCGTGTAGCGCAGCCACTTGGTCGCGATCCGGAGCTCGTGCAGGGTCGCCACGTCGGCGTCCGCCGACGACCGGATCGAAGGCCCAGACCGCGCCGTAGGCTTCCCACGCGACCGCCGGTGCACAGGTGCGGACGGTCGCCGGGGCATCGGCCGGGTCTGCAGCGGCGTCGGCGCCGTCCGTCCTGACGAACGCCTCGTGGCTGGCGACGACCGTGCCGAACCAGGGCGAGGCGAGGTGCGCCGCGAGATCGGCGTGGCGCGCCCGCTCGCTCGACGGTCCAGGCATCGAGCAGCGGCGCCAGCGCGGCGCGTTCGCGCTTCGAGCGACGGTCTCGGTACGTCGGACACGATCGCCAGCTGGACATCAAGGTCACGGACGGCGCCGAGGCGGTCGCCGAGCGTTCTGCAGCTCGCGGACGTGCTCGCGCACGACCGGCCGATCGTAGGCGTCACCGAAGACTCGCCACGCCGCTCGGACGCGCCGGGCGGCGACCCGCATGTCGTGGACCGCCTCGCGGTCGGTCTCCAGCGATCGCGGTCGGGCACATGAGCGAGCATCCGCGCGAGATGGAATCGCAGGATCTTGCGGCCGGCCTCGGCCCACGGGTCGGCGGCTCCGCGACTTCGGGCGTCCGGGCGATCGCGAGGTGCTCGACGACTTGAGGGCGACATCGGGTCCACTCGGCCGTTCGTCGTCGCCGCGGTCGGGTCGACAGCCCGAGCCGCCGGACGCGCGACGGCGGGCCGCACGACCGTCGACGGCGGCCGTCGAAGCGTCCGCCCCACCAGCCGTCGAGGACTCCGTGACGGACTCCCGGCGAGTTCGAGGTCGCCGACCGCGGGTCGGCGAGATCATCGGTGATCACGACATCTGTTCGGTCAGGCGGCCTCGGCGGATGCCGTGACCAGGTCGGCGCCTCGGACGTCTCGATCTTCAGCAGCTTCTTGACCTCGGCCACGACGACGATCGAGGCGCCGACGACGATGCAGATCGCCCATTGGTCGACGGTCAGCTCGACGGTGTCGAGGACCCGCTGGAGCGGCCCGAATGCCGTCGCGAGGAAGATCGTCAGGATCGACAGCGCGGTCGTCTTCAGCGAGCATCTGGTTCTCGAGCAGCTCGCTGCTGAACAGCGTTCGCTCCTCGTCGGCGGTCTCGAGCGAGAACAGCAGGTTGAAGATCGAGAACGTCACGAGACCCATCGTGTGGGCCACCTGGGTGTTGAAGGCCTGGTTGGCCCAGGTGATGACGCCAAGGGTCCCGACGGCCATCACGAGTCCGCTGAACACGAGCCACGCGAGCAGTCGCCGGTTGAGGATCACCTGGTCCTTCGGGCGCGGCGCCATCTCCATCAGGCCTTCGCGCGGCTTGCCCCAACCGAGTCCGATCGCCTGGAAGACGTCGACGGTGAAGTTGACCCACAGCGTCTGGAGGGGCAGGAACGGGATGCCCGACAGGATGTTGAAGATGCTCGCGCCGAGGAACGTGGCGATGAACCCGAACAGCACGCCCATCTGGAAGCGGATGTAGCGCATCAGGTTGTCGTAGAGGGCGCGGCCGAGCTCGACCGCCTTGACGATCGTGGCGAAGTTGTCGTCGGTGAGGATCATCACGGCGGCCTCCTTCGAGACCTCGGTGCCGGTGATGCCCATCGCCACGCCGATGTCGGCCTTCTTGAGGGCCGGTGCGTCGTTCACGCCGTCGCCGGTCATGGCGACGATGTGGCCGCGCTTCTTGAGGATGTCCACGAGGTGGACCTTGTGCTCGGGAGCGACGCGGGCGATGACGCCGATCTCGTCGATCCGGCGGACGGCCTCGTCGTCGCTCATCGCCGCGAACTCGGCGCCGGTGAGCGCTCGGCCTTCGATGCCGAGCTGGTTGGCGATCGCCTGGGCGGTCACGGCATGGTCGCCGGTGATCATCCGGACGCGGATGCCGGCCGACTTCGCCTTCGCGATCGCGTCCTTGGCCTCCGGCCGGGCGGGGTCGACGATGCCGACGATCGCGAGCAGCGTCATCCCGTCGAGGAGCGGCAGCAGGTCGGCATTCGGGTCGAACTTGGCCGGGTCGAAGTCCTTCTGGCCGGTGGCCATGACGCGCAGCCCCTGCTCGCCGAGCCGGTCGTTCTCGGCCATGTACGGGTCGCGGATCTGGGCGACCGGGACTTCGGTGCCGTCCGGTCCGTGGGCGCTGGCGGCTCGCGCCAGGAGCTGGTCGGGAGCACCCTTGATGAAGGCTCGGATCACGTCCCGGCCCTTCGCGTCCTTCATCCGGTGGAACGTCGCCATCATCTTGTAGGCCGCATCGAACGGCAGCGTGGCGACGCGCGGGTACTGCTCGCGGGTCAGCGTCGGGTCGACACCGCCCTTGGCCGCGAGGACGACCAGCGCGCCTTCGGTCGGGTCGCCGACGAGCGCAGCCGTTCTTGACCTCGGCATCGGCGCACAGGGCCATCGGCAGGAGGTACTGCTCGAGCGGGACGTCGGGCTGGCCGCCGGTGTGGGTGATCTGGCCGGTCGTCTGGTAGCCCTCGCCGCTGATCGCGTAGCGGCGTCCGGGGATCGCCATCTGGACGGCGGTCATCTGGTTGAGGGTCAGCGTGCCCGGTCTTGTCGGAGTTGATCGCCGACGTCGAACCGAGGGTCTCGACCGAGCGCAGCCGCTTCACGATGGCGCCGGCCTGGGCGAGGGTCTGGGTACCCATCGACAGGACGGCCGTGACGACCGCCGGCAGACCGGTCGGGATCGCCGACACCGAGAAGGCGACGGCGGTCAGGAAGAGCGTGTCGAGGGTCTGGCCGTTCTTGAAGTAGCCGATCAGGATCGACAGCACCAGCGCGACCCCGGCGATCGCCAGGATCTGGTTCGTCAGCGCGTTCAGCTGCCGGGTGAGCGGAGTGACCTCCTCCTCGGTCACCTGGAGCATCCCGCTGATGTGGCCGACCTCGGTCTCCATGCCCGGTCGACGTGACGAGGATCGTCCCGGCGCCGCGGGTGACCTGGGTGTTCATGAACGCCATGTCGATGCGGTCGCCCAGCGCCGAGTCGGTGGCGACGGGATCGACCTGCTTGGGAACCGGCACGCTCTCGCCGGTCAGCGCCGACTCGTCGATCTCGAGGGTGGCGGCGGTGAGGATGCGGGCGTCGGCAGGGACGAGGTCGCCGGCTTCGATGTTGACGATGTCGCCCGGGACGAGCTGGTCCATGGCCACTTCGCCGAGCTCGCCGCCGCGCCGGACCTTGGCCTTGACGACCATCATCTTCTGGAGGGCCGAGACGCTCGCCGAGGCCTTGCCTTCCTGGTTGAGACCCATCGCCGCGTTGAGGAGGGTCAGCAGGATCAGGACGACGCCGGTCGCGAACTGGTTCGGGATGAACAGGCTCAGACCGCCCGCGACGAGCAGGACGATCTGCATCGGGTCGCGATACTGGCGGACGAACGCCTGCCAGCGCGGCTCCTTCTTGGCGTCGGCGAACTTGTTGGCGCCGAAGCGCGCCCGCCGGGAATCGGCCTCCGCCGTCGACAGGCCCAGTCGCCGCGTCGACGCTCTGGGCCTGGATCGCCTCCTGGGGCGTCAGCGCCCACCACGCCGTGTCTTCGAGGCGGCCGCGCCGGCCGCAGGGGTTGACGCAGGTCGCGGGGCAGGTGCAGGTGCGGCGACGGCTTCGGTCATGACTTGTCCCCCTTCTTGTGCTTGCCCTTGCCGCTCCGCTTTCGCTCGGCCTTCTCCTTGAGCTCCTCCGCGATCGGGTCGCGCGCGACGCCGGGAGGCGCCTGACCTTCGAGCGCCTCCTTGGCCTGCTGGAGCTGCGCCTGGGCTTCGAGCTGTCACCTTCGGGTATCGCGGGTCGATCTCGATCAGGGCGTTCGCCAGGACGCCGGCCGCGGCGACCCGGGCGAACGGCTTGTCGTCGGCCGGGATGACCCACCACGGCGCCCACGGCGTGCTCGTCTTGCTGAGGACATCGGAGAAGGCCTTCTGGTAGTCGTCCCAGAAGGCACGCTCCTTGGCGTCGTTGCCCGAGAACTTCCAGTTCTTCTCGGGCTCGTCGATGCGCGACAGGAATCGCCGGCGCTGCTCCTCCTTCGAGACGTTGAGGAACATCTTCACGAACCGATAGCCCTGGTCGGTCAGGTAGTGCTCCCAGTCGTTGATCTCGCGGAAGCGCCGCTCCCAGATGCCTCGACCCTTGGACTTCGGCGGCATCTTCTGGCGGCGAGGATCGGTCGGGTGGACGCGGACGACGAGGACCTCCTCGTAGTAGGAGCGGTTGAAGATCCCGATGTTGCCGCGCTCCGGGAGCCTCTTCGCGTACCGCCACAGGTAGTCGTGATCGAGGTCCTCGCTCGATGGGACCTTGAAGCTGCTGACCTGGACGCCCTGCGGGTTGACGCCGCTCATGACGTGCCGGATCGTCCCGTCCTTGCCGGCCGCGTCCATCGCCTGCAGGACGACCACGACGCCGTAGATGTCCTGCGCGGCGAGGCGGGCCTGGTACTCGGCGAGCAGATCGACGCCCTGTCGCGGAGGATCTGCTTCGCCTCGCCGACGCTCACCTTGCGAGACGCCGGCCGGATCGAAGTCCTTCGGCAGACGCACCCGGCGGCCGGGCTCGACCTTGAATGGCGCGATGAACGACGCGATCCGCTTCGGACCGATGGCAGCCAAGGTTCCGCTCCTCTCCTGTCCGCGCGCCCCCATCGGACACGTAGGAAATCCATTGTAGGCATGCTTCTTGCGCGCGGCAACGCGTCTGTCTACCCGGGCTTTCGCGACCTCCGGCGACGTGACGTCGACGCACGACGTTGCACCGAGCGCCGCGACGAGGTCGTGCGGGGCGAGGTGGACATTGACCCCGAACGCTCCGCCACCGATGGCGACGACCGGCAGCGTCGCGCGACCGACGCATCGAGGATCACCGGCCACGCCCGCGTCGAGCCGAACGGCGTGATCGTGTACCGGACGTAGCCGGTGACGGCCTGGGCCTCGTCGGCGTCGGGAAGCGACATCCGCGTCACCCCGAGGTGCGCGCGCAGCTTCGGCCAGTCGAACCGGCGCCCGGCCGGAACGAGCACGAACAGGTAGTCGTCCTCGCCCGCCGAACGACGATGGTCCGCAACAGCGCCTCGACCGGGATGCCCTGGAGTGCGGCGCTCTCCTCGGCACTGCCGGCACGTTCGGTGCGGACGACGCGGAACGGGATCCCGGTCGCCGTCAGGGCGGCGATCGGCGCGGCGTGTCCCCCGGTCCCGGTCGCGTCCTCGATCTCCCATCAGGACGGACACCGCGGCGGCCGATCAGAACTTCCCCAGCAGCCGGGACAGGAAGCGGGCCGTCCGCTCGTCCTGTGGCGCCTCGATGACCTGTTCGGGTGGCCCCGCCTCGACGAACACGCCCTCCTCGATGAAGTAGACGCGGTCGGCCGCCTCGCGCGCGAACGCCATCTCGTGGGTGACGACGATCATCGTCGAGCCCTCGTGGGCGAGCTGCGCCATCACCTTGAGGACCTCGCCGACGAGCGTCGGATCGAGCGCCGACGTCGGCTCGTCGAACAGCAGCACCTTCGGTTCCATCGTGAGCGCCCGGGCGATCGCCACCCGCTGCTTCTGTCCACCCGAGAGCCGAGCCGGGTACTCGTCGCGCTTCTCGCGGAGACCGACCTGGTCGAGGAACTTCTCCGCCGTCGCGATCGCCTGGTCTCGCGGCGACGCCCTTGACCCGCATCGGGCGCCTCGATGAGGTTGTCGATGACCTTCATGTGGGGGAAGAGGTTGAATTCCTGGAAGACCATCTGGGCACTCGTCCGGATCTTCCGGATCTTGTCCCGGTCGGCGCCGCTGCGGTGCTCGCGCAGCGGGTCGGCGTCCACCTTGACCCCGTCGACCTCGACGCTGCCGGCGGTCGGCTCCTCGAGGAAGTTGATGCAGCGCAGCAGCGTGCTCTTGCCCGAGCCCGACCGCCCGATCAGGCAGATCGTCTCGCGCGGGATACACCTCGAGCGAGCAGCCGCGCAGGACGTGGTTGTGGTGGAAGTACTTCTCGAGGGCGAGGACCGACACGATCGGCACAGAGCCCGGAGGCGTCAGCGCCCCGGGCTTGGCAAACGGGTCGCGGCCCCGGCCGCCGGCGGGAGCGGCGGCCATGGTCGTCTCGCTCATCGGTTGCGGTCTCCGGCGGCCATCCGCTTCTCGAGCCGTGCCTGGAAGTACGACAGGACCAGCGTCAGGCACCAGTACATCAGCGCCGCGACGATGATCGTCTGGAAGCTCTGGCCGGTCGGCCGGCCGGCGGCCTGTGCGCGCCACAGCAGCTCCTGGACGCCGACGATCGAGACGAGCGCGGAGTCCTTGGTCATGGCGATGAAGTCGTTGCCCGACCGCCGGCGTGACGATCCGGATCGCCTGCGGAAGGATGACCCGCCGCATGACGACGCTCTCCGGCAGGCCGAGCGCGCGGGCGGCCTCGACCTGGCCGCCGGGAACCGCCTGGATGCCGGCCCGGAAGACCTCGGTCAGGTAGGCGCCGTAGTTGAACGCGAGGGCGATGATCCCGGTCGGCAGCGGGGGGACGACGATCCCGGCCGCCGGCAAGCGCCAGGAAGATGAAGAGGATCTGGACGATGAGCGGCGTGCCGCGGACGATCGAGACGTACAGCGACGCCGACGCCGTTGAAGTAGGGGTTCGACGACAGCCGCCCGAGCGCACCGAAGACGGCGAGGATGACTGCGAAGAAGATCGAGACGACCGAGATGAACAACGTGATCCAGACACCGCCGATGATGAACGGCAGCCATTCCTGGAGGAAGCCGACATTGACGCCGACGGTCAGCCCGAGGAAGCCGCCGATGACGCCGAGGATGACGGCCCAGGTGAGGATGAACCGCGTCCGGAAGCTGGCTCGATGGCGCCGCTGGGCGGCCTCGATCTGAAGGACGATCGGCGGCACCTCCTCGACGGGCGCCGCGGCGGCCTGGGCGGTCATGGGATCCTCCCTCTGATATGGGGCAGGGGCGCCGTCCGGCGCCCCTGCGTCTGGAACCTATCCGTCGATGAACGAGTCGGGGCATCAGGCCGGCGGCTTGGTGAGGTCGGCCTTGTACCACTTGTTCGACAGCGTGGTCAGCGTCCCATCCGCGTGCATGTCGTTGATGATCTTCTCGAGGGCCGTGCATGAAGTCGGCGTCGTTCGGGCCGTTCTTGTCGACCGACACGGCGAGCTGCTCGACGAAGACCGGGTCGCCGACCTTGACGATCGGTGTCTTGTTCTGGATGGCCGAGTCGATGACCGTGCTCGCGCTCAGGAAGCCCTCGGCGTCCTTGCGGCCGGCCGCGATCGCCTGGGCGCACGCCTGGTCGGTGTCGAGCGTCTGGACCTTGACGCCCGCGGGCGGCGTCGCCACCGGACCGAGCGACACGCTCTGGAGCTTGCCCTCCAGCCAGTCCTGGTAGGTCGTCGCGGAGCCGACACAGACCGTCTTGTCGGCGAGCCCGTCGAGCGACGTGATGCCGGAGGCGGTCGTGGCGGCCATCTGGGCCGGCGTGAAGTAGTACGGCGGGCTGAAGTCGAGGACGGCCTGGCGCGGAACGGTGATCGTCATCGAGCCGACGCTGATGTCCCACCGGCCGCCCCATGACCCGGCGGTGATGGTGTCCCAGCCGGGCGTCTCGAACCCGACCTCGACGCCGAGCCGCTTGGCGATCTCGGTCGCGACGTCGATGTCGAAGCCTTCGAAGCTGCCGTCGGGCTTCAGGAACGACTGCGGCGCGTAGTTCGGGTCGGTCGAGACCTCAGCTTCTTGGCCTTCAGGACCTTCTCGAGCAGTCCGCCTGCGACCGGCGAGCCGGCCGCACCGCCGGAGGCCGCCGCGCTACTCCGGCAGACGTCCGCCGCTGCGGCGGCTGCCGCGCGCTCGACGCGCCGGGGCTCGCCGCCGCGCTCGCGCCGCGCGCTCGCACCGCCGCCCGAACTCGAACATGCGGCGAACACCACCGCCGAGAGGAAGAGCAGCGAGGTCATCCGTTTGAACATCGGGTTTCGTCCTCCAAATGGATCGCAGGGCCGGGCGGTCGAGCCGCCGGGACCGGGTCGAAGTATGCAACGCTCGAAGCGGAAGTGGACTGTTGGGGGGTTGACCACCCCGGCCGGCGTCCGGCAGGCTTCTTGCACCGGCTGCGATGATAGGCCGCGATAGCCGCGTGTCGTGAGACCGGAGACGGCGAAGAGGGGACCCATTGCGGCCGATCGGCAACCACATGCGCCGCCGCCTGACGGCACTCCTGCCGCTCGTGCTCCTGCTCGAAGTCCTTGGCCCTGTGCGCGTTGCAGCGGCGGTGCCCCAGAGTCCCGATTGCGGCAGGGCCTCCGCCGGCGCGGTGCCGCGAGCCAACCAGATCCTTGCCGGGACGCTGGTCCTGTCGCCGTACGCAGCCGTCCGGATCCCGGTCGACCCGACCTGGCGCGAGGACGTCTCTCGCGAGCGCAACTGGGGGTTCCAGTACCACTCGCTGCGCTGGATCCTGCCCCTGCTCCAGGCGTACCAGGCGACCGGCGAGAACGCCTACAAGGCCCGTGCCTCGGCGCTCCTGTACGACTGGTATCGCACGAACCCGCGCGGCGCCTCGCCGTCGGCGATGGCCTGGAACGACCACGGGACCGCGTGGCGGGCGGGCGTGTACGCGTGCGCCATGGCGGTGCTCGGTCGCCCTGCGTGGCTGCTCGCGGCGCTCGGCCGCAACGGCGCGGCGCTCGCCGATCCGGGCTTCTACGTTGGCGCGGGGAACCACGCCCTGAACCAGGACATCGGACTGCTCGACGCTGGGATCGCGCTGCCGCGGGCGGACTGGATCGATCTGGCCGTGTCGCGACTTGGCCGCGTCATCGTCACCGATGTCGATGCCCAGGGCGTCAACAAGGAAGGCGCCATCGGCTACCAGCAGTACATCTACGAGACGGGGCGTGGTCGCCAGACAGCGGATCCTCGATGCGGGGAGGACCGTACCTTCCACCTTCGCCCGGGTGGCCGCGATGCCGGCGTTCCTCGCCTTCGGGATCCTTCCCGACGGGACCTATGAGGCGCTCGGCGACACCGATCCGACGAGCGCTACCGTGATCCCCGGGACCGTCGCCGAATACGCGGCCACCAGGGGAGCCCGAGGACCGAAACCGACTGCGCTGTACGCCAACTACAGCCAGGGGTTCGCGTTCGGTCGGACTGGCTGGGGCGAGCAGCGCCCGATCACCGATGAGATCGCCTATACGGTCAGGTTCGGGCCGGTGCCGTTCAGCGACCACCAGCACAACGACGGCGGCGCGCTGACGGCCTACGGCTTCGGGACGCGACTCCTCGTCGATCCCGGCAAGTACACCTACCAACGCGACGCGTGGCGGACGTTCTTCACCTCCCGGGCCGCCCACAACGTCCTCACCGTGACCGGCGTTTCAGCTCGGCGGGCATATGCGACGACGCTTTCCACGGCTTCGAGCTCGACGATGCGGGTCTATCGGACACGCACGTTCACCTATGCCGGAACGAGACTCGACCGCACGGTCGTCTGGTCTACGGGCGGCAAGTATTTCCTCGTCGATGACCGGGCCGTCTCGAGCCGCTCGCGCACGCTGGTCCAGCGCTGGCATCTCAACGCCGGGTCATCTCCGGCGGGGTCGACGACCGCGGTGTGGACACGTCGCGCACGCGGCAACGTGATGGTTCGCCAGCTCGCGGGTGGCGCGATCAGGACGGTCAGCGGGACGACGTCACCGATCCAGGGCTGGGTGTCGCCGACCTACGGACGACGGCTCGCCGCGCCGGTGGTCCAGACGACGAAGACGGGCACCAACGTCCGGTTCCTGACGCTCATCGTCCCATCAGCCGGTTCCCGCCCGGCGTCTTCGATCTCGAATCTGCGGCTTTACGCCGACGGCTTCGATGTGCGCGTCGGGGTCAACGGGAGAGTGGAGCGCGTCGTGGTCCGCTCGACGGGGTCGAGCGTGGGCGTCATCTCGGCGCCAACACCGACTCCGACGCCGACGCCCACTCCGACAGCGACGCCGACCGCCACGCCGACGCCGACCGCCACGCCGACGCGCGACGCCGACCGCCACGCCAACCGAGACGCCGACGCCGACTCCTACTCCGACTCCGACACCCACGGCGACTCCGACTCCGACTCCGACACCCACGCCGACGCCGACACCGACGCCGACACCCAACGCCCACGCCGACTCCGTCACCCACGCCGACCTCGACGCCAGAGGAGTGATCGAGCTCAGGCGAGTTCGGTCAACTCGATCCTGATGCGCTTGTTGATCCGGCCCTTCGACTCGTAGCCCGTCACGCGGATCCCGCCGACCTCGCTGGTGTTGGCGACGTGCGTCCCGCCGTCTGCCTGGAGATCGAGTCCGACGATCTCGATGGTCCTGATCTCGTCGATGCCGGGCGGGAGCAGGTTGACCTTGGTGCGGATGAGGTCCGGGATCGCGAAGGCCTCGTCGCGCGGCAGGACCGCGACCCGGACCTCGCGAGCGGCGGCGAGCTCGGCGTTGACGGCTGCCTCGATGGCGTCGACGAGATCGGCGGACATCCGCTCGAATTCGAAGTCCATCCGGCCCGAGCCCGGTTCCATGTTGCCGCCGGTGACCAGCGCGCCATGATCGCGCCAGACGACGCCGCAGAGCGCGTGGAGCGCGGTGTGGGTGCGCATCAGGGCATAGCGCCGGGCCCAGTCAAGGTCGACCTCGAGCCTGTCGCCGACCAACGGCGGCTCGATCGCCGGATCCAGCTCGTGGACGACCTCGCCGCCTGACTTTCGCGCGCCGCGAACCTCCCACGTCCGCCCGTCTTCGGCCCGCAGGAGCAGTCCGCGATCGGACGGTTGACCCCCGCCGCCCGGGTAGAAGACCGTGGCATCGAGCACGACGAAGGGGGCCGGGACGCCTTCCGCCCGCTCGACCGCGACCACGCGCGCCTCCGTCCGGCGGGCGTACGCATCCGTGTAGCAGATCTGCAGGTTCACGGGGCCAGCGTACGGGATGCCTTATTGGGTCGCCTGCCCGACTCCGTCGACGGGTCGCTGGTGGCGGGGCTCGCCGGTGCGTCGGTCGACGCTGTGCCGGGCTGACACGGGACTGCAACCGGCGACCGGTGGACAGTCCGGCCGTCCAGAGACGACGCCTGGTCCACGCTATCGATATGGTCGCCGCACGGTCCTCGAGCACGCCGGACACGGATCGGTCGGCGGTGCATCAACTCACCGTCGACGAGGATATCGATGTCCTCATCCCGACGTTCTCGCGGCCGGCGTCACTAGCCGTGACGCTTGCCGGGCTCGTCGGACAGACGCTGCAACGGTTCCGTGTCGTCGTGAGCGACCAGACCGAGGAGGCGCCCTCGTTCGACGCGCTGGAGGTGCGCGCCGTCGTGCGGACGCTCGAAGCAACGGGGCGGTCGGTCGAGCTCCGGAGGCATCTCCCGCGCCTCGGCATGGCGGAGCACCGCGACTTCCTGCTCGAGCAGGCGAGAGCGCCGTATGCGCTCTTCCTCGACGATGACGTGCTACTGGAGAACGACCTCCTCGAGCGACTCCTGGGCGCGATCCAGCGGACCGGGCCTGGGTTCGTCGGATCGGCCCTCGTCGGTCCGTCGTACCTCGGCGACGTCCGTCCCGATGAGCAGCAGATCGAGTTCTGGCCGGACGATGCCGTTCGGCCCGAAGAGGTCACGCCGGGAACGACCGAATGGGAGCGATACCGGCTTCACAACGCGGCGAACCTCCACCACGTTCGACGAGCGGAGACGTCCGATGGAGCGCGTCCGCGCGACCGGCTCTACAAGGTCGCCTGGGTGGGCGGCTGCGTCCTCTACGACGTGACGAAGCTTCGGTCCGTCGGTGGGTTCGGCTTCTGGCGGGAGCTGCCCGAGCGCCATGCCGGCGAGGACGTTCTCGCCCAGCTTCGCCTGATGCGGCGGTTCGGTGGTGCCGGCCTGTTCCCGTCCGGTGCCTACCACCTCGAGCTGCCGACGACGATCCCGGACCGGGAGGTGGATGCGCCCCGCGTCCTGACGCCGTAGGTCGGTCGAGCGTCCGAGTCGCCGGAGCGCGCTCGGAGCGCGGCCGGTTGCCTTGCGGCCCTCAGCCCGGCTCTGAGACGAGCAGACCTTGCTCCTCGACCGTTTCGACGGCGAGCGTCCGGTACCCGACCGCGTCGAACGCGACTGTCACTCGGTCCGTCTCGACCGCCGTCACGAGACCGACGCCGAACATCGCGTGGCGGACCGCTCGTTCACCGCGTACGGGGCCGCGCCGTCGGCGGCAGGGGCCGCTCGGCCACGAAGCCCGCCAGGCAGCGATCGCATGCCCCACACGGCGGGTCATACGGCTCGCCGAAGTAGCCGAGGAGGAACGCCCGCCGGCAGCCCGAGGCTTCAGCGTAGCCGCGGATCATCTCCACGCGGCTCCTTTCGATCGCCCGCCGTCGATCCTGGCCGCGACCGCCTCGGCCGAGTCCGGTCGGGACGCTCTCGATCGAACGCATCCCTCCGGGTCGGCGACCGCCTCCTCCCGCGTCCGCGATGGCTCCGTCCGCGGCGATCGCGGGCGCTCGGCGAGGGGCGCGCGAGCGATCGACGCGACGTCGCGAGACCTCGCTCGCATGACCGCCGGGGCCGCCGACGTCGGGCCCCGAGGCCGGCGTGGTACGGCTCGGCAGCGACGCCGGCCTCGATCAGCTCGCGGCGACCTCCTCGGCGGCACGCCGGGTAGCGGTGTAGACGATCCCGGGCGGCTCGGCGTCCGAGGTGGCGGTGACGCAGCGCGCGACGCTTGGCACCGGCGTCTTCATGGCGTTCGACGGCGAGGACGAGATTGGGCCGGTCGAAGCCGCGGGCGACGACGGCGGGCTCGCGGAGCCCGAGCCGGGCACGATCTCCTCACGGATCAGCGGCGACGCGGTGGCCGTGAGGGCCAGGATCGGAGGCCGGCCGAGGGCTTCGGCCACGGCAGCGAGTCGCCGGTACTCGGGCCGAAAGTCGCGCCCCCACTCCGCGACGCAGTGGGCCTCATCGACGACGAGCAGCGAGGCGATGCGACGCGCGAGCCGGTCGAGCGAGTCGCGCGTCGGCGAGCGCTTCGGGCGACAGGAGGAGGAACTCTATCTCGGCCCGCTCGAACGCCTGGACCGTGGCCTCACGATGGCTGGTCGGGACGGTCGAATCGAGCGCGGCCGCCGGGAGATCGAGCTCCTGCAGGCCTGCCAGCTGGTCTTGCTGGAGCGCGATGAGCGGCGACACCACGACCGTCGGCCCGTCGATGGAGACACCGGCGAGCTGGTAGACCGCACTCTTGCCGCCGCCCGTCGGGAGCAGGACGAGCGTGTCGCGCCCGTCCACGACGGCAGCGATCGCGTCGGCCTGGCCGGGCAGGAGCGTCCGATGGCCGAGTGTCTCGACGTGCGCGGCGAGGATCGCCTTCGATCGAGGGTCATGGTCGAAGGGTCGCGGGGCGACGGCCGCGCCGCCGCATCGCCGGACCGGCGGTCCGTCGAATCCGTGCGGCAGCGGGCGATCCAGCCGGTTCATTGGAGGCGGAGCGGCGCCGCGAAGTCGTCGCGGAGACGATGCGCGACGATCGCAGTCAGACGCTGCGGCCGCCGCCAAGAAGCGCAGCTCGCGCACCACCGAGGATGACTCCGTGTCGGCCGCCGTCGCCCGGCCGTGCGGCGATTCGGGAGTCGCCCGCGCAACCAGTCCGCGGCTGACGGCGAACCGCTACTGCGCGGTCAGCGTCCCCGTCATCGTCGGGTGGACCGAGCAGACGAACGAGTACGCTCCCGCGTCAAGCGCCGGGACATCGTAGGTCCTGGTCGCCGACCCCAGTCGAAGATCTCGCCCTTGAACAGCTCCGGTCCGGTCGGACCGCCCTGATGGATCGCGACGTTGTGCGGGGTCCCGGCGTCCTTGTTCTCGAACTGGATCTGGAACGGCG
The DNA here is from genome assembly GCA_963816675.1 of uncultured Chloroflexia bacterium. Classification (GTDB taxonomy): domain Bacteria; phylum Chloroflexota; class Limnocylindria; order Limnocylindrales; family CSP1-4; genus SPCO01. The sequence continues at coordinate 319,015 of CAWFLS010000013.1, forward strand.
CGCCCGCGGGGACCGTCACGTCGGTCTGCTCGAATTTCACGCCGAGGGCGCTGATCTGCACGACATCGGTCGAGCCCGACCCGGAGCCCGCGGGCGACGGCGCACCGGAGCCCCGCCGCTGGCTCCGGCCGAGGCTCCGCCACTCGCGCCGGCTGAGGCCGCGGTGCTTGCGGCCGGCGTCGGCTGATGGGGCAGGCATGTATGTCCAGCCCGGTGCAGCGGTCGTGCAGGCGGCGAGGATCACGACGACCAGGAGTGCCGACGACAGGAGGGGCACGTAACGCATGTGCGGTCGGACCTTTCTGGGCGCAGGTGCCCGCGAGGTGGTGCAGCGGGAAGGACTTTATCGTGCAGGCAGTGCGTCGTGATCCCAGTGGACGGACGCCCGACACACCTGCCACCTCGATAGTACCCGAGGGCCATGACCTGCCGGTACCTTCAGGTCGGTCAAGGCCGGGGTCGAGCCCAGCCATAGTCTGCGTCGAAGCCAGCTAGCCGCACGGTCGCCGCACGCCTCTACCCGGAGCGCTCGCACGATGCCCCAGACCTTCGCGCGCCGCGCATGGCGCTATGCCGTCAGCCTCGGCCCGCTGGTTGCCATCGCACTCACCGTCGTCGACGGAGTGAAGTGGCGCTGACCTGAGCGATTCCCCGTCACTCGGCCGGACCCGCATCCGGCTGAGCGCACCGCTGCCCGACCGAGACCCGGAGACCTCCCTCCGGGTCTCGCGGTGTCTGAGGGTCATCGGACGCGAGGCCTTCGAGGCCGCAGCCGCCGCGCCGCAGCCAAGGGCGGCACGCCGCGCCAAGGGCCCCGGCCAATGCCGGCGGGGTCACCGGCGCTCGGTGAGCCCCAGGCGGATCGCGACAGCCGCCGCCTCGACCCGCCCCGAAACCTCGAGCTTCGCGAGGATGTTGCCGACGTGGACGCCGACCGTCTTCTGGCTGATGAACAGCCGCTCGCCGATCTCGCGGTTCGTCCGGCCAAGCGCGACGAGCCCGAGGACCTCGCGCTCACGACCGCTCAGCCCGAATGTGTCCTGCCGACGCGCCGCGGTCGGGTGGATCCCCGGCGATCGCTCGGACGATCTCGGATCGACCGTCGGCGATCTCGCCGTGGGCCGCGTCGCCGTTGGCCATCGTCTTGCCATTGCCGCCGATCGATAGCGCGACCGGACGAGGATGCATCGGTGGCGAGCAGGGCGTCGACCTCGGCCGGCAGCGGGATCCGGGCGCGACCGGCGAGCTCGCGCAACTCGCGCAGCAGAGGCTTCGCCCGCAGGCCGAGACCGATCTCGACCGACTCGAGCAGCGGCGCCTGGGCGCTCGACCGTGCCCGTTCGGCCGCCCTCCGACCCGAGCACCGCCTCGGCCTGGCGCCACTTCGCGAGGGCGACGTCGTATGGCGCATCGAAGGCGGCCCAGGCCTCGGCGACGCGACGCCAGGCAGGCGGCGCAATCCTCGCCTTCGAGCCGCCGCTGGTACGCGCGCGCCGTCGCGAGGGACGCCTCCGGCGACCCGACGGGACCCGGTCGAGCTCGGCGCGCCGCCGGCGGCGATCGAGCTCCGTCGCGACGCGAATCACCGTCCGCGGTCCGCTGCCGGGCTGCGGCGAGCGGCGCGAACAGGCGGTTCTCGCGGGCCTCCGCGGCCGCTGCAGCGTCGACACGAGCCACCATCGCGGCCATGCGCGAGGCGAGGATCCATTCCTCGGTCTCGCGGACGCTCTCCCAGCCACGGTCGACCGAGCGGCTCGCGTCGGCGATGTCGTTGCGCCACAGCGCGAACGACGCCGCCGCGAGGTAGTACAGGCCGGCCAACTGCGGCTCGCGAAGCGCGTAGAACTCCATGATCGTCTGGCCGAGGAGGCGCGATGCTTCGGCGCCCGCGTCGGTCTCGATCTCGACGACGGCGAGCTGGAGGACCGCGGCCAGGTAGACGACGCCGACCGGCAGCCAGCTCATCGCCCGGAGGCTGACGTCTCGGGCCTCCTCCCAGCGACCGAGGTAGTAGAGGGACTCGACAGCGTTGCCCGCCAGGAAGTTGCCGTACACGGTCTCGAGCCCCGAGCACGCTTGGCGTCCTCGATGCCCGCGTAGGCGACCTCCACCGCCTCGGCGCGCCGCCCGACGAGATCGAGAACGGTCGTCAGGTTGGCCCGGATCCGGAACAGCGCGTCCGGATCGTCGAGCTCCCGGGCGGCGCGACTCCGCCTCGCGCAGAAGTTCGATCGCTCGATTGGGATCGCGTCCCCACGCGAGCGCGACACGGCGAGCGAGGTCGTGGCATGGATCTCCTGCGCCCGCGGCACGGGGTCGCAGGCAACCGCGCGACCCGGATCGCCTCCGCGAGCGAGGCGCTCCGACTCGGTGAAGATCCCGTCGAGCATCTTGAGCTGGGCCAGGGTCGCGAGGACGGTCGCCCGTTCCGGGGTCGGATCGCGGGGCACGAGTTCCACGGCGCGCCGCGGCGGCCTGCATGCCGCCCGCCGGATCGCCGGCAGCGCGGCGGATCATCGCCAGACGAGCATGGAGCAGGCCGAGGCGGACGCGATCTCGTCGCGCGTCGAGCCCGGCGATCGCCGCTTCGAGGTAGCTCGTCGACCGTGAGGTGTTGCCGACGGCGAATGCCGCCTCCGACGCCCGAACCTCGAGATCGACCATGTCGGACGGTGCCGCGCTCCGCCGTCGCGACGCCGAGCCCGTCGGCAGGCCCTCCGGCAGCGACAGCGCGAGCTCGAGCGACGGCGAGCTCGTCCGCGGCGGCATGACGAGCGGCGGCGTGGGCCGCCGCATCGATCGCGGCCGCACGCGCCGCAGCGGGATCGGAGGCCGCCAGCCAGTGCCGGGCGATCGCCGCCGGCGGACCGTCGAGGGTCGCCGCGAGCGCGGCGTGATAGCGCGTCCGGGTCATCGGCAGGAAGTCGCGGGCCAGCGCGCGACCGATCAACTCGTGGCGGAATGCGAGCGCAGCCGTCGGTCGTCGACGATGAAGCCGGCATCGATCGCCTCGTCCAGCCCAGCCCGCAGGTCGGCGTCGAGCACGCCGTCACCGTGGCGAGGGTGGCTGACCGACCGCGGTGCCGAACGGCTGGCCGCCGCCTCGAAGGCCGCCGCGGCGGCCGCCAGCCGCTCGGGCCGCATCGGCCCGCCGGCAAGCGCCAGCATCCGGGCGACTCGCCGGCACTCCGCGGAACGGGCCGCCATCCGGGTCGACGACCAGCTCGTCGAACGAGCCGGTCAGCGATGCGTTGGGGAGCTCCCGGCGGGCCGCCAGCAATTCCTCGGCGACCAGCGGCAGGCCGCCGGACCGCTCGGCCACGAGCAGCAGGAGGCTCGCCGATGCTCGTTCGCCCTGGATCCCCTCGATCAGCGCCGCGAGCTCGTCGCGGTCGAGCGGCTGGAGCGCGATGACGATCGGGCGGGCGCGGGCCCCGAGCCGATCGCACGCGAGATCGGCCAGCCACGGATCGTCGCGGCCGCCGACATCGGGTTGGAACGTGCCGACGATCGCCAGCCGCTGATCACGCGAGACCCGGGCGAGGAACGTGACGAGCGCACGAGTCGCGGCGTCGGCGCGATGCAGGTCCTCGAGGATGAGCAGGACCGGGTGCTCCTCACCCATCCGGCCGAGGAGGCCCAGGATCCCTTCCATGACCCGTGGCCTGGCGCCGTTCGGGCGCCGTGATGCTCTGGTCCGGCGTCCAGCCCGGGGATGTCCGCCAGGCGGTCGCCGAGGTCCGGCAGGAGCCGCGACGATCTCGCTGGCGGCCGACCCGAGCCGAGCGGCCAGGACGTCGGGCGGCAGCTCGGCCGAGGATCGGTCCGACGGCTCGCACGATCGGACCGTACGGTTCGTCGGCGCCATCGGGCCAGGCCGCGGCGCGCAGGATCGTCATCGGCTCGCCGAGCGAGCCGCATCCGGGCGGTCGCCTCGTCGAGGAATCGGGAGACGCCGACGCCGGCGGTGCCGCTCACGAGGACGGTCCGCGGCCTGGCCGTGGGCGGCGTCGTCGAGGCGCGCGGCCAGACGCCCGAATGCGTCGTCGCGTCCCACGAATCGCTCGCTCGTGTACCTCGCGGGCATGACCGCATTCTAGGGCTGGTGGTGCGTCGCGGGAAACGGTTTCTTGCCGGTGCGTCCGGCGGCGCGACGGTGCCGCCACGGTCGGGCGGTCGGCTAGGCTGGGCCGGTGAGCGACGAGCGTCGCGCCCTGTCCACCCGGCCAACGAGCTGAATGAGCTGCCGGGCGAGGAGTGGCTCTACTTCACCAAGTCGCTCCTGACGACCGCCTACCCGTCCGAGCTCGGCCACGCGACCCGGCGCGTCCATGGCGCGAACAAGCCGCCGCGGCTCATGGCCCGCCTGATCGAGTTCTTCAGCCGTACCGGCGAGCCTCGTCCTCGATCCGTTCGCGGGGGTCGGCGGCACGCTCCTCGGCGCGGCGATCGCTCGGGGTCCGCGGCGGGCGATCGGGATCGAGCTCGAGCCGCGCTGGGCGACGGTCTACGAGAACGTCGTCCGCGACATCACCGCCGAGCGCGACGGGGCCGGGCCACGTCCTGGCGGACCTCGGAACGGCCGATCCCGGCGGGCAGCGCGGCTTCGATCCGTCGGGCGTCCGCCTCGTCATCGGCGACGCGCCGCCGTGCTGCCCGACGATCGAGACGGGTCGATCGACTTCGTCGCGACCGATCCGCCGTACAACGTCCAGCTGCCGATGACGATGGCCGGCGGTGTCCTGGCCGAAACACATGCCAATCGCCGGACCGACTACGCGATGGTCACCGATTCACCGGCCGATCTCGCCAACGCGCCGGACTACGGGACCTTCCTCGTTCGGATGCGGGGCGTCTTCGCAGAGCTTCGCCGCGTCCTCCGCGATGGTCGCTACGCTGTCGTCATCGTTCGCGACGCGTACCAGGACGGCCGATACGTCTTCACCGGGTCCGATCTCGCGGCCGAGGCGGCCGCCGTCGGCCTCGTCCCGAAAGGCGACCTCATCTGGTACCAGGCCGGGAACGCGACTTCGGCCGTACGGCTACCCGCGGGCGTTCGTCCCGAACATCGTCCACCAACACGTGCTGGTGCTCCGCGCGGAGGGTCCGGCCGGTCAGATCGTCGCGCCGACGCGCCTCGAGGTAGATCTCGAGGAGATCACTTCCACCGTCGGCATCGGCCATCGTCCAGGAATCGGCAGCGAGCGGCATCGTCGCCATCGGGCCGTCGCCGTCGGACGGTCGGAGACGATGTCGCCGAGGGTCATCTTGTGCAGCCAGCCCTGCCGGCCGTCGGGCGTCAGGACCAGCCAGTACGCGCCGTGCTTCTCGAGCAGCTGGACCTCGTCGCCCTGGTCGAGATAGCCGATCTCGGTCCCCTGCAGCTCGTCTGGGGCGTCGAGCAGCCGGACGACCCTATAACGGATCAATCGCCGCTCGTGACCGTCCAGCGGACCGACAGGTGCCGTATCGAAGGTAAGGCGCGGCGCTGACGTGCTTTGCGGATCGGATGTGGCCTCCGGGCCTCGAGCAGCGACGGACGCCGCCAGCGCGGTATGAGGGCATCCTGATCCGCGACGTCGATCGCCAAAGCGGACGCGGTCGCCGAAGCGGACGCCGTCGCGAGCGCCTGCGACCCGCTCAAGCCGAGCGCGACCTCGAGCTCAGCCGTAGCGACACCGGTGGCCGCGGCCGCCGACAACACCTCGTCGGGCGCGGGTTGGCTCGCCGTCACGGCGCCGTCGGCCGGAAGAGCCCGAGGGCCATCGCGAAGGTTGCCGCCCCGCCGGTCGTGACGAGTGTCGGCGCAGCGCTCAGCTCCACGAACGACGGGACCTCGCTGCCGGTCGCGGCAAGCGCCACGGCCAGCAGGCCCCATCTGCGGGCATGGTCGCCTCGCGGATTCGTGGTGATTCGAGCCTGGTGTCCGGCCGAGCCGCGGCCGCCAGTCGGCCCGTTCCTGTCGGCGTGTGCCACGACCCCCGGTGGGTCCGACGGACGCGGCGATCGTCCGCTGACGATGGCTTTCGAGGCAGGACTTGGATACGAGGCCTCGGTCGGCCACGGCACCGCACTCGCATGGAACGACGTCATCGGCGGTCCGCTCGGTGGAAGGCTGCCGATCGAGCCCGGTATCGCGAGGCTCGTCCGCCGGCGCGGCGGCGTCGCCCGGGGACGCTGCCGCGGTCGGCCGAGCGCTGCTGTGTTCCGCCGGTGCCCGCGTGCCTCGGGCCGTCGTGGGGCGCGTTGTCGAAACCGGTGGGGTCGGTATGCGTCGCGCGATCGGTGTCGGTCGGCGGGTCGGTGCCGGCGTACGTCTTGGCGTGGGCGCCGGCGTCGCCTTGGCGGTCGGCACCGGTGTCGGTGTGGGCGTCATGCGTCGGCGTCTGCGGAGCCGTCGGTGTCGGCGGGGAGATCGGCGTCGGGCTCGCGTCCTTGCCCACTGTCACCGTGCCCGCAGCAACGACCGCCTCGTCGTGGTCGTGATCCTTGCTCCTCGCTCCGAACGAGACACTCTGAACGCCGACGGAGAGACGTCCTGACCATCGGTAGGTCGTGCCCGTGGTCCAGTCGCCGCCCGACTGTCGCCTCATCCCGTGCGTGGAGCCGCCGATGGTGACCTTGACCGACTCCGCCGGAGACCCGGCGTCGTGGCGATACACGACAGAGAACACGAACGTCGTCGTCCGCCCCCCCGAGCGAGGCGTCACGATGGCGCCCGACAGATGAACCTTGCTTTCGGCCGCCGACGCGGGACTCGCGAACGCGGCGGCCGAAACGGCGAACGCGACCACGAGGATGGCCCGCAGTCGCGCGCTGCGCGTCTCGATGCGATGACGAGCCTCGACCACGATCTCCCACTTCCTGGCACGGGCATGGAGCCGTTGCACGCGAAGGATGTGGGCGCCTCGAGACAGGGGCAATGGTACGTGGGTCCCGGTCGGGCAAGCCAGCTGGTGTCTGACCGAAGCTTCCGGTGCGCACTGCCACCGGCCGCTGTGGTGCGTGCGGTACGGGTAGGTCGATGACCCGACCGTCCCTGCCGACCATGGCCCGGAATCGTCATAGGCGGGGCGCGCCGCGACCGGCATCGTTAGGGCGATGCAGGTGATCGCCGCTCGCCAGGCCGTGCCACGGAGCCCCTCCATGCTCGGCGGGACGGTCTTCGGTAGCGCGAGTGTCGGGTTGGGACTCGCCCTGGCCTACCTCGCGCTTGGGACGCCGATGGTCAGCCGCGTCGGACCGCCGATCAGTGCGGCGTCGTCGGCGGGCATCATCGTCGGGATCTGGGCGTTCTCGGTCATCGCCGGCGGAGCGTTCGTCGTCTCAGGCACGGATCGGCTCGCCGCGGTCCTCGCGAGCGTTCGATACGGGCCGCGGCCGGTCACGCCAGTCCTCCGCGCCGCGCACGCTCTCCCGGCGGGCGTCGTCGTGGCGGTGGGCGTGGTGCCGGACCACGGTAGGCCCATCCCGGAGCTCGTCGTGGGGCGATTTGGGGCTGCAGTCATCCACGAGTGCCCCGAGGCCGCGGCATTGGCGCGCAGTGCCCGATCGGGACTTCCCACTGATATCTGGCGACGGACCGACGATCCGGCGGAGCTCGTGGCCTTGGACGCGGAGCGCGTTCGCCGTTGGCTCCATCGGGGTGAGCTCGACTTCGTCGTCCGGGTCTACGCGGCGCTCGTCACGGCCGATACGACGATCGAGCGGACGCCTGCGTGCGCCGTCATCGAGGAACCACAGATCGCGGCGTGGCTGGCGAGCTTGCCCGCTCAGCGAACTCTCAGCGCCGGGGCGACGCTCGCGAATCGTGGCGATGGTTCGCGATGCCGCAGACACCGCCGACCGCCTGGAGGCGAGCCGGATAGCGGGGCGCATGCCGAACAGGTGGTAGGGGAGCCAGGACTCGAACCTGGAACCAGCGGGATATAAGCCCGCCGCTCTGACCATTGAGCTACTCCCCCGCCGCGATGCTACACCGCTCACCGAAGGAGGTGGTTCGTAGGCTACGGGCCGCCGAGGATCCGGGTGATACCGCGCAAGCTCCGCGATCGTGCCGGCCCCGGGATCGAAGCGGTCGGTTGCGGAGCAGCAGCGCTCGACGAGGCTCGCTCGTCCACGGAAGCGAGATCTGGTGTCAGCCCGACGTCGGCGCCGCCGGGCGCAAAGGCACGGGCCGGCAAGCCCGCCGCGAACGCACGCTCTTCCTCGGTCTGGTCGCTCTCGAGCGGGAGCTCGTCCGGATCGAACGGCCTCGGTGCCGTGACGATGGCCGGAGGGCGGGCATAGGCAGGCGCTCCGACCAGCCTCGGCAACGCGCCGGGATCTTCTTCGATGGACATGTGATTCCTCGGGCAGGTGGGCGCGTCGGATACCCGCACGCCCCGATGATTTCGTGGCCGGAAGATACACCCTGACGGTCGTGACTGAACCCCTCCGAAGTACCCCAGGCCGCAGGAAGTGGTGCGCATGCGCACCCTCCCGCGGCTCAGCCGAACAGGGGCCGGATGATCTGCACCGTCGCGACCAGCACGAGGTAGGCGATCGGCACCGCGGCGAAGAATCCGAGGGCCGCGCTCCATGCGCTGCGGCGTGTGACCGTACCCGCGCCGGTCGGCTGCGGGACGACGAGGTACGTGACGGCGCTGCCGATGGCCGAGGACCAGGAACACGTACGACGCGATCGCCAGGACGCGAAGATCGCCGCCGGGCAGCTGCGCGCCACGACTCAGCGCGATGTCGTAGACGAGGTACGCCGACCGCGAGGATCAGGGCGACCGTCAGGCTCGCCATGACGGCCCGGACTACGGGGCGTGGCGCGTTTCGGAACTGGCGCCAGCGGATGCCGGCCCAGGAGCGGTGGACGACGGGCCGCGACGGCCCTCCGGTCTGCGTCATGCGCCGTCGCGGGCCGTCATCCGCCGCCGAGGATCGTCAGCGTCCGGCGCGGCGGGATCGTCTCGGGGGTGTGCGTCGCGAGCAGCTCGACCGTTTCGGCCAACCGCTCGAGCTCCTCGTCCGAGGAGAAGAAGCCGACGCTGATCCGCAGCGCATCCAGGCTCGCGATCGTCCGGGCGATCGCGAACACCCGCCCGCCGAGCTCCTCGAGAGCGCTCTCCGCCGGCCAGCCGGCGATCCGGAACGTGACCAGCGTCCCCATCCTGTCGGGCGGCGTCAGCACCGACACACCGGGGATCGCCGCGAGGCGGGCCGCGGTTGCCGCGGCGGTCGCGAGCCCGCGCCGATAGACGAAGTCGAGCCCGACGTACATCGACAGCCAGCCGATCGAGCGGGCCATCCCGACGACAGACGGGCGATGAAAGCTCGACGATTCGAAGCGCCGCGCATCGGGCCACCATTCCGCGAGGCCAGCCCCATCGATCCGCTCGAAGCGTGAACCAGCCGGCGAGTGCCGGGATGAACCGCTCCACGACCGACGGGGCGACGACGAGCGCACCCATCCCCTCGGGGCCGAGAAGCCACTTCTGGGCCGGTAGCGCGTAGATGTCGGCGCCGAGCTCGTCGAAGCGGAACGGGATCGCGCCAGCGGCCTGGGCGCCGTCGACCGCGACGAGCGCGCCTCGCTGCGTGGGCGATCTCGGCGATGGCCGCCACGGGCAGGATCGCCCCGGTGGTCCACGCGACGTGCGACACCGACACCAACTTCGTGCCCGGCGTGATGGCGGCGTCGAATGCGGCGATCGTTGCGGCATCGTCACCGTCGTCGCCCGCATCGACGAGGACCAGCTCGACTCCTGACCGCTCGCGCACGGCGTACAGCGGGCCGATGCCACCCGGATGCTCGAGCCGGGTCGTGACAGCACGGCCCCCGTCGCGCCAATCGGGGAGCAGTGTCGGCGGCGTTCATCCCGTCGCGTCGTCGAGTGCGTCAGCGCCACCGCGCCGACGTCCGTGCCGAGCGACGGCGGCGACGCCGGCACGCGCTTCGGCCATCCGGGCGTACATCTCGGGGACGTCGTCCGGGTGAGCGCGGCCCACGTCGCGCTCGCGAATCGCCATCTCGGCCATCGCCTCGGCGGTTTCGGCAGGCAACGGCCCGACCGACCCGGTGTTGAGGTAGATCCCGGCCGAAAGCGCCGGGATCGCCTCCCGGATGGCCGTCAGCTTCTCCGCATCGGGCAGGAACGGGACGACCACGGGCCTATGATAGCCACGATGAGTGGCCTGGCCCGCCCCGAGTTCCTGGCCACCACCGAGTGGCTGGCCGAACACCTCGACAGGCCGGAGGTCCGCGTCCTGGACGCCCGCTGGCGCCCCGACGGCAGCGCCCGAAACATCTTCGCCACGGGACACGTCCCGGGTGCCGTCCCCGTCGACTGGCGGACGGATCTCGTCGAGACCGGCGGCGACACCGGGGCCATCCTGCTCGCCGGTCCCGACCAGATGGCGGCGCTTTCGGTCCGGACTGGCATCACCGACGGCACGACCGTGGTCGTCTACGACGATTCGCAGGGGCTGTTCGCGGCGCGGGCGTGGTGGAGCCTCCGGGCGTACGGGCTGGAATCGGTCCGGGTGCTCGACGGTGGGTTCCCGGATTGGGCGAAGGAGGGCCGCCCGATATCGAATGCCGACGTTGCGCCCGCCCCCGGCGGGTTCACGATCCGGGCACCGAACCGGATGCGCCTGACGACGTCGGACGTCCGCGGCCTCCTCGGCTCGCCGGAGGTGGCCCTGCTCGACGCTCGGGCGCCGGCGGAATACCACGGCTTCGAGGGCAACGTGAAGCGCCTGGGTCACATCCCCGGCGCGATCAACGTCCCGGTCGGCGGAACGAGCGTGGCCGGCGGCCAGCGCTTCCGCGACGGCGCGGAGCTGCGGGCGATGCTCCACCGCTCGAACGTCACCCGAGGACGACGGATGGTGTGCTACGACGGATCAGGAGTCGCGGCCGCCAAGCTGGCGCTCGTCCTTACCCTCCTGGGGCACGAGGACGTCGCGGTATATGACGGCGGCTGGGCGGAGTGGGGCAATCGCCTGGACCTGCCGGTCGACCGCTAGCCGGAACGGATCGCCCTACCGCGACCGTGCTGGCCGGCCGGGAACGTGGGGTACGGGGTCGTCCGGAACGGCGCTCGTCGACCGCGCCCTCGAGCCGGCGGTGACGAGGTAATCGGCGCCGCTCTGCAGGCCTTCGTAGAGCGCGGTCACGGTGTCGACCGTGTCGATCTCGTCCGGCGTCTTGTCCGGTCGCAACCGGACGATCCGCGGGAAGCGCAACGAGAAGCCGGACCCGTGGCGCGTCGACCGGACGATGACGTCGAACGCGATCTCGACGACGACGCTCGGCTCGACCTGGTGGTACCGCCCGAACCGGGCGATCGTGTGCTCCTCGAACCAGCGGGTCATCTCGGCGATCTCGGCGTCGGTGAGGCCGCTGTATGCCTTGCCGATGTTGACGAGGCGATCGCGCTCGGTGTCGCGCACGGCGAACGTGTAGTCGGAGAGCACGCCGTGGCGCTTGCCGTGGCCCACCTCGACGCCGACCACGACGCAATCGATGGTCGCCAGCGCCTTCTTCATCTTCAGCCAGCCGAGACCGCGACGGCCCGGGGCGTACTGGCTTCGCGGGTCCTTGACCATCAGGCCCTCGTTGCGGCGAGCGCGCGCGTCGATGAACGCCGCCTCGACTGCGTCGGCATCGGCTGCGACCATGAGGTGCGACCTGGCGAAGCGGCCGCCGTCGGTCGCGGACGGGAGCTCGAGCGAGTCGAGGGCGGCACGCCGTTCGACCAGCGGGGCTCGAAGCAGCGGCTCGACCGGCAGGCCGTCCCCGGGACCCGAGCGCGAGCACGTCGAAGGCGACGTAGATGACCGGGATCTCGGCCTGGATCGCGGCCGACGGTGCCTTCCGGCCGAGCCGGGCCTGCAGCGCGATGAACGGCAGAACGGTCCCGTCACGCCAGGCGAGGACCTCGCCATCGAGGATGCCGTCCCAGGGCAGCCCGGCCGCGGCCTCGACGATCTCGGGATAGCCGCCGCTGACGTCGTGCAGGTCGCGGGAGTAGAGACGCACCTCCGAACCGAGCTTGTGGAGCTGAGCCCGGATGCCGTCGTACTTGTCCTCGACCCAGACCTCGGGACCGAGCCGGGCGACGATCTCGGCGGCGTCCTCGGCGGGCGACGCGAGCATGAACTTGAGCGGATGGAACAGGGCCAGCGCGGCGGAGTCGAGCGCGTCGTCGCGGGCGAGCCCGGCCAGCCGGCCGACGTCGCCGACGAGCATCCCGGCCCACTTCACGTCGTCGAGCGGACGGTCGAACGCCCGGGCGATGGCCGCCTCGACGAGACCCTCGCGAAGTCCGATCCGGAGGTCGCCGCCGAGCACCTTGACGATGTACTTCGCGGTCAGTGGATCCGACCGCGCGAGAAGACCCTTGAGCACGGCCGACTTGCGGGCCGGACCCGAGGCCTGCTCGATCTCGGCGAACGCGGCGGCCACCTCGGGGAGTGTCGGCGAGACCTCGGGCGGCGGCGCGTGGCCCGCCTCGCGCAGCACGTCCGCGACGGCGATGCCAAGGTCCGATGATCGGTCGTAGGCCTCGCCGAGAGCCGACCGCGGCACGTCGAGGAGGCTCGTGATCGACGTGGCGATCGCCGACCAGCCAAGGCCCGCGGCACGCTGGTCGGCCTCGGCGAACGGTCGCCCGGTGAGGAACACCGCGGCGATCGGGCAGCTCCTCGGGGGTGAGGGTCCGGAGGTAGTCGGCGAGTAGCGCTGTCTTCTCCGACGTCCGCGTCGTGGCAGCGAGACGCTCGGCTAGCTCGCTCCAGCGACGCATGGGTCGATGGTATACCGTGCCCGAGATGGTGCAGCGAACCTGGTTCCCCGACGCGATCGAGGGCCGTCTCGTCACGCTCCGCCGGCACGTTCCAGCCAATCTGTCGGCGTTCCGGCGGTGGTATGCCGATGTCGAGATCGCCCGGCTCGCCCGCTACCAGGCGACGCCGATGCGGCCCGAGGAGATCGAGCGGTTCTTCGCGGCCCGCGTCGTCGGACCCGATGCGCTGGCGATGGCGGTCCACGAGCGAGCGACCGACCGGTTCATCGGGACCTGTGCCTTCAGTCAGCTCGATGGCGAGAACGGCTCGGCGCTGTACCACATCACGATCGGCGAGCCCGATACCTGGGGCAAGGGCTTCGGCACGGAGGCGACCCGGCTGATGGTCGACCACGCCTTCGGGACGCTTGGCCTGCACCGCGTCTCGCTCTACGTGTTCGAGTTCAACGAGCGCGCCATCCGGGCCTACCAGCGGTGCGGGTTCGTCATCGAGGGTCGGGCGCGCGAGTCGATCTGGCGCGATGGCCGATGGTGGGACGAGCTGGCGATGAGCGTCCTCGAATCGGACTGGCGGGCGGCTCGGGCTGGAGGTCAGCCGGCGAGCGGCTCCAAGGCGAGCCGGAAGACCGCGACGCCCGCTGACGGTGCCGCGACCGCGCCACCCGAAGATGGGGTCGCAGCCGACGGCGAACCGGTCGGCGCCGGCTCGTCGGATCTGCTCCGCCGGACGATCGGACGGTGGCGATGACCACGGAAGGTCCCGCCGCGGACACCGCACGGGCCGATGTCCGGGCACTGATCGCGGCAAAGGGCCACACCGTCGACAACGCCCGTGCGGCGGTCGAGCGGCTCGATGCCGCATTCGCGGCGGGCGACCTCGTGCGGACGCCCGCGATGGACGTCTATCTCGGCGACCTGATGCGTGCCCTCGAGCAGGACGACGGTGAGAAGCTCGGTGGCAAGAGCGCCGAGGCCGCCCGGTTCATCCTTCGCGCCATCGATCGCGAGCTCGACCTGGCCTGAGCGGCTCCGTTGCCGCCGGTCGCCCAACCGATGCCTGGAGGCCGACGATGATCAAGATCTGGAGCGAGCTGCCCAGCGCCCGATCCAAGGAGCTGGTCGCCGATGTCGCCACGCTGACCTGGGTCGACTTCTGGGGATACGTGATCTGGCAGCTCTTCCAGCTCCTCTCGAGTTTCGCGGAGGCGGGCCGGACCGTCCGCGCCGGCGGCGTGAACATGATCCAGGGCGGCCGCGATCTCGGAGACTCGTTCGCCGGTCTTCCGGTCGTCGGGTCGCAGCTCCGGGATGCCACCCGCAGTACGTTCTCGGGCGTCGGCACGCCGCTCTCGAACTTCGGGACGGAGCTCGAACAGTTCATCTTCATCATCGCGGCGGTGCTGACCCTGCTGCTCGCGATCGTGACGCTGGGGCCGTGGCTGGTCTTCTACCTCCCGTGGCGCCTGGGCCGCGTCCGCCGCCTCCGAGCCGCCCATCAGGCGGTCCGCGTCGCGGCGATCGGCACCGACGCGACGACCGACCACGTCCTGGCGCTGCGCGCTGTAAGCCGACTCGACTACGCGACGCTGCTCGAGTATTCGGATGACCCGATCGGCGATTGGGCCAACGGCCGTCACGACCGGCTTGCCCGCGCCGAGCTGGCGAGCGTCGGGCTGGTGCCGTGACCTGCGCTCCGCCGGCGGCCGTGGTGTAGTCGCCGCCCGCAGTCGAAACCCTATTTCCGACCACAGGAGGCTCGACCGACATGTCCGACGTGAAGCTGGGGATCCTGCTCTGGAGCCAGGCGGCAAGCTACGCCGAGATGCTCGATGCGGCGAAGCTAGTCGACCGTCTCGGGTACGCGCATCTGTGGACCTGGGACCACGTGTACGCGATCTTCGGCGATCCATACCAGCCGATCTTCGAGGGCTGGTCGCTGCTGAACGGCTGGGCACGCGAGACCGAGCAGATCCGGCTCGGGCTCCTCGTCGGCGCGAACACGTTCCGCAATCCCGGCCTCGTCGCGAAGACCGCCGTGACGCTCGACCACGCCAGCGACGGCCGGGCCATCCTCGGCATCGGCGGGGCATGGATGGAGCTCGAGCACAAGGCCCACGGCATCGAATTCGGGACCGGTTTCGGCCAGCGGCTCGACTGGCTCGACGAGTCGGTCGGGGCCATGCGTCGCGTGCTCGACGGCGAATCGGTCACCTCGGAGCCCGGCGGACGCTACGCCTTCGACGACCTGCGCCATGCGCCACGGCCGGTCCAGGCGCACCTGCCGATCATGATCGGGGGCGGCGGCGAGAAGAAGACGCTGCGCACCGTCGCGCGCTACGCCGATATGTGGAACGGCATGGGGCCGGTCGATGTCGGTCGCCCACAAGCTCGATGTCCTCCGACGGCCATTGCGATGATGTCGGCCGTGACTTCGCCGAGATCGAGCTGACGCTGGGCGTCAAGGTCACGATCCGCGACACCGAAGCCGAGGCGGACCGCGCCTGGCAGAGCGGCGATGGAACACAACCGGACGCCGATGGCCCGCGTCGAGAACGACACGACGCTTCTGGAATGGGACGCCGCAACAGCTGGCCGACCGGCTGCGACCATATGTCGAGCTCGGGTTCCGGACCGTGATCTCCGAGCACCCCGCGCCGTACGACACCGAATCGCTCGAGCGGTTCATCGGCGAGGTCGTGCCGCTGCTCTAAGACAGGGAGTCGCCCGGACCGTGGACCCGGCCCGGGCGACGGAAGAGAGACGCGAAGCGGGTGATCTCGGCGATCAGTGCCCCTTGGGCGGTGCCTTCGGCTGCCAGGCGGGGACTGCATCGAGGCCCAGCGTCGCTGTCAGGCGGTGCACGTGGCTCCCGTCGACGTCCATGACCATGACGGGCGGTCGCTGCCGCCGATCGCCCGCAGGTCGCGAACGAACGAGATCTTCGTGCCGTCCGGTGACCAGGCGGTGCCGAAGTCGTCGCCGCTCGCGCACGGCCAGGCGACTCCGGCTACACATCCGGTCAGCTGCTGCGGATTCGCCCCATTGGCGTCCATGACCCAGATCTGGCCGCCGCTGGACGACTGGGCGTTGAACGCGATCTTCGAGCCGTCCGGACTCCAGTCGGGGACCTGGTCCTTCGGGGTCGGTACCGGACGTGATCGGGTGCGGGTTCGACCCGTCCGCGTCCATCACCCAGACCTGCTGGTTGACCGGGTGATCCTCGACCAGGTCGTAGTCGTCGCCGTGGATGAAGACGATCTTCGTGCCATCCGGCGACCAGGCCGGCGTGTCGTTGAAGCAGCCGGGGCCGAAGCCGGCGCAGGAGGTGAGCGCCTGCAGGCCGGTCCCGTCGCGCGCGTCGACGGCGTAGATCTCGGTGTGCTCATCGGCACCCTCGGTCCCGCCGAAGATCGACCTTCCTGCCGTCAGGCGAGAAGTCCGGGAAGGTCGCGAACCCGCCGAGGTGGGTCAGCTGGCGCTGGTGCGAGCCATCCTGGTGCATCGTCCAGATCTCGAAGGAGCCGCTCACGTCGGAGCAGTAGGCGATCGTCTTGCCGTCGGCCGAGTAGGCCGCACAGAGGTGGTTGCCGGAACCGTGGGTGA
Source organism: uncultured Chloroflexia bacterium (assembly GCA_963816675.1). GTDB lineage: Bacteria > Chloroflexota > Limnocylindria > Limnocylindrales > CSP1-4 > SPCO01. The sequence continues at coordinate 335,418 of CAWFLS010000013.1, forward strand.
GCTGCTTCTGGCCCTTGCCGTCGGGCATGAGCGAGAAGATGTTGGAGCTGCCGTCAGCCGCCCGGACGCCGTACGCGATCCGACCGTTGTGCTTGCCGGGATAGCTCGCCGAGACCGGAGCGAGGACGAGACCGGCGAGTGCCGCCCCGAGCCCGATCGACAGCAGGAGTGAGCGCATGCGACGCATCAGGATGGCCTCCAGGGATGGCTGCGGCGGTCCGGCATGGGCGACGGAGCGTGCCGTTGGAGCCATGACGTTCACGGAGGCCCGAACCGATCTAACTTCGATCAGTCGGGTACGAAACCGGACAGCGGCAGGCGCAGGATGCGGTCGTTCCCGCCATCGATGACCCAAGCGGACCCGCCGGCGACGACGAGGTCGCCCCCACCGCCGAAATCCGGGCCTGGCGCCAGCGCGAGATCGACGGCATCCTGCTTCGGACGAGAGCCGGGCGAGGTACCTGGGTGCGGCCGGCCTCGTGTCGACCGAGACCCACGCCGAACCGTTGATCACGACCGGCGCCGACACAGGTCCTGCGGGACGGATGACTCCCGGCGACGACGTTCGTGGCGGGATCGATCCGTGCCATGGTCGGCACATCGCTACAGCTCTGGGTCCAGACATCAGTCGCGGTGAAGGCGAAGCTGCCACAGGGAAGCACCTCCGCCGGGGTCTTGATCGTTGCCTGGACCGCGTTGGTGACCGGGTCGATGCGGACGATCGACATCGCGTTCGGGACGCTGACCCAGATGCTGCCGAACCCGGCCCCCAGCCAGTTCGGCCCGGAATTGCCCGTCGGCCCGACCGTGATGGTGGCGACGACCTTGTTCGTCGCCGGGTCGATCCGATAGACCTTCCCGTCGTGGGTAGCAGCCACCCACACGGCCGAGCCGGTCGCAAGCACGCCCTTCAGAAAAGGACCGACCTCGATCGCTTTCGCCTTCGAGGTGGTCGGGTCGATCCGGAAGAGGGTCGTCGTGTCCCAATCGGTGACCCAGACGCCGTTCTTGTCGACCGAGATGCCGTTGTAGAGGTCGGTCGTTCCTCCAGTCTGGATGGGCGCCCCGGCGGTGTTCGTCGCCGGGATCGATCAGCGCCACGGATCCTGTTTCGGTCAGCAGCCAAAGGGCCTTCCCGTCGGTTGCCAGGGATTGCGTCCCGGGGGCCGCGACCCTGGCCGTGGGCACGATCGGAACGGGGACGACCGCCGGTGGCGATGGTGAGAGGGCAGGGCTCGGGCTGGGAGGAGGCGACGGCGACGGTGCGGCCGACGGGGTCGGCGACGCGGACGGGGTCGGCGACGGCGGACGAGGTCGGCGCAGGTGGCGGCCCAAAACCGACCGCCGAGCGTCCCGAACGCGAGGACCGCGATCGTCACGGCCGCGGCCGCCAGGAGTGCGAACCCGTCATGCCAGCCGGTCGCCGACGCAGACCGGCAAGTCGCTGCCAGGGGAAGACGTGGACCTGGCGGCGACGACATCGTCCGGGCGAACGCCTCCTCGAGCACGATGACGGGCATCGACGCCGGCGCCGCGTCGTTCATCCAGGCCTGGATGGAGTTGCCGAGGTCGTGCTCGGACCGCTCGCGCGTCACGCCGTCCTCCCGTCCGCGGGCTGCGCGACGAGGCGGTCATCGGCCTCGAGTGCCGCGCGCATCGCCGCGATGCCGTAGCGGATCCTCGACTTGACGGTGCCGACGGGGATGCCGAGTGTCTCCGCGATGTCGACATGCGACATCCCGAACTGGTGCTGAAGCACGAGCGTCGTTCGCTGGTCGAGCGGGAGGCGACGGAAGGCGCGGTCGATTCGCTCGGACTCGGCAAAGCCGGCCGTCGGATCGGCCGTCTGGTGGTCGACGAGATGGATGAGCGAGACCTCCGCCCGTCGTCGCGTCCGACGACCCTCGTCATAACAGGCGTTGACCACCATCCGACGCAGCCACGCCTCGAACCGTTCCGGGTCGCGCAGCCGTGGCAGCTCGCGCCACGCTCTGACGATCGCCTCCTGGGTCGCGTCCTGCGCTCGGTCGGTGTCGCGGAGGACAAGGCTCGCGAGCGCGTACATGCGATTCGCCGAAGCATTGATGAGCGCGGCGAATGCGTCGTGGTCCCCCCGCATCGCCCGCTCGACCTCCTCGACGCTCATCGTGTCCCTGGGTCGCTGTTGGCGGCCCGCATCGACGATGCGCGCTCGGACGGTGACGACCCCATCGAGTCATGGACGTCCGCGATCGACGTGTCCGATCTAACTTCGCGTGCGGGGACGGCTTTGGACGTGCCCGGCACGGGCAGGGGTGGCGGCGGCGGCGGCCATCGGACCCCTTGCTGACGCGGAACAGGAGGCATGGCCCCGAGCCTCGGACCGGATGATAGGCCCCGGGCGTTTTCAGGCGATGGTCGGCGCGGTCGTCAGCCGGCGACGGACTCCAGGATCGACCTCGCTTCCGCGATATGTCGGAAGCGCGCGGCGAGTTGCGGATCGCGGCGTCGTCGAGGGTGTCGGTGACGAGCTGGTCGATGGCAGCGTCGTCGGCGAGGCCGAGGCGGTTGAGCGTCGGACGCTGGTCGACATCGCGCAGCAGCTTTTCGATGGCGCCGATCGCGACGCCCGCTGCAGTCGACTCCGATTCGGCGCCAGACGCGACGCCGAGAGCGATGCCGGCAAGGGCGAGCTCGCGATCCCGGGTGCCGATGTAGAAGCGGAGGACCTCCGGCAGGACCGCGGCGAGCGCGGTCCCGTGCGCGACCCTGCCGCGGCTCCCGATCGAATGGCCAAGAGCGTGGACGAGCCCGACCCCCGTGCCGCTTGCCTGCCCGACGCCCGCGAGATGCGAGGCCATCAGCATCTGCGAGCGCGCTTCGAGGTCCGAACCTTCGGCGACAGCCTGTCGGAGCCACGTCCCGACGGTCCGGATGACGCCGAGTGCCATCGCCTCGGCGAAGGGGTTCGGGTTCGCCGACAGCAGCGACTCGAGCGAGTGGGTCATCGCGTCCACGCCGGTCGCAGCCGTCACGGCCGGTGGCAAGCCGACGGTCAGGCCGGGATCGAGGATCGTCGTCACCGCCAGGAGCGATGGGTGACCGATGTAGTCCTTGCGACCCAGTTCCTCGTTCGTGATCACCGCGAAGCTGTGGGCCTCAGCCCCAGTGCCGGCGGTCGTTGGGACCGCCACGATCGGTCGGCCGGCCATGAGGTCAGGCCCGTCGTACTCGAGCTCCCACAGCGGCCGATCGTTGGCCGCCCTGAGGTCGATCGCCTTGGCGGCGTCCATCGCCGAGCCGCCACCGATCGCGACGAGGACCGAATCCGCGAGTCCGAAGTCACGCAGGGCCACGGCTCCGCGCTCGACGGTCGAGGCGGCGGGGTTCGGTTCGATGTCGTCGAACAGCCCGGTTCCGATCCCGGCCGCGGCCAGGCGATCGAGGATCGGGTCGATGACTCCGGCTCGTCGAACTCCGGGATCCGTAACCACGAACGCCCTCGATCCCCCGGCGGCCGCAACCACCTCTGGAAGGCCTTCGATCGCCCCGACCCCGAACCGGACTCGATTGCGCAACACCATCTCGAACGAGCGCTCGGCCAGGTGCGTCACGCGACCTCCACCACCGTGTCGGTCGACGTGTCCCGCCGGACCGTCAGCCACCGCCGGCACCCGAACGTGTGGAACCAGCGCTCCGTCGTCACGCCGTCGGGGTTGTCGAAGATCCAGACCTCGTCGAAGTCGCGGTCGTCCGGGTCCGTGAGCTCGTCGGGGACCGGCCGGCGCTCGCCGCCGAACGTGAACTCGTCGAGTGGGCGGCGTCCGCAGCGCGGGCAATCGAGCCAGTGCATCAGCGCGTCCCCGCCGAGCCCTGGTCGGCGAGGACGTGGTCGCGCCGGAACCGGTCGAGCGAGAACGGGGCGATCAGCGGCGACGGCCGTCCCGTCGCGATCAGCTCCGCCATCCCCTCACCCGCCGCCGGGATGGCCTTGAACCCCCACGTGCCCCAGCCGGTGGTGACGAGGAACCCATCGACGCCGGTCTCACCCATGATCGGGCTGTAATCCGCCGAGATGTCGCAGATGCCGGCCCACGTCCGGAGGATCCGCATGTCGCGCAGGAACGGCAGCAACCGCGTGATCTTGTAGCTGTAGCTGCGCAGCGCACTGAACGACGACTGGCGCGAGTACGAGGGCTGCGCGTCGAACTCGGCACCGATGAGCATCTGGCCGCGATCGGTCTGTGAGACGTAGCACGCGAGCTCTGTGCTCGCCAGGATGTGGCGGAAGCCCGGGGCGTAGTCGTTCGTGACGAACGCGTGCAATGGGTGGGTTCGGACCGGCAGTCGGACGCCGGCCATCGCCGCGACCGCGGTGACCCGGCCACCGACGGCCGACAGGACGACGCCGGCCCCGATCGATCCGCCGGGCGTTTCAACGCCCACGACGCGGTCGCCGGCCAGGCGAAGCCCGGTCACCGGGGTGTGCTGGAAGATGTCCGCGCCTCGCTGCGAGGCGACCGACGCCAGCGCCCACGCAACGCGGTCATGCCGGGCGGTCGCGCCCTCGACGTGGTGCGAGCCACCGAGCACCGGATAGCGCCCACCGCCGGTGAGATCGAGCTCGGGGATCAGGTCCTTCAGCTCGGCGGGTGTCCGCATGTACGTTTTCGCGCCGGCGGCCGTGTTCATCTGACAGCGGGCGCGCTCGGTGCGCATCGTCATCTCGGTGTGGGCGAGCCAGATGATCCCCTTCGTCTGGAACAGGATGTCCGCGCCGGTCTCCTCCTCGAGTCCCTGGTAGCGCTCGAGGGAGTGCTGGTAGAACCGGACCGACTCCGGGATGCCGTAGTTGGCGCGGATGATGGTCGTGTTTCGGCCGGTGTTGCCCGACGCGATGTAGTCGGCCTCCAGGACCGCCACGTTCGTGATCCCGTGCCGGGTAGCGAGGTGATACGCGGTGGACAGGCCGTGGCCGCCGCCGCCGATGATGACGACGTCGTAGGACTTCTTCGGTGGGTCGTCGGGCCAGCGGATCGGGAGCAGCGTACGGGTGTACTCGCTCATCGGCGCCATCCGAGACGCTGCGTGAGCTCGTCGGCGTACGGGGCGGGGGTCACCAGAAGCACGCTGCCGCCGCCGGGGAGCCAAAGCTTGGCGGGGACTCCGGCGATCGCGCCCTGGACCAGGGCTGGGCGGTCCTCGGGTATCGACCACTCCACGTGATGACCGATGTCGGCGATCGAGCACCAGGCACCGACGAAGCCGTGCTCCTCGACGACGATCGCGTGGGGGTCGGCGATGTCGACGTCCGTTGCAGTGGCGCCGATCGCGAACGTTTCGTCGGGCGCGAACCGGAGGACGGTCACGCCGTCGGCCTCGGCTCGCCATACCGCCCCGTCGAGCGCCGACGGTTCCGCGACCACGTGGAGCCCGTGCAGGCGTTCAAGCGCGGGCACGAGCGCCCTCGGGATCGTAGAACGGCGTTTGCGTGACGACCGCCGAGCGGCCGTCGATCTCGACTTCGGTCGGGAACGGTGTCCGGCGCAGCCAGCCGAGCATCAGCGCACGGCCGAGCAGTGGGGAGTCCCAGCTGCCGGTCACGTTGCCGACGATCTCGCCGCCTTCGAAGATCGGGGCACCCTCCACGGGGGCCGGCCCGTCCATCGTGAAGCCGACCCATCGCCGGTGATCGGGGAGCCTCGACGTCCGCTCGAGGGCCGCCCGGCCGATGAAGCGCGGCTTTTCCATGCGCACCGCCCAGTCCATCCCGAGCCGCCGCGGCGTGGTGTCGAGATCGGTATCCATGCCGACGATGACGTGACCCTTCTCGAGGCGCAGTCCGAACAAGGCCTGAAGGCCGTGGGGCCGGACGCCGAGATCGTGGCCGAGCTCGATCAGAGCCCGCCACAGCTCGACGGACCGATCGACCGGGTGGTGCAGCTCGAAGGCAGCCTCGCCCGTGAAGGACAGGCGCATCACGTGACAGGGAACGCCGGCGACCTCGGTACGGAGGTGGCCGAGAAAGCGAGGCGGTTCGGCGAGGCCGGCCCGTTGGAGCAGCGTCTTCGCAAGCGGGCCAGTGACGTTGATGGCGGCGAGCGACATCGTCTGGTCGAGGACGTGAACGCGCAGCCCCCACGTCTCGATCCAGTCGCGAAGCCACATCTCGGCGTTCGCCGCGCCGCCGGACGTGAACGACAGCACGAACCGGGTCTCCGATTCGCGCAGGATCATGCCGTCGTCCATGAGGTGGCCGCGCTCGTTGAGCAGGAGCGCGTACCGCGAGCGGCCGGGCTTGAGATCGCCGACGTGGCACGGATAGATCCGCTCGAGGGCCTCGACGACGTCCGGTCCGGACACGACCAGCTTTCCGAGCGTGCTCACGTCCCCGACCGAAACGCCTTCGCGGACGGCCCAGTACTCGGCCACCGCGTCGCCGTAGTGCCACGGGCGCCACCAGCTTCCGAACCGGTCCATCCGTGCGCCGAGGGCGAGATGCTCGTCGTGGAGCGGAGTCCGCCGGAAGGCGTCGATCGTCGTATCGGCCGCCGCTTCGGCGAGCGTGATCTGGCGCGACGCCGGGCGGGCCGTGAAGGGGTCCGGGACGACACCCGTCCTCGCAGCGATCCACGCCCGCACATGGGGCAGGCAGGCGCCACCCTGGCACGTCCCGATCCCGGCGAGCGTCGCCCGCTTGAGAAGCTCGAGCTCGGTGAAGCCCTTCGACCAGGCGTCGTCGAGGTCGCCGACCGAGACCGACATGCAGCGGCAGATGATGGCGGCCGGGTCGCTAGGCGCCGGCGGGAGCGGCTGCTCCTCGGCGGCACCGCCGACCGCCGTGATCGGCACGGCCGGCCCGGCCATCCGGGCGAGCATGTCGCGTGGCGCGCGACCGAGATCGATCGAGACCGTGTCGCACGGCGTCGTCGTCTCGAGGCCGGTCGCGTCGTCGACGGTGACCACGGCCTGGACGCCGCTCCGGTCGCCTTCGAACCTCACGAGCCGGCCGGCCAGGGGCGTGCTCGCGACGCCCGCCGGCGGCTGCCCGACCGCAGCGACCCGTCCGAACGCGACCCCCGCCGCGACCGCCGCCTCGAGCGCCCGCCGGGTCATCAGCCCAGGAAGGTCGTTCCCCGGGCACACCGGCTGGATCTCCGCCGGCCCCGGTCGCGACGACGATCTCCTCGCGCATCAACGTGAAGCATCCCGCGAGGCGTACGGGCGACGACCGTCGGGCCCGGGTAGACGGCGACGACCTCCTCGCCGTGACCGGCATCGAGTACGAGCACGTGGCGCCCGTGACCTTCGGCCTCAGCAGCGGCACGCTGGCCGCTGTCTCCTGCGCCGATGACGACGACGTCCGCCTCGCGCCGCTCGACATCGATCTCGCGCCCGAGCGGAGTCGCTACAGCGTTCGCGCCGTCCAGAACCGGAAGGGGCGGGTTTCCCTCGGCCGGATGCCGAACGACAGCGAGCCCCGGCCGAGCCGGGACCTGACAGGTTCGGACGAACGCCACGCCGTCGACGGTCGCGAGGCAGTTGCCGCAGTCGCCCGCAAGGCACAGCGTCCCGCCGCGTCCGGGGACCTCGCCGCCGCGGAGGATCGCGACCGCGACCGAATCCCCCTCCTCGAACGCCACCGGCGAACCGTCGACGACGATCCGATGGGGCACATTCCCGGTCGCCGAGTCGCCGCTACCGTAGCTCACCGGCGAGTGTGGAGTGCCTCGATGGCCTCCCCGACGTACTCGTCCTTGTGGTTGGCGACGTCTGATCCGCCAGAGTCCCCGAGACCGAAGATCACCGAGATATCGGCTTTCGGCGGGGTCGACGAGGTCAAGTCGTCATCGACCAGGCGACGGATGTACCCCGCGAGCGAGATCCCAAGGTCAGCCGCTCGTCGGCGAGCGAGTCGATGCTTTTCCGGAGAAAGCCTGATCTGCGTCCGTGACATCATCGTGGTGCCCTATACCATCACACGCGTCGGGGTCATTCGCGCATCCGCGCCCCGCTCGGGTCGAACAGCGGCTCGGGCTGGAGCCTCGCCGGCCGCCGCCGCCCGATGATCTCGATCTCGAAACCGCTGCCGCCGGCGCCATCGGGCGAGGCCAGTTCGGCCGGTACATACCCGAGCGCGATGGACTGCTTGACGTGGTGCCCGTACCCGCCGGAGGTGACCCAGCCGACCACCGCGTCGTCGTGCCAGATCGGCTCGTCGCCGATGACGTCCGCCGGATCGTCTGGATCGGGTTCGACGACGAACGTGACCAGCCGCCGCTTCGGTTCGCCTGCTGCCTTCTCCGCTTCGTATGCGGCCCGACCGATGAACTCGTGGTCGAGCCGGATGTACCGGGTGATCCCGGCTTCGAGCGGCGTATAGATCGGCCGGTACTCGCGGAACCACGTCCCATAGCTCTTCTCGAGGCGGAGCGACATCAGCGCCCGCATCCCGAACAGCCGCAGCCCGTGCTCCTCGCCGGCGGCCATGATCCGGTCGAACAGCACGCGCTGGTACTCGGGCGCGACCCACAGCTCGTAGCCGAGGTCGCCCGCGTAGTTCAGCCGAGCGACATGCGCCGGGATCATGCCGAGATCGACCTGGCGGAACGTCATGAAGGGGAACGCCTCGGTCGAGAGGTCGAGGTCCGGAGCGACTGCGGACAGGACGTCGCGGGAACGTGGGCCCGCGACGGACAAGCCCGGTCAGACCGAGCCCAAGCACCTCGAACCGGACGCTCCCATCCGCCGGGAGGTGCGCCCGGAACCATCGCGAGTGGTGGACCTCGGCCGGCAGCGATCCGAACACGTGGAACTCCGGCGCATCGGTCGCCCGCGCGACGGTGAATTCGCCGACGATCCGACCCGCGTCATTGAGCATCGCCGTCAACGTGATCCGGCCGGGCCGCGGCATCCGCTGGGTCACCAGCGACGACAACCATGCCTCGGCCCCCGGACCGCTGACCCGGTACTTCGCGTAGTTCGAGATCTCAGTCATGCCGACCCGTTCTCGGACAGCATGCGACCTCCTCGGCCACGCAATCCCAGGCGTTCGAACGTCGGAAGGTCACGTCCTCGCGGGGCTCGAGCCCGGCGCGCTGGAACCACAGCGCGTGCTCTAGACCGAAGGTGGCGCCCCAGACGGCGTTCGCGGCACGAAGTCGGTCGTAGATCGGCGTCGTCAGCAGCGGCCGCGCGGCGGGCAGCTCCTCGTTCGGGAAGGTGATCTGGAAGCGGCGCCGGTAGTTCTCCTGGACCTTTGCGTTCGTATATCCGAGCGTCGCGTAGTCGCCGAACCGAGCGACGTCCATCGCCCACACATCCATCCCCGAATCGGCGTCGCGGCCCGCGGTCATCCAGGCGGCTAGCGCAAGGCCGACGCCGCCACCCTGGGAGAGCCCGGCCATCACGCCACAGGCCACCCAGAAGTTCTGGAGTCCGCGGATCGGCCCGACGAGCGGATTGCCGTCCGGCGCGAACGTGAACGGCCCATTCACGACGCGCCGGATCCCGATCGTGCCCATGGCCGGGTAGTGGAGGAAGGAGACCTTCAGCTCCGGCGTGATCCGGTCGAGATCAGGCTTGAGCAGCTGCGAGCCGAAGTCCCAGGGCGTTTCCTTCGGCGACCACGGGACGCAGGCCTGCTCGTACGTGCCGAGCAGCATCCCCTTGCCCTCCTGGCGGAGGTAGACCTCGCCGCCGAAGTCGAGGACGCCCGGGACCTCCTTCCCGGTTCTCGCGTTGTAGGCCTCGACCTCGGGCATCTCCTGGGTCAAGAGGTACATGTGCTCCATGGCCAGGATCGGCAGCTCGAGGCCGACCATCCGGCCGACCTCACGCGCCCAGAGGCCGCCGGCGTTGACGACGTGCTCGGCATGGATCGACGTCGCCGTTCTCGACGCGAACGTCCCACGAGCCGTCCGCACGCTGCGAGAGCCCGACGACCGGCGTGTGCTGGTAGACCTCCGCGCCCGCCATCTGCGCGCATTTCACGTACGCCCGGGTCACGCCCGTCGGGTCGAGGTGCCCCTCGATCGGATCCCACAGCGCACCGACGAAGTACTGCGGATCCATCAGCGGAAAGAGGTCGTGCGCCTCCCTGGGCGCTGATGAGCTCGAGCTCCATCCCGAGGTATCGACCTCGCGCGACGGCCATCCGCAGGAAGTCCATCCGGACCTCCGTGTCGGCGAGCATCAGCCCGCCCGGCAGGTGGATCGAGCAATCCTGGCCGGAGACACGCTCGATCTCCTGGTAGAGCTCGATCGTGTACTGCTGGAGCTTGGCGACGTTGGGGTCGCCGTTGAGCGTGTGCATCCCGCCCGCGGCATGCCAGGTCGATCCCGAGGTCAGCTCTCGTCGCTCGAGCAGGACGACGTCCGTCCAGCCGGCCTTCGTGAGGTGGTACAGGACGCTCGCGCCGACCACTCCCCCACCGATGACGACGACCTGCGCATGCGACTTCATCTGGTCCCCTCGTTGAGCCGGTGGGTGAACGGGTCCCGCACGTCGAGGAAATCGAACCGCCGGAAGTCGCGATCGCGGGTGTACAGGATCCGCACGCCGTTCTCGCGCATCAGTGTCGCCAGGTGTGTGTCAGGCACGGTGTTCCCGCGGGCGATCCGACCACCGGAGCCGAGATAGCTGCCCCAGAACGTCGATCCCTCTGATGGTGACACGACATGAGGCAATCGAAGAAGCCCGTCGATGTTCTCGATAGCTCGCGAAGACGGCAGCGGATCCTGGAGCGCGCGCGGATTTGTCGTGACTCGAAGGTAGGCCAGGATGGTCGGCCAAAAGAGATAGAGCAGATCGGGGCCGGTGGCGAGCCGCTCGATCAGTGCCCGGGCCGGCTCGATGCATCGGATCGCGGACATTCGCAGCGTAGATCAGGATGTTCGCGTCGACGGACGCGCTCAATCGTCTTCGTCCAGGACCCTGTAGAGCGCGTCCTTATCCTCCAGATCAATCAGCGGGAGCCCCATGTCGTAGGTCTTCCATTCGAACGCTGGCACCGCAGGGTGCTCATCGCCCAGATGCTGAGCGAGGACTTCGGATGCGACTTGCCCCATGCTCTTGCCCTCGCGTTTCGCTCGATCGCGGAGGGCTCGGGTCACCGTCGGGTCGAGATCGAGCGTGGTTCGGGACATGATGCGTGATGCTATTGTCCGTCGCGTCTGATGTCAATGAACTCAGTAGTCCGTCGGGACGCCGCCCTCGGCGACGCGGCGGGCGACGAAGGCCTCTAGCTCCTCGGCGATCGCCGGGTCCATCGGCGGCGGCTCGTACGCGGCGAGCAGCTCCTTCCAGATCCGGTTCGCCTTCGAGGGCAACTCCGGCGAGCCCGCTTCCTGCCACGTCTCGTAGTTGCGCCAATCGCTGAGCATCGGCTTGTGAAAGGCGGTCCGGTAGCGCGACTGGGTGTGCTCGGCGCCGAAGAAGTGGCCGCCCGGACCGACCTCCTGCATCGCCGAGAAGGCGAGGGTCTCCTCGTCGACGACGACGGGCTCGAGGAACGCCTCGACCATCCCGAGCAGCTCGGCGTCGAGGATCATCTTCTCGTAGCTCGCGTGCAGGCCCGCCCTCCATCCAGCCGGCGCCGTGCAGCAGCATGTTGACGCCGCCCATGATCGCGCCCCACAACGAGAACACCGACTCGTAGGCGGACTGGGCGTCGAGCGCGTTCGCGGCGCAGACGTTCGACGAGCGGTACGGAACGCCGTAGCGCCGCGCCAGCTGGCCGCCGATCAACGCCGTCCGCATGTACTCCGGTGTGCCGAACGCCGGCGCGCCCGACTGCATGTCGACGTTCGAGGTGAAGCCGCCGTAGATGACGGCTGCGCCCGGTTTGACGGCCTGGGTCAGGACCATGCCGGCGAGGGCCTCGGCGTTCTGCTCGGCGAGCGCGCCGGCGAGGGTCACCGGCGCCATCGCCCCCGCGAGCGTGAACGGCGTGATGCAGACGACCTGGCCGTGGGCTGCGAACTCCATGATCCCCTGGAGCATCGGCGTGTCGAGCCGGAGTGGCGAGCTCGAATTCACGACGGTGAACACCGATGGCTCGCGCTCGATGCGTCGCCGCATCGACGCCGCGGGCGATCCGGACCATCTCGAGGACGTCGATGTTGCGCTGGCGGCCGAGGCTGTAGCAATGGACGACCTTGTCCATGAGTGTCAGCGCGTCGAACGTCGCGTGGAGGTGCCGCACGCCGTGGTGGAGATCGACCGGTTCGACGGGGTACCCGGACAGGAAGTGGACGGCCGACAACGACTGGGCCAGCCGAAGCAGGTTCTGGTAGTCGGCCCGGTTGCCGATCCGCCGGCCGCGGTCGAGGTCGGCCACGTTCGGCGGGCTGCCGACGGTGCCGAACGCGATCCAGTCGCCACCGAGCTCGATATCGTGGGCCGGGTTCCGGGCGTGGAGCGTGAAGGTCGACGGCGCCGTCCGGATCAACTCCGTGACCATGTCGGGATCGAACCTGACCCGCTGGGAGCCCTGCTCGACGCGTGGCTCCGGCCATTCGAAGGACTTCGCGGGCGTCGGGGTCGAGGAAGTCCATCCCGATCTCGGACAGCACGCGCAGCGAGCCGAGATGGATCGACTCGAGCTCGTCGGCCGACAGGATCTCGGTCGGGCGGTAGCGCATCCGCGGCTGGGCCCACGGACGCTGCTGCGGAAGGGTGCTCCGGGCGTGCGCCTCGCGTCCGCCGGCGCGACGGCGTCGGAGGCCCTGACCCGCGGCGGTGTCCATGTCCGTGTCGTCACGCCGGTCTCCCCATCAAGGTCGGTCTGGTCCCCTCAGGTCTCGCCGACCACCCCGTGCATGCTAGCGGGAAACAACCGGGTCCCGTCGCCTTGCCGATGGGCGCCGGTACGGTCGACCGCGAGGGACGGCGCCGCGCTGCCGCGCTGCTGTTGCGCGGGAGCAAACGTTCCACCGGCAGAAGACGGGTGCACGTCCATGCGACCGACCCCCGCGGCGTCGTTAGTCCGAGCTGCCGAGCCCGCGGAGGTGGCCGATGAGATTGAGGATGAGGATGATCAGCAGCACAAGCAGCCCGACGTGGACCCAGCCGTACTCCATCCCGCGCGGGAGCATGCGACGCGTGTCGTCCGGATAGGCGAGGACGAAGTACAGCAGTGCACCGATGGCAAGCACCGACACACCGAGCGTCACGAGCCGCCGGCGCGCGTCTGCGGATCCGGCCCCGGAAGCCGAACAGCGAGGTCTGGGCCTCGACGATGAACGGCTCCTGGGCCTCGAGGAACTCGACGAATTCGAGGGCGCGCTGGATTCGGCCGGTGCCAGCGTAGAGCCGGTCGAGGCTGCGCCGGGGGTCGAGCCAGGCCATTCCCTGTTGGCGAGCGAGGCCGCGAACGAAGCGGCGGACCATCGCCGGGAGGTCATAGGCGACGGCCAGCTCATGACGAAGCGTTCCGAGGGTCACCAGCATCTTGAAGTAGCCGACGATGCTCGACGACATCGTCAGCTCATGCTCGCGGATCGTCTCGAGGATCTCGACGGCGAGCTTCGAATACGGGTTTTCCGTCGTTCGGGCCGGCCCCGGCGCACCAGCGGTCACCCTGGAGCGATCGGCGACGGTGTCGTACAGGAACGCCTGGTGGACGCGAATCAGCTGCCAGCGCGCAGTCGTCGTGTTCGTCGACGGCCCGGGCGCAAGCCAGCGCATCAGCTCGCGAACCGCCGGCTCGACCTCGCCCCGGAACAGCAGCCAGCTGTATCGGGTCAGCGAGTCGCGGACCCGGTCGGGCAGCTGGCCGACGATCCCGAAGTCGACGTACCCGATCGCGTCGTCGGCCAGCACGAACAGGTTCGCCGGGTGCAGATCGCCGTGAAAGTAGCCGAACACGAAGACCTGGTTGAGCATGTTCCAGTCGAGGTGGCGGACGATCCGGTCGAGGTCATGGCCGTGGGCCTCGAGCGCATCCAGGTAGGCGTGGTTGCCTTCCCGCTTGGCGATCATGATCTCGATGAGGGGGATGCCCTCGATCAACTCCGTGGTGAGGACTCGCGACGTGGTGTAGTCGCGGTGGACGCGCGCGATCCGCTCGTGCTTGTCGCCCTTCGAATGCTCGTACAGCAGCACCGCCTGGCGGGCTTCGATGAGATAGTCGAGCTCGTCGGCCGTCCAGCGGGCGAACTCGTCGATGACGTCGCGGCTCCGGGTGACGCCGAAGAGGTGGGTCCAGTCGAGGAGCCATGTCAGCCCATACATCATCTCGATGTCGGCCTGGAGGATCTGCCTGATGCCCGGGCGCTGGACCTTGACGGCGACGACGTCCCCGCTGTGCAACGTCGCCCTGTGGACCTGGCCGATCGACGCTGCTGCGAACGACTCGTGCTCGAAGGTCTGGAAGATCCGCTCGGGCTCGTCCCCCAGCTCCTGGCGGATGATCTCGCGGGCCTCCGCGTAGGAGAACGGCGCGACCTGGTTCAGGAGCTTGAACAGCTCGTCGCAATAGGCGGCCGGCAGGAGGTCGAACCGCAGCGCCAGCATCTGGCCCAACTTGATCCAGGCGCCACCCAGGCGCTCGAACGCGAGTCGGGTGCGGACCGGACCGCTGCGACGATCGGCACCAGGGAGCCGCAGAGCCGGTGCGATGAAGAGCGAGAAGAAGACCGATACGACGAACCATGCCCGTCGAGGGCGTCGGAACAGGAACCTCACCGGCGGGCGCGGGGATCAGGGACGGCAGGTCGCGTCGGGCGCTTGAGACGCGGCGGCGGCATCACCGGACGCCGTATTCCCGTCGGCTGATCAGGAATCCTCGTCATCGAGGGAGACCCGGCGGCGGCGGTTCGGGAGTGAGGTCTCCTCCTCCCACTCCCGTCCGGCGCGGACGAGTTCCGCGAACGTGCGGCGTGACCACCGGTAGAGCACGTTCAAGGCACCCTCGGCCGCCAGCTGCGTTTCGCGCCCGGCCCGCACGCCCATCCGGACGCCCTCCGAGATCCTGCGCTTCGCCCTCGTCGAACGTCTCGGCGAGCCGGCGCTGCCGGACGCGCTGCGCGTACTGGGCTCGCTCCTCGGCGGTCGGACCGCTGAGCCACTGTTCGCGCCGTTTGCGCTCGCGGGCCGCCCAGTCATCGATCTCGGCCTCGCTCGGCTCGTACGAGCCGAGATCCTCTGGTGCTCCGGCATCGGGCGCGTTGATCGTCGGATCAGTCATGGCAACCACCCCCTGGACCTGTCGCGGAAAGAGCAACTGATCGAGTCAGGCGAGTGTACGCCGACGGGACGGGTTGGGCACCGCGGTCGGTGTCGCCAGCAGCCGCGAGGGCAGGACGTTCGGATGACTTGCGCGAGCGGGCGCATCCTTAAGGCGGCCGCGAAGCATTCGATACAGTTCGCTTGTGACCGTCGAGCATTACCACGATCTGGACGCCATCAGGGACGAATGGGTCGCGCTCGCCGAAGCCAACACCAACATCTTCGCCAGCTGGGAATGGAACGAGATGTGGTGGCGCCATTTCGGCCGAGGCGATCTCGATGTGCTTGGACTTCGATCGGAACTCGGCGGGTTGCGCGGGATCATCCCACTGTACCGGCGAATGGTCGCTCCGCTCCGGCTCGCCCGCCTGCTGGGTCACGGCCCGGCGGACCAGGCATCGCTCGTGTACGCGGCATCGGACTCTGAGGCCCCGCTGGACCTACTGTGGGCGGCCCGCGGTGAGGCCACCGGCGCCGACCTTCTCCTCGTCGAGCAGCTCGGAGAGCGGAGAGCGGCTTCGAGGCTGGTCGGGACGACCGTACTGAGCAGGCAGTCTGGACCGTTCGTCACGTATGACTATCCCGGCTGGGACGACTTCCTCGCCTCGCTCGGAAAGCGAACGCGTGAATCGATCCGGCGAAAGGAGCGGCAGCTGTACCGGCGCCGGACCGTTGTGCTGCGGATGACGGACGATCCGGCGAACCTGGAGGCAGACCTCGATGTGCTCTTCGCGTTGCACGAAAGGCGCTGGCCCGAGTCGAGCTTCGGCACCCGGCAGCTCTTTCACCGCGACTTCGCGGCGGCAGCGCTCCGGCGGGGATGGCTGAGGCTCTGGATCCTCGAGGTCGACGGGATCCCGGCGGCCGCCTGGTACGGCTTTCGGTTCGGAAACGTCGAACACTTCTACCAGAGCGGGTGGCACCCCGACTTCGCCGCGGACTCCGTCGGCCAGGTGCTCCTCGTGCAGACGATGAGGGCGGCGTTCGAGGACGGCTGCGCGACATATCGATTCGGACGCGGCGGCGAGGCGTACAAGTCGCGGTACGCCAAGGAAGACGATGCTCTGACGACGTTCGCGTGGCCGCGGACGGCGTTGGGAACGGCAGCGACCGCGGCAGCACCGCTCGTCCAACGGCTACGACATCTTCGGCGGCGTAGACGGTCGTGACCGAATGGTGGATTCCCGTTGATCCCGCGCGAATCCCCGCCCGTTCTGGAGGCGATCCTGCATCCCCGTCGCCGGGTGCCGCGGGCTGCCTCGACGCCGTCATTACGGCGCCGGTGCGGCGACCACCCGGAAGGCGCTCCAGGGGATACCCCGGACGAGGTCGCGGTTGATGTCGCTGCCCCACTTGGCGGTGAGGCGGTCCTCGAGATAGATCTTGGACGAGCCGGAGTGGTCGATGACGTACATGCCGTAGGTCTGGAGGGCCCGGGCGATGGTCTTGGCCGCCGGCGACAGGCCCCAGGCGCTGAAGTCGGCCTCGGTCAGGCTCGGGTCGAGCTGGAGCCTGCTGCCCTCGGGCAGGTCGGTCCCGCTGACCCCGCCGAAGTTGCCGCCGTCGGACTTGGAGGCCGGGTAGCGGAACTCGGCCGACGGCGAGTCGTAGGCGAAGGCCAGGGCGTGGTCGATCCGGCCCTGGTCGATCTCCCACTTGCGGACGAGCCCGGCGAAGTAGGGCGTCCCGGCACCCCGACCGGCCAGGCCGTCGGCGAAGCGGCCGTGGTAGCCGGCGCCGGTGTGGTAGCGGTAGCCGTTGGTCGCCGTGTACGTCCCGTCGGCCAGCCGGGCGAACTGCCAGAACGAGTACTCGGTGCCGGTGGTCGGGTCCCAGATGACGATCTGGCCGTCGCTGCCGGCCGACTGGAGGGCGTTGGCCGGGATCGGGACACCCGTGATCGTCGGTTTCGAGCCGTACCCGAGACGTGATCCATCGCCGCCGTCGTAGCTCGAGAAGAAGCCGGTCAACCGAACGGTGACGCGCGGCGTCCCATGGTCGAACAGGTAGACCGGGATGGCGTACTGGTCGGGGTCCGACGTGAGCGGCAGGTTGTTGTTGGCGATAGCCGTGACGAAGACCCGCGACAGCGGATCGACCGACGACGTTCGTCGCGATCGGCGTGTTCCACGGAGATCGGGCGTCATACGGCCGCGAAGACGAAGTCCCGCTGATCGGCGGCCGGGTCGGCGTCGGGGTTGGGACCGGGGGCACGGTCGTGCCGGCGCTCGCCTTGAAGAGGCCGCGCGCGGCGTACAGGTACGAGATCCCATACGGGCCTTGACGCTGCGCCCGTTGACCGCACTGATCCGGTACCACCCCGTGCCGGTGACTGCCTTGCCGGCGCACGTCGCCGACCAGCGAGTGCCGGCCACGGTCGTCGTGATGAGCACCCTCGTGTTCGTGCTGATGCGCACCCGCACGGATGCCAGTCCGGAGGGGCGCGTCCGGAGGTTGGCACCACACGCGGCATATCGGGTGATCGGCGTACTCACGGCCTTGAACAGGGACGTGGCCGCGTAGAGGTAGCTGACGCCGTAGAGCAGCCTCACTGTCTTGCCGTTGATGGCACTGATCCGGTACCAGGTCTTGCCGGCCGTTGTCTTGCCAGCACAGGTGGTGCGCCAGCTGCCGCCGGTCACGGTCGACACGACTGAGACCTTCGTACCGACCGAGACGACGCGCCGGGCGCGTCCGAGAGTCGAGGCGCTGGTCCGCAGATTTGCAGCGCAGATCGCCGCCTTCGTCGTCGCGCCGAGGACGTCTGCAGGGAATGAGACGGACGCAACAGTTGCCATGAGCGTCGCGGACAAGAGCCATACGACGATCGCCGCAGGCTTTGGTTGGCCTCTTGAAGGACGGGCGTTGACGGACATATCGGTACCTCCCTCGCGACGAGGATATCCCTCGTGTCACGCCGAGCGTCGAGCTCGCAGCCCGTCGCGACCCGATGAGCGCCCGGGTCGGGGCGCGCCTCGACCCTTCGATCCGGTGGCGGCCGTTCGTCGAGCAACGCCCGGACGTATGCTCGGTCAGGGAAGCCAGAACTTGCGCCGTGCTTCAGTTGGCGCGGTCCCGCAGCCACCGGCGCGGATCAGCGATCGCCAGCTCGGGGAACGTCTCCGCAATTCGGAGATGCGCCCGATTGAAGTAGATGATCGTCATCCACAGCCAGAAGGCGACCGCGAGCCCGACGATCAGGGGCATGCCGGTCACCATCTGCAGGGCGAAGAGCCCGACGGCACAGACGATGATCCAGGCATAGGTCCATATCACCCCCGCGTCCGAACGCCTCACCAGCCCGATCCGGTACATGCCGAACTGGTACAGGACGTTCTGGAGCAGCATCGTCACGAGGAACGAGATAGCGGCGCCGAGGGCTCCGGCATACGCGATGAGCACGAGGCCCAGCGCAACGCCGACGACGACCGACACGAGCTCGGCGAGGACGATGAACCGGACCCGGCCGTAGACGCGGAGGGTGATGCCGTTGAACCCGAGGGCGGCGTTCGCGTAGAAGCCCACGGCGAGCACGGCGAGAACCGGGCCGGAGGAGGCGTACTGCTCGCCATACAGCAGCACGGTGATGGGCTGAGCAAGGGCGAACGAGGCGGCGAAGACAGGAAAGCTCATGACCGCAACCCACACCGCGGTGCGCCAGTAGAGGTCGTGGACTCCAGCGGTGTCACGGCGGGCGAACAGCCTCGCCGCGAGCGGGACGAACAGGAACCCGAACGTTTCGAGCACGACGGTGTTCTGCTGGGCGAGCGGGACCACGGCCCGGTACTCGGCCGCGGCGATCGAGCCGCTGATCGCCTGGAGCGCGACGATCAGCAGCGATGTGCGGAGGACGAAGACGACGTCCGTCGACATCAGCGGCAGCGTGAACGGGAAGATCTCCTTCGCGGTGTCGACCATGACTCGCGGTCGCATATGGCCGAGCAGCTGACGGCGGGACAGCAGCCGAAGCAACGTGAAGGAGTACACGAACAGCGCTGCGGCAGCCGACACGACGTAGGCCACCGCGACAAGTACCACCGAGTCGCTCAGCAGGAGCGCGCCGCCGATCGCCAGGAGCTTGATGCCCGGTGCGAAGACGTAGCGCTGGAACAGGATCGCTCGAGGCGGGACGAAGATCGTCAGCAGGGTCACGGCCAGGCTCCCGAGGGCCGACAGCGGGATCAATGCCGCGACGATGAGCACGAGATCGTGCGTCTCGCCCCGTCCCACGAGCTCCTCGGGAAGGCTTTCGCCGAGCAAGAGCAGGGGCAGCATCAGCGCGACGCCTGCCCCGACCATCACGCCCGTCATCGTCGCGATGGAGCTCATGACCCGGTCGGGTCGCCCTTCCTCCTCGTAGATGGGGACGAACCGGCCGGCGGACTTGTCGAGGCCGAGCGCCGCAGCGGTCCCGCCGATGGCGACGACCGACAGTGCGAATGCAAGGGCGCCGTAGTCGGCCTTGGACAGCTGGCGGACGAGGAGGATCTCGGTCAACAGGGCCAGGGCGAGCGTGACGAACCGGCCGCCGAGCAGGAGGCTCGAACCGCGGATGTGCTGCTCGGCTGGGTCGGCGACGGCCGTGGCCGACGCGGTTTGCCCCGGCGCTGCCGCGACCGGCGCGGACGCGTCCTCGCCCGGCGTCGTCACCGACGCCCTCGCTTCTCGCCGAAGGCTACGGTCGGCGGCACGCTTTTCGTCAATTCGGGCGCGCTACGGTAGGCTTCGAGTGATCGATGGACGGACCAACAGAGATTCCTCGGACCTCGCACGAGGATGCCAAACGGCGAGTCGAACTGCGTCCCTTGCGCGTTCCCCACGGTCGGTCCCTGGCTCGCGCGGGGGCCGTCGTGGCGCTCGCACTTGTCATCCTTGGCGTGACTGCGCCCTCGACGATCCAGCCTCGTCCGCCGCGCGCTCCCTCGGCCGACGACCTCGCCCTCCGGCCGTTCGCCGCCAATTCGCCGTGGAACACCCCGATCTCCGAGACAGCGGAGATCGACCCCCGTTCCGCCGACCTCGTCGCGAGCATCGCCGAAGGCCCGTCGCCGGACAAGATCACGTCGGACCCGACGCAGTTCTCCTTCCCGGTCTACACCGCGACACCGGAAACCCCACGCTGGGACGTCCCATGCACCAAGTACAAGTGCACGATCGCCTCGTCGTCGTCCCGGCCGCAACGAGTCTCGATGCTCGAGGACGTCCCCATCCCCGACGGCGCCAAGCCATCGGCGGGGTCTGACGGTTCGATGATCATCATCGACCCGGTGACCGGCACCGAATACGACCTGTGGCAGGTCCAGACGGACGAGAGCGACGGCTCGTGGTCGGCCTCGAACGGGTCCGTCTACAACGTCGCGTGGGACGGCACTCCCACGGGCTACGGCTCGCGTGGGGCAGGCGTTCCCTATCTGGCAGGGCTGGTTCGCCATTGGGAGATCGCCCAGGACCAGCTGGAGCATGCCGTCGCGTTCGCCTACCCGAACGTCTCGGCCGCCGGCTGCGTCTACCCGGCGTCGAAGACCGACGGCAAGAGCAAGCTGCCGAACGCGCTCCCCGAAGGCGCTCGCCTCCAGCTCGACCCGAGCCTGACCGATGCCGACTTCGAGGCGATGGGGCTCGACCGGACGGGTCGGATCCTGGCTCGCGCGCTGCAGCGATACGGGATGATCCTCATCGACGTCTCCGGCCGGTCCAAGGTCATCGTCGAGGACCTCACGGCAAATACGCTGGCGGCCGCCTCGTGGTCCGATCCCGACTCGGTGCTCACGGAGGACACGATCTCGGCGATACCGATCGAGGCCTTCCGGGTGCTGCGGCTGCCCGACGGCTGGGCAGATGGAACCGGCAAGGAAGCCCACGGTCAGTGTGCGAGGTAGCTGCTAGTGCTCGTCGGCGCTTCAGGTCGCCGAGCCGACGGGAGTTGGCCCCACGTCAGCCGTCGGCGCCACCGACACCGGTGCGGGCGTCGCCGAAGCGTCTGACAAGGCCATCGCCGACAGGGACTCGTCACCCTCCCCACGGACGGCTCGCGTCACCAGGTGGCCGGCTGCGGCCGCCACCGCGAGCATGAACCAGAAGTAACGGGCGTAGGCGAGGTCGAGGAACACGCCGGTCGCGAGAAAACCGATCAGCGACACGAACATCCCGGTCGCCATATCGACGAGCTCGGGTTCGCGCGCCCGCAGCCGCTTCCGCCACCGGATGAGCCCCCACATCGTCGTCCCGATAGCCCCGAAGAAGGCCATCGCGCCGAGGATGCCGACCTCGGCGAGCGTGCTCAGGTAGAGGCTGTGGGCGACGCGGGCACCCTCATGGATGTCGGCCCCGAGCGTGCGGGCGTAGTCCTGGTAGACATGCCGGAACTGGCCTGGCCCTACACCGACGACCGGGTGATCACTGAAGGCGAGGAGCGCCGCTGTGTTCTCGCCGATCCGACCGAGCACGGCGGCGTCGGCATCGTCCTCACCTGACGCGACGCCTTCGAGTCGGACCAGCCGATTGATGTAGCCGGGTGACACCGCGGACAACGCAACGAAGGCGACAAGGCCGCCGGCGATGAGCTGCGTCGGGCGGATGTAGCGCAACAGCATGAGGACCAGGAGGACGAAGGCCAGGCCGAGCGCGGCGCCGCGAGACGCGGCCGTGGCCATCCCGATGATGACCAGCCCTGTCGCTCCGAGCGCTGCCAGCTTCCGGACCCGATCGCGCTCGATACCCGCCAGCACGATGCCGATGGGCACGAGCATCAGCAGATATTGGGCGTAGTAGTTCGACTCGCCGATCGGTCCGGCCAGCCGCGGCCGCAGCTCGGCCCCCAGCGTCGCGCTCAATGGGACGACGCCGTCGCCGATCTGGCCGAAACCGAGATAGGCGGTGTAGTAGGTCTGCGTCACCTGCTGGAGTCCGGACACCAGCCCGAGCCCGGCCCCGGTCAGAAGCAGGACCCACAGCGTCAGGTACAGCATCCGACGCTCGCGGATCGCGTTGACGACGAGGAAGAAGACGACGAGCCCCTCGAGCACGAACGTGAAGATGTAGCTCGTCGCGTCGCTCGGATCGCGCGCCAGAAGCCCGCTGACGAGCTGGATGGCGAGGAGCGCCAGCAACCAGGGGGCGGCCGGCGGGATGATGAGCGGCCTGTACTGGAACCCGAGGTAGTACAGGCCGGGCGCGACAAGCAGCACCGGCACCGCGGCGGCGACGATCGAGGGCGCTCCGTAGAACGTGACGGCCAGCGCGGCCGTGTTGGAGTAGACGATGGCCGCGACAGCGAGGACCGCGCTCGTCGGGCGGACGATGGTCACGAAGGCGACGCCGACGACCGCGAGCATGGCCAGCGTCAGGACCGGTCCGACGAACACGAAGGCAGCGACCGACGCAGTCGCAAGCACGAACGCCATGACGACGCCGGCCGGCATGGATCGGTCGGACAGGCTCGGCGAGGCCTGAGCCGGCCGTTGCCCCGCGATCACGGCCTTGCCCCTGGCTGAACGGCCGGCCGCCGGCGCACGCTCCTGCCATGCCCTGAGCGGGCCGTGAAACGCCGACCGACGGAGGCACCTGTACCCTTGCCCTCATGATCGGTGCGTTGCGCGGCTTCCTGTGGGTGTCGATCGGATCGATCGTCTACACCTACGTCGGCTACCCGGCGCTGCTCACGCTCCTGCTTCGTCTCCGCGGCAGGCGGCCGGTCATCGACGCGCCCGCCGAGACCGACCTTCCGTCCGTCACCCTCCTCATCGCGGCCTACAACGAGGAGGACGTGATCGACCAGAAGCTCCGCGATAGTATCGAGCTCGACTACCCCGCCGACCGCCTCCGGATCGTCGTGGCCGCTGACGGTTCCGACGATCGAACCTGCGAGATCGTCGCGACGTACGCGGACCGGGGCGTCAGGCTCAGCTACTCGCCGGAGCGGCGCGGCAAGGTCGCCGCGATCAACCACGCGATGACCGAGGTCGATAGCGACATCGTCGTGTTCTCGGACGCGAACAACGTCTATGACCGCGCGGCGCTGCGGATGCTCGTCCGGCCCTTCGCCGATCCGGAGGTCGGCGGCGCCGTCGGCGCCAAGCGCGTGGCGCGCGGCGATGGCGCCCTCGGCGACTCCGAAGGGCTGTACTGGAAGTACGAGGCGTACATCCTCTCGACCGAGAGTGAGCTCGGGTCGTGCACCGGTGCGGTCGGCGAGATCTTCGCGGTCAGGCGGGACCTGTTCGAGCCCCCGCCGGAGGGCATCATCAACGACGACTTCTACATGGCGGCCCGGCTTCTGAAGCGCGGCTACCGCGTCGCGTACCGACCCGAGGCTCGTTCCACGGACCGCGTCTCGCTCTCGGCCGAGGACGAGATGAAGCGCCGCGAACGGATCGTGGCCGGCCGCTACCAGGCGATCACCCGGGCTCCCGACCTGCTGCCCCTCGATCGGCCGTTGATCGCCTGGCAGATGCTGTCGCACAAGTTCCTGCGGCCACTGGTGCCGTTCGCGATGGCCGGTGCGTTCGTCAGCAATCTTCTGCTCGCTCCAGGCGGGAGGCGCGGATATCGGCTGCTCCTCGCGGCCCAGGTCGCGTTCTACGGTCTCGCGATCGCGGGCAAGCACGTTGCGACCGACAGCCTGCTGTCGCGTGTCCTGTACCTTCCAACGTTCCTGGTCCAAAGCAACCTCGCCGCAGTCGCGGGCCTCTATCGATTCCTCTCGCGCGGACGCGCGATGGCGCTCTGGGATCGCGTCCCGCGTCGCCTCTGACAGGCGCTGCTCACGCCGCCCGCCGTATCGCGTTCGCGGCGAACAAGTCGATGAGCCGGCGGGTCACGACATCGTAGTCGTAGCGTTCGCGAACGACGTCCTGGGCGGCGGCGATCATCGCTTGCCGCTCCGGTCCGTCGGTCGCCGCCCGCTCCAGGGCGGCCGCGAGGGCCACGGGGTCCCGCGGCGGCACCAAGAGGCCCGTGACCCCGTCCTGGACCACCTCAGGGATGCCCGAAATGGCACTGGCCACGACAGGCAGGCCGGCCGCCATCGCCTCCATCACGACGACCGGCATCCCCTCGCGCCGGCCGCTCTCGGTCGGGACGCTGGGGACGACGAGAACGTCCGCCTGATGCATCAGCGCAACGATCTCGGCGCGCGGGCGCGGGCCGAGGAATGTGACCACGCGACCAAGGCCAAGCTCTTCGACGAGCGACTCGAGATGGGCCCGATCGGGACCGTCGCCGGCGAGGAGACAGCGGATCCGACAGCCCTGGGTCACGAGTCGGGCACAGGCCTCGAACAGGTACGCATGGCCCTTTACCTCGTACAACGTGGCCACGCACAGGATGGTCATGGTGTCGTCCGCAGCTGGTCGGGCCACGCCAGGGCCGGCGAACACCGGCGTGTCGATGCCGCACGGGACGACCTCGATCTTCGATGCCGCCTCGGGATCGGCGTGCTCGGCGATGAACCGACGACCGTCAGCGGAGATGGCACGGACGAAGCTCGCCTCGGCGACCTTCTCGCGAAGCATCCGCTGGTCGACCTGGAGATCGGCACCGTGCCCGGTGAACGAGAAGGGCAGCCCATACAGGCGGTGGATGACGAAGGCGGCGGCGGCCGGATGGTTCGCGAAATGGGCATGGACGTGGGTGACGCCGCTACGTCGCATCCGATCGCCCATGTACACCGCCCGCGGGAAGATGGCGAGCCCGCCGAGCAGGAGGTTGAGGCTGCCGAGGTTCCGGCGGACGAGCGTCCCGAGCGCACCGAGATACGCCCGCGGCGCGCGTTCGAGCTGTCGAAGGTTCGTGCGCAGAACCGCTTTGGACATGAGTGGCCCGTAGTGGGCGGTGGCGGCAACAGGTACCGCATCGTCGTGCATCAGGACCTCGTCGTCGGCGCGACTCAGGAGCTGGACGGTCTTGCGGAGCACCGACGCCCCGTCGGGACGGATGCGGGTCTTTCGCTCTCGCATCAGCGGGTAGACCTCGACCGCGCAGCCGGCGCGTCGGAGAGCCAGGATCTCGTACAGGATGAAGGTCTCCGTGAGGCGCGGGAACCGGGACATGACGTAGGCGACCTTGAGCGGCGCTCCGGGCAGAGCCGGCTCGTCGCTCCTCGGTGTATCGGCTGCCATCAGACGCGGGCGAGGGCCGGTCGCGAATGCCACCGCCACGCGGACGCCACGATGTCGTCAAGGTCGCGTTTCGCCCGCCAGCCGAGGACCGCTTCCGCCCGGCTGGGATCCGCCCAGATCGCGGGCATATCACCTGGCCTTCGCGGTCCGTATTCGACCGGCACCTCACGTCCGGAGGCCCGGCTCGTGGCGGCTATCACCTCCGCGACGGAGGCGCCCCGACCGGTGCCGAGATTGAGCACCAGGGAGCGCTCGCCCCCAGAAAGGAATTCCACTGCCCGGACGTGCGCCTCCGCGAGATCGACGACGTGGATGTAGTCGCGGATCGCGGTCCCATCCGGCGTCGGATAGTCGCTGCCGAACACGCGGACGGCGGGCCCGACACCGAGCGCCGCGCGCATCACCAGCGGGATGAGATTCGTCGCGCCGGACCAATCCTCGCCTCGAGACCCGTCGTCGGCCGCCCCCGCGGCGTTGAAGTAGCGGAGCGCCGCATAGTCCACGCCACCGGATCGGCCGATCCATTCGAGCATCATTTCGACGATCCGCTTGCTCTCACCGTACGGGTTGAGCGGGTGGAGCGGTGCATCCTCGCTGACCGGAAGCCGATCTGGGACGCCGTAGACCGCAGCCGATGAGGAGTACACGAAGCGGCGCACACCGGCTCCGTCCATCGCCTGGAGCAGGCTGACCGTGACGCTGACATTCCGATCGAAGTAGCGCAGGGGGTCGGAGACGGATTCCTCGACCGACTTGATCGCCGCGAAGTGGATCACCGCCTCGGGCTGGTGCTCCCGAAGGATCCCGTACATGCCATCACGGTCCCCGCAGTCGGCCACGATGAGCCGCGCCTCCGGGACGGATTCGCGGTGCCCTGCGCTCAGGTCGTCGACGACGATCGGCTCGTGGCCGCGTTCGGCGAGCGCCTGGACCACGTGCGAGCCGATATACCCCGCACCGCCCGTGACAAGGACCCGCATCCCTAGCCCTTGGGCCTGGGGTTCGCGCCATCGGGAAGCGGAAGCGATGGCGCGACGGCGGAGGATGTGGAGGGAAGCTCGATCCTCGGGGTCGCCGGCCGGTTCCGTCGGCGTCCCTGGTCTCTCCGGCGGAATCGCGCCATCGGACCGGCCCGCTGCACGATCGCCACGCCGAGGAGGTCGATGTGGAGCCCGCGCAGGAGCCCCAGGGTCCGCTCCAGCTCTTCACGCCGGGTCCTGTCCAGAGCCACCACGATGAGCGCGGCGCCGGCGGCCTGGAGCCAGGCAAGGCGCTCGGCGGACGAACCGGGGACGTCGACGTTGATGACCGTGATGCCCGGCTCCCGCTCGACTCGGGCGAGGTCGATCGTCGTGTCTGATCCTTGCCCGGCGTCAAGACGGCCTTGACGTGCAAGCCCGGCCGGCGTATCGGTCGCGACCGGCGGATGGACGAGCTCGACCGTCCCGCCCTCGAACAGCCGTACCGGTTCGACTTCGGCAAAGGTCGCGCCTGGCGACGGTGACCAGCGCGGCTCGGTCGCGGGTCGCCATCCGAGGAGCAACGACGCCGCGTGTCCCTCGCCGACGTCGATCACCGACACACGTCCCCCGAACGGCGCAAGCTCCGTCGCCAGCCGAACCGCCGCGTACGCGCTCGAATCGCCGCCGGAGGTGCCGACGACCGCGATCCGGACGTGACGTGTCGCGCGGGTCGCAGTGAGCAGTTGACCCGTGACAAGCGCGAGATCTGCCGATCCCGTCCCGCGCGCCGTCGCATTCCTGACACGAGGCACGACCGAAACCGACAGCGGGTGGACGGCGCGTTCGACATCCGCCCGATCCCGGAACGCGCGGGAGAACGTCTCCATGAGAACGACGATAAGGAGCGCCGTGACAAGACCGGCAGCGGTCGTGAGCGCGATGACCAGAGGGATGCTCGGGGCGGCACGATCCTCTGGCGGCTCAGCGGTATCGACGATCGTTACGGTGCCGGCCGGACTCGCGATGTTCGTCGCCAACTCGACGAGCTTGTCGGCCATCTTGTTGGCGATATCCGCGGCGACCTTCGGATCCTGATTACGGACGACGACCGTGACGAAGCGTGTCGCCTCGCTCGCTGTCGTCTTCGTGTCGTCCTCGAGATCCTTGACGTCGATCGCGAACTTCGCGGCGATCGGCTCGAGGACGGCCCGCGTCAGGATCAGATCGGCATACGTCCTGGCAAGGCCGCCAGCCGCGCGCTGAGTGTCGAGGTCGGTGTTGACCGGCCCGACGAGCATCTGCGAGCGGGCCTCGAAGGTCGGCGGCAGGGCCGCCGCGGCAAGGACGCCGACGAGCGCGCCGACCATCGTCGCGGCGAGCAACGCCCGCCACCATCGGCGTGCGATAGATGCGTAGCCAGTCAGTTCCACACAAAAGCTCCGAGGACTTCCCGTCGCCCCGTGCCCGATGACCGGTGCCCAGAGACAGGAGGGATTATCAAATGATTTCTACGCACGGAGAACGCGCGCCCGGGGTCCGCGTACGGTACCAAAACGGCCCGAAAACCGCAGGGGACAGGACGTGGTTGCGGTGCCATCCGTCACCGGATTTCGAGACATCGCCCGGCGCGCTTGGGCGTCGGCCAACGAGCCCTCCGCGCGGGTCGCAAGGATTCCGTCTAGATTTTCCACCATGCCGAGCTCGGAAGAAATGGGCCGAAAGTCAGGGGGCGTGATGCCGCGATTCCCATTGCCCGATGGACCTTCGCGTTTCCGCCTGTGAACGTCCTTGTCACGGGCGCCGCCGGATTCATCGGCTCGCATCTGAGTGAACGACTCATCGCCGACGGGCACACCGTCGTCGGTCTCGATGCCTTCATCCCGTACTACCCACGGAACTTCAAGGTGGCGAACCTCGAGTCGCTGCAAGAGACGCCGGGCTTCGAGTTTCACGAGGTCGACCTGCGGACAGCCGACCTGGGACCGATCGTCGCCGGCGTCGACGCGGTGATCCACCTGGCGGCCACGCCAGGTTTGCCCCGGAGCTGGACCGACTTCGACCTGTACGTGAGCTGCAACGTGTCGGCCACGCAGCGTCTTCTTGAGGCGGCATCGGCCGCCGGCATCGGCCGGTTCATCCAGGTCTCCACCTCGTCCGTCTACGGCCTCGAGGCCGTCGGTGACGAGACGATGCCGCTCCGGCCCATCTCGCCGTACGGCGTGACGAAGCTGGCGGCAGAGCATCTCGCGCTTGCCTATCGCGAGCTGTATCACCTGCCCGTCGTGATCCTTCGGTATTTCTCGATCTATGGACCGCGTCAGCGCCCTGACATGGCCTACAACATCATGACCGAGGCCATGCTCGACGGCCGGCCGATCACCGTGTTCGGCGACGGTCAGCAATCCCGGTCGAGCACGTTCGTGGAGGATTGCGTCGCGGGCACGGTGGCGGCGCTTGAAGGCGGGCAGGACGGCGAGGTCTACAACCTGGGCGGTGGGGTCGAGATCACGTTGCTGGAAGCGATCGGGCTTCTTGCAGACGCCCTCGGCGTCACACCTGAACTCCGGTTCGAACCAGGGCGGGCCGGGGATCAGCGTCGCACCCAGGCCGATTTCGGGAAGGCTGCCCGTCACTTCGGGTACGCCCCCACGGTCGAGCCTCGTGAAGGACTGGCGCGCCAAGCCCGATGGCAGGCGGATCGGCACTTGCGTTGACAGAACGCACCGGGGTCACCTACGGTACCTCTCCCTCGTGGGTCGCCACCCGCTGAATCGAAAGGCTTCGGACGCGCCCAATTCGTCCAGGCTGCAGTCGTGGCGGCTGGCCCGTCGTGGGGATGAACCGGGGCGGCCTTCGCGTCATCAAGGCTGTTGGTCAGCCCCCGCAGGGATGCGGTAGCCCGCCGCGGTCGTCGCCTGTTCGACGAAACCCCAACCGCCATCTGCGGCGCGCTCACCGCGCCGCTGACGTCACGTCGGGTATTCCCGCAAAAAAAGGGAGCGCCTGATATGCCCATGTTCAAGTGCTTCCGCGCTGCTGCGCGGGTCACGTTGGCGGTCGCCCTGGTCGGCACGATCCTTGCGTCCACTATTGCGTCCCCGCCGGCGTCCGCGACGGTTCTCGTGACGCGATACGCCGGCGATGACCCAACGACGACGGCAGTGGCGATCAGCGAGGCGATGTTCGCCCCCGGGGTCCCGATCGTCTACATCGCGACCTCGGATATCGGGTACGCACTTCCCGCGGCCGCCGCGGCCGGCGCGCTGCAGGGTCCGGTCCTCCTGACGTCGAAGGATGTCCTCCCTGACAGCACCGCGACCGAGCTGGGCCGGCTTCGGCCTGGGCGAATCGTCGCGGTCGGCGGGACTCGGAAGATCTCGGACTCGGTCGCAGACGAGCTGCGCTCATATGCCACGAACGTCAGTCGGCAGGCTGGCGACGAGCGCGTTGCAACCGCTGCGGCCGTGAGCGCGGATGCCTTCGATCCCGGTGTACCGGTCGCATACATCGTGCGGTACGACGATTACCCGACGATGTTCGCGGCCGCTGCGGCCGCCGGAGCGCTCGGCGGTCCGCTCCTCCTGACGAAGGAAACGAGCGTCCCGACTTCAACGGCGTTAGAGCTAGCCCGGTTGAGGCCGGGCCGGATCATCGTCGCAGGCGGTACATCCATGATGCGGCGATGGTGTCCTGGCGTCGCTCGCGGCCTATACGGCCGGCGCGGTATCGCGCCAGGGCGGCGCCAACCGCTACGAGACAGCGGCCGCCATAGCGGAGGCAACCTACCGACGCGGTGCGGCCGTAGCGTTCATCGGGAGCGGCACGGAGATCTCCGATGGGATGACCGGCGCAGCCGCCGCGGCCGCGCGCCACCGCCCGCTGCTCCTGACCGACGATCAGGCAGCGTCGGTTCCGACCACGGGTCGAGCTGGCGCGCGAGGCGCCGCAGAGCCTTGTCATCCTCGGCGGCGAGAGTGCCGTTTCGACGTCAGTCGCGACGGCATTCGCCGATGCGCTCCTCGCCGGACCCGTCCCCGACACCGACACTGACGCCCACGGCCAAGCCGACCCCAGTGCCCACGCCGACTTCGACGCGCCACCGCGCCCGGGAACGGCAGCGTCACGGCCCTACGACGCTCGATCGCCGTGGAACACGCCCATCGATGACGATGTGGCGATCGATCCCAAGTCATCGATGTTCATCACCGCGATCAGCGACAACGACCAGCCGTTGAGCTCGGACCCCGACCAGTACGCGATCCCGGTGTACCTGTTCGACGACGACCACGCCGCTGCAGACCGTGCTCGCTGTCGGGCTTCTTCTCGAGCTACGACGCGGGCGATTCGTCACGGGTCGGCTACGGGTCCAAACCCACGATCACGGGCGTCCCGATCCCGACCAACGCCCTCCAGTCGTCCGGCACCGACGGCCAGATCGTGATCTGGGACCCGACGACCGGCACCGAGTACTCGTTCTGGCAGTTCGCCACGACGACCGAACCGGGACGTACACGGCCACGAACGGCGTCCGGTACCACACCACCGCGGGCTACTACGGCCGCTTCGCCGACGGTCTGGCCGGTCGCGGTGCCGGGACGCCCTACTTCGCCGGGCTCGTCCGCAAGTGGGAGATCGACCAGGGCAAGATCGAGCACGCCCTGGCCTTCGCCTACGACTCGCCGTCGGCCGAGTTCCGCTACCCGGCCTCCAAGTCCGACGGCGGCAACTTCGGCGGGGTCAGCGGGACCGACCTGCCCGAGGGCAGCAGGCTCCAGCTCGACCCGAGCCTGACCGAGGCCGACTTCAGCGCCTGGGGCCTGTCGCCGGCGGCCAAGACCATCGCCCGGGCCCTCCAGACCTACGGCATGTACGTCATCGACCACTCCGGCTCGTCCAAGATCTATCTCGAGGACCGCCTCACCGCCAAGTGGGGCAGCGACATCAACCGCGACCTCGTCCGGGGTATCCCCTGGAGCGCCTTCCGGGTGGTGGCCGCACCGGCGCCGTCCTGAGGCAACCTGCCGGCGAGGCGACCGACCGAGCTACGCGTACTGGTACCGGGGGGCGACCATCCCGCCATGGGTCCGGGCCGACTTTACAGCCATAGAGGATCCAGGGGCACTCCGGCATCGTCGGTGCTAGTTCCCCGGCACGGTCGTCCAGGCGTCGACGCCTCGAGTGGTATCGACGGCCGCCTTCAGGCGCGGTTCACGCGACATCGGGGTTCCCACATGAGGTGCCCCCATGCCGCTGCCGTCCCGTGCCCTGAGGACGATCGTTCCGGTCGTCGCGCTCGTCCTTGCCCTCGGGGCATCAGCTTTCGGCTCCACACCTGTGACGGCGACCGTTCTCGTGACGCGCCAGTCAGGCGCCGATCCGAGCGGGACGGCGGTCGCGATCAGCCAGGCGACGTTCGCGACGGGAGTACCGGTCGTCTATATGGCAGCGGTCGGGGACACTGCCTACGCACTACCCGCGACGGCCGCGGCTGGCGCACTCAGAGGGCCGGTCCTGCTGACCACAAAGGACGCCCTGCCAGCGGCGGTCGGCGCCGAACTGAGCCGGCTTCGCCCGGCTCGCATCGTCGCCGTCGGCGACACGACTCACATCTCCGACGCTGTCATCTCCAAGCTCGGCTCATACACCTCTACGGTGACCCGCCAGGCTGGCGCTGACCGATTCTCGACGGCCGCCGCTGTCAGTGCCGCTGCGTTTGCTCCGGGCGTAGCCGTCGCGTACGTCGCTCGCTACGACGATTACCCGGCGATGCTTGCGGCAGCGGCAGCTGCTGGCGCGCTCGGGGGCCCGCTTCTGCTGACCAATCAGAACACCCTCACGAGTGTGACCGCGTCGGAGCTCGCCCGGTTGCGACCCGGCCGGATCGTCGTCGCCGGCGGGACAGCGGCGGTTGCTGACCGCGTTTTCTCGGCGCTCGGTGCCTATGCCCCCGGGAACGTGTCGCGGCAGGGCAGCGCCGATCGATATGCCACTGCGGCCGCTATCTCGCAAGCAGCCTACCCGTCGGGTGCCGACCTCGCGTTTGTCGCGAGCGGGACGAACATCGCGGACGGTATGACGGGAGCCGCCGCAGCCGCGATGCGTCATCGGCCGCTCGTGCTGACCGATCCTCTCACCGCATCTGCTCCCACCAAGGTCGAGCTCGCACGCCAGGCGCCGCAGACCCTGGTCGTCCTCGGCGGAGAAACCGCCGTCTCGACATCTGTTGCCACGACGCTTGGCGGTTCCATCGCGCCGGCACCAACGCCTACCGGTCCGGGGATCCCGGCACCGACTCCGATCTCCACACAGGCGCCGGTCTCGACGCCGACCCCGAGCCCAACGCCGATCCAGACCGCCGCCCCGACGCCCGTCGCCACGCCGACGCCGACCCCGACCCCCGCGCCGACGGCCGTCGCCACGCCGACCCCGACCTCAACTCCCGCGCCGACCGTCACGCCGACGCCGAAGCCGACCGCCAGCCCGACGCCTACTCCGACTCTGACACCTACCTCCCCGCCCGTCCCCGGTACCGCAGCGTCCCGGCCGTACGACGCCCGATCACCGTGGAACACCCCGATCGACGCCAACGTCGCGCTCGACCCGAGGTCGGCCCAGTTCATGACTGCCATCTCGAACAACAACCTGCCGTTGACCTCGGACCCCGACCAGTACGCCATCCCGGTGTACACCTTCGACGCGACCACGCCGCTCCAGACGGTCAGGATGTCGGGCTACTTCTCGAGCTACGACGCCGGTGATGCGTCACGCAAGGGCTATGGTTTCGCCGCCACCATCAGCGGCGTGCCGATCCCGGCCAACGCCCTCCAGTCGGCCGGCAGCGACGGCCAGATCGTCATCTGGGACCCGACGACCGGCACGGAGTACTCGTTCTGGCAGTTCGCCCGGCTGGCCGACGGGACGTACACGGCGACCAACGGCTACCGCTACCACACCGGCGCCGGCTACCACGGCCGCTTCGCCGACGGCCTGGCCGGCCGCGGTGCCGGGACGCCCTACTTCGCCGGGCTCGTCCGCAAGTGGGAGATCGACCAGGGCCGGATCGACCACGCCCTGGCCTTCGCCTACGACTCGCCGTCGGCCGAGTTCCGCTACCCGGCCTCCAAGTCCGACGGCGGCAACTTCGGCGGGGTCAGCGGGACCGACCTGCCCGAGGGCAGCAGGCTCCAGCTCGACCCGAGCCTGACCGAGGCCGACTTCAGCGCCTGGGGCCTGTCGCCGGCGGCCAAGACCATCGCCCGGGCCCTCCAGACCTACGGCATGTACGTCATCGACCACTCCGGCTCGTCCAAGATCTATCTCGAGGACCGCCTCACCGCCAAGTGGGGCAGCGACATCAACCGCGACCTCGTCCGGGGTATCCCCTGGAGCGCCTTCCGGGTGGTGGCCGCACCGGCGCCGTCCTGAGGCAACGCCGACAGATGTCCGGGCATCCAGCTTCTTGCCCGGACCTCGCGGTCCACGCTCCGCAAGCTGGCACATGCTCACGCGCCAAGAGCCCTTGCGGGCGGCAGGCCCATCTCTTCGGGTGGTCCCTTTAGGACCCTCATTCGACTTGGGCCGCCGCCGCCTCTCATCCGACCAGTCGCGACCTCACCGGCTTGGCACCCTGGCCCGCTTCACACAGACAGAATCAACAGGCATCGCGTCCCGCAACCAATGCGCGGCCCGCATGGTTCGCCGGGTGCATGGCGGGCGCGGGGGTCGACATCCCTTGGATGGTGTACCTCGATGCTCAGGCACTGCCCGTTCCTGCCGCTGTGGATTACCGAATCGGCCGCTACACGGTCACAGAGGCTCGGGACGCAAGGGCGATCCTTCAGGCGCTGCGGCTGCGATCTCGTCCCAACGGACCCGTCGTGGTGCCGTGGGTGGTCGGTGACCGGACCCACTTCTGGTGGAAGGACCCGCTCCCCGCTTTCAATGGAGCGGCTCGTCGCATGGAGCGTTGGTTCCGGCAACGTCAGCGGCGTCCGGATCAAGCCGGATCGCCGCGCCTGATCGCGATGGGGTGAGCCGCGCTGGTCTTCCTACTTGACGGCGATCGGATTCACCGGTGACCCAACGCCTCCAGTGATCGGCAGCGGGGCGGCCGAAATCAGGAATTCGTACCGTCCATCGGCGGCGCAGTCATCGGCCAGAGCCTCGAGCTCGAAGATCTCGCCCACCAACAGACCCATGTGGACGATGAGGATGATGTGCAGCGGCTGGAACACATCCTCAGTCTCGTTTGGCAGCACCTCCATGCCCCAGGTGTCGGTGGCGATCGCTGCGAGCTCGCGGTCGTGGATCCACTGAGCGGTGTCCAGGGCGAGACCGGGGGCCGATCCCGCCGCGTAGCTTCCCCAACTCCCGGCGTCGCGACATTGAGCCATCTGCCCGGTGCGAATCAAGACGATGTCACCGCGTCCCACGGACACGCCCTGAGACCGCTCGCAGGCCTCGAGGTCCGCGGCATGGATCCGGTCGCCCGGCTCGAGCCAGCGGGTGCCACGACTGCGAGGTATGTCGAGCAGGACGCCACGGCCGACCACGCGATCGCGCGCGTTCGCGATGTCGTTGCGGATCGCTCCCCTCGCGCCGACGTCCGTGGCGTCGTAGCCGTTGTAGATCTTCTTCTCGAAGACGATGTGCGCCAGCGCGTCCCACTGCGTCCCGGATTGCAGCGGGAGAATGAGCAGATCATCCGTACCTCGGATCCATCGGTCACGGCCGCCGTAGAAGTCGCGCACGGTCGTGTCCGTCATCGCCCCGTTGCCGTCGCGGATCATGAGGTGGATCGGGTTGAACCGTCCGAACCCCCCGGTCTGGGGACCATTCTCATCGACCGGGATGGCCAACGAGAAGACCTTTCCGGAACGCACGAGTTCCGCCGCGGCGATGACGTCCTCGGGCTGGATGTGGTTCAGGGTTCCGAGCTGGTCGTCAGGCCCCCAGCGGCCCCAGTTGGAGCACCGTTCGCAAAGCTGCCGGACGGTATCGATCCGTGGGTTCTCGGGGATTACGAGGATCGAGCGTTGCACGTGCTCACAGCTCGCGCTCCCGAACCTTGTCGTAGCGGGTGACCGGTGCGATCGCCTCGCGATCGATCACCGCGTCGATGACGGTCGGTTTGCGGCGCCGGAGAGCGTCAGCGAACGCCTCGCGAAACTCCGCCGCGTTGCGGGCTCGCACGCGCGTCGCCAGGTACGTCGATCGCGCCGCCGACGGTCGGGTATCAAGCCGGTCGCTTGCGTCAAGGACGGCATCCAGGAACGCGCCTGCGTCCGCGACGAGGCCGTGGCGGGCCGGGAAGTTCAGACCGATCACTTCCGGATCCGCGGTGACGTGGATGAGGTGGGCAGCGGGGCTGATCAGCCGGTATGAGTCGGTGACGAGGCCACCCAATTGCGTGCCGATGGCGAGGATCACGTCCGCCTCCCGTACCGCGGCGCTCGCGTACTTACGGGAGTAGCGGCCCACGGTTCCGAGTGCGAGCTCGTGGGTATCGGCGATGACACCCTTCCCGCCGCTGCTGGTCGCAACCGGGACTCTCAACCGCTCGGCAACCTTGCGGAGTGACTCGTAGGCGCCAGACTGGTGGACGCCGGTGCCGGCCAGGATGATCGGCCTGCTGGCGTTCACCAGGGCCTCGACGACCTCTTCACTGTCCTTCGCAGATGGGGCGGGTCGCGTGAGGGGAAGATGGACCGGCTCGTTGGCCATGGCGGGCTCGGAGTAGTCCGCCATCTGCTCTTCGAAGATGTCCCCCGGAATGCCAAGGTACACCGGGCCGGGCGTGCCGCTGAGTGCCCGCCGAACGGCCTCGCGTACCAACCGCGGAACGTGTTTCGAGTCCGAGGCCTCGGCGCCCCACTTCGTAACCGATGAGAACATCGGGACCTGGTCCAGCTCCTGGTACTCCTTGCGAAAGCGCTCCGTCCGGCGCATAGCGGAGACGAGGGCGACCACGGGGCTCGATGACCAGAACGGCTCTGCGAGACCTGCGGCGACGTTTGCGGCGCCCGGCCCGTAGGCCCCGTAGACGAAGGACGGGCGCCCCGAGAGTCGGGCGTACGCGTCGGCCATGTACACGGCCGCGCCCTCGCTGCGCGCGAGGATC
The DNA here is from genome assembly GCA_963816675.1 of uncultured Chloroflexia bacterium. GTDB lineage: Bacteria > Chloroflexota > Limnocylindria > Limnocylindrales > CSP1-4 > SPCO01. The sequence continues at coordinate 371,829 of CAWFLS010000013.1, forward strand.
TGACAGAATCCCGACGGACTCCAGCGCGATCCAGAGCGCGTTGTCTCGGCCGGTCATGAGGAAGAGCTGGTCGACTCCGACATAAACTATCCAATGCTCCTGAAGCCAGTGGAATGGCACGGTGCGAGCATTCTCAGTGAGCTGATTCACCGGGCTTTGCGATCGTACGAGATCTCCACCGTCACCCTACTCGACCTCCGCCCGCGCCGATGTCTTCGAGCCACCGGGACGGTACGACCAGCACGGGATACGAACGCTGCTTCGGCCGTCGCTGAGAAGACATCCAAGTCTGGGCTACGCCAACGAGGTCACTGGGACCGTGGCTTGATTTTGACCACCGTGGCTGAAGCAGCCATGATGGCGGCTCGCGCGCGTTCTGCCGGATGGGCCGAGCTTCTCGATCGGCCTAGAGGCGGGAGCGCTCGGCGTTCCGCTCCAGCCCGGTCGCTTCCGATAGTCTCGTTGCAATGGTGGGCATGACAGCTATCGTTCCGAAGCGCGGAGGCGCCGTCAGGTGATACCGAGCCGACGCGGCGCCCTCGAGCGACCGGCGTGAACAAGCCGGGGCGGCGGGAGGCGCCGCCGCTCATCCAGCGAGCACGGCCGATCGTGCGCCGAGCACGGCCGTTACTTCGACGGGCACGACCCCTGCTGTATCGCATAGGAAATCTGCCCGGCAGCGCAGCGACGGCAAGCGTGATCGAACGCGCGGTCGGTGTTCGTCCCTACCGGCTCCCTGTGCTCATGTACCACCGCATCGCCGAATCGGATGGCCAGCCGGCATTTGCGCCCGAGCTCATCAGCGCGACACCGCGGGATTTCGAAACGCAGGTCAGTGCTCTGGGGCGCCTGTATAGGTTCATCTCGCTCGACGATCTCCTGCAGATCCGGCGGGGAGACCGGTCCCCGGAAGGGCGCTCCCTCCTGATCACCTTCGATGAGGGCTACCGTGACTTCGCGGAACACGCCTGGCCGGTGCTGCGGCGTCTTGGCGTGCCGACTACGTTGTTCGTCGCGACTGCCTATCCCGACAGCGGGGAGGCATTCTGGTGGGACGAGCTCAACCACGCGGTCGCTGTGACCTCGAGAAGGGACACTATCCGGACAGAGTGGGGTGTCTTCTCCTTGAGCAGCCCACATGACCGCGCTGCCACTTTACGGGCCGTTCACGTGCTCACACGACGGTTGCCTAACAACGCTGCAATGGCATTGGTACAGCAGATCGTAAGCGAGTCGGGAACGCCGCTCCTTGGGGGCGACGTGCTGGGTTGGGAGGAGTTGCGGGACCTCGCCCGAGACGGTGTGACGATCGCGCCACATACCCGGACCCACCCGCGGCTGAGTCGGCTCGACCCTTCAACGCTCATCGACGAACTCGTGCGTTCGCAGGAGGACGTGCGCCGGGAGATCGGGCACTCTCCTCCAGTGCTCGCCTACCCAGTGGGCGACACCGATGACTCTGTCGCGGATGCTGCCGCTGCGGCGGGGTATGAGATCGCCTTTACGACGCGGCGTGGCGTGAACGATCTCCGCAGATCGGACTGGCTTCGGCTGGATCGGATCAATGTCGGCCGAGCCGCTTCGGTTCCCGTCATCCGGGCGCAACTCGCGGCGCTGCCGCGTTCGGGTCACGAATGAGGGCTCGGCGATCGCATCCTTCAGGCGTGGGTCGTCGAGACATCTTGGCCGAGTCGGACTGCGTCCCGAGCGACCTCATTTCCGCCTCGCGTCCCACTGACGGTCTGCGACGCGATTCGTGAACACCGAGTCGTGCCGACGCCGCCGTATCGCTCGAGGCGAACTGCCAGCGGCAGCACCGCTACCTCGGCGGAGGCATGAACCGGAGATCTACCGACGCTTCGTCGATCGAGGCGTCGACTCCGGTGCCGGTCGTTGAACCCACGCGAATGGATCCCGCGCCGGCCGTCGTGGAGATGGTCGCCGTCGTCGTGCTCGCGAACGCCGTCCCGAACGCTGTCGCACCGTCAGCAAGGTAGGCATCGAGTTGGACACGCCCGCCTGTGAGGAGCTTCTCGTGGAGCCCGATCCGGTAGAGCGTGCCTGTCTTGAGACCCGCGGTGCCAGCCCCGATCACCGTCGTGTTGTTCCGGAGATCCAGCTTTCCGTTCGTGTGCATCACGATATTCCCGACAGTGACCGCGCTCGCTCCGCTGCCGTGGACGACCTGGAGCATCTGGACATCCGTTGCCCCGCGAGTCGTGACACGCACGTAGAACGAGACAAAGACCTCGTTGGCCGGCGTCAACTGCTCCTCAACGTACGCAGCCGCGGTGCCGAGCGTGATCCGGGCCGACGTCGTACCCCTGATCGGGCTCGTAGTGGTCACGGCGATGACGGGCGCACCGACCGCCGTGGTCCCGCCGAAAGGCCCGGTCAGGCTCCCGCCCTCGAACGTCATGTCCTTCACTCGCGAGCCGCGGGCGGGTGACGCGTACGGCGAGCTGCTGCCGAAACGGATCGCCTTGACACGATACCAGTGCACGCCATCCGCCAGACCGGTGTCGCTGTAGCTCGTCGTATTCGCGGCGAGCGAGCCGCCGATGGCCGTCCATGTGGCGCCGTCGCTCGACCGCTCCACCACGAACGCGGTCTCGTTCGCGGAGGTGTCGGTCCACGACAGATCGATCCGCGTTAGCGAGACCTGCGTCGCAGCCAGCGCTGCTGGGGCGCTCGGTGGCGACGCGGGCGTCGTCGCGGACGCCGTGTTCGACCAGGCCGAAGGGCCCGCCGAGTTGATCGCCGTGACCCGGTACTGATACGTGGTCCGCTCGACGACCGAGGCGTCGCGATAGGCCGTAGAACCCGCGGCCAGAGTCGCCACCTGGGTCCAGTCGGTGCCATTGATCGATCGTTCCACGCGATAGCTCGACTCGTTCGTCGCCGCATCGACCCAGGCGAGATCGACGGTCGTCGGGTCGAGGGCCGCCGCAGTCAACGACTGGGGCGTGGCCGGCAGGCTGAGCGGCGTCGAAACCGGTCCGGAGGCCTTCCAGTCGGATGCCCCACCGCCGTTCGTCGATCGGACCCTGTAGTAGTACGTCGTTCCCTCCGTGAGGCCGACGTCGGAGTAGCTCGTGGTATCAGCCGCGAGGGTCACTGCGGAAGAACTGGCGAAGGTGCTGCTCGTGCTTCGCTCGAGTGTGAACGCCGTCTCATTTGTCGCCGCATCCGTCCAGCTGACGTCGATCTGGGTCGGCGAGACAGCGTTGGTCACGATCGAGGTCGGCTGGGCGGGCGGGTCGATCCGCGTAGTCGCCGTTGCCACACCCGATGCCGACCGGCCGAACTGGTTCGTCGCGCTGACGCGGTACTGATATGCGGTCCCTTCGGCGAGCCCGGTGTCGTGATAGCTCGTCGTGTCGGGCGGGAGTGCGTCCACGAGCGTCACCCAGGTTGTCCCGTCGCGCGAGCGCTCGATGACGAACCCTGTCTCGGTCGCCGACGTGTCGGTCCAGGCCAGGTCGATGGCGCTGGACGACACGGCTGATGCCGCCACGTCGCTCGGTGCGCTCGGCGGGGTTCCCGGAGTCGTCGTTGACGCAACGTTCGACCAACCGGAGTCGCCGCCGGCGTTCGTGGCCTTGACGCGATAGTGGTACGTCGTCCGCTCGGCGGCCGTCGTGTCGCTGTAGCTCGTTGAGTTGGCGGCCAGATGGATGACAGTCGGCGCAGTGAAATCGACGTCGGTGGCACGCTCGAGGACGAAGCCCGCCTCGTTACGGGCCGCATCGGTCCACGTCAGGTCGATCCGCGTCGGCGAGGTGGGCGTCGCGCCGAGCACTGCGGGATCCGCGGGCGGACTGAACGGCGTGGTCGCAGACGCGACGCTCGACCGCGAGGTGCCGGTTTCGGCCGTCGAAGCGACGCGGTACCAGTACTTCGTCCCGTCGAGCACGTCGGTATCGGCGTAGCTCGTCGTATCAGGCTCGAGCGCCGCTTCGATGACCGTCCACGTCGTCCCGTCGTCCGAGCGCTCGATGACGAAGCCATCCTCGTCGACAGATTGGTCGACCCACCCGAGATCGATCTCGTCCGGTGATGCGGCGGCAGCGACGAGCCCCGTCGGGGCGGCCGGCGGGTTCGCGGGTGTCGTGACCGAAACGATGTCGGAGTACGGCGAGACACCGTGCACGTTGGCGGTCCGAACGCGGTACACGTACGTCGTCCGCGGCTGGAGACCCCCATCGTTGAAGGTCCCGGCGTCGCCGGCGAGGGTCGCGACGTCGGCCCAGTTTTCACCGTCGGTCGAGCGCTCGACGGTCACCGAGGTCTGGGCTGTGGTCGTGTCCGTCCACGAAAGGCCGACCTGCTGGGCGGAGCTGGCTGTCGCGGTCAGGCCTGCCGGCGCTGTCGGTGGATAGCCAGGTGTCGTTGCAGTCGCGACGTTCGAGGGCCCGACGCTGCCATTCGCGTTCGAAGCCGTCACCCGGTACTGGTAGCTCGTGGCCGGTGCGACCGTCGTGTCGGCATACATCGTCGAATCTGGCGGGAGGGTCGCGATGACGGTCCACGCGGCGCCGTCTGTCGACCGCTCGAGGGAGAATGAGTCCTCGTTCGTGGCGCGGTCGGTCCAGGCGAGGTCGACCTCGGTCGGGTCGATCGCCGTGGCCGTCAGACCGGTCGGTGCCGGCGGTTTCGCGACAGCGGCCCCGGCGGTAGCGGTCGGCATGACGGCCGAGTCGATGGCGACCGAATCGATGGTCGCGTCCAGGCCGCCGACCGTTCCCGTGGCGCCGACTCGGAACGTGCCGGCCCCGGTCGTTGTGCCGATGGTGGCCGTCGTCGTCGCCGCGAACGGTCCTCCGAAGGCCGCCTCGCCTTCGACGAGGAACGCCTCGAGTTGAAGGAGGCCATTGGCGAGCATCCGTTGGTGGAGCCCGAGTCGGTAGACGACACCCGGCTGGAGGATGGCACCGGAGCCGATGAGCGTGTTGTTGTTGCGGAGCTGGATCTGGCCGTTCGCCCTCAACAGCAGGCTCCCCGCGGTCACCGCAGTCCCGCCCGTGCCGTGCAAGGTCTGGGCAAGGCGGACGTCGGCAGTCCCGTGCGGCCCCGGCCGCACGTAGAACGAGACGAACAGTTCGTTCTCTGGCGCGAAGCTCTCCTCCAGGTACGCGGCCGCGGTGCCCATGGGGATCCCCGCAGAGAACGCGCCCCTCAGCGGCGCGGCCGTCTCGAGCCCTACCGTGGTCGTCGTCGCAACCTTCGTCGCGCCCGCAGGACCGGTCAGGCTGCCTGTCTCGAAGGTCATCTCCTTGATTCGCGAGCCTCGGACCGAGGCCGACCAGGCAGAAGCGGAAGGCCCGGCAACGGCCTTCAGTCGATACCAATGGATGCCCTCGGCGAGCCCGACGTCGCTGTAAGCGGTCGTGTCGGCGGGGATCGAGATCGGCGTCGCGTCGCTGAACGTGCTGTCGCTCGCCCGCTCGAGCACGAACCCGGTCTCGTTGGTCGAGGTGTCCGTCCAGCTCAGATCGACCTGGGTAAGGCTGACCTGCCGCGCCGCAAGACCGGTCGGAGCGCTTGGTGGCGCCCCGGCCGTCGTCGCCGTCGCGATGTTCGACCACTGCGACGTCCCGTTCGCGTTCGTCGCGCTGACGCGGTACTGGTAGGCGGTCGAGCCGGCCAGCCCGGTGTCCGTGAAGGTCGTCGTATTTGGTGCCAGTGCGGCCGCGATGACGGTCCAGGCCGACCCGTCGGGCGAGCGCTGCACCGTGAAGCTCGTCTCATCGGCCGCCGTGTCCGTCCACGTCAGCTTGATCTGGCTCGACGACACCGCGGCCGCCGTGAGTCCGGATGGTGCCGGCGGGGGCAGCAGCTGATCGGCGCCGCTCGCGGGAGGCAGCAGGCCGGTGTCGAGCTTGACATCGTCGATCGACGCGCTGAGGCCGCCAGTGGTACCCGTCGCGCCGACGCGGAAAGTCCCGGCGCCGATCGACGTCGCGATGGTCGCTGACGTCGTCGAGGCGAAGGGGGCTCCGAACGGGGCATCTCCCTGGGCCACGTAGCCCTCGAGTTGAAGCAGCCCGTTGTCCAGCATCCGCTGGTGGAACGCGAGGCGGTACGTCACGCCGAGGGCGAGGATCGGACCAGTCCCGATGGTCGTGTTGTAGTTCCGCAGCTGGATCGCACCGTTGGCGCGGAGCAGAAGGCTACCGGAGGTCACGGCGGTGCTTCCTGTGCCGTGGACAGTCTGGGCGACGCGGACGTCAGCCGTGCCGCGGGCGCCGGGTCGCAGGTAGAAGGACGCGAAGAAGTCGTTCGTGGGCGGGAAGGTCTCCTCGAGGTAGGCGACCGCAGTCCCCATCGGGATCTGCGCCGACGCCGCACCGTTGATCGGTGTCGACGTGTCGAGGCTGACGGTCGCCGTCGAGGCCACCTTCGTCGCTCCGAGCGGGCCTGTCAGGCTCCCGCCCTCGAAACTCATGTCCTTGATCCGCGATCCGCGGACCGGGCCGGCCCAGGTCGACCACGCCGCGTCGTTGATCGCGCGGACACGGTACCAATGCACCCCGTCGGGCAGACCCGTGTCGCTCCACGACGTTGTGTCGGCCGGCAGAGCGATGGTCGTCGCGGCGCTGAAGGTGCTGTCTGCCGCGCGCTCGACGACGAACCCGCTCTCCCCGCTCGCGTTGTCCGTCCACGCAAGATCGATCCGGCTGGGCGATATCTGTGTCGCCGTGAGTGCTGTCGGCGCGCCTGGTGGCACACCTGGCGTGGTGATCGTGGCGGTGTTGGACCAGTCGGAGTCGCCATTGGCGTTCGTCGACCTGGCCCGGTACTGGTACGTCGTGAGCGGACTCGTCGCCGTGTCGGCGTACGTCGTGGTGTTCGGTAGGAGCGATGACGTGAGCGTCGTCCAGTCGACTCCATTCGTCGACCGCTGAACGGTGAACCCACCCTCGTCGGTCGCCGTATCCGTCCACGAGAGGTTGACCTGCCCGCCCGAGACCGCCGTCGCCGTAAGGTTCGAGGGCGGGTACGGCGGCGTCGTCGAGATGGCCGCGGGACCGCCGTGGATCGTCACATCGTCGATCACGGCATCGAGAAGCGGCGGTGTCGTCGCCGAATTTGTCGTGGAGCCGATGCGGACGCGGTCAGCCTTGGTCGTGACCGCGCCCGTGACGGTCTGTGCGAACGGCGCACCGAACGGCGTCGCGGCCGGCGTCACGAAGCCTTCGAGGACGGCGTCTCCGCCGGTCCCGCGCTTCTGGTGAAGCTGGACGCGGTACGGCGTCCCCACCGTCAACGGCGGGCTGTCGACGCCGATCCGCGCATTCGCGTTCCGGAGCTGGAGCCGGGTCGTCCCGTCCGCGTTCGCGCGGAGGACGAGGTTGCCGACGTCGGGAACCATGTTCGACACGACCATGAGGCGGACGTCGACGGTCGGCCGCGCCCGCAGGACGATCGTGGCGGAGACCGTCAGGTCGTCAGCAGGTGTCACGAGATCGTCGAGCCAGGCCGCCGCGACGCCATGGAACCTCGCCGAGTACCGGCCGTCGAGCGGCGCGCTCGACTCGACCTCGACCGCGCCGACGGTCCGGTTGGCGCCCGACGGACCGGTCAGGACACCGTCCTCGAAGGTCATCTGCTTGTCGTAGGTGCACGGCGGCGGCACGGCTCCGTCGTCGACGCCGGTCGCCTTGCCGACGAACACGTCGAGGAGGTTCGCGGTGGCACGTTCGATCCGCGGATCGTGGAGGTTCCGAACTGCCGGTTGGGGTCCGCCGGGTCGATCTTGTCATCGAGCGCCCAGCTCCAGGACATCGTCCCGGCGCTGAACACCCAGGCGCCGCTCGTCGAGTGGTAGATCGCCGCGTTCATGTTCTGGGTCAACCCGTCGCCATCCCGCATCGGCGATGACGACAGGATGCTCGTAGCTGGTATGTGGTGGCAGACCGTACTGGCAGTTGTACGTATCGGACTCGTAGCCGACGATGCCCGGGCACGGTCGAGCCATTCTGGAAGCCAGTCCCGGCGTACATCCAGTGGTCGCTGTTCTGGACGACGTAGGGGCGTATTGAGCGTCGACCGCTCGGTGCTCGACCAGAAGCGTCACGCCGAGGAGGTTCTGCTCGGGTCGGTTCACGGGCGGGTCCTGGAAGCGCACCGGTTCGGAGCTTCGGGTCGGGGTAGGGATCGAGCGTCGAGTAGGTGTTGTTCGGGGTGTTCTTGTAGCCGACCATCACCCGATCGGCGCTCCGCTCGAGGAGGGCTCGAACCGGACCTGCCAGTAGACGTCGTTCGCCGCCGAAGAACGCGAGGTTGACGCCCGCGTCGCGCGCGGCCTCGGCCGCGTCGAACATCGTGCTTCGACCAGTACTCGTCGTGACCGACCGACACGAATCCCTTGTGGTCGAAGCAGCCGGCCGCCGTGCTGGTGGGTGTCGAGACTGGTCGAATAGGCAGACGTCGTATCCGTTCCGCTCCAGCCAGTGGATGAAATACCCGTCCCAGCTCCAGTCGGGGCCGAAGATGTCATCTGCGCCACCGCAGGCGTACGGCCGGTCGAACGAGACCTTGACCGCTCGCGGCCGGCCGACGACGGTGTTCCCGGGCGCACTCTGGCTGTCGTACAGGTTCTTGCCGGTGGCAGGGACCGTCGTCCCGCAGTTCGTGCTGCCGTCACTCGGGTAGTTGTTGTAGGCCTGATAGTTCGCGACAGGCAGCTGATAGAGCAGGTCGGCCACCCGAGCGTCGTCGCGGACGACGAACTGGATGTTGTTCTGGAAGCCGGCCTGGCTGGTGAGCTGCGCGAGGTAGATCCCGCTCGTCCAGTCGGAGGGGACCGCGAGCGTGTAGCTCGTGCTCCAGTGGCACTCGATCAGGCCCGTCGAGGGATCCGCGGGACAGGCGTCCTGGGTGACCCCGGGCAGGGGGCCGACCGTGGTGAGCAGCCGCCCACCGAGGCCTCCGTACCATCCGATCCGGAACACCTTGATGCTGAACGGCTGGGCAGGCGACACCGTGACCTTCAGGTCGATCGTCTCGCCCTTGTTGATGCTCGTCGCGGACGCGTAACCCTTGATCTGCTTGTTGACGTCGTTCGCCACGTTGTATGGCGACAGACCGATCCGCCAATCGGCCGTACCCGGTTTCGCATTCTCGACGACGACGGGGTTCGGACCAGCCGCGGATACGGGCGCCGGGCGCACGCTGAAGAGCGTCGCCCCCATGACGACGCACAGAGCGACGCTTATTCCCTTGCGCAAGCGCTTTTCGACTACCACGTTAACGGCCTACTTCGGTTGTATGAGGACGCGGTGCTGCGTCAGGCACCCGTCCGGCGGACGAGGGACCCGATGGTGAGCAAGATGATCTGGAGGTCGAGCAGGAGGGACATGTGGTCGATGTATTCGATGTCCATCCTGAGCCGCTCGTCGAAGGTCGACGTCCCCCGGGCGCGCACCTGCCAGATGCCCGTGATCCCGGGGCGGACCTCGAGCCGCTCCATGTGCCACAGGCGGTAGGTCGACGCGGCGAAGCTGGTCGGCCGTGGGCCGACCAGCGACATGTCGCCGACGAGGACGTTCAGGAGTTGAGGTAGCTCATCGAGACTCGACTTGCGGAGGAAGCGCCCGACGCGAGTGATCCGCGGGTCGTTGGGGATCTTGAAATCGGGTGGCGGAAGGATGTTGAGATGGGCCAGTGACGCCTTGAGCTCCTCGGCGTTGGCGACCATCGTCCGGAACTTGTACATCTTGAATCGGTGGCCGTGCTGTCCGGTCCGGGACTGCCGCATGATCACGGGTCCCGGGCTGTCAAGCCTGACGGCGAGCGCGCAGATGAGTGCGACCGGGATCACGAGCGGAAGGACCGCGAGGACCACGACGATATCGAAGATACGCTTGAGGGTGTGGTGGCGCCCGGCAGCCCAGGGCCCAGCGGCGGCGAAGGGGACGCGCCCGTACGGGCGGAGCGCGTTCACCTCGGCAGCGTGGTCAGGGATGCGCCGGCGATGAGGTCGGCGGTGACGACATCAGGGCCGGCACTGTGCCCCGCGGGAGACCCGACCGGCACGGACGTCTGGCCGTCGCCGCGAAGGACATCGAGAAGAGCCCCGGCAGTCGACGCATCGTCGGGGAACATCGCCACGCGGACTTCGCGCGAGCGCAGGACCACCAACCGGCTGGTGACTCGAGCGATCGCGGCGATTGCGGGCTCGCGCGGCGTCTCGGGCATCAGCACGTAGAGGTTCGCTCCGTCCTCCCAGACAAAATCGATCGTTCGAACGCCGTTCGCGACGAGCGCCGGCAGGGCCAGGAGATCCTCGGCTTCGGGGTCGATGGGGATGGAGATCATCGTGAACGGGCGCTCATGACGCCGGCTTCGGTCGATCTCGCGCCGAAACTCGCGCCAGCCGGCGCTGATCCGCTCACGGCGAAGTGCATCGATGGCAGCGGGCGGTCGCCGTCGCAGCGACCGCACCGGACTAGACCGCCACATGACCGGTCACCGCGAGAAGCTCAGGGATGGAGTCTGCCTGGAGGGTGACCTCGCCCCGACCGATGTCGGCGAGGCGCTGCCGGCCGATGCCCTCGTAGAGGAAACCGGCCGCCGTGACTGCCTCTTCGTCGAGCGCATTCCTGCCGTCAAGGACGATCCGCGCGTTGGTCAGCGACCGGGCTGCCTTCCAGTCGATCCGACGGAAGACATCCCATTCGGTGATGAGGCCGATGCCGTCCGCCGAAGCGAGCGCTTCGGCGAGCGTTTCGACGACCTCGAGTCCGGGGACTGCCTCAGCCGCGCGCTGTCGAGCCGAGGGCATCGGATCGTACGCGACGGTCCGTGCGCCGAGTGCCACGAGCTCGCGGGCGACCGCGAGGGACGGCGCGTCCCGGAGATCGTCGGTGTCAGGCTTGAACGTCAGGCCGAGGAGGGCCAGACGAGGCTCGTCCACGCCGCTCAGCTCGAACAGTCGCCGGGCGAACCGGACCGGCTGCTCGTCGTTGATCCTCCCGACCGCGGCGAGCAGATGAGCGGGCGAGCCCATCTCGGCGGCCGCCTCGATCGTCATCGAGACCTGGTTCGGGAGGCACGAGCCACCGAAGCCGAGGCCGGCGTTGAGGAACTGGTGACCGATCCGCTGGTCATAGCCGACCGCGTTGACGACGGCGGCGACGTCGCCGCCGTACACATCGCAGAGGCGGCCGAGTTCGTTCGCGAAGCTGATCTTCGTTGCCAGGAACAGGTTCGACCCGAGCTTGGCAAGCCCGGCGTCCACGCCCGACATCACGAGGATCGGGGCGTCGAGACGGGCATACATCTCACGGAGGATCGTTTCACCGATCGCTTCGGGATCGTGCAGGACCCCGATCACGACGCGGTCGGGGTGGAGGAAGTCTGCGATCGCGCGGCCCTCGCGGGTGAACTCTGGATTCAGCATCACGGGGACGTGGCCGAGACCATGTTCGGCGCGGATCTGGCAGATGAGTCGTTCGGCGACCGGAAGGAAATCCGGCGGAAGAGTGCTCCGGATGACGATCGGGGTGTTCTCGGGTAGCCACGGCGCGATGTCAGCGAACGCCTGCCGGACCGTGTTGGTCTGCCAGCGGCCGTTCCCATCGTGTGTCCCGACGGCGAGGATGATGAGATCGGAATGAGTGCCGATCATGGAGATCTCGTCGGGCGCCCAGAAGGAAAGGCGGTCGTTCGCAACCCCGGCGGCGACGAGATCAGCGAGGCCTGGCTCATGGAATGGGATGCGACCGGCCTGCAACTCGCTCAGCCGGCGGGGATCGGCTTCGACGCCGCGGACGGTATGGCCGAGTGCCGCAAGGCACGCCGACGTCACAAGCCCGACATAGCCCAAGCCGACCACAGCGACATCCAGCGTCGGCTGCGATCGGGGTAGTGCTGTCTCCGCGCGCCCTATCTCCAGGCGCGCCAAATCTGTCGTGATAGGCGTCGGATTGCCCATCGATCCTCCTCGTTCGTCTGCAGCCAGGGGCTGCGAGACCTCGCGGGACGCGCGTTTACTGCTCGGGTCGTCGCCCCCCTGGGCTCCTCGCACTGGCACCGAGATGCTGCGTCCCGACGGGGACGTTGGAGCAGCGGTGCAGCGCGCGGGCGACGACCTGTCGCGGCCGGAATCGTGCCGTCCCCGCGATCCGAATTCAGCATCTCGACAAGGGCTGCTTTGCCCTGATCTCGGCGTGACTGTCGCGCAGCCGGGCGATCCTGGGTATCGCCAGACCTCCGTGCTCGGCGCACGACAGCCATCTATGCGTTCGGGTCGTGGTGCTGGCCGTTGATGACGACGATAAAGAAATGCCGTCCGTCAACGGTGCCGCCGGTTGGTGGCTCCCCGCAGAAGTCTCCAGCCTTTGGCGTTCTCGCGATCCGGATGATTGCTCTGACGTCACGTCGATTGATTCCGACGATCGATCAGACCAAGAGTTTCCGTCCCACCGCAACCGAAGTCAATACCCGGACAGGTAGAGATGACGCAAGTCAGGCCCGTTCAGCAGGATCGTGGTGCAGACGCGCACCAAGGAGGCCAGGTCCGGCGCGGTTGGTTGCGTCCGATAACCGTCAGGCGGCGAACCGCCGCAGCCGGCGCTCATCGAGCACGATGCCAAGCCCCGGGTTCGGTGGCACGTGAAGCGACCCCGTCTCGTCGATCCGGATGGGCTCCGCCAGCATGAAATCGCGCCGCTCCGGCGTCCAGCCGGGAGGGTCGTACGGAAACTCCAGGAACGGTCCGCCTCCCACGCCGGCCGCGACGGCGAGGTTCGCCAGCAGGCCGATCCCGTTGGTCCACGTGTGCGGCGTGAACCAGCGGTTGCGCGCGAGGGCGAGCTCCCCGAGCGTCCGGGTGCGCGACATCCCCGCGGCGAGCACGACATCGGACTGGATGACATCGAAGGCGTCGGCCTCCAGTGCGGCCAGCTGCTCGGTGAACGTCCGGGTCATCTCGCCGCCGGCGATCCGGAGGCCCGGGGCCGAGGCCCGCAGGCCGGCAAGCCCACGAAGGTCGGTGCCGGCGAGCGGTTCTTCCAGCCACAGCACGCCGTGGTCGGCCAGGCGGGTCGCGACCGAGCGGGCGGTGACGGGATCTAGCGACGTGGTCCGGTCACCCGCCATCCGCCAGCCCTGGTTGAGGTCGACCATGATCTCCATGCGATCCCCGACGGCGTCGCGCGTCGCGGCCACTGCCGCGATACCGTCTTCCAGCCGCCGAGGATCGATCCGGATCTTGAGAGCTCGGAAGCCTTCATCCCTGCAGCCGGACCGCCGACGCGGCCCGTTCCGCAGGCGGCAGCAGCATCCCGCACGAGGCATACGCGGGAAGGGCATCGGATGCGCCGCCCATGAGCGTCGCGACGGGCAGCCCCGCGACCTTGCCAGCGATGTCCCATAGCGCGGCCTCGAGCGGCCAGTACCGCCCAGCGTGGAAATCGATCGTCTCGAGGACGCGGACGTGGCGGGCGATGGCCAGCGGATCCTCCCCGACGAAGAGGTGCTCGAACGCCTCGAATCCGTCCATCGTGTCGCCCGAACCGATGCCTTCCACGCCCTCGTCGGTCTGGACGCGGACGACCGTGGCCGTGAAGCGTGTGCGAGGGACCGGATCCCAGGCCGCCGGGAACGGTGGGTCGAGCGGCAGGACAAGGCGTTCCAAGCCGATCCGGGTGATACGCACGGACGGAGTATCGCCCAGCGTCCGGGGCCGTCGTTCGTTGACAGTGGGGAAGGCCGCCAGTACCGTTCGGCCGAAGCATCGTAGCCAGGCTGAGGGAGAGGTGGTACGGCCGTGCGGTGGTCACGCCACCGATGCGATGCTTGACGCCCGAAGTGCTCACTGGAGGAGAAAGCACGATGGACTATTCCCAGTTGGACAAGGTTCGGCGCACAGCAGTGCCGCTGCAGCTCGATGCAGTCGAGGCCTTTGCTGCCGGCCGCTTGAGCCGCCGTGAGTTCATCCAGCGGGCGACCATCCTTGGCCTCTCGACTGGCGCGATCGGCATGGTCATCGCCGCGTGCAGCGGCACGCCCGCGTCACCGGCCGCCAGCGGCGGCGCAGCGAGCGCAGGGGCGAGCGCCGGCGGCAGCGCCGCAGCCTCCGCGGGCGCGAGTACAGGCGGGAAGCAGGGCGGTTCGATCCGCGTCGCTGCCCAGCGCCCTTCCGGCCCGCTGGACCCGATCGGGATGCAGGACCTCGGCTCGTATGGCGTCACCGCGGCTTCGTTCGAGTTCCTGTGCACTGCGGACCCGAGCGGTTCGCTCGTCAACATCGTGCCCGGGCTCGCGACCAAGTGGACGCCGGATGCGACCGGCAAGGTCTGGAAATTCGACCTCCGCCAGGGCGTGAAGTGGCAGGACGGCTCGGACTTCTCTTCGGCCGACGTCGTCGCGACCATGGAGCGGCTCGTCAAGGCCGGCAACTCAGGACTGAAGGGCGTCCTGCCGCCCGGTGGTGCCGTCGCGACTGACCCCAACACGGTGACGTTCAACCTGACCAATCCGAACGGAAACTTCCCGTACCTGGTGTCGGTCTTCAACGCTCAGACGCTGATCACGCCCGCGAATTACGCAACGGGGACGACGGCCGACAAGCAGCCGAACGGAACGGGTGCCTGGAAGCTCGTCAGCTACAACGCGGCGACCGGCGCGTCCTTCGCCCGCAACGACGCCTGGTGGGGCGGCAAGACGCCGCTCGACACGGTCGAGTGGATCTTCTTCGATGCGACGGGACCGATGGTCACGGCGTATCAGGGCGGTCAGGTGGACGCGATCATCCAGTTTGACGTCCTGTCGGGCAAGGCCCTCCTCGATGACCCGAACTTCACCAGCCTGGCCCTCCAGGCAGCCCTTCATCGCCAGATCTGGATGCGAACGGACAAGGGCCAGTTCACCGACAAGCGCGTTCGCCAGGCGCTCGCCCTGTCGTTCAACCGACCCGAACTGATCCAGCAGCTCTTCCAGGGGAAGGCCGATCTGGGCAACGACCATCCGATCGCGCCGATCTACCCGTACTTCGATCCCTCGGTGCCGCAACGAGCCCAGGACATCGCCAAGGCCAAGCAGCTGCTTTCGGACGCCGGGGCGAGCAGCCTGACGGCCACGCTCCACTGCGGCCAGATCCTCGAGATCCCCGACCTCGCCACGCTGCTCAAGAGCCAGGCCGCTCAGGCCGGGATCACGCTCAACGTGGCTGTCGAGAGCCTCGACACGTTCTACGGGGCTCAGTGGTGCCCGGCAAAGCCCGAAGATCCTCCGTGCTCCGGGGCCGCCGAGCTCGGGATCGTGGACTACGGCCACCGCGCGACCCCTGACGTGTACCTCAACTCGGCACTCAGCACCAAGGGTGTCTGGAACTCGTCGCAGTACTCCTCGAAGGAGTTCGACGCCGCGTTCACCGCGTTCCAGAGCTCCGTCGGGGTCGATGCCCAGAAGGCCGCTGCCGGCAAGATCGAGGCGATCCTCGTCGAAGACACGGCCATCAGCGTGCCGTACTTCTACAACTACCTCACGGGCTATTCGAAGAAGTTCACCGGCGTCTACTCGAGCGGCCTCGGCCAGGTGTTCTTCTCGACCGCCGCCCAGGTCTGATAACTGCGGCGCATGGGGGCGATGGCACGAACCATGGTCCCCATGTCAGCCTGCCGCCTGATCGAATGAGTTAGGCGATGGCGCGCTACATCGGTCGTCGACTGCTGCTCGCCCTTGTCACGCTGTGGCTGCTGGCCACGATCGTGTTCATCATCGCCAACGTCCTTCCGAATGACATCGGACGGACCATCCTCGGCCCATTCGCGCCGCAGGAAAGCGTCGATGCACTCAACCAGCAACTCGGGACCGACCGACCGATCATCGTCCAATACGTGGACGCGATGCTCGGCCTCCTGACCCTCGACTTTGGTAACTCCTACGTCACCGGCCAACCTGTCGGACCGCAGCTGCTCGACGCGATCCTGCGGTCCGCCAAACTGGCCGGTCTCGCCCTGCTGATCACCATCCCGACCGCGATCGCCGCCGGACTGTACGCGGCGCGGCGCAGGGACAGGGTCGCGGACCGGGCGATCGTGCTCCTTGGCGTGACGTCCTCCTCGATCCCTGAGTTCGTGACCGGGACGATCCTGGTGGTCGTCGTCGGGGTCCAGCTTGGGCTCCTGCCCGTGCTCGCGACGCCTCCGCCGAATGCCGACATCCCAACGACGATCAGGTACCTGCTGATGCCCGCCATGGCGATGGCGATCGTCTACTTCGGCTACATCGCGCGGATGACGCGCGCGGGCACCATCGACGTCCTGCAATCGGATTACACCCGGACGGCAACGATGAAGGGCCTGACGACGGGTCAGATGATGCGGCGGCACGTTCTTCGCAACGCCCTCATCCCCACGGTCGCCGTGATCGCCGTACAGGTCGGCTACCTGTTCGGCGGGATCATCGCGGTCGAGAAGATCTTCAACTACAACGGCATGGGCCAGACGATGCTGTTCGCCGCCCAGCGGAAGGACATCCCGATGCTGACCGCCGGAGCGATCGTGATCGGCATCGTCTACATGCTGGCAACGCTCGTCTCGGACCTCGTCATCGCCTGGATGAACCCCAGGATCCGACTGGACACGGAGCACTGATGGACGTCACGGTCACGCCCCAAGACCTCCTGCCGGCTTCACCGGTCGCGACATCGGAGCGCTCGCAGGCGCGGCGCGAGACGGCGCGCCTCCTGCTCCGACGGCCGGCATTCATCATCGGCAATCTGGTCCTGATCGGCTGGATCCTGACCGCCATCCTCGGTGAGCGGATCACGCCATACGACCCGTTCAATGCGTTCGCTGCCGGTCACCTGCCGCCAAGCGTCGAGCATTGGATGGGAACGGATCGCCTCGGTCGCGATGTGCTTTCGCGGGTGATGGTCGGGTCGCGAGACGTCCTTATCGTCGCCCCGCTCGCCGCCCTGCTCGGCGTCGTGGCGGGCACCTTGCTGGGGCTGATCATGGGCTTCTACCACGGGGTCGTCGACGACGTCCTCAGCCGGCTGGTCGAGGCATTCCTCGCTCTGCCGGTGATCCTCGTCGCGCTCCTGACCCTCGTCGTTCTCGGCTCGTCGCCGATCGTGGTCATCCTCGTGGTCGGTATCCTGTTCACGCCCATCGTCGCTCGCACGGTCCGCTCGGCGGTCCTGTCCGAGCGACAGCTGGACTACGTCACCGCGGCCAAGCTCCGCGGGGAATCCGGACCCTTCATCCTGTCGCGGGAGATCTTTCCCAACGTCCTCGGACCGACCGTGGTCGAGCTCACCGTGCGATTCGGGTACGCCATCTTCACGGTCGCGACCCTGTCGTTCCTCGGCGTGGGGATCCAGCCACCGTCGCCCGACTGGGGCCTGTCCGTCAGTCAGGAGTACAACAACATGATCTCGGGCGTCTGGTGGCCCACGCTCTTCCCGGCACTCGCCATCGCCAGCACGGTCGTCGCCGTCAACCTCATCGCCGACTCCCTCCAGTCGGTCCTGAACGAATGACGATCGAAGCGATCCCCCAGCCCGCGCCTGCGACGCCGGCCACCGCGGCTCCGGCAGCGCTCCGGGTCGAGGACCTGTCGCTGGCCTATGTCGTGCGCGGCATCAGGCGGCCGGTACTGCGCGGCGTCTCCTTCGAGGTCCGGCCCGGCGAGTCGTATGGACTCGTCGGTGAATCGGGCTGCGGAAAGTCGACGACGGCGTACGCCGCCGTCCGATACCTGCCGCGGAACGGCGTCATCACCGGCGGTCGCATCCTCATCGCCGGCGACGACATCACCAAGATGAGCGACGAGCAGGTGCGCCAGTTCCGGATCCACCACGCATCGATGGTCTACCAGGACCCCGGCGCTGCCCTGAACCCGACGACGAAGGTCGGACCGCAGCTGGTGGAGGCCTTCACCGTCCTCGGCCAGTCGGGCGAGCAGGCACGGGCCAGTGCCTTCAAGGCGATGGAGCGCGTCCAGATCGCCGATCCCGCGGCGGTCTTCCAGCGCTATCCCTACCAGCTGTCCGGTGGCATGCAGCAGCGCGTCGTCATCGCCATCGCGCTCGCCTCCGACCCGAAGCTTCTCGTCCTCGACGAACCGACGACCGGATTGGATGCCACCGTCGAGGCGAGCGTCCTGGACCTTGTCCGGAACCTCCAGGCAGAGACGAACGCCGCGGTCCTGCTGATCGCCCACAACCTGGGAGTCATCCGGACGTTGTGCGACCGCGTCGGCGTGATGTACGCGGGCAAGATCGTCGAGGAGGGTGATGCGGCGACCGTCTTCGCCGAGCCCAAGCACCCCTACACACTCGGCCTCCTGCGCTCCCTTCCTCGACGGGGCGTCCGCAAGTCGGAGCGGGCGCTGTCGACGATCCCGGGCACCCTGCCGCAGATCGGCACGGACCTGCCGACCTGCGTCTTCGTCGATCGATGCCAGCTCGCCACCGACCTGTGTCGCACGGTCGTGCCACCGGTCGTCGACCTCGGGAACGGCCAATGGTCGCGCTGCCACCATATCGACCGCCTGGGCGAGATGGTCGAGCCCCCGCCGATCGTCGGGGCCGACACGGTCCACGGCGACGTCTCGCTCGCCCTCCAGGGAGTCTCGAAGACCTTCCACCAGAGCGGTCACGACGTCCCCGCGCTCGTCGGCGTCAACCTCGAGCTGCGCGACGGCGAGACGCTCGGGCTCGTCGGTGAATCGGGCTCGGGCAAGTCGACGCTCGCCCGGACGATCCTCGGCGTCGAGAGCCCCGATGCCGGGGGCAGCATCGAACTCGATGACCACGCCCTCGCGCCGAAGTCGGCCGCCCGACCGACGCCCGACAAGCGCGCCCTGCAGATGGTCTTCCAGAACCCCGACTCGGCCCTGAACCGGGGATGGACCGCCCGTCACATCCTGTCCCGCTCGGTCAGCAAGCTCACCGGGCTCAAGGGCAAGGCGGTGAACGAGCGGGTCGACAAGCTCGCGGCCGACCTGCGCCTGACCCAACGCCACCTCGACCTCAAGCCGCGCCAGCTTTCTGGTGGCCTGAAGCAGCGGCTGGCCATCGCCCGGGCGTTCGCCGGCGACCCGCGAGATCGTCGTGGCCGACGAGCCGACCAGTGCCCTCGACGTCTCGGTCCAGGCCGCGATCCTCAACGTCCTGTCGGAGCTGCAGCTCAAGAGCCGGACGAGCTATCTGCTGATCTCTCACGACCTCGGCGTCGTCCGCTATCTCGCGGACCGGATCGCCGTGATGTACCTCGGCCGGATCATGGAGGTCGGGCGCTCCGAGGCGGTGTTCAACGGACCGAACCATCCGTACACCGAGGCGCTGCTGTCGGCCGTGCCGAACGTCGACGGCGAGGAGCGCCGCCGCATCCTCCTCGAGGGTGAGATCCCGAGTCCGGCCAACCCGCCAAGCGGATGCGTCTTCAACACTCGCTGCCCTCGCGTGATCCGTGGCGTATGCGAGGTGACGGAGCCGCCACTCGATCGAGGTCGAGCCAGGGCACCTGATGGCATGCCACATCCCGCTCGAAGACCTGCGGCGGCTCCAGCGGCGATCGACCGATGCGAGTGCGCCCGTCCTGACGACCCCGCCGGCTCCCGAGGACGCCCCGGGCGCCGAGGCGACCGTGGCCGATCCCCGCGAGACCGTGGCGCCCGAAGTGGCCGAGGCGAAGGCCGCCGCGACGACGCACTCGCCGAACGCGGGGTGGCGACACCGGAGGATCCGGCCGAAGTCGCGCTCGATCCGATCTCTGAGAGGCCGAGGGCGCCGAGCCTCCGCGACGACGTCGCGGCGGACCAACGGACATCGATGCGCCCGGAGCCGGTCGGGCGGTGACCGCGCTCGGACCTGGCGCGCTCGCTGGGTTCATTTCGCGGTCGGCCCGGCCGTACCGGGGCACTCCTCCACGCAGGCACCAATCGCGCCGAGGCTCCCCTTCGCGAACCCGCGCCAGCTCAGAGCGGAAGCGCGATCCTGCGGGCCTCGTAGATCGCGGCGTGGATGGAGCGACTCGCGACCGCGTCGCCGACCCGGAAGAGGCTGGTACGTCCCGGCCGGGTTCACGACCCGCTCCTGCGGGCGACCCGCGATGAACGCGTCGATGTCCAGCTCCCCGCCGTTGCAGGACCCGTCGCGGAGGTCGAAGTACAGCTCGTCGTTGGGGACGGAGCCGTGCTCCACCACGACCTGGTCCACGACCCGATGCGTTGTCGCGCGGGTGTAGTCGTTCCACAGGTCCACCTCGAGGCGCCGGTCCGCGGTGCGTCGGACGGCCGCCAGCCGGTGATCGGGCGTTAGCCGGACGCCAGCCCGATAGAACGCGGCGAGGTACGCCGGATATGCCGTGCCCTGTGACTTCCTGGCCGACGTGACGGTCCGGCGTCACGATCTCGACCGTCGAGCCCGCCGACGCCATCCGTTCGGCGCACGACAAGGCGTCCTCGGTACCGTGGTCGTCGAACACGAGGACCGAGCCACGGGACGGCGTGACCGCCCCGCTGATGACGTCCCACGTGCTGACGACCAGGTCGGCACCTTCGGTCAGTGGCGGGATTCGCGGCTGCCCGCCGGTCGCGACGACGACGACATCGGGACCGAGCGCCGCAACCATCGCCGCGTCGGCCACGACCCCGAACCGCATGTCCACCCCGGCATGTCGACATTCGGACGCCAGCCAGTCGACGATCCCCATGAGGTCGGCCCGGCGGGGAGTCGCCCGAGCGGCCAGAACGACCTGTCCGCCAGGCTGCGACGCCGCCTCCAGGAGCACGACCGAATGTCCGCGCTCGGCAGCGACTCGCGCCGCCTCCAGCCCGGCCGGACCCGCGCCGATCACCACGACGCCGGCGCGTTGGCCCCGTCGAACGAGGCGTCAGGTGGGGGATGGTCTCCTCCCGTCCGGTCGCCGGGTTCTGGATGCACAGGGAGTCGAGGCCCAGGTACAGCCGGTTGATGCACATCGATGCGCCGACGCAGGCGCGGATGCGGTCGCTCTGTCCCGCTTCGAGCTTTCGGACGATGTGCGGGTCTGCCATGTGGGCACGCATCATCCCGACCATGTCGACGAGCCCCTCGGCGATGGCATATCGGGCGGTGGCCACATCAGCGATCCGGTTGGCGTGGAAGATCGGCAGGTTGACGCGCTCGCGGAACCTCCCGGCGAACTCGAGGGCCGGTCCGAGCGGCGTCCCCATCCCCGGGATGACGTGCGAGATCAACTCGTCGCTGGCGATCGAGCCCTTGATGAGGTTGATGAAGTCGATCGTCCCGGTCGCCGCGAGCGTCCGGGCGATCTCGATCCCATCGGCCTCGGTGAGCCCGCCCGGGACATCCTCGCCGCCGGTCATCCGGATCCCGACGATGAAGTCCTCCCCGACCGCGCGCCTGATCGACTCGAGGACCTCGATCGAGAAGCGCATCCGGTTCACCAGCGAGCCGCCGTACGCGTCGCTGCGCTTGTTGACCAGTGGCGTCCAGAACGAGTCGACCAGGTGCCCGTACGCCTCGATCTCCAGCCCGTCGAGTCCGCCCTCCTTGCAGCGCCGCGCGGCCTCGCCGAAGGCTGCGACGACCCGGCGGATGTCGGCGAGCTCCATCTCCTTCGGGAACGAGCGGTGGGCCGGCTCGCGGACCGAGGACGGCGCGATCGTCGGCAGCCAGTCGCCGTCGTCCGACACCGTTCGGCGGCCCATGTGGGTCAGCTGGATCATCGTCGCCGTCCCGTGGGCGTGCATCCGGTCGGCAAGCTGCCGGAACCACGGGATGATGTCGTCGTCGCCGGCGTAGAGCTGGCCGAACACCGGCGGGGAGTCGGGGGCGATGTTCGTCGACCCGCCGAACATCGACAGGGCGATCCCGCCCTTCGCCTTCTCTTCCTGGTAGAGCTGGTACCGAAGCTTCGGCTTGCCGTCGTCGGCGTACGCCGGCTCGTGGGCCGGGCTCATGATCCGGTTGCGAAGCGTCAGGTGCCGCAGCTGGAACGGCTGGAGCAGCGGGTCTCCTGACGGGCACGGGACCGTCAGACGTCGGAGTCGGGGAAGCTCGCCCGCCGCTGCCCGATCCAGTCGAGGAGCTCCTCGTGGAGGGCCTCGTCCATCGGCGGCATCTCGTACTCGGCGAGCCGGCGCTTCCATCGAACGTTCGCCCGCTGGGCGGCGTCGAGCCCGCCGTCGATCTCCCACTGCTCGAAGCTGTCGTTGTTGGACAGCTCCGAGCGCCAGAAGGCGTTCTCGAAGTTGGCGAGGGTGTGTGGCGAGCCGAGGAAGTGCTGCCCCGGTCCGCCGGCAAGCATCGCGTCGAGGGCGTACCCGTTGTCGCTGACGTCGACGCCCTTGACGTAGGCCTCCGTCATCGACGCCTGGTCCTCGTCGAGGATGAACTTCTCGTAGCCGATCGCCAGCCCGCCCTCCAGCCAGCCAGCGGTGTGGAGGTTGAAGTTGACGCCCGCCTGGATCGTCGCGAGGTAGCTGATGGCGCTCTCGTAGGCGGCCTGGTAGTCGGGCAGCTTGGATGCCGTGAAGTTGCCGCCGCTCCGGAAGGGGACACCGAGCCGCCGCGACAGCGCAGCGAGGACGAACAGCACGAGCTGCGGCTCCGGGGTCCCGAACGTCGGCGCCCCCGACTGCATCGACATCGACGAGGCGAACGAGCCGAAGATGACCGGCGCCCCGGGCCGGACGATCTGGCAGAACGCCATCCCGGCCAGCGCCTCGGCAAGCGTCTGGGTCGCCTGGGCAGCGACCGTGACCGGGGCCATCGCGCCGCCGAGGATGAACGGCGTGATGAGCATGATCTGGTTGTTCTCGGCGTAGACCTTGGCCGAGCCGAGCATGTTGAAGTCCCAGGACATCGGCGAATTCGCGTTCGCGAGGCCCATGATCACGTGCTCGCGCTCCATCCGCTCGGCGCCGAACACGATGCGGGCCATGTCAACCGAGTCCTGGGCCCGGCTGGGATGCGTGACAGAGCCCATGAACGCCCGGTCGGTGTAGCGGATGTGGCTGTAGACCATCTCGAAGTGGCGCTTGTTGACGGGCAGGTCGACCGGCTCGCACAGCGTCCCGCCGCCGTGGTGGAGCGTGCGGCTGGTGTAGGTGAGCTTCACGAAGTTGCGGAAGTCCTCGATCGTGGCGTAGCGGCGCCCGTCGTCGAGGTTGTGGATGAACGGAGAGCCATAGGTCGGCACCAGGACCATGTACGGGTCGCCGATCTGGACGCTCCGGGCGGGATTCCGCGCGACCTGGGTGAACAGGCGCGGCGCGGTGGCCTGGACGATCGAGCGACACATGCCGCGGGGGAAACGGACGCGCTGGCCGGTGACGTCCGCGCCGGCACCCCGGAAGATCTCGGTCGCCTCCGGGAAGTTGACGATCTCGATGCCGACCTGTTCGAGGAGGGTGTCGGCGTTGGCCTCGATCTGCTCGAGGCCCTCGGTCGAGATGACCTCGACGGGCGGGAGCTTGCGAGTCAGGTACGGAACGGTGTCCATGTGGCGGGCCAGGCGCTCGGTCTGGCGCGCTGCGCGACCGCGTCGCACGGCCGGGTGTTCGAGGTCCGGAGCGGTCATTCTCGTCTCCTCGCGTGCAGGCGCGCCGTCGGGCGAGATCGTGGCAGCCCAATCGTACGTCGTGGCAAGCGAATAGCGCGGTGGCGGCGCGGAATGCGCCACACGGCGGCGATCGCCGCCGACGCGGACCCGCGCCCGGCGCCGACGCGGGCGCGCGCCCACCGCCCGCCCCCGCGGTCAGCGGTGATGCTTGATTTCGCTCGGAGCCGGTCCGGTCCAAGCGATGCCAACGATTGGCATAACTCGAGGCGTGCGACAAGCCGGCGACCGAGATGGAGCCAGGATCGGCCCCACCGGATCCGGCGAAGCACTCCCCAAGGCGGGCGGACCAGCACACCGGCACGGACCCGTCGCCGTCGCCTGCGGCGAGTCCGACAATGCCGGGTTGATGCCAACGGTTGGCATCAACCGGAGGACCGGACCCTCCGCGCCAGATCAAGCATCACGGTGCCGATCAGGTACCACGAGAGCGATCAGAGTCGGCGCGCCACCTCGCGAGCCTCGAAGAACGCCAGGCTCGCGCGCCTGGGCGCGACGCAATCGCCGATCTGGTGGAACCGGATCCCGCGGGCAGTCAGGTCCCTCGCCAGGCCGATCTCCGAGATCGGGGTCTCGGCGATGACAAGGGTGTCGGCGTCGACCTTCGTCACCTCGCGGGTCAGCGAGGACTGGACGAGGGCCACCCCGTCCTGCCAGCGGAGGATGCTGACCGACGTCATGCTCCGGCCGCCGGCCGCCGCGTAGCGCTTCCGAAGCGGACCGTCAGCGGCGCTGTGGAAGAGGCCGCCGGCCACGACGGTAGCGGCCGTCACGATCGTCGTGTCATGGCCGGCCTCTGCCAGGGCCGTCGCCGTCCCGAGACCGCGCCAATCGTTCAGGTCGTCGAGGACGAGGACGCGGCGACCGACCGTCGCCGTGCCGTCGAGCACGTCATGGATCGCGACGACGTCCGCGCCGTCCACTCCGGGGAGTCGGTCGACCGTCGGCAGCGCCCGCTGGAAACCGGCCCTTGCCGGGCGCGAGCCCGTGGCAACGACGACTTCGTCCGCGGGCCAAGCGGCGACGGCCTCCGCGGTCGCGTCCACGCCAAGCCGGACGTCGACGCCGAGCGCCTCGAGTCGGCGGCCGAACCAGCCGATCAGGTCGGTGATCTGACCGCGCGAGGGCTGGAGCCCGGCGAGCCGGAACTGGCCGCCGATCGCCGCGCCCCGTTCCAGCAAGGTCACCTCGATGACCGCGCTCAGCGGCGACACGGGCCGCCTCCAACCCGGCCGGTCCGCCACCGACGACGAGGACGCGGCGCGTCGGAGCCGCCGGCTCGAATCGGTCGCCGTCCCACTCGAACTCGCGTCCCGCCGACGGGTTGACGAGACACGAGATCCAGTAGTCGCGCGACCGCCGACCCCAGCACAGCTGGTTGCAGGAGATGCACGGCCGGACCTCGTCGGGGCGCCCCGCGCGGGCCTTCGCGACCAGGTGCGGATCCGCGATCTGGCCACGGACGATGCTGACCATGTCGGCATGACCGGCCGCAAGGACCGCCTCGGCGGCGGCGGGCGTTCGGATGTGGCTCTCGGCCTGGACGAGCGCGTTCCGCACGACACCCTTGAGAGCCGCCGCGAACGGCTCGCCGAGCCGCTGCTCGTACAGGGACGGCGGGATGATCTGGTGGAAGTCGAAGTAGGAGCCGGTCCCGCAGGTCACGTAGTCCATCAGGTGACGCTCGTCGTGCCAGGCGACGACGTCGCACAGCGCATCGACCGACGGCATCGCCGGGGACCCAGGGTCCGCGCTGACCGCCAGCCCGACGATGAAGTCGTCGCCGCAGCGCTCGACGTATCCGCCGAAGGATCTCGGAGGAGAAGCGCATCCGGTTCTCGAACGAGCCGCCCCAGTCATCGGTGCGCCGGTTCGACCACGGCGTCCAGAATTGGTCGACGACCGCGTGATATGCGGCGAAGATCTCGACACCGTCGAAGCCGCTCGCCTGGGCCCGCATCGCTGCCCGGACGAAGCCCTCGATCAGGTCCTCGATCTCGTCCGTGGTCATCGCATGACTGCCATCGGCGTCGTGATAGGACGGCAGCCCCGACGGCGACCAGTTCGGGGCGAACGAGTTGTCGGCGTCGCCGTGCTGACCGACGTGGTAGAGCTGATGGATCATCACGACGTCCGCGTTCGCCGCCCGGCAGGCATCGGTGAGGACGCCGGAACGCCGGGATGATCGCGTCGTCGTCGTGGCGGAAGTTGCCTCGCGTCAGCACACCGGTTCGATGGACCGGGACGGGCTCGACGACGATCATCCCGGCGCCGCCCAGCGCCCGTTCCCGGTAGTAGCCGACATGGCGCGCACCCGGGCAGCCCGTTCTCGGCCATGTTCGCGGTGTGGGCACCGAACGTGATCCGGCTCTGCAACGTCCGGTGTCGCAGCCGGACCGGATCGAACACGTGCGGGAAGTCGTTCGGCCGTCGCCCACCGCCAGGCTCGTCGATGAGCTCCATCGCCGCCGATGGTATCCCCGCCACCGATCCCTAGGCGTATGCTCTCGACGTTTCCGACACGGGGGAGGGCAAGCCGCACGTCATGAGCACGGCTCGGGATCGACCGCCGGAGGAGGCGGCCGAGGACACCTCGTTCGCCCGCGGGCTGCGCGTCCTTCTCATGATCGCCGACCGCGGCGAGATCCGCGTCGACGAGCTGAGCACACTCCTCGACACCCCGGTCTCGACGATCTACCGCTATCTCCGGACGCTCGACCGAGTTCGGGTTCGTCGACCGCAGCGGGGCGGGATACCGGTTGGGTCCGCGTCTGGTCATCGGTCAAGGCACGAACATCAGCAGCGAGGAGCTCATCCGCGTGGCGGATCCCGTGCTCCAGTCGGTCGCGTCCGAGACGGGCGAGACGGCGGTGATCACGCGTCGGATCGGTCTTGCCGCGGTCTGCCTCCAGGAGGCCCCGTCAGTCCAGCCGCTGCGGGTGAACCTCGCGCCCGGGACGTCGATGCCGCTCCACCGCGGAGCCCTCGCGAAGGTCCTGCTCGCCTATGCGCCGCCGGACATCATCGATGAGTTCCTGGCACAGGAACCGACGGCGATCAGGGGCGCCCGGCGAAAGGAGCTGAAGAAGGAGTTGGCCGCGATCGTCGCCGCCGGAGTCGCCCGTAGCGAGGGCGAATTCATCGAGGGGACCGTGAGTATCTCGGTTCCCATCATCCGGGAAGACGGGATCGTTGCCGCCATCGGGGTGATCGGCCCCGGGGATCGGTGCGGACTCTCCTGGCGAACACGGGTCGCGCGGATGCTGCCGGGAGCAGCGTCTGCGATCGTCGGTTCGCTCGGCGCAGCGGCGCGGAGCTCATGACCCGATCCGCTCGTATCGCGGTACTGGTACTTCTCGCGATTTGACAATCCGACGCGAGCACCTATGCTCCGCATCGAGATGGAAACGTTCGATGCGCTCGTTCCGCTCGATGACGGATACGCGTCACGGCCCCTCGCGGACGCCTTCGACTGGCGTCTGGTCGCCTCGCGAGCTAGCTCTCGGGCGCCGAGTGGTACCTCGTCGCATTCCGATCGGTCCGCCGCGCCGACGCCGACGAGGAACGGCTGACGGCCTTCGATGACCGCGCCCACGCCGAAGCCGCGTCGGCGCCCGGTTTCGTCCACTACTTCAAGGGCCCCGTATCGACTGACGGCAGTTGCCTTTCGTTCTGCCTCTGGGACAGCCGGGCCGACGCCCGATCAGCGGCGGCCCTCCCGGCCCACCGGGAAGCGGTCACGCTCATCGAAGAGATGTACGCCAGCTACACGCTCGAATTCCTGCGCGTGTCCCGCGCGGGCAGCACCCTGACGTTCGAGCCGTATTTCGCGGTGCCGACCGCGGCCTGACGCCTCGCGCGGCACCGGTCGCGATCGTCTGGCGGTCGACCTCGGAAGCGCCGTGGCCGGCCGGTCGGGCGCGGCATCGCTCTCGGGCGGCGCCGTCAGGCAGTCGGTTCCGCGGAGTCGCCGCCTGCGTCCGGCCGTGTCATCGCCGCGTCTGGAGCCGGCCCAACGTTTCGCTCGGAGACCTCGAGCGGCGCGTGCCAGACACCAAGCCGGACGCCCGCGACCACGCCGCCGACCGACGTGACACCAAGGATCATCGCGTGGACGAGCAGGCCCATGGCGAACGCCGTGTCCTCAGGGATGCCCAGCCCTCGGGCGATCAGGACGACGGTCAGTTCGAACGTCCCGGCGTTTGCCGGTCCCGCCGGCACGATCGACGCGAGGGCAACGCCGCTCGTGAGCAGCGCCGCCTGGGCAACGGTCAGTTGGACGCCGACCGCCTGACCGCCGGCAAGGAACGTGCACGTCGAGGCGGTCCACGCCACCGCGCTCCAGAAGAGGGCGGCCACGATGACCCGTGGTCGCGCCGCAACGGCCAGCCCTTCACGGAGTCTTCGAGCCAGCTCGAGGAGCCGCGGACGGCGTGCGATGATCGCCGCCACTCGGTCGGCGCCGGGCAGGCGGTGAGCGGCCATCCCGAGGCCGAGGCCCACGATCAGCAAGGCAACGAAGGCCAGCCCCGCGAGCACGGCGCTCGTCATCAAGCCGCGGACGCTGAGGACCAGGACGGCGAGTGATGCGATCGCGACGACCATCACGGTGTCGACGACCCGCTCGACGACAACGGTGCCGAGTACGGTCGTCCGGCTGACGCCCTCTCCCTCGCCCAGGGCGTGACTTCGGTAGAGCTCGCCGAGGCGCGCCGGCAGGACGTTGTTGGCGAGGTAGCCCAGGTACGTGTAGCCCAGGACGCGCCGGTATGGAAGAGGCGCGATCGGCGCGAGCAGCACGCGCCAGCGGACGCCGCGAGCCGCGATATCGATGAACACCGTGCCGACCATCAGCGCGATCCACGCCGGCGACGCCGAGCGGAGCACATCGAAGGCCGCCTCGATGTCGACGGCCCGGAGAAGGAGCCAGATCGCGACCAGGCTGATGGCGATGCCAAGTCCCCCGCGGAGGAGGGACCGGCGGCTCAGCCTGGCCATCGGATCAGTCCGACCGGCGTCGGGTGGCGAGCTTGCGCGACCGACGGAGCCGTAGCCGATGGAGAACGAACCGCGGCGACGACCCGGAGCGTCGACAGGCCGTACACCACGCTGCGGCGGAACCCGACCGAGGACGCCTCGTCGAAGTAGCGCGTCGGTACCGCGATCTCGCCGATCCGCCGCGCCATCCCGGCGGCCACGACCTGGGCGATCAGCTCCTGGTCGAAGACGAAGTCGTCGCTGTTGAGGTGGTATGGGATCGTCTCGAGCAGGTGCCGGCTGTAGGCCCGCAGGCCCGTGTGGTACTCGGACAGGTGGAGCCCGAACGCGCGGTTCTCGATCGCCGGTCAGGAAGCGGTTGCTGACGAACTTCCAGCGAGGCATGCCGCCACCGAGCGGATCGCCGAGGAAGCGGCTGCCGAGCATCAGGTCCCGGGTGCCATCGGCGATCGGGGCGACGAGCGCCGGGATGCGCGTGGCGTCGTACTGGTAGTCGGGGTGGAGCATCACGACGATGTCGGCGCCGGCGGCCAGGGCCGCGTCGTAGCAGGTCTTCTGGTTGCCGCCGTAGCCGCGGTTCTGGGGATGGATGATGACGTCGAGGCCGAGCTGTCGGGCGACCTGGACGGTCTCGTCGCGCGACACGTCATCGACGAGGATGATCCCGCCCACGATGTCGTGCGGGATGTCCGCGTACGTCCGTTCGAGCGTCTTCGCCGCGTTGTAGGCGGGCATCACGATGACGATCTGTCGGCCGGGAGGCGGTCGTGTCCGGCACGGCCTGCGTCGACGTCTGGGGCGTGGGCACGAGCGAAGGGTACCGTAGCGGCCTCTTCGGTGCCAGCGGCTCGAGTCCGGTCACGGGACCGTCATGCGGGTGTGCGACCATGCCGCGCATCACCCGAACCGATCCGAGGAAGCAGCCGCATGTTCGAGCGCCTCTTCGGCAGCAAGACTGCCGATCCCGCCATCGCCGAGCGCATCCCGCCCGGCCAGTACAAGACCGACAAGTTTCCGGTGCTCCATTACGGCTCCGTCCCGCGGACCGATCTCACGACGTGGGACTTCCGGGTCTTCGGCGAGGTCGATTCGCCGTTCACGCTGACCTGGGAGCAGTTCAAGGCGCTTCCCCGCAAGACCGTCGAGACCGACATCCATTGCGTCACCCGCTGGACGAAGCTCGACACGACCTGGGAAGGCGTCCCGATCCAGGTCATCCTCGAGATGGCGGGCGTCCGGCCGAATGCGACGCACGTCGTGTCGCACGCCGAACAGGGCTACACCGCGAACCTGCCGCTGTCGGTGCTCGACGACGACGACGTCCTGCTGGCCGACACGTTCGGCGGTGAGCCGCTCGAGCTGGAGCACGGCTACCCGCTCCGCCTGCTCGTCCCGAAGCGCTACTTCTGGAAGAGCAGCAAGTGGATCCGCGGCCTCGAATTCCTCGACCACGACCAGCTCGGCTTCTGGGAGCGCTACGGCTACAACAACGACGCCGACCCCTGGAAGGAAGAGCGCTTCAGCGAGTAACGGGTAGCGGAGCTCGCCCGCGCGGTCGCCGCCCAACCGGCCGTTGCCGTTCCGTGGCGAACCGTTCTCGAACGAACGCCTCGTGGATCTGCTCCCAGACAGCACTGGAATGCAGTCTGGGCGTCGGTCGACGAGGCGTTCATCAGGAATCCGTTCCATGGGGAACGACCGCTCGGCCGAACCGCTCGCGCTGACCGGCCTCGTCGGGCACGACCTGGTACAGGTGCCACTCGTCGGGGACGCCCTTCAGCACGGCAGTCCCGAGGTCCGCGGAACGCGAGCCCGGAACCGACGACGAGATCCTTGACCGTCCGCGATACGAGGACCTCGCCGGGACCGGCGAGCGCAGCGATCCGCGCTCCGATGTGGACCGCGAGCCCGCGGATGTCGTCGCCGACCCGCTCGACCTCGCCCGTGTGCAGGCCGGCCCGGACCTCGAGACCGAGAGGCCGGACGCCGTTCACGATCGCGAGCGCACTCCGAATGGCGCGAGCCGGCCCCTCGAACGTGGCGAGGAAGCCGTCACCCGCGGTGGCGACCTCGCGCCCGCCGTAGCGTCCGAGCTGCTCGCGCACGACCGCGTGGTGGGCCTGGAGGAGGTCGCCCCAGGCCTGGTCGCCGAGGGCAGACGCCCGTTGGGTCGACTCGACGATGTCGGTGAAGAGGATCGTCGCGAGGACTCGGTCGCCCGCGGGCTCGTGGCGCGTGCCGGTTAGGAACTGCTCGATCTCACCGACGACACGCCCGGGATCGCCGACCCATGGCAGGTGGTCGTCGCCCGGCATCTCGACGTACGTCGAACCCGGGATGTGCTCCGCCAGGTATCGACCAGCGCCGACCGCGATCGTTCGGTCGCCGGTGCGATGGAGGACAAGCGTCGGAACGCGAACCGATTCGAGCACCGGGCGAACGTCGATCTCGGCGTTCATCGACATCAGGGCAAGGACGGCAGCCGGGCTGGCACCCGAGCGGAGGTAGCGCGCCCAGTGCGCCCGGAACCGCTCGTCATGGATGCGGCTCGGCGCCCGCGATGCGAGACCGACCGGACCTCCCCAGTCCGCGCTCGATCGTCGACAGGAATTCGTCCCTGGTCTCCGGAGTGAAACCCCACGGGTGGTCGGCGGAGGCCATGCGTCGCGCATAGCTGCCGAAAAGGACGATCGCCGTCGTCCGGGTCGGGTACGTCGCGCCGAACAGGATGCACATCGGCCCGCCCTCGGACACCCCGAACAGCGCCGCACGATCTGAACCGACCGCGTCGCACACGGACAGGACGTCGCTCATCCGGGTCTCGAGTGTGGGGAGCTCTGACTCGGAGACGCGGTCCGACAGACCCGTTCCGCGCTTGTCGAAGAGGATCAGCCTCGAGAAGGACGCCAGGTCCTCGAAGAAGCGGGCGAGAGTCGGTTCCTCCCAGGCGACTTCGAGATGCGAGACCCAGCCGGGCACGTAGACGAGGTCGAGCGGTCCGTCGCCGATCACCTGGTACGCGATCGAGATCCCATCGCGAGCCTTGGCGTAATGCGTCGCCGGCGTCACGGCAGCGACGTGCGGCTGCTGGACGGGACCGCGACAGGCGATTCACGCCACGACCGCGGTCGTTGCCAGCCGAGTGGCCGCAGTGACCGGCACTGTGCAAGACAAAACCATCGCGGACCTCCACTTGGTGGAGCGGCAAGAGTCTACGCCGGCGCGGGCAGCGCTAATCCTCGCGGTCGGCCGGCCAGGTGCCCATGACCGCGCGAAGGATCGCGAACTCGCCGATGTGGTAGGCGTTGTGGGCTCCGACGATGCGCATCTCGCGCAGGATCGTGTGGCCCGGGCGTGTCCGGCGATCGTCGGCGATCAGGTCGGTCGACGGGGTCAGCGACGAGGTCGTGGAGCGCTCGCCCATCGGCCCGGAACGACTCGATCGTCCGGGCGAACTCCTCGGGCGTCGCGGTCGCGTCGCGCGGCGGCCAGTACTCGTCGGGCCATGTCGGCGCGAGATATGCACGGTTCCGGATGTAGTCGAGGATGTCCCACTGGGCCGTCCGGATGTGCTCGAGCAGGTGCCACGGCGTGTACGGCAGGTTCGGAGCCCGGCGATTGATGGCGTCGGCCGGGAAGTCCTTCGACCGCTTCGTCGAACGGCAGATGAGCGCCGTGCCCGTCGATGAGTTCGAGAAGCTGCTCGCGGACGATGTCGATGTCGGCCATGTCGTGCTCGTCGCGCGCTCAGCTGCGGCGCGCCCCGATGAGCTGACGCGGGTCCGGCGCGAACAGGCGAAGCCGGCGCCGCAGCAGGACCAGCTCACGGTCGAGGAGGCGGATCAGGACCTCGAGCCGGTCGGTCGTCGTGTCGGCCTCGAGCAGTGCCTGACGCCGCGGCAAGCTCGACCTGGACGATGCCGGACAGCAGGTACGACAGCACGGTCGGGTCGTCGGGGATGACGAGGTTCCGGCGGCGGGCGTCGGCGGACCTCGTCCTCGTCGTCGTCATCGTCGTCGCGTCGGCTTCGATGCCGGGCGTGTCGTCGTCGATCTCGACTGGCTTCGATGGCCGGCATCGCCGTCTCGCCGGCCTCGTCGCCGGACTCCTCGTCGCCTCGGAGCTGTCGAGCTCGACCCGGATGTCGAGGACCTCGCTCGTCTCGCCCGTCGCGCGCCCGCATGAGCTCGAGGTAGCGGACGAAGCGGCGGATCGCCGACGCGGCCAGCCGCTCCGCCTGTCGTCTCGTCGCCGACCTCGTCCTCGAGCGGCGTCACGTCGGCGACGAGATACGGCCGTCGCTCGGGATCGACCGACTCGATCGCGAACCGGCCGGTCGCCGCGGCGAGGAGGTCGTAGCGGCCGTCCGGGTACCGGCCCGCCTCGCGGATCTCGACGAGGGCGCCGACGCCGGCCAGCGACAGGTTGCCCGAGCCCGACCTCGCGACCCTCGCGGATGAGCACGACACCGAACGGCTCGCCGGTCTCGAGGCAATGGCGGGTCAGCGCCCGGTAGCGGTCCTCGAAGACGTGCAGGGGCAGCACGATCCCGGGACAGAGAACGGTATGGAGCGGGAAGAGCGGGATCTCCATCGATGTTCGATCTCACGCTGGGTCTGGGGCCGTCGTGGCTGCGGCCGGTGCCTGCCCGAGTCTAGTCCGCTGAATCGACGAAACCGGCGGTAGCCCGCCGGTTTCTCTGTCACGGTCGTCGTTGCGCCGGTTCAGCCGGCGCCCCAGGTCAGTGCGAGCAGCCCCGCGCCGAACCCGCGTCGTCCGCGGTCCGGAAGCTGGAGCCGCAGCCGCAGGCCGCGACAGCATTCGGGTTGTTGACGGTGAAGCCGGCGCCCATCAGGGTGTCGACGTAGTCGATCTGTGCGCCCTGCAGCAGGCTGATGCTCTGGCCGTCGACGTAGACCTTGATGCCACTGGCATCGAGGACCTGGTCTTCGGGCGTCGGCGCGTCCTCGAGCATCATCCCGTAGCGGAAACCGGAGCAGCCGCCGGAGTACACGTAGACGCGCAGCCCGATGGCCGGGTTGGTCTCTTCCTTGGTCAGGTCGCGCAGCTTGCCCACTGCGGCGTCCGTCAGGGAGACCACCTGAGGCTGCTGGTCGATCATTGGTTCGAATCCTCCGCGAGGCGGGATATCTAGGGTCGGTTACGGGGCGCGTGGCCTCCGGTGCGCATCATCGTACGCACCGCAACCGGTTTCGACAAGCACCCGCGCCGAAATCCCCTTGCAGATGTCCGTCAGGGCTAGCCGCCGGTCTCGGCATGGGGTGCGTCGACCGGCTTCGACTCCGAGGACCCCTTCTCGCGAAGGAAGATCGACAGCACCGCCAGGGCTGCGATCGACATGAACTCGCTCTGCCAGTTCTGGAACGACTCGAACCACAGCCGCGGCGTCGCGAGGTAGGCGATCGGCGAGATGGGCGACCCGCCGTGCTCGACCTCGTCCGCGCTCGCTGCACCGGCGCCGGTCACGACATGAAGGGCGAACGACAGGACGAAGAGACCCATCAGGGCAAGACCGAGCGAGTGCTCGTACACCTTGCCGACGACACCGCCGGTTCGGACCGGCAATGGTGCGCCCGGCCGCTTCGGATCGGGCTCCCTGTCGACCTCGTTCTCCTCGAGGGAGTTCGATTCGGGCGAACCCTTCTGGCGGAGGTACACGGTGAGCAGAACGAACATCCCCATCTGAAGGAATTCGCTCTCCCAGTTCTCGAAGACAGCCTCGCCGAAGTGCGGAGTCGTGAGGTATTCCGACAACCCGATCGGCGGCTGATCGTGTTCCTCTTCGTCCTCGTTGTACGTGTTCCAGCCTGCGACGATCTGGCCGCCGAGCGAAAACAAGAAGAAGGCTGTGATGACGAGCGTGAGGCTGTTTTCGCGCACGAACGTCTTCACCGGTGCATTCAACGCTCCAGCCGTAAGGCTCGGCGTTTCGGCTGCTGCCCCGGCAGTTGCGGGCCGCTTTCAGACACCGACCGATCGAGACCCGACCGCGACAGGCGCCGAGCAGTGTCGCGCCTCAGCGATGGGTGTCCGTTACTGAACGGTTACGTGGGCGTGACCGACATGTTTCGTATCGCGCCTAGGTTGGCGTGACTCGATCCCCGAGGACACCGTCGTTGGAGATCGACATGCCGCGCGAACTGATTCGACATCACTTGCCCATCGTCGGCCGCATCGTGGCCATTCTTGCGCTCGCTGCGGGCACCCTCGGTGTCCCGGCCGGTGTCGCCGCTGCGGACGCACCCGGCCGCTGCTCGAGTGCCGTGCCCGTCGCCCGGAACACCTGGGTGAACGAGACGATCTCGACCTCGACCGACGTCGACTGGTTCAGGTTCTCGACGACGGCCGGGTCACGGACGCTCATCACGCTCGGGCACCTGGCCGCCGACTACGACCTCTACCTCTATTCGGGCTGCTCGACGCTCCTGGCGTCGTCGCATCGAAGTGGTCGCGGCTACGACGAGATCTACCGCTATCTCGCCGCCGGAACCTATCGCCTCAAGGTCGTCGGTTATGCGGGGGCGCACAGCCCGACGGCGTACGCCCTCCGGATCCGACCGATCGCCTGGGGTATCACGGTGCTTTCCTCGACGACCTGGACGGACGCGGCGGGCTACCTGCATGTCGCCGGCGAGGTCCTCAACAACACCGCCGACAACCGGCGCTGGATCGAGATCGACGCCACCTTCCGGAACAGCGCCGGAGTCGCGCTCGCGCTCCGCGGTCGGCTACAGCGACGTGGCGACGCTACGACCGTGGTCGCGAAGCTCGTTCGAGATCACCGCGCGGAAACCGGCTGGCGTACGCGAAGACGAGCCTCAAGGTATGCACGCCATCGGCGACCGGCGAGCTGTCTTGCCGGCCAGGTCACGACGGCGCCGGGGACGGCCGCTGTCGATCACGGCGGGCGCATCGTCGACCGATGCGGCCGGTCGGCGTCATTACACGGGCACGATCCGGAATGCAGGCGCGTCGACGGCCCATCTCACGCGATCGCTCGTGACGCAGTACGACGCGTACGGGAACGTTCGAGGCGTCGGCGTGGGGTCAGCCAACCCATCGAGCGTTCGGCGCGGGCGCGAGCGGTTCGTTCGATGTCATCGGCAGCAGCACCGCCGCGCCGAATCGGGTCGGCTACGTCGCCGAGGCGAGCGCGACCGGCTGCGCGACCGGTCCCCGCTACACGACGACGGCTCGCGAGAACTTCGTGCCGCCGATCACCCGTCCGAGTGCGTCGGGGCGCGTGGCGCTCACCTTCGATATGGGCGGCCGGATGACGCCCGCGGTCCGGATCCTCGAACCTCCTCATCGCCAATCGCGTCTGCGCGACGATCTTCCCGACCGGCGCCATCAGCCGGACGGCCGAGGGCCAGGCGGCGCTCGCGGTCGTCAAGGCCCACCCCGAGCTGTTCGAGGTCGGCAACCACACGATGCACCACTGCGACCTCGTCCGCGGCGGTGGCGGAGCACCCGGTGCTGCCGACGCTGCGTACTGCAAGACACTGACACCGCGACCGACGCCAGGCTGCAGGTCCAGAAGGAGCTGCTCGACGCCGAGGCTGTGATCGAGCAGTACACCGGCATGACCGTCAAGCCGTACTGGCGAGCACCCTATGGCTCGTACGACTCGACGGTCGCGACCTATGCCGCCCAGGTCGGCTACACCAAGCACTTCAAGTGGGACATCGACACGATCGACTGGAAGCCGATCGCCGACGGCGGCCCCACCGCCAGGGCCATGACGCTGAAGGTCGTCAACAACGCCAAGTCGGGGTCGGTGGTCCTGATGCACCTCGGCGGTTTCGAGACGCTCGACGCGCTCCAGTCGATGATCGATGGACTACGCAGCCGCGGTTATGCGCTGACGACGCTCTCGGACATGGCCCAGTAGCGACCCGTTGCGGTCGCGGGAAGGGACGGTGAGTCGCAGGCCGGCCCGGGCGGGCCGGCCTGACTTCCCGACCGGGTCAGTCGATCTGGACGGGTCGGACTACTTGAACCGGAACAGCGCCGTGTGAGACGTGTTGTCGATGAGCTTGACGGTGAGCTCGCGGCACGTGCCTGCCCACTTCTTGTCGGTCTTCCAGATGTAGACGTACTGGCCAGAGTCGAATGTCAGGCTCGAGCCACCCGCGTTGACGGTGCCTTCGACGGGATCGCTCGGGACCGAGAGGTCACAGGTGACCGGCCGCGACAACGGATAACCGGCCGCGAAGATCGCAAGACCCATGTTGCCGCCGAGGCTGAACTTCACCGGGATCGAACCGCCCGCCTTGACCTCGTTCATCAGCCCGTTGTCGATCGGGCTGTTGAAGCTCGACCAGCCCGGCCAGTAGACGTTGTACGTCCGGCTCGCCGAACTCGGGTTGCCGGCCAGGTCAACGGCATTCACCGTGAACGTATGGCTGCCGACGGTGCCCGTGTCGAAGGGGCTGCCCGACGGCACCGGCCCGACGCAGGACGGAGGACCGGAAGCGGCGTCGGAGCACGAATACGACGCCAGCGGACTCGAGCCCAGGGCGTAGTTGCCTGGTTGGCCGGCCGCTGTGACGGTCGCGGAGACCGGCGCGTCGATGGTGATGGCAGGCGCGGTCGTGTCGACGACCGTGACCGCGAACGACCCAGTCGTGACATTGTTCGCGCCGTCGCGCGCCTCGCAGGCCACGCTCGTGACGCCGACCGGGAACTGCGACCCCGAGGCCGGCAGGCACGATGCCGTCGCGTTCGGGTCCTGGCCGTCCGACGCGCCCGGTGCGCCATAGGTGACGGCCGTCAGCGGCCCGGTCGCCTCGACGGTCACCGGCGCGGGCAGCGTGAGGGTCGGCGGATCGGTGTCCGGGATGGCGCCCGTGGCGACAGCGGCCGCGTAGCCGCCGACGATCGGCAGGGTGACCTTGCTCTTCAGCGTGTCGACGGTGATCTGGGCCGTCGGCGCGGTCGTGTTCGAGATCCCGTAGCCGGAGTAGTTCGAAACCAGAGTGATCCCGATCCGGTGCCCGGCCGGGAACGTGTAGTCGGTGGCCAGGAGCGGGAACTTCAGCTCGTACTGCTGGCCTGGGACGAGCGGTGAATCGGTCGAGTAGTCGTTGCGGTTGACGGCGTCGAGGATGCCTCGGGTCACCCGATAGCCGGACGTACCCGTGCCGGTCAGGGGGTTGATGGTCTGGGTCGTCTTGTTCACGACGCGGTAGCAGGCGTCGTCGATGCCGAAGGAGTCGCCCCAGCAGTTCGTGGCCGTGCCGGTCGTGATGCCGTCGCCGTTGCGAGATGCCTTGACGAACGACGTGGGGGCATAGTCGGCGATCACCGCTCCGACAGACGCAGACGATTTGTTGAACGAAGCGAACATGTCGACCATCGCCGTGCCGGAGATCCGGAGCGGCTGGGACAGGACCGGCGAGATGAAGACGAGGCGGTTCGTCTGCGACCCGAGCGGGGCGTTCACCATCGTCGCTTCGCTCTGATTCGGAGCGTCTGTCAGCAGCCGCGTGGCGAGCGGACCGCCGGAGTTCAGGGCAAGGTCGCCCGGGACCGACGTCGTCGCCCCGCCGCGCAGGAAGACGTTCGTGTTCTGCGTGTCCGGGCAGCGGCCAGTCCGCCTGGTCCTCGAAGACGTTCGGTGCCGTCTCGATCATCGCCCGCGGCTCGTTCATGATCCCGTTGTCGATGCCCTGCAGCCAGTAGTCGTACCAGCGGTGGATGGTGTCGACCCAGGCGTCGCGACGGTAGTCGAACGGATCGACGTGGCCGACCAGGCCGAGCCAGATCTTGCGCGGGACGTTGTGCGCAGCCAGGCCGGCCCACCACTCGCCGAACTGGTCGGTCTTGACGTTGTCGTCGTTGAGGCCGTGCGAGACGAAGACCGAGGCCTTCACGTTGGCGACGTCGTTGTTGTAGTTGCGGTCGTCCCAGAACGGATTGATGTTCCCGTCGGCGTCGCCGTCGACCGCGCTCATGGCGGTCCGCGACGCGGCGCACGAGGCGTTGTTGGACGGTGGTGCGACGCCGAGATTGGTCGGCGACGTGTTCGACGTGATCGTGTTCGAGAGGCTCGCCGGGTAGTGCGTGCCCGCCTGACTCTGGCGGATCCCGTTCGAGCGGGAGTAGTCGTACCACTCCGAGATCCCCGAGATCGGCACGATCGTGGTCAAGCCCTCGACGCCGGTGGCGGCGACGCCGTTCGCGAACGTTCCGTCGTATGACTTGCCGAACATCGCGTTCTTGCCGTTGTTCCAGTCGGCGGTGACGGCGGTCGTCGCTCGTGGTCGGGCTGTTGTAGGCCGGCAGGCGGCCCCGCAACCAGTCGATGGCCGCCTTGAAGCCGGCGACGTCGCCTGGGCCGCCGTGGAGCGGGCAGCCGGTCGACCAGCCGGTCCCGACCGCCTGGGCCGCGATGAAGGCGTAGCCGCGCGGGACGAAGTAGTTGTCGTAGAAGAGCGGGTACTTGTCGGCCTGAGTCGCCGATGCGCTGTGGAGGAACTCCGTCTCGTTGCCGCGCCCGACCGAGGTGTAGTACGGGCTGACGTCGATGATCGCCGGGACCTTCAGGCCGGCGTTGGTCTCGGCCGGCCGGATGATGTCGAGCGCGACCCGGTCGGCGACTCCGTCGCTGTTCTGATCGACGCCCGGGACGGGAACCCAGACCCGTTCGCGGATCGCGGCGGCGTAGCTGAAGACGGGCTGCGTCTCGCCGTCCTGGACGACGATGGCATCGGCGGCTGCGGTCGTGGGACCGAGGTTGCTGACGCGGCCAGCCGGTGAGACTCCGATGGGCTCTTTTGTGATCCCCGTCTGTGACTCGGAGCCTGCGGCGGTCTCGTCGACGGGCGGGACGTTGTCGAGCGCCGGGTACGTGGTGACGTCGTCGCCCGCGTCTTGCTCGACTGGAACCGGTGGGTCAGTCGCGCTGATCGACGCTGGCACGATCGCGCCGACGCTGAGCAGGAGGAACGTCAGCGCGATGGACAAGTGCGAACGCCGACCGGAACGCATCGAACAGCCCCTCCCTCACGAATCGCCCCCGCGACCCCTCTTCCCCGTCAAAATCCCGGGCAGTATCGCAGCTATGTCGGGCGATTCCTAGCCGTTTTCGGCGTGTCTTGGGGCCGGCGATCAGCGGCCTGCGGGTCGGCCCGGACGCCGCCATCGCCGCGCGGAGTCATGGGCCTTGCGTCAGCTGTCGACGCGCTCCACGACCGTGGCGATCCCTTGCCCGACCCCGATGCACATCGTCGCCAGGCCGTACCGGCCGCCGGTCCGGCGGAGCTCGTGGGTCAGCATCGTGATCAAGCGGCCACCGCTCATGCCGAGGGGATGACCGAGGGCGATCGCTCCCCCGTTCACGTTCACCTTCGACGGGTCGAGGCCGAGTTCGTCGATGCAGACGAGCGACTGCGAGGCGAAGGCCTCGTTCAGCTCGATGAGGTCGAGGTCATCGACCGTTATGCCGGCACGCTCGAGCGCCTTGCGCGTGGCCGGGATCGGGCCGATGCCCATGACCGCGGGGTCCACGCCGGCGACGGCGGTCGACACGACCCGGGCCATCGGCTGGAGTCGAAGCTCGCGGGCGCGCTCCGCCTCGACGAGGAGCACGGCCGACGCACCGTCGTTGATGCCGGAGCTGTTGCCGGCCGTGACCGTGCCGCCGTCGGGCTTGAACGCGGGCCGGAGTCGGGCCAGCGCTTCCGTGGTCGTGTCGGCGCGAGGATGCTCGTCTCGATCGATGACGAAGGGCTCACCTTTTCGCTGCGGGACGGTGACCGGGACGATCTGGTCGGTGAATCGGCCGGCTTCGATGGCGGCGATCGCCCGCTGCTGGCTCTCGCAGGCGAACTGGTCCTGGCGTTCGCGGGAGACGTCCCAGCGCTCGGCGACGTTCTCGGCGGTCTCGCCCATCGAATAGGGGTAGTGGCGCTCGGCCAGCCGGGGGTTGGTGAAGCGCCAGCCAAGCGTCGTGTCGGCCATCTCGCGAGGCCCGCGGTCGTAGGCCGCGTCGGCCTTGAGTTGGACGTACGGCGCCCGGGTCATCGATTCGACGCCGCCGCCGATGAAGACGTCGCCATCCCCGACCGCGATGGCGTGGGCCGCCGAGTTGATCGCCTGGAGTCCCGAGCCGCACAGCCGGTTGACGGTCTGACCCGCGACGTCGATCGGGAGATCGGCGAGCAACGCGGCCATCCGGGCGACGTTGCGGTTGTCCTCGCCGGCCTGGTTGGCACAGCCGAGGATGACGTCCTCGATGAGGGCGGGGTCGATGCCGGCACGGTCGACCACCGCTCTCAGGACGGCCGCGGCGAGATCGTCCGGTCGGACGGTGGCGAGCGCTCCGCCGTAGCGGCCGACCGGGGTTCGGACGGCCTCGATGATCCAGGCCTCGCGGAGAGGCCGGTGCTGGTCACGGGTCATACCTTCGATGGTAGCGCGGTGCGGACGGGAACCTTCCCGCCGCGGTCGGCGGCGCTAGCCGGTGGGCTGCGAGGTTCGATCGCCGCGGTCGTCCAGGCCCCCGAGGATCGGCGCCGGCTCGAAATCTTGGTCCGGCGCGTGCGTGCCGATGCAGGGCCGCGACGACGCCATCGGCGCCGCCCAAGGTCTCGGCCCGCTCGAACGGGCCCGACCGGATGTCCGGCGCCGAGGCGCATCGCGAGGT
Organism: uncultured Chloroflexia bacterium; assembly: GCA_963816675.1. Lineage (GTDB taxonomy): Bacteria > Chloroflexota > Limnocylindria > Limnocylindrales > CSP1-4 > SPCO01. The sequence continues at coordinate 413,086 of CAWFLS010000013.1, forward strand.
CGATGTCCCCGGCGGTCGCGATCGCGTTCCCGAGGGCACGGTACGCCTCGTTCACGATGGCGAGGGTGATCCGGTCCGCGATGTCGGCGATGTCGGCTACGTCGGACGACTCCGAACCGTGTTCGCTGGACGGCTGATCGGCTCGCTCGTCGAGGTCGGATGTCGGTATCGGCACTCGGCCATCGGGCCCGTAGGCGTAGAACCCGCTGCCGGTCTTCCGGCCAAGGCGCCCTGCCGCGACAAGCCGTTCCTGGATCGGCGATGGCCGGAATCGCTCGACGAACGGGTCGCCGGCCTCGCGCATCCGCTCGTAGATGCCCGACGCAGCGGCCAGATTCACGTCGATGCCGATGAGGTCCATGAGCTCGAACGGTCCCATCGGGTAGCCGGCCGAACGGACGGCCGCATCGATCTAGTCGACCGCCGCAACGCCAGCCTCGAGCATCGCCAGCGCCTCGAGCGTGAATGGCCGGTTGACTCGGTTGACGATGAAACCCGGCGTGTCGAGCGCAGCGGACCGGCACCTTGCCCCACGCGGTCGCGACGTCGACGGCCCGATCGATCGCGCGTAGGCGCCGTCGTCGGCGCGGCGACGACCTCGACGAGCGGCATCACCGGAGCCGGGTTGAAGAAATGCATCCCGAGCACTCGGGCGGGGCGTGACGTCGCCGACGCGATCGCCGTCACGGACAGCGCGCTCGTGTTCGTGGCGAGCAGCGTGTCGTCGGGTGCGACATCGTCCAGCGTCCGGAAGATCGCGCCGCTTCGCTGCGAGGTCCTCGACGGCGGCCTCGATCACGAGCTCCGAGCCACGACCGACGGCCTCGATCGACGGTTCAGCGGTCAGGAGTGCGAGCCGCCCCTCGACCCATGCATCGGCGGAGTCGGGATCGAGGTCGAGCCTGGCCGCACGGCGTTCGAGGCCGAGGCGAACCCGCTCGCGGCCGCGCTCGATCGCTTCGGCGGTCGATGTCGTTGAGGAGCACGCGATGACCGGCCTCGAGCGCGACCTGGGCGATCCCCGCCCCCATCGTCCCGGCCCCGACGACGCCGACCGTCCCGATCGCCACCCGGGCTCAGACGAGCTTCATCGCTTCGAACGGCTGGCGACAGTCGCGGCAGTAGTAGAGCGAGCGGCATTGCGTCGGTCCGAACGCCGAATCCATGACGACGCGAACCGAGCGGCAGTACGGGCAGTTGACGTCGCCGGGGGCGCTCGGTTCGGCGATGCCGGCGGTGGCGAGGGCGCGACGACCGCCGGCCGTGATCCGATCCGTCGTCCATGGCGGGTTGAAGGTGATTCGGACGTCCACGGGACGACCGAACGATTCGAGGCGGACTGCGACGGCGTCCCGGATGAAGTCGAGCGCCGGGCAGCCGACGAACGTCGGCAGCAGTTCGACGCGTGATGCGGCCGGACTCCGCCATCCGGGCCAGCATCCGCGACATCGACGCCACCGATCATCCCGAGGTCGACGATCGAGACCATCGGGAGCTCCGGATCCATCACGTCGGCCAGCGCGGCCAGGACGGCGGCGGCGTCCGGACTGTCCGCGTCGGGGTCCCGGCCGTCGGCACGGCCCACCGGTGTGACGGGCACGGCCGGGGCGCGCGCGCCCGTGGCGGCCCGGATGCGGGCGATCGAGATGTGCGTCGGACCCTCGCTCACCATGTCGCTCCCGGATCGGACCGGCGCACGGCCGTGAACTCGCCCCACAGCCAACGAAACGACTCGCCGTGGTCGAGGCGGGCGCGGACAGGGTCGCGCATCGGTGGCGGCAGCGGCAGTCCAAGGTCCGTGAGAACGGGCTCGATGCTCGCCCGCCAGCGGACCTCGAGCTCGGCCATGGACGCCTCGATGATCCCGCCGTCGATGAGTGCCGGCTCGCCGGGGAGTGGCGCGAAGACCGTCGCGGCATCAGGTCCGAGTCGCTCGAGGGCGGCGATCAGCCGCGAGCGTCCCTCGGTTTCGTCGCGTGCGAGGCGCTCGAGCCAGGCGCCGGCGTGCATCCGGTGGTAGCGCTCCTCGCGCACGAGCTTGCCCACCAGGTCGGCGAGTGGTCGCCCACGAGCCGCTCGCCAGCGCTTCGAGCCGGATGGCGTCGGCTGTGTCGTACAGGAAGCGACGGGCGATCGTCGCTGCCCAGTCGCCTCGCCCGTGGTCGAGCAGCCGGCAGTGCCGGTACGCATCGGGCTCGCGGTCGTACGCGAGGGCGTCCGCGTCAGTGCCCGTGAGCTCCGCGAGCAGGCCGTACAGCGCCGACGCGTGACCCAGCTCGTCCTGCGCGATCGAGCTCATCGCCACGTCCTCTTCGAGCAGCGGCGCGATCCCGGTCCACTCCGAATCCGAGAAGCCGATGACGAATTCGTCATCAGCCATCGCGAGGAGCAGTCCAGCGAGCTCCGTCGTCGCCGGCGCCGAGACGGCCGAAGTCATCGGGACCGAGCCTTCGGCTTGGCCTGGCCCGACATCTCGCGCGCCGCGGCTAGCTTGTCGCGCATGACGTAGCCGCCCGGCTTCTTGAACGAACGATCGAGCGGCGGCTGCAGGAGGTCGGGATCGCGAGGTCGAGGATGTCGGTCCGCCGGACGATCCAGAGCCTGGCGCTCTCCTGTCGCCGGCCGTACAGCTCGCGGGCGTAGTGAACGGCCAGCTCGGCGTCGGGGGCCATCACGCTGCCGCCGTGACGCATCGGGTCGCCCTCCTTTTCGCGGCGGAACACCTCCCACGCCTCGGAGACCGGTTTCGTTGCGGCGTTCGAGGCCCCGGCTTGATCGCAGTGGCTCGTCGGCGACCGGCCCCGCCGCACCGACCGCAGATGCCGCCTCGAAGCCTCCGGCCGCGGGCGCGCCTTCGGGAGCCTCGTCGGTCATGCCGCCGCTGGGACCCCGAGGATCGACTCGCGAACCCAGCGCGTGTCCTCTCGCGCGACCCGCCGGAATTCGAGGCGTGACTGGGACATCGGCCCATGGTTCGTCACGACGCGACGAAGCTCATCCCAATCGGGCTCCGTGTATCGCCACTCGCCTGCCGCCTCGTCGAACACCAGGTCCGGGTCGGGGATCACCAGCCCCAGCTCGCGGATGCGTGGCACGTAGATCGTCAGGAACTCCTGGCGCAGCTCTTCGGATGTCTTCGCCTTGATCCGCCAATGGAGATCGCGATCCTTCTCACGCGGGGAGCGCGGGCCGTGCATCTGCATCAGCGGACCCCACCATCGATCGAGCGCGTCCTGGATCGCGGCACGCTGCGACGGCGTCCCCGTGACCATGGTCACCACGACATCGCGGCCATGCATGATGTGGACCGATTCCTCCCAGCAGATCTTTCGCATGGTCCGCGCATAGGGCGCGTACGACGAGTCCCGGAGCGCCTGCTGGGCGACGATCGCGGCCGCGTCCACCAGCCAGGCGATCATCCCGACGTCGGCCCAGCCCACCGTCGGGTAGTGGAAGACGTTGTGGAACTTCGTCTTTCCGGCGAGAAGGTCGTCGTACATCGCCTCGCGAGACTTCCCGAGGTCCTCGGCGACCCGGTACAGCAGCTGGGCGTGCCCGACCTCGTCCTGGACCTTGGCCGTGAGGGCCAGCTTCCGCCGCAGCGTCGGTGCCCGCATCAGCCATTCGCGCTCAGGGAGGACACCCATCAGCTCGCTGTTGGCGTGCATCTCGACGAACCGCAGGACCGCGGTTCGGTACTCGTCGGGCATCCAGTCGGTCGCTTCGACCTTGCCGCCGCCGGTCACGTGCGCCTCGAACAGCGCGAATCGCTCGTCGTGGGGCAGGTCGTCGTTGAATGCCGGGCGTGCTCGCTCGAGGGGACCAAGGATCGGTTCGAGGGCGAGCGGATCGGTCATGCCGCAACCTCCGATGGCGGGGCGAACCCGCGGCGTTGGGCCAGCATAGTCGCGATGCCCGATGGCGTCCGATACCGGCCGGGCTCGGAGCGTATCGGCGGTGTGGCGGCGTGCGCCCCGGCGGACCCGCCGCGTCTGCTCCGCCGCTGCCCGCGCGCTACTCCCCGGTGAACCGAGGTGGCCGCTTCTCGACGAAGGCCGCCAGCCCCTCCCGATGGTCCGCCGAGGCCCCCGCGATCCCCTGCCGCCACGCCTCGTCCTCGAGGGCGCCTTCGAAGTCGATCGACCATGTCCGCTCGAGCGCCCGCTTCGTGAGCGCGAGCGCACGCGGCGCCAAGGCCGCGAGCCGAGCAGCGACCGACCGAGCCTCCTCGGCCAGCTGATCGGCGGGTACGACGCGCGAGACCAGCCCGAACCGCTCGGCCTCGACCGCCGAGAGCGACTCGCCGAGCAGCGCCATCTCGGCGGCCTTGCTCGGGCCGACGAGACGAGGCAGCAGCCATGTCGCCCCGCTGTCCGGCACGAGGCCGATCCTCCCGAACGCCAGAACGAAGCTCGCTCCCTCGGCCAGCCAGGCGAAGGTCGCACGCGAACGCGAGCGAGGCACCGGCACCTGCGGCCACGCCGTTCACCGCGCCGACGATCGGCTGGTCGAGGTTCCGCATCGCTCGGACGATCGGGTTGTACCGCTCCCGCAGCTCGACCGCCAAGGGCGCCGCGCCCGGCTCCAGCCGCTCCTTGAGGTCCTGGCCCGCGCAGAACGCCCGGCCGGCGCCGGTCAGGACGACCGCTCGCACGGCCCGGTCGCGCGCGACTGACCGAAACGCCGCGAGGAGCGCCTCCTTCATCGCCACGGTCAACGCGTTGAGCGCCTCGGGCCGGTCGAGTGTGATCGTCGCGATGCCGTCGGCCACCTCGTAGCGCACGCCCGCGGGCGCCGCCGGGTCGGGCGTCATCCGCCGGTGGCGCCGATCCCCGCGAACTCGACGAGCCGCCCGCCGACGAGCTCGAACGCACGCCGGTCGATCGGCTCGTCGGAGCCGCCCGACTGCTCGAGGACGAAGTCGGCGAAGAGCGCGGCGAAGTCTTCATCATCCGGGCGAAGGGAACCCGCGGACATGAGATGCCGCTCGGGCACGCCCACGAGGATCCGCCCGAACGGCCCGAGCTCCTCCACGAGATGAGCGATGACCTCCGGAAGCAGGATGCGGACGGCATCCCGGCCGCTGCCGGTGTCGGAGCTGATCAGGCGGCGGTCGCCCGAGACCTCGTCGGTCCACGGCGCCTCGGCCGACCATGCCGCGAGATTCCGCATCGCGGCGTCCTGCACCTCGGATGGCTCGACCCCCCAGGAGAGCAGGTGATCGCCGTTGACGATGATGTCGAACGCACCCGCATCGATGGTGTAGACGACGGGCAGCCCGGCGGGACCCTCGTCGACCAGCGGCTGGGCGTGGCTCTGGTTCGCATGTCGGGCGAGCGTCTCCCGATCGAGCGTGGCCATCGCGAGTCCCTGCGTCCCGACCGGCCGGAAGGCCGGATAGATGATGTTCCGGGCGTGGCTCCAGTCGTGCTCGGGCGCCTCGGCGATCGGCGCGCGGTGTTCGGGCGCGGGGACGTGGCCGCTGACGGGACCGGACGGGTCGAGCGGTACGAGGTACTCGGGGATGATGTGACGCTCCGCTCCGGCGGATCCGTCGACGAGGTCGCGATCCGGGCGCTCGCCAGGCATCTCCGGCGTCAGCTTCACGCGCCCATCCGCTCCTCCTCGCCGGACATCGTCACCGACCTGACCAGACGGGCGTGCGCTTCTCGGCGAAGGCGGCCATCCCTTCGGCCTGATCGTCGGTGTCGAACAGTCTGAAGAACGCTTCCCGCTCGCGAGCGAGGCCCTCGCGCAAACCGCCGTTCGTCGGCGTCCCGCACGGCGGCCTTCGCGGCACGGACCGCCAGCGGCGGCATGGTCGCGATCTTCGCTCCGAGCTCGAGCGCAGCGTCGACGGTCGCCTCGGCGGGCACGACTTGTGTGACCAGGCCGAGGGCGTGTGCCTCGGCAGCAGACATCGTTCGGCCGGTCAGGATCATCTCCATCGCCCTCGCCTTGCCGATCGCGCGCGTCAGCCGCTGCGTGCCACCGGCACCCGGCATGACGCCGATGCGGATCTCCGGCTGGCCGAATGTCGCGTCCTCGGCGGCGATGATCATGTCGCAGGCCATCGCGAGCTCACAGCCACCCCCGAGAGCGAAGCCTCGGACCGCGGCGATCATCGGCAGGCCGATCGCGTCGATCCGGTCCCACGCGTCGAACCGGGCCTCCCGATGGAGCGACTCGCTCGTCTGGGGCGCGAGCTCCCTGATGTCGGCACCGGCGGCAAAGGCTCGAGTCCCCGATCCGGTGATGACGACCGCCCGGCAGGCCGCGTTCGCGTCGAGCGCGCGCAAGGCGTCCACGAGGTCGTCGAGCAGATCGAAGCTGAGGGCGTTGAGTGCCTCCGGGCGGTTGAGGGTGACGAGCGCGACGCCCGGGAGCGTGGTCGCGGGCGCGGCCGAGGCCGGCGCGGGCGGCGGGGAAGGCGACCTCGACAAGCGCCGGCGTGGTCGCACCCGGCGCGCTCTCGACCCTACCCGGCGCGTCGCGGTCGCGGGCGTTCGTGCGGGCGGCGCTGGTGGCGTCAGTCGGTCGCGCGGTATCGGTCACGGCGTTCCTTCGAATGTCGCCTTCGGTGCGCGTTTGAGTGGGCTCAGACAGTATCCACACCCGGCAAGGCCGCCGCGTCCATTTCCGGTACATCCTCGAGGACCAGGAACGTGGCGAGTCCCGGAGCGATCTCGCGAAGGTTGCGGCCGGCCGCCCGCATCGCGTCGGAGGCAAGACCGGCGTCGAGCGCCGCCCGGTCATCGAACCGCATCGCCGTGACGAGCATGAGGTCGGTCTCGCTGCCGAGGGCACCCGTCACACGCTGCACCCGCGTTTCGCGCAGTCCCGGTGTTCCGGCGACAAGCGGCAGATGCTCCCCGGCGTACCGGCGCTCGAACGTCTCCTGGGCGTCGACGCCCCCATCCGGTCGTCGGTAGAGGACGAGGAGCGTCGTCATCGGGTCACCTCAGGTGCAGCCTCGGCACGCCGGCGGGCCTCCGGCTCGGTCGAACGATAGAAGCCACCGAGCGCGACGTCGAACCCGGCCGGTCGCGCCCGCACGACGTCGTGGCCGCATCGCGGCAGGATGAGCAGACGGCCGTCCTGGACCTGGCGGGCGAGTGCGGCCGCCTGGGCGACCGGGACGAACGGATCGCGGTCGCCGGCGACGACAAGCGTTGGGCGCCGTGATCCCGCGCAGCTCGCGAGGGGTCAGGAGCCGCTGACGCGCGACGTCGTCTGCGATGGCGGGCAGGAGTCGTCGCCAGGTCCCGGGACCCTGGATGCGATCGTGACGGCTGAGCAAAACCGCGGCCCAAACCGGGTCCTCGGCCTCGATGCGGTCGGGCTGAAGCTGGTGGCGCACGACAGAAGCCCTCGGCTCGCGTTCGGGCGACACGCCGATCAGGACGAGCGTCCGGGTCCGCTCGGGCGAGCGCGCGGCAAACGCGAGGGCCGTCACGCCGCCCATGGAGAACCCGAGAAGGTGGAACGTACCGAGCCCGAGGGCGTCGGCGAAGGCCTCGACGTCATCGATCAGCGCCTCGGCGTCGAACCCGCCGGTGGTCACATCCCAACGCGTCGTGGCATGGCCGCGCGCATCCGGGAGGTGGACGGTGAAGGCCGAGGTGAGCTGAGCACGCAGCGCCGCGAAATCGTCGCGCCCGGAACCCGTCGCGCCGTGGAGAGCGATCAGCGGCGGCCCGGCACCCGCCACTTCGTAGCCGATGTCCAGTCCGTTGGCCCGGATGTGCGGCATGGCGGCGATGCTACCGCTCGGGCACGCCCGAAGGACGTCTGGGAATCGCCGGTACCGCCGATATGTGCAACAGAACGGCGCATCGTCCGTCCGATGACCATGAACCAGCGTGAGGGAGTCGCGATCGTGACCATCGCGGGAGCCGGGCGGACGGCCGAGAGCAGCCCGCTCGTGCTGGCCATCTACGACGCGCACCACCGTGAACTCGCCACCTTCATCGGTGGCATCGAACGCGATCCCCGCACGGCCGAGGACGTGCTGTCCGAGACGTTCCTGCGGCTGATCGAGGAGGTCCGCCGCGGGCGAGTGCCCGATCAGCCGCGCGCCTGGCTCTACCGGGTCGCGGCCAATCTCGTCATCGACGGCGGGCGCCGACGGGCGGTGGTGTCTCGGACGCTCGGGCGCCTGGTCGACCACCGGACGGAACCACCTCCCGATGACGCGATCATCCGCGGCGAGACGCGCCGCGAGGTCTGGGCCGCATTGGGAACGCTGCCGGTCGATGCGCGCACCGCGCTGATGCTCGCGGCCCACGGGTTCTCCGGCCGGGAGGTCGCGGCCGCGTTGGGGCGGTCGGAACTCGCGACGCGGTCGCTCATCTGCCGAGCCAGATTGCGGCTCCGCGAGGAGGTCAGTGGGATCGAGGTGCGGTCATGATCGATCACGAGACCGCCCGACGGTCGCTCGCTTCCTCGCTCGACTTCCCGCTCGAGACCGCGGACCGGGAGGCGCTCGACGAACATCTCCGGGCCTGCCCGGCATGCCGAGCCTTCGAAGCCGGGCTCAGGAGTGATGTTGCCGCACTCCGCGACATCGACCTTGGACCGGTGCCAGTGGCGGTCCGCGCAAACGTCGCGATCGCTGCAGAACGTTCGCGTGCTCGCGCGCGGGCTCGGTCGCTGGATCGCGATCGGGGCGGTCGGCGCGCTCTTGCTCGTTGCGGTCGGAGCCGGCGGCCTGACGATGGGCGGGTCCTCCGTCGAGCGTGGCCGGCTCGACGGAGCCGGTGACGGCAGCGGGTCATCGCGGCGGCGAACCCACGGATCAGCTGGCAGACCAAAGTCGTCTTCCTGTCAGCCACCGATCTTTCGGTCGTCGCCAGCGGGAAGACCTTCCGCGGGACAGGTTCGGTCAACGTCAGCTCCGACGCGGGCGACGCCACGTACCGGACGCTCGAGGCGACCTGGCACGAGCATGGCGTAGAGATGCGGCTCAACCTCTACTTCGGCGGCGATGCTGCGGCATGGTGGGTCGACGAGATCCGGATCTACAACGGAACGGCATCGCCCGAGTGGCTGTACGCCCGGGGCACGTTCTTCAAGACGCCACTCGGAGCCACGTGGACCGGCGACGCGGACATCGCGCTGGGCGATCCCGACGGCGCCGGAGGGCTTCCCGCGACGATCCATTTCGGTGGGATGACGCTCGCCAGCCGCCCGTTCGACGCAGTCAATGAGCCGATCGGTGGAGGGAAGGCGTTGCCGGCCGACGCTCGGCCGTTCGCGCCAGGCGGAATCCTGCATTGCTCGGGGATCCTCCAGATGGCACCGAGAGCGGCTGAGGCGACGCTGCTGCGACTGGGCTACCGGTTGAGCTGGCGGCTTGACCGCACCACGGGCCCGGACACCGGCTACTCGGATGTCATGAAGCAGGCGCCCGAAGGCATTCTCGACGAGGAGCCGCTCGCCGGTAGCGACGGTGAGTTGATCATGTTCGTGGCTGCCTTCGGAGATCCGAAGGCGGTGCCGATGCCGTTCCCGGCGGACTGTCCCGTCCCCGATCAGGACGTGACGCCCTCGCCCTAGCCGCGTGCCAGGCCGCGGCGCCGGGCGAGGCGGTAGTCGCATCGCAGCACGTCGTGATCCGCGGATGCCATGCATCCCGTCCCCGGGCTGCCATGATCCGGTGTTCCGGACAGGACGTGACCGCGGCCGTGCCACGTTTCCTGCCAACCGTCCATGTAGTGCTCGTTCGCTGGGTCGGCCGCCTTCGACGGCGCCGTTCGCAGGGATCGTGGCGCCGATCGAGCGTGGCCACGTGTGGTCCGACCCTCGAAACCGCAGCCGAACGGGCGAGAGCGGGTCTAACCGCGCCGAATGCGCACCTGATGGACACGAGGCAGGATTTGCGCTCGGCCGACCCATCGAACCGCCGGTCGCCGCTGGGTGGTCGCTGTCGCGGCCTTCATCCGTCCGCCGGCCGGGCCGCCGAGCGACCTCGGCACCGGCACCGCTGATTCCGGCCGCCGCGCCCGTCGGCGCGCAGTACGGACCTACAATCGAGACCATGACCGACACCGCCCCATCCGCCACCCGCATCGAGCGCGATTCGATGGGCGAGATGGAAGTTCCGGCGGACGCCCTTTACGGCGCCTCGACCCAGCGGGCGGTCCTCAACTTCCCGATCTCCGGCCGGCCGCTGCCGCCAGGCTTCCTGCGAGCGCTTGCGCTCATCAAGCTCGCTGCCGCGGAGACCAACGAGCAGCTCGGCCTGCTCGGTCCCGAGGTATCGCAGGCGATCGCCGCCGCGGCGTCCGAGGTGGCCGAAGGACGGCACGACGCGCAATTCCCGATCGACATCTACCAGACCGGCTCGGGCACATCGACGAACACCAACATGAACGAGGTGCTCGCGAACCTTGCGAGCGCCCGGCTCGATGGTCGAAAGATCCACCCCAATGACGACGTCAACCGCTGTCAGAGCTCGAACGACACGATCCCCACGGCGCTCCAGCTGTCGGCCGCCATCGCGATCGAGGAGCGCCTGCTGCCCGCCCTCGAGCGCCTCCACACCGCGCTGGCCGCCTGCGAGCAGGAATTCTGGCCGGTCGTCAAGACGGGCCGGACGCACCTCCAGGACGCGACCCCGATCCGGCTCGGCCAGGAGTTCCGCGGCTATGCCGGTCAGGTCGAGGAATCGCTCCGGCGGGCCAGGGCAGCGCAGCTCGAGTTGCTCTCGGTGCCGCTCGGCGGTACCGCGGTCGGAACCGGGATCAACGCCCATCCCGAGTTCGCCCTCCGGACCTGCAGCCGTCTGTCCGCCCTGACCGGGCTCCCCGTCCGCGAGACCGCCAACCACTTCCACGCCCAAGCCACGCTCGACGTCGCGATCGCGGCCCACGGGGCCATCCGTGCCATCGCGTTGAGCCTCTGGAAGATCGCCTCCGACGTCCGGCTCATGGGGATGGGCCCGCGAGCCGGCATCGGCGAGCTCGCCCTGCCGGAGACCCAGCCCGGTTCGAGCATCATGCCCGGCAAGGTGAACCCGGTCATCGTCGAGAGCCTCACGATGGTCGTCGCCCGGGTCGTCGGAAACGACGCGACGGTCGCCTTCGGCCAGACCGGCAGCTTCCTGGAGCTGAACGTCATGCTGCCGGTGACGGCCGCCGCGATGCTGGAATCGATCGAGCTCCTGGCGGCGGCAGCTTCGAACTTCAGCGCTCGCTGCATCGAAGGCCTGGCGGCCACGGACCGCGGGCCGGCGCTCGTCGAGCAGGGGCTGATGCTTGCGACCGCGCTCGCCCCGGTGATCGGGTACGACGAGGCAGCCAAGCTCGCCAAGGAGGCGCTCAAGTCCGGCCGGACGATCCGCGACCTCGCCCTCGAGCGCGGGATGGACGCGGCCGAGGTAGACCGGCTGCTCGATCCGGCCGCGATGACAGCGCCAGGGATGGGCGGGGGCCCGGCAGCCGGCTAGGCTGCGGCGTGCGCCTCCGGAATCACGCCGTCCCGAGCCCTGGCCCGGGCCTCGCGGATCGTTCGAACTCCAGGACGACGCCGATGACGGTCCAGCAGGCTCCAAACGCCAGCCAGGCGGGCGTCCACGGGATCACCATCGCTGTACCGGCCGCCACGAGCAAGAAGCCGAGGACGTCCTGCCGGACCCGAATGACGACGACCCCCACTGCCGCCGTACCGACCATCGCGAGCGTCTGGCCGATCGCCGAGCGTCGCGCCGTCGGCAAAGCCGGCCGCGGTCGCCGACGAGCGCCGAGATCCATACGACGTAGCCACCGGCGGCCAGCCAGGCAGCGGCGATCGCGGCTCGGCCGCCCGCGTCCGCAGCCCGGACTGCCAACGCCAGCGTCGCGACCAGGAGGCTCGCCGGCAGCGAGGATCGCCAGCGGCACCATCTCGTGAAGGTATCCCGGCCAGTCGGGAGGCATGGGCTGGAGGACCGTGCCAAGCGCCACGGCGGTCCACGCTCCGCCCCCGATCAGTGCCGCTACACCCGCGACGTGCGACGGTGCCGGCGGGTGGAGCCAGGCGTCGTAGGCACCGCGCACCAGGTCGAGCCGGTCCCGACGACGCGGCGGCGCGTCCTCGAGGAGCGACCGCATCTCGTCGCCATACCGGTCGAGCCACCATCGCGGATACAGCGTGAGGAGGCCCTTCATGGCAGACAGCGTACGGCCCGGGCGTTCGCCCGCCGTCGGTCACCACGATCGCTCGCCGAGCCGCTCACGCGCACCCGTGCGGAACGCGGGGCGGGATCAGTCCGGGCGAGCCAAGCGCGACCGGCAGCGGCCCGAGGACGATCGTCCCGGTGTCGATCGTGAGGATGCCGGACGCGTCGACTTCGATCGCGAAGCGGTCCATCCCGCGCGGCGCCGGCCCGAACAGCTCACCGGCTGCCTTGATGCCCAGCCGGTCGTAGCGCGACTGGTGACACGGGCAGTGGAACCAGAAATCCTCGACACAGGGATTCGGCCGGCAGCCGAGGTGCGGGCAGCGCTGAGACAGTGCCCGAACGTTGAGGGCCGTGCCCTCACCCGTCGCATCGGTTCCGACCTGCCAGCCGCCGACGCCCGGATCGACGAGCACGACGAACGCACGGGCGGCGGGCACGTACGCCGGAAAACCGTCGCGGATCGGCAGATCCGGACTCGTCGCGATGAGATCGTCGAGGGTGCCGACCCGGACCTTGCCACCGACACCCGCCACTGCCGACCAGGCAAACCCGAGCGTCCCACCGACCCATTCGACAAGGCAGCAGGCCGGCGGCCGCGCCGAGCGCACGTCGCATCAACCGGCGGCGCGACAGGCCCTCGACCTGGCCGGACCGCATGGCCTCGAGGGTCGGCCCGTCGAGCGCTTCGATCGGCCGCGCAGACGGGAGAGACCGTGCCATGACGCCGTCCTCAGGACCCCGACTGCCCCAGCCGCTCGAGCGCGGCCCGGGTGAAGCCACGCATCTGCTCGAGCTGCGCGCGCAGTGCCGTCGCACCAACGGCCGTGAGCCGGTACGGCCGCCTCCGTTCCTCGGGCTCGAGCGCCTCGATGAGTCCTCGGGACTCCAGACGGGCAAGGGCGCCATACAGAGTCCCTGGACCAAGCGGCGCGCCCGAGATGCTCTCGACGTCGGCCATGATCGCGTAGCCGTGCTTCGGGCCATCGCTGAGCGACACGAGGATGTACAGCGACGGTTCGGCGAAGCGCCCGAGCTCGGGCATCTCAGTGGTCATCGTTGCGGCCGTTCAACGGCGACAACCCCGACGCATCAAGGTCGCGGCGACGATGACGGCGCAGGCGATCCGGGCGCCACTGCCGCCGTTGCCAGCATCGGTCACCTGGTCATCGGGGTTCGCATGGATGATGAACGCCGACCCGTTCGCATCGAACAGGGTCGCCGGCCCAGCGCCAAGGGTCACGCGGTCGGTCGTCGCCTTGAGCCGGCCGTGGCCGTGCTCGTCGACCACGAGGTTCGGCAGGTCGCCCGCGTGAGGACCGTCCGGATTGTCGAGGCCGTGCTCGTGAACGAGCGGGTTGTAGTGGCCGCCCGCCGCTGCAAAGTCAGGCGAGCATGCCCCGACGGCATGGATGTGGATCCCGTGGAGTCCGACGCTCAGACCCCGGACCTTGACGCTGACGTGGACGGCGCCCTGGCCGTCCTCGCTCAACCGAACGGTGCCGATCGTCGCCCCGGACGCATCGACGAACGTTCCGCGGGCGTGCCTGGGTCCGACGGGACCGGCCACTACGGTTCCGGCCAGCAGGAGTGACAGCGCCGCGCCTGCGAGCAGCGGCGTGCTTCGACGGATCGACGGCATCTCGACACCCTTCCTAGTCGCACGACGGTATAACGTAGTGCGGTATATCGTTGCACGATACATGGCTCGACGGTGATGTCAAGCCCCCCGGTCACCGGGCGGCCGGTACAATCCGCGGCGATGACCGAGTCTCGCCTCTGGGATCGCGCCGCCGCCGTGCCGGCCGTTCAGGACGGACGCCGACGGCCCCAGGTCGCGGCGCTCCCGGATGACCGTCCCGACGTCGAGACGCTCTTCGATTTCATGCGCGACGCCGAGTCACGCTTCGCGACGCTCCGGATGCGGGTCGTCGAGCGCGCCTGGACGGCCCGCGGTGAGGAAGTCACGACCACCGACGTTTTGCTCCGCCATCCCGGCGACGCCCGGGTCACGACGAGCCGCACGGGCTCGACGGCGAAGGGCGAGTACGAGGTATGGATCTCCGACGGCGACCTCGTGCGGACGTACTCGGGTGTGCACCGCCTGGGGACGCAGCGACCGGTCCGAAACCGGCCGCGCGGCCTCGACGACCGCGACTTCCCGGGTCAGTCACAGGTCTACGAGCCGATCACCGCACTTCCGATGGAGACCCTTCCCGAGACGTTCCTGCACCCGGCCGGGTACTGCCAGAACGTGCTCGCCACGGGCCGCTGCCAGGTGACGGGCTCCGACGTCGTCAACGGCCGCGAGGCGATCCTCCTCGAATGCGACCACCCACGCGCGACGGAGCTCCCCGGCGACCGGCCCGATTACCGCATCGCGATCGCCGTCGACCGCGCGACCGGCGTCATCCTGCGGCTGGTCGAATCGATCGGCGGCGTGGCCACCCGCCAGGCCGACGTCGTCGACCTCGTCCCGGACACCCGCCTCCCGCCATCTGCCTTCGAATTCACCTTCCCGACCGGGACGACGATGCTCTACTGAGCCCGGGCCCTTTCGAGGGCTTGGCACGGCGCGTATCATCCGCGCCATCGGATCGGGCTCACGATGTCGTCGGCCGGGCGAGGTCAGGGCCCCGGGCCGCAGAGGCCCGAAAGGAGGGCCAGGCGACGGACCTCGGCGCTGCGTCCGCGGCGCATGGCGGCTGGCCCTGGCCGTCACGCGAACGAACCCCGCGTCATCGCATCCCGCGGTCGGCGCGGCGCACCCGCCCAAGGTCGCCGCTGCCGTACCGAAGCGGACCGGACCCTGGAGGGAACCGGTCGACCGGTCGTCAGAGGGCGACCGCGTTCGAGTGAGGGAGGCATCACGTGACCCAACCCCGATCGCGCGAAGACGTCATCCAGCAGGACGTCGCCGACCTGCACAAGCTCGGGTACGCGCAGGAGCTGTTCCGCTCGATGGGCGGGTTCAGCAACTTCGCGATCAGCTTCTCGATCATCAGCATCCTGACCGGCGCCGTCATCCTGTACGACTACGGTCTGGCCTGGGCCGGCACCGCGGCGGTCATGATCGGCTGGCCGCTCATCACCGTCTTCGTCCTGCTCATCGCCGCATCGATGGCCGAGATCGCCTCCGCCTATCCCACGGCCGGCGGCCTCTACTACTGGGCCAGCCGGATGAAGAACAAGAACTGGGGCTGGTGGACGGCCTGGCTGAATCTGATCGGCCAGTTCGCGATCGTGGCGGGAATCAACTTCGCCGCCGCGGCATTCCTCAACGCCACGATCATCACCCCGATCCTCGACCGCATCGGCATCGTCTACGACAACACGACGCTGGTGTTCGGGCTCAGCTTCCTGACCGGTCAGTTGCTGACGATGGGCATCCTGATGCTGATCGAGCTGGCCATGAACATCGCGGGCATCAATCTCGTGGCGATCCTCAACCAGGTCTCGGTCTGGTGGCACATCGTCATCGTGGCCGCGGTCGTGGTCCTGGTCTTCCTCGCGGGCAAGCCCGATGCATCCGGCCTGACCCAGTTCGCCATCGAGCCGCAGGACGTGGCCGGCAGCTGGAACAACAACCTGGGCGTCGTGAACCTCCAGTACGGGCCGGCGATCAGCTACCCGTTGATCCTGGCGTTCTTCTTCTCGCTCCTCCAGGCCAACTGGACGTACACCGGCTACGACGCGTCCGCCCACGTCGCCGAGGAAACGGTCGGCGCCCGCGTCGCGAGTGCCTGGGGGCTGTTCATGTCGGTCGCGGTCAGCGCCGTCGTCGGCTTCGTCTTCCTGGTCGCGCTGTCGACCCACCTTCCGGATCTGTCGACGCTCTTCCCGCCCGTCCTCGACGCCACGACGCTTCCAGCCTCGAGCCAGTACTACTTCGGCGGCGGCGTGGCGGTGATCTCGATCCTCGAGTACAACCTCGGCGACCTCGGCGACATCCTGGCGGCCGGGATCGCGATCGCGATGGCGTTCTGCGGCCTGTCGTCGGTCGCTTCTGCCGGGCGGATGCTCTATGCCTTCAGCCGCGACGACGGGCTGCCCGCGTCGGGCTGGTTGAAGAAGGTTTCGCATCGCTATCGCACGCCGGTCAACTCGCTCATCGCGATCGTGGCCATCTCGTGGCTGTTCACGGTGGCGGCCGGCGTGGTCGGTGGCGGGACGGCGATCGTGATCGTCACAGCGATCAGCACGATCTTCCTGTACGCGGCGTACGGGATCTGCATCTACCTCGGCGCGACGACCCAGGCATGGCTCAACGAGCGCGTCTGGAGTCTCGGCCGCTTCTCCAAGCCGGTCGCCGTGGTGGCGATCTTCTGGGTGCTGGTCCTGATGGTCTTGTTCAGCTTCCCGACGTCTGGCAACATCTCGTGGCCATTCATGGTCAATCACGGTGGCCTTCCTGCTCGTGTACTACTTCGGCTGGGCACGCCGGAGATTCAAGGGGCCGCGGGCGATGGGCGACAGCGCCGAGCTCACCGAGATCGAACGTGAGTTCAGTCATGCCGCGGAGGAGGTCGGGGGTCCCACGCCGGCCTGAAGTAGCAGCGCTTTCATCTTCGAGGGCCGGCCGATCCCCTCAATCGGCCGGCCCCTCCTTACCCCGAGCCGAGCGGGAGACGCCACGATGACCGACCACGACGAGTCCCATGACGCCATGCATCCGGCGTTGCTCGACCTGCAGCAACGCGTCCGCGATGGCGAGATCGACACGATCGTCGTGGCCATCACCGACATGCAGGGCCGGCTCATGGGCAAGCGCGTCCAGGGCCAGGCGTTCCTCGACGGCGTCATCTCCCACGGCGCGCACTTCTGCACGTACCTCCTCGGCACGGACATGGAGATGAACACGCCCGAGGGCTACAAGCTGATGAACTGGGAGACCGGCTACGGCGACTGGGTCGCCGAGCCGGTCTGGGACCAGCTCCGGATCCTGCCGTGGCTGCCCGGCACGGCGATGGTCCTCGCCGACGCCACCGACGGCGAGACAGGCGAGGAGATCCCGATCGCGCCGCGGACGATCCTCAAGCGGCAGGTCGCCCGGGCGGCCGAGATGGGCTTCGCGCTCAAGGCCGGCTCGGAGTTCGAGTTCTACGTGCTGAAGGACTCGTGGGAGGAGCTCGCCGAGCGCGGCTGGCCTGTGCCGCGGACGTTCGGCCACTACAACGAGGACTACCACCTCCTCCAGGCGACGAAGGCCGAGCCGCTCCATCGGCTGCTGCGCAACCAGATGACCGCCGCCAACGTGCCGATCGAGTTCAGCAAGGGCGAGGCGGCCAACGGCCAGCACGAGGTCAACATCCGCTACGACCACGTCCTCGAATCGGCCGACCGGAGCGTCGTCTTCAAGCACGGGGCCAAGGAGATCGCCTACCTCAACGGCTGGGGCATCACGTTCATGGCCAAGCCCGACCATCGCTGGACCGGATCGTCGGGCCATCTCCACATGAGCCTGTGGGACCTCGAGAACGGACACTCCCCTCATGGCGCGCCGCCGAGGGCGAGCCGGCGGGACCGTACGGCCTGTCCGAGGTCGGCCAGCAGTTCATGGCCGGGATGATGAAGCTCTCGCGCGAGCTGGCGGTGTTCATCGCGCCGTTCATCAACTCGTACAAGCGGTACGCATCGCTGTCGTGGGCGCCGGTGAACGTCGTCTGGGGTCGCGACAACCGGACGACCGGCTTCCGGCTGGTCGGGCGGGGGCCGGCGCTCCACGTCGAGGACCGGTTTCCCGGGCGGCGACATGAACGCCTACCTGACCTACGCGGCGATGATCGGGCGCCGGCCTCTACGGCATCGAGCACCAGCTGCCGCTGGACCCCGAGTTCGTCGGGAACGGGTATCTCGCCACCGGCGTCGCCGCGCATGCCGCGCGCGCTGTACGAGGCGATCTGGGAGCTGGAGCGCTCCGAGGCCGCGGTCGAGATCTTCGGCCAGGACGTCGTCGACCACTACCTCAACGCCGCCCGGGTCGAGCAGGAGACGTACGACTCGGTCGTCCATGCGTGGGACCGCGAGCGGTACCTCGAACGCGGCTGATGGCGGCGCGGCGGCGCCGCCTGCTGCGCCTGGCCGGTCAGTCGCGCTGCGTCGGCGACCTCGCGGAGGCGGACCGCCAGGTCGTGATGGCCGGCGGCCTCGGCGGTGTCGGCCGGCGTCTGGCCGTTCGACATGACGGCCGTCGGATCCGCCCCGGCGGACAGGAACAGCTCGACCAGCTCGACGTCGCCGTGCTGGGCCGCCTCGTGGAGCGGCGTGTAGTCCTCGCGCTGGCGGGCGTTGAGATCGGCGCCGGCGGCGACCAGGAGGCGGCAGACCTCGTGGTGACGGCCCGCGGCCGCGCTGTGGAGCGGCTGGACGCCGAAGTCGTTGCGCGAGTACACGTTCACCTCGGCGCCAGCGTCGAGCAGGATCCTCGTCGGATTCGGTCTTGCCGAAGAACGCCGCGAGGTGGAGCGGCGGTGAAGCCGTCGGACGCGAACGCGTTCGCCAGCGCCGGGATCCTGCGTCGAGCCACGACCGGAGCCGGTCGCTGATAGCCCAGGGCGGCGGCATCGAAGACGTCGAGGTCTGGGTCGGCGGCGAGCAGCGCGTCGGTGACCGGGCGGGCGAACCGATACCGCGACAGGAGGACAGCCGAAACGCCGTGCTCGTCACGGACCGCGGCGAGGGCCGGATCGTCGGCGACGAGGGCAGCGACGCGGTCCGCGTCGTCCGCGTTGACGGCGGAGATGAGTTCCTCGGACGGCGTGGCCATCGATCGACTCCTCTCGACTGGTTCGGTGCTGCGCCCAATGATGTTCCAGGCATGTGCGTCCTGCCGAGGTCTCGATGCTGGCGAGCGCCACCCGGCAAGGCACGAACGAAGGCCGGACCCGGTGCCAGCGATGCTGGTCCGGTATCCGGCCTTCGTCGATCTCGCGGCGCGGACGCGTCCCCCAGGACGCGCCTCGCCCGGGATCAGCTCGCCGGCGGGAGGAGGACGCCGTCGATGATGTAGACGGTCGCGTTGGCGGTCTGGACGTTGCCGCAGACGACCATGGCCTTGCCATTGACCTTGAAGTTCGTGCCGCTGCCTTCGACCGTGAGGTCCGAACCGGCAAGCGTCTTGTGGGTCCCGGCCAGGGTCTCGGGGGTCAGCCGGCCCTGGCACGACGTGGTAGGTGAGGACCTTCGACAGCAGGCCGGACGGATCGGCCATGGCCGAGTCGAGCGTGGCCTTGTCCATCGCCGCGAATGCGTCGTTGGTCGGTGCGAAGACGGTGATGTCCTTGGCGCTGTTGAGGGTGTCACCGAGCTTTGCAGCGGTGACGGCGGTGACGAGGGTCGAGAGGACCGGGTTGTTCGAGGCGGCTGTGGCGACCTGGGCCTTGGCCATGCCGGCGAAGCTGCCGTCACCTGTCGCCGGGACCGCGGAGCAGGCGGCGCCGAACTGGCCGTCGGCCATCGCGGCGGCACTGCCGGACGGAGCGGCCATCGAGGGCCATGACGGCCATCGAGGCGGCCATCGAGGAGCCATGGACGGCGCCATCGAGGCGGCCATCGACGGAGCGGCTGTCGCGGGTGCGCCGCGGTCGGGGCCGTGCTCGCGCTACCGGCGCTGGAGCAGGCTCCGACGAAGGCGACGGCCATGACGAGGCCGGCAAAGGCCCCTGTGCGTGTGCGCTTGTTCACGTGTTCTCTCCTGTTTCTTGTCGACCCGACCGGATGGTCGGTGCCGTTGGGCTTGGTGGGACCGCCCGGCGCGAGATCGCCCGGGCGACGTGTCTGTGACCGGTCAGGTCACCGTGATGACGACCGAGTGCCAACCGGTCGCGCCCTCGGGGAAGGGCGTCACGCGCGCCTCGGGTTGCACCGCACCGGTCGCGTCGGTCGCGCGGACCTCGAGCGCATGCCTGCCCGGCGTGGCGTCCCATTCGAGGACCCATTGGCGCCAGGTGTCGATGGTGTCGACGTCAGCCAGCCGGGCCTCGGCCCATGTCGCCGCCGTCGACCCGGACCTCGACCTTGTCGATCCCGCGGTGCTGGGCCCACGCGACGCCGGCGATCGCGATCTTGCCCGCAGGGACCTGGGCGAAGGGCTTTGGAGCGTCGATCCGCGACATCGTCTTGATCGGCGCTTCCTTGACCCAGCCCCGCTCGACCCAGTACGGGTCGTAGGCGTCGAATGTGGTCAGTTCGAGTTCGACCAGCCACTTGCAGGCCGACACGTAGCCGAACAGTCCCGGGACGATCATCCGGACCGGGTAGCCGTGGACGGCCGGCAACGGCTCGCCGTTCATGCCGATCGCGAGCATCGCGTCGCGCCCGTCGAGCGCGACCGCCGTCGGAGTGCCGATCGACATGCCGTCGATCGAGCGGGACACGATCTGGTCGGCGCCGTCCTGGACGCCGGCCGCCTCGAGCACGGTCGCCAGCGGGATGCCGATCCAGCGCGCGTTGCCGGCGTATTCGCCGCCGACCTCGTTCGAGACGCAGGTCAGCGTGATGTCGCGTTCGATCGTCGGGTAGTCGAGCAGCTGGTCGAGTGTCAGGGTGACCTCGCGGTCGACCATCCCGTGGATGCGCAGGCGCCACTCGTCGGGCGCGATGACCGGGACCTGGAGGGCGGTGTCGACCCGGTAGAACGCGTCGTTCGGAGTGATGAACGGGGCGACTCCCGCGATGCCGAGGTCGGCGCCTGGCGGGATCGCGCCAAGGGGCTCGAGCGGGGCGGGGATGGCCGGCCCACCCGCAGCCGCGACCGCGTCTGACCGGCGGGACGGCGAGCGACGGTCGCGACGACCACCCGAGGCGACGATGAGGACCGCCGGTCGCCGCGCCGGCGGTCAGGAAGCCGCGGCGTGAGAGACGGCCTCGAGCGGCGCCGTCGGTCGCGATCGTCCGCGGTTCGGCCGGCAGCTTCGCGTTCGAGGACGACGAAGACCGCCATCCCGACCGCCGCTCCGACCAGCGACGGGACGACGCTGACGATCGAGCCACCGGGCCGCAGGTAGGCGGCGACGGCGCCGACGAAGCCGAGCGCGCCGATCGCGACGACCGCGACTCGTGGGCGGCGGAGCCCGATCGAGTCCGATCACGATCGCGACCACGGCGAAGACGACGCGTGATGCCGCTCAGCAGCGCGACCTTGTCGCTGGTCCCGAAGGTGCGGATCGCGAACGACTTCAGCCACTCGGGCGTGAGGTCGATGAATGTCGCGCCGACCGCGAGCAGCGGCGATGCCGCCGGCGCGATGAGGACCGCGACGAGATGCGCCGACGGCGAGCGCCGCGCCGGCCGCGAGGAGTCCGCTGACGCCGGCGGCCAGGTAGCTGACCCGGTCAGCTTGGCGTCGGACGCATCGTCACGCTGGGACCGGGAACATGGAGGAGGCTCACGGTCGGGTATTCGCAGCCGACTGCGGTCCCGGATGACCGAATCGCCGTTTGCAACGCGCGTGCAAGGTTCGCGCGGCGCTGTCCCACAGCCCTCACGGACGGGCGCTACTCTGACGCTCCACGGCCGAGAGGGAGATGGATGCGACTCAGCGACAAGGTCACGATCATCACCGGCGGCGGTGGCGGGATGGGCCGCGTGGCCGCCCAGATGTTCGCGGCTGAGGGGGCCAAGGTCGTCGTCGCCGAGTACTCCGAGGCGGCCGGCGCGGAGACCGTCGGCCTCGTCCGCGCCGCCGGCGGGGAAGCGACCTTCGTGAAGGCCGACGTCTCACGCGAGGACGACGCGAAGGCGATGGTCGATCACGCGATCGCGACCTACGGCCGGCTCGATTGCCTCTACAACAACGCCGGGATCATGCCCGAGGCCGATCACTCGGTGATCGACACCGATGTCGCGACCTGGGACATGGTCATGGCCGTCAACGTCCGCGGGCCGTTCCTCGGCTGCAAGTACGCGATCCCGGCGATGGAGTCGAGGCGGCGGCGGCTCGATCATCAACATCGCGAGCTTCGTCGCGCTGCTCGGCTGCTCGGTGCCGCAGGACGCCTACACGGCCTCGAAAGGCGCGATCCTGTCGCTGACCCGCAGCCTCGCCGTCCAGTTCGGTCCGAAGGGCATCCGCACGAACGCCATCTGCCCGGGTCCGGTCGAGACGCCGCTGCTGATGGACTGGCTGCTCAAGGACGAGGCGGCCAAGACAGCTGCGCCTGGCGCGCAACCCGAGCGGTCGGTTCGGCAAGCCCGAGGAGATCGTCCACATGGCGGTCTATCTCGCGTCGGACGAGTCGCGCTGGACCAACGGCGCGTCGCTCGTCGTCGATGGCGGCATCACGGTGAACTACTTCTGACGTCGGATGGCCGGCGGTGAGCCACGATGGCGGACGAGGAGGAGGCTGATGGCCGGCGGTCGGATCGCCATCGGGGTCGACGTCGGCGGCAGCGGGATCAAGGCCGCCGTCGTCGACGTCGAGGCCGGCCGGTTCCGATCGGAGCGGCATCCGCGTCCCGACACCGACGCCGTCGAACCCGGAAGCCGTGAATGCGTCGATCGTCCGGCTCGTCAAGCGGCTCGCGCAGGAGAGCGGGCTGGGCTCGATGACGCCGGTCGGTATCGGTCTGCCCGGGGTGACCATCGGCGGGATGCTCAAGACGGCCGCGAACATCGATCCGACCTGGATCGATTTCCCGGTGGTCGACCGGCTGACCCGCGCGCTCGCCCGGCCGGTCTCGATCGTCAACGACGCCGACGCCGCGGGCCTCGCCGAGATGCGGTTCGGCGTCGGGCGCGATCAGCCGGGGGTCGTGATCTTCCTCACCCTCGGGACGGGCGTCGGTTCGGGGGTGTTCGACGACGGCAGGCTCGTGCCGAACACCGAGTTCGGTCACATGGAGATCCGCGGCCGCGATGCGGAGCGGCGGTCGGCGGCGGCGGCGCGGCTCAAGCGCGGCCTGTCGTGGAAGGCCTGGGCGCCAGGATCTCGACGAGCACCTCGACCGGATCGACAAGCTGATGTGGCCGAACCTCATGATCCTGGGCGGCGGCGTCAGCAAGAACGCCGACAAGTTCATCCCGCGGCTGACGACCCGCTGCCTCGTCGTGCCGGCGGCGCTTCGCAACGACGCGGGGATCATCGGGGCCGCGATCGTCGCGGCCGAGGCGCCCGGAGTGCCGACGCCGACGGCGCCGAGCGGCCCGGTCAGCGCGACCGGCTGACCCGTCGGTTCCCGCGCGCCGCGGACGGCTCCCACCGAAGGCCGGGTCTCCGGCCCGTCGCCGGGGGCGCCGCTGGACGCGTCCCCGGCCGCCGCTGGCGGTCGCGTCCCGACGGCGGGCGTATCATCGCGCGACCACACCCCATACCCGAACGAGGGCCTTTTCGATGACGACCGAGACCAGCGCCGGCGTGCGTGCGACGCAGATGGTCATCGGCGGGCAGACCGTCGATGCCGCCGATGGACAGACGTTCGAGGTCGTCGATCCCGGCGACCGGATCCGTCATCGCGACCGTCCCGCAGGGTGGCCGCGAGGACGTGGACCGCGCGGTCGCCGCCGCCCAGAAGGCGTTCGACGATCGCAAGGGTTGGGCCAACTGGGCGGCCGGCAAGCGCGGCCGCTCGCTGTCGAAGCTCGCCGCGCTGATCAAGCAGCACACCGAGGAGCTGGCCCAGCTCGAGAGCCAGAACGTCGGCAAGCCGATCACCAGTGCGCGCGGCGAGATCACCGGCGTGAGCCTCGTCTTCGACTACTACGCCGGCGCCGCCAACAAGATCTTCGGCCAGACGATCCCGGTGTCGAAGCCGGGGCTCGACATGACGCTGCGCGAGCCGATCGGCGTCGTCGGGCTGATCGTGCCGTGGAACTTCCCGCTGCTGATGGCCTCGTGGAAGGTCGCGCCGGCGCTGGCGGCGGGCAACACCGCGATCCTGAAGCCCGCGAGCTACTCCCCGTTGACGGCGCTGCGGCTTGGCGAGCTCGCACTCGAGGCCGGCATCCCGGCCGGCGTGCTCAACGTCGTGACCGGTCCGGGCGGGTTCGGCGGGCGCCTCGATCGCGGCGCACCCGGGGATCGGCAAGGTCGCGTTCACCGGCGAGACGACCACGGGCCAGGAGATCATGCGGCTGGCGTCGGGCAATGTGAAGAAGATCTCGCTCGAGCTCGGCGGCAAGAGCCCCAACATCGTCTTCGCCGACGCCGACCTCGAGAAGTTCGCTCGCGAGTCGCCGTACTCGGTCTTCGACAACTGCGGTCAGGACTGCTGCGCCCGAAGCCGGATCCTCGTCGAGCGGTCTGCCCACGATCAGGTGGTCGAGCTGTTCGCCGACGCGACGCGGGCGGTCAAGGTCGGCCCGCCGTCGGATGAGGCGACCGAGGTCGGCACCCTGGTCAGCTTCAAGCAGCGGGACCGGGTGAAGGACTACATCGAGATCGGGCTCGGCGAGGGTGCGACGGTCGTGGTCGGTGGTGAGCCGCCGACCGACGCGGCACTCGCCGACGGCGCCTACCTGATGCCGACCGTCTTCGACAACGTCTCGAACGACATGCGGATCGCCCGCGAGGAGATCTTCGGGCCGGTCGTGTCCGTGATCGCGTTCGACACCGAGGAGGAAGCCCTCCGCCTCGCGAACGCGACGCCGTACGGGCTGTCAGGCTCGATCTGGAGCCGCGACATCGGCAAGGCGCTGCGCGCGGCCAAGGCGCTGCAGGCCGGGGTGATCAGCGTGAACTCGAACTCGTCGGTCCACACCGAGGCGCCGTTCGGTGGCTACAAGATGTCGGGCATCGGGCGCGAGCTCGGGATGTCGGCGCTCGAGCTCTACACCGAGACGAAGAACGTCTTCATCGACCTGACAGCTGACGCCGGCGGCCGACCGTTCGCGGGTTCGCGCGCGTCGACGCCTCGAGTCCACGAAGTTCGGGGTTGCGTGAGGAACGCCGACCGGCGGGGTTGCCCCGCCCGGCCCGATTCCGTCGAGCTGCAAACGACGAAGGCTCCGGCTCGCGGACGCCGATGCCGCCACAAGCCGCGTCAACCAGGGCATCGTGGACCCGGGTCAACGGGCCGCGCGACGGCGTAACGTCACCGGGTGTCCACGGGCACCGCGAACGGCTCTTGCGCCAGACGGGTCCGAGCGGTGCCCGTACAGTACGGAGCTACGGGTCAGGCCGTCCGGGCTCGACGTCGGGGCGGCGGAGGCTCAGCCAGTCGCGGAGCGCCCAGAACGTCGTCCGGAACGCGATCTTGTCCCACGGGATCGCCTCGGCGGGATAGGCCTCGATCTCGGTCGCCTCGAGCGTCGGGGCCGCGACGCCACCGACGATCCGAGCCTCGAAGACGATCGTCACGACGGCCGCCTCGAGCCGCGTGTACAGACCCGACGATCTCGCCGGGCTCGACCAGCAGCCCGGTCTCCTCGAACGTCTCGCGGATCGCGCCCTGGTTGACGGTCTCATCGACCTCGAGGAAGCCGCCGGGCTGGGCCCATGAACCGATGCCCGGCTCGATGCCGCGGCGGATCAGGACGATCTCGCCGGCCTCGGTGATCGGGAAGCGTCGTCACGACCAGGCGCGGATTGACGTACATGATGTGGCCGCAGTGCGGCAGGCGTGCCGGTCACGGTCCTCGCCGGCGACGCTCTCGAACGTCAGCTTCGCCGCCGCAGCGCGAGCAGAAGTTCATCGACGCGGCGATCCAGCGGGGCACCCCGCCACCCGACGGCAGGTCCGAGGAGCGTCCGTCGAGACCGCGCTCGAACGCCTCGCTCATCGAGCGCATCGGACGCATGGCATGGTCACGCGAGCAGCACGAGGATCGCCGCGACCACGAGCGCGCCGAGACCGATGACGCTGACCGCCACCCAGGCGAGCCGGAACAGCGCCCTTGCCACGATCGATCGGCATCCAGGCCCACGCGGAGCGCCAGATCCGCAGGACGGCGTCGGCCGTCGTCACGACAGGAGCGGAGCGGCGATGACGACGCACAGCTTGACCAGCGGGCTCCCGAGCGGGACGCCGAGTTCGAGCGCGCTGATCGCGATCGCGCCGCAGATGAGCACGACCACGCTGAGGTTGATGTAGTGGCGCTGAAGCGGCGTCGGGGCGGTCTCGGGGACGGATCGCGGTGGCAGTCCCCGGAGGCTCGGCGGGAGCGGTGGCGTCGCGGGCACCCGAACGGCCTGCCGGTCGAGGACCGGCATACCGGGTTCCCAGCGCTCGTCTTCCATGACTTCGAGTGTACGGCAGGGCCGCCGAGGGCTATCCCGAGGCGGTCGGGACTCTCGTCGGCGCGAGTCGCGGCCGGGCCAGGCAGCCGGGATCGATGCAGGAAGCTCGGTCGCTGCGCCGCGCGATCAGCTGGTGATCTGGTCGACCACCGATTCGGACATCCGGGCGATCCCGGCCGCGGTGTTCGAGGCGACGTGCGGCGTGACGATCACGTCGGGCATCGTGAGCAGCGGGTTCGTGCACGTCGGGCGGCTCGGGGTCGAAGACGTCGAGCCCGGCGCCGGCCAGGTGACCGTCCTGCGAGCGCCTCGATGAGCGCCGCTTCATCGACGACGGGACCGCGGCTGACGTTGATCAGGTACGCACCGGATCGCATCAGCCGCAGCTCTCGGCGCCCGATGAGGTGCGTGGTCGCGGCCGACAGCGAGGTATGGAGGCTCACGACGTCGGATCGAGCGAGAAGGTCGTCGAGGCTCGAGGCGGCCTCCGCCCATTCGCACCCGCCGACCGCGGCCGACGCGAACGGGTCGTGGACGATGACCCGCATCCCGAGACCGAGGGCGCAGATCTCGCCGACCCGGCGACCGATCCGGCCGAAGCCGACGAGGCCGAGCGTCCGGCCGAGGACCTCCATGCCCTGGAGCTCGAGCTTCGTTGGTCGATGCGCCGGCCCGCATCGCGGCGCCCGACGGCTGCAGGCGCTTGGCGAGCGCGAGCAGCATCGCGACCGCGTGCTCGGCGGTGCTCTCGGTCGGTCCGTCGGGCGTGTTGGCGGTCAATACGCCTCGAGCCGTGCAGGCCGCGACGTCCACCCGGTCGTAGCCGATCCCATGGCGGACCACCATTTGAAGATCTCGGCCCGGCGCGATCGAGGAACGCGTCGTCGACGTAGACGGGCCCCGACGATCGCGATCTCGGCGCCGGGAAGCGCGTCAAGCGTCGGCGTGGCGTCGACGACGACATCGGCGATCGCCGTCAGCCGCTCCATCGGTCCCGGGGCGAGGACGACCTGCGTCCAGACGCGCGGTGTCACGTCACGTGGCTCGTTCGGGCTCGGTCAGCGGTCAATAGAGCTTGCCGGCCGGCGCCGCGGTGCGCCGCGACCGCCGCCTCACCTTCGGCTCGCCGCAGCCGCGTCGCGTCGTCTGATGGCGGCGAACGCCGCGCGCGCCCCTGCCTCCATGTACGCGCCGTCGCTCGCGACCGCGAGGAACTGGAACCCCTCGTCGATCCGTTGGTTCGCTTCCTCGGCGGTGGCGCAGTGCTTGCCGGCGGCCTTCCCGGCATTCCGGGACGCGGCGAGAACGTCCATCATCGCGGCTTCGTGGGCCGTGCCGGGACCGACATCGGTCATCGTCGAGCCCCATCGACAGGGCGAGGTCGTTCGGACCGACGAAGCAGCCCGTCACGCCATCGACTGCGAGGATCTCCTCGGCCTGCCGGACGGCGCCGATCGTCTCGATCATGACGATGATCGTCAGATGCTCGTCGGCCCATTCGCGATACTCGCCGGCGAGGTACGGGGCGACGCGGCTGCTCCCCCAGCTGCGCTGACCGCGGGTCGCGTAGCGCATGTTGGCGACGACGGCGCGGGCATCGTCGGGCGTGTTGACCATCGGCACGACGAGACCGAGCGCGCCGGCGTCGAGCGTCCGCTGGATCCAGATCGTGTCGTTCCACGGGACGCGCGCCATCGGGACCGCACCGCCGAGCTGGGCCGCCCGGAAGCAGCCGGTCATCGTCTCGAAACCCGACCGGGCTGTGCTCCATGTCGACGACCAGCCAGTCCCAGCCGACGAGCGCCATCGTCTCGGCGGCGACAGGCGAGGCAAGGCGACAGCCACGTTCCGAGCGACGGCTCGCCGCGACGCAGCTTGTCGGTGACGGGGTTGCTCTCGAGCTTTGCCGGCCGGCTCATGTCCATCTCGCGCTCTCGGTCGGACCGTCGCGGTACCGCGACCCGGGCTGCGCCCAGTATCGGTTGCAGCGCGTTCCGGTGCTGGCCGTCCGCGCTGGGCGGTCAGACCGTGCGCGACTCCTCCGCGTCATGCGCCTCGACGGCCGTCTCGCAGGTCGGGCAGATACCAGCGGGCCTCGAGCGGCGTGCCGCACGGGCCATGCCGGAGCGGCTCGGCGTCGGAGGCACCTCGGGCACCCCAGTCGGCGAGGAGACGGAGCGCGGACGCGAGATCGCGGCCGTCGGCTGTGAGCGCGTACGACATCCGCGGCGGGCGCTGCTGGTACGGCGTCGCCACGACGATCCGCTCGCGCTCGAGCCGCCGCAGCCGGTCGGTGAGGATGTTCGGCGCGATGCCGGGAACCGCTTCGCTCAGCGCCGCCGAAGCGCTGCGGGCCATCGAGCAGGGCCTCGACGAGCAGGAGGCTCCAGCGGTCGCCGACTCGATCGAGCGCCGCCTCGAGCGGCGAGCGCGAGCGGTCGGGATCCGATGCGGCCATGGCCTCGATGGTAGGTGCGACGAAGGGGCTTGTCATGCTGCGATGTCAGTAGTAGATTGCAAGTCACAAGTCTACCGCCACATCGGCGGCGGAGCCGAGACCACCAGGGAGCACGAAACCACATGTCAGTCATCGAGGAACTCCAGACCGCCGTCGGCAGCGTCGCCGAGCGGGTCGGTCCATCCATCGTCGGGATCGGTCGCGGGACCCGCGGGTCCGGTGTCGTCATCGCCACGGGCAAGGTCATCACCAACGCCCACAACATCCGCGGTGACGAGGTCACCGTCACCTTCGCCGACGGCCGACGCGTCCGCGGGACCGTGGCCGGCTTCGACGGCGAAGGCGACCTTGCGGTGATCGACGTCGACACCGCCGGCGCGACGCCACTCGAGTGGGGCGACGGAACCGGACTCTCGGTCGGCGCGGCTGTCTTCGGGGCCGGCGCGAGCCACGGCGGCGGGACGCGGGTCACGTTCGGGCTGGTGTCCGCGGTCGCGCGCGCGTTCCGCGGACCGGGCGGCCGGCGGATCGAGGGCAGCGTCGAGCACACCGCGCCGCTCGCGCCGGGCTCGTCGGGTGGCGCGCTCCTCGACGCGTCGGGCAAGCTCGTCGGGATCAACACGAACCGGATCGGCGAGGGCTTCTACCTCGCGCTGCCCGCCGACGATGAGCTTCGCCAGCGGATCGACGCGCTGGGTCGAGGCGAATCGCCGAAGCGGATGCGGCTCGGCGTCGCAGTCGCGCCATCGCACGTCGCGCGCCGGATGCGCCGATCGGTCGGGCTCCCAGAGCGTGACGGCGTCCTGGTCCGCGGCGTCGAGGACGGCAGCCCCGCCGCCGCCGCCGGGATCCAGGCCGGTGATCTCATCGTCGAGATCGGTGGCCGGGCGGTGACCGATCCCGACGAGTCTCCTCGAGGCGCTCGGCAGCCTCGAGTTCCCGTTCGAGGTCAGGCTCGTCCGCGGAAACGACGAGCGAACGGTCCAGGTCGGTGGAGACACCGCGGCGACCGGCGAGGCCTGAGGCGATGCTCGCCTCGCTGCCGCGACCGGCCGCGCGATCCGGTCGACGCCATCGATGACGAGGCGCTCGACGCCTACTCCGTCGCCGTGTCGACCGCCGCGGAGCGGCTGATCCCGTCGGTCGCCAGCCTGCGCGTGACCCGCCAGGCCGGCTGGCAGGGCGGTGGCGCGGGGTCCGCGGTGGCGATCGAGCCGATCGGCTACCTCGTGACGTCGGCCCACGTCGTTGCCGGCTCCGACCGGGGAACCGCCACGTTCGTCGACGGCGCCGAGCTCGACTTCGTGGTCGTCGGCCGCGATCCCCTGTCCGACCTCGCAGTCGTCAAGACGACCGGTGGCAGCCCGACACCGGCCCCGTTCGGTGACGCCGCCAGGCTGCGGGTCGGTCAACTCGTCGTCGCGGTCGGCAATCCGCTTGGCTTCGCCGGGACGGTGACGGCCGGCGTCGTCAGCGCGCTCGGTCGCTCGCTGGCCACGCGCGACGGCAGGTCCAGCCGGCTCGTCGAGAACGTCATCCAGACCGATGCCGCGCTCAACCCGGGGAACTCCGGCGGAGCGCTGGGCGACTCGCGCGGTCGCCTCGTCGGGATCAACACGGCCGTCGCCGGGATCGGGCTCGGTCTGGCCGTCCCGATCGACGCGGTGACTCGCCAGATCCTCGATGCGCTTGATCGTCGACGGACGCGTCCGACGGGCGTTCCTCGGCATCGTCGGCGGCACCCGGCCGCTCGGCGACGTCGTGGCTGCCCGGATCGGCCGCCCACGCGGTCTCGAGATCGTCCAGCTGCTCGAGCCGGGGCCGGCGGCGAACGCCGGGCTGCGTGTCGGCGACATCGTCACCGAGCTCGACGGCCAGCCGATCGAGGGTGTCGGCGACCTTCAGCGGCATCTCGTCGGGGACGTCATCGGGCGGCCCGTGAAGCTGCGCATCGAGCGCGGCAGCGAGAGCCGGTCGGTGTCAGTCAGCCCGGTCGAGCTGACCGCGTAGCCGACCTGCCGCCAACCGTCGCGTCCGGGTAGCATCCCGGACGTGGCTCGGCTCGTCGCGTGGTACCGGATCGGCTCGTCGGTCGGTGCCGTCGTCTCGCTGCTTCTCGCGAACCTCGTCCCGCTGGCGGGCGTGCTGTGGTTCGGCTGGAACGTCCGGACGGTCCTGATCGTCTACTGGCTCGAAAACGGCGTCGTCGGGGCGTTCAACGTCCTCAAGATGCTGCACGCCGAGGGAACGGACCGGGTCAGGCCTGACGTCGTCGTCGCACCGGACGGCCGCCGGATCCGGTTGCCCGCGACTGCGACGTCTCTCCCGCCGGGCCTCCAGCGGATCGCCGCGATCCCGTTCTTCATCGCTCACTACGGCGTCTTCTGGCTGGTTCACGGGATCTTCGTGCTGACCCTGCCGCTATTCGCGACGGCCGCCGCCGACCAGGCCCTTTCGACAGGCGCGGCGCCCGAGCCGGGTCAGATCCTCGTCGTGCTCATCCTCCTGGCGATCAGCCATGGCGTGTCGTACCGGCTGAACTTCATCGGTCGGGGCGAGTATCTGCGCGTTAGCCCGACTCAACAGGCGATGGCACCGTACGGTCGCCTAGTGATCCTTCACGTCACGATCATCCTCGGTGGCGTGGCGATCGCGGTCACCGGCGCGTCCGCGGCGGCCATCGTCGTGCTCGTCCTGCTCAAGACCGCGATGGACCTCGGATTCCATGTCGGAGAGCACCGCAAGGAAGCGACCGAGGCGGCCGGCCCCACGCCCGCATCGGCAACGGAGGGAGCGCAATGACCGAAACAACCGTCGAACGCGTCGTCCGCGACGAGCGGTTCGAGCGTCTCGTGCCGGCCGGGGCGGAGCTGCGGCGGCTCGCGGACGGGACGACCTGGGCCGAGGGGCCGGTCTACGTCCCGGATGAGGACGCCGTCGTCTGGAGCGACATCCCGAACAACCGGGTGCTGCGCTGGTCCGGCGTCGACGGCTCCGTCCGCGAGCTCTACCGGCCGGCCGACTTCGCGAATGGCCACACGCTCGACCACGACGGCACGATCCTCGCCTGCGAGCACGGGACCCGCCGCGTCGCCAGGTACGAGCGCGACGGGCAGTCGGACCACGGTCGTCGACCGGTACGAGGGCAAGCGGCTCAACTCGCCGAACGACATCATCGTGGCGTCCGACGGCGCGATCTGGTTCACCGACCCGCCGTACGGCATCGCCAGCGACCGCGAGGGGTACACCGCCGAGTCGGAGCTCGGAGCGTGCTACGTCTTCCGGCTCGATCGACGCGACCGGCGAGCTCGCGATCGTCAGTGACCACATGGTCGATCCGAACGGTCTGGCCTTCTCGCCGGACGAGTCGGTCCTGTACGTGTCGGACACGTCGCGGGCGAGGCTGGAGGGCGGCAACCACCACATCCTCGCGTTCGATGTCATCGATGGTGGGCGCCGGCTCAGCGCCCCGCGCGTCTTCGCGGTCATGGAGCCTGGACTCGCGGATGGCTTCCGCGTCGACGTCGAGGGCAATGTCTGGACCTCGGCGGGCGACGGGATCCATGTCCTCGACTCGTCGGGCGCTGAGCTGGGTCGGATCCTGCTGCCCGAGCCGGTCGGCAACTGCACATTCGGCGGGGCCGACGGCCGCCGGCTGTTCATCGTCGCGACGTCGACGCTGTGGTCGATCGACGTCGGGATCCGGGGCGTCGTTACGCCATGGGTCGGCGCCACGGCCTGACGGCGCCGGTCCTCGGCCCCACTAGGTCCTAGCGGCCGCGGCGCCTCGGCGTTCGACGGGTCGTCGAGAACGGCCTGGGTCTGGCGTGCGCGCCATGCACCCAACCGCTCGGCCAACCCAACGTCACTGAGCGCAAGGATCTCGGCGGCCAGGAGCCCGGCGTTCATCGCATTCCCGATCGCCACGGTCGCGACCGGAACGCCGCGCGGCATCTGGACGATCGACAGCAGCGAATCGAGGCCGCCGAGGTGCTGGGTCGGGATCGGCACACCGATCACCGGCAGGATCGTCTTCGCGGCCAGCATCCCGGGGAGGTGCGCCGCACCACCGGCGCCCGCGACGATGACCCGGATCCCGCGGCCGGACGCCTCCTCGGCGTAGCGGAACAGCTCGTCGGGCGTTCGGTGCGCCGACACCACGCGCAATTCCGACCGAACGCCGAGCTCATCGAGGACCGCGACGGCCGCCTCGAGCGTCGGAACGTCCGAGCGGCTCCCACCGACGACGCCGACGACGGGTCCGCGCCCCGCATCCGTCCCTGTCATCGGTGGTCCTCCTGCCCCGTCGCGTCGCCGCTCTCCGCCTCATCCGCCCACGCGAGGCTCGCCAGCGCCCGGCGGCCGTGCTCGAGGGCGTCATCGACGTCGGTTCCACGCACGGTCAAGTGGCCCATCTTGCGGCGTTCGAAGACCTCCCGCTTGTCGTACACGTGGAGGTGGACATCCGCGTCCGCGAGAGCATCGAAGACGCCGGTCAGCCGCGCCGGCCGCCGTCGCCCCTGGCCGAGCACGTTGACGACGGCGGTAGGCGAAAGCGCGGCGGTCGAGCCCAGCGGGAGCCCGCAGATCGCCCGGATGTGCTGCTCGAACTGCGAGGTCGCGGCGCCTTCGATCGTCCAGTGACCGCTGTTGTGGACGCGGGGCGCGAGCTCGTTGACGACGAGAGATCCGTCGGGGAGCAGGAAGAGCTCGACGGTCAGCGTGCCGACGAGGCCCATCGCAGTCGCCAGTCGCTCGCCGATGCTCGACGGCGGCATCGACGACGGTCTCGGCGACCGGCGCAGGCGCCACGGATTCGACGAGGATCCCGTCATCGTGCGTGTTCCGGGCGACCGGGAACGTCGCCATCCGGCCGTCGGTCCCGCGAGCGACGACCACGGACAGCTCGGCCTCGAACGGGATCTCGCGCTCTGCCAGCACGGCCGTCCCCGGCACGCCGCCCGAGTCGCTCGAACGCCGTCTCGACATCCGCCGGTGTCGCCACCCGAACCTGTGAGCGGCCGTCATACCCGCCAGTCGTCGCCTTGAGCCGGAGGGGAAGACCCAGAGCGTCGCCGGAAGCCGCAGCGTGGAGGTCATCGACCGTTCGAACCTCGCGCCACGGCGCGACCGCGAGACCGGAGCGCTCGACGAAGGCGCGCTCGGCAAGCCGGTCCTGCGTGATTCGCAGCGGATACGGCCCGGGCCGGACAGGGAGCACCGCATCGAGCGCCGTCACGACGGCGGCATCGATGTGTTCGAGCTCGTACGTGACGACAGAACACCGTTCCGCGAGCCGAAGAGCAGCCTCGACGTCCCCGTACTCCGCGACGACCACGAAGTCGGCCACGACGGCCGCGGGACACGCAGCGTCGGGATCGAGGACGCCGACCCTGTACCCCATCGCCACAGCGGCCTGTCCGAGCATCCGGCCGAGCTGACCGCCACCCAGTATCCCGATGGTCGCCGGCGGCTCGATGACCGAGCGGCCGACGCCGAGTCGACGGAGGACGTCGCTGATCCACGTCGCCTTGCGGTACGTGTACTCGAGCGAGTCGGCGGGCCCCGCAGCGATGATCGCCGTCTTCAGCCGGGCGTATTCATCCCTGAGGTCCGGATCGGCACGCAGCGCGTCGCGGAAGGCGAGATCGGCGGCGAACTCGGCGGGGTCCGGGATGACGTGGCAGTGGATGTTGAAGGTCGCACCGTCAGCCTCGACGGAGCCGACGAGCATCGGCCGGGTCGGCGGCCATGGATCAGCGCCGGTCTGCGGACTGAAGCCGAGGTCGTACAGATCCCGGGTGATCCCTGGGATCTCGTCTGGTTGTGCGTGGATCCCGAGATCGAGAACGCCCTTGCCCGGGAGCCCTGGCACGGCCGTGCTCCCTGTATGGTGGACGACGAGGTCCGGCCGCTTCGCCTGGATAACCGCGATCACGCGCTCTGCGGCCGACTCGATGCGCGGATCCCACGGTCCGACGGCAAGCTTCCGGCGCTGGTCGGGGCCGATCGGCTGCGAGGTCGTCACGGGCGGTGAGTGTAGCGTCGGGGCGGTCCGGCCCGGGCTACCCGCCCCTGTTGCTACGCTGTCGGCGTGCGAGACGAGATCAGGCACATCGTCCTGACCGGGCTGATGGGCTCCGGCAAGACGACCGTGGGCCGGAAGCTGGCCGAGCGGATCGGCTGGGCATGGCGCGATTCGGACGTCGACATCGAGGCCGCGACCGGGCGGACCGTTCGCGAGCTTCGTGACGAGGAAGGCGTCGACGCGATGCACGCCCGCGAGGCCGCTGCGCTGATGGACGCGTTGGCGTCACCAGAGCGGAACGTGATCAGCGCGGCCGCCAGCGTGGTCGACGTGCCAAGTTGCCGTACCGCGCTCACGGCTCCGGA
The DNA here is from genome assembly GCA_963816675.1 of uncultured Chloroflexia bacterium. Classification (GTDB taxonomy): domain Bacteria; phylum Chloroflexota; class Limnocylindria; order Limnocylindrales; family CSP1-4; genus SPCO01. The sequence continues at coordinate 448,271 of CAWFLS010000013.1, forward strand.
CGTGGCGGTCATCTGGCTGCGCGCCGCGCCCGCGGTGCTCGCGAAGCGTTTCTCGGCCCAGAATCATCGGCCGTCGTACGGCGAATCGCCAGAGGTGTTCCTCGCCGAGCAGGCGGCCCGCCGTGAGCCTTTTCTGCAGGGCCTCGGCGGCATCGTGATCGACGTCGACACGATCTCGCCCGACGAGGCTGTGGCGCGCGCGATCGAGGCGCTCGGCTAGCATCCACGGCGTGACGAACGACAAGACGCCGCTGATCCTGGACGTCGACACCGGCATCGACGACAGCCTGGCGCTCCTCTATGCGGCCGGCTCTCCCGACGCCGACCTCGTCGCGGTCACCTGTGTTTCCGGCAACATCGACGCCCAGCAGGTCGCGATCAACACGCGGGCTGTTCTTGAACTCGCTGGCCGGACCGACGTCGAGGTCGCCCTCGGCCGCGAGGTGCCGCTCGTCCGGCAGCTCGAGACGACGCCCGAGACGCACGGTCCCCAGGGACTCGGCCATGCCGAGCTCCCGCCGCCCTCGCAGCCGCTCTCGGATCGCCATGCGGTCGATGTCATCCTCGATGAGGCGCGCCGGCGTCCGGGCGAGATCACGCTCGTGACGCTCGGGCCGCTCGACGAATCTGGCCATCGCCGTGCTCCGCGAGCCGGAACTCCCGCGCCTGCTCAAACGGTACGTGCTCATGGGCGGCGCCTTCGGGACATCGGGCAACACGACGCCCACCACCGAGTGGAACATCCATTGCGATCCTGACGCCGCGAAGATCGTCTTTCGCGCGTGGGCCGACGCGATGGCCGCCGACCCGTCTATCCCCCGGCCGGTCGCGCTGGGCCTCGATGTGACCGAACAGGCCAGGATCCTGCCCGACGATGTCGTCCGCCTCGCCCGCCGAGCCGGCAGCACCCCGGACGACTCGATCGCCCTCTCGCGGGGCGAAGACCCGATGCAGGCCACGCTCTCGGTGGCGAGCAACGCGGTGGTGCGGTACGTCGCCGACGCGCTCCGCTTCTACATGGAGTTCCACGCCCGATACGACGGGTTCTACGGCGCGTTCATCCACGACCCGCTGGCCGTCGCGGCAACGCTCGATCCCGAGCTCGTGACGACCGAGCCGCTCTACGTCGACGTCGAGACGCGCGGCGAGGTCACGACCGGGATGACCGTCGCCGACCGGCGGAGGCTGACCGGCAAGGCCGCGAACCTCGATGTCGCGGTGGCCGCCGACGTCCCGGCCTTCCTGGACCAGCTCGTCGAGCGCATCGGAGGACTGGCGGCAAGCAGGTCGAACGTGGCACGCTAGGCGCGACTCGTCCCTCAACGGGTCGTCGTGGCGTCACCGGAGGCACACCGAACATGAGTTGGGGCCGATTCAGTTGGGCCGATTCGACACACGGACCGTGGTCCTGATCCCCATCGCGATCGCGATCAACATCGTCCTTGGCCAGACAGTCTCCGCGGTCCTCAAGGTGCCGATCTACCTGGATTCGATCGGCACGATCCTCGTCGGCGTGCTGGCCGGGCCGATCCCCGGGCTCGTCACCGGGCTCCTGGCCAACCTCGTCTGGACCTACGTGCTGCCGGCGCCGTTCCACTCGGATTTCGCGGCGCCGTTCGCGGTCGTCGCGGCATGGATCGGCCTGTGGGCAGGGATCACGGCTCAGTTCGGCGTGTTCCGCAGCCGGCCGAACTCGACGTGGGCTCAGGTGGCGGTCGCTGCCCTGGTCGTGGTCCTGGTCCTCGGCGGGATCGGCTATTACGGGTTCCTGCCGTTCTACACCGACGGGACGTACACGTTCTTCGGAGACACCAGCGGGGCGTCGCCGTTCTTCGTCGCGATCGGGTTCGTGATCGCCATCGGGTTCATCGCCGGCATCCTCGCGATCATCGCCTTGCTCGTCGTGCGCCGGGATACCGGCGTCGGCTACGTCGCAGTCGCCGGCCTCATCTGCGGCATCGTCTCGGCGATCATCTCTGCCCCGATCTCCGCCATCGTATTCGGTGGCGTGACCGGGTCCGGCACCGACCTCCTTGTCGCCACGTTCCAGCAGGCAGGCGCCGACCTGTCGAAGGCGGTGCTCCAACAGGGCCTCCTGTCGGACCCGATCGACAAGACGCTCGAGTTCCTGCTCGTCTTCGTGATCGTCCAGGCCCTCTCGCGTCGCTTCGTCGCCCGGTTCCCGCAGGGTGAAAAGGCGATCGGTCTCGAGGAGGCGGCGTCGTAGCGGCTCCGTCGTCCCGGATCATCCGGGCCGGCGACCTCGACCCGGCCGACGCGGAGCTCATCGAACGACTCGTCCCGCTGACGCCGACTCCGATCCATCGACTCAACCCGCTGACCAAGGCCGTCCTCGCGACGTCGGGGTCGATCGGGGCGTTCCTGCTCGGCGGTTACGTCGGCCCGATCGTCATCGCGCTCGTCATGGTGGTTCTCGCCTGGAGGGCCGGCTGCGCCCGACGACTCGTCCGCGCGACGTTCCTGCTGACGCTGCCGATCGGGATCTCGATCATCCTCGTCAGCGTCTTCACCCGGCCCGGGTCGACGGTCCTGTTCGTGATCGGACCGTTCGACGCGACCCTGGAGGGCGTCGACTTCGCGGCCCAGACGATCGTCCGCCTCATCGCGATCTCGCTGTCGATCGGGCTCTTCATCCTGACCACCGAGCCGAGGGCGTTCGTCTTCGACCTCGAACGGCGCGGGATCTCGCCGCGATTCGCCTTCGTGGCGGTCGCCACGATCGAGGCCGTTCCCAGCCTCGTCGAGCGCGCCTCGGTGATCTCGGAAAGCCAGCGTGCCCGGGGGCTCGACACCGAGGGCAGCCTTCGCGCCCGGATCGGTGGCTTCGTGCCGCTCATCGGTCCGGTGATCCTGTCGTCGCTTACCGACGTCGAGGAGCGCAGCCTCGCGCTCGAGTCTCGGGCGTTCAGTCGTCCCGGCAAGCGGCATCTGCTCTGGACGATGGGCGACACGTCGTGGGAACGGGGCCTCCGTTGGGCGCTCGTGCTGTCCCTCGTCGTCGTCGGTGTTTCTCGCATCGCCGGACTGCTCCCGAGCTGAGGCGATGCTCGAACTGCGCCAGATCGGGTATCGCTATGCCGGCTACGCGAAGCCCGTCCTTCACGACATCGACCTGACGCTCACGGATGGCCGCATGCTGGGCGTGGTCGGCGGCAACGAATCGGGCAAGTCGACGCTGTGCCTCGTCGCGTCGGGTCTCGCCCCTGGGTCGATCGGCGGAGCGATCACCGGTGGCGGCCTCTGGATCGACGGGACGCCGATGAACGGCAAACCGCTCCACGAGTTCGCGACGCGCGTCGGGATCGGCTTCCAGAACCCGGCGACGCAACTGTCCGGAGTGACGGGCTCGGTCTTCGAGGAGGTCGCTCTCGGACCGATGAACCTCGGCCTCCCGGCACGCGAGACGGTGGCACGGGCGCGGCAGGCGCTCGAGATCCTGGGCATCGAGTCGCTGGCCGAGCGCCCGCCTCGCCGGCTCTCCGGCGGGCAGGCCCAGCTCGTCGTCATCGCCTCACTCCTTGCGATGCGGCCGGCCCACCTCGTCCTCGACGAACCCACCGCACAGCTCGACCCGGAGGGGACTCGACTGGTCGGCGAAGGCCTCCGCGAGCTCGCGAGGACGGGGACAGCGCTGCTCATCGTCGAGCACAAGACGGACCTTCTCGACGGCCTGTGCGACCGGGTCGCGGTGATCGAAGCCGGACGGATCGCCCTGGAGGGCCCGGCCGATACGGTCCTCGCGGATCCGCGGCTCGACGGCTGGGGCGTCGAGCCGCCGTCCCGGATCCGCCTGGGACGAGCGCTCGCGGCGCGCGGGCTGGACCCGGCGGTGGTTCTCGGCGAGGGTCTCGTCGCATGACGTCGGTCGCCCTCGAGGGCGTCGGGTTCGTGTACCCGGACGGGACTCGCGCGCTGGATGGCATCGACCTGACGATCGAGGCCGGCGAATGCGTGGCGGTGGTCGGGCAGAACGGCAGCGGCAAGTCCACGATGGTTCGTCAGCTCGACGGCCTCCTCCGGCCAACCGAGGGCCGCGTGCTCCACGACGGCGTCGACATCGCCGGCCAGCGGGTGGCTGCCCTCGCGGCGCGCGTCGGGATCGTCTTCCAGAACCCCGATCGGCAGATCTTCGCGGGGAAGGTCCGGGCCGAGGTCGAGTTCGGGCCGCGGATCCTCGGACGCCCGGCGAAAGAGGCCGCGGCGGCCGCGACCCTCGCGCTGGAAGCGGTCGGGTTGAGCGATCTCGCCGATACGAACCCATACGACCTCGGCTACTCCCGCCGCAAGCTGCTGACGCTGGCCTCGATCCTCGCCATGTCGACACCGGTGGTCGTGCTTGACGAGCCGACGACGGGCCAGGATGCCCGAGGTGTCGCTCGAGTCCAGCGCGTGGTTCGAGGAGCTGGCAGTTGCCGGCCGAACCGTCATCGCGATCAGTCACGACATGCGGTTCGTCGCGGAGACGTTCCAGCGGGTGGTCGTCATGGGCGCGGGGCGGGTGGTGCTCGACGGCAGCCCCGACGAGGTGTTCCGGGAATCGGCGTGGCCGACGCTCGCCTCGACATATCTCGAGCCGCCACTTGCGGCACGGGTCGGAGCACGGCTCGGGCTCGGGGCGACTGCGACCGAGGCCTCGCTGGTGGAGAGACTGGCCCAAAGGACGGTCTGAGGGGCGCCGGGCGCAGTCAGAAGTCCGCTCGTTCGGGACCTTGGGCCCTCCCCTTCCCTTGTCCGCGCGAGGCATCATTTACCGCGAAGGAGGCTGTCATGCGGATCCTGCTCGCCGTCGATGGGTCTCGCTCAGCGGAGCACGCGAGCGCGCTCGTCGCAGCCCTGCCCTGGCGCGAAGGTGGACGCGTGCGGATCGTGAGCGTCGCGCCAGGCCGTGCATTCGAGGGCCGCGCTGTCCCATGGATCGCACCACCGCCGGACGACGCTCGAGCCGAAGTGGACGTTCCCGCCGTGTACCGCGAGGCGCTCGAGGCGGCCGAGCGGGAGATCCGCTCGGCTCGCGACGATCTCGTGATCGAGCCCGTGCTGCTCCGGGGCCGGGCGGCCAGCATGATCGTGGCAGAGGCGCGCGACATGAACGCCGATCTCGTCGTCGTCGGCCACCGCGGTCACGGCCCGTGGGAATCGATGCTCCTTGGCTCGGTTTCAGCCGAGGTGGTCGACCATGCGCCGTGCCCGGTGCTCGTTGCTCGCGATGACCGCCTCGGACCAGTCGTCTTTGCGGATGACGGCTCTCTGAGCGCCCGAACGGCCGAGACCGTGCTCTCGGACTGGCCGCTGTTCAGCGGCGTCGACGTGACGGTCCTGACGGTCACGGAAGACGCCTTTCCGTACGCTTCGGCGGCGGCACCCGTGATGTACTCGGAAGCCGTGTCCGGCTTCTCGGAAGCCGCGGCGGAGCACAAGCGCCTCGCTCGCCAAGAGTCGGAGGCCACCGTCAGACGGCTCAGCGATGCAGGTTTCCGCGCTCGAGCCGAGATTCGCAGTGGAGATGCGGCCCACGAGATCGTCTCGTGCGCCCGCGAGCTCGAAGCCGGCGTCATCCTCGTCGGGACGCGCGGCATGACCGGCCTTCGCCGGCTCGTCCTCGGAAGCGTCGCACGCAATGTGCTGCTTCATGCGGACTGCTCCGTGCTGGTCGTCCGTGAATGGACCCAGCTCCCGTTCCCCGACGATCACGACGCGGCGGAGCAGCCGGCCCGCGAACCGGTGGCCGTCGGACCAGGGCTCCCCTCGATCGACCTGTAAAGCGGACGTCAGCCTTCGCGGCTGACCGAACCGGTCCCGACCACGAGCAGCAGCAGCGACGTCTCGACGACATCGACGCCGGCGATGACGAGCGCCACCACGAGTGGCAACGCCTCGCCAAGCAGCCATCCAGCGCCCGCGGCGCCTGCCGCGACTGCCAGGAACAGGTAGCGAACCCCGCGGACGAGGCCCGGCACGTCGCTCGTGCCCACCGACAGGCGAGCCAGCCCGCGAGCGAGGCACGTCACGGCGAGCGCCGCCGAGATGCCGACCAGCGCTGCACGGATAAGTGCCGGCGGCTGGACGATCGCCTCGAGCCGCGCCGGATCCTGCCCGACGAGCGTCGCGCCCGACCACGGCGAGTGCCCCGAACGCGATGGCGACGATCGCCGCGACCCGCGGGCTCACGTCAGGCCGACCTCGAACACCGCGCCGTCCGTGATGCGCCAGGCACGGATGCCCGGCTCGCCGGTCGACGGGATCGGCCTCGTCCTCACTCAGCGACACCAGCACGTACAGGGCATCCGGATAGAAGGCGAGACCGATGTCGGTCGGGGACGGCCGCGCCGGCGAGTGCGTGTGCGAGTGGACGATCCCCCAGAACACCTCGCCGGCGTCGTCGGTCGCGATCGTCAGGCGCAACAGCTCCGTCGGGTCGATCTCGTACCGGTACGGTGAGGCGGCCTTGTTCGTCGTCGCCTCGAATCGGAGGGCCGCGCCGCCGTCGGCGGCATACCCGTCGCCGACGATCAGCCCACACGCCTCGTTGGGATACTCGGCCCGGGCATGGGCGACGATCGCCTCGCGAATGTCCGCCGGGAGGGCAGCGGTCACCGGCCCCGGATGCTCACCAGATGACATCAACGTCCCTGTTCGATCGCTGGGGAGACGGCGCGGCTGACGGCATCACCACCAGTTGACGCCGCCCTCGAGGGCGTCCTCCATCTCGTCGAGGTCGGCCGAGAACGTGCCCGCCGAGAGGTATTTCCAGCCGCCGTCCGGCAGCAACGCGACGATCGTCCCGCTTGTCATCTTCTGGGCCTCACGCGCGGCCGCGACCATCACGGCCCCACACGACGGCCCGGCGAAGATGCCCTCGCGGAAGATGAGGTCACGCAAGGCAGCGATCGCATCGCGGTTCGACACGAGGTACTTCGCGTCGATCAGTGACGGATCGAGGATCTCGGGGATGAAGCCTTCGTCGAGCGAGCGAAGGCCCTGGACGAGTTCACCTGGCAGCGGCTCGGCGGCCACCACCCGCACCCCGGGCTTGTGCTCCCGCAGGTACCGCGAGACGCCCATCAACGTGCCGCTCGTGCCGAGACCAGCGACGAAGACGTCGACCTCGGGGCAGTCGGCGAGGATCTCAGGACCGGTCGTCTCGTAGTGGGCCTGTGGATTCGCCGCGTTGCCGTACTGGTACGGCATGACGAAGCGTTCGTCCTTGCTGACGAGATGCTTGGCAAGCGCGATCGCACCGTTGCTCCCCAGCGACCCCGGCGAATCGATGACCTCGGCGCCGTACAGCGCCGCCATCTGCCGTCGCTCGTTGGTGACGTTGTCGGGCATGACGAGCGCGACGCGGTACCCCTTCCGCCGCCCGATCATCGCCAGGGCGATGCCGGTGTTGCCCGACGTCGGCTCGAGGATGATCGAATCCTCGTGGAGGAGTCCGCGTGTCTCGAGGTCGCAGATCAGGTAGTTGGCGACCCGATCCTTCACCGAGCCCGTCGGATTGAGCATCTCGAGCTTGGCGAAGATGCGTACGTTCGGGTTCGGCGACATGCGCGGGATCGCCACGAGCGGCGTATACCCGATCGCGTCGAGGATGCTGTCGAACCGGCCACCGTGTCGGGGCAGCTCGTCGTGGACGTGCCCCATGGGGGTCAGCCGCCGGCCATCGCCGGTAGGAGGCGAACCTCGTCGGCTGGGGCGACCGGCGTGTCGAGCCCCGAGAGGTATCGGACGTCCTGGCCGTTGACGTACACGTTGACGAACCGATTGAGGTCGCCGTCGTCGGTCAGCAGCTGCCCGCTGAGCGACGGGTGCCGCTCGACGAGGGCGTCGACGACCGAGCGGATCGAGTCACCTTCGAGCTCGAGCGACTTCGCGCCTCCGACATTCGATCGAAGGACGGCGAGGGATGTAGACCGTCGTCACGCGCGCGCCTCCGGCGAGACGTTGCCGATCGCGCCGGTCATCGTCATCGCGAACGGCACGTCCGCACCGACCGAATCGACCTGGAACGGCCGGCCGGCCTTCCGCGCTTCGACGGCGGCGTCGGAGCAGACCGGGCAGTTCGGGTCACGGCGCAGGCGCAGCTCGGTGAACTCGGTCTCGAGGGCATCGAACAGGAGCAGCCGGCCGGCAAGCGTCTCACCGATGCCGAGCAGGACCTTGAGCCCCTCGTTGGCCTGGAGCATCCCGAGGATGCCCGGAACGACGCCCAGCACGCCGGCGACCGAGCAGCCGGGAGCGAGCTCGGGCGGCGGCGGGGTCGGATACAGGCAGCGATAGCACGGGCCCTCGAACGGCACGAACGTCGTCAGCTGGCCCTCGAACCGGAAGACGCTTGCGTGGACGACCGGGATGCCGGCCGCGACGGCGGCGTCGTTGAGGATGTAGCGCGTCTCGAACGTGTCGGTGCCGTCGAGGATGACGTCGTAGCCGGCGATGATCCGCTCGACGTTGGCCGCGACGAGCATCTCCTCGTGGGCGACGACCTTCACCTCGGGGTTCAGCGCTTCGATCGCCTTCCGCGCCGACTCGACCTTGCGCTCCCCGACCCGATCGGTCGTGTGGATGATCTGGCGCTGCAGATTGCTGACGTCGACGACATCGAAGTCGACGATGCCGATCGTGCCTACACCGGCCGCAGCAAGGTACAGCGCGGCCGGCGAACCAAGACCGCCGGCACCGATCAGGAGGGCCTTCGAGCCGAGGAGCCTGGCCTGCCCCTCGGCGCCGACCTCGGGGATGAGCAGGTGACGGCTGTAGCGCTGCTTCTGCTCGGTGCTCAGGACGACCGGCGTCTCGAACTCGTAGCCGGCGCCCTTCCAGGCCTGGAACCCGCCGGACATCGAGGCGACGTTGGTGTACCCCATCTCGGCGAGCGTCTGGGCCGCGAACAGCGAACGGACGCCGCCTGCGCAGTACAGGATCACGGGCGCGTCACGGTCGGGGACGCTGCCTTCGATCTGCTGCTCGATGTAGCTCTTGGAGATGTGCCGGGCGCCGGGCAGGTACCCCTGCTCCCACTCGGAGTCCTCACGGACATCGATGATGGCGGCACCTTCCGGCGGCAGGGCTTCGACCTGCTGCGGCGTGACTTCGCGGATCTGAGCGCGAGCTTCGCGAAGGAGGTCCGCGTATGACTTTGGCATGGGGTTTGGGGCTCCGATGGATGACGAGCTGGCTGTCGGTTTACGAGGCCAGGGCGGTGGGGCTTGGGGACGAAAGGCTTCGGGACGAGGGGTCGGCGGCGCCGGCGCTCAGGCCGGCTCGTGACACCTGCAGCGGCCCAGGTTCCGAGTCATTGGGCTGTTCCGGCGGCGGTGCCAGCGCCAAGGTCCTCGAGCACGTGCTGGAGCGAATCGTGGCTCAGCATCGCGCACTTCAGGCGAGCCGGGCTGATCTCGATGCCGAGCAGGTCGAGGAGGTCGTCGGCGCGGATCGCGGCGACATCGGTGAGCGGCTTGCCCTTGATCTCGTCGGTCAGGAGCGAGGCGCTCGCCTGGCTGATGGCGCAGCCACGCCCGGTGAACCCGACTCGATCGACCACGCCGTCCTTCACCCCGAGCATCAAGGTGATCCGGTCGCCGCACAACGGGTTCGCGCCCTCGTACGAGGCGTCGGCATCTTCGATGACCCCGAAGTTGTGGGGCCGTCGATAGTGCTCGAGGATGTAGTCGCGGTAGAGGTCGTCCATTTCGACCAAGTCTACCGCGAAAACCTAATCCCGACCAATACGGTCGGATATAGCGATCGAACGGTCACCGTGCTGTCGGATCGACGACGATCAGGCCCTCGAACGCTCCGCGACCGAACCCGCGATCGCGGGTCAGGAGTCGGTCGGCCTGCGTAAGCGCATGGGCACCAACGAGAAAGTCGGCGATGACCCGCTCCCGGGGGCCGCTCTCCCGCCGATACCGCCGCCACGCCGTACCAGCAAGCACGGCCGCGTTCTCATCCAGCGGCGCGTACGTGACGGGCACCCGCCCGCATCGCGGCGGAGCGCGGCTGGAATCGTCCGCGAAAACCGCTGTCACCTCGGCGAAGACGACGTCGCACGCGATGATCGGGCCGTCGGCCAGGCACGCGCGTAGTGCCGCTATCGAGTCGCTGCGAAAGCTCTGGTCGTCAAGGAAGATATCCAGAAGGACGTTGCTATCGATCGCTGTGATCACGACGGCGGATCGTTGGGGCCGGGCCCCCGAAGTTCGCGAATGAGCGCGTCCGTCCCACCCGGCCGGAGTGGCAGTATCCCGACAAGGTCGTCGAGATGGTCGGCGGCAACGATCTTGCGGCCAATGAGACGCCCCTCGGCCTCCTCGAACTCGATGACGGTCCCAGGGCGGAATCCAAGTCGGTCGCGCAGGAGCTTTGGAATCGTGATCTGACCCTTCTCGCTCAGCGTTGCTTTCATACCATGATGGTACGAATTCCTACCGACGCGTCAAGACTCTGCCGGCGAGGACCTGGGCTCGCCCCCGAACGTGGCGCTTGAATCCTGAGCAGGGCGCCCGACGACTCGGACATCGGGCCGCTGGTCGACGACGAACTGAAGAGTTGTCAAGTGGGGGCCTCCCGATGACCGAAAGCCGAATGAGGCAGCCAAGGCTGGTGTTGCTGTGCGGTCTGCCGGCATCCGGCAAGACGACGCTCGCCCGCGAGCTTGCGGACGCTTACGACGCGGTTCGGCTCAACCCTGATGAGTGGGAGCTGGCCCTGGGCATCGATCCCTTCGATGAAGGCTTCCAGGTCAGGCTCGAAGCGCAGTTCTCCGAACTCGCGGAGCGACTCCTCGTGCTGGGAACGTCGGTCATTCTCGAATGGGGCTTCTGGGCTCGAACGGAGCGCGACGAGAAGCGGGAGGTCGCTCGATCACTCGGAGCCGCCGTCGAACTCCGCTTCCTTGATGTGCCCTTCGACGAACTCCTGCGTCGGGTGGTGGATCGTCACGCCAACGGCGGCATCGCGATCACCGAAAGCCACATGGAGCGATATCGAAGCCTGTTCGAGCCGCCGACTGACGAGGAACTGAGCCTGTATGACCCGCCGCTCGAGGCAGACGTCGCGCTGACGCGTGCTCGTGAGTCAGTCGAAGGTCAGCAGCTGACGGACGGCCGTGCCGTCGGCGAGGCGGTCGAAGGCTTCGTTGATCGTGTCGAGCTGGAGCGTCCCCGACACCAGGCGGTCGATGGGGAGCCGGCCGGCCTGGGCGAGTGCCAGGAGCCGGGGCACGTCGCGGCGCGGAACCCCCGAGCCCATGTACGACCCCTTCAGCGTTCGCTCCTCGGCCACTAGCCGCAGCGGGGAGAGGGCCATGATCTTGTCGGGAGCGGGCAGGCCGGCCGCGACCGTCGTCCCGCCGCGGTGCGTGGCTTCGAACGCCATCTCGAGGACGGCGACTCGGCCCACCGCTTCGACCACCGTCTCCCCGCCGCCGGCCGTGATCTCGCGGATCCGAGTCAGGGCGTCCGGGTCGTCGCCGCGGACAGCGTGGGTGGCGCCGAGCTCCAGCGCGAGGTCGAGCTTGGCATCGACGACGTCGACAGCCACGATCGGGTTGCATCCCGCGAGGCGCGCGCCCATCACGGCGCTGAGACCGACCCCGCCGAGCCCGAAGACGACCGCCGAGGAACCCGGTCGAGGCGACGCCGTGTTGACGAAGGCCCCGACACCGGTCAGGACGGCGCAACCGAGGACCGCAGCGAGGGCGAGGTCCGCCTCGGGGTCGATCCGGACGAGCGACGACTGCGAGACGACCGCATGGTCCGCGAACGCCGAGACGCCCAGGTGGTGGTTGAGCGGCCCGTCATCCTCGACCGAGCGCAATCGGCGAGCGCCTGAACGAAGCGTCCCAGCACCGTTGCTGACCATGGCCGGCTCGCAGAGTGCCGGGCGGCCCGACAGGCACGGGATGCACGCGCCGCACGACGGGACGTAGGACAGCACGACGTGGTCGCCCGGACCGACATCGCTGACATCCGCGCCGACCGACTCCACGACTCCGGACGCCTCGTGTCCGAGGAGCATCGGCAGCGGCCGGATCCGCGAGCCATCGATGACCGAGAGGTCGGAATGGCATAGACCCGCGGCGACGATGCGAACGAGGACTTCGCCCGGTCCCGGGTCGGCGAGGTCGATCTCGCGGACCTCGAGCGCCCGCGTCTCGGCGTACGGCCCGGGGATCGCGGCGTGCGCTAGAACGGCCCCCTGGATCCTCACCTTGGGGCGGCGTCAGCCGTTGAAGACGCGCTCGACCTCGATGAGGCCGTCGGCCAGTGCGTCGATGTCCTCGCGTGTCGAGTAGACGTTGAAGCTGGCACGGGCCGTGGCCGCCAGGTCCAACCGCTCGTGGAGCGGCATCGTGCAGTGGTGGCCGGCACGGACGGCGATCCCGTAGCGGTCGAGCACCTGGGCGACGTCGTGCGGGTGGATCCCCGGCAGGTTGAACGGGACGACACCACCGCGGAGGGCCGGGTCCATCGGACCGTAGAGCTCGATGTCGGGCACCTTGGCGGGGAGCGTCTCGAGGGCGTACGCGACGAGTTCGCGCTCGTGCTCGCGGACGGCGTCCATCCCGAGGTTCGTCAGGTACTCCGCTGCGATGCCGAGCCCGATGGCGTCGCCAACGGCCGGAGTGCCCGCCTCGAACTTCCAGGGGATCTCGTTGAAGTCACTCCGCCGCAGATGGACCTCGCGGATCATCTCGCCACCGGACAGGAACGGCGGCATGGCCTCGAGCAGCTCCCGCCGGGCCCACAGCGCGCCCGAACCCATCGGGGCGAGCATCTTGTGGCCGCTGAACGCGTAGAAGTCGGCACCGAGCGCCTGCACGTCGACCGGGACGTGTGGCACGGCCTGGGCGCCATCGACCAGCACGAGCGCGCCGGCGGCATGGGCCATGTCGACGATCTCGCGGACCGGATTGATGGTCCCGAGCGTGTTCGATACGTGGGTGAACGCGACCAGCTTCGGCTTGAGTCGAAGCAGCACCTCGAGGACGTCGAGCCGGAGGATCCCGTCGTCGGTGATCGGGATGAACTCGAGGTCGCCGTCGCGCTCCTGGACGAGCAGCTGCCACGGGACGAGGTTCGCGTGGTGCTCCATCTCGGTCAGGACGATGGCGTCGCCGCGGTCGATGTTCCGCCGACCCCACGAGTACGCGACGAGGTTGATCGCCTCGGTCGCGTTGCGGGTGAAGATGACCTCGTGGCTGTCGGGCGCGTTGATGAAGCGCGCGGTCCGGGCGCGGGCACGCTCGTACTCGGCGGTCGCCTTCTCGCCGATCGTGTAGATGCCGCGGTGGACGTTGGCGTTGTACTCGCGGTAGTAGTCGGTGACGGCGTCGATCACGACGCTCGGCTTCTGGCTCGTCGACGCCGAGTCGAGGTAGACGAAGCGGTGGCCGTTCATCTCCTGGTTGAGGATCGGAAAGTCGGCGCGAACGGCGACCGGATCGAAGGGCGCGGCAGGGGTCGCGTCGAGGTCGTCGGCGTCGCGGGCGCCTCGGCGACTCGCGCCGGTGAAGCCGCCTCGGTCGTCGCGGGATCGGGGGTTTCGATCGCCATCGTGCTCGGCCCGCGCCTAGCGGGCAGCCTCCACCGGTTCGACTTCGAGCTCCGGACCCTGCGGAACGAGCAGCGCCTCGTCGGGAACGTCGGGCGAGAGTCCGGCCTCGCGGAGGATCGGCCCGTAGCCCTCGTCCTCGAGCCGAAGCGCGAGGTCCTTGCCGCCGCTCTTGACGATGCGGCCCTGGGCCAGGACGTGGACGACGTCCGGGGTGATGTAGTTCAGCAGGCGCTGGTAGTGGGTGATGAGCAGCACGCCGAGGTTCGGGTTGAGCATCGCGTTGACGCCCTCGGCGACGATCCGCAGGGCATCGATGTCGAGCCCCGAATCGGTCTCGTCGAGGATCGCCATCTCGGGCTCGAGGACGGCCATCTGGAGCATCTCGAGGCGCTTCTTCTCGCCGCCCGAGAAGCCGTCGTTGACGTAGCGCGACGCGAAGCCCTCGTCCATCCGCAGGAGCGTCATCTTCTCGCGCATCTTGTTGCGGAAGTCGCGCATGTTGATGCCGCCCTTGACCGAGTCGGTCGGGTCGATGTCGGGGTTCTTGTCGATCCCCTGGAGCCGCGCGTTGAGCGCCGAGCGGATGAAGCTCGCGACGCTGAGACCGGGGATCGCGGTCGGGTACTGGAAGGCGAGGAACAGGCCGAGGCGAGCACGCTTGTCGGGGGAGAGGGTGAGGATGTCGCGGCCCTTCCAGTGACCTGGCCGCCCTTCACGACATACGCCGGGTGGCCCATGAGGGCGTAGGCGAGGGTCGTCTTGCCCGAGCCGTTGGGGCCCATGATCGCGTGGACTTCGCCCTTTCCGACGGTCAGGTCGATGCCCTGGAGGATCTCGTGCTCGGGGCTGGCGACGGGCGCGACGCGCAGGCCGCGGATGACGAGGTGCTGGTCGGTGCCGTTTGTCGTGGTCGGTCACTGTTCGGTCAGGCTCCGGTTGCGAGGGATCGTCGGCGCGGGTGCGACGACGATGGGTTCGGGTCGTGGCGGGACGAGATCGGCGAGGGTCATCGAGTCGAGGGCGCCGGCAACCGCGTCGCGAACGCGGACCCACAGGACGTTGACGGTGCAGCGCGACGAGCGATCGCACAGGACCGCGTGCTCGGGATCGTCGCTCGCGCAGAGCATCGGGGCGATCGGGCCTTCGAGCGCCCGAAGGACGGCTCCCATCTGGATCGTCTCGGGCGGACGCGCGAGCTCGTACCCGCCGTGCGCGCCGCGCGTGCTCGTCACGAGGCCGGCTTCGCGGAGGCTGACGACCAGCTGCTCGAGGTAGGCCCGCGGAAGGTCCTCCTCGGCGGCGATCTCGGCCAGGCTGGCCGGCCCGGTGCCGTAGTGGCGCCCGAGCTGGACCATCAGGCGCACGCCGTATTCGCCCTTCGTGGAGAAGGCGATCGCGCCACTGCCGTGGTAGACGGGGCGCACGGTCGGGGCGGTCGTAGCGGGGCTCGCGGAAACGGTCAGGGTGGTGGCCTCGATATCCGAGTGATTTCGTCGGATATGAGTCTACGCGGCGGCGTCGCTGGGGTCAATCGAACGGGGCTCCAGCACGACCACCGCTGCGTCGGTCGAGCGCAGTGCCGCGTAGTCGTCGAGATGCGGGGTGTATGACCGCCACGATTCCCAGAGCCGGTCGCGTTCCTCGCCGAGCGCCGGTCGACTGCGGACCGCCCTGGTCCTGCCCTCGCCCTTGATCTCGATCTGCGCGTTCGGGTGGTCGAGGAGGTTGAGCCACCAGGCCGGCTCTCCCTCGCCCCACCCGTTCATCGCCATGGTGATGATGTTCGGGCCGTCCTCGAAGTAGGCGACGATCGCCTCGCGCTCTTTGCCGGTCTTCCGCCCGACCGTCAGGAGGCGCATCGTCCCCCATTTGCCGGGCTTCGGCGGCCACAAGCCCCGCCGGCCGCCGGTGCCGCGGTAGAGCGCCCGATGAGCGAGCCACGCCGTCCGCACGAACCAGCGCGGCGGCATGAACGGAGAGTGGGCGTCTTGCGCGGCCGTTGGGGATTCGACTCGGTCGTTCAGCTCCGTGGTCATCGGATTCTCCCTCCGTGTGCTACGCTCGGCGCGGTCCATACGGCGTAAGGTCCTGTCCGTACGGCGTAAGGTATGCCATACACCGTAAGGATGTCAAGAGGCGATCTTTGGAGAACACGCAGACGACGAACGAGACCGAGCAGCGACGGGCACCGCTCACACGGGCGCGCGTGCTCGAGGCCGCCGTCGACCTCGCTGATCGCGAGGGCATCGACGCGGTGAGCATGCGCCGGCTCGGCCAGGAGCTCGGCGTCGAGGCGATGTCGCTGTACACGCACATCCGGGGCAAGGAAGATCTCCTCGACGGCATGGTCGACGCGGTCGTCGCCGAGATCCCGATCCGGGTCGCGGGCCCTGACTGGCGGACGACGCTCCGCGCGGATGATCCTCGAGGCGCGCACCGTGATGCTCCGCCACCGATGGGCAGCGACGGATCATCGAGACGCGAAGCGCGCCTGGGCTCGCGACGCTCGCGCTACATGGAAGCGGCGACCGGCGTCGTCCGAAGTGCCGGTTTCACGGTCGACCTGACCCATCACGCGATGCACGTCCTCGGCAGCCGCGTCCTCGGCTTCAACCAGGATCTGTATGACGATTCGGGGACCGCGGACTCCGAAGCCGCGGCGAACTTCGCCGCCGCGATGGCCAGCGCCTATCCGAATATCGCGGCCATCGCGACGGCCGCAAGCCACGAGGGCGGCCTCGGCGGCTGTGACGACGACTACGAGTTCGCGTTCGGGCTCGACCTCATCCTCGAGGGCCTCGAGCGGCGGCGGGAGCAGGAGCAGGAAAGCCAACGGCCGCCAATCACGGCCGTCGGCGTCGCACGAGGGCCGGGCGACGTAGCGGACAACGTCGATCGCCACCTGGCCGAAACGCGCTTTGGCGATGAGTGATCATCTCGCCGCGACCCGCGCAGCCGATGCCCCGATGCGCGCGTTCCGTGACGATGTGCGCGCCGGTGCCTACATGATCGGGTGGTGGCCGAGCGCTGCACCGGACACCAGTCGAGGTGCCGAGCCCTCCGCCGACCTGAAGATCGGCTTGACGGATGCATCCCTCGTGGTGCTCGCCGACCGTGTCGGGACGGTGGATGTCGCGACCTTCGATGAACGGCACTTCCGCGTTGTTCGGCCGATCGGAGGGACCGGCGCATTCCGAATCCTGCCCGTCGACGCTCGGTCGTAGCCGACCTCCGCGCGAAGCGCCTCCGGCGTTCGCCGAGCGACGGAACCCCTCATCGACGTGGCGAACCGCCCCGCGGTCACCTGACTTACGATCGGGGCGATCACGAAGCGGAGGAGGATCGAATGACCCGGATGAGCGAGGCGGACGCGTGGGCCTTCCTTCGCGCAGGAAGCCGGACTGCGACATTCGCGAGCATCCGACCGGACGGGCGACCACATGCCGTTCCAACCTGGTACGCGGTAGACGGCGAGGAGGTCGTTTTCACGACCGGGGAGACGACCGTCAAGGCCAAGAACCTTCGGGCCCACCCCCAAGCCGTCGTCGTCGTGCAGGATCCCGAGCCGCCCTTCTCGTACGTGTCGGTCGAGGGTGACGCCGTGCTCATCGACGATCTTGAGGAATGCCGGCGGGTCTCGACGGTGCTTGGCGGGAAGTACATGGGGGCCGATCGCGCCGAAGAGTTCGGTCGGCGCAACGGCGTCCCGGGCGAGCTCGTCGTTCGACTTCGACCGACAAGGATCCACGGCTTCGCGAGAGTCGCCGACTAAGCGTTCCGTCGCACTGACCAGGAGTCCTCGGCGGCGGCTTTCAGGCCTCGACCGACCTGAGGAAGTCCTCGACTACCTGCCGGACGACGCCTCGGCGCTCGATCCATGGGAAGTGACCGGCCTCCGGGATCACCTCGACCTTGGCGCCCCGGATGAGCGCCGCGGTTTCGGTCGTCGCGCGCATCGGCATCGGGTCCCCCTCACCGTGGATCAGGAGTGCAGGCAGGTCGAGGCCCGGCAGGCCGCGCTCGAGGGTCCCGGCCTCGAAGTGCTCGCGCACGGACGTCATCGTGTCGGGCTGGTCGGGCAGCGGGATCTCGAGGCGCGGCGCATTCGGCTGGCAGGACGTTGCCGTGGATGTACGAGTAGGACGGCCAGAGGGTCATGAAGATCTTGGCCATCAGCGCCGGATCCTCGTCACCCTCGGCCTGTTTCGCCATCAGCGCGTCCAGCTCTCGCCGCTCCTCGGGCGTCAGGCGGGCGACGAGATTCGCGACGAGCTCGGCGCTGCCGCCGTCGGGAACGGCGCCCAGGCGTCTCGAGGAGGATCAGGCCCGCGACACGCTCCGGGTGTGCGACGGCGATGTGCATCGCGAGGTGGGCGCCCCACGAATGACCGATGAGCCAGGCGCGGTCCCAACCGAGCTGATCGAGCACCGCGATCGCATCCGCGACATGGGTCTCCACGTCGCGCGGGCCCTCGAGCGTGCTCGGCGCGAGCCCGCGCTGCTGCGGCAGGGCCGTCTCGAACAGGCCGTCGAGCTCTTCGACGAGACCCGACGACGTTCTCGGCGCCCATCCCCGGGCCGCCGTGGAGGACGAGGGCCGGCGGTCCGTCGCCGTCGCGGCGTGTCGCGAAGATCTCGCCGCCGGGCACGGCGACGGTCAACGACTCGAAGGCCACAGGTACTCCGTGAGTGAGCGCCGCTCGCGCGTGTTGCGCGAGGGTCAAGCGATCAGCGACGAGGATACGCGACAGCACAGCCGCCCGGTTGCAGCCAGCGCGTGGTGCGAGTGCCGGTCGGAACTCCGCTGTCCGGACCGACAAGCAACGGTCTTCGTCCGATGGAACGCTTCAGGCGGGCCGGCGCCTCCGACAGTCCCTTCAGGTGCTCCTCGTCGTGGTCGATCGCGAGCCCGAGGAGTGCGGCGACGTCGAGCCGGCCGTATGTCGCATGGACGCCGGTTCGTGCCCACGTCGCCTCGTCGAACGCTGCTCGAGCAGCGCCACGGTTCGCGCCCGCGCATCGCGCAAACCGCGCGACGAGGTCGTCGAGCGACGCCGTCGTCGAGACCGGGCTCGGGACCTGGCTCCGTCCACGACCAGTGCGGCTCGTTCGTCGTCGCGGATGGAGATCAGACGCGCCGACCACACCTCGCGCTCCACGGCGATCAGGTGGCGGACGACCTCGTTCGCGCCCCATTCGCCGGGCGCCGGCGCGGCCGGCCGACGGCCGCGGGACGCCAGCACCGCGAGCCGCGCTGGGAAATCCGCAAAGGATCGGACCAGCGTGGCTCGCGTCGTCACGGGCGGCAGGTCAGTCCTTGACGCGGCCGAGCCGTCCAGAACCCTGTTGCTCCTTGCTCAGGCGATGGGACATGCCCTGCGAGTCGGCGCGGCGCATTCCTCGCGGACTTGCCGGACGACGTTCTTCTCGCCGTGCCGGCGGGCAGCCCGGGCCCGCATCGCGTCCTTGATCGTCGCCGCTTCGCCGCTGCCGGTCGGTCGACCGTGGATACCTCGCATGTCGTCCCTCTCAGTCCAGCACGAACCACGACACCGTCGGCCGAGGAGAGCAACGTCGTGTTGAGGTACACCGTGAACTTGCCCGGAAGCAGGGACGATCGCGCGGATCCACCGTCCGCCGCGGTTCGTCGCGAGCACGGCGAACACCTTGCTCGTGCGTCGTCACGCCTGCGAGCGAGATGATCTTCGAGGATGTGCCCCGCTAGCATCGTCGTGCGACCCGACCGGCTCAGCGAGACCTTGCCGGTGACCTTCAACGCCGTCTGGGAGACGGAGCTCGCGCCTGGGCCCAGACGCCGATGCTGCCAGCCTGATCGTTGGTGTCGCCTTCGACCCCCATCGACGCCGAATCCGACGACGCCCGAGCCGCCCGAGCCGTAGACGCCGATGTCGGGGCTGTCGCCCCAGACGCCAGTGCCGACGGCGTTCGGAATCCGGGGAGGCAGGAGCGCTGACCGAAGACACCGCTGTACGAGGTGATACTCGGCGCGAAGTCCGGCCAGTAGGAGGTGGGCGGGGCGATGCTCCAGCCGAGCACGCCCGCGGCGCCGATGCTCGTTCCCTCGACGCCGTAGTGACTGCGCCGGTTCCGGTTCGCATGGCCCGAGAATGCGGGGCCGCGGCGCCGTCGTTCGTGATGGCCGTCTCGGCAGCGGTCGGGTTGTCCTGTTCGGACATGATCGAAACGGGAGCGGCCGCCGCGGTGAGCGGCAGGGCAGCCGAGGCGACGACGGCTGCAGCGGAACCGGCGGCAGCCGCCAATAACGCGCGGCGAGAACGATGAGTGTTGAGATCGGCGGTCATGAGGACCCCTCCTGGCGGGCGCGCACCGTGGGTCGGCGCGCGGTCACACGTAAACGACGCGAGCGTCAGCCAAACGTTTCAAGCGTTGCCTGTCGTCACCACTTCCGGGGCGCCGCTGTCTGAGCCGGTGCGCGCCTCGCGTCGCCGTCGTCGCCTGCCTGCAGAAATCAGTCGTCAGCCAGATTCGGCGCCAGCCAGCGCTCCGCGTCGGCGACCGAGACGCCCTTTCGCGCGGCGTAGTCGGCGAGCTGGTCGCGACCGATCCGACCGACACCGAAGTAGTGACTGGCGGGGTTCCAGAGGTAGTACCCGAGACACCGATGCGCCCGGCCACATGGCGAACGACTCGGTCAGCGTGATCCCGGCCCGTGCCTCGGCGTCGAGGAGGTCGAAGAGCGTCCTCTTCTCGGTGTGATCCGGGCAAGCCGGATAGCCGGGCGCCGGCCGGATGCCCTGGTATCGCTCGGCGATCAGGTCCGGATTCGACAGGGCCTCGTCCGGGGCATAGCCCCACAGCTCGCGCCGGACGCGTTCGTGGAGTCGCTCGGCGAATGCCTCGGCGAGCCGGTCGGCAAGGGCCTTGGCGAGGATCGCCGAATAGTCGTCGTTGGCGGCCTCGAACTCTGCGACGATCGCGTCGAGGCCGTGGCCCGGTTGTGACGGCGAACGCGCCGACGTAGTCCGCGACGCCGGTCTCGGCGGGTGCCACGAAGTCGGCGAGTGCAACGTTCGGCCGCCCGTCGGGCTTGGCCATCTGCTGGCGGAGGGTGCGGAATGTCGCGAGCGCGTCCTTGCGCGTTTCGTCGCACCAGACGGCGATGTCGTCGCTGCCGACGGTGTTCGCCGGCCAGAAGCCGACGACGGCGTTCGCAGTCAGCACGCTTCTCGCGGACGATCCGTTCGAGCAGGGCGACCGCGTCGCGGTGCAGATCGCGAGCCGCCGCGCCAAGCCGGGGGTCGTCGAGGATCGCCGGGTAGGAGCCGCGCAGCTCCCACGTCGCGAAGAATGGCGTCCAGTCGATATAGGGCACCAACTCGTCGAGCGGATAGTCGGCGAACGTTCGCGGACCGAGGAACGTCGGGCGCGGCGGGTTGACGGCGGACCAGTCGATCGGCACCCGGTTGGCGCGAGCCTGGTCGATCGTGAGGCGCTGTTCCTTCGCGCGCCGGCCGGCGCGTTCGACACGGATCGCCTCGTACTCCTCGGCGATGCCGGCCACGAACGCATCACGCCGATCCGGCTGCACCAGTGAGCCGGCGACGCCGACGGCGCGTGACGCATCGTGGACATGGACGACCGGTCCCGAATAGGCCGGCGCGATCTTGACCGCGGTGTGGGTCCGCGACGTGGTCGCGCCGCCGATCAGCAGCGGGATGGTGAACCCCTGGCGCTCCATCTCCGACGGCGACGTGGGCCATCTCGTCGAGCGACGGGGTGATCAGCCCCGAGAGTCCGATCAGATCGGCGTCGATCTCGATCGCCTTCTCCAGGATCCGAGCGGCCGGGACCATCACGCCGAGGTCGACGACCTCGTACTCGTTGCAGGCGAGGACGACACCGACGATGTTCTTGCCGATGTCGTGGACATCGCCCTTGACGGTGGCGGTGACGATCGTCCCCGACCGCTTGCCGGTCCCGGCCCGCTCCGCCTCGAGGTATGGGATGAGGACGGCGACGGCCCGCTTCATCACCCGGGCGCTCTTGACGACCTGGGGCAGGAACATCCTGCCGGCACCGAACAGGTCCCCGACGACGTTCATGCCCGGCCATCAGCGGACCTTCGATGACGTCGAGGGGACGCGTCGCCTGCAGACGCGCCTCTTCGGTGTCCTCGGCGATCCAGGCATCGATCCCGGCGACGAGGGCGTGGGTCAGCCGCTCCTCGACCGGGCGCTCACGCCAGCTCAGGTCCTCGGCGGCGCGCTCCATGCCGCTCTCGCCGGCGTACCGCGCCGCCAGTTCGAGCAGCCGCTCGGTCGAATCCGGGCGGCGATCGAGGACGACGTCCTCGACCCGTTCGCGAAGCTCGGGCTCGATGTCGTCGTAGATCGGCAGGACGCCGGCGTTGACGATGGCCATGTCGAGGCCCGCCGCGATCGCGTGGTAGAGGAAGACCGAATGGATCGCCTCGCGGACGCGGTCGTTGCCGCGGAACGCGAACGACACGTTCGAGACGCCGCCCGACGTGCGCGAGCCCGGGAACGCGACCTTCAGCTGCCGGACCGCCTCGATGAACGAGACGGCATAGGCGTTGTGCTCCTCCATGCCGGTCGCGATCGCGAAGATGTTCGCGTCGAGGATGATGTCCTCCGGCAGGAACCCGACGACGCCCGTCAGGAGGTCGTACGCCCGGCGAAGGACGGCCACGCGCCGCTCGACGGACTCGGCCTGGCCGCGCTCGTCGAAGGCCATCACGACGACCGCAGCGCCATACCGCCGACAGAGGCGAGCCTGGCGCAGGAACTCCGCCTCGCCCTCCTTGAGCGAGATCGAATTGACGACACCCTTGCCCTGGAGCTGCTGCAACCCGGCTTCGATGACCGTCCATTTCGAGCTGTCGATCATCACCGGCACCGTGGCGATGTCCGGCTCGGCGGCGATCCGCCTCAGGAATCGGGTCATCGCGGCGACGCCGTCGAGCATCGCCTCGTCCATGTTGACGTCGATGAGCTGAGCGCCATTGGCGACCTGCTCGCGGGCGATGTCGATCGCCTCGTCCTCACGACCCTCGGCGATCAGTCGAGCGAACTTGCGCGAGCCCGTCACGTTCGTCCGTTCGCCCACGTTGACGAAGGCGTTGCCGGGCCGGGGGATCACGAGCGGCTCGAGCCCCGACAGGCGGGTGAGGCCGGTGGGTTCCGGGATCGGCCGGGGCGGCAGACCGGCCACCGCGGCCGCGATCGCCGCGACATGGGCCGGGGTCGAGCCGCAACAGCTGCCGGCGACGTTGAGCAGTCCGTGCTCGGCCCATTCTCCGAGGGCGTTCGCCATCTCTTCGGGCGTCTCGTCGTACCCGCCGAGCTCGTTGGGCAGACCGGCGTTCGGGTAGGCGGCCACCGGCCGGTCGGCGACCTGCGACAGGACGTCGAGATGCTCGCGCAACTGCTTCGGGCCAAGCGCGCAGTTGAGCCCGACGATGAACGGGTCGGCGTGGCGGATGCTGTGCCAGAAGGCCTCGACGGTCTGACCGGACAGCGTCCTGCCCTGAGGCGTCGACGATCGTCCCCGAGACGATCACCGGGAGGCGCTCGCCCATCTCGTCGAAGAGGTCCTGCAGTGCAGCGATCGCGGCCTTCGCGTTGAGCGTGTCGAAGATGGTCTCGATGAGGAGGATGTCCGCGCCGCCTTCGACGAGGCCGGCCGCCGATTCGCGGTAGGCCTCTTCGAGCTCCGCCCAGGTGACGCTGCGAGCCGCCGGGTCGCCGACGTCGGCGCTCATCGACGCGGTCCGTTGGTCGGGACCGAGCGAGCCGGCCACGTAGCGCGGCCGGTCCGGCTGGTCGCGTTCGGCGGCGTCGGCGGCGCTCCGGGCGAGGCGGGCGGCCGCGACGTTCAGCTCGCGGACGGTCGCCGGGTCGAAGCCATAGTCCGCCTGGGCGATCCGGGTCGCGGTGAACGAGTTGGTGGTGATGATGTCCGCGCCGGCCTCGAGGTAGCTCTCATGGACGGCACGCACGGCCTCCGGCTGGGTGAGACACAAGAGGTCGGAGTTGCCCGCGCAGGTCGCGTGGATGGTCGCGGAAGCGCTCGCCGCGAAAGTCGGCCTCGCCGAACCGGTGGGCCTGGAGCATCGTCCCCATGGCACCGTCGAGGACGACGATCCGGTCGCGCATGATGCCCGGCAGCGCCGCGAGACGCGACGCGCGATCGAAGGAGGCGCGGTCACGGGCGTGCCGCCGTCGCGGGCGTCTGCGGGCCGGCGCTCGGCGTCAGGCACGCGTTCGTGCGTGGCGCGTACTCGAGCGGAGCGCGTGGTCACGGGCGTGACGCCGGACGTCATGCCGGCGCCGCTCCGTGCGCCGCGATCGCCGTCGCAGGCGCGGCGCACAGCCACGGCGCCGCAGGGTGCCTCGCCCGGATCCGGCGGACGAGCTCGGCGCATTGCTCGTACCGCCCGAAGCTCGGCATGATGTAGGTCCCGGCGACCTCGCCTTCCATCGCCGCCAGGAGCCGATCGGCCATGTCGATCCCCACCTCGGAGCCGCGCTCGCCGGCGGCTCGCATCGCCGCGCGCGCCTCGTCGGGGATCGTGATCCCGGGCACCTCGTTGTGGAGGAACTCGGCATGGCGGGCGGAGACGAGTGGGAGCACCCCGAGCAGGACCGGGACCGGGTATGCCGCGCGGCCCGAATCGCCGCCGCGCCTCTCGGAGCATCGCCTCGACCTGGGCTTCCGAGTAGAGCGGCTGGGTCATCACGAGGTGCGCACCAGCCTCGAGCTTCCGTTCGAGCCGGTCCCATTCCTTCGCCGGGTCGGCGGCCGTCGAGTCGAGCGCGCACGCGATCGTGAACCCGGCACGCTGGCCGATCGACCCGCCGGACATGTCTTCGGCGCGGTTGAGCCTGGTCAGGATCTCGATCAACCCGATCGAATCGACGTCCCACACGCCGGTCGTCGGTCGGGTAGTCGCCGATCCGCGGCGGATCGCCGGTCAACGCGATGATGTTCCGGACGCCGAGCGCGTGGGCACCCAGCAGCTCCGATTCCAGGGCCATCAGGTTCCGGTCGCGGGTCGTGCAGTGGACGAGACACTCGAGATCGAGGTCGTGCTGGATCCCGAATGCGACCGACAGCGCGCTCATCCGCACCCGGGCCATCGCCGAGTCGGAGATGTTGACGAGGTCGACCCCGGCGTCGCGCAGGAGCCGGGCGGCCTCGATGGTCCGCTCGATCCTGATGCTCCGTGGCGGGTCGATCTCGACCGAGATCGGCGAAACGCCCGGCCGTCGAGCAGCTCGGCGAGGCGGGTCGGCCTCGGCGCGCCGTCGTCGGTATCGCGGTCGGACGCGACGCCTGCGAGCGACGGCCGGGTCGGGCGACGGCTCGATGGCCGGCGCCGGCGCGTCGACGCGCGAACCAGCCCGGGATCGGTCGTCTCGAGCACGTCGAGCGCCGCCCGCATCGCGGCGATGTGATCGGGCGTCGTGCCGCAGCAGCCGCCGACGATCCGCGCGCCGGCGGCCAGCATGGCAGCGGTCACGGTGCCGAAGTACTCGGGGCTCGCCGCGTAGACGAACCGACCCTCGAGCCGCTGCGACAGACCGGCGTTCGGCATGATCGAACGCGCGGGCTCACCCTCGACCGGAGAGCCCATCGCCTCGATGGCGTCGAGCGATGCGGCCGGCCCGGCCCCGCAGTTCACCCCGATCGCGTCGGCGCCGGCCCGCGGCCAGCGATCTGACAGCCACTTGCGGGCTGCTCCCGTCGACGAGGACGAGCTCCTCGCCGAACGTCAACGAAGCGATGACCGGCAGGTCCGTCGCAGCCCGAGCCTCCGCCGAGGGCGAGCATCAGCTGGTCGAGATCCGAGAACGTCTCGAGCACGATGACGTCGACGCCGCCCTCGAGCAGGCCGTCGATCTGCTCGCGGAACGCGGCGCGCACCTCCGCGTCCGTGATGTCGGGTCCGCCGCGGGCCGGCGAACCAAGCGGTCCGACGGAACCGCCGACGAGCGCATCCCGCCCGCTCACCTCGCGTGCTTCGCGTGCGAGCTGGGCCGCTCGCCGGTTGAGCGGCCCGACCCGGGCTTCGAGGCCCCAGGCCGCGAGTCGCGACCGGTTCGCACCGAACGAAAGCGTCTCGATGAGTTCGGCGCCTGCCTCGATGTACTCGCGATGGGCAGTCACGACGAGCTCGGGACGCGTCGCGACGAGCTCTTCGAGGCAGGCTCGCTGGGGCACGCCCCTGCTGAAGAGGAGCGTGCCCATCCCGCCGTCGACCAGGAGCGGACGAGCGGCCAGGCGGTCGCGGAACCGCTGACGCGGCAGACCGATGGATGCGACTTCCGTCATCAGGAGCGCGCCCCGCCGCCGAGCGGAGTGGCCCGCGGACGGTCGTCTCGGCGGCCGGACGCGGACGACCCTCGGGAGAGTGAGCTCGGTTGTCGTTCGGTCGTTCTCAAGGCCTGATCCAGATGCGGGCGCGAGGCGCACGCGTCGGCGCGCGACTCGGCCAGGTCGATGGCTCGGGACCGGACCGGGTATGGAAAAGACCCTTCCTGCCCGGAAGGGTCTCGAGAGGATTCCCTTATCGTGCAGGATGGCCTGCCCGGAATTGGCACCTTGCCGAGCCGCTGTCGGTAGGTTGTCGTGGCTTCAACGGGCCGGTCCCTCCGCCACTCTTGATAAGAAACTCTTCAGTTGTGCGCTACATGGTGCCCCACGGCGCGCCGCTCGGCAAGCGCGGCGCCTCCGCTCCGTCTCGAGCGTTACGCGGCGGCCTGGATCCGCAGCCGATCGAGAAAGCCGGATCGCCAGCGCTCCGTCGCGTCGACCGCGTTGAACGTGTACAGATGCAGGTCGACGATCCCGTTCGCCGGGTCGGCGATGTGTGGCGCCAGGCCGTCGAGCAGGCCATCGGGCCGGTAGAACCCGCCGGACCGGATCAGTCGGGCGATGAAGGTCGTGTTCTTGACCAGGAACCGATGGGTGTCGGCGACGCCGATCCGGGCGCTGATCGCGAGAAGTCGCTGCGGCTCGGCGACCCCCGGCAGACCGACGTGGACCGGGAGCGTGATGCCCTCGGCTCGGCGTGCGGCCAGCCAGGTCGCGATCGCTCCTGGATCGAAACAGAGCTGCGTCGTCATGTAGCTGGCGAATTCGGCCTTGGCCCGGAGCGCATCGAGCAACGGTCCGTCGGCGATGAAGGCGTGGCCCTGCGGGTATGCCGGGATCCCGATCTCGGCGAGCGGATGGCCGATCTCGTGCATCGCGCGGAGCAGCGACAGGCCGTCCGGATAGTCGCCCGGTTCCTTCGCATCGCCTCCGACCACGAACGCCCGATCGACGCCGGCCCCTTCGAGCCAGGCGATCAGCTCGGCGAGGTGGCCGCGATCCCTGACCATCCGCGCCGAGAGATGCGGCACCGCGCGAAAACCGCGCCGCCTGGAGCTGCTCGCACAGCGCGACGGTCGCCTCGATCCCCTTCGCCGGAGACGCCGTCACCGACACGGTGGCACCCGGCGGCAGGAAGTTCGCCTGCTCGAGCGCGTTCTTGAGCGGTACGAGCTCGAACGTCGGCGCACGCAGGACACCCTCGAGCCCGAGCGCATTCGCCGGCGTGAGCGACGCACGGCGGCGAAACAGCACGAGGCGCTAGACCTCGGAATCCGGCATCGCCGCCTTGCGCCGGGCGATGAAGTCGAGGAGCGCCTCGTCGACGGCGGGATCGATCGGCGGCGCCTCGTACTCGCGCAAGCGTCCGCTTCCAGATCGCGTTCGCCCGCTGCGCGGCGTCGAGCGAGCCGTCCTCCTGCCACTGCTCGAAGCTGTTGTTGTCGGCGACGTCCGAGCGGTAGAAGGCGCTCTCGAAGTTGGCCAGCGTGTGGGCGCTCCCGAGATAGTGCGTGCCCGGCTCGTTGCCGAGGATCGCCTCGAGCGCCTGGCCGTTGTCCGACAGGTCCACGCCGTTGACGAAGACCGTCATCATCCCGAGCTGGTCGGCGTCGAGGACGAACTTCTCGTATCCGACGGTCAGCCCGCCCTCGAGCCAGCCGGCCGCGTGGAGGACGAAGTTGACGCCACCGAGGACGGTCGGCTGCAGCGTGTGCGGCGCTCTCGTAGGCGGCCTGTGCGTCGGCGATCTTCGAGGCGCAGAGCGACCCACCGGACCGGAACGGGACGCCGAGCCTGTCGGGCGAGCGCGGCCATGACGTACAGGACGAGCGCCGGCTCCGGCGTCCCGAATGTCGGCGCCCCCGACTGCATCGACATCGAGCTCGCGAAGCTTCCGAGCACGACGGGCGCACCGGGCCGGACCAGCTGGACGAACGTCATGCCGGCGAGCGCCTCGGCGAGTGTCTGGGCGCACACCGCCGGCCGCGGTGACGGGTGCCATCGCGCCGGCGAGGATGAACGGGGTCAGCAGCGTCGCCTGGTTGGCCTCGGCATAGGCGCGGGCGGCGCCCAAGCATCGATCGCGTCCCAGACGAGCGGCGAGTTCGCGTTGATGAGGCGAGAGGATGACGGCGTGGTCCTCGAGGTAGTCGGCGCCGAAGGCCAGGCGCGCCATCTCGACCGTGTCGCGTGCCCGCTCGGGCGCGGTGACCGAGCCCATGAACGGCTTGTCGCTGTAGCGGATGTGGGAATAGACCATGTCGAGGTGGCGCTTGTTGACCGGCACGTCGACCGGCTCGCAGACCGTCCCGCCCGAGTGGTGCATGTACGGCGACGCGTAGGTCAGCTTCACGAGGTTGCGGAAGTCCTCGATCGTCCCGTAGCGCCGGCCGCCGTCGAGGTCGCGCACGAACGGCGAGCCGTAGTTCGGGGCAAAGACCGTGTGCATCCCGCCGATCTCGACGTTGCGGGCCGGGTTGCGGGCGTACTGCGTGAACTGCGCGCGGGGCCGTCTTCTGGACGATCCGGCGGCACATCCCGAGCGGGAACCGGACCCGCTCGCCGTCGATGTCGGCGCCTGCGTCGTGGAGCAGCCGAAGCGCTTCGGGGTCGCCACGGAACTCGACGCCGACCGCTCGAGGATGACATCGGCGTTCTGCTCGATGAGCGCGAGGCCCTCCTCGTCGAGGACCTCGAACGGCGGCGAGCGTCCGGGTGAGGAACGGAACGTGCTCGGCGTGTGCCGCGAGCCGCATCGCCTGGCGGGCCGCTCGGCCGCCGCTGCGTCGTCGGGCGGTGTCGTCCATCAGCGGTCCTCCGTGCTGCCGGCCGGAGCGCGCCGGCGACCCGGACGCCGGCGGCGTCCGGCGCTGCGCGCGACCGGCGCACCCGCCGTCGCCGGCGTCGCTCGTTGCGCGGCTCCGGTCCGCCATCGAGGCTGTCGCGCCGTCGCTCGGGCAACGTGACGGCGGCCGCGAGCTTCGGGAAACGGCGCGGTCTTGTGCGGGAACGCCATCGCCTCGACGAAGTGCTGCTGGAACCGGGGCTCGACGGCCGTCTCGATCTTCTCGACCTGCCGGACGACGCCCTCGATCTCGGTCCGGGCGGCGCGCGACAGCAGCGCGATCAGTGCCCCGGTGCCGGCGGCGTTCCCGGCCGACCGGACACTCGCGAGATCGCAGTCGGGGATGAGCCCGAGGATCATCGCGTGGACGGGGTCGATCTGGCTGCCGAACGCGCCGGCCAGGCGAACCTCGTCGACCTCCTCGATCGCGAGGTGGTCCATCAGCAACCGGACGCCGGCGTAGAGGGCGGCCTTGGCGAGCTGGATCGCCCGGACGTCGTTCTGGGTGATGGCGATCCGCGGACCGGCGCCGCCCTCCTCGGCCCTCGTGCAGGACGTAGCTGAACGTTCGCCCGTCGGGCACGACCCGCGGCGTCCGCGCCGCGAGCCGCCCGTCGATGACGCCGTCCTCGGTGACGACGCCGGCGAGGAACAGCTCGGCGACGACCTCGATGATCCCCGAGCCGCAGATGCCGGTGATGCCGGTCTCGGCGATGCCCGCCGCGAACTCCGGCTCGTCCGACCAGGCGTCGACGCCGATGACCCGGAACCGCGGCTCGAGCGTTTCGCGATCGATCCGGACGCGCTCGATGGCGCCCGGCGCCGCTCGCTGACCGCCCGAGATCTGGGCGCCCTCGAAGGCGGGGCCGGTCGGACTCGAGGCCGCAAGGAGCCGGCGCCGGTCGCCCACGCACGATCTCGGCGTTCGTGCCGACGTCGACGACGACCGTCATCCGCTCTGCGAGGTGCGGCTCCTCGGCGAGGATGACCCCGGCCGTGTCGGCGCCGACGTGCCCGGCGATGCACGGCAGGACGTAGACCCGCGCGCCCGGGATGCGCACGAAGGCCCAGCTCGGCGGCCGTCGTCCGAACCGCCCGGTCCGTGGCGAGGGCGAACGGCGCGCCGCCGAGCGGCGTCGGGATCGATGCCGAGGAGCAGGTGATGCATGATCGGGTTGCCGACGATCGCCAGCTCGAGGATCTCGGCCCGCTTGATGCCGGCACGCATCGCGAGCGTGGCGATCAGCCCGTCGAGCGCCTTGCGCACCGCCGCGGTCATCTCGCCCGCACCCTCGGGATGCATCATCGCGTACGAGACGCGGCTCATCAGGTCCTCGCCGAACCGGATCTGCGGGTTCATCACGCCGTTGCTGGCGAGGACGGCGCCGTCGGCCAGGTTGGCGAGATGACCGGCGATGGTCGTCGAGCCGATGTCGATCGCGACGCCGTACGCCGTCTCGTGGAGACCGGGCCAGACGCCGATGACCTGGTGCGCCTCGTGGACCGCGACCGTGACGCCATAGCGACCCGCCTCGAGCGCCGGCTGGAGCGCACGCACGACCTCGAGGTCGGCCTCGAGGTCGGTCAGCTCCCACTCGCGCTCGAGCGCCTCGAACAGGCGGACGAGATCGCCGGTCGGTGAGGCGAGCTCGGGCGGCGTGACCTCGACGTAGTGCAGCCGGACGACCGGATCGACCGTGAAGGTCCGGACGTCGAGTCCCTTGCGGACGACCTGGCGGTGGACCTGGCTCTCGGGCGGCACGTCGATCAGGACGTCGCCGCAGACCTGGGCCGTGCAGGACAGGCGGCGGTCGGCCGCCAGCCCCTTCTCAGCGCGGTACGTGGATTCGAGCTCGGCGAACGGCGACAGGTTGCCGGCCGCCGAGGTGATGCCGTGCTTCGGGAACTCGCCGACGCCCTGCGTTACCTGGCACCGGCCGCAGATCCCGCGACCGCCGCACACCGAATCGATGTCGACGCCGAGGGACCGAGCCGCGTCGAGCACGGTCGTGCCGGTCGCGAAGCGACCGCGTCGCCCGGATGGCGTGAAGATGACGAGCGCGTCGTCTCCGGCGGGACCTCGTTCTGCCGCCACGAGACCCTCAGACCGCGACGGCGGCGCCGGCCGTTCGGCGGTTCACCCGGCGTCGGCTGACCTCGCCCTCGGGGACCGGGGCTCGATTGACGCTGATCCAGCGGCCGCAGTCGGGGTCGTGGCCCATCAGGACGTCGGCCGCCATGACCGCGGCCTTGACGTCGGGCATCATCGGGTTCGTGATCGCCGACGTCATCCCGCTCGCGATCGCCATCGGCAGGAACGCGGCGTTGATGCCCTCGCGGTTCGGCAGCCCGAAGCTGACGTTCGAGGCGCCGCACGTCGAGTTGACGCCGAGCTCCTCCTTGAGCCGGCGAACGAGCGAGAAGACCTGGCGTCCGGCACTGGCCATGGCACCGATCGGCATGACGAGCGGGTCGACGACGATGTCGGAGGCCGGGATGCCGTGGTCGGCCGCCCGCTCGACGATCCGCTTCGCGACGGCGAACCGGACGTCCGGGTCCTCGCTGATGCCGGTGTCGTCGTTGCTGATGGCCACGACCGCCGCGCCGTACTTGCGAACGAGCGGCAGGACGCGCTCCATCCGGTCCTCTTCGCCCGTGACCGAGTTGACGAGCGGCTTGCCGACGTAGGCCGCGAGCCCGGCCTCGAGCGCCTCGACGATCGACGAATTGATCGACAGCGGCAGGTCGGTCAGCGACTGCACGAGGCGGACCGTGTGGGCGAGGATCGCCGGCTCGTCGGCGAGCGGGATGCCCGCGTTGACGTCGAGCATGTGGGCGCCGGCCTCGACCTGGGCGAGCACGTCGAGCTCGACACGGCTGAAGTCGCCGGCCTTCATCTCGGCCGCCAGCAGCTTCCGGCCGGTCGGGTTGATCCGCTCGCCGATGATGACGAACGGGCGATCGAAGCCGATGACGACCTCGCGCGAAGCGGAAGACAGGACGGTGTCGGTCATGCCGGTGAGGTCTCCGAGGTAGTGGCTGGGGGCAGCGTGGGTCCACCGGCGACGCCGCCGGACTGGATCAGCTCGGCGAGGTGGTGCTTGTCGTAGGCCGCTTCGAGGCGCTCGGCCTCGAGCCGGACGATCTCCTCGAGGTCGTCCCCGCAGGGCTCGAAGGTCTTGCGCCATTCGCGCGATGTAGGAGTTGTATTCGCGCTTGCCGGCGCGGTTCGCCGCCTTGTCGATGGCGACCTGGAACCGCGGATGGAGGACGACCTTGCTCGACCGGCGGCCGTCCTTGGCGACGACCTGGGCGGGGATGTCCCGCCACCAGATGACGGAGAGGGTCGCCATGGCTCAGGCGGCTCCCTGGATGGCGAGGGCGATGGGCGCGGCGAGTTCGCCGTAGCCGGTCGAGCGCCGCTCGAAGGCGAGGCCCGAGCCGGTCGGCGGCGGCTCGGGCGCGGCTGGTCAGCTCGTCGTCATCGGTCTGGGCGAGATAGATCAGCCGCCGATAGTTGCCGAAGTAGGCGTCTCGCAGCTCGGGATGCCGATCGAGACCGAGGCCCGCCACGATGATCGAATCGAACTGGCGGGCGAGGAAGTCGGTCAGGTAGAAGGTGCCGACTTCCTCCTCCTGGAGGGCTTCGTAGGCGGCCGCGCCGGCGTAGAACTCGAAGCAGTGGGCGCCTTCGATGCGCTCGATGCCCTTCGCGCTCGAGGTACGCGTCGAGCGCGCCGCCCGTGCCGCAGTCGGCGTAGCCGACGAAGATCCGGACGTCGCGCCCGAAGCGCTCGCGAACGACCTCGACCTTGGCGGCGACCGCCTCGGCGATCTTCTGCGGACGCATGTGGAGCTTGGCGTCGACGGCCTCGACCCGGACGCCGGGGATGCCGGCCGTGAGCGCGAGGAGCTCGCGGGCGAGCGCGCCGCACCCGACGATGACGAGCCGAGGCGCGGCGTCGGGCGTCGGACCCACCGCGTAGACCGGTGCGGGTGGCCGCGCGGGTCGTGGTGCGCCTCAGGCGGCACTGGCTCGGCGCTCATCGATGAGCCGGCGCGCCGTCTCGGCGGCGACGCCGGCGTCGCGGCAGTAGGCATCGGCCCCGACGGCCGCACCGAACTCCTCGTTCAGCGGCGCGCCACCGACGAGGACGATGTAGTCCTGACGGATGCCGCGGTCCTTGAGGGTCTGGATGACGACCTTCATGTACGGCATCGTCGTCGTCAGCAGGGCCGACATGCCGAGGATGTCCGGCTTGTGCTGCTCGAGCGCCGCGATGAACTTGTCGGCATCGGTGTTGATGCCGAGGTCGAAGACTTCGAAGCCGGCGCCTTCGAGCATCATCCCGACCAGGTTCTTGCCGATGTCGTGGATGTCGCCCTTGACCGTGCCGATGACGACCTTGCCGACAGGCTCTGCGCCGGTTTCGGCGAGGAGCGGCCGCAGGATCGCCATGCCGGCCTTCATCGCGTTCGCGGCAAGCAGGACCTCCGGCACGAACAGGATGCCGTCGCGAAAGTCGATGCCGACGATCTTCATCCCCGCGACGAGCGCGTCATCGAGGACGCGCGTCGCCGACCAGCCACGACCGAGCAGGATGTTCGTGCCCTCGACGATCTCGGCGGCCATGCCGTCGTAGAGGTCGTTGTGCATCTGCTCGGTCAACTCGTCGTCGGACAGCGCCGCGAGATCGATCTCGGCGTACTCGTCCTGGGTCATCGAGGGCTCTCCTGGGGTTCATCGTGTTCGTCTGCGGCGTTCCACGATGTGGAACCGTGCCGTATAGTGGAACTTCGCCAGCCACGAATTTAGCCGACGAAGGGGCAGCGTGTCCAGAGTCCAGTCCATCGAGCGAGCGTTCGCCGTCCTCGGCGCGCTCGCCGACGGTCCGATCGGCGTGACCGAGGTCGCCGATCGCGCCGAGCTGCCCAAGTCCACGGCCGCGCGACTGCTGACCTCGCTCGCCCGCGAAGGGCGTCGTGGAGCAGGTGCCCGGCGACACGCGATACCGCCTCGGACCGCGGTTGGCGACCCTGGCGGCCGGGATCGGGCCGACCCGCTCGCTCGCCCGTCTGGCGCATCCCTCGTTGGAGGCGCTGGCGGCCGAGACCGGCGAGGCCGCCGGCCTGTCGGTGGCCGACGGCGATCGCGCTCACTACATCGACCAGGTCGGCGAGCACGAATCCGGTCGCGGTCCGCGACTGGACCGGGTCGCGCATCCCGTCTGCATGCGGTGTCGTCCGGGCAGGTCCTGCTCGCCTACGCGCCGCCGACCTTCGTCCAGCGGTACCTCGGCCGGCCGATGGAGCGGTTCACGGCAGCGGACGCTCGTCACGGCCGAGGAGCTGCTCGAGCGGATGCGTGCGGTCCGGCGCGACGGCTACACATGGGCGTTCGAGGAATTCGACGAAGGGATCTCGTCGGTGGCGGCACCTGTCGCCGATTCGCACGGCGAGGTCGTCGCGGCGGTCCACCTCCACGGGCCGTCGTACCGCTTTCCCGAGGGCGGGTCCGAGGAGCTCGCTCGCGGAGCTGGTCGTCGCTGCGGCCGCGAGGATCTCGGGGAGCCTTCGCCAGGCCGGATAGGGCAGGCCGAGGGCGTCGCGACGCCCGGCGTCGAGACGTCGGGAATCAGTCGAGACGGGTCTGACGCTGATGCTCGATTCGTGGAGGTCGCCGACCGATCCCGTGCCACGCAGATGCGTCAGCACAGCACCGGACTCCCAGCACGCTGCTCGCGACGATCCGCAGGTACGGCTTCGACGCGCGAAGGTCCGCGACCGTCCAGGCGACGGTCGGCTGCGATTCCGCGACGAAGCGTCACGATCGCGCCGCGCAGCGCGCCCGCGACGCTATGACGCAGTCGACTGATTCCGCGACGGAGCTCTCTGGCGAGAACGACCCCCGTTCCGTGATGCCAATCGTCAGGCATCATGTGCCACGAGCGGCTGCGTTTCACTGCGGCACGACGCCAGGCAAGGGACCGTCGAACGCGTCCGAGCTCGTCGGCTCGTGGCTTCCGGGGTCCGCGCGCGTGGGTCACGGGGTCCACGTCCGCGGGCGCGCACTCGTCGGACGCTGTTTCCGCCGACCACTGATGCCAACGATCGGCATCACTGCGGCGAGACTGCTCGGCGAGCGCGATCAAGCATCACGGATCGGATCGGACTACGCGCGATCAACGGTCCGGCACCGAGCCGATCCGGTGCAGCCGCTCCGGGGTCAGCACGATGCACAGCGCGACGAGCACCGACACCCAGCGCGACGAGCAGGGCCAGGCCCACCCCGAAGTCGCCGGTGACGTCGCGCGCGAGCCCGAACGCGAGCGGCGCCATAGCCGACAGGACATAGCCGACGAGGAGCATCAGCGCAGCGGTCGCCGCCACGTCGGCCGGCCGTCCGCCGACGTCAACGGGGAGGGTCAGGACGATCGGGAAGATCGCGCCCATCCCGATGCCGAGCGCGACCGCCCAAGCGACTCCCGGATCGGGTGCGAGCGCGACGCCGAGGAGTCCGATCAGGATGACCACCGATGATGCGACGAGCTGGCCGCGCCGCGTCCCGATCCGATCGGCCGCGAGCGGCATCACGGCCGTGGCGACGAGCGTCACCGCGCCGATCAGCCCGATGAGGCCCGCGGCCGCAGGCTCGGACCAGCCGCGATCGACGTAGACGGCGGCGAGCCAGGTGATGACCCCGTACCAGAGCATCGACTGCAGCCCGAACAGCACGCCGAGCACCCAGGCGACGGGACTCCGCCACGGGATGCGCGGCGGCGCGATGTCCTCGTCGGCGGACCTCGTCCGGCGGCGCGAGACCGAGCCAGACCGCGAGCGACCCGAGCCCGGCCAGCGTGACGACGCCAAGCGCCAACCGCCAGTCACCGCCGTCGCCGGCGAGCGGGACGACGGCGATCGACGCGAGCGTTCCGCCGAGGACCAGGCCGATGGCGTAGGCACCCGTGCCGAGGGCCGGTCGAGCCGGCATCTCATGGCGAACGACGAGCGGGAAGATCGGACCCGCGAGACCCATCCCGAGCCCGACCCCGACCGTCAGCGCGAGGACCAGCACGGCACCCGGGACGGCGAGCCGCACCAGTCCGAAACCGACGACCAGGCTCGCGCACGCCGCGAGCGCCCAGCGCGCGCCCGAGGCGCCTCGCCAGCAGCGGCGCGAGCGGGGCGAAGATCCCCATGCACAGGACGGGGATCGCGCTCAGTGCGCCGGCGACGCCGTGCGAGATGTCAAGGCCGTCTGGATGCTCGGCAGCAACGGACCGATGGCGATGACCTGTGCCCGGAACACCAGCGCGATCGCGACGAGCGCGACCAGCGGCCGGGCGAGCGAACGGATCGTCCGCCCGTCGTGCGCCGTCCGATCCGCCGCGGGCGCAGCCGCTTCAGGCAGGTTCCGGCCCGTCCGCGCCGGCGTCCGGCCGCCCTCCAGCGCCGGATTCGAAGGTCGTCGGCGACCGCGACGACGTGGTCGTCGGCAGGCGGGTGCCAGCCCATGACCACGCTCGCCTCAGTCCCGACCGGCCAGGTGATCGTCGAGGAGCGTCTGGGCGTCGAACTGGGCGCGACCGAGGACGAACCAGATCGCCTCGACCGGCTGGTCGCCGATGGTCGCGAGGCGGTGCGGGATCGACGAGTCGATCGAGATGGCGTCGCCGGGCTCCAGGACGTACTCGTCGAACCCGATCCGGACCTGAAGGCGTACCGCTCAGGACGTAGCCCCATTCGTGGCCCTGGTGACGCTGGAACGCGTCCGGCGGGCTCGATGCTCCACCCACCTCGTAGGTCACGTGGAGGAACTCGATGCCGGGTTCCGACGACGTGGTCAGGCGCTCCCAGGTGACCCCGGACGCGAGCCGGATCGCCTGCCGGCTCGCGGCCCGCTGGACGGGCGAGGCCGAGCCATCGTCGCCCGCGGCGGCGGCGCTCGGCGCGATCCGGCGACGCCGGCTCGGCCGGCCGGCGGTCGTTGAACAGCAGCTCGTCGAGCGACACGTCGAGCTCGGCCGGCGATCGCGTACAGCGTGCTGACCGATGGGTTGGCCCGGCCGTCTCGATCTGGGAGATGAGGCTCGGCGACACGCCGAGCCGCTCCGCCAGCGTGCGCAGGCTCAGGCTCCGGGCACGCCGGCCGCACGCAGCCGCTCGCCCATCTCCGGGTAGTCCGGGCCTGCGGTGCGTGCCGGGCTGGGACTGGTCAACCTCGCTGCCCTCGTCCGGCCATGCTCGAAACGGTCAGAACATCATCCGGCCGTTGTCGACGGCGAGGTCGATGCCTTCGACGGACGGATTCTCGAGCAGGAATCGGGTGGCGTCGACGATGTCGGCCATCGTCGCCAGCTTGCCGGTGATCGTCTTCGATCGATGGCCTTCGAGGACGGCCGGCGGCTTGCCGTGCCAGAACGGGCTGTCGCCGACGATCCCCGGATGGATCGCGTTGACCCGGATCGGTGCCAGCTCCCAGGCGAGCGTCCGGGCGAGACCCGAGATGCCGCCGTTGACCGTCGAGACCGTCGTCGAGCCCGGATACGGCCGGTCCTTCGCCTGACCGCCGAACAGCACGATCGAGCTGTCGGGCGGCGAGCCGGTCGAGGAGGACGTGGACCACTTCGGCGAACCCGACGAGCTTGAGTGTCGCGAGCTCCATCGCCCGGTCGATGTCGAAGTCGCGGATCGTGTTGTCGTCGCGCTGGATCGCGACGATCGCCAGGTACCGGACCGCGCCGACCGACGACAGGCGCGTCGCGGATCGTCTTCGGTCGGGCGAGGTCGAGCCCGATGCCGCGGGCCGCGCCGCCGATCTCGGTCGCGACCGCCGCCGCGCGATCCGGATCACGGCCGGTGAGGATCGTTTCGCGGCCGGTCCCCGCGTAGTACCGGGCGAGCTCCTTGCCGATCCCCGCCGTCCCGCCGACGACCACGATGCATCCGTCGGTCGACATGTCACTCCTCCTCGTAGCGCTTCCAGGCATCGACCCAGCGGTAGGCGTGCCGCGCGGGCGGCTGCGGCGCCTGCGTCTCGATCCATCGGACGCGGCCGTCGCCGGTGTTGAAGAAGCCGTGGGTCGAGCCCGACGCCGGCGAACACCACGTCGCCCGCCCGCAGGGTGACCTCCTCGCCGTCGAGGACGCCCTCGATCTCGCCGTCGAGGAAGAAGTACGTCTCCTCGAACGGGTGGTCGTGGACCTGCGCCGCGCCACCCGGCTCGTAGTCGACGGTGAAGACCGTCAGCAGCTCGGCCCCGAAGACGCGATCGATGAGCATCTTCACCGAGATCCCGCTGTAGGCGAGGATCGCCGTGTCCATCCCGGCCGGGCGCCGGCCACGGGCTGGGTCGCGTGACGCGGAGCGCCTCGGCCTGCGGCGGCGTGCCGTCGTAGTGGCCGACCCAGCGGACGTCCGGCTGTCCGAAGCCGGGACGCGCCGCGCGATCTCGCGAGCGACGCGAGGTCCGGCGGCGTGCCCTCGTAGTACGTGTCGCGGCGCCCACTCGCCGGGTCGAGTCGCTGCGGCGTGTTGGCCGCGAACCAGCGAACCGGCTCCGTCGCCAACGTTGGCGAGGGTGTGCCGGACCCCGATCGGGATCAGCGCGAAGTCGCCGGCCGCGAGCCGATGCACGTGGCCGTCGAGCTCGAGGACCAGCTCACCCTCGAGGACGTAGAGCGTCTCCTCGAACGAGTGCAGGTGGCGGGCGATCCAGCCCCGCGGCGCGAGCGCGCCGACCGCGATCTCGGAGTGGACGGCGCCCTGCCCAGGCCCGATCAGGACGCTCCGCGCGAGCCCCGACGACGTCGGCGAATCAGGCATCGGCCGGTCGGCGAACGACCAGTCGACGCGACCAACGTGATGCACGATCGCCTCCCTGTCGTCCTCGTTTCGTGCAGCGCGACTGGAATCCGAGGCGTTGCACGACAGTCATGCGCGTCGTAGTGTGCATCAGCGACTGGACGGACCGGCACACACCGCCGGGACCATCCGACCGCCGACCGCCGACACATCCCGACCGACAAGGGAGAAGCCACCCGATGGCCATCCGGTTCGCGTCTCCGGGCTCGATGAACGTCGACTGGGAAGAGCGCTGGAACGTCGAGCGGCTGCGGACGTACCGGCTCGCGCGGGCACGCGAGGCGCTCGAGGCCTCGGACCTCGGAGCCGTCCTGCTCTTCGACTTCAACAACATCCGCTACGTCACGAGCACACACATCGGGGAGTGGGCGCGCGACAAGATGACCCGCTACGCGCTGCTGACCCGCGGCGGCGATCCGCACATCTGGGACTTCGGGTCGGCGGCGAAGCACCATCGACTGAACTGCCCGTGGCTGCGTCCCGAGAACGTCCATGCCGGGATGGTCGGGTTGCGCGGCGCCGTCGCCCCGGACGCCGGCCTGTTCCGCGCCGCCGCGCGCGAGATCCGCGACATCCTCCGGGCCGAGGGCGCGGCCGACATGCCGATCGGCGTCGACATCGGTGAGCCGCCGATGCTCGCGGCCCTCGCCGACGAGGGCGTCACGGTCCTCGACGGCCAGCAGGTCATGCTCGACGCCCGCGAGGTCAAGTCGATCGACGAGATCCTGCTGCTCAACACGGCCTGCGCCATGGTCGATGGCGCCTACCAGCACATCTCCGAGAACCTCAAGCCGGGTGTTCGCGAGAGCGTCCTCGTCGCCGATGTCACGAAGTTCCTGTTCGACCTCGGCTCGGAGCACGTCGACAACATCAACGCGGTCTCGGGCGAGCGCTGCAGCCCGCACCCGCACGTCTTCTCCGACCGGATCATCCGGCCCGGCGACCAGGCGTTCTTCGACATCATCCACACGTTCATCGGCTACAAGACCTGCTACTACCGGACGTTCGTGGTCGGCACCGCGCAACGACGCCCAGCGCGACGCCTACAAGCAGGCACGCGAGTGGATCGACCGCGTCGATCGAGCTGATGCGCCCGGGCGTGACGACCGACAAGGTCGCCGCGGTCTGGCCGAAGGCCGAGGAGTTCGGGTTCGCCAACGAGATGGAGTGCTTCGGGCTCCAGTTCGGGCACAGCGTCGGTCTGTTCCTGCACGAGCGGCCGATCATCAGCCGCCTGAACTCGCTCGATCACCCGGTCGAGCTGAAGGAGGGCATGGTCATCGCCCTCGAGACGTACTGCCCGGCCAAGGACGGCGTGTCGGCCGCCCGGATCGAGGAGGAGGTCGTGATCACCGCCGAGGGGCCGCACGTCATCACCCGCTTCCCGTCCGACGAGCTGTTCGTCGCGAATCCGTACTGAGGCGGCCGACGACGTGGCGGAACCGACGGTCGCGATCCTGGGCACCGGCCGGCATGGGCTCGGCGATGGCCGAGCGACTGGCCGGGGCAGGGCGTCGCGGTCGTCGTCTACAACCGGACCGCGCGAGCGCGCGGCGGAGCTCGCGGAGCGGATCGGCGGGTCGCGGCCGTGGCGGCAACGCCGGCCGAGGCCGCGCGCCAGGCCGGACATCGTCATCTCGATGGTCGCCGACGACGACGCCGTCTCGGCGCTGTATCGCGGACCGGATGGGGTCATCGCCGGGCTGCGGCCGGGCGCCGTCGCCGTCGAGATGAGCACCGTCCTGCCGGACACGATCCGCTCGCTCGCGCCCGACGTACGCGCGTGCGGCGCGGGCGTGCTCGACGCGCCGGTCTCGGGCAGCGTCAGCCTCGCGCGCTCGGGCGAGCTGACGATCATGGTCGGTGGCGATGACGGCGGACCTCGATCGGCGCGCGGCCCGATCCTCGAACGCCTGGCCCGCCGCGTCTTCCACCTCGGGCCACTCGGCAGCGGCGCGGTCATGAAGCTCGCCGTCAACACGCTCATCTTCGGTCTCAACGGCGCCGTTTCCGAAGGACTCGTCCTCGCCGAGCGCAACGGCATCGATCGCGCGCTCGCCTACGACGTCCTCGCCGCGAGCGCCGCCGGCGCGCCCATGGTCGGCTACAAGCGCGACGCGTTCCTCGACCCCGAGGCGACGCCGGTTGCCTTCTCGCTCGCGCTCGCAGCCAAGGACCTCGGCCTGATCCACGAGCTCGCCGGCGGCCTCGGGTGCCGCGATGCCACAAGCCGCCAGTCAATCTCGACGGTGATCCAGGCGGCGGAGCGATCCGTCGGCGAGGACGCCGACTTCTCCGCAGTCGCGACCCACCTTCGGTGCCAATACGAGAGGAGACCATCGATGACCGACCGAACGCTCATCAAGGGCGGATACGTCCTCACCCAGGACCCGGAGCTCGGCGAGATGGCCGGCGCCGACGTCCTCATCGAGGACGACCGGATCGCCGCGGTCGGCCGCGACCTGTCCGCCGACGGCGCCCGGACGATCGATGCCACCCGCGACATCGTCATCCCGGGCTTCATCGACACCCATCGGCACACCTGGGAGACGTCGATCCGGACCTGCGCCCCGGACTACACGCTCGGTCGCCTACTTCGGCGGCATCCTCGACAAGTTCGCGCCGCACTACCGGCCCGACGACGTCTACGCCGGCAACCTGTGGGGTGCGCTCGAATGCGCCAACGCGGGCATCACGACGCTCGTCGATTGGTCCCACATCATGAACACGCCCGACCACGCCGACGCAGCGATCCGCGGGCTTCAGGAGTCGGGCATCAGGTCGGTGTTCGCCTTCGGCTTCGGGAATACGTCCCTCCAGGACTGGTGGTTCGGTCCCGACTACGCCGGCAGCGTCCTGAGGATCGACGGCGATGTCGCCCGTCGTCTCCGGAAGCAGTACTTCAATTCGGACGACCAACCGGATCACGATGGCGCTCGCCACCCGCGGCACGAACTTCTGCCGCGAAGAGGTCGTGCGCTACGAGTGGGAGCTGGCAAAGGAGCTGGGGCTCAACATCACGGTCCACGTCGCGATGTACCGCTTCGGGTACACGAAGATGCAGCTCCGGCGGCTCCAGGAGCTTGACCTCCTCTACCCGAACACGACCTACATCCACTCCTCGCACTTGCTCGACGACGAGTGGGCGCTGGTCCGCGACTCGGGCGGCAACGTGTCGTACGCCCCGCAGATCGAGCTCCAGATGGGCCACGGCTGGGCGCAGGCCGTCACCGCGCTCGATTACGGCGTGCCGATCGGCCTGTCGTCGGACGTCGCGACCACCGCGCCGTCGGACCAGTTCACCCAGATGCGGTCGATCTTCGGCTTCGGAACGGGCGCGTCGCTTCGAGGATCGCCTGGGACGAGAACCTCGAGTGGAACGAGCCGTCGAGAGCAAGCTGATCACGTCACGCCAGGTCCTCGAGATGGCGACGATCGGTGGCGCGAGGTCGCGGGAGTCGACGACCGGACCGGCTCGCTGACGCCCGGCAAGAAGGCCGACATCGTGATCATCGACGGCTCGGCCGTGAACGTCGCGCCGATCATCGATCCCGTCGGCGCCGTCGTCTGCGCCGCCGACGTCTCGAACGTCCGAACCGTCATCGTCGACGGCGAGATCCTGAAGGACGATTTCCGACTGAAGGCGTCGCTCGACGGACCGCGCAAGGCGGTCGAGGAGTCGCGCGACTACCTGGTCTCGAAGTTCGGCGACCCGGAGCCCGGCTGGGTCGTCAAGGCAACCGCGTAGCGACGAGGCGGCGTTCGAGAGGCCCGCAGCCCGATCGTCCTCGCGATCCGCGTCCGTGGCTTGCCAATCATAGTGTTGGACTGCGGGCGCGCCTCGGGCTAGCGTGTCGAGACGTCCGCATGACACGGAGACACCGCCATGACCGGCACGAAGCCATTGATCACACGCTCTGACGACCTCGCCTGGGGCGCGGCTGTGTTCGCTGGGACGCGCGTCCCGATCGAGGCGATGTTCGAGTGATCTCGCGGCCGGTGACACCCTCGAGGAGTTCCTCGCGCAATTCGCGACTGTGACACGTCGACAGGCATTGGAGGTGCTGGAGATCGCCCGTGTGCGCGCTGAAGAGGAAGCCATTCCAACGTGAAGGTCCTGCTGGACGAGATGCTACCGGTTGGTGTTGCTCGACTACATCCCGGCCGATGACGCGACAACCGTTTAGCAGGCGGGATTCAAGGGTTTGACGAACGGCTTGCTCCTTCATCAAGCGATGCAGCGTGGCTATGACGTGCTATTGAGTGCCGACCGGAGTCTTCCGGCTCAGCAGAACATCGTGTCGAGCAGGATAGCCGTCGTGCTCGATCGCGCGAGTCGGATGGCCGATGTCGCAGCCCAGGCCGAGAGAATACAGGCTGCGGTTGCTGCGGCTCAACCTGGCGTGGTGATCCGCGGCGGAGCCGAGGATAACTGTCGCCTCGTCGATCGGATCCTGTCGTCGCGCTGCGGGACCGTCCCTGTTCGTCGATACTCTCGCGAGCGGCCGACCCACGTCTCGGCCGAGCGCCACATCGAGGGGATCCTGAATGGACGATCCGCGCCGGCTGCGCATGGGATTCATCGGTAGTGGCGTCATGGCTCGCGTTCACATGGAAAGCATGGTCCGCGACGACCTCGCCGAGATCGTGGCCGTGAGCGAACCGTCCAGCGCGGCCTACGCGTCGACGGTCGTCCTCTTCCAGCAAGCCGGCGCGAAGCCTCCGGTCAACGAGCCCGATTGGCGTCGGTTCATCGATCGCTTACGCCGGACAGCTCGACGCGGTGTTCATCGTGACCCCCCACGCCTTCCATTTCGAGCAGGCGAGCGCGTGCCTCGAAGCCGGGCTGGATGTCCTCCTCGAGAAGCCGATGGTCATGAACGCCGACGAAGCGAGCGCGCTGATCTCGGTGCGGAACCGGACCGGCCGGACGCTGGTCGTCTCGTTCCAGGGCAGCCTTTCGCCAC
Organism: uncultured Chloroflexia bacterium; assembly: GCA_963816675.1. Lineage (GTDB taxonomy): Bacteria > Chloroflexota > Limnocylindria > Limnocylindrales > CSP1-4 > SPCO01. The sequence continues at coordinate 491,904 of CAWFLS010000013.1, forward strand.
AGGTCCGGACCGCGTCAAAGCTTCTGCGCTCAGGGCAGCTCGGCGCGATCCTCGGTATCGACGCCGTCGTCTGGCAGGACTGGCAGCAGAACACCGCTGGCACGTGGCGGCAGGACCGGCCCTCTCGGGCGGCGGATTCCTCTTCGACACCGGCGCACACATGCTGAACACCGTCTCGGATCTCGCCGGCGAAGGGTTCAGCGAGGTGGCGGCCTGGCTCGAGAACGACGGCAGCGCCGGTCGACATCCGGGCAGTGATCATGGGGCGGCTCGCCTCGGGCGCGCTCGTCACGATGCATGGCTGTGGAAGCGCGATCCCTTCGTGCGACTCCGACATCCGCGTGTTCTGTAGCCAGGCGATCCTGCGCACCGGGATCTGGGGCGAACGTCTCGAGCTGCAGCGGGCGGTGCGCCGCGACCACGGAAGATGCGGCCGGTCGGTCCGACCCACGTCTGGCAACGGTTCGCCAGCGTTCGCGCCGGCCTTGAACCGAACCCGAGCCCGCCCGAGGTCGGCCTCCGGATGGCCCGCCTCTGGGATGCGATCCGCAAATCGGCGACCCTCGGCGGGGCGGCCGTGTCCCTGTCGCCCGACCGTGAAGTGACAGCCGCGTGACCATCCGGGTCACGGTCTGGAACGAGTTCCGCCACGAACGGTCGGACGAGGCGGTCCGTGCGATCTACCCCGACGGGATTCACGCGCGCGATCGCCGAGGGCCTGCGATCGCCGGATTTCGAGGTCCGGACCGCGACGCTCGACGAGCCGGAGCACGGGCTGAGCGATGCGGCCTCGCCGAGACCGACGTGCTGACCTGGTGGGGCCACGTCGCCCACGACGAGGTCGATCGACGCGATCGTCGACCGAGTCCAGGCCAGGGTCCTCGACGGGATGGGGCTGGTCGTCCTCCACTCCGGCCACTTCTCGAAGATCTTTCAAGCGCCTGATGGGCACGACCTGCAACCTCAAGTGGCGCGAGGCCAACGAACGCGAGCGGCTCTGGGTCGTCGATCCTGGTCATCCGATCGCCGCGGGTCTCGGCGAATGGTTCGACATCGAGCACGAGGAGATGTACGGGGAGCACTTCGACGTCCCCGCGCCCGACCGGCTCGTCCTGGTCAGCTGGTTCCAGGGCGGCGAGGTGTTTCGGAGCGGTTGCTGCTACCAGCGCGGCCGAGGCCGCATCTTCTACTTCCGACCCGGGCACGAGACGCACCCGACCTATCACCTGCCGATGGTCCAGCGCGTCATCTCGAACGCGGTGGAATGGGCCGCCGAACCTTCGGGCGCGGCGCCGACGTTCGGTCGTCGCGAGGCGCTCGAGCCCTTGCCTGCGAGTTAGCCGGGCAAGTCTGGCGCGTCGACGTTCGCGACGATCTCGCCTTCACCGACTGCGGACGAGCACGGCTTCGACGCCGTTCGAGCCCGCATCGTCCCTTCGCGGTGGACGACGCCACGTGGGATCAGGACGAAGTCGCCTGCCTGGGCCTCGACGCGGTGGCGGCCCGCCGGACCGAACTCGAGCACCAGCGAACCGGACACGACGTACATGTAGGTGTCGGGACCGGGATGGGTGTGCCAGCCGGTGACGACGCCCGCGGACGTCCGGAGCGTCCCGGCCCACACGCCGTTCTCGTCGAACGCCTCACGACGGTCCATCCCCGGTGTGGTCGACCGCCGGTATCCTGAACTCGGCCGCGCGAACGACCCGAATCCCGGTCACGTCAGGACGCCCTCGCACCCCGCTACCTCCCGAATCAGAGCCAATGACGCACGCTCGTCGCCTGGTCGCGGGGATGCTCCGTAAGGAGTCGATCCAGCGCCGTGACGACGCGTCCGATGATGCGTCTCTGGCCACGTGGGTACTTCATCGGGTCGATGAGGACGAGCCCGAAGTGCGTCTCTCCTCGCTGATCAGCGCCCTCGACGAGGGGGACGAAGTCGGCGATGTTCTCCGTGACCACGGCCCGTCGCTCATGCTGAGCCGTCGCGAACACGTCGGCGTCCGAGAGCGATCGCAACTCCGGCCGCTCTGTGATGGCCGAGACATCATGGCCCTTGTTGCGCAACTGCTCAGCCAGCGCGGACGGGTACATCTCGTCGAGCAAGAGCCTCAACCAAGCGCTTCCTGCATTCGCTGCCAAGAGACGCGCTGCCGTTCGGCCTCCTCGCGGTTGAGCCTGATCCGCTCATCCACCTCGTCGCGGTACTCGGCGTAGTAGCGCACAGCCATTCGCACCTGGGCCGGTGTCAGTCCGCCCCACGCCCCCGTCGCGGCAATCGCTCTCTCGCCCGTCAGCCCGGTTCCGTGAAGCGTTTCGATGACCTCCCAGACATCCGGGCCACCTGCGAGCGCCGCACGACGACCGGTCGGGCCATCGCGGAAGGCGATGCCCGGGTGGTCCTCCATCCGCAGCCCTTCGTCGATGAGCCGCTCGGCCGTGCGGGTCTTCGGTTCGCGCCGCCTCTGCGCACGCTCATCCAGACGGGCGAGGGTCCGAGCGCTCATGCGAATCGAGAATGGCTTCGGCGTCGGCGGATGCGACATGTAGTGCATCGTAGTCCAACGGCCTACACCAAGGAGCTGCGGCCATCATGGTCATGCCGGTCCGACCGCAATGCGTGCCACTCGACGCGACGCCACTACCCGGCTTCACGGTCCTCGGCGAATCTCGTCGGCGATCGCCGGCACGACCGTGTGGACGTCGCCGATCACCGCGTACGCCGCACGCGACATGATCGGGGCGTCCGGGTCCTTGTTGATCGCGAGGATCCGCTTGGCGGACTTGCAGCCGACGATGTGCTGGATCGCCCCGCTGATGCCGCAGGCGATGTACAGGTCGGGTGCGATCCGCATGCCGGTCTGGCCGATCTGCTCGGAATGCGGCCGCCAGCCAGCGCGACGTCACGACCCGCGACACCCCGACCGCGCCACCGAGCAGCCCGGCGAGGTCCTCGAGCATCGCGAAGCCCTCGGCGCTTCCGATGCCGCGACCGCCACCGACGACGACACGGGCATCTGCGAGCGACACCTTGTCGCCGGCCGACGCGACCCGGCCGGTGACGCGGACCCGGAGGTCGGCCTCAGTCAGGTTCGGGGTCAGCGGCCTGATCTCGGGTGCCGCTGCGCCGGCGGCAGGCTCGGCGACGGCGACCGCATGTGCGGCGACGGTCAGGAGGGGCATCGATCCGCCGAGCCAGGCCTCCTCGAGCAGGCTGCCGGCCCACCGCTGGCGGACGATCCGCCACCGCCCGCCGGCGGCCGTGTCTGCCGTCTCCGTGACATCGATGACGTTGGCGGCCATCTGCAAAGCCGTTCCGCGCGGCAAGGTGGGCAAGGACTTCGGTCCCGCGTTCGCTCCCGGGCGCGAAGACGGCGACGGCGCCCGGCCGATGCCATGACCTCGCCGAGTGCCGCGGCCCATGCAACCGGCGCATACGCGTCCAGCCGCGGATGCTCGACGACATGCGCGACGGCGACACCTTGGTCGCCGAGCGACGCGGAGGCCTCGGCAGCCCCATCCCCGACGACGACGGCGTGGACCGGCGCACCGAGCGACCTGACCAACGCGCGACGCCAGCGCGAGCATCTCGAGGCTGAGGCGATCCGGCGACCCCGGCCGCATGTTCGACGAGCGCGACGACCGCGCTCACAGGACACCGATCTGGCGGAGCATCGCAACGATCGCCGCCGCGGCCTCAGGCCCCGTGCCGAGGATCTCGGCGTGGCCCTCCGTCTCCTGCGGCAGGACGAATCGGATCAGCTCGGGTCCGCCGGGGACCTTCGACGGCGCCACGCGCTCGATCTCCTTCTTCTTCGCTCGCATCCGACCAGGGACCGACGGGTATCGCGGCAGGTTGATCCCCTCGCGAACCGCGACGACCGCCGGCACCGGCACCTCGAACATCTCCCAGCCGCCGGGCGCCTCACGTCGGGCGGTCGCGGTCCCGGAACCGATCTCCAGCCCCTTCGCGCCGGTCACGATCGGCCGGTCGAGCGCGGTGGCCACGCGGATCCCGACCTGGAAGCCACCGGAGTCGGCCGATTCGTTCCCGAACAGGATGAGATCGAACGGACCGCCGGCCGCCTCGAGCGCCCGGATCGCGTCGACGAGCGCCGCCGCGGTCGCGACCGGGTCCCAGTCGGAGCCGTCGGTCTCGAGCAGGACCGCGCGATCGATGCCGACCGCCATCGCGTCGCGGAGCTGGTCGGTGGCCGCTTCGGGACCCAGCGTCATGACGACGGACGTTCCGCCATGGGTCTCGATGATCCGGACCGCCTCCTCGACGGCGCACTCCTCGTGCGGGCTGACGACGAAGCCGAGGAACTTCGTGTCGATGTCGCGGGCGTCGGGCGTCAGGTTGATCCGGCCGCCCGTGGCCGGGACTCGCTTCACACAGACGAGGATGTTCACGGCGACGCCCTAGCTCCGGATCCGCTCGTTGGTCGGGTCGAACAGCGGCGTGCTGCCGGCGACCGCGACGGTCACCGGGTACCGCTCGCCGAAGTACTGGACCGCGAGCGGTGTCCCGACGACGGCGTGTTCGGGCGGCAGGTACGACATCAGCAGATGCTTCCCGACCGACGGGCCCGAGCCCGCGCTCGTCACGTACGACCGGCGTCCCTTTGCCATCGACCAGCGGCTGGCCGTCGGGCGTCAGGACCGGCTCCTTGCCCATCATGTAGCGCTTCTCGCCAGTCGACGACGTGTTGTCGTCCACCGTCAGCGTGCACAGGATCGCGGCCGGCGGCGCCGAGCGCTGCCGCAGGTACGCCTCCTTGCCGATGAAGTCCGCCTCCTTCACCTTCGGTCGCGCCATGCCGGCCTCGACGAGGTCGTATTCGAGCTCGAGCTCGTTGCCGTGCGCGCGGTAGCCCTTCTCGAGTCGGCCCGTGGTCGCGTAGACGCCGATCCCGGCGGCGATGACGCCGCACGGCTCGCCGGCCTTCCAGAGCGTGTCCCACAGCCGGAGGCCCTGCTCCATCGGGGCGTAGATCTCCCAGCCGAGCTCGCCGACGTACGAGATCCGCGACGCGAGGGCCATGACGCCGTCGATCTCGATCGGTCTGAGCGGTGCCGAACGGGAAGCCGGCGTTCGAGACGTCGTCGCGCGTCGCCGACGCGAGCACCTCGCGAGCCATCGGGCCCCACAGACCGAGCGTGTAGAGGGCCGACGTCTGGTCGTGGAGCTGCGCGGATCCGTCGGCCGGAAGATGGTCGGTGAAGTACTTGCGGTCGCGCATCCCCATCCCGCCGCCGGTGACGACCCGGAACGTGTCGTGGGCGAGGCGGATGATCGTCAGGTCGGCGACGATCCCACCGTTCTCGGACAGGAGCGGCGTGTACACGATGCGACCGACGGGTACGTCCATCTGGCTGACGACGACACCCCTGGAGGTAGTCGAGGGCGCCCGGGCCGGTGACGTCGAAGATCGCGAAGGCGGCGAGGTCGACCATCGCGACCCGATCGCGCATGGCGAGGTGCTCGGCGTTGATGATCGGCGACCACCAGCGCGACTCCCACTCGGCCGTGCGCGGCATGACGCGGTCGCCGTACTGGGCGAGCAGCTTCTCGTTGGCGCCGTACCAGAAGGGCCGCTCCCAGCCCGCGGCCTCGAAGAAGACCGCCCCGAGCTCCTTCTGCCGGGGGTAGGCCGGGCTGAGCCGCACCTGGCGGTTCGATTCCCACTGCTCCATCGGGTGGACGATGCCGTACGTCTTGTTGAAGCCTTCGGCGCTCCGTGCCTCGATGTGGGTCCGCGTCTTCTGGTGGTCGTAGAAGCGGGCGATGTCGGAGGCGTGGAGGTCGATCTCGGGATAGCCGTGGGTCATCCACTCGGCGACGGCCCGGGCGATGCCGGGCGCCTCCTTGATCCAGACCGCCGCGACCGACCAGAGGCCCTTGACCTCGGACGTCTCGCCGAGGATCGGCATCCCGTCCGGCGTCAGCGACAGCAGGCCGTTGATGGCGTGCCGGATGCCGACCGTCTCGTCACCGAGGACGTCGGGGACCAGCTCGAGCGCCTGCTCCATCTGGACCTCGAAGTCGTCCTGGGTGAACGGCAGCTCGGTCGGCGACAGCGCCGACGCCGCGATCGAGGGGATGTCGTCGGGGTCCATGAGGATCGGCCGGTGGGCGTACGAGCCGACCTCGAGGTCGCCGCCGTGCTGGCGCTCGTACATGTTGGTGTCCATGTCGCGGACGATCGGGAACGTGATCTCGCCGACGGTCCCGGCGAGCTGCGGGACGGGACCGACGCTGATCATCTGGTGGACGGCCGGCGTCAGCGGGATGTGGGCGCCGGCCATCTTCGGCGATCCGCGGGCTCCAGCAGCCACACGCGATGACGACCGTGTCGGCTGCGATGGTGCCCTTGTCCGTGTGGACCGCCCGGACGCGGCCGTCCTCGACATCGATGCCGGTGACCTCGGTGCCGGCGGAGATCGTCAGGGCACCGAGCTCCTGCGCGCGCTCGCGCATGATCGTGCCGGCCCGCAGCGAGTCGACGACGCCGACGTCCGGGCGTCGAGAAGCCACCGAGGATGACCGAATCCTCGATGTACGGGACCTGCTCCTTGATCTGGGCCGGGGTGAGGAGCTCGGTGTCGATGCCCCACGAGATCGATGACGTCGTCCGTCGCTTGAGCTCCTCCATCCGCTCGGGCGTGCGGGCGACCTCGATGCCGCCGCTCCGGGTGAAGACGCCCATCTCCTTGTACTGGACGACGCTGTCGAGGGTGAGGGCGGTCATCTCCTTCGAGTGGTCGGTCAGGAAGATGAAGTTCGAGGCGTGACCCGTCGAGCCACCGGGGTTCGGCAGCGTCCCCTTGTCGAGGAGGACGATGTCGCGCCAGCCGAGGCGGGCGAGGTGCCAGGCCATGCTGTTGCCGACGATGCCGGCACCGATGATCACGACGCGTGCGCGTTCGGGAAGCCCGCTCATTTACCGTCCCTCGTTGTGGGTCATGCCTGCTTGTGCAGGATTTGCAATGGTGTTGCGGTATCTGCGACACTCTACGCGATGGCAGAAGCGGCGCGCAACCCCCGGACGCTGGATCGCGAGCGGCGCGAGGCGAGCGCGCGTCCGATGTCGCGCCAGCGGCGCGAGCGCGCGGCCGCCCGAGCGTCGAACGTGTCGCGGCCGCCCTCGAGATCGTGGCCGACCGAGGGCTGGGTCACGGCCGCCGGGCTCGCCTCGGCGATGGGCGTCGATCGAAGCACCGGCTGGCGGCTGGCCCGATCGCTCGAGCGGGTCGGGTGGCTGCGGCAGGATGCCGTCACGGGCCGCTACCGCCTCGGGATCCGGCTGTTCGAGCTCGGGACGCGGGTCCTCGACACCATCGACGTCCGTGATGAGGCGCGGCGGGTGATGACCGAACTGGTGGCGTCGACCGGCGAGAGCGTCGACCTCGCGATCCGCGACGGCGACAGCGTCGTCTTCATCGACAAGATCGACGGGACCCACGAGGTTCGGGCCTTCACCCGAAGCGGCCAGCGTGCGCCGCTTCATGCGACCGCCGCCGGCAAGGTGTTCCTCGCCTCGATGGCCGAGGCGCGACGTGCGGTCGTACCTCGCCGGGCCACTGCGGCGCCTACACGCCGGCGACGAACACCGACCCCGATTCGCTCCTCGAGGTCGATCGAGGAGACGCGGCGTCGCGGATGGGCGATCAACCGCGGCGAGTTGCATCTCGAGGCCGGCGCGTTGGCCGTGCCGGTGCTGGACGCGGCCGGACGTGCGTGGCGGCACTGGGCTGAACGTGCCGCTGTCGCGGCTCGACGACGACCGAGTTCGCGTGCTCGTCGCCGAGCTGCAGGCCGCGACGAAGCGGCTGACACCGACCTTCGGCTTCGAGGTCCTCGCCTCGTCCTGACGCCGCGAACCGATGCTCGTCGTCGCGCAGCCGACAAGACCGGCGCGCGCAGCGCGCCATGAACGCGGTGAAGGCCGCGAACTCGAACGTGGACGTCGCCGGGTCGCGCGAACCAGGCCCGGGAACGCAGTTGCGAAGCGTCATCAGGCTCGACTGCAGGCCACTCCTGACAAATGCTCCTCACGCGAGCGTTCGGCGAGGACTTCGCTGACGATTTCACGCGTCGCGAGCATTTGGCAGCTTCCGTGAGCGAAGCCCGGCGAAATCCACGCTCACGATCGAGCCCGCCAGCTGTCCCCGACTCGGGATCACCGCCGAATGCTCGTGTGACGTGCATTGACACAGACCGATACGGCGCGCCATCGCGCTCGAGTCCGACGGCCTCGTCGACTCAGGGACGACGATTCCTGCTCGGTCGGGACCGAATCCCGGTCGTGGATCGCAGGTAGCACGCTTTCGTCGACTCTGGGACGACGAAACTGCGTCGGTGGCTCAAATCAGCCGGTCGCACGCCCGCCAGACACGTTTTGTCGACTCGGAAACGACAGAGCGTCGTCGACTCGCGGTGACGGACTGCGCGACGCTCGAAGCGGCTTTCGTCGCCTGAGGAACGACGCGACCGCGGTCCGGGTGACCAAGCGGTCCGTCAGCCCGGAACCGAACGGCGCCCCGGGGCCCGGGGCGCCGGCCGACGAGATCGAAACCGGACCGACCTACTCGGCCGGGATCTCCGAATGGATCGCGTCGAGGTCCACGCCCTGGCGTCCGGCGGACGAGCCGGGCGGCGATGTACACGATCGCCGCGGCGCCGTAGACCACGCCAAGGAAGATGATCGAGTTGGCGTTGCCGACCCCGATCCCGTAGAGCGGGTCCTTCAGCCACAGGTAGATCGTCCAGGCGAGGATGATCGACGTGATCGAGGCCCGCACCGCTGACGACCAGCTTCAGGTGGGCGACCGCCGAGTTCTCGAAGATCCGCGGCTTGTACCAGGGCAGGATCGTCGCCGCGATCGCGCTGCCCAGGAAGGTCACCGCGATGACCAGCGTCGCGTCGAGGGTCAGCGCGCGGAAGTCGGCGGAGTAGGCATAGATCGACGCTCACGACCACGGCCGGGACCATGATGTAGAGCAGGGCGACGACCGGGACCGCGCGCCGCTCGGACACCTGAGCAGCGTCGATCGGGCAGGACCCGGTCGAACGCCGCGGCGAAGATCATCCGCGTCGACGACAGGAAGAGCGTCCCCGACCAGCCGAGGAACCAGACCCCGAACAGCACGACCATCCCGATCTGGAAGAGCGTGTTGTCGACGAGGTACGACACGAGGAGCGGCGGGTAACTCCAGATCGGGACCGTCGGTGCCGTCGTCGTGTAGCCGTAGAAGTAGTTGATGAAGTTGGCGTTCGTCGCGGTGAAGAAGTCCCACCCGAACGTCTTCGCCGCGAGGAGCACGAACGCGACCGCGAGGCCCGCGGTCACCCAGATGCCGCCGAGCATGCCGCGCAGGACCTTGCGGAAGTCACCCGAGCCGCGGACCTCGCCGTACAGCGTCGAACCCCAGTTCGGGTACAGGATCCAGAACAGCATGAACGGGATCATCGCCAGGGTCGCGAGAAGCGTGTCCGCCGAGGTTCGCGCCGAAGTCCGTCGGGGCGAGCGTCGTGACCCAGGCGTCGTTCGCGGTCGCGTCGGCGAGTGTCTTGTCATAGGCACCGGCGACTCCGAAGAGCGACTCGTTCGCGCGATCGAAGGCGACCTTGAAGTCGGCCTGGCTCGAGACGAGCATCAGCACGACCATGATCGCGAACCCGGCCAGACCGAGGTACAGGCACCACTTCTGGATACGGGCATACCCGGCCATACCGAGTGCAACGAGCGCCGAGGTCAGGATGATGACGACGATCGACACGAAAAGGATGCCGTTCTCCGAACCGAGGAACGACAGGCCGTCGGCCGACTTCACGAGTGCCGCGAGCGGTTGGAAGAATTCGATGTTGAGGATCGCGCCGTAGATCGGTGCCCACATCGCGAGGATGAACCACCAACCCGTCGCGGCGAGGATGAAGCCGATGCCACCGTTCAGGTAGCCGATCGAGCCACCGACGACGAGACCGGCGAGCCCGGTCAGCAGGGCCACCGTCTGATCGAAGCCGACCGCCTGGCCGACGAGGAATCCGGCGACCGCCCCGACGACCGCCCCGGTGACGACGCCCGGGATCCCGTCGAGGATCCGGCTCTGCCAGATGTAGTCACCGCCGGCTCGCGGCATCGCCGCGATCAGCCCCGAGTACGCGACGGCCAGGAACGTGACGGCGATCGCCGCGAGGACGATCGACAGGATCGGGTTCGCTCCCGGGACGTAGGCGAAGACCGCGAGGCTGTAGAACATGCCGAGCGTGACGAGGTTCACCGACATGAACGAGTAGGTGAACGCGTCGAAGCCGGACCAACCCTTGACGAGGCCCGTGGCGTTCCTCAGGAACAGCGATGGGGCCGCGGTGCTGCCGGATGCCATCCTTCCTCCTCTTCCTCGAATCGAACGACGTCAGCCGTTGATCAGCAGATAGCGCTTCACCGTTCCCTTCTTCTCGTCGAGGTCGACGATCGCGGCCTGCAGGACGCCGTCCTCGTACGCGCTGCCGGGATTGACCGCCAGCGTCGAGCCGAGCTTCACCGCGCCCTTGCCCTCGTGGATGTGCCCGTGCAGCGACAGCGGGGGCGCGTACGCGAGGATCGACTCCCGGACAGCCTTCGAGCCCGACCGGGATCGAGCGCCTGACCTCCTGATACGTAGTTCATATCTGCGTCGAGCTTGGGCGCGTTGTCAAGATTCGAGCCGTACGGCGGGGCGTGAAAATTGAAGATCGCCCGGTGCGGATCGGGCACCTGAGCGACAAGGCCGTCGATCCGCTCGCGCAGCTCGGGCTCGGGCAGCTCGCGGAATGTGTTCCACGGTGTCGTGTTCGCCCAGCCGGTCGAAACGAGTGAAAATCCATCGAGCGCGATCGTGTTTCCCTCACCGAGCTCGAGGTGCTTCGCGCTTTCGATGATGGGGTCGATCTCGAACATGTCGTCGTTGGCCGGCGACACGACGCAGCGGATCCCGGTCCCGGCCAGCCGCTCGTCACCGAGCGCCATCCAGCGCTCGACGTTGCCGAGCATCTCGGCCTTGAAACGAGTGTCGACGAGCGCGGCGTCCCCGGACCACGCGTCGACCTCGTCGCGGGTCAGGCGAACCGGGTAGTAACCGCGGTCGCTGATCCGCTTCTCCATCGCCTTGACCTCGTCCTCGGTCGTGAGGACGTGTCGCTGGCCCTGGAGCTCGAGCTCCCAGTTGCCGCCGTTGGCGACGATCGGGACCATGGCCTTGCCCGGTCATGTCGCCGCCCATGATCAGGACGTCGGCCTTGTGGAACTTGCCCGCATTGAGGAACTTCCGCCAGCACACCTCCGAGCCGTGGATGTCGGTGGCGAAGAAGATCCTCATACCAAGCCCCTCATGCCAGACCCTCCTGCCAGCCGACTCGGCGGTCCCACGCATCCGCCCTCGCGGGGTCATCGGCCGCAGCTCATCGCGCCGTGGTGGCCCATCTCTTCGGGGTCGCGGTACCACGCCTGACGCTCGCCCACCCTCGAGCGGAGCTTCCAGCGCGTCGATTTCGGTGCCTCGTTGATGGCCGTCCGGAGCGCCGCGATCTGCGCCGATGGGTCGAACAGCACAGCCCGACCGTTGTTGAGGTCGAGGTCCTCGGGCGTCAGCTCGACCGCGAGGTACTGATCCAGCACGTCGAGATTGCCCGTCACCGTCCGCCACCAGCCCCAGTCGTTCGAGGTGAACGAGAGGATCCGCGGCACGTTGATCACGCCGAGCCCGTGACGCGAGTCGGCGGCACCGTCGTCGGAACCCAGCGGATGCTCGGCGAGCAGGACGAGCGCGTCGAGGACGTCCTTGCGGTTGATCTTGACGACCTGGAGCTTCGAGAGCAGGAGCTCGGCGAGCGGGAGGGTCGGGCTCGAGAGGCCGAGACGGTCGGCGAATCCGAAGCTGTGGGCCATCTCGAGCGAGTCGACGAGGACGTCCACCGGCCGGTTCCGCGGGACGTCGACGAAGTACGCCTGCTTGCTGCCGAAGAGCGCGTTGTGGCGCTTGTCGGCCGTGTAGCCCTCTGCTTCGAGCAGCTGATAGAACGGGCCGCGATCCTTCGAGCGGGTGGCGAAGTCGAGGTCGACCTCGACCCGGCGGGTTCGGGCCGGCCAATCCGGCGCGTGGGCGCGGATCGCCATCCCGCCCATCAGCCGGACGAGGAGACCGCGCTCCTGGGCGAGGTCCACGACGCGCAGCGACTCGGCCAGCGGGTCCTGGAGCGTTCGGGGCTCGCCAGGGTCGCCAGAGCCTCCGGCCATGGACCGTCCCTCCGCACGCGGCCACCGGAGGGTCCCGGCGCCTGCATGGTCAGGGAGTATAGGTCCGCGCAAGTGGCGTCGGACCTCGCGGCGGCCAAGTCGGCCCCGGACACTCGATCGCCCGGTGCGCCGGCGTCCTGGATGGGGACGGCGGGCCCGGGCGGTCGAATTTCGAGACGCGAGGGAGTGAGGCGTTCGACGCCTCAGCGCGGTGTTTCGGTGGTTAGTTCCGGCCGCCGAGCAGGCGGAGCATGAACAGGAACAGGTTGATGAAGTCGAGGTAGAGCGAGAGGGCACCGAGGACCGCCGCCTTCTCCATCGAGCCTGTCGCGGCCGCGAGATTGCCGGCCTTGATCCGCTGGACGTCGTAGGCGGTGAGGACCGTGAAAAGGACGACGCCGATGATCGAGATGATCCAGGTCAGCCCGCTGCTGGCCAGGAAGATGTTGATCACCGATGCGACGAGGATGCCGATCAGGCCGATGAACAGGTAGCCGCCGATCCCGGACAGCTCCCGCTTCGTGACGTTGCCGTAGACGGCCGCTGCGCCGAACATCGCCGCCGCGCCGACGAACGCCGTCGCGACAGACGCGGTGGTGTACGCCGAGACGATCAGCCCGACGGTGACGCCGAGCGAGGCCGCATAGACGAAGAACAGCGCCAGGGCGGCGGTCGCCGAGATGCGGTTGATCGCCGCAGTGATGCCGATGACGATCCCGATCTGGGCGATCATCAGGAGGAAGAAGCTGCCCTGAGCGAAGTCGAGCAACCGCTCGTTGCTCTGGACGATGAAGGCGACGCCCGCCGTGACGAGCAGGCCGGCGAACATCCAGGTGAAGGCGTGGCTGAGGAACGCGGCCGCCAGTCGGGCATCCGGGACGACACCCAGGCCCTGCGGCGTGGTCCGTGCGCCGGCACCCGCGGGCACGCCTGGTGCCAGCGGCGCGCTCGTCGTGCTGCTGTACCGGACGGGATTGTCGTTCTGTGTCATCGAGTCGATTCTCCTGAGGCTCTCGGGATCACCACATCAGGCCGGCGTCGCGCGGATCCCAGCGCTCGGCCAGCAGGGTCACTTTCACGTCATGGTCCACGACCGATTCGGTCTGCTCCTTGACCTGGGCGATCATCGATCCCGCGTACGGGCAGAACGGCGTGGTGAGGATCATCTTCACTTCGGTGCTGTCGGGCCCGAGGATGATCTGCTTGATCAGCGCGAGCTCGACGACGTTCATGCCGATCTCGGGATCCACGACGGCTCGCAGTGCGTCGAGGATCGCGAGCTCGGTCGCCCGCCGCTGTGGGTCAAACGCAGACGCATCCGGCGCGCTGGGCGCCTCCGCCGTGGCAGTCGGCGCGGTCTGGGTCGAGGTATCGGTCGTTGTATCGGTCATTCGGGACTCCGGGTGCGTCGAACGAGCGTACCATCCGTCCGCCACATGGGCCTTCAGCGGGGCACGAATCAGGCTACGGTCGTCTCGCTTCGGATCACGATCCCTGGCACGCGATACTGGGCCGGGAGACCCGCCGCCTCGGCCTCGGTGTAGCCCGGTCCTGCGAGCGAGCCGTCCTTCTCGAAGAAGTCGGCATAGCGATCGCGATGCTCGCCCGCGTACGTATAGGCGGCAGCGATCCCGAGGACGCGCAGCTCAGGGTGGTCCTTGAGGATCATCGTGAGGTCGTAGCCATTCGAACGAAGCTCGAGCAGCTGACGGACGGTCAGCCGCGACCCGTAGCAGAACGGCTCGCCGTTCATCACGAGCGGGTCCTGCTGGACCCACTTGATGGTCACCTCAGGCGCCCTTGTACAGCCATTGGAGCAGCGCGTTGCGCTTGCGAGCGTCACCGGCGAGGCGGCGATGCCACTTGTAGACGTCGATGGCGGAGTCGAGGGCCCCGGAGGCCAACGGCAGCTCACCAGGTGCGAGGACCGAGGGCAGCACGGAGCGGATGCCTTCGCACAGGCTGATGAGGTCATCCAACGGGACGTGGCGACGCCGGTACACCGGTGCCGTCCATTCGGCATAGTCGTGGGCTGGTCCGACGTCGCCGGACTCGACGCTCATCGCGACTCGCTCGAGCAGCAGGGAGGTGTCGCGCAGGCGCTGGCGGAGCCCGGTGTCGTCGTGGCGCTCGCGAATCGTCGGGTCGGCGTCCATGGCGACCTGCAGCGCCTGCCCCGCGAGTCGCTCCCCTTCGACTCGGATCCGAGCCGCCGCATCCGGAAGACCGGCCGTGCGGCTGCGAGGGGGTGCGCCAAGACTCGGATGGGTCATGGCCGTGAGTCTAGCGTGAGGGCCGGGGGGTCGCCACGGCGGGGAAGGCGGACTTCCCGTGGGCTGCCTGAGTGGGCCGCTAGGATGACCCGGTGACCGACCGACCAACGACGACGACGGCGACGGATCAGGACCGAGCGGCTGACTCGTCCTCGACGACGGAGCCCAACGGCGGCGCCGGCCCGGCGACCTCGAACCCACCGTCCGCGGCGAGCCCGCCGACACCCGGCGAGCGCCGCCTCGCCCATCCGCCATCCGATCGGTATCGCGCGGCCGAGGCCGCAGCCGCCGCCGTTAAGCCCGCCGACCCGAGCGCGTCCATCGGGCGCGGGTTGGCCTTCGCAACGATCGCCGCGATAGCCGGCGCCACGGTGACCGTGGTCCTCGGCGGGATCGTCACGTTGACCGGCGGTCTCATCGTCGTCGCCATCGCCACGGGCTGGGCAGTCGGCGCGGGTCTTCGATTCGGTGCGGGCGATCACCTCGTGCGCGCTCGGCGTGTCCGCATCGCGGTCGCGATCGCGCTCGCCGCCGTCGCTCTCGGGCAGCTCGGCCTGTGGCTCTACGCCCGGACCGAGGGAGGTGTCCTGCCACTCCCCGAGTACCTGCTCGAGGTCTTCGGCGTCCTCGTCCTCGCCCAGGCCGTGGCCGCGGCACTGGCCGCCTGGCTCACCGCGCGATGAGCGAGGCGTCGCGATCGGCCGCGGCGCCGGCTGGCTCAGCGGAGGTCCATTTCCGCCGGCCGACAGATGCCGACCACCCCGTGCTCATCGGGCGCATGAACGAATGGTGGGGCGGTCGAAAGATGCAGCAGCTATTCCCGCGGCTGTGGCTCCAGCACTTCACCGGCACGTCCTGGATCGCCGAGGCCGATGACGGCCGGCCGCTCGGGTTCATCGTGGGCTTCATCAGCCCCGATCATCCGGACGAGGCCTACGCCCATCTGATCGCCACCGACCCCAACCGCCGCGGTCGCGGCCTCGGCCGGGCTCTGTACGAGCGGTTCTTCGAGGACGCCCGATCGCGCGGCGCTCGACGGGTCATCGCCGTGACGTGGCCTGGCAACCGGATCTCCGTGGCATTCCACACGGGCGATGGGATTCAGTCCTGCGGACGGACCCGGCACCATGAACCTGTACGGCACGCGCGCCTACCCCGACTACGACGCCGACGGCGAGGACCGCGTGGTG
Organism: uncultured Chloroflexia bacterium; assembly: GCA_963816675.1. GTDB lineage: Bacteria > Chloroflexota > Limnocylindria > Limnocylindrales > CSP1-4 > SPCO01. The sequence goes on from CAWFLS010000013.1 coordinate 507,646, forward strand.
TTCAGCCGGCCGTTGTGAGATCGGCCGGCGTCAACGCCTCATGCAGCAGCCGGCCGAACCGCGCCGGACGTTCTGGCTCCGGGACCTCGCCGAGCCATCGGTCGATGAGCGCCTCGCCTTCGGCATACACGAAGACGTAGGTCCGCCAGAGCGGGTGTTCGATGAACTCGAGGCGCTTGGCGGCAAGCTCGGGCGTCATCCGGCCGACCTCGCGGAGGTACTCGAGCACCTCGTCGTGCGACCGACCGTCCGCGTGCCGCAGCATGGCGGCATTGCCTCGAACGGCTGCGAGCTCATGACGAGCGTCAGCCAACGCGAGTGTCCGATCCGCTCCGTCGTGCGCCTCGGTGCCGTCCTGGGCGACTTCGAGACCCGCCCGTTCGAATAGCTCGATCAGAAGGTCGACGCGCTCCTCGGGCGGCGCCGCAAAGCGGAGCCCGGCGTCGGCGAGACCTTCCGAGATCAGGCATTCGGGCGTGTTGATGAGCAGCACCGAAGCCTCGAGCCGTCCCTCGCCGTCGACGAGGTCTGCCTCCTTCCAGGCGTGCTCGAGGTGATGGCCGGGATAGGTCTCGTGGGCGACCGTGTGGACGAGGTCCCAGGCACGGATCGGGAGGTCGGTGTTGATGTCGACGCGCGAGCGGCGCCCGCCGTCGTACCAGTTGTAGCCGGCCCACGGCTGTCCGCGTGACGATCGAGACGCGCAGGTCCTCGCCCTCGGGCAGACCGAATGTCGTCGCTGCGCGTGACCGAAAACGCGCGACCAGCCAGTCGGCGAGGGCGGGCAATCGATCCGGCGCGATGACGAAGCGGGCATCCCAGGCTTCGAGGCGGTCCGTCCAGCGGCTCGCTCCCGGGAAGGAGGGCCTCCATCCGAGCGGCCGCCGCCGCGAAGGTCTCATCCGGACGGCGTGAAGGCGCGAACGCGAAGCAGCGAGCAACGTGCTCGAGATACGGCAGGCCTTCTCCCGGCGATCGCCGCGGCCTGCGTCTCGAGGGCCGTGAGTTGCGCCGTCAGCCATGCTCGGCGGGCCGGGTCGGACACCTCGCCAGCCAGCCGGTCGCGGAGCGCGCGTGCGTCGTCCGCCGAGGCGCGCAGGCGAACGAAGCTGCTCCATGTCGACCTGGGCCTTCAGGTCGGCGGGACCGAAGTAGCCATCGACCAGACCCGGGAGGTGCTGATCGAGCCGGAGCGCAAGGCGAAGGTAGTCGCGGGCGACGGCATCGGGCGCGGGGACCGTGCGCGTGCCACCAACCGCGGGGACCCTCGCTCGCTGGTGCGTTCGGACTCGGTCGCCGCTCGGGGCGCACCGCCGCTCAACGTTGCATCCGCTCGGGACGCGGCGCGCGCGGAGCGTCGTGGTCGAGATGCTCCTCGGCGCGGCGTCGAGCCTCGGCCAGGCGCTCGGCGAGGCCGGGCTCGAGTGGAAGACCAGCTCGGTCTGGAGCGCGGTCGATCGAAGCGCCGGCGACGGCCGGGTCCGGCGTGCCGGCACCCGCGCCCGTCATCGATGCACCTTCTGCTGCCGGCTGGCCGTCGCGCGCAGCATCTCCGGAGGCCCGGCCGCCGAACCCGAGGCCGCCGGACTCACCGACGAACGGCATCCGCTGGCGGTCCGCCGCGTCGAGGCTCATCCGCAACGCGGCCGTCTTCTGCGATGCGACCTCTCGGACGTAGGCGGCCTCCTCGTCGGGCGTCATCGGCCGGCCGCGGACGATCCCTTGGCGGCTTGCCGACCATCAGCCACGCGAGGTGGTAGCGGTCCATGTTCCCCCACGCGGTCTTGAGGAGGTCGTCGGAGCGTTGGAGCCAGACTTGCAGGGACCCGAGGGACGGGCTCGCGCCGAGGCGCTCGCCCTCCTCGACCAGGGCTCGGGTCGCGGCGATCAGCTCGTCGCGGGTCATGCTTCGGTCGTCGAGGCGGGAACGCCGGGGACGCGTTGAGCGGCGGGGTCGCCGGCGCCCGCGCCCGCGCCCGCGGCCGCGCCGGCACCGACGATCATCGCCTCGCGGTCGGCTCGTGCCCGCCGAGTCCACTGACCGGGCGCCCCATCGCCGATCGCGACGCCCTCGAAGCGAGTGACCGGAAGGATCCCGGCGACACTGGACGATAGGAACGCCTCATCGGCTGCGACCAGGTCGGCGCGCGACAGGAGCGCCTCGCATGGTCGGAGGCCGACGCGCGCTCCCCAGGCCAGCAGCCATGACCGAGTCGTCCCCGGCAGGATCGCGCAGTCGAGCGAAGGGCGTCGCGAGTTCGGGCGCGCCGTCGTCGGGTGAGCGGCGAACCAGGAAGATGTTCGCGGTCGTCCCCTCGGAAAGGTGGTCGTCGATGGTGAGGAACAGCGCGTCGTCGGCGCCGGCCCGGCGCGCTTCGAGCCGTGCGTAGACGTAATCGGCACGCGAGATCGTCTTGAGCGTGGCGAGCGGGCTCGCCGGATCGCGTCGGACCGCCGAAGCGACGAGGTGCAGGCCTCGGACGAGGTGGTCCGGCTGGGGCAGGGACGACTGGCCACGCCTGGATCGCCACCGTCGGCGTCACGGTCTCATCGGGCGGAAGCAGGCCACGACCGCGGAAGGCCCCGCGCGAAACCGTGATCCTGATCGAGGCGTCGCCATCGGGCCCGTCGAACCCGTCGGCGGCGAGCAGGGCGGCGATCCCGTCACGCAGTCGGTCGTCCAGATCCGCTGGCAGCGTGATGTCAAGGCCCGCGGCAGATCGGTGCAGCCGCTCGACGTGTTCGGCCAGCTCGGTGACTCGGCCGCCTCTCGCGCGAAGCGTCTCGAAGATGCCGTCGCCCAGCTGGAAGCCGCGATCGAACGCCGAAACGTGCGCGGCATCGGCGGCAGGAGGCGGCCGTCGACCCACACGTGCCCGCTCGGGCACGGTTCCCGCTCGTTCCCGCCGCTCATGCGACCTCGACTCCGCCGATGGCACCGAGCGGTCCACGGGCCTTCGTGACCGTCTCGTCCCACTCGGCGGCCGGATCGCTCTTCCAGGTGATGCCGCCACCGACATGGAGGGTCAGCCGCCGGCCGTCGGCCACGAACGTCCGGATGATGATGCTCGTCTGCATCGCGCCATCGGGGCCGATCCAGCCGATCGCGCCGGTATACGGGCCACGCCGCACCGGTTCGAGCCCTTCGAGGATCTCCATCGCCCGGATCTTCGGCGCCCCGGTGATCGAGCCTCCGGGAAAGGCGGCCGCGAGGAGGTCGAAGGCGTCGCGGTCCGGCTGCGAGCACGCCCGTGACCGTGGACACCAGGTGCTGCACGGCCGCGGTGCGCTCGAGGCGGCAGAGCCGCGGAACGCGAACGGTACCCGGGCCGGCAGACGCGGCCGAGGTCGTTGCGCAGGACGTCGACGATCATCACGTTCTCGGCGCGGTCCTTGGCGCTCGCCAGAAGTTCGCGCGCGAGCGCCCGATCCTCCGCGGCGTCGCGCCCGCGCGGACGAGTGCCCTTGATCGGATCGGTCTTGACGACGCCTTCGGCATCGACCGACAGGAACGGCTCGGGCGAGGCGGAGAGGAGTGCTCGAGGACGCCCGGTCAGCTGCCCCGGCCCGAGATCGACGAACGCCGAGAACAGCGACGGATCACCCGTCCGAAGGTGCCGGTAGAGCTGCCACGGATCACCGTCGAACGGGGCCTCGAGCCGGCGGGTGAGGTTGGCCTGGTACAGGTCGCCGCGGGCGATGTGGTCGCGGATCCGGGAGACGTCGTTCTCGTACGTGGTCCGGTCCATCCCCGACCGGAAGCGGAGCGGCGCCGCCACGTCATCGGCCTGCGGCCCGGCGTCCGGGCGTCGGGGCGGCATCAGCAGCCGTGCATGGACGTCATCGAGGCGGCGCGCCAGCCGGCGTCCGTCGCCATCGAGCGCGCGACCGCCGATCCAGGCGTGACCGGTCTTGCGGTCCCAGGCGACGACCCAATCGTGGAGGGCGAGCCGAAGCATCGGCAGGTCCTGGTCCGCGGGTGCGATAGCCGGAAGCCGCTCGAGCATCGCCCCGAGGTCGTAGCCGAGGAACCCGACGAGCCCTCCCAGGAATGGCGGCGCATCGGCCGGGACCACGACCGTCCGGTCGAGTCGCGCGACGAGCCGTCGAGCGACCGCGAATGGATCGGGACCCGCCGCGGGCGATTCGAGGACCGCGACCGGATCGGCCGTCAGATACGTCCAGCGCGCATTGCGCCCGGGTCGGGCGCTCTCGAGGAGGACCAGCCCGTGGAGATCGCGGAACGCCTCCGCGGCATCGATCGCTCGAAGCCCGGCGACCCGATCGGGCAGCCGGCGGAGGCGGAGCGGCGCGCTGATACGGGACGGCGAGACCATCGCCGGATGATACGGCCGGTCGCGGTCGGCGGCCTTGAAGCCGACCGGCCGAATGTGCTCACCGGCATGCCAGCCGCCAGACCGGCCCAAACGCCGACCGACCGATGGGTCATGCTCCGCGCGTCATCCTGACGGCATCCGAGGCGGAGGCCGACCGTGACGACGACCGACGGGCTCGACGCCTACGACCTGATCCCGAAGGTCGAGCTGCACTGCCACGTCGAAGGCACGGTCCGCCCCTCGACGGTCATCGAGCTTGCGCGCAAGGCCGGCAGGCCGCTGCCGGTCGACGACCCGGCCGAGCTGTATCGCTACGACTCGCTCGATTCGTTCCTGGCGGTGTTCTGGCTGGTCCAGGAGACACTCGCGACGAGGGAGGACTGGACGCGGGTCGCCTACGAGTCGCTGGTGGATGGCGCGGTCCACGGCCTGCGATACCGCGAGATGTTCTTCACGCCTGCGCGTCACCTCGCCGCCGGCCAGGATCTTGGATCGATCGTCGCCGGGCTGTCGGAAGGCATCGAAGCCGCGGAGGCGACGACCGGCGTCCGATGCATGCTCATCGGCGATATCGACCGCGCGTACGGCCCGGTCGCAGGGCTCGAATTCGTCGAAGCGCTCGGCGCACTGCGGATGGCGGGACGCGCCGACCGGGTCATCGGGGTCGGTGCGGATTCGACCGAGCTCGGCATCGACCTCGCCAGCTTCGCTCCCGCGTTCAGGGCGGCCCAGCGATTCGGGTTTCGGCGGACGTGCCACGCCGGCGAAGCGGTCGGCGTCGGGCCCGACAACATCCGGATCGCGCTCGATGTCCTCGGCGCCGAGCGGATCGACCACGGCGTCGCCATCGTCGACGACCCCGAGCTCGTCGAGCGCCTGGCGCGCGACCGGATCCCGCTGACGGTCTGTCCGGTCAGCAACGTCGTGATCGCCAACCGGTATCGCAGGCTGGCGGACCACCCGCTTCGGGCGATGCTCGAGGCCGGACTCCTCGTCACGATCAACACCGACGATCCGGCGCTGATGGACCACGACCTCGGAGCCGAGTACCGGCAGGTCGGAGATGCGCTCGGCTTCGGGCTCGATGAGCTCCGACGGATCGCCGCGGAGGGCATCGAGTCGACCTGGCTCGACGCATCGGATCGCGCAGCGCTGGCTCGCGAGTTCGACGCCGCGCTGCCGACGACGAGCACCTCGACCCGCTCACATCACGTGATGGCGCCGGACGAGCATCGGAAGCTCCGAGCACGCGATCTCGGCATCGCTATCGGAATGGGCCGGCCCGGCCCGCTCAACGCCATCACCGACGTCCCCGGCGTGCGGGTCGGCCACGCGACGATCATCGAGGGCGATGGACCACTGGTCGTCGGCCGTGGACCGGTCCGCACCGGTGTCACGGTCGTGGTGCCGCATGGCGGCGATCCGTGGAAGGAGCGGGTCTTCGCCGGTTGTCATCGGCTGAACGGCAACGGTGAGCTGACCGGTCTCGAATGGATCCGCGAGGTGGGCCAGCTCGGCGGCCTCGTCGCGCTGACGAACACCCACAGCGTTGGCGTGGTCCACGACGCGCTCATCGCGGAGGCGGTTCGGGCCGATCCGTTCGGCGGCTGGTCGCTGCCCGTCGTCGGCGAGACGTGGGACGGGTTCCTGAACGACATCAACGGCTTCCACGTCCGGCCCGAGCACGTTCGGATGGCGATCGAGAACGCGACGGACGGGCGTGTCACCGAAGGGGCCGTCGGCGGCGGGACGGGGATGATCTGCCACGACTTCAAGGGCGGCATCGGCACGGCGTCGCGGATCGCCGAGACCGCCGCCGGCACCTGGACGGTCGGCGTTCTGGTCCAGGCCAACTACGGCCGGCGAGCCTGGCTTCGCGTCGATGGCGTGCCGGTCGGACGCGGAGATCCCGGTCAGCGAGGTCGCCGTCGCCAGGTCGCAGGCCGACGCGATCGACGACGAGCGCGAGCGCGAGGCAACCGGCGAGGCGCCTGTCATCCAGCCGAGCTCCGGCGATTCCGGTTCGATCATCGTCCTCATCGCCACCGATGCGCCGCTCCTTCCCCACCAGTGCGAGCGGCTGGCCCAACGGGCCGGGCTCGGGATCGCCCGCGCGGGCGGGACCGGCGGTCACTCGTCGGGTGACCTCTTCCTCGCCTGGGCAACCGGGAACGGCGATGTCGCACCGAGGGCCGGCAACGACGTCGTCGCTCGATCGGGCTCCGGATGCTCGTCGATCGGGCGATCGATCCGCTGTTCGATGGCGTCATCGAGGCGACCGAGGAGGCGATCGTCAATGCGCTGGTCGCGGCGGAGACGATGACCGGCCGCGACGGGATCACGGCGCACGCGCTGCCGCACGACCGGCTCATCGAGGTCATGGGCCGGTTCGGAAGGGGCCGTCAGCGCCGCAGCTGAAAAGTCGAAGGTCGGCGCGGCCGGCTCAGCCGTCGCGCTGGGTCGGATCCTTGATCGGCGTCGGAAGCAGGACGATCGTGCCGTCGAGGAGCCGGGCTCGATACGGGTTGACGCCCTCGGACCTGGAGCCCGAACCCCGGTCGATCCTGCAGCCCGGGTGACAGCTGGACGTTGTCAGCGGCGCGGTACTGGATGATCACCGCGCTTCGCGGCTTGGCGCCCCGGTTGGCGGTCGAGCTGTGGAGCATGTTGCAGTGATGCATCTCGACGCCGCCGGCCGGCGAGGTCGACGTTCACCCACTGCGACTCGTCGGGGATCACGCTCTGGTCCCGCAGCTGGCTCGAGAACGCGCCGTCGGCCGAGAACATGTGCTCCTGCGGCCCGAGCTTGTGGAAACCGGGGATGACCCGCAGACAGCCGTTCTCCTCGGTCGATTCGTCGATGTGGACGGCGACCGCGACGAGGTCGTAGTTGGTGTGCGGGAAGAACGGGTAGTCCTGGTGCCACTCGAATCGGGCGTTGCCAGCTCGCCGGCGGCTTCAGGTTGAGCTTGGTGTGGTGGAGCTGGATGTCCGGGCCGATCAGGTTCTCGACGGCGTCGAGGATGCGCGGGTGATGGACGAGGTCCATGAACGCCGGATGCCAGGCGATCGGGTTGAAGATCCGCCGCACGTGGCGCTCGCCGGTCGACGAGCTGGGTGAACGAGAACTTCTCGGTCATCTCGACGTCGGCCGGGACGGCTGCGGCTTCCTCCAGGAGCTCGGCCAGCGCCGCCTGCAGGACCGCGACCTCGCTCGCGGCGAGCATGTCCGGATAGGTGACGTAGCCGCGCTCGTCGTAGTGCGCCTTCTGCTCCGCCGGGGTCATCGGTCCTGCGCTGACCGCCATCGTGGGACTCCCATCGTGCGAATGGACGCTTGCCGGCGAAGAGTTGCCTCGGCGTCGGGCCGATCGTACCGCTCCACGGAACCGCGGAACGACCGGCGCGCATACGTCAGCGCGCGCCGAGCCGCCGACCGGGAATCGAAACGGCGGGCCGTCGCCGGCCCGCCGTCACACGATCCGAACGCCCTACCCGGCCGGGACCAGCGCCGGCTTCTCGATCGGGACGCCGATCAGGCTCCCGTACTCGGTCCACGATCCGTCGTAGTTGCGGACCCGGCTGTAGCCGAGCAGCTCGTGGAGAACGAACCACGAGTGGCTCGATCGCTCGCCGATCCGGCAGTAGGCGATGACGTCCTTGTCGGGGGTCACGCCCTTCGCCTCGTACAGCGTCGCGAGCTCCTCGGGGCTCTTGAACGTGCCGTCCTCGCGGACGGTCTGGGCCCACGGGATCGATGCCGCGCCCGGGATGTGGCCGGCCCGCTGTGCGGTCTCGCTCATGCCGGGAGGCGCGATGATCTCGCCGTTGAATTCGGCCGGCGAGCGGACGTCGACCAGCGCCAGCTCGGAGTCGCCGAGTCGCGGCAGGATGTCGTCGCGGAACGCCCGAAGGCTGAAGTCCGGCCTCGGGAAGCTGGTAGTCGGTGGCCGGATAGCTCGGCACGTCGACGCTCAGGGCGAGGCCGTTGTCGAGCCAGTACTTGCGACCGCCGTTGAGGATCCGGACGTCGCGGTGGCCGTACAGCTTGAGCTGCCAGTAGGCCCACGCGGCAAACCAGTTGTTGTTGTCGCCGTACAGCACGACGGTGGTGTCGGGGCCGATCCCCGACTGCGAGACCAGCGCGGAGAAGTCCTCACGGGTGGCGATGTCGCGTCGGACGCCGTCGGCCAGCTGGCTGGTCCAGTTCCAGGCGACCGCGCCCGGGATATGGCTCTGCTCGTACGGCGGTGGTGTCGACATCGACCTCGACGAAGCGGACGTTGGGATCCTCGAGGTGCTCGAGTGCCCAGTCGCTATCGACGAGGGCGTCCTCGTTGGCGTAGGTGTGATGACTCATGTCGGTGGTGTCTCCTGCTTGCCCGAGTCGACCGGCGTTCCGCCGGTCAACGGAAATGGGGTGGGATGCTCCGGTTTCGCGGCCCCGGTGATCAGCCGCCCGACGTCGGTCGGTCGCGACGGCTGAACTCCGACAGCCGCTCGGTACACGACGCCGCGGCGCGCTGCGCCTGCCGGACCACCCACGGATCGACCCGCATCGAGTCCTCGATGGCGACCGTCCGACCGAGCGGCCCGTCCTCGACGACGATCCCCGACGCATTCCGGTAGTCGGCCATCCAGTTGGCCTGGAGCGTGAGCGCCACATCGGTCACGACCGCCGGGCTGAACCACCAGTCGAGGTAGGTCGCGTTCAGCCTGTCGACGATATCGGCGACGCGGATCGGTCGGCCGCGCTCGAGGCGGGCGAGGAGGTCGATGACACGGAGGGTGCTGAACGGATCACCCGATTCAGCGACGATCGGCGGCGAGATCGAGGGATCCGGGAGGCCGATGGGCGCCGGCCGGAGCGGGCCGAGGCCTATCGCCGGGAGGCCTGTCTGGACGCTGTTCACGGGGTCGGTCATCTCCGACTTGTTTACTAGGGATTGCGTCCAGCCTACCACGGCCGCCGCTCATGGTGACTACTCCGGCGGGCCGGCGATCACTTGAATCGTCGCCAAATATCAGTGCACCTCGGGTGCGCGAGACCGCTCCGGGGATCCTCGCCAAATATCACTGGGGATCGTGTTATGCGAGAGGTTTCGGCTGGACCGTACGTCGATCGGCGTTGTTACTACGGTCGTTGATACCTGGCAGAGATTCCCCTCACTAGCTGGGCCGGTTTTCGCACAACACGAGCCACGTTCGTAAATGGCGAGGATCGGCGTCGCAACGGCATCCACGTTCGCACACCACGAGCGTCGTTCGTAAATGGCGAGGATCCGAGTCCGTGAGGGGCGGGCAACCCCTACCGCACACGACGAGTGAGATGGACGAACCTTCACCTTCCCGATATCGCATCGCGACTCGTTTGCGTCATGCTGGGACGTGCCGGGCGAATGTCCGGTGGCGGCCCCCAGCTGAGGCCGTATCGAACGCCACCTCACACGAGCGCGATGCCCACGATGGACCCCGAACCGATCCAGGCCGAACCGACCACCGATCCCGAGCCACCGGACGTGACCTCCCTCACGACCGGCACCTCCCAGGTTTCGGGCTCACCGGCGGCCGGCCGAGGACGCGGTCGGGTGCTCCGTCGATCGGTCATGGCACTCGCGTTGGCGGTGGTGTTCTGCGTCGGGATCGGGGTCGGAAGCGTGGCGCTGCCTGCATTGGGCAGCTCCACCGCGACGACCCCGACCCCCTCAAACTCCGATACCGGATTCGGTCTGATCAACGAGGCGTGGAACACGCTCCACAAGGAGTTCGTCGGCGCGCGCGACCTCAACGACCGTGAACTGATCTACGGCGCGATCAACGGCATGACCGAGGCTGTCGGCGACACCGGCCATACCTCGTTCCTGACACCCGAAGAGCGGGCGGCGCGGGCAAGCGGTCTGTCTGGCTCGTACGTCGGGATCGGCGTCCGCATCGACGCTGCCGAAGACGGCCTGCCGGTCGTCATCGCCGTGTTCAAGGACAGCCCCGCCGAGAAGGCCGGCGTCAAGGTCGGCGAGGAGATCATCTCCGTCGACGGCAACACGACGACCGGTCGAGATCTCGACGAGATCGCCGGCTGGGTCCGCGGCGAGGCGGGGTCGACCGTCCGCGTGTCGCTGCGAGACGGCAAGGACGGAGATACCCGAGACCTCTCGATCGTCCGGGCTGATGTCGCCGTCGTGCCGGTCACGTGGGCGCTCGTCCCCGGGACGCGCACGGCGATCATCCGGCTCGAGCAGTTCTCGCACGGGGCCACCGACGGCGTGAAGGCGGCCCTCAACGCCGCGCGCGAGGCCGGCGCCGAGCGGCTGATCCTCGACCTGCGCGGCAACCCCGGCGGGTACGTCAACGAAGCTGAAGGGATCGCGAGCCAGTTCCTGACCAGCGGACTCGTCTTCATCGAGCGCGACGCGGCCGGCAACGAGACGAAGCACCAGGTCTCGCCGAACGGCGTGGCAACCGACCTTCCGCTCGTCGTCCTCGTGGACGAGGGCACGGCGAGCTCATCGGAGATCGTGTCGGGCGCGCTGCAGGACGCCGGACGCGCCAAGGTCGTCGGGGTCAAGACCTTCGGCACCGGGACCGTCCTTGGCGAGTTCCCGCTTTCGGATGGATCGGCGCTGCGGGTCGGCACGGTCGAATGGCTGACGCCGTCGGGTCGCGAGATCTGGCATCACGGCATCACGCCCGACGACGTCGTCGAGCGCCCGAGCGATGTCGACGCGATCGTCCCCGACGACGTCAAGTCGATGACTCCGGCCCAGGTCGACGCCATCAAGGACCCGCAGGTGGCCGAGGCGATCAAGGCCGCTACTGCGGCGGTCGCGCCCGCTGCGTCGCCTGCCGCATCAGCATCACCCGCGGCGTCGGCCGCAGCCCAGTCTTCGACGGCTCGCTGACCTTCGGCGCCTTCGAGAGAGTCGACGGGCGCGGCCGGCGTCAAGCCTCGTCAGCGACTCCCGTCAGCGGCTTCGCGACCCAGCGAGCGCCAGCTCCACGTCATCGTCGTGACCAACGGCTCGCCAGGTTCGACGCGAGCCGCATCGACCTCGAGAGCGCCGGGGGGCGCGGTCTGCGGCTCGACGCAGATCGCGTTCTCCGGCTCGGTGTAGACGACCCAGTCGCGAGCATCGGACTCCAGCGTCAGCTCGAGAACGTCCGGCCAGCGCAAGACCGGCGGGTGCCGGAGGTCGGTGAAGCACTCGTCCCACGGCCCGGGCGGCGGTGAGACCTTTCGGCGGGTTGTGATGCCGTCCGCATCGCGCTCGTACATCGCAGCGGCGTCGAGGTCGAGCTCGACTGGCGCGCTCGCACCCTCGCCCGTCGCGTCGCCGACGCGCGAGCAGGCGCCGCCGGAACCACGGATGCCACCCGATCGACGCGGGCATCGGCTCCTCGGCGTGAAGCTCCATCCGGACCTGGAGCCGTGCCGAGCTCCAGCTCGAAGTGTTGGACGACGCGGCCGGCGAACGGCCAGTCAGGACCGAGATCCGTCTCGATGGTGGAGTCGCCGACGCGCCGCCACGTCCTGTGCATCGCCGTGCCATGGATCGCGTGCGGCGGCAGGCCGAGCGGAAGGCTGTACTCCCGACCCTCGAAGCTGAACCGCCCATGTCGTACCCGGCCGGCGTACGGCACCATCGGGTAGGAGCCCCACCGCAGGGGATCGGGATCGCCGGTGACGAGGAGCTCGTGGCCGTCGATGACGACGGAGGCGAGGCGCCCACCGTGGACCAGGTCAACGACGACTTCGACGCCCGGGGCGGCGAGCCGCAGGACATCGGAACCGCCGCCAGCCTCGCCGTTGTCGTCCGGCATCCCGATCGTCAGCGTTCCGCCCCCGTCCGCCGCGATCGCCCGAAGCGGCGTCCCCTTGGCCACGAGCTCGTTCACCGGCGGCGTCGTCCGAAAGATCTGGTAGTCGAGCCCCGCCACCATGCCGCCGATGGTATTGCCGACGGACTGTCCCTTCCTCTTCTTCTTCGCCACCGCGCCAGTCTAGCGGTGCTCAGGAGGCTTCCCCGGCCGGGACGATCGCCGTCGCTGGCGCCGGCTCGCGCGATGTGCCGCCGTCGATGCCTGACGGATCTCGACGTACGCGCCGGCGGAGCCGATCGGCGGCAACGCCGACGCCGAGCAGGATGAGGCCCTCGACGACGAGGGCGACCTCGGGGCTGTCGGACAGGTAGCTCAGGTTGAAGTCGGTCAGGGCGAGAATCACGCCGAGTGCCGCGGCGTAGATGAACGAGGTTGCGTCGCGTCGGAAGGCACGCTCGATGAGCACGCCGGAGAGCACGAGCAAGGCGGCCGATCCCATCCACGGCTCGAGGACGCGTCCGAAGTCGCCGTCGTCGCAGGGGCAGCAGTCCGTGTCACGGCCCAGGCGAGACCGAGGACCGCGACGATGCCTGCCCAGAACCGGCTCATCGCGGCGCGCCGGGAGGCGGCCGGATCGTGGCGACGTTCCCCGTCCCGCGCCTCCCACAGTCCGAGGAGGGCGATCCCGACCGCGAGCAGCAGCCACCAGGCAGCAGAGGCAAGCACCAGCAGCGTCGGGTCGGGTCCGGACGTCGCCGGAAGTCCGGATGTCGGCGAGAACGTGTCGGGGAACATCGTGTCCTGGATCCACGTCAGGAGGGACGCCGCAAAGGCGGTCAGCGAACCGAGGACCCCCACCTGGGTGAGGACCGAGGCGAAGGCCACGCGGATCGCGATCGCGACGAGGAGCGTCGCTGCCGTCGCGAGAACGCCGATCAGCGGCCAACCGATGCCGGCCGCGTCGCAGAACGCAGCCATCGCGCCGCCTACGTACGTCACGGCCAGGAGCAGCGCGACGCCGGCCGCGCGCGATGCCCGCTCGTCGCCACCCCCGAGACGGAGGCCGATCGCGACCAGGACACCGGCCGCGAGGAGCGACATGAACCCGAGCAGGATCCCGGGGTCGTCGGCGTTTCCCGCGATCCGCGCCATGAACGCGCCCCATGCCGCCAGGAGGAAGGCGCCACCGAGATAGGTGAACACCTCCGCGATCGACACGCTCGGTCCGAACATCCGCGATGCCGCCGACCGCGCCGGCGGGTCGGACCACGTTCCTTCGAACGTCGCGGGCACCGCCGAGCCACGCTCGGTCTCCCGGAGTCGGTCCGCGGTGTCCCGGTCGATCAGGCCAGCGGCTTCCCAGCCCGCGATATGGTCGAGTGCCTTGCTCACGCGCTGACTCCCTTCATGAGGGGAAACGGCGCGGGGCGCGGAACGTTACAAGCGGGACGCTTTGGTCGCCGGCCCGACGCGACCGGTTTGTCGGCTGCAGCCGAGTGTCATCCCTCGGATTTGGTGCCTCATCACATTGTCCTAGCGGGTATCGGCGCGCAGCGTCCGGTGCCAACGGGACGTCTGCGCCCGAAAGAGGCCGCGAACGTCTCGCGGGGGGCCGCCCACGTCCGGCGACACGCCGACTGAACCCGCCACAGACTCGCCGAGGAGGTCGAGGACTCGCAGCGCCAGCGTGATGTCGAAGACCGCCGCCGGGTCGTCGAGGTCGACGCCGAGCAGCGTCTCGATCCGGCGGACGCGGTAGACCACCGTGTTGACGTGGATGAAGCACCGGCTGGCGACGCGCCGCTGGACTCGGTCCTCCTTGATGCAGGACCGGCGGGCATCGCGACCGTCCTTGCTCGATCGCGGTCGCAGCGTGGCCGGCGAAGGCGGCAGCAGATCGGCAGCGCCGGCGGGGAAATGTGCTGCGGGGCGGCGACGCGGTGGCCGGCGCGGTCCTCAACGACGACGCGATCGTCCACCACGACGCGGTCGTGTGGGCCCACCTCGAGCACCTGGCGAGGACCGGGATCCGGGTCATCCCGAACACGGCCGTCCACGCGATCGAACGCAACGAGCACGGCGTCGAAGCCGTGCAGACCGACCGCGGCCGGATCCGCACGAGGGCCGTCCTCAACGCCGCCGGCGGATGGTCCACCGACCTCAACGCGCTGGCGGGAGTGTCGGCGCCCAATCGACCGCTTCGGCGCGAGGTGCTCGTCACCGCCCCTGTCCGTCGCTCGATCGAGGCTGCCATCACGTTCTACCGGCCGACCGAGGGATGGTTCAACCAGACCCTTCGCGGCGAGATCGTCATGGGCGTCGTCGATCCCGACGAGCCGGCCGGCGTCCAGCAGGGCTCGTCGTGGGACTTCCTGCGGCGGACCGCGACGCTCATGACGCGCAAGGCGCCCGCCCTCGCGGACGTGTCCGTGATCCGCCAGTGGGCCGGGATGTACGACGTCTCCCCTGATCATCAGCCGCTCGTCGGCCCCACGAGCCAGCTCGAGGGCTGGTGGCAGGCGAACGGCTGGAGCGGCCGGGGGATGCTCGCTGGCGCCGTACCTCACGGAGCTGCTGGCCGAGCGCTTCACGACGGGAGTGACGCCGCCGCGACTCGCGGCCTTTGATCCGGACCGCTTCCCGGTGGATCTCGCCGCGACCGACGAACCCACGGACTACTACGCGCGCTATGCGAGTCGACAGGCCTGACACCGAGGCTCACCCCGGCCCGCCGACCGTCGGCGGCCGCTCGTGGCGCACACCGGGGTTCCCGTTCGCGCATCGCTGACGTACCCTCACCGTGTCGTCGCGCCATGGGGAGGACGCCGATGCACCGGCACCAACCGCCACTCGATCGCCGCCGCGGTTCCGACCGGTGAGAACGGCCGTCATCCGGGTCGACGAGCCCACCGCGGCCGGGCAACCCTATCCGGTGAAGCTGTTCACCGACGGCGGAAGCGCGACATGGATCGATGAGCCCGTCGCCGAAGCGTCGATCCCGGCCGACCTCGCCGACCCGAACCCTCCGACCGACGAAGCCGGTCAGCCCCTCGGTCCGGAAGACATCGTCCCCTACCTGCTCGGTCAGCGCGATCCCAGCCCGACCTTCCTGGCCATCGGCCAGTATCTGCTCCGCCAGGTCGCGCCCGGGAACGTCGGGGCCGAGTGGGACGCGCTACGCCAGCAACTCGCGGCTCCGGTCGGGCCCGGGCTACGGACGTACCTCGACATCCGGCCGATGGCGATCCGAAGGCTGCCATGGGAGCTCGTCGCTGATGCGCCCGGCAAGCGACTGTTCCTCGATGCGGCGAACCCGTGGGTGCGCGGATCGCCTCCGTTCGGACCCACGCCCTCACCCGATCCCGGACCGCTTCGTGTACTGATCGTCATC
The DNA here is from genome assembly GCA_963816675.1 of uncultured Chloroflexia bacterium. Classification (GTDB taxonomy): domain Bacteria; phylum Chloroflexota; class Limnocylindria; order Limnocylindrales; family CSP1-4; genus SPCO01. Next base: position 523,192 of record CAWFLS010000013.1, read on the forward strand.
GGCTCCCGGGACGACGACGTCGCCGGAGAGGAGGAGGTCGCTGCGATCCTGCCCGGCCTTCGTGCCGGTCGAGGCGTCGCCGAGGTGCTGCGAGGCCCGACACAGACGGAACTCGTCAGTGCGTACCAGCAGCTGCGACCCCACGTCTTCCACTTCATCGGCCACGGCCTGATGCTGCCTGGGTCGGGGGCTGTCCTGAAGATGGGCAGTCCGCCGACCGATTGGGTGCTGTCCGACGACGAGATCCTGAACGTCCTGACGGGGTGGACCGGACGCCTCGCGATCCTGAACGCTTGCCGAACTGACAGCGTTCCAGCCGAGTCTCACGAGGCCGCCGCGAACCTCGCGGAGGCGTTCCGCAGACAGGGATACCGGGCGGTGATCGGGATGCAGGGTGATATCCGCACCGAGGCCGCCTCCGCATTCTCGCGACCCTTCTACCAGGCCCTCGGCCGCGGTTCGCCGCTCGACCAGGCGTTGGCAGACGCCCGCGGGGCGATGGCGCAACTCGCGCTCAACCGGCGCGACTGGGCGTTGCCGGCGATGACCCTGTCCGCCGATCCTGCACAGGTCGTGGTTTTGGACGAACCGCAACCGCGGGTCCCACTCGCGACGCCGGAGTTCGTCGAAAGCGAGCCGTTCGTCGGCCAAGGTCCGGAGCGACGCAGCCTGTGGATGGGCCTGGACCCGGGCCTTTTCGACAGCGAGGCCCATGGCCTGACGGTGGTGACAGGGGAGAAGGAGGTCGGCAAGACCTGGCTGATCAAGCAGGCCCTCTGGATCTGCGCCCTTCGGGGGTGGACCGTTCGGTACGTGACGCTGACCGAGCCCGACCATTTTCTGGATTTCCTGGACGTCCTGAGGAGGATCCGGGACGGAGATCCGGGCTCGCAGCTCCAGGCGCCACTCCCGTCAGAGGCATTCGTTCGGTTCAACCACGAGGTCTATTCGCTCGTTCGTGGCAAGGAACCGGAGCCCTTCGAAACGGCCACCAAGGTGATGTCCGACGACACCAAACGATTCAAGCCCGGAGTGGAGTACGGTGTCGAGCGGATATTCGGCGGTTTCGGCGCGGCACTCAAGGCCTCGGCCGGAGCAGACCCGCTCATCATCGCCCTGGACCAGACCGAGGGCGTGGCGCTCGACGCCCGCCAAGCACTCTGGAATGGCCTGCTCAAACCGGCTCGAGACGGCGGCCTGGACAACGTCCGAGCTCATCTTGGGCGTCCAGAGCAATGACCTTGGCTCCTGGCTTTCGGCTGCACTGCCGTCTCCCAGGACCATCGTGGTGGACACGATCGGAATGGAGGACTTTCCGCCGCTTGCGCTGGAATACCTCACCCATCGCGGCCTCGACGGTCTCATTGGCCGGGACGCGGGTCGCGGCCGGACTCGTGCCGCCGCCTCGTTGGAGTCCGAGGCGGCTGCCGGGGCTGTTCACAGTGATGCAAGGAGAATGAGCGCGCAGCTGGCCGGCGACGCAGCGATCGCGGCGTTGGTCGAGAGGGTCCACAGCGGTGAGTTACTCGACGACGTCCTTCGGCCGCGAATCGCGCCTGCCGAGCAAGCTTTCTTCAAGCGAGCGGCGGTGCCGAGGATCTTCGATAGGACGCTTCACGACACGCTGCTGCGCGGAGACGGCGGGCCATCCTTCGAGTCCCTGGCCGGTGACCCTCGCATCGAGACGTTCGGCCATCAAACGCGACGCTGTCGTGTGCAAGCGGACCTGCAGCCGTACCTGCGCGGGCTTTGGTGGCCGGATGGCCGTCTGCCTGCGCGCCCGCAGGAACCGCCGCCCGACCTCGCCGCCCTGCTCCGCCAACTCGTCGACCACTATGCCGCGGCGAACGATCCACTCGAGCGTCTCTACCACCTGAGTCTTCTCGACGAGGACGCCGCGGTCCAGTTGCTCGAGGAGCTGTACCGAATGGCGGACGCGGAGTTCGACCTGGCCCGCTGCCAGGACGCGATCGCCGCCGTCGGGCTCGAGGAGCGCCCAAGTCTCATCGGTCCGAAGCTTCGCGACGCCACCAACGAACTGGCCCGGTCCCTCCGTGTCCGGGGAGCGTACGCGACCGACTACTACCGGACCGCGCGGTTCTTCGTGCCGGACGGTCTCGACGACGACATAGCGACACTACTCGACGGATCTGCCGGCCGCGTCTTCCAGGTCGTCGCGGAAGGCGGGATGGGCAAGACCATGCGGATGCGATGGTTCATCGCCCGCAAATGCATCGTCGAGGGGATCCCTGTCGCGCGCATCGACTTCGACGACATCGACCCGGTCGTCGTCGGCACCGACCCATGGCTCGTGCTCCTGGAGTTCGCCCTTCAACTCAACGACCAGCTTCCAGGGACGCCATTCGACAAGCTCGCGGCGGACTTCGGCGAACACCGACCGCTCCTGCGCCGCGGGAACCTCGCTGCCGGCGCAACGCAGCCCGTGGACCTCGAGAGCATCCGCAAACGCGCGGCGGATCAGGTCCCCAGGCGGGTCGCCACCGGCCTGGCGGAGAGCACCGGCGAACGGCCGATCGTGCTCATCCTCGATACGACCGAGGAGATCGTCGTTCCAGTCGCCCGCGACGTCTCGGACGCTTTGGCGCCATCTCGCGTCGCTGATCGAAGAGCCGCGTGTGCGGCTCATCCTCGCCGGCCGATATGACCTCGCCGGGCGCTCGGATGGATTCGCGGCGGCGTTCCCCGACGCGCCCGTCCAGGAGATCGAACCGTTCTCGGCCAGCCAGGCCGAGGCCTACCTGCGCGGCCGTGGCATAACGGACCCACCCCTCGTCGCAGAGGTCGTCCGGCAGTCGCAAGGGCGGCCGTTCAAGCTGGCACTCTTCGGCGACATCGTCGCGCAGCGACCGGACCTCACCGCCGAAGATGTCGCCGCCTACCAGGCACCCGATCTGCTGTTCCTCGTGGAGCGGGTCCTCGATCGGATCCCAGATCGTGGCGTCCGCTGGCTGCTGCGCTACGGCGTCATCCCTCGGTGGCTCTCCCTGCCTCTCGCGCGCGAGGTCCTGGCGCCATATCTCGCCAAGGCGATGGCGGGCGACCCGGCGTTCGACGACCCCGCCGCCGATGCCATGCCACCCACCAAACGCCTCGGCGAGGATGCCTTCCCGACAGGCATCGAACCCGAAGAGGCGATCGAACGCGTGTGGGACACGCTCCGGGATTACGCCGCCGTTGCCTCCTGGGTGTCGATGGAGGGTGATTCCCTCCGCTTCCAGCCCGAGGTCGTCGAGCCGATGCGCGACGTCCTGCGGGACCGACCCGCCTGGGCGATCCTCCACGGCGCGGTCGCGGACTGGTTCGAGCACCGGGCGAACGAGGAATCCGCCCGCTGGGGCGAGTGGATGGCCGAGGCCGCGTACCACCGCTTCCAGCGAGACGGAGAAGGGGCGGTCGGCTGGTGGCAACAGCAGCTCGATCGCGGGTGGGCGGTCGGCCGCATGGATTGGCTGCGCCGGCTCCTCGAAGCAGCGCCTCGTACGGCCGAGGCCGCCAGGTTCGGCGCGTCTGTCGCGACTGACGCGTCCGAGCCGCCGGGCACGACGTCTCCGCCAGTTGCTCCTCCCGCCCGCGGGAGCACCGTCATCGCCGAGTTCGAATCCGCCTCGATCGAGATCAACGAGCTTGACCTCCGCGGCGCGCCCGCAACGGACCCCGGCTGGACCTCCGCCGCCCGGCAGCTCGAGGGTGCAGTCGCGCTCGACGCCGGCCGCGGTCTGATCCCGGGCACCCAGCTATCGACGTACCGGGCCATGATCGCCTACGGCCAGGGTGACATCCCGATGGCGCTCGAACATATCGCGGCCGCTCGATCTGTCGCAGAGGGCGATTTCGAGCAGGCAGCGCTCGACACGCTCTACGCCCAGGTCCTGGCCGGGTCGGGCAGCGACGAGAGCGATCGAGCCACCGCACAGGCGCTCGACCACCTCGCGGCGCTCAGCGAGACGGGAGGCGCCGAGACCGAAGGCGCCGTGGTGCGAAGTGTCCAGACGCTCGCCGCCATCGAGCTCCGCAACGACCACATCACCCAGGCGCTCGATATCTACGAGTCGGGGCTTCGGATGCTCGCACCGGACAGCCACGCCAACCTAGACATCGCGCTTCTGGCCGCCGATGTCGAGGCACGATCCCGCCGGCCTGGCGCAAGTCTCGAGCGACTGGCATCGGTGCTCGCCGGCGCCGGGGAGCGCACCGACTGGCTCCGGCTCGAGCTGGTTCGCGCTCGGGCCGAGCTCGCCGCAGGCCGTCCGGCCGAGGCGATCCGTATCACGAGCGGAGTCCTCGATCCGCTCAATCAGGTCGTTCCAGGATCGGGCGCCGGATTCGATCCGGTCGAGCTCGAGGCCTTGGCCCGAGAGGTACGCGGCCATGCGCTCGCGGTGTCGATGCTCCATTCCGGAGCACTCGATGACTTCGATCGAGCCCGCGCGCTATGGAGTTCCCGCCACGACGCCGAGGGGGTCGGGCGGGCGCTGGTCGCGGCGGCAACGGTCCAGCTGCGGGGTCGCGGCGACCTGAACCAGGCGCGCCAGTTCCTCGACGGCCTCGCCAGCTCGGCGCCCCCGGTCGGTGGCGATGCATGGACGGATGGACAGTTGCGACGGGCCGAGTGGTACGCCCGGACGGGGAATGCTGCTCGCGCCGGCGAGATCGTCGACGAAACGCTCCGAGCGTCGGGCACCTCGCCCGGGCGACGCATCCGGGCTTCGCTCGCCGGCCTCGCGATGGGCGCTGGAACGGATGGCGCCCGGTACTTCGAGGCGCTCCTCGAGGCGCTTCGGTCGGTGACGGTCGGCTCGACGCGGCTCGCGTTCCTCGAGGGGATCGAGTCGGTCGGCGACCTGACGGCTGGGGTCGCGGGCGCCGACCTCGGGGAGTTGCGATCACTGGCCACGTCGACCGATGGCCTGGCGACGACGACCGACGAGACGCTTGCACAGCTCCGGATCGTCGAGGTAGAACGCGTCATCGGTGACCGCGAGGCGGCGAGGGCGCGCCTCAAGACCGTCCTCGAGCCACTCGAGGACGACCTCGCCTTTGCGGCGCTCGGTGATGCCATCGGTGCCGCCGTGCGGCTCGACGATCCCGACCTCGCGCTCGACATCGGCGCGATCACCGAGCGCGCGATGGCCGATGGAGCCGTCTCGCCCGAGGCGCGGGCCGGCCAGGTCGCGGTCCTCGCGCCGGCGGCTATCTCGCGCGGACGGATCGACCTGGCCCAGACGATGCTCGACGAGGTCGAGCAGGTCGTAGCCGCCGATCCCAGGTCGATGACGGCGGGGCGGATCGCGATGGCACGGGCAAGCCTCGCCAAGCTGCGCGGCGACCGTGAGGGCGCGGGCAACCAACTGCGAGTCGCGGCCGACACCTGGCGTGCCCTCGGCGATCCAGTGGCCAGCGGTGAGGCGGATGCGGCGATCGCTGCGCTCGAGGTCGGCGCAGAAGCGCCGGACGCCGCCGGGGGTCCCGCGGGACGCGGGCACCGCCGAAGCCGGCAGCAGCGACGAGACTGCCAGCGTCACCGAGCCCGGGACAGGCGGTACGGCGCCGGGCGGGAAGGCAGCGCCCGGCAGGCCGAGCACCCGGCACGGCCGAGGCACCCGGCACGGCCGAGGCACCGGGCACGGCCGAGACACCGGGCACGGCCGAAGCCGCCGACGATCCCCGAGTTCGCCTCCTCATCGATGTCCGTGGCACATCGCTTGACGTGTCGGCCGTGAGATCGGACGGGACCCCGCTCGGTCACCGGGTGACGACGCTCGAGGACAAGGACGCCGGAATCGTCGGCCGGCTCGACGAGCCCGACGCACCACCGGAGCGCGTCCTCGAGGAGGTCATCGAGACGCTGACAAAAGACTGGCGCGCCTACGGCCGCGATCTCGGCTCACTGTTGTCGCTCGACTGGCTTCGTGAGCCGGCCCAGCCTCTCGAGGCGGTGGTCGAGGCAACGCACCACCTGCTTCAGCCGATCCCCTGGGAGCTCGCCTCCCTGGAGTCATCCAACCCGATCGGCGTCGATGCGGGAGTCTCCTCCGTCGCTCGGGTGGCGCCGACCCGCTCGGCCGGCATCGAGGACGTTCGCTACGTTCAGGCGACCCTGGCTCGGCTGACCGGAACGACCACTGTTGCCGATGGCATCCTCGGCCCCCAGACACAGCATTCGATTCGACTGTTCCAGCAGCAGTCGAACCTCCCGGAATCGGGATTGGCGGACCGGGAGACGCTGGCGGCGCTGCGACACCAGGCTCTCGAAGCGGCGCCCTTCCCGCCGCGCGTCGTCCTCGTCCGCACCGGCTTCGAGCAGCAGGTCCGGGGAGGATCGACCGGTTACGAGAGCACGTTCGGCGTTGACCTGTACCGTCTGTACGACTCGGCCGGTTACCGGGTGGAGCTGCTGGAGGCACACGACATCGGCGCGCTCACCTCGTATGTCGCCGACCCGACGACCGCCATCGTCCACATCGCCGCAGGGATCAGGCTGACCTTTGGCGGTGTCGTCTCGCTCGATCTCGGCAGGTCGCTCTCGAAGCGGGCCATGGAGGGCTCGGACTGGACGGCGTCGCTGCTGGGCAGAGCGCTGACGGGTAGCGGTGAGGCGCCCCTGGTCGTCATCGATGTGCCACGTCCATCGAGCGGCTCGGAGGCCGCCCGGCAGCTGGTGTTGCGGAACCGATTTGCCGCGGACCTGTTCGACGCGCTGACGACCTCGGCTGTGCTGGCGACGGGGCTGATGGCGGACGCGACGCCCGACAGCCATGAAACGCTGCTCGAGCGTCTGCGCGCGGGCGATTCGATCGGGGACGCCGCCTCGGCGGCCCGACATGTCCGCGCTTCGGGCGCCGATACCGCCGCTGGGCTGCCCGATGCCGCCGCGGTCGCGGCCATCGCGCTGTTCGCGCGGACACCGAACGCCGGCATCGGCCTTGGGCGGCCGGCACGATGACAGAAGCCTGGCCCGACGAGCGGAAGATCGCGTCGCTTCGGGCGAAGCTGTCGAGCCTCGACACCGAGTTCGCCCATTGGCGCGCGGAAAGCGAGGAGACGCGAACGGCTGCGGAAGCACCACACCCAGATCCGGAGAGTGACCGCGGCGCTCGATGCGGTTCGCCTCCAGATCGGCACGCAGCTCGACGAGGTGGTCGCCGCGCCAGCCGGCCGCGACGATCGGGTCGCCGACATCGAGACGATGATCCTCGACGTCCATCGGATCTGGGAGTTCTTCCGCTCGAAGTTGAGCCAGCGCTACGTCGACTGGTTCCGTCCCTTCCTGGTCGCAGCCGACGAGTTCGCATGGGACTGCTACACGCCCGTGCGAGCAGCCGTCGATCCTTCCCACGTGGCTCCGGACAAGGTCCGCGAGCCCCCGATGGTGTTCCTGAACGGCGGCTGGAGCCCGTTCGAGATGTCGCGCGGCATCGCGTTCGATGCCGAGGTCGTGCCCGACGAGGAGGTCCCGAGGCAGCAGTACCGGGCGATCCTCGACGACCTGCCGTTCCCGGTCATCGGCCTGCCGTGGTACCAGGTACGGCATCTGCCGGACGCCGTGCTGCTCGGCCATGAGGTCGGACACACGATCGAGGACGACTTCCGGTTGACCGAGCGGCTGGAGTCGTTGCTCCGCGCGGCGTTGAAGAAAGGCAAGGTCGATGCGGACCGCCGGGATGCGTGGTCGTCCTGGCTTGGCGAGACGTTCGCCGACGTCTACGGCACGCTCGCCGGAGGTCCGGCCTTCACCGGCGCACTGATGGATCTCGTGGCCGGGCCTCCGAAGCGGATCGCAACGGAACGGGCCGATGCCAGGGCATGGGGCGACTATCCGCCGGCTTCGCTGCGGGTCCACGTGGCCCTCGCTGCGCTTGCGGAATCGGGCTTTTCGGCCGAGAGCGCGGCGCTGCGTGATCGATGGCTGGCGATGTTCCCGGGCGGCGCCATGGCCGCATTCGAGCCCGACGCCGAGCACATCGCTCGGGCACTCATCCGGACGCCGATACGCGAGCTCGGCGGGAAGGCCATGATCGACGTCATCTCGTTCGCGGGTGTCGCAACCGCGGCCGGCCAGTCCTGCGATCGGATGCTCAAGGGCTACGACCCCCAGAGCAGCAACACCCGCGCCCTGATGGCTGCTGCGCGCTTCGCGTTCGAGCGCTCGCCGGCCGACTACGTGACCGGCGACGTCGAGAGCCGAGTCCTGTTCAAGATCGAGTCAGCCCAGGACCCGGGCGTCCGCGGTGGCGGCGCCGTTCGGTCTGGGCCGATGGCCGGCCTCCCTGCCCCGGGCGCGATCGAACTGACCGCCGGCGACGTCGAACTCGGCGGTCGCCTGTTCGACCGGCTCGCCGGACTTCGGTCTTGACCGCCTCCTGGCGGCGCTAGCGGCGGGGGCCCCGAGGTCTGCGGGCGGGCTTGCGGTCCGTCATGAAGCCGGTGATCCAATCCCGGTAGGCGTCGACGGTCGTGTAGATCCCGCCGTCGCCACACGGCCGGACCGCGCTGCTGGTTGCGCGCGACGTAGCACCCGCGAGCAGCCATCGGCCACGCTGGTTCACGTATGCAGGACCACCGCTGTCGCCGTTGCACGAATCCTTGTCGAGGAAGGGCGCACCGGCCACGAATTCCGTGCGAGGGTCGCCACCGAACTTCTTCGCGTTGCCGGCCAGTGGCACGTCGACGAGCCGGCGAAGGCCATACCCGGTCGATCCGCCGGTGTCCGTGTAGCCGTAGCCGACGACCCGGACGGAGCGCGCGTTGGCGAGGGCGGCGGCACTGGCGATCGGGCGCGGCGTGACGTCAGTGACGTCGTCCTCGAGCACCAGGACCGCGATGTCATCCTGGTCGCGAGGCGGCTTGTACCCGGCATGCGCGGCGCGATCCTTGACCTTCACGACGCGGCCCTCGCGAGGCCGGTCGACGTTCGTTCCGACGAAGATCCGCGATCCGCAGCCGCCGCGCTCGCAGTGACCGGCCGTCACTACGACGTTGGGGGCGACGAGCGTCCCGGTGCAGCACCACTGGTTCGCCGGTCCCGACGGCAACGCAGTCGGCGTAGGCCCGTGCCGGGATGCCGCCGACGATCCGCCGCCGGTCGCTCAGCATCGCGCGGGCGTTGGTCAGGAATACGGGATCGGAATAGACGCTGTCGGACGGGATCCCGGCGGCGGCGCCGGCCGTCGGTCCGCCCCTGCGCGCCGCCGCCCTTCGGCCAGCAGGCGCCGACGCCGGGACTTCCTGGGTCGCAGGGTCGAGTCCTTCGCTCGCAGCCGTCTCGGCGGCGTTCAGGACAGCCTGGAAGGTCCGCAGGAACAACGCGTCATCATCGCCGGCAACCACCCGAGCGAGCCGTGTCGCGGCAGTGACGGTTTCCCGGGATGGGTCCCGAGGTGGGTCGAGGGCGTCGTCGTCGGCTGCCATGATCTGGACCCTCCACGTCGTGCCGTGGACACCCTCCGGTGCGTCCATCGAGGCGGCACGGGTCCATCATCCGCGACGGCGTCAACCGCGCGCGCCCGCGGACGCTCAGCGGTCGCGGTTGAGGTACCAGAGCGAGCCGTTGAGGACCGCCGCGAACGTGGTCCAGCCGAGGTATGGCACCAGCAACGCCGCAGCTGCCGGCCGCTCCGCAGCCGAGGCCCGGATCGTTGCGGCGATCGCGAGCCATAACACGATGATCTCCCCGAACGCCGGCCCGATCGCCCTGCGCCCGAAGAACAGGAGTGACCAGACAAGGTTGAGCGTGAGCTGGGCGAGCCACCATCTCGCCGTCCGTGAGCGACCGGCCGGACTGCGGGCCCCGGTCCAGACGAGGTACATGGCGACACCCATCAACAGGTACAGGATCGTCCAGACGGGACCGAACACCCAGCTCGGCGGGTTGAACGGCGGCTTTCGCAACGTCGGATACCAGGTTCGGACCGATGACGCGGTCGCCGCCCCACCCAGCGCCCCGACAGCCAGTGGCAGCGCCAAGGCGACGAGCAGCGGCAGCGGTTCGATCCTCCGAGGCGTCGGCGACTTCATCGGTCTCCGTTCTGGGGGTCGAGCAGCCTAGAGCAGCTCGCCGTGGGCTGATGCCGTCGGTTCGCCCTCGCGCGGACGAGGTTCCTCGCCCGGGCCGTAGCGAGAGCGCCGCACCGTTCGCGGAAAGCTCGCCGGGCTCGAGGACGCGGAGGCCTTCGGACGCTTTCCCTTCGATGGCGCCGACGCCGAACGGGACCCATTTCGCGGGATCCTGGAGGCGGTGCGCCTCGGTGTTGCCGCGGGTGTGCGTCTCCTGGAAACCACGCGGCTCGATCCACATTCGCTCACCCTCGAGCAGCCCGAGGACCCCCGACTGACCGGGCTCTGGGCGCTCCTGCTGGCAGTACGCGCACGTGGCGCTGTCGTGCTTCGTGTAGGTCTCGGGCTCCTCGTACGTCGTGATGTAGCCCTCGTAGTTCCGCAGGACGACCTTGTGATCCGAGTACGAGATCAGGTAGTTGGGCATCACCGGGATCTTGCCGCCACCGCCGGGCGCGTCGATGACGTAGGTCGGCACGGCGTAGCCCGAGGTGTGGCCGCGCAGGCCCTCCATGATCTCGAGACCCTTGCCGACCGGCGTCCGGAAGTGGCCCGAACCCTCGACCAGGTCGCACTGGTAGAGGTAGTAGGGCCGGACGCGGTTCGCGACGAGCTTGTGGACGAGAGCCCGCTGGATGTGGACGCAGTCGTTGACGCCGGCGAGCAGCACGCTCTGGTTGCCGACCGGCAGGCCCGCCCGGGTCAGTTTGTCGACCGCCCGCGAGACCTCGGGAGTGATCTCGTTCGGGTGGTTGAAGTGGAGGTTGATCCACAGCGGGTGGTACTTCTCGAGGACCTCGCACAGCTCGTCATCGATACGCTGGGGGAGGAAGACCGGCACCCGCGAGCCGATCCGGATGATCTCGATGTGGGGGATCTCCCGGAGTCCGCGCAGGATCGACTCGAACAGCTTCGGCGCAAGGGTCAGGCCGTCGCCGCCCGAGATCAGCACGTCGCGGACCTGCGGCGTCCGTCGAAGGTAGTCGAGCTGCGCCTCGTGGTCGCGCCGGTTGAAGTTCTGGGTCGGGTCGCCGACGATCCGCGACCGCGTGCAGTACCGGCAGTACGACGCGCACTGGGTCGTGACCAGCATCAGTACCCGGTCGGGGTAGCGGTGGACGAGACCGGGTACCGGCGAGTGGCGGTCCTCGGCGAGCGAGTCCTCCATCATCGCGGTGAAGGCCTGCTGCTCCCGACCGGTCGGGATCACCTGGCGGCGGATGGGGTCGTCTGGGTCGTCCGGGTCGATGAGGCTGATGAAGTAGGGGGTGATGTCCACCCGGAACTTGTCCGGTGCCGACAGCCCTGCGCGCTCGTCGTCGGTAAGGTTCAGGACCTGTTCGATCTCGGCGAGGTCGTTGACCCGGTGGCTCAGCTGCCAGCGCCAGTCGTTCCACTGGCTGTCCGGCACGTCCTCCCAGATCGGAGCTCGGCGGCTGACGGCTGGCCGGCCATCGGGACCGAGCACGCGAGACGGATCCGCTCGGTTCACGAACGGCGGTTCAGCGGCCGCGCGGGCCGCGTCCTGATGTGCGACCGCGGTCCTGATCTCCTGGGCGTCCACGCGGGCCGGCCTCCGACTCGATCGTTGGGGAGAGTGCATAGAACTTATGCACTCTGCATGTCCGCGGACTATAGCAGGACGGTCAGCGCGGTCAGCATCCCGATGGTCCGAGGCTGCGACGGCGACTGGCGGTTGGCGTGTTCCGCGTCTTGCCATCCGTCCATGACGTGCGCATCGGACAGCGTCAAACGAGGGCGATCAGGCCGATATCAGCCGCGGCGCCGATCGGCTACGCACAAGCCGTGGGCTTCGTCGTCGTTTCGGCGGGCTCATCCCGGGCCGAACGTGCACCATGTGGACGGAGGACAAGATCCAGGGCGGGCGCCCGAGGCGCCGCAGTTCAGCTACTCGCCGATCACCGACCAGAGCAGGCCCATCATGATGAAGAACCCGCTGAACAGGGCGATCAGGCCGATCCCGCCGTACGGCGAGTTCGCGCCGGTGTGCGGCACGAGCTGCAGGCCGATCCCGAACACGACGGCCCAGCCGATGAACAGGAACGTGAACAGGAACTTGGCGTTCGGATTCGTGACCCTGCGGACCCAGCTAGACCCGCCCTCGGCCGTCATCGCCGAGCGCAGGATGATGTAGATCATCAGGATGACGAGCACGGCCGAGATCCCGAACGGGATGGGCTGCTGGAACGCCACAAGGAACAGCTGCACGGCGCGATGCTAGCAGATCCGTCCGGGGCCCGGAACGGTCGCCGCAGGTACGATGTCGATGCGCGAGGCACCGCGCGCCCATCCATCCGAGACCCTCCGGCGAACCCCTGACGTGACCCCCTTCGATCGACTTGGCCGCTTCATCGTGCGTCGCGCATGGTGGGTGATCGGCGCATGGGTCGCGCTGCTGCTGGTTGCCATTCCATTCGCACCACAGGTGCCCTGGGCAGCTGAGCGCCGGCGGGTTCATCCTCGACGACCTCGAATCGGCGCGCGCGAAGACGCTCCTCGAGACGGAGCTCGGCACACCGCCGTCAGCCCTCGTCGATCGTCTTCAGCAGCCCGGATCTCGTGGCCGGGACGCCGGCCTTCGAGGTGGCCGCCGCATCCGCGGTCCGCGACATCGCGGACGCTCCCCATGTCGCTCGGCTGGTCTCGCACCTGATCTCGCCCCGACAGATCTCGGCCGACGGACACACCGCCTACGACATCGTCTTCCTCGACCTCCCGCCCGACGACTCGCCGGACGCCCTGCCGATCCTTCGCGAGCGGCTGCACGAGGCGCCCGGTCTCGACGTCGAGCTCGCCGGTGGACCTGCGTTCTACGGCGACGTCCAGAGCGTGTCCGAGGCCGACCTGCGCCGCAGCGAGGTGATCTCGCTCCCGCTCGCGGCACTCGCGCTGCTGGTCGTGTTCGGTTCGGTCGTTGCCGCGGGCGTCCCGCTGGCCGTCGGAGGCGCCGCGGTCATCGTCGCCCTGGCGGGGATCTTCGTCGTCGCGTCGGTGATGCCGATGAGCATCTTCGTGCTCAATCTCGCGACGCTGCTCGGCCTTGGCCTCGGCGTCGACTATTCGCTGCTGATGACCAGCCGGTTCCGGGAGGAGCTCGCGAGACGTCCCGACGGACCGGATGCCGTCCGCGATGCCGTCCGGGTGACGGTCGCCACCGCCGGACGGGCAGTGTTCTTCAGCGGGCTGACCGTGCTGCTCGGCCTGCTCGGGCTCGTCCTGTTCGAGTTCATGATCCTGCGCTCGGTCGGCATCGCCGGTGCGATCGTCGTCGGTCTCGCGGTCGCCGCCGCCCTGACCCTCCAGCCGGCGATCCTGACCGTCGTCGGCCGTCGGATCGACCGGTTCGCCGTCCGCCGGGTCGAGCGCGACACCCGCCAGCGATGGTCCCTGGGCCAGGCTTGCCCGGCGGGTCATGCGCCATCCCGTCGCGGTCCTCGTTCCGACCCTCGCCTTCCTGCTCCTGCTCGGGTCGCCGTTCCTGCACGTCCGATTCAACGCGCCCGATGCCTCGATCCTGCCGCCGGCGGTGCCGTCGCGGGCGGCGTTCGACCGCCTCGAGCGTGAATTCGGTGAGGGCGAGTTCGCCCCGATCGTCGTCGCCGTCCGGACCAAGGGCCCCGCGACGAGTCCCGAGAACATCACGGCGCTATTCGACTACTCGCGCCGACTGGCGACCGACCCTCGGATCAAACGCGTCGACAGCCTCGTCGACGTGGACCCTCGCCTCAGCGTCGACCAGTACCGGCTGCTGTACGCCGATCCGAACGGGCCGCGCGACCGGTACACCCAGGAGGTCCTCGCCGCGACGACCAAGGATGACCTGACGGCCTTCACGATCACCACGCCGTTCGGCGGCAACCGCGACGAAGGAAAGGCCCTCGTCGCGAGCCTGCGCGACCCGAGCGGGCCGCTCGCCGCGCCTGCCGGTGCGACGATCCTCGTCGGCGGTGGCGCCGCGGATGTGTCGGACGTCGTCGACCGGGTTCGGGCCGACTTCCCGCGGACGGCTCCTGTTCATCGTCGTCTCGACCTACCTCGTGCTGTTCGTCCTCCTTCGGTCGGTCGTCCTGCCGGCGCAAGGCGCTCGTGATGAACACGCTGTCGATCGTCGCGAGCTTCGGCGCCCTCGTCTGGATCTTCCAGGACGGCAACCTGTCGTCGATCCTCGGCTTCCAGCCGCTCGGCTTCGTCGAGACGACGCAGCCCGTGATCCTGTTCTGCGTCCTGTTCGGGCTGTCGATGGACTACGAGGTCTTCCTCCTGTCGCGGATGAAGGAGGTCTGGGACCGGACGGGCGACAACGTCGAGGCCGTCGCCGAGCGGGATGGAGCGCAGCGGCCGGATCGTGACGTCGGCGGCGCTCATCGTCGTCCTCGTGGCGGCGATCGTTCGCGTTCGCCGACATCGTCCTCATCAAGGCCCTCGGCATCGGCATGGCGATCGCCGTGGCGCTCGACGCGACTGTCATCCGGGCGCTCCTCGTCCCGGCCACGATGCGGCTGCTCGGGCGGTGGAACTGGTGGATGCCGGCGTCGCTCGAGCGGTTCGTCGCCGGGCGGTTGCCGGCGTCCGAGGCCGAGGTGGAGGCGGCGGTCCGATGAGCGGAGCAGGCCGCATCCGATGACCCCGCCGAAGTTCGGCCCGCCGCACGCGTGTGCCGTTGATCGGCTGGCGCACGCCTTGCCGTGGCGCTGCTCGCATCGCTCGTCGTCGTCGCCGGCTGCAGCGCAGGCGTCGCCGATCCTCGCGAACGCCGACCGCTCCCCGGCCCGTCGGTCCAGCCGCGGACGCCGGCGCCGGTCGCCGTCGGCCGATCCCGCTCCCCGTGGTGTTGCCACGGGACGACGGGCCGCACGACCGGCTCACCGAGTGGTGGTACTACACCGGCCACCTGCGAGCCGCCGGACGGCGCCCGTTTCGGCTTCGAGTTCGTCGTCTTCCGGGCCGAGCGCGGCGCCTTCCCGACGTCGTGGGTCTCCCATCTCGCGGTGACCGACGAAGGCGGCGACCGATTCCTCTACAGCCAGCGCCTCGAGGTCGGGCCCGCGCGTGGACCGCTCGCCGATGGGCCCCGACGGCCAGCCGACCGGCTTCGACCTGTCGCTGACCGGCGCCGACCCGTCGCGACCCGAGACGCAGGGGCGGCCGGCGTGGTCGATGGCCGGGAGCGGCGGGACGCGACCATCTCGTCGCCGAGCTGGCCGCCGACGAGGCCGCGCTGGCCGGCTCGCCGGGTGGTCTCGGGCTCGACCTGCGGCTCGCCGCGACGAAGCCGCCGGCCCTCCACGACCACGACGGCTGGATCGACTTCGGGCCTGCCGGCGGGTCGTACTACTACTCGCGGACGGCGATGACGGCGCGCGGCAGCCTGACCATCGATGGCAGGACGCTCGACGTCGACGGCAGCGCCTGGTTCGATCACCAGTGGGGCGACTTCATCTCGGTCGGTGGCGGCGGGTGGGACTGGTTCGCCGTGAACCTCGACGACGGCACCGACCTCACGCTCTCGCTCGTGCGCGACGCGGACGGCACCTACCCGCTCGTGTACGGCACGGTCGTCGCGGCCGACGGGTCGTTCCGCCATCTCGATCGCGGACGCCTTCACGGTCGAGGTCACCGACCACTGGACGAGCCCGACGACTCGGGCGGTCTACCCGGCCGGCTGGACGCTCAGGATCCCCGGCGAGGACCTGACGATCGGGCTCCGACCGACCGTCGCCGCCCAGGAGCTCGACACGCGACCGACGACCGGCGTCGTCTACTGGGAGGGCTCGCAGGTCGTGACGGCGACCCGTGCCGGTCAGCCGGTCGGCGGACAGGCGTACGTCGAGCTCACCGGCTACGCAGCCGACGCCCGTGACGGCGCCGCTGAGGGAGGTCAGGGGTTCGCGATCGGCGGCGGAGCGGTCGGCGGAGCCGGAGTCGGCGCCGGCGTCGCGGCCGGCGTAGCGGGAGTCGCGGACGGGACACCGGTCTCGATCGGCGCCATCTCGAGGTGGACCCTTGCGGCGAAATCGCGGGCGCCCGCATCGACCGACTCGAGATCGGCAAGGACCGCCAGCATCGTCTCGCCGGTCGCCCGGTAGGACTCCCTGTCCGCGAGCGAGAAGCGAAGCCCGGTTCGGGCAGTGTCCGCGATCGCGAGATAGAAACCGTCGAGCTGGCTGACCGCGCCGCGCGCCGCGCTCCAGCCGATCATCCTGGCCGTCAGATCGCGTCCGAGGGCCGCGTCGGCAGCGAGCGAGCGCAGCGCCCGCGCCATCTCGATCGAGGTCACGTCATGGCGCGCCAACGTGGCGGCAAGCGTTTCAGTGTCCGAGCGCGATCCGGCCGTTCACGACCGCGGTGCCGCTCAGCGCCGTCGTGGCTCCAGCCGGGGCGCCCGGGATCCCGACGTCCGTGTAGCCGAAGACGGGCGGGCTCGCCGACGCCGACGGCTGCCGGGCTCGGCGTGGCCGCAGCGGCAGCCGCCGCGACCGCAGCGCGATCGGCGGTGTCTCGTAGCGGACAGCGTGATGACGGACGCCATCAAGCCGCCGCCGACAAGCATCCCGATGACGACGCCAAGGGCGAGGATCAGGCCGGCTCGACGGAGCAGGACGCCCAGGATGAGGTGCGCGCCGCACCCGGGGCAGAGCGATGTGCCCTCTGACAACGCGCGCGCGCAGGACGGGCAGTTGAAGACGTTCGAATCGGCCTCGCCGATGGCGAGACCCTTCTCTCCTGGCTTCGCGGGCTTCGGCTTGGCGTCAAAGATGTTCGAGGTCATCGATCTGATATTCCTCCGGACCGACGCTGCTGAGTGCGCGGGCCGGCACTTGCGCGCAGTCTCTGCTGGCTCGACGAGTGTGCGCGGGGTGGGGCGCGGACGCACCCGCCCCAAAGGTCCCGACCCGACGCCGGTACCTTCGGTTCGAGGCGGCTCCGACGGTGGATCGGTTTCCCGTCGACGCCGCGTGGGCGATACTCGCCGGCGTGCGACTCGAGCTGACCCGACGCGGCGACTATGCGGTGCGGGCGATGCTCGCGCTCGCGACTGATACGACCAGCGCCTGGCTGAGCGTGCCGCGGATCAGCGCGTCGATGGCCATTCCGACGCGGTTCCTGCCGGCCGTCATGACCGATCTCGTCCGGGCGGGCCTCGTCGAGGGCCGTGCCGGGCGGACCGGCGGGTACCGCCTCAGACGTCCGGCCGCCGCGATCACGCCTGCTCGACGTCATCGACGCCGTCGAGCCCGAGCCCGATCCGCGGACGTGTGTCCTGCGCGGCGGACCGTGCGGGCTCGATGGTCTGTGCGCCGTCCACGACGCGTTCACCGCGGCGCGCACATCGATGTTCGAACGGCTGGCCGCGGTCAGCCTCGCCGACGTCTCGGCGCGCCGCCGGCCTGACGCCGTCCGCCGGAGCGCTGTCCGACGACGGCGACGCCCGAATCGGGCCCGAGGACCCGCTCCTCGCAGGCCATCCGGCCCATCACTGCTCGCCGGTTCGGCGGCGTACCGTTTCACGTATCGTCACGATATGTGTTTCGTGTTCATGTGGCTTTCCACAGCCGACTAGCGAGGGTCCAGTCATGCGTCGTTCGATCGCCCTCCCGTCCATCGTCCTGGTGGCCCTTCTCGCGGTCGGTTGCTCGACCGCCGCCGGCGCCGACCTGGACGTTCCCCCCAGTGCCGGAATCGGCCCCGCCGGCAGTCTCTGCCGACGCCGCCATGGCCGTGGCCACGCCGACGGCCGCGCCTGCCGCTTCCTCGCAGGCGGCGCGCTGTCGTCGGCAAGATCGAAGTAACGGCGTTCGACATGGGCTTCAAGCCCACCGCCATCACGGTGGACGCCCCCGGCCGCTACGCCGTCACCCTGAACAACACCGGCGCGATGCCCCATGACATCACGTTCCCCGACGGCACGACGACCGGCTACGTCGATGCCGGCGCCGCCAAGACCGATCGAAGTCGACGTGCCCGCGGCCGGGACCACCTTCATCTGCTCGATCCCGGGCCACGCGCAGGCCGGCATGCAGGGCAGCGTCACCGTCAAGGGCGCGACAGCGGCAGCCAGCCCGAGCGCCGACCCCAACGATCACGGCGGCCCGATGCCGACCAACGACGTCGCCGCCGACCCGAACGCCCCGGCTCCGGTGACCTACGACGCGACGGCGCCGGCGCTCCTCCCCGGCGACACCCACGACATCGACCTCGTCATCGAGGAGAAGACGATGACCGTGGCACCGGGCTTCGTCCAGGCCGTGTGGACCTTCAACGGCACCGTGCCCGGCCCGGTCATCCGGGTCAAGGTCGGCGACACGATTCGCGTCCATCTCAAGAACCCGGCCACCAACAAGCTTCCGCACTCGGTCGACTTCCATGCCAGCCAGGTCGCGTGGAACGACGAGATGACCTCGATCAACCCGGGCGAGGAGAAGCTCTACGAGTGGACACGCCGACTACGCCGGCGTCTGGATGTACCACTGCGGCACCAACCCGGCGCTCCACCACATCGCCAACGGGATGTACGGGATGGTCATCGTCGAGCCGAAGGACGGCCTGCCACCCGTCGACAAGGAGTTCGCGCTCGTCCAGAGCGAGTGGTACCTCGGCCCCCAGGGCGACATCACGAGCCTGACGAAGGCATCCGCCGGGCGCCCTGCTCCCGACTTCGTGGTCTTCAACGGTGTCGCCAACCAGTACAAGGACGCGCCGCTCGCGGTGGGCACCGGCGAGCGGGTTCGGATCTTCGTCCTCGACGCCGGGCCGAACATCGACAGCTCGTTCCACATCGTCGGCACGATCTTCGACACCGTCACGAAGGAAGGCATCCACCTCGTGAAGGGCAACGACGGGTCGTGGGGCTCGCAGGCCGTCGACCTGTCGCCGGCCCAGGGCGCGATCGTCGAGTTCACGACCGCCGAGGACGGCCTCTACCCGGTCGTGACCCACGCGTTCAACTTCCCCGGCCGCGGTGCGCTCGGCCTCGTCAAGGCCGGCGACGGCGACCCGAAGAACTGATCTCCGGGCGCCGACGGCGCCACGCATCGAGTCCGAACGAGGCGCTCACCCAGGCTGGTGGGCGCCTCGGCTTCCGCGAGACTCGACGTCCGGCACGACTCGCCGCCGAGTGCGAACAGGCTCGATGCCCAGGCGGCGAGGGCCGCCACGACCCAGCCGGCGACGATCGTCACGGCGTACGTCGACGCACCAGACGCAGATGGCTTCGATGACGAAGAGCTCGAGGTACGTCAGGTAGGCGACCGCGAGGATGCCCGACCAGACCGAGCCCGTAGGCGACGTACAGCGCACGCCGATCCCCAGCGACGGACCACGATGGCGCACGCACCGGTCAGAACGAGCGAGTACAGGACGCCGTAGAGGGCGACCGGGACTCCGAACAGCGTCGCGTACTGGACTGGCGGCGACCGTGTCGCAGCCCTTCACCGGACCGCAGACCGGCGCTTCGCCGAGGAGGCGGACCGGCGAGAAGGTAGCCGGCGACCGCGAGTCCGAGGAGCGCAAGGCCCGTCATCACCGGCCCGTAGCCTGCCGCGCTGCACGGCGACGACGGTCATCCAGCGCGAAGCAGCCGAGGCAGCCGCCGACTCGATCATCTGGCCGAGGTCGGCTGGCGCTCTTGAGTCCGACGATCGTCTGCACCGTTGAGCTTCATGGTCGGTGTCGCGTTGATCCCGGCGGCCTGAGCGTCCTTGCGTCTCCGCCCTGACCGCCGCCTGCTCCGTCGCCCGTCTTTCGACACGCGTCCCAGGCAGCCAGCATCGACGCCGGCGGCGGTGGCGATGGACCGCAATCGGCAATCGGCGATACGCGCCCTTGTTCTCACCGGACTGGTTGGCGAACGTCCAGTCGTGGAACGGCCAGTACAGGTTCTGGGCGGCGGCGCATCGAGCGGCGGCCGCCGGACTCGACCGATTCGTCGTACGAAGACGACACCTTCGCGCCCTGGAACGCCGCGTCGTGATGGACGATGCGCAGCGTACCGGGCGTCACGTAGGTCGAGATGAGCTGCGGCTCGACGAGCGTCGCGAACTGGCCGCACACCGGGCACTGGAAATCGCTCCAGACCTCGAGCGTCACCGGAGCGTCCGCCTTGCCGAGCGTTCGGCCGTCGGCGAGCGCCGCCGGGGCCTCGCTCGTCGGGCGCAGGAGGTCCGCACTGTCGGCGTTCGCGCCATGCCCGCGCCCTGGAGGAACACGGCTGCGCCGAGAGCGATGACGCCGAGCCCACCGATGACGAGCGTGATCCACAGGAGTGGCGACCGTCTCGCCTTCGACCGACCGGCTTCGGTCAGCGGCAGGCGCGGCCTCGCGGGCAGCGGCTCGACGCTCGCGGCGACTGGCGACTTGCTTCGACTCGACCGGGTGCTCAACGGTGGGACTCCGTTCCAGGTCGGCTGACGAGTTCGACGGGCAGGCGTCGGTCAAGGCCCTCTCGCCCGGAAGTGGAGCATCGCCGTCGCGGCCGACCGCGCCGCGGGAGAGCCGTGCGTCCCGAGCGCGCGGGCCGACGCGGACCGCCACGTCGGCTTATTGAGACTGTGTCTCACTTGTGATAGGCTCGCCGATCATGGGAGACACCCACGCCGATCGTCACGGCTCTCGGCAGCGCGGGCTATCGAGTCGACCGCGCCCGCGCCGGTCCGTAGCCGCGCTGATCGCCGAGCAGGACGGCCACTTCACGGCGACCGGGCTGGTCGAGGCAGCGCGGCGCCGGAATCTCGGCGTCGGCCGGGCGACGGTCTTCCGGACACTCGAGGTGCTCGAGGACCTCGGCGCAGTCGAACGTCTCGATCTGCCGTCGGGCGAGCACGCGTACGTGGGCTGCGAGCGGGCGCATCACCATCACGTCGTGTGCGCCGGCTGCGGCCGGACAGACCCGATCGCCGACGCGGGGCTGCGGGCGGTCGTCGAGGAGGTCGCCCGCCGGACGGGCTATCGCGTGGACGACCACCGACTCGAGATGTTCGGGCTGTGCCCGGGCTGTCAGAAGCGGGAGGGTACCGCCGGCACAGACGCGCCCGGCCGGCGAGACTCATGCGGCCGCCGAACCCGCGGATCGATGATGCACCCCGGTACGTCCGGTGCGTCGGCATCGGCCACTTCTACTCGATCGCAGCCATGATCGTCGTCGGGCTCCTGGCGGCGGCGCTTGCGGCCTGCGGCGCCTCCAACCCGGGCGCCTCGGCGTCCACGGCGTCAGCATCCGGAAAGCCTGGAGCGTCGCTCCATCTCGTCGCCACCACGACCGTCTTCGCCGACATCGTCCGGAACATCGGCGGCGACCGAGTCGACCGTGTCCTCGATCGTGCCGGCCGGCGCAGGCCCCGAGGACTACGAGCCCAGGCCCGAGGACGCCCGAAAGCTCGCCGGATGCGGACCTCATCATCTCGAACGGCGTCGGACTCGATGATTTCCTCGACAAGCTCATCGATGCAGCGGGTGAAGGCGCAGTCCCTCGCCTGGTCCTCGGCGATGGCATCCCGACGATCACGGTCGACGGCGAACCCAATCCCGCACTTCTGGCTCGATCCGAGCCTCGTCGCGGAGCGGTACGTGCCTGCGATCGCCGCTCGGCTGAGCGAGCTCGATCCTGCCGGCGCACCGACCTACGCGGCGAACGCCGAGACGTACCGCGACAGCGCTCGCGGCGTTCGACCGCGGCGAGCGCGACGAAGCTCGAGGCGATCCCGGCGTCGCGACCGGAAGCTCGTGACCTTCCACGACGCGTTCCCGTACTTCGCCCGCCACTACGGCTTCGAGCTCGTGGGTGTCATCGTGCCCAACGTCGGCCAGGAGCCGAGCGCCAAGGACCTCGCGGCGCTGGTCGATACGGTGAAGTCGTCCCACACGAAGGCCGTCTTTTCGGAGGCCCAGTTCAGCCCCGAGCTGGCACAGGACGCTTGCGAACGAGGCGGGTGTGAGTCGAGTCGTCACGACGCTCTACAACGACACGGTCGGACCGCCCCCGAACGACACCTACCTTGCGACGATGGCCTGGAACGTCGACCGCGTCGTGGAGGCCCTTCGATGAGCGTCGAGACGGGACCGGCACCCTCGCGCCGTCTGCCGAGGCGATGACCGAGTCGCCGACGCCGCGGGACGCCCGGCCCGGGACCGCCGACTGCGCCGCCGGCGATCCGCCTCGTCGACATGTCGGTCGGCTACGGCGCTCGGATCGCCCTGGCCGACGTCAGCCTCACCGTGCCACAGGGATCGCTGCTCGCGATCATCGGCCCGAACGGCTCGGGCAAGAGCACGCTCCTCAAGACGATCGCCGGCCTCCTCCCGCCGTTCGCGGGGACGGTCGAGGTCCTCGGCGGCCCGGCCGGCCGCGAGGCCAGGCGGATCGCCTACGTTCCCCAGGCCGAGCTCGTCGACTGGGGGTTCCCGGTCACCGTCGGTGACGTCGTGATGATGGGCCGGGTGCCGCTGATCGGGATAGGCCGGGCGCCGGGCGCCAAGGACCGGGAAGCGGTGCGGGCAGCGCTCGAGACCGTCGGGATGGCCGGCCTGAGCGGACGACAGGTCGGTCAGCTCTCGGGGGGCCAGCGCCGACGAGTGTTCCTGGCCCGGGCCCTCGCGGCCGAGCCGGACCTGTACCTGCTCGACGAGCCGGTCACCGGCGTCGACGTCACGACCCAGGAGGACCTCATGCGGATCCTCCAGGCAGAGTCGCTCGCCGGCCGAACAGTCGTCGCGACGACCCACGACCTGGGTAGCGCCGCCATGCACTACCGAGAGGTCGCGTTCATCAACGGCCGGCTTGTCGCGTTCGGATCGTCCGACCTGGTGCTCGATCCACGCCTCCTCGAGGAGACCTACGGCGGGCACGTGATCGTCCTCCCGGCCGGGGAGCGGACCGTGATCGACGACGCGCATCACCACGACGACGCGCCGGCCGGCGAACGCCACTATCACGACCGGCAGCGCTGACGTGCTCGAGTTCATCGTCGATCCGATGACCTACGGCTTCATGCAGCGCGGCCTGGTGGCGGCCGTCCTGGTCGGCATCGTCTGCGCGGTGATGGGCGCGTTCGTCGTGCTGCGCGGCCTCGCCTTCATCGGTGACGCGGTCAGTCACGCGGCATTCCCGGGACTCGTGATCGCTTACCTGGTGGGTTTGCCGCTGTACGTCGGCGGCGGGATCGCGGCGGTCGGCACGGCCCTCGCCATCGGCGTCGTCGCCCGTCGCGGCGGGCTCCGGTTCGATACCGCCGTCGGTGTCCTGTTCGCCGGGATGTTCGCCCTCGGCATCCTGCTGTTCAGCACGATCGAGGGCTACGTGGCGGACCTGTTCGGCTATCTCCTCGGGAACGTGCTCGGGATCACGTTCACGGACATCGTCCAGATCGCTCTCCTGGGCGCCGCCGTCCTGGTCGTGGTCGCGATCCTGCGCAAGGAGCTGCTGTACGCGTCGTTCGATCCCGCCGGCGCCGCGGCTTCGGGGCTGCCTGTCGACCTCCTCGAGTACCTGCTGCTCGGGCTGATCGGGGTGACGATCGTGGTCAGCATCCAGGCCGTCGGGATCATCATGGTCGTGGCCATGCTGGTGACGCCGGCGGCCACCGGCCAGCTCGTCGTGTCGAAGTTCTGGGACCTCGTCAAGGTCGCGATCGGCGTCGCCGTCGTCGCGTCGGTGAGCGGCCTGTACATCAGCTTCTATCTGAACGTCGCGTCGGGCGCCTCGATAGTGCTCGTCGAGACGCTGCTGTTCACGATCGCGCTGCTCTTCTCGCCGAAGTCAGGGTGGGTCATGCGCCGAGCGCGCCCGACGACGCGCGGTGGAGGGTTGGCCAGAAGGGACCTGACCATCCCGCCACCGTTCGCAGGCGCGTGGCTCAACCCGTCCGGATGCAGAACCCGACAGCGGCTTGATTGGTGTGGCTGCCGCCACCACTGTTGACGTTGGTCCGATCCGACACGTGGAGGATCAGTGCGTACCCGCACGGGTCCATGGGCTGCGGCGGGCCGGGCGGCACACCGGTCGTGAGCGTGTAGGTACCGCGCTGTCACCCCCGGATCGCCGATCGATCCGCCAAGGGCGGTCGAGGTCCCGCTCGCCGGCACGGGCAGGATGCCGTGGGCCGGTCCAGCTCGGCTGGATCTCGAACGAGAAGCCGCCGAAGTAGTCGTCGGTCGCGTCGAAGGTCCCGGTGAACACCGCTCCGGTGTTGAAGTCGGCGCACTGCACGCCGGTCCCGAGGTCGATGTCGAGCGTCGCCACTGGGCCGACGTTGTCGACGAGCGCCGTGACGACGTTGCTGTGGACGTCATGGGCCGGATTGCCGTCGACGCTGAGGTCGATCCGCAGGTCGAACGTCAATCCATGCTCGCCCATGGTCGAGAACCACCGCAGCATGAGGTCGCCTTCGACGTTGTGGTTCGACGAGAAGTCCTCGTACGGGTAGTAGCCGTCCGCATCGGCATGGACGACGCTCGTCGTCTGCTGCCAGCCGTTGATGAAGTCCCACGTGCTGATCGTCAGCGAAAGCCCGGCCGGCTCGTCGGTGATCGGTAGGTACGAGGTGTCCGGCGCCCCGTGCAGCTTGCGCATGATCCGGTACTTCTGACCGGGAACGGCGTTCGAAACATGGCCGGCGACCGTGATGACGCCGCCGAACGGGCTGTCAGACGCGACGAACCCGGTCTGGATCGTCGAGCCCGTCGCCTTGCCATCGGCTGCGATGAACTGCTCGGGGATGTCACCGAGCCGGCTGAGGAACGGGACCTGCGCGTCGACCGACAAGCCGGGCTTGATGTGGATCGTGGTCTCTTCGCGATTGCCCCAGTGCGGGACGTAGTTCGGGTTGAACGGCGGCGGCGGCGTCTGCCACGACAGGATCGCCCGGACGCGTGCCGTCACGGCGCCCTTGTGGCACGGCTGCTGGTGGGCGGTGAGATCGACCGGAAGGAAGACGGCGTATTCGATGCCGTTCGGTCCGATCCCGGTGAGGTCGTGGACGTCGACCGACGTCGTGCCGGCGTAGGTGAAGCCCGAGCCGTAGTCGATCCAGAACGCGACGTACTCCTTGCTCCCCGCGGTGCACAGCCCGCCTGAGAAGCCGCTCGACTTCTTCACGGTGAGCGTCCCGATCAGGGCCGACTCGACCGGGTTGAGCCCGAGGCAGTGCAACTCCTCGAACGACGTGTCGCCGTCGGTCTTGAGGAAGTCGCCGATGATCGGACCGAGGTCGATGTCGAGATCGCCGAACAAGCCGGCGACCGGTGTCTTGAGGACCGCGGCCGAGCGTCGGGCTCGCCAGCTGCGCGTGCAGCTCCTTGAACAGGAACCGGTGCCCCGGAACGTCGGTGTCCTTGTAGAGGGCGTGCAGCTCGGGAACGGTGAGCGCCTTCGGCTTGGCCGTCTCGAGGGTCTGCGACGACGACACGACTTTGGCCAGGTCAGGCGACAGCTCGACGTTGAGCTCCTGGACCAGGTCGTCGACGAGGAAGAACTTGCGTGGCGCGATCTGGATCTGGGCCTGCTGGACCTCGCCCCAGACCGGGATGTGGCCCGGCGTGTTCGCGGGAGGCGGATCGTTCCAGGCGAGGATCGCCCGGACTAGTGGCAGGTTCTCGAAGAAGCACCAGGCACCGTTCGGCTCGATGTGGACGGTGACGTCGTACTCGAGCGGCTTGCTGCCCGGGATGTCGTACGCGGTGAAGCTGCCCATCCCCTGGTCCTCCCAGGTCGCCCCGCCATCGAACGACAGGTAGAACCGGACGTACTCGGGCGTGCCCTGCGAACAGACGTCGCCGCCGTATCCGGATTCCTGGCGGATGTAGACGACGGCTTCCAGCCGCCGCAACTCGGGCTCGTACCCGATGCAGCCGATCTCCTCGTAGAACGTGTCCCCGTTGATGACCAACTGGGGCTTCGGCCCGAGGTCGCCGAGCGTCCCGAAGTAGTTGGGGTTCGCCAGCAAGAGGGACCGGAACTGGCCTCGCGCCTGCTCGATCTTGGTCCGATCGGGAAGCTCCGGGCGCTTGTCGATCGGCGGCTCCTCGAACTTCTCGAACTGGCGCGGGATCGGGACGTCGTTGCCGTTCTCGTCGAGATAGAGGATCGGCTTCTTCCCGAACGACTCGTCGGTCGGCGCGTAGATGACCCGGATCGCGGCCGCGAAGTCCATGACGAAGCCGACCGCCGGCGAATGGATGATCCCGGCCTCGACGGATTCGACCTTCGCGCCCGGGCCGTTCGGGCGGCGTCCACTGATGCTCCACGACGCTGTGGAGCTTCCGGGCGTGGCCGATGACCTCCTTCGGGATCTCCGGCCAGTGGAGCTGCAGGAAACCGATGCTCCGATCCCAGTTGAGGCCGACCAACGCGCTCGACGACCAGACCGGGAGCGACCCGACCTCCCGCGTCAGCAGCGCCCGGCGCTTTCCGGCGTATTCCGGTTCGAGCTCGATCTTGCCCGTGTCCTGGTCGAACCGGCCCTCCTGGGCCCGCTCGGCGAGGACGCGTGCGTCTCGGCGATCTCGTCGATCGGGATCTCCAGGCGCTCCATGACGTCGCGCGCGACGCGGAGCAGCTCGTCGTCCGGACCGTCGAACCCGGTGCCACCCTCCTTGGCGATGCCGAAGCGGCGATCCTGGACGAAATAGGTCCGGCTGTCGAGTGCGCCGGCTGAAGAGCACGTCCGGCGATTCGATGCCGGCCGTGTTGCCTTCGACGCCCTGGCGCTTCGCCCCGCCGATATCGATCCCCAATCGGTCCGCGAGCGCTCGCAGCTCCCTGACTTCAGGCGCTCTCCACGTGCATTTCCATCGTTATCTCCCCCGGTGGTCGTTCCCGACAGCTTCATCGGTCGGTGAGCACCGTCAACGGCAGACCCACTTCCAGGCGAACCAGTTCGGAGTCGGATCGGATCGACCGTCCTTGACGTGCTCGTTCTCACGCCGGTCGATCGCGTCATTGCGGTCGTTGCCCGCCGCGATCACCACGGCACAACAACCCGACTGGATCTCGATCGTGCCGGTCGCCATCCACGCATCACCGACGCTCATCGTCGGGAAGAAGAACAGGGGGATCCCGGCGGTCATGGCGGCGAACTGCGAGCCGCGGTTGACGCTGTCGAGGGTGTCGGCAGTGCTTGTCCCGGAGTGGCCCGTCGCGACATGCAGGCCGCGGAACGGCGGGAACCAGGAGTTCTGGAGCGAGACGAGGTCCATCGGGCAGCTGGCATCGATGAACGCGAACTTGAGGTTGCCCGCGCCGTTTCCCCATCGACTCTGCGTGCCGATCGTGACCGTGTTGGGCGTCCCGAAATTGCCGCAGACGATGATGAAGTCGGGGCTGGTCGCGGCCGGCGGGTTCTGGCAGCCGCCGTGGCCTGAGTAGAAGTAGATGTCCGGAACGTCGCTCCCGCCGCTCGCGTCGAGATCGCCGCCGCCCGCGTCACGGAAGTCCGACGCCCAGACGTCGCCGTTCTCCCAGCGGCTGAACAGGTTGTGGCCGGCGAAGCTGTACCAGACTCGGAAGGCGGCAGCCTCCGGGATGGTCAGTGGGAGGTCCGGCCCCCCGCATCCGCCCGGGATGTAGTCCCGGACCGCGCCCGTCGAATAACGGAGCGCCATATCGCACCTCCCCCGGACTCCGCGGCGGTCCGCGGAAGCTTCCCCGATGCGGCCCGGAGGCAACGATGATGCGTGCCCCCCGGCCGTTGGTGCCGAAGCTGCGACCGCGATGGCGGCGGCTCCGGATGAGCGGGCCGGGCTCAGGGACACTGCCTGAAGCCTCGAGAAAGGGGCGTCGGACATCTGAGATCGGCGTCGAGGTGTACCACCGTGCGATCGCGATGTCAATGTCGGTCTGGCGACACTTGGGACGTTTTCGACGGCTCGGTCGGATCAGCGCCTCAGCCGCAAGATCCGTTCGACGGCGGTGAAACCTTTTCGATGCTGGTCTGGCTCAAGCGGATAGGCGTCCGCCATCTGCAGGAGGAGACGACCTTGGCCGACACCACGCCGCTACCGCCTCGCGGCCGATGCTCGGCCCGCGGCGCTCCGCCCTTCCGCCTGTCCGCGCGCGGGACGCTGATCCTCACCTCGCTGATCGACCCTCGTCGTGATCTACGCCACCGACCAGGTGGCCCCCGCGACCTCCGCTCGCCAGGCTGACCTTCGGATCTGGCTGGCCGCGCGCGCCACCGGCATCGTCACGTTCCTGCTGCTCACGTTCCAGGTCTGCCTCGGGCTCGTTCTCAGCCACCCGACGAACAAATCGACATGGAAGCTCTCGAAGCGGATCTTTCCCGTGGCACGAACACCTGTGGGTCTTCGTGGTCGCGTTCCTCGCCGTCCACGTCGTCAGCCTGGTCCTCGATCCGTACGCCGGCGTCGGGATCGCCGGTGCGCTTCGATCCCGGGACTGTCGGGCTACCGGACGCCCGCGGTGGCGCTCGGAACGCTCGCGCTGTACGCGTTCCTGGTCACCGCCGATCACGGCTCGATACACGAAGCTCCTGCCGCCCGGCGCGTGGTTGTCGATCCACCGACTCGCGCTCGCTGGTCTTCCTGCTCGCGTGGCTGCACGGGATCCTGTCGGGGACGGATTCGGAACGCGCTGCGAGCCGATGTACGTCGGCGCCGGCCTGACGGTCCTGCTCGCCGCCACGTACCGCTACTGGGCGTTCCGAAAGGGCCGGCCCACCTTCGAGATCGTCACGCACGGAGGTCGTCATCCGATGAACGCCACGACGCACTCAGGATCCGCCGCACCCTCGACCCTCACCGGCGCGGTCGCGGCGGTCATCGCTCGGATTCGCGGCGATCCAGGCAGCCGCGCAATGGACGGCGCAGGCGGCGCCGCTCACCGTCAATCCCGTTTCCGCGAGATCGATCGAGACGCAGCTCGCCGACGAGCAGGCTCGATCGGCCGCGCTCCGCAGGCCCAGCTGGACGACCTGCGCGGCAACGCAGATCGACCTGTGCGACCGCGCTCGCGGCGGCCAGGGACCAGATCACAGACGGACAGCGGCCACGCGGCGCAACTCGAGCGGGATCTCGCCGACGGCGACGAAGAAGCTCCACGACCTCCAGGCGATCGATCAAGGCGAATGCTGCCACGGACGTTCGTCACCACGGACCTGGTCACTGCCGCCCGAGATCGCGAGTCCGGGCGTCGGCGGCGACGATGACGCAGCATGGCGAGTCACGGCGATGGCTGAGACGGCGTCGGCCGGTCCACCTCGCTGGCGCTCGTCGGAGCCTCCGACGGCGGTCTATGCCGCGAGCCTCGCCGGGGTGGCAGCGCTCCAGTCCTCGGCAGACCGAGCTGTCATCGACGGGCGAGGCTCCGGCGGCAGGAGGCGGCCGGCCGGCTCGGAGCACGAGCCACGACCGGCTGCGAGGGCGATCTCGAGCGCGGCGGCCGCCAGCGATACGCCGATTCGGCGGCCCGATACGAGACGCTCGTCGACGGCGATCGCCGCGATGGAGACCGGCGCTCGACGGACGTACGCGGGGCGCGCGTGCCGCGGGCAACGGGCGCCGCGAGCGTAGCTGCCGGCAGCGGCGTGCCGCTTGCCGACCGTCGACCAGGACGGTGACGACGGCGGTCGCGAAGCCCACGTCAGTGCGCGCCACGACAGGCGCGTCCGGGCAAGTGATCCGCAGCGCGCCGGAACGTCGCAGGTCGTCGACAGCCGGCGCTCTGTCCGCCGGAGCGCGCCAGCGACGTTCGCGTCGCGGGCGATGGGTTCGGCGCTGCGCCTGACGATCGGCGCTGCGCTCGAAGCGCGCTCGCCATCCGGACGGCGGCTCGCGCGTGGGAGCGCGTGCGTCCGCAGTCTTCGACGCCGCCGAGGACGGCGATGTCGCGGTTCAGCGAGACCAGCGAGCTGACGGCGCATGAACCGGACTGGCCGGGTCCAGGACGTCAGCGACGCGCTCTCGCTCGATGCTTCGCCGGGCGCTGGTCGCCGCGGATCGCGCCCGCCGGATCACCGGCTGGCCGGTTCGATCCGAGCGTCCTGTCAGACCTCGATCGGCTCGGCTACGCGGGGCGCACCATCGGCCGACGCACGAGTCCGCCGTCCAGGGCCGGGTGTGGGATCCACGGCGCGGGTCGTGACGGCTCGTCCGAGCTCGGCGCACACGGCTCGCGCGGCGCCGGTCGATCTCGGCGGGATCGGCAAGGGGCTCGCCCTGCGCTGGGCAGCAGACCGCGGTCGAACGGTTGCGGCGTCGCGCGACTTCCTGCTCGAAGCGGGCGGAGACCTCGTCGCGCGCGGGCGTTGACCCCGACGGTGGCAGCATGGCCGCTCGGCATCGAGGACCCAGCGGGCGCGCGTCGAGCACCTCGCGGTCATCGAAGTGACGGACTCCGCCGTCGCGACGTCGTCGGTCGCGCGTCAATCGCTGGACGGTCGGCCGGAGCGAACGGTCCATCACCTCATCGACCCGCGGACCGGCGAGCCGGCTGCGTCGGGCCTGGCTGCCGTGACGGTCGCCGGGCCGGACCCCGCGTGGGCGGAAGTCTGGTCGAAGGTGCTGTTCATCAGGCGGGCGATCGACGCACGCGAAGGAGGCCGGGCGCATCGGAGGACCGGAGGAGCAGCGCCGGTGGCGAAACGCTACCCGCCCAGCGCGGCCTCGAGCTGCGGCGCCTGTCGGCATGCCTTCGCGGGCGCCAGCGCTCGCAACCGCGAGTGAAGCGGCGACGACCGCGCGACGCGCTGCCTCCTCGATCGACCGTCCCTCGGCCAGGCCGGCGGCGAACGCACCGTTGAGCGTGTCGCCGGCACCCACCGTGTCGACGACGTTCACGGTCGGGGCGGCGATGGTCGTCGACCGGCGTCCGGCGACAAGGACCGCGCCGCGTGCCCCGAGACTCACGAGAATGGCGCGCTGTCCGGGGTCGGCCCCGAGTAGTCCTTTTGCTGCGGCGACCACGGCCTGCGCTCCGGTGGGGCCGGTTGGCCGATGCCGGGAAGCGCCGCCATCCTGTTCAAAACCGCCTCCCCCGCCCCGGGCATCACCCCCACCGGCCAGCGTCGCGAGCTCGCCCTCGTTCGGTGTGAGCACGTCGGCCAGCGCGAGGGTCGGCGCCCCGAGACCAGCGGCAGGCGCGGGGTTGAGGATCGTTGTCGCACCAGCCAGGCGAGCGAAGCGGAGCGCCTCGTGCGTAGCGCCGGTCCGGATCTCGTGACCGACCAGCACGACATCGTCCGAGGTCAGCACCAGCCTCTTCAGCGAGTCGCGGACGTTCGCCGACGTCATCAAGGCGTTGGCCCCGCCGGCCACGGCGATGGTGTTCTCGCCGGCGTCGTCGACGGTGATCAGCGCCACGCCGGTCGCCTGACCCTTGACCCGGCGCAGCCCGGTACAGTCGACCTCTTCCCTCTCGAGCGCCGCACGCGCCTCGTCGCCGAACGCGTCGTCACCCACGGCCCCGACGAAGAACGCCGGCACGCCGAGCCGTGCGGCGGCCACGGCCTGGTTGCCGCCCTTTCCACCGTGATGTCGATCAAAACGGCCGCCGATGACCGTTTCGCCGGGCGCGGGGAGATGGGCCACCGAGACGACGAGGTCGACGTTGACCGAACTGACGACGATGACGCGACCGCTCACAGGCACCGAATCAACGCGGAGACGGCAACGCGGCTCAGGTGCCGCGCTCGCGCGGCTGTCATGAGCCCGTGATGAACTCGCCCCCATCGACGCTGATGATGTCGCCGTTGATGAATTCGGTCCCCTCGCCCGACAGCGCGAGGATCGCGTTCGCCACGTCCTGCGGAGTCGTCATCCGGCCGGTCGGGTTTCGCTTCATCGTGATATCGATCATCGTCTGCGACTCGGGGATCTTGAGCAGGGCCGGGGTGATCGTGACGCCGGCCCTGATGCAGTTCGCGGTCGCACCAGTCCCCTGTCGGGCGAGCTCCATGGCGAGCTGGCGAACGTGCGATTCGAGGGCCGCCTTGGCCGACGAGACGACGCCGTACGACGGCACGACGCGTGTCGAACCCTCCGACGTCATCGCGTAGATCTTGGACCCCTGGCCCAGGAAGCCGCCGCGCCACAGGTCCTGGACCCAGTAGACGAGGCTGTTGGCCATGACGTCCTGGGTCATCTCCATCTTCTTGCGGTCGACGCCAGCCTTCGGATCCTCGCTGAGGAACGGGACGAGCGACCCGAACGCGAGCGAATGCATCACGACCCGGATGTACGGCTCGCGACCCTCGCCGCGCGACTGATCGAACGCCCCTCGGAGCGTTTCGAGGGCGGCAGCGCGCTTCTCGTCGTCCGCGGCGTTCATGTTGATGTAGACGGCCCGGACGCCGGCCGCCTCGATCGCCGACTTGACCTCCTCGACGTGGGCCAGGGCCGCCCGGAAGTCGAGGTGGATCCCACAGATGTTGTAGCCGGCTTTCGCGAGCGTGATCGCGGTCGCCTCGCCCATCCCGGACGATGCACCGAGGATCAGGGCCCAGCGCTCGCGGTCGTCGGTCATTCGTGGGCCTCCTCGGGCTGGCTCCGGTGTCGCTGGTCGCGACGGGTCTCGGGACGCTATCGGCGGGTCGGCCGAGTCTAGCAGCGGGGAGCGGCCCAGCCGTCCGGTCCATGCAGCTGTGCAACGGTTCTCGCTCTAAGGGCTCGCAGTTCGGGCTGTCCGGACCATGCCTCAACGGCCGTCGTGCACATGCCCGGGCGACCTCTGCCCGCCCATACTCGTCCTGTGGATACGACACAGATCCTGCTGCTCGCCGTGCCGGTGGTCATCCTCGAGCTCGCGCTCATCATCTTCGCCCTCCGCGACCTGCTCCAGCCCGAGCGACGTGTCAGGGGCGACAGCAAACTGATGTGGGGGCTCATCGTGGTGATCTTCGGCATCATCGGGCCGGTGCTCTACTTCCTCGTGGGGCGCGAGGTCGAATGACGGCGGTTGCGGTCAGCGCCGACGACCGACTGGCTCCGGCCACGGTCACGTGCCGGGGCCTGACCAAGCGATTCGGTGGGGCGCGCGGAGTACTGGCGCTCGACGGGCTCGACCTCGACGTCCCGGCCGGGTCGGTGTTCGGGCTGCTCGGTCCGAACGGTGCCGGGAAGACGACCGCGCTTCGGCTGATCACGGGCCTCGCCCAACCGACGGCGGGCAGTGTTGCGATCGACGACCGGCCGATCGGTGGTGACGGCTCGGCGGAGCGGACACGGCATCGGCGTCCTCGACCAGGAGCCTCGCTACTACGGCTGGATGACCGGTCGCGAGCTCGTCGAATTCGCCGGTGCGCTGCAGGGCCTGTCCGGCTCCAATCTGCGGACAGCGGCTGCCGAGGCCCTCGACCGAGTCGGGCTGGCGGACGCGGCACGGCGGCGGATCGGTGGCTATTCCGGTGGCATGCGCCAGCGGCTTGGGATCGCCCAGGCGATGGTCGCCCGGCCGCGGCTGCTGATCCTCGATGAGCCGGTCAGCTCGCTGGACCCGGAGGGGCGGCGTGACCTGCTCACCCTCATCGCGGAGCTTCGGGCAGGTGCGACGGTCATCTTCTCGACCCATGTGCTCGCCGACGTCGAGCGCGTCTGCGACCGGGTCGGGATCCTGGATCGTGGTCGGCTCGTCACCGAAGGACCGTTGGACGACCTGCTTGCCCGGTACGCCCTGCCGCTCTATCGGATCGAGCCCGATCCTGGTCAGGGGGCCGCGGTCGCCGCGCTCGTCGCCACACTCCGCGCGACGCCATGGGTCGATCGCGTCGATGACGGCGGACCGCACGGCGATGACCGGATCGTCGTCTCGGTGGTCGATGACGTCGCCGCAGCGGCCGGGTTGTTGCCGCTTGTCGCTGCGGCCGGTATCCGCCTTGCGGTCTTCGAGCGGGTTCGGCCGACCCTCGAGGACGTGTTCCTGCGGCTGGTCGGGCGAGGCGGCGGGAATGGCGACCCCGACGACGGTGGTTCGGCGTGAACCGGCTCGGCATCCTCCTGCGCAAGGAGTTGCTCGAATCCTGGCGGACGTACCGCCTGCCGATCGTCGGCGGGCTGTTCCTGTTCGTCGGTCTCACGTCGCCGTTGCTCGCGAAGTTCCTGCCGGAGATCCTCAAGGCGGCCGGCGGCGACCAGCTCGGCAATGTGACGCTCCCTACCCCTGAACCGGCCGACGCGGTGACCCAGCTCTGGAAGAACCTCGCCCAGTTCGGCGCGTTCGCGGCGATCATCCTCGCGATGGGCGCCGTCGCGACCGAGAAGGATCGGGGGACGGCGGCGTTCGTGCTGTCGAAGACGGCGTCTCGGACAGGGTTCCTTATGGCGAAGGCGGTCTCTATCGGGATCGTGCTCGCCGTGGTGACGATCCTGGGCGTCGCGGTCGGTTGGATCTACACGGCGATCCTCTTCGAGCCGATGCCGCTCCCCGGCTGGGTCGCCTTGGCGTTCCTCGCCTGGCTCGGCGTGGCGGTCTGGGCGGCACTGACGTTCCTCGGCAGCACGGTGACGGGATCGGCGGCGGCGGCCGCAGGTGTCGGCTTCGTTGCACTGCTGGCGCTCTCCACACTTGCCGTCATCCCGAACGTCGACCGGTTCCTGCCGGCTGGGCTCGCAGCGCCTGCGATCGCGCTCGCGTCAGGTCAGCCCGTAGAGCTGGGTGATGTCATCGTGCCGGTCGTCTCGACCTTGATCCTCATCGGCGTCGCGCTCCTCGCGAGCGTGTGGTCCTTCCGGAACCAGGAGCTGTGAGCGCGGATTTGGTGAGACGGGGTCGCGTCAGACCACGCCGCGCGCTCGAAGGTCGCTGATCGCGTCGGCGTCGTAGCCGAGGCTCAAGAGGACCTCGTCGGTGTGCTCGCCGAGCGTGGGTGGCGGTGTCCTGATCGAGGCCGGCGTCGCCGACAGCGCGAACGGCACGCCAACCTGACGGATCGCCCCCCATGCCGGGTGGTCCTGCGTCACGGTCATCCCGAGCGCGGCCGCCTCGGCGGACTCGAACGCCGCGACGATGTCGTTGATGGGGCCGCACGGGATCTCGGCTGCCGCGAGGACGTCCAGCCAGGTCGCGCTCGACTGCTGCCGGAACCGCTGCGCGAGAAGCGGGCGGAGGGCGCCCCGATGCTCGACGCGCGCGCCGTTCGTCGCGAAGCGAGGGTCCGAGGCGAGCTCGGGCAGGCCGAGCGCCGCGCAGAGTCGGGGCCACTGCCGCTCGGATCCGACCGCCACCGCGATCGAGCCATCGGCTGTCTCGAACGTCTCGTACGGAACGATGTTCGGGTGGGCGTTGCCGAGCCGACCCGGCGCAACGCCGGTCGCGAACGCGTTCTGTGCCTGGTTGACGAGGGTGGCGAGCGTGGCGCCGAGGAGCGAGATGTCGACGCGTTGGCCGCCCGCGCCGGGGGCTTCGGCGGCGGTCGCGGCGGTCGCGGCGGTCGCGGCGGCGGCTTCGGCGGCGGCCGGCCCAGTCGCCCCGCCCGCGCCGGCCGCCCCACCCGCCCCGCCCGCGCGCGACGTCCGACGGCACCACCCCGCCCGATCACCGCGGCCAGGACACCGACGGCGCCCAGCATCCCGGTCACGACGTCGGCGATGGCCACGCCGACCTTGGTGGGTCCTCCACCTTCGGCATCGGGAGCGCCGGTGATCGACATCAATCCGCTCGCCGCCTGGATCACGAAGTCGTACCCAGGCCGGTCGGCGGCAGGCCCACTCAACCCGTAGCCGGTGATCGCCAGATGAACGAGGTCCGGATTGAGCGCCGACAGCGTCGCGTCATCGAAGCCCAGCCGGGCGAAGCCACCGACTCGGGAGTTCTCGACCAGGACGTCGGCATCAGCGAGGAGGCGGCGAAGGATGGCCTTTCCGTCCTCGGTCTGCAGATCGAGCCGGAGACCCCTCTTGTTCCGGTTGACCGCGAGGAAGTAGGCCGCCGTCCTCGTTCCGTCCGCGTCCGAACCGACCCACGGCGGGCCCCAGCCCCGGGTCGCGTCGCCCTCCGGCGGTTCGACCTTGACGACGTCAGCGCCAAGGTCGGCGAGCAGCATCGTGCAGTACGGTCCCGCGAGCACGGTGGAACAGTCGACCACGCGCAAGCCCTCGAGTGGGCCGGGTGCCGTCGGGCGTTCGGCGGCGTCCGGCCCGTGGGGCGCCTCGCCGCCTGGCGTGTCGTCTCTCATTCCACCAGCAGCGCGTGCAGCTCCCGCTCGAACCGCCGCGCGGGGTCATGGACCCGGTCGATCTTGCTGAGCATGTAGGTCTTGCAGACCGCGAACGACAGGTCGTGTCCGGGATCTGCGTACGCCGTGAAGCCGCCCGCCCCGGTGTGCCCGAACGAGGAAGGGCAGAGGGATGTCTGGACCGCGGGCTCGTAGCCGAGGAAGTAACCCATCCCCTTCGGCCAGGCGGCCTTGGCGACGACATCCTCGGCGTCCGTTTGCAGCGTGGTGGCGATCGCGACGCGCTCGGATGAAAGGAGCCGCCGCCCGTCGACGCCGTCGCCCACGAGTGACGCGTACATCCGCGCCAGCGACCGGGCGTTCGCGACCGCATTGATCGCCGGAACGACAGCCCGAGGCAAGGCCGGGTGGTTCGCAAGATCGCTCAACGCGACGGTTGGCGGGATGGCGAGGACCGCGTAGTCATCGGCTGCCGGCGCGTCGCCCGGCGGACGGGGCTCGAACTCGAGGCGAGCAAGGCGGCCGGCGGCCGATTTCGGCATCCCGAACCAGAGCGAATTGATGCCCAGCGGGGCGCAGACGTCGTCGGCAAGGATCCGCTCGATCGGCCGCCCATCGATCCGACGAACCACCTCACCGACGAGCCAGCCGAACGTCATTGCGTGGTAGCCGGTCTTCGTGCCCGGCTCCCAGGCGGGCGTCGAGTCCTCGAGGATCGCGCACATCCGCTCCCAGTCGATCACTTCCTCGGGGCGCAGGTCGATCGGCAGGTGGGCCAGGCCGGCGGTGTGGGCAAGGACCTGGCGGGTCGTGATTCGCTCCTTGCCGTGAGCCGCGAAGGCGGGCCAGACGTCGGCGATCGGGGCGTCGTAATCGAGTTGGCGGCGGTCGGCAAGCAGGTGCGCGACGGTGGCCGTGACTCCCTTCGATACCGAGAAGGTGACGAACACAGTGTCGCCGTCGACCGGGCGCCCGGTCGCGACGTCGGCGACGCCCGCCCACGCGTCCGCGACGAGCTCGCCGTGGTGGTAGGCCGCGACCTGAAGGCCCACCTCGGGACCGGTCGCGATCATCTCGTCGAGCAGAGCCTGGATCCGGGCGCCGATGTCCTCCGCCATGCAGGCCAGACTACCGGCGCGGGGTCGGGCTCGCCGGCCAACGCCGCGGTTGGGACCATCGCGCCGAGGACGCCGTGGCGTCGGCCTCGAGCGCACCGGCTGGAGGCTACGGCCGGCCGTGCCCGCTCGACGCCTCGCGTGCGATAGCATCGCCGCCATGACCAATGACACCCCAACCCCCCACCGCCCGACCCTCATGACCGTCCACGCGCATCCCGATGACGAGACGATCGGGACGGGCGGCACGATGGCCAAGGCGGTCCAGGCCGGCCACCGGGTGATCCTCGCCACATGCACGCGCGGCGAGCTCGGCGAGATCGTCGTGGCTGACATGGACACGCCCGACAACCATCGCCGGCTCGGCGAGCTCCGCGCAGTCGAGCTGGAGCGAGCGATGGGTCACCTCGGCGTCACCGAGTGGGAGAACCTCGGCTATCGCGACTCCGGGATGATGGGCACCGACGGAAATCGCGACCCGCGAAGCTTCTGGACCGCGAATCTCGATGAGGCGGCCGGACGGCTGACGTGGCTGGTCCGCCAGTACCAGCCCGATGTGATGACCACGTACAACGATTTCGGTGGCTACGGACACCCGGACCACATCCGCACGCATGACGTCGCGGTCCGCGCGTTCGAGCGGGCCGGCGACCCCGCCTGGTATCCCGAGCAGCTCGATGGGACCGGGCTCGCGCCATGGGCGCCATCGAAGCTCTACGAACAGGCGATCCCGGCATCGGTCCGGGAGAAGATGAATGCCGCCCTCGAGCGGGCGGGCCAGAAGAGCTTCTGGACGCCGCCCGAGGATGCGACCCCCGAGCAGGTCGCCGAGTGGGAGGCCCGGGCCGCGAAGATGCTCGTCCCGGACGAGCGGATCACCACCTGGATCGACATCAGCGGCGCGCCGCTGCAGGCCAAATGGGACGCACTGCACGAGCACGTGACGCAGCTCAGCCCGGACAGCGGCTTCATGGCCCTCGGCCTCGAGGGCTGGCAGGAAGGCTGGTCGAAGGAGTCCTACATCCTGCGCGAATCCCGCGTCGAGTCGGCTCTCCCGGAGACGGATCTCTTCGCCGGGATCCTCTAGGCGACGCGCCGCTCGCTGCGGCCGGACCGGCGACCCGACGGTTCCGCGCTCAGCGGCGATCTACCAGGGCAGCAGCCCCTTCGAGGCGCTGTAGACCTGGCCCATGACGACCTTGCCGTCGCCGTTGGGATCGAGGAAGTTCGGCTGTGCCTTGTCGAGGATGATGTGCGGCCGCATGTGGACCTGGGCCAGCTGCGTCCCGCGGAAGGTCAGCTCGAGGGTGATGCCCTCCATCGTCGGCTCTGACCACGTCTGGTCGAACACGAAGTTCCCGAGCGCGTACCAGATCGGCTTGCCCTCGTAGACCTCCATCGCGGCGGCCCAGTGGGCGTGGTTCCCGATGACCATATCGGCACCCGAATCGATGATCATCCGGGCCAGCTTCTGCTGCGAGGCGAACGGCGTCGGGTCGTACTCGGTGCCCCAGTGCGGGAAGACGATCACGATGTCGGCACCGGAGTCGCGGGCAGCAGCTACGTCCTGCTTGACGAGGTTGGCCTGGAGTGGGGCGCTGCCGATCTTGGTCGCGGTGGCGTGGTATCCGCCGGCGATGGCGTCGTAGCCGAGGACAGCGACCTTGACGCCGCCTGCCTCGAGCATGGCCGGTCGTCGGGCGGCGGCGAGGTCCTTGCCGGCACCGGACACCTTGATCCCTCGCTTGGTGACGTTCTTGATCGTCTGGAGCAGCCCCTGCCCGCCCGCGTCGCGGATGTGGTTGTTGGCGAGCGAGACGTAGTCGAAGCCGGCGTTCGCCAGGCCGTCGATGAGCTTGGGGTCGGCCGAGAAGACCGTCCCCTTGGTGTGCCAGGACGGGTTGTCGGGCGCGGGGTTCTCGAAGTTGGCGATGGCGATGTCCGCGCCCGAGATGAGCGCCCGGAACGCACCGGCCTGGCCGGTTCGCTTCGTCCGCGGCACGTCCCAGCCGAACCCCGAGCAGCAGACACGGGCGGTGATGTCGGCGAAGCCACCATCGAATGGGAAGTCGACGCCCTTCCCCTTGACCTTGACCGTCTCGTAGACGCCGCGATCGAGCAGGATGTCGCCACCGGCGAACATCGTCCAGGTGGTCGCCGGGTCGTAGGCGTCGGCCGCCGCTGGCTGTGGGAGGCGGGCCGTAAGCGGCCAGTCCTTGAGGTCCTTCACGCGGTCGACGCCGAACAGGGCGTCGGAGCCCCACGCGAGCGCCCGCACCTCGGGCCCTACCTGGTCGGCGCGGAGGAAGGCCAGGCGCTTGCCGCTCTTCGTCAGGTCCTTGGCGAGTGCAGCCTCGTCGCGGGCGAGGACAAGACGGCTCGCGTCGGCCGGTCGGCTGACCCCCAGTGCAGCAAGGATCGCGTCCGCGTCGTCGGTGACGAGCTCGACTGCCTGGTAGCGGTTGCTCTCACCGGCGAGGACCGCATCGAGTTCCTCGCGGGTGGTCGACGTAGCGGTCGACCGGAAGTTCGTGGCCGGGACGATCGGGACGTCACCGAGCTCGGCGGGAGCGGCCGGCGTCGCCGTTGCCGGCGTGGGCTCGGGGCTGGCGGGGGTGGACGCCGGGGTGCTTCGCGGAGACGCTGTCTTGCCCCCTCGGACCGCGGCGCTCGGGCGCGCCGTTGGCCTGGCGCTCGCTTGAGCGTTCGGTCCGGCGGATCGCGAGGCGCTGGACGTCGGACCAGCCGTCGAGCTGATGAGGCCGAGCGGCCCCGCAGCCGAGATCGCGAGCACGGCGACGAGCAGCACGCCGAGGAGTACCACGAGAGGGCGTCGATCCACGGGCGGGAGTCTGACAGAGGTGGCGGGATTCGGACCGACGGAGGCGGCAAGGCCGGACGTGTCAAGGACTGCGGCCCGACGCACGCTGCTATCGCGCCCGGCATCGGACGCGTCCGAGATGACGGCGGCGGCCGGGCCTGCATGGCCGACGGCGGATGGTGGTTCTCGAACCGCGCCCGCTCGCCCGGCGTATGAAGACCACACGTATCGCTTCGAAAGGAGACCGATGATCCGTACCGACGTCTTGGGCACGCTGGTGCGCCGGCTATTGCCCGCCGCTATCCTGCTTCTGCCGGTGGTCCTGGCGGCTTGTGGGAATGGCGGTCCTCGCTACTGACAAGCCCCGGGGTTCACCCAGAGCCCGGAGGAAGAACATGGCCATGGAACCACGTCGATCGAGATCGCTTCTCGTCGGAGGCGTCGTTCTGGCGCTGGTCCTCGGCGCGTGCTCCGGTGGCATCGACGCCGAGCTCGTCTGCCGCTCCTGCCGCTGCGTCAGCGGCCGCCTCCCCGGCTGGTCCTGCGTCGTCGGCCGCTTCCGGTTCCGGCCGTGCAGATCAAGGACTTCGCGTTCAACCCGGCCTCGCTCACGGTCGCGGTCGGCGGGGCGGCAACGTGGACGAACCAGGACACCACGGGGCATACCGTGACCGCGGACGACGGCTCGTTCGACAGCAAGACGCTCCCGAACGGCCAAACCTTCAGCCAGACGTTCTCGACGGCGGGCACGTTCGCCTACCACTGCACGATCCACCCCACGATGAAGGGGACGATCGTCGTTTCGTAACGGCGATGCGCGGTCGCTCGACACGTCGGCACGTCCCCGGTCTGCCCTCTCGCGAGATTCGTGATCGGCGCCGCAGTCGCTCGCGGCGGCGCGGTCGGGACGTGGAACGCCCCGTCCGGGCGGGCGGACGGGGCGTAGGTAAAAGCATGGATGGCGGACCCGACCGGATTCGAACCGGCGATCTCCAGCGTGACAGGCTGGCATGTTGGGCCGCTACACCACGGGTCCAGATGCGCGATGGCGGAGCATAGCAGAGGCGCCCGAGGCTGTCGTGGTGCTGTCGTTCCGCGATGGATCGACAACGCAACCGCTCCGTGACTCGTCAGTGCTCCAGGAATTGGGGACTGCTACCCGACGGGGTGTGGCAGCTCGAGCCGCGACGGGTGCTCCGGGCCGATCCAGATGCGCTGGTGCGCGACGCGGAACTCCGCCGAGCGGAGGTCGTCTCCGCCGGTGTTGTGGTTGCGGTCGAAGTTCGGGAAGTCGCTGCTCGTCACGTCGAGCCGGATCCGGTGCCCCGGGAGGAATCGGTTGGCGGTGGGCCGCAACACGATCCGATACTCGACCACGTCCCCTGGCCGGACGAATCGTGGCGCGTCGAAGCCATCGCGCCAGCGTGCCCTGACCATGCCCGTCGCCACGTTGATCGCCCGGCCGTCGGGATAGACGTCGATGAGCTTGACGTGCCAGTCCGTGTCGATCGCGTCGGTCGAGGCGTACAGGACGAGAGTCGACGCACCGATCACCTCGAGCGACTCGGCCAGCGCCGCGGTCGTAAAGCGGACGATGTCGCGGCGCCCGTCGAGGATCCGCTGATCGATGGGCGCATCCTGGTAGTCCATCGAGTACGTCGAGGGCACAGGGTCGGCCGGGTCGTAGACGAAGGCGATCGAATCGGCGTCGGACGGCGTTGTGGCCGTCAGGCTGCCTCGCCCGAGCCAAAGGACACTCGTCATCGATGGGACCGGCCAGCGGTCGTACGTCCGCCACTCATCGGCACCCATCACGAACAGGCGTACCCGGGACCGCGGTCGGTCGGCGGTTTCGCGATCTGTGTTGGCTCCCTGCGCGACGCGGGCGCCGGTCGCCGCCGGGGGTTCGCCGGGCCGAGCGTCGATCCGAACCATTCGGCCGCCTGCTCGACAAAGGTCGTTTCGGCGTCGGGCCCGAAGTCGACGTCGCCCACGATCCGCGGACGTCCGTAACCGTGGCTCCACGGGCCGACGATGAGCTCGGTCGCGGCGTTCCTCGGTCGAGTCTGCGCTGCCGAGAACAATTCGACCGTATCGAGGCATCGGTCGTGCCAGCCCGTCACGAGCCCGATGGCGACATCGGGGATCCGCTGCGCGATGTCGCCGAACCCGTACCAGTCGGCGCTGTGCCGATCGAGCCATGGCTCCCAATAGGCGGCGAGCGGACCCAGTCGGTCGCTGGAAACAGCCTCGAGCGGGACGTTCCAGATCCACCTGCCGGCTTCCAGGTGCCACATCAAGTCGGAGTCCGCCCGGTCGTGGGGTGGCGGGAGTCCGGCCCGTCGTCGCGTGTCGGCCGCGAGCATCAGGTACCACTTGAGCTGGCGCCCGACCCGGAAGACGCCCGGCCACACGCTCCGCGAGTCGGCCACCATGCCACCCGGGAAGATCGAGCGCAGACCGGATGGCCGGTGGGCGGCGGTCTCCCACTGCACCGCGGCGTCGTACGAGACCCCGTACATCCCGACGTCGGGGAGGGTGCCCGGGAGTGACTGGGCCCACGTGACGGCGCGCGCCCCATCCTCGCCATCCCGTCGGCCCTCCATCCACATCGGCAGGAAGACACCTTCGGAATCGAACCTGCCGCGTAGATCCTGGACGATGACGACGTAGCCCCGACTCGCCAGTTCTTCGGCCATCTCACGGTAATTGGCCTGGTGACGACCGTACGGCGTGCGGTGCAAAAGGATCGGGCGCGCGGCCGCACCACGCGGCCGGTAGACATCGGCGCGGAGTGTCAGCCCGTCGGCCGTCGTCATCGGGACCGACGTTTCGATGGCGACCTTTGCCCGCATCGACATCCAAACCTCATCGCTCGTCTCGACACGGTCGCCGACCGGGGACGAAGCCGAGGCCCGACCGTGATGCCGCGAAGATCAATCTACGCACATCCGCTCCGTGGCACGAGCGACGGAAACGACGGTCCGGTCGAATTGTCATCGGTCCACCTGGTGCGCATCGGGCCAGTGGCGCAGCGTCGCCCGACTCCGGGGCACGTTGCCGGACCTCTGATCCACGCTCGGCGGCGGTCGGTCACGGGTGCTATTCCGGGCGAATCCGGGGCGAGCGACCCTCAAATCAGCGCCGAAGGTTCACCACGTGGACCGATGGCAAGATCTGCGGGGCGGACGGCCGCGCCCGGGCCCCATCCGCCGGGCTACTCCCCGAGCCGACCCTATACTCGCGCCATGCCCCTGATCGACCTTCGCAGCGACACCGTCACGCTCCCTTCCCCG
Organism: uncultured Chloroflexia bacterium; assembly: GCA_963816675.1. Lineage (GTDB taxonomy): Bacteria > Chloroflexota > Limnocylindria > Limnocylindrales > CSP1-4 > SPCO01. The sequence continues at coordinate 566,633 of CAWFLS010000013.1, forward strand.
GCCATGCGCCGGGCCATGCACGAGGCGGAGCTGGGCGACGACGTCTTCGGCGACGACCCCACGGTCAACGCCCTCGAGGAACGAGCCGCCGAGCTGCTCGGCAAGGAAGCCGGCCTCTTCGTGAGCTCGGGCACACAGGGCAACCTCGTCTCCCAGATGGCCCACCTGTCTCGTGGCCAGGAGACGATCGCCGGGCGGGAACACCACCTCGTCATCGATGAAGCCGCTGGTCACGCCGTCATCGTCGGGGCGAGCATCCGCGCTCTCGACGACCGGCCCGACGGCACCATCGACCCGGCGGAGATCGAAGCCTCCTTCCGCGACCCGAACGATCCCCACGAGCCGATCACCGGCCTGATCACCATCGAGAACGCGCACGCCCATTCGATGAACCAGCCGCTGACGCCGGCCTACACACGTCAGGTCGCCGAGATCGCGCGGGCCCACGACGTCCCGCTCCACATCGACGGCGCCCGCTTCTGGAACGCGGTCGTCGCGCTGAACGTCCGCCCGACCGATCTGTCGGACCCGGCTGACACCGTCACCTTCTGCTTGTCGAAGGGGCTGGCCTGCCCCGTCGGCTCGGTCGTGGTCGGTCGTCGGGACGTCATCTGGCGAGCGCGTCGGGCGCGAAAGATGGTCGGTGGCGGCATGCGACAGGCCGGCATCCTCGCCGCGGCCGGGCTCGTGGCCCTCTCCGACGGCGCCGACGGGATGATCGAGCGCCTCGCCGAAGACCACGCCAACGCTCGCCGCCTCGCTGAGGCGCTCGCGGACATGGACGGGATCGTCGCCGCCGGCGGGACGGCTCAGCCGACCGACGAATCGAACCCCGGCCCGCTCGACCCCACAAGGGTCCGGACGAACTTCGTCCTGTTCCGCGTCCAGCGCGACCGTCGGGCCTTCCTGGATGCCCTGCGAGCACGCGGCGTCGTCATGGTCGAATACCCGCACCGGCAGGTGCGCGCGGTCACCCACTACGGGATCACCGCCTCGGACATCGAAGCCACGATCGCGGCGACGCGGGCGGCCCTCGCCGAGACGGGACCGCGCGACGAAGAGCCGGCAACGACCCGCGACACGGTCGAGGCAACCGCCGCCACCGCGTGATCCGCCCGCATCCGACCCCTCGCCGCGGCGACAGGTTTACCAGCAACCGGCCCACGCCCGCCACCCAAAGGACGTTCGCCACGTGATCGAAAAAGCCTTCCCGACTGAACTCCCGCGTCCGGCGCCCGCGCCTGACCCCGGGCCCCTCGACGACCAGTTCTACGACCTCGTGGAAGACCGCTTCCGGAGCCTGGTCCGCGAACGACCAGTGCTCGCGACCGGCCTCGGCCTCCATACCGACGACGATCTCCTGGGGGACGGGAGTCGCGAGGCGGTCCTCGCGAGACTGGAAGCCGATAAGGCGTACCTGACCGAGATCGACGGACTCGACGATGCAGGCCTCTCCCGCGAGGCGGCATTCGAGCGCGATATCGAGCGCCACAACGTCACGCGCGCGATCTTCGATGCCGAGCGCCTCCGGATCTGGGAGCGGCGATCGTTCGCGCTCGACACCGTCGGCGACGGCCTTTTCCTCCTGTTCGCCCGCGACCACGCCCCGCTGGCCGAGCGTCTCGACGCTATCGCCGGCCGCCTCGAGGCCATCGCCACGTACCTCGAGGAGGCCAAGACCCGAGCGACCGTCGCCGCAGGTCAGGGCCTGGCAGCGGGTCGAGATCGAGACGGCCGCCGAGCTGCCGGTCTTCTTCGACGAGCTGGTCGCGGCCGGAAAAGGCGCCCTCCCGAACGCCGAACAGCGACGCCTCGAACGTGCCAGTGAATTGGCCAAGGTCGCTGTCGACCTGTACGCCGAGTGGCTCGAGGGAACGCTCGCGAACGGGACCGACGAGTGGGCGATCGGCCGCGAGCTCCACGACGAGATGGTCGGCCTGCGGGCATTCGATGGCCTCGACGGCGACGCGATCCTCGAGCTCGGCTGGGAGCAGCTTCGGACCGAAGAAGCCGCACGCGTCGAAGCGGCCCGCGAGGTCGATCGCGGATGCGGACCTGGCGACCGCGATCGACCGGGTCAAGTCGGACCAGCCGCCGAACTTCGACGCCGCCCTCGACGCGTACCGCGACGCGATGCTCCGCTCGCGCGCCCACCTGATCGAGCACGACCTCGTGACGATCCCCGAAGGCGAGCGGATCGACGTCATCGCCACCCCCGAATACCTTCGCAACGTCATCCCGTTCGCGGCCTACTTCGAGCCGGCGGCGTTCGACCGCGATCCCAAGGGCATCTACATCGTGACGCCGTCGGTCGGTGGCGATCCGGGAGCCATGCGCGAGCACAATTTCGCCTCGATCAGCAACACCAGCATCCACGAGGCGTATCCCGGCCACCATCTCCAGCTCGACACGGCACGTCGCAACCCCTCGCTGACCCGCCTGCTGACCGACGCACCCGAGTTCACAGAAGGCTGGGGGATGTACTCGGAGCTGATGATGCGCGAGCACGGCTTCGACGACGGTCCGGCCTTCCGCCTCGCGATGCACACCGACGCGATCTGGCGGGCGTGCCGGATCATCCTCGACGTCCGGATGCACCGCGGTGAGCTGAGCATCGAGGAGGCGACCGACTTCCTCGTCGAGCACACGAGCTTCGAGCGGCCGAACGCCCACGCCGAGGTGCAGTGGTACACGTATCGACCCACGTATCCGTTGTCGTATCTGCTCGGCCGGACTCTCCTGCTCGCGCTCCGCGCGGACGAGCAGCGGCGCCTGGGCGAGCGATTCAGCCTCAAGAGCTTCCACGATGCGCTCATGCGGAACGGCTCGTTGCCGGTGTCGTTCCACCGGCGGCTCCTGACCGGCGCTGCGCGCGCCTGAACGGTCGTGCAGGTCATCCCGTCCATCGATCTCGAGGCCGGCCGCTCGCGAGTCGTCTTCTGGCCCGGAGCCTCGACCGGAAGCGGGGCGCCCACCGACCGACCCGAGCGGATCGCCGAGCGATTCGTGGGCCAGGGAGCTCGGCTCATCCATCTCGTCGACTTCGAGGGGGCGCGCTCGGGTGTTCCGGCCAACCTCGAGGTGCTCGGAGCGGTGGCGTCCCGCGTCGCGGTCCCCCTCCAGGTCGCGGGCGGCGTCGACACTGCGGATGGGATCCGCCTGGCGTTCGCGGCAGGGGCGACGCGGGTCGTCCTCACCACGGCCATCGCGGACCGTCCCGATGACTTGCGAGCGTGCCTCGCAGTGGCGGGCGACTGGCTGGCGGTCGGGCTCGACCCGCGGCCGGAACGGCTGGCGGCCTTCCCGTGGCGCCGGCCGGCTCCGCCGACGCTCGATGTGCTCGTCGGCGAGCTCGTCAGCGCCGGCGTCGCCCGCTTCGTCCTGAGCCACGGCGGCACCGAGCCGGACCTCGAGCGCACCCGACGGCTCGTTCGGTCGTACGATGCCGAGATCCTGGTAGCCGGAGGGGTCCATGACCTGGATGCCATCCGCCGCCTGCGCGATACCGGCGTTGCCGGTGTCATCCTCGGGGAGACCCTGCTCTCAGGAGCGATCGACTATCCCGTTGCACTGGAGGCCGCCGCATGAACACCATCGGGTCGAATGAGTAAGCGCCGGCGAGGATCCCGCCAGGCGCCGCCGCGCAAGCACAACATGACGCAGCCCGTCCGCGGAAGGACGACCGCGCGGTCGGGGCCGGGTGTTCCGTGGTTGGCCGCCGGCGGCGTCGCCGTCGTCGTTCTCGTCGATCGGGGCGCTGATCCTGGGCACGGGCGCCTTCGGAGTCGGGTCGGCGGCGCCGTCTGCCACGCCCTCCGCCGCCGCGGTAGCATCTGCCGCGCCATCGGTGGCCGCGGCCGCGGGCTCGCCGGTCACGGTCGCCACCTGTCCGACCAAGCAACCCGACCCGCTGCCGGCTGGCGAGACCCGCACGGTGTCGCTCAACACCGAAAAGGGCACGATCGCCATCAAGGTCCAGGCGGATCTCTCGCCGATCGCTGCCGGCAACTTCGTCACGCTCGCGGCCTGCGGGTACTACGACGGCACGACGTTCCATCGCACAGCGACCCTCCAGGACGGGACGCCGTTCGTCATCCAGGGTGGCGATCCGGAGGGAACCGGAGCCGGCGGGCCGGGATACACCATCCAGGACGAGCCCGTGAAAACGCCGTACAAGCGTGGGACGGTGGCGATGGCCCGCACTGCGGCGCCGAACTCGGTCGGGTCGCAATATTTCATCGTCCTCGACGACAAGGACGCCGACGTCCTCGGATCGGCCAACACCTACCAGATCATCGGCTCGGTGGCATCCGGGATGGATGTCGCCGATGCGATCTACGCAGCGTCCGGTGGCCAGGAGACGCCACCGAACCCGGTCAAGGTCACGACTGCGACAGTCACGAACCCCTGACGCTCGCCGCCTCGACCGACCGAAACCGCGACCCAAGCCCCGACCGAAAGGAGCCACGCCCATGACCAGTGCCACGATCGCCACCGACCTCGGGAATATCGAAGTCGACCTCTACGACCAGAGCGCGCCGAAGGCGGCCGCGAATTTCATCGCCCTCGCCAAGAAGGGCTTCTACGACGATGTTGTCTTCCACCGCGTCATCCCGGGGTTCGTCGCCCAGGCCGGTGACGGCCAGTACGGGAAGAAGTCGTCGCTCGAGCGTGGGCGAGTCGGGACCGGCGGTCCCGGGTACAAGTTCGAGGACGAGCCGGTCGCCGGCGATTACGTCCGCGGTGCCCTCGCGATGGCCAACGCCGGCCCCAACACCAACGGCAGCCAGTTCTTCATCTGCCACCAGGATCTGACCGGGAAGCTACCGAAGAACTACACGCTGTTCGGGCAGGTGACCCGCGGGATGGACGTCGTCGACAAGATCGTCGGCGCCCCTCGCGACGGCCGCGACTTTCCCGACAAACCGGTCGCGATGACCTCCGTCACCATCCACGACGACGAAGGTTAAGGAATTTACATCGATAGGTCTGTCAAAAACCCTTGGAAATCGGCCGTCGAGGGGGTACGATACCGGTGCTGCTAAGTCAGCCACGCTGCCCCAGCGACAAGGTCATGGGTAGGTAGGGTCAGGGTAGTCGGTGCAGCCGACGTGATAGATGCCCTTGACGCGCGGCAGAAGTGTCCGTTTCGGCGGACGCCTTCACCGGGACAGCATCGAGGCCGGTTCCTTCGGGAACCGGCCTCGGCATTTCTGGCGACAACCGCAAGCGATCGCATAGCCGCGGGTCGCCGCGGTCGCCGGAGTGGTGCGGGATCGCCGAGACCGCGTCCGGCCGTCATCCGCAACCGATCGGTCAGGTAGCCTGAGCCGGGGAGGGTGGCGAACGTTGGGCGGGGGAACGGCCATGACTGAAGCGCTGATGGAAGCGGAACGGCGTCCCGAGACCGCTGTCGCGCCGGCGCTCGGCCTATCCGACGAGGAAGCTGCCGCGCGGCGGGCGGCCGGTCAGGGCAACGACGCCAAGGTCACGACCGGCCGGACGTATCGAGAGATCCTCTGGCAGAACGCCTATCTCGGGATCAACGGGCCGCTGATCGTGATCTCGGCGCTGCTGTTCATCGCCGGGATGCCGGTCGAGGCCGCGATCACCGCCGGCCCCGTCGTCGTGAACATCGGGGTCGGCGTCTTCCAGGAGGCCCGCGCCAAGCAGCAGCTGGACCGGATCGCCCTGCTCCGCCGGCCGAAGGCGACCGTCGTCCGCGATGGTCGCGAGCGCGAGGTGGACCCGTCCGAGATCGTGCTCGGCGACGTCGTGATCGCCCGTCGCGGGGACCAGATCGTCGTCGACGGCACGATCGTCGGCGACGCCCGGATCGAGCTGGACGAATCGCTCCTCACCGGGGAGTCGGACCCCGTCTCCAAGCAACGAGGCGAGGAGGTCTTCTCCGGGACGGCCGTCGTCAGCGGCACGGTCGCGTATCAGACCGAGAAGGTCGGTGAGGCGACCGTGGCGAACCGGCTGCTGACCGAGGCTCGCCGGATGGCGGATGACCAGACGCCACTCCAACGGGGCATCGCGACGACGATCTGGGCGATCGCGGGACTCGTCATCGCCACCGCAGCGATCGTCGCGCTGACCGGTCTGCCCGGCAACTCGGTCGGGTCGACGGAGACGCTCGCCGCTGCGGCGGTCCTGGTGACGCTCGTGCCGCAGGGCCTCGCGATCATGATCACCGTCACCTACGCCGCCGGCTCGCTCCGGGTCACTCGTCTCGGCGCCCTTGTCCAACGAAGGAACGCCGTCGAGTCGATGAGTCGCGTCGACACGCTGTGCCTCGACAAGACCGGGACGCTCACGACACAGCGGATCTCGTTCAGGAACGCCGAGCCGCTGGGTACGTGGGCCTCCGAGTCTGCGAGTGCCGCATCCGCGACCGATGGCTCATCCATCCACGTCCTCTTGGGCACCCTCGCCCGAAGCACCGACGCCCCGAACCGGACGACCGACGCCCTCGCGGCTGCCATGCCGGGAGCCGCATCGGCGCTCGACGACGAGATCCCGTTCAACTCGGAACGCCGCTGGTCGGCGGCTCGCTTTTCATCGGCAGACGACGCGACGCCACCCGCATCGGTATTCGTCATGGGCGCTCCCGCCGCGCTCGGCCCCAGGCTCGCCGGCGGCGAAGGTGCGGTCCTCGGGCGTGCCAGCTCCATCGCTGCCGAAGGTGTTCGCGTCCTGTTGGTCGCCCGTGCCGGCGGATGGCTGCTCGCTTCGTGACGCCAGCGGCCAACCGACGCTGCCTGAGCGCCTCGAACCGGTCGCCCTGCTGTCGTTCATCGAGGAGCTCCGTCCGGACGCCCGCGAAACGCTCGACGAGATCGCGCTGGCGGGCGTCGAGCTCAAGGTCATATCGGGCGACGATCCCTCGACGGTGGAGGCCATCGCCAGGCAGGTCGGGCTGTCGCTCGCAGGCGGGGCGGCCTCTGGCGCGGAGCTGATCCATCTGGACAACGCCGCGCTCGAGGAGGCAGTCGCGGCCGCGAGCGTCTTCGGCAGGGTCGAGCCAAGCCTCAAGGCGAGGCTCGTCGGCGCACTTCGGGCGCGCGGTCGCTACGTGGCGATGATCGGCGACGGGGTCAATGATCTTCTCCCTCTGCGCCGAGCCAATCTCGGCATCGCGATGGAGAGTGGCAGCGCCGCGACCCGTGGAGCCGCGGACCTCGTTCTTCTCGGCGACGCGTTCGCGGTGCTGCCGAAAGCCGTGGTCGAGGGCCAGCGGATCCTGGCGGCCATGGAGGCGACGCTCATCATCCTGCTGGCACGCACGTTCTACGTGCTCCTGATCGTCGTCGGCGCCGCGCTCCTCGACCTGCCGTTCCCGTTTACGCCGCGCCAGAACTCGTTGCTGGCGTTTGCCGACCGTGGGCATCCCATTGATCGTTCTGGCTCTATGGGTGCCGCCTCGGCGTTCGCCACGGAGCCTCGTCCTGGAGACGCTCCGCATCTCGATCCCGGTGTCCTTCGCGGTCGCCGCGCTCGCGCTTCCGGTGTACGCGATCGCCGTACGGGCCGGCGCAACGGTGAGTGACGCCCAGTCGGTGCTCACGACGATCACCGTGTTCTGCGGGCTTGGGCTGCTTCCCCTCATCTACCCGGCCGAGCCGGAGCCGGGCATGAGCCGGGAACGTCGGCTCTGGCCGTGGCTGCTGTCGGGGATCATGGCGGCGGTCTACATCGTCTTTCTGGAGATCCCGGTCGCGCGCGATTTCTACCAGATGTCGCCAGTTGAGCCGGCGACGATCGGCGTGCTGCTGGCACTCGGCATCGTGTGGACCGTCGCGGTCCATCTCATCCGCCGAACGCATGTCGTCCTTGCGGCCGAAAACGTGCTCATCGACTTCGTCCAGCGCTCGTGGGCTGCGCGGCCGTGGGCCGGGTGACGTCCTCGTCCGCGAGTGTTGCGCGCGGTCACCACCAGCAGTTTTGTAATGTCGTTGACTCTCTGCAACGGGTTTGTAATGTCTCCGCCCAGCAGTAGTAACGCGAGACCCGGTCCGAGCCCCGTAACGTCCATGTTCCTGCAACGTAGATGCAAGGCCGAGGCACGGCCTGCAGGGCCCCAGCCCATGCCGTGAGGACGAAGGACCATCGTTCGATGCACCCGCGACCCCAGCCCGAGCCCGCCACTCCTAGCGCTGCGCGGCGGTCCATCCCCCACTACTCCGCTCGCGCGCTCGCGATCTGGCCGGGTCTCGACCGGGTCCGGCTGGCTCGAACCCGCGGCGACCCCGCCGCGATCACCCGCCTCGTCACGCGCCGGACGGCGCTGTCTTCGGAAAGCATCTTCGCCGTCCTGACGAAGTATCCGGAGTCGGACGCATGATCGAGCCGATGGTCACCGAGAGCGACGCGGTGGACGAGACGGTCACGCTGATCGAGGAGCTGATCGCGGCGTTGGAGCTCCGTGAGGCTTCCGATCCGGACAGCCCCCGTGGGTCGCCGAACGCGAGATCCGGTACCTCGAGCACCGGATCATGGTGTCTGCTCGTGACACGGCCTGGCCGGCGGCTCTCACCAGCGGCCGCCGGAGCGCGCTCGGCTAGGAGACTCGCCAGCCTCAGTCGGCCACGGCGATCGTATTCGCCACATCGAGTCGATGGGCAAGCGCCGCCGCTTCTCCGCGGCTGGTCACCCCGAGCTTGCCGATGATGTTCGATACGTGGACACCCGCTGTGTTCTCGCTGATGAATAGCTCCTCGGCGATCTGGCGGTTGGTGCGACCGAGGGCGACCAATCCGAGCACCTCCCGTTCTCGCGCCGTGAGTCCGAGTGCCGTGATCGCGTGATCGTCGTTGGCTGACTGGGGCGGCGCTCGGTACTGTCCGGCAGCTTCGAGCGGGATCCTCGCACGCAGCCGCGAGCGCGGTGACTTCGCGCGCCAGCGGCGCGGCACCGAGCCGCGTTGCCGTAGCGAGCGATGCCCGGAGAGCCGCGATCGCCTGGTCGCGGGCACCCCTGGTCGCCAGTCGCGCCTCGGCCTCGCGCCAATGCGCGTACGCGCCGACGTACGGGCGCCCGAGCCGCTCCCAAGCTGCGACACATGCCTCCCACGCGGCAGCGTCCGGCCTCCGGTGCAGACGACGCGCCTCCGCCTCCGACGAGCAGGACCCAGGCCTCGGACTGAGGCCCGAAAACGGGCCGGACGGCCATGATCTCCGCGTCGCGCGCCTGGACCGCCGCGACGGATCGAGTCCCCGGCGGCGACGGCGGCTCCCTCCTCGTCACGCGGACCTGAGAGCGCGAGCGAGCTCGGCCGGCGTCAGCGTACGCGCGCACCGCGACGGCATACAGCTCGAGAACCTTGATGTCGGACGAGAAGCCGATCTTGCCCGATCGCCTCGGTCAGTCGCGCCGCCGCCTCGCCAGGGCGACCCTGCCAGAGGGCAAGCTGAGCGAGCGTCGACTGCACGGGTGCAACGAACTGGATATCGACAGCGCGCTCGGCGAGTGGAGCGAGCGGACGGAGGTGCTCGGCCGCCTCTCAAAACGTCCTCGGCCCATCGCCAGGCGAGCGAATATCTCCTGCTCGAGGATCTTGTTGATCCCGAACGTCCCTACGTCCTCGGCTCTTCGGACCTCGCGCTCGCTCTCGTCCCAACGTCCGAGCCGGAAGAGGTAATCGGCTGCCGAGCACAGCTGGTGCGTTCCGAAGAACCGCATCAGACCCGGTCCGCTCGGTCATTGCGATGCCGATCTCGGCGACTTCGAGCGCCTCCTCGAGCCGCCCCGCGATGTCGAGGATCCATCCCCAGTTGGCGTAGCCGCGGCCGATGTCGTCGACGATGCCGACCTCCTCGGCGATCGCGACGGCCGCCGCCATGTCGGCGAGTGCCTCGTCGACCTCGCCGGCGGCTGCCCGGTCGAGACCTCGGGTGTTCAGCGCGTGGCCCTCGATGTCACGGGCGCCCAGGCTCCTCGCGAGCTCGAGCGCTGCGTCCGGCCAGCGTGCGTGCCTCCTCGAATCGTCCGCTGAGCGAGAGGATCTGGGCGAGTCCGGCGACGGCCCGGGCGCGTGCGATCGACGCTGGCTCGGCGGGGATCAGTTCCATCGCAGTCTGATACGCATCCTGGGCTGCCTCGCCCTGACCGGCGATCCAGTGCGTATCGACCCATTCGTTCATGGAGAAGGCCGGACCGGACGGTATCGCCGGCCTGGTTCGACAAGCGTATGGCTTCGCGCACGTGGACGACGGCCCGGCTCGGGTCGTGGAACCGGGCGACGCCCGCCAAGGTCGCCAGCAGGTCGATCCGGTCGCGGCCGGTCCGCGCCTCGGCGTCGGGGACCTGGTCCCACAGGTCGACCGCACGCTCGTACTGGGCGACGGCTTCGGGAAAGGCGAAGCCGGCCTCGGCGGCCACGCCGGCTCGGACGGCGGCCTCGAGCGCCCGGGGAAGATCGTGGGCGGCGTACCAGTGGTAGGCGAGCTCAGCGGCATGGCTGTGCTCGGGCGTCGCGGCGGCCTCGAGCGTCCGGGCGAAGGCCGAATGGAGCCGGGTCCGCTCGCCCGGCAGGAGGTCGTCGTAGATCGCCTCCTGGAGCAGGGCGTGGCGGAACGCGTACCGCTCCACGCCGGCCGTCGGATCGGGCGCGAGGACCTGGCGGCCGACGCTCTCGCGGAGGGCGTCGTAGAGCGCCCGTTCATCCATCGTGACGGCCGCCGCGATCAGCGCTGGCTCGACTCGCGGCCCTGCCGCGGACGCCACTCGAAGGAACTCCTGGGTCGGCTCGGCGAGGGTCGCGACACGGCCGAGCAACACGTCACGGAGGGTCGAGGGCAACTCGGTCCGGCCGTCGTCGCCTGCGGCGGCCAGCAGTTCCTCTGCGAAGAACGCGTTCCCGCCCGACCGCACGTGGATCGATTCAAGCAGGCCGGGGTCGAGGTCGTGGCCGGCGATGGCCTCGAGCTGGTCGGCTGCTTCGCGTCGGCCGAAGGGAGCGAGCTCGATCCGCTCCACCCGGCCGGTCCGCTCGAGCTCAGCCAGGAACGGGAGGAGCGGATGACGCCTGTGGAGCTCGTCCGAGCGGTATGTGAACAGAAGCATCACAGACACGTCCCGAAGGTTCCGGACGAGGAAGCCGAGGAGGTCGCGGGTCGACTGGTCCGACCAGTGGAGATCCTCGACGATGAACGCGACGGGGCCATTTGCGGCCATACGCTCGAGGACGCCGAGGAGCAGCTCGAAGAGACGGCCCTGCGCGGAATCGATGCCCAGACCCGATCCTGCGTCCTCCGGAACGGGGCCGAGGTCGGGCACCAGTCGGGCAAGCTCGGGCCGCGCGTGCCCGAACGTCACCTCGAGCTCGTCGGCGCTTGCTCGCCGGACGAATCCGCGGAGGGCCTCGATGACCGGCGCGTAGGGCAACGCGCCATCGCCCAGCTGGATGCAGCCGCCCATCAGGATGACCACGCCGCGCTCAGCAGCGATATCGACGAACGAGCCGATCAGGCGGGTCTTGCCGACGCCCGCCTCGCCGGCGACAAGGGTCGCGCTGCTGTGTCCCTCCTCGGCGCGGCCGAGGGCAGCCCGCAGCCGTGCCAAGTCGTTCTGACGACCGATGAGGACCGGGCTGGAGACGCGCGACGCCATGTCCTCGATTATCAGGCCAGTCATCCAGCCCCTTCAGGCGCGGATCGACAGGCGCTCGCCCTTGGACGACGGGCCGCTGACGGCCCGTCGGGATCGGTCAGGCGGCCCCGCCAGCATGGGTCAGTCGGCGGACGACCCGGAACGACAGGCGACCGCGCCACGGCCGGGGCGGTTCCTGCTCGACGCGCGCCGCACGGACGATCCGGTCGTGCTCGGCCTCGGCGGACCGGCTCTCACGCTGCGTCTGTGCCGCGACTTCCATCGAATACATCATCTCGGACCCTGCCCCTTCGTGACTGCTGTGTGCCTCGTCGGCTGTGACTACAGACTGCGACTAAAGGGTCCGGTCGGACATCATGAGGTCTCGTTATTCACGGGCGAGAGCACCTTCATTTGCCGTGCCGCGCGAACGGCGAAGCGCCGGCCCGGAACCAGATTCCGGCCCGTCACGGGACCCGCCAGATGCCCTGGCGGTACGGCAGCGGGAACGCTTGACGGTTGACGATCCTGCCTATCGTCGACTGTTCGAGCGTCTCGGCCTCGAGCCGGATAAGCTCCAGGCCGCGCTCGTCGCCGGTGATGTAGACGAGCGCACCGACTGTCGTCTGACCAGGTCGTCGTATCCACGAGCTCGCCAGGGATGCGCGTCGGTCGCCCGCCGGACGTCGGTACCAGGTAGCCCACCTCGGTGAAGTCGTTGCCGGGCACGTCTCCCCGTTCCCCGCCGTGATACGCCAACCAGCGCCCGTCTGGAGATAACACGCCGGTCCCGCTGACGATCTCGATCGAGGGGTCCTCGAAGCGCCCGACGACGGTCGAGGTCCCGGATGCATCGACGTGATAGACGTTGCCGCCCCCGCTCGCGACGACGAGTCCGGGTCCGTCGGTCCACCTGTATGCCAACGGTTCCTCGGCCATCAGAAACGTCGCGGGAGCGCTCGCGCCGCTGGCATCGAAGATCGTCAGCGTCCGGCCGCAACCGACGGCGATCGCTTCGCCGGTCGGGGACCAGTCGATACGGGTCGGCCAGCGCGAGTACACGGTGGTGCACGGCTGGTCAACGGTCGCGCCGGTCTGCAGGTCGAGGGTGGTGATCATTCCAGGGTCCCACCACGAGTACGCCGACTCGACGACCGTCCGGGGAGAATGCGCCCCCGGTGACAAATCGTCCGGTGCCGAACCGAGTCAGCCGCGTTGCGCCTGAGCCGTCCGTCCGGATGACGTAGAGATCAGCACATTCCGGGGTGAAACCAGACGGGCTGATGTTTCCGACTCGAATCAGGGCGTCCGATCCATCGGGCGAGATATCCAGGATCTCGAGAATGTTCGGCACGGGATCCAGTTCCGCGATCACCGATGCCGAATTTGCGCCCGGGTTGACGACCCAGATCCTGGGCGTCCGGCCAGCCAGATAGACCCCGCGGGTCTGGCCAAGGCCGTTGAGGCCGTCGCCGTCGACGGGTTCGAGCGCCTTGCCGGTGCGCACCTGCTCGCTGTCGGTCACGCAGGGCTCGAGACTCGATGACGGCGTGGCGGACGGCGTTGCTACGGGCACACTCTGACGAGGGCTCGCGACCGCGATGCTGGCGACCGGTGTGGGAGCGAGCGTCGACGCTGGCGACCGGCGAGGGAGCGAGCACGACGGCCGGGTCGCTCGGCGGCGGATTCGGCGATCGGCGGAATGCACCAGATCCCAGGAGCACGCCGCCCGCGAGTGCCGTCGTGACCACCGCGGCGACCGCGAGCATCCCGATCCTGCGCCGGCTCGCAGTCGCGACGCGAGGGCGACGGGATGACGATCGGGATCGCGCCGAGTGCCGATCGAAGGGTCGTCGGCGCTGCTTCGTCATCCGGGATCTCGCTCTGGTACCAGGCGCGCAGACGGCGTTCGAGCTCTTCGTCGGTCATCGGTTCGCTCCCTGGCCGTCAGCTACGTCGATGGCGGCGTGAAGACGTTTCAGCGCGTAGTGGAGGCGCGACTGGACCGTTCCGGCCGGGATGTCGAGCCGGCTCGCGATCTCGTCGATCGGGAGGTCCCGGTAGTAGCGGAGCGCGACGACGACCCGCTGCTCGGGCGAGAGTCCCGCGAGCGCGACGGTCAGGAGGTCACGATCGTGCGCCTGCGTGAACGGATCACCGGTGCCGGCGGCGACCTCGACGGAGATGTCCGTCGGCTGCCTGCGTCCCGGATCGCAGCCGATCGCGACACGTGTTCACGAGGATCCGGTCGAACCACTGTTGGAAGCGCGTGGGGTCCCGGAGCGACGGCCACTTCCTCCACGCCTGCTCGAACGCGTCGTGCGTCGCGTCCTGCGCCTCGGTCGGATCGCGGAGGATGGCGCGCGCCAGGCGGTACCCGCTGTCGAGGTGATCGTCTGCGAGCCGCAGGAACGCCTGGGCGCGCTCGCTCGGTTGCTCGACCACGGCGGGCCGGCCCTCTGCCATCTCGATGCCCTCGGACGATCGGTTCACGATGACATGACGATCCAGCAACGCCAAACCTTCATTTCGGCTCGTAACCGCGCCTCGGATGGACGTCGGCGAGCGCACCGCGCGCGATCTGAGAATCCAGTCGACAGGGCGGTCCGCAGCGCGCAGCATCGGTTTGATATGGCCGCCTGAATCACTTCGGCGGTCTCGTGCATCTATCGGGCGATGGTGACCATGACCAGCAGCGCGACTGAAACCTCGGCGGGGCTGATGCGCCTCGCCGTGGCCGGCGACGAGGTCGCCTTCGCCCGGATCGTGGACGCGTACCACGCCGACATGAGCAGCGTCTGCTTCGTCGTCACGGGCGGCGACGCTGACCTCACCGAAGAGGCGGTCCAGGCGGCGTGGCCGATCGCCTGGCGGAAGCTGGACACGATCCGCGATCCAGAGCGCCTTCGACCGTGGCTCATCTCGATCGCTGTGAACCAGGCCCGACAACTGTCGCGTCGCCGGCGTCGCGGTCGCGTGCTCGAGATCTCCGTCGCCGGCGATCGGTCGGCGACCCCCACGGCGGACCCAGGCTCGCGTGCCGGCGACATCGACCTCCGCAATGCCCTCGCAAATCTAAGCCCGGACGACCGTGCGCTTGTCGCACTGCGCTACGTCGCGGGCTTCGATTCGACGGAGCTCGCGCGCGCTCTCGGCATGAGCCCGTCCGGGACCCGTGCTCGGCTGGCCCGATTGCTCGGCCGACTTCGATCGGAGCTCGGCGATGGATGACATGACCCGGTTCGAGGAGCGATTCGAGGACCGCGTTCGAACGTTCGCCACGACCGGTGTGCGGCCCGGTGGACTCGGCCGCGGTCGCGCGGGCTGTCGCGCTCGGCGATCCGAGGCGTGCCGGCTGGCGGTCGGCAGGGCGGCTCGGCTTCGCGGTCGATCGTCGCGCATGGGCGCTCCTGCTGGCCGTGGGCCTGCTCGCGGCCCTCGTCGGCGGCGCACTGCTGGTCGGAGCACGGCTGTTCCCATCGCCACCATCGGTGGAGCTCCGACTCGCGTATGTACTCGACGGCGACATCTACCTCGCCGACTGGGATGGCGCCGATCCGGTCCGGATCGTCGACCTCAACCCCACCGCGGCATGCCGTGACATGGTCGGGCGAAGTGGGCTCGTGGCACCTGACGGCGTCCATATCGCCTATCGCGCGAACTGGGGTGACGGTTGTCCCAACTCGGTGAACATCACCGATCTGGACGGCCACCTCGTGGCTTCGCTCCCGGCCGGTGTCGGCTGGGATATCGGATGGTCGCCGGACGCGACCCGCAGTCGCGACATGGCTCGCGGCCGATGGAGAGATCGGCGTCTACGGGATCGATGGCCGGCGTCAGGCCGTGCTCCACCTGCCGGACGGCTACTGCGTCTGTGGTGACCGCGATCCGATGTGGTCGCCGGACGGGACGTCGCTCCTGCTGTCGATGACCCGCGCCGACGCATCCGCCGATGTCGTCGTGGAACTCCCGATCGACGGCGGGACGCCAGCGGCCCGTTCCGACCGACGACCCGCGCTCCAATCGGCAGGTCGCCTTCTCGCCAGACGGGGCTCGCGCGGCGTTCATCGTCTTCACCGAGGAACCACAGCGCGGCAAGCTCTTCCTCGCCGCTTCTGATGGCACGCAACAGCAGGTGCTGATCAACGCCACACCGGGCGACATCCTCACTGGCAGCCCGGTGTGGTCGGCGGCGGGCGATCGCGTCGCCGTGGTCATGAATCGCGACGCCAGGGACGCGGCTCGATAGTGACCTCGTACGTCGTCGATGTGAGCAGCCGGCAGCGTCACCACATTGGCGCGCCTCGACGGCCGTGGCGTGCTCGGGATACTCGGCTTCTCGCCGGAAGGGGACCGGCTCCTCGTCTCACAGGATGCCGAGGGCACCTCGGCTCTGTGGAGCGTCAACACCGACGGCTCGGGCGCCCGGCTGTTGGTGGCGGACGCGAAGCTTCGGCGCATGGCTCGACATCGCCGGCCGACGCTGAGGGCCAAGCCACTCCATAACACCCGGTCAAAACCTCCCGATCCGGGAACCGATCGCCCACGGCGCGCGGTTCCCAACGGCTCCACTCATGGCTCACGGGCCAGGTTCGAGCTGCCCACGTCGTGAAACAACGCCAAGGAGACTTCCGATGCAACGCAAGCGAACCATGGGACTCGCCGCACTCGCGGCGACGATGCTGATCACCGGCGTCGTGACGACGACCATCGCGTCCACGCCGTCCGGGGTGACGCCGACCGTCCTCGCGAGGGGCACCTACGACAGCTTCAAGGTGAAGTCGAACCCGCCGGGCCCGGCGATGTTCAAGGCCGAGTCCAAGCAACCGATCGACGTCGTCGTGCGCCGCCACGAGTACGTCGCTGGCGGCTCCACGGGCTGGCATGCCCACCCCTACCCAGTGTTCGTCACCGTGATCACCGGACAGGTCACGTTCTACGACTATGACGACCCGACCTGCACGCCGACCGTCGTCTCGGCGGGTCACGGCTACGTCGATTCGGGCCACGGGCATATCGGTCGGAACGAGACCGATCAGCCCGCCACCGACATCAGCGTGATCATGGCGCCCGTCGGGGGTGCCTTCCGGACGGAGCTCACGGCTCCCGGGCCGTACTGCGCGTTCTGAGCTTTCGCCATGCGACTCCGAGGGGAGCTCGCCGCTCCCCTCGGGATGCGCTCGCGCGCAGCTCGCGCCGAGCGCCGCTGATCAGCCTAAGACCGAGTTGCGCCGAGACGAACGCCAGGACGTCCGATTCGAGCCCGATCTGCTGCTCGAGCGACTGGCCGACGCCGTGGCCGCCCGCCTCCATCCGGAGCAGCACCGGCGCCGCCGACGACGTCGCGGCCTGCAGGCGGGCGGTCATCTTCTTGGCGTGGTACGCGTCGACGCGCGGATCGAACTCGCCGGCGGTCAGCAGCACGGCCGGGTACGCCGTCCCGTCGACGACATGGTGATACGGCGAGTAGGCGTACATCGCGGCGAACAGATCCGGATCGCGCACCGTTCCGAACTCGGTGACGTTGTAGGTGCCGTTCGGATCGTTTTCGACGTGGAGCATGTCGAGGACCGGGACTTCGGCCACGACGGCGCGCGCGACATCGGGGTGCTGGGTCAGCACGGCGCCCATCAGCAGCCCACCGTTCGACCCACCGATGATCGCGAGCCGGTCGACGGTGGTGATGCCGGTCGTGACCAGATGCCGTGCACAGGCCGCGAAGTCGTCGAAGCAGTTCTGCTTGGCGAGGAGCCGGCCCGCCTGATGCCAAGCGTCGCCATACTCGCCACCGCCGCGGATGTTCGCCACGCCCATGACGAAGCCCCGCTCGAGCCAGAGCAGGCGACCCGGCTGGAACCACGCCTTGTACGAGAGGCCATATCCGCCATAGCCAGTCAATAGCGTGGGCGCCGGACCGGCGTCGAGTACACCGACGCGTGCGATCAGGCTGATCGGGACCCTCGTTCCGTCCCTCGACGTCGCGAACGTGCGCCGAACCTCGAGCCCCGACAGATCGAGCGGCGTCGACGAGGTGAGCGCCGTGAGCCGCGGCGACGCGCTGTCGTCGACGGCGAGCCACCAGGCTCGGGGCGCCATGAACGTTTCGACCGAATACGCGACGCGATCCTCCCCGGCGCGCACGATCTCGTCGATGGCGCAGACGGGCGGGAGATCGATCGGCGGAAGCGGGGTCCCGTCCAACTCGAAGGCGCGGAGACAGGAGACTCCGCCGTCCATCTCGAGCACCCAGAGTCGGCCGTTCGTCGCGGCGAGGCCCTCGATCGCCAGCGTCGACTCGGGGACGATCTCACTCGCGTCGGCGATGGTCGCAGCGGTCCGGAGCGCGACGCGGAGGATCCGGCCGTTCGGCGCATCCTTGCGCGAGAGGACGAAGAGTTCGTCGCGGCCGAACACCGCGTCCACGGCGCGGTCCTCGATCGACGCGAGCTTCCACCATGACCCGTCATCCTGCGCGCGGACGAACACCTCCCATTCGCCGCCGTCGCCTCGCTGGACCCTGTCCATGACCCAGCGACCGTCGGGCGAGGACGACACCACGTTCTCCGCGATCCGTGCGTCGGCGAAGACCCCGGCGAGGTCTCGGCTGGTCCTCGGTCGCCCCGAGCTCGTGAAACCACACTTCCTGGAAGAACACGAGGTCCGCTTCCGGTCGCTCGTCCGGCGCAGGGTAGCGCGTGTACCAGAACCCGCCCGAGTCGCCACGCCAGGCGAGCGACCCGCCCATCATCGTGATCCGCGGGATTCGAACGTCGACGAGGGCGCCTGACGACACCTCGAACAGGTGCAGCGTCCCGTCCTCGGTACCGTGCGACGACAGCGACACGGCGACCAGGCGTCCATCCGGCGACGGCACGTACCAGTCGATCGTCGTCGCGCCGCTCGCGTCGAGCTCGTTCGGGTCCACCACGACGCGCTCCGAAGACGCGTCCTCGATGTCGTCGAGGGCGACGAGGAACGGCTGCTGCTTTGGCGGTTGGTACTTGAGGGCGAACGACGCGACGCCGCCCCGCCGGAAGGCGGCGTACGAAGTCGACGGTGCGCCGATGATCTCCTCCGCCCGGCGCCGGATGTCGGCGTGGCCCGGCAGGCCCGTGAGGTATGACGTCGTCCGCTCCAGCTGCGCCTTCGTCCACAGCTGCGTCTCCTCGGACCCGGCGTCCTCGAGCCATGCGTAGTCGTCCGTGACATCGATGCCGTGGTACGTCGTGGTCACGGGACGGCGGACCGTCTCGATCGTCGGGAGCTCGTTCATCGTCCCCTCCCTCGGCGACGTTCGAATTAGGACCACCGTACATCGGCACGATGGGACTGGAGAGGGCTCGTTGTGGGCGACTCCATGATGACGTCAGGCGTCGTGCCGAGGTCTACGGGCGCTGAGCATCGATCGGGCCGATGCCCCTCGCCAGCATCGCCATCTCGACCCGACTCGACGCGCCGAGCTTGCCCTTGATGCTCGCCACATGGACTGACGCCGTCTTCTTGCTGATGAACAGGGCGTCGGCGATCTCCCCGTCCGACCGGCCGTCGGCGACCAGCGCGAGCACCTCGCGCTCCCGGGGCGTCAGGTCGTGCCGACCGCGGTGGGCGGCCGACCTGCCGCTCCTCCGCGCTGACGGCTCCCGCCCGATCGAGCGCCGCCATCGCGTACTCGAGCCCGTCGTCGAGCGTCATCCGGCCGCCCGCTGCGCGCGCTGCCTCGTACTCGCCTGGCCGCAGGGCACGCCGATCGCGGGCACGCGACGCCGCGTAGATGCCGGTCTCGCTGCCGTACGTCCGGTCGGGAACGAGCGCGCGTTGAGCATCGACGACCGCCCAGCACGATCGGTCGCCGCGGCCGAGTCGCCATGAGCGCCCAGCCAGTCGGCGGCCGCCTCGAGCGCCGCGAGCACGACCCACACGGCGTGGGCCCGCGCCAGCGCGCACCCCTCGCGGATCAGCTCGGCGACCTTCCTCGGCCTCTGCCCGATCGGAGCAGCGCGACCCCGAGCGCCGAGACGACATGGGCCGTCCCGCCGCAGCGAGCCCAGGTCCGCGAAGAGCCCGCGTGCTTCGGACAGGGCCGACACAGCCCGGTCGAGATCGCCGGTCATGAGCGCGCTCCAGCCGAGGCCGAGGTCGGCGAGGGCGATCGTCCAGCGGTCGCCGACGGCCCGGCCGCGAGCGACCGCCTCCTCGGCGCGGGCAGGCGAACCCGCCGATCGATGACGGCCAGCGACAGGCCGAACCAGACGAACAGGCGAGCCGCCTCGAGCGGGTCGTCGACGTCGTCCACGACGGCGAGCGCTCGTCGCCCGAGCTCGAGCGCCTCGTCGCGCTCGCCGAGGTCAGCCGCGACGGCCGAGAGCTGCGTCAGCGCGAACGCGGCTCCGACCTCATCGCCGAGCGACTCACGGATCGCGAGGCATTCCTCATAGCGTCGGCGGAGCTCGGCTCGGTCGCCGCCGTGCCAGATCTCGTAGTTGGCCGAGCTGGAAGAGGAGGTCGGCGCGCAGCGCCGGCTCGAGCGAATCGACGTGCTCATCGGCGGCATGCAACCAGGCGCCCGCTTCCCGGTGATCGGCGAAGTCCTCGAAGAACGTGGCGAGCGCGACGGCGAGCCGGGCGAGCAGCGTCGCGTCGGCTCGTCCGCGCGCCCACTCGAAGGCGCTCCGGAAGTTGTCGATGTCGCGCCAGACGCGGTCGAGCCAGTCGCGCCTCGTCCGGCCGTCGCCGGACACGCGGACAGGCGGCGGCATCTGACCGAAGCCGCCGAGCTCGGCGGCGGCCGTCTCGGCGAGCGCCGGCGAAGTACTCGGCGTGTCGCCGCGCCAGGTCCTCGGTCTCGTCGGGTGCGAGCTGCTCGAGGGCGAACTCGCGGATCGTCTCGAGCATGTCGAAGCGTGGCTCCCCGTCACCGAGTCGAGCTGACCCGAAGGACGCTCTGCTCGACCAGGCGACCGAGGACCGCGAGGAGGTCGGCCTCTCGGCTCGAGGACCGTGCCGGTCACGATCGCCCGTGCGGCAGGCAGGTCGAAGCCGCCGACGAAGACGCCGACTCGGGCGAGCAGGGCCCGCTCGGCCGGCTCGAGGAGGTCGTAGCTCCAGGCGATCGTGTCGCGCAACGTCCGCTGACGGACAGGCGCGTCGGCGGCGTCCGATCGTCAGGATGTCGAGCCGCTGGTCGAGGCGGCGCAGGAGTGCGTCGGGAGCGAGCAGCCTCGATCGAGCGGCCGCCAGCTCGATCGCGAGCGGGATGCCTTCGAGGCGCCGGCAGATCTCGGCGATCGCCGCCGCGTTCGCCTCGGTGAGCGTCGAACGCGGAATCGACGGCCCGAGCGCGTTCGACGAACAGCGCGATCGACTCGATCTGCGCCAGCTGCCTCGACGGCGACGTCGGTCCCTGCGGCGGGCACCGCGAGCGGTCCGATCGCGTATTCACGTTCGCCGCGGATGTGGAGCGGCGCCCGACTCGTGGCCAGGACGTGGAGGCTCGGCGCAGCGCCGGAGCAGGGCGGCGATCCCCGGTTCGGCGCCCGAAGCTGCTCGAGGTTGTCGAGGATCAGCAGCAGGCGCTGCTCGCCGATGTCCGCGACAAGCGTGTCGAGGACCGTGCGGCGCGGGTGACTTCGGACGCCGAGCGCAGCGGCGATCGTCGCAGGGACAAGGTCCGGGTCGCGGATCGGCGCCAGGTCGACGAAGACGATGCCGTCCGGGAATCGATCCCGACGCGTCGCGCCGACCTCGAGCGCAACTCGCGTCTTGCCGCTCCCTCCGGTCCCGGTCAGCGTGACGAGACGGTCGGTCGCGAGGAGCGCTTCGACCTCGGCGATCTCACGGCGCCGTCCGACGATGTGCCCCAGCGGCCTGACAAGGCCGCGCCGCCGCCGTTCGTCCTCGGTCTGCATCTCCGCGGATTCTAGAGGCGGCGATCGGACCGCACGAAAACGAGGAGGCGCGTGAGGAGCTGCCCGATGGCAGGCGGCCTCCTTAGACCGAGGCTGGGTCTCATCCAGACGGACATGCAGTCGAAAGGGATGGATGAGATGGACCCACAGATGAGCTCGGTTCTCGCGGCACGGGTAGCCCTCGAGCAGCTCGATACCGTCGGGCACGGACACCGCCGCGTTGCACGCCGGCGGTCCAGCGCCCTCGCTCACCTGAGCCGGTCGGTCGCGGGTCGTGTCATGCGGCTCGTCGTGCTCCGCCGATCTCCCAGGGCCGTCCCCGGTCCGATCCCAGCGCGGGTCGCCTCAGACCGGTGACGAAGGGGCCGGATCCCGTTCAGGCACCACCGGGAATCGCGAGAGGCGCCACCACGACCGGCCCCTTCCGCTCTATCGAGTTCGGCGTCGTCACGGCTCGCGGGATTCCGCGCTGCGGCTCGTCCTCGGCTCGTGGGCGGCGCCGGACGATCGTGTACGCGTCGATCGGACCGTAGCCTCGAAGGTCGATCGAGCCCCGGGCTTCGCCATCGAACAAACCCTCGATGTTCCGCCAGGTTGCTGCGCTAACGACAACCTGGTCAGGGATGCCCTGTGACTCGAGCCTGCTTGCAACATTGACGGTCTCGCCCCAGATGTCGAACGCAAACTTGCGGTCGCCGATAACGCCGCCGATGACCGATCCCGAATGAACGCCGATCCGGAGCCGAAGATCGCCGATGGGCGTGCCCTCCTGCGCGGCGACATCGAGCATCGCGAGGCCGAGGTCGACGACCCGCGCGGCATGATCCTCTAGTGGCTCGGGCAGTCCGCCGGCCACCATGTACGCGTCGCCGATGGTCTTGATCTTCTCGAGGCCGCGTTCGGTCACGAGCTCGTCGAAGCGGGCGAAGAGACGGCCGAGCATCTCAACGAGGTCGTCCGCGGCGACTCGCCCGGTCAGCCGCGTGAACCCGACGATGTCGGCGAACAGCACAGTGACGGCCGGGTACTCGTCGGCGATCGTCCGCTCGCCGGCGAGAAGACGCGAGGAGATCGATCCCGGAAGCATGTTGCGCAGTAGCGCGTCACCGCGATCCTTCTCGAGCCTGAGGGCGTCCGCCTGTCGGGTGATCACCATGTCCTGATAGAAGACCCGCCGGCGTGACCGTTCGAGCATTCGCAACGCCAACAGCGTGCCGATAACGGCCGCTCCGAAGATGAAGGCATCGACCACGAGGCTGTCACTTCCCCGGTAGGCGATGGCAGCCAGCCCGAAGCCGAAGACGATCACGACGGAGCGCCAGGCGGCATAGATGAATGCGGTCCGGGCCACGAACCCGAACGCGAACAGCAACATGACCGCGCTGATGCCGTAGCCGGGCAGAACGCCACCGGTGGATGCGAGCCAGAGGATGACGAGCGCGTTCACCGTGGTCAGCACAGAGACGGTGAAGTGTTGTCGATCGAGCGTGTCGGCCCGGACCGAAAACATGAACACCGCCGTATTCAACAGAGCCATCGCGTAGGAGAGAGGAACGGCCCGATCCGGAGGGATGGGCGTTCCGGCCGGGATGATCACGGCGGCCAGGAACCACATGACCGCAGCGACGGCGGTCGAGATCCGGAAACCGGTCAGGCTCTCTGCGCCGCCGTGGCGTTGGTATTCCCGTTCCATTTCCGCGTCGAGAAACCTGAGCGAGATCCGCCGAAGGGCTCCGCGGTCGGTATCGAGATCCGTAGCCGATCCACCGGTCCGCGCGGACGTCGCGCTCGCCGGCTCTACAACCTCGCCTGGGCCGCGCGTCGCTCCGTTTCTTGGCGGACGCCGGATGGAGCGGATGGAAAGGCTCATCTTGAACGGCCCTGGATCGATGGGGTGGCGGCGCCACCTCGGCGGTGGCGGGTTGACCGGCGGAGTGTGGCCTCCGGGCACGTCAACGTCATCGGCGTTCCGACGATGTTCCATCGGCCGAATGACGATGGCGGGCGATATAGCGACTGCGGGCCGGATCGCGACCGCGGCCTGGACGCGAGCCGGAGATCAGGCCCTCGGTGGCCAGAACAGCGGTTGGTCCTTCTCGTAGATCGTGATCCGGTAGCCGTCGGGATCGGCCATGGTGAACGTTCGACCGAATGGCCCGTCGAATGGTTCGACGAGGATCGGCACCCCGGCTCCCGCGGCCTTTTCGTACAGGGCCTGGGCGTCGCTTGCCCGCCACCACACCTGGATGGTCGTCGTGTCCGGAGCCGGACCCGGCTGTCCGGGTCGGCGCACGGAGCTCAAGGCATACGTGGGCCAGCCCACGAACACTGCCGACCCCGGACCGAAATCGAAGGTGTCGCGGATCCCGCCGAGGTACTCCTCGTAGAACGCAGCGGATCGCTCGACGTCGGTGACGGCGATCGAGATGAAGCCGGGGCTCGGCGTGACGGCGACAGCCATTTTGCAGACCTCCTTCGGGGGGCGTGATCGACCGCCGGGAATCTTCGCGCGCCTCGGCGACGCTGTCATGCGACGGCCTGCCACGGTTCAGCGGCTTGACAGGGCCGAACGCGGCCGATAACAGTTCCGCTGTCGACGGGCAGCCGCGCCTGCCCGCTTCTCGCGCCACCGGTCAGCCACCCAACCTTGGAGCGGCGAAGCGAGCATGACCACGGAATCCCCGGCGGCCGATCTGCTTGTCGAGATGGACGGGATCGGCAAGACGTTCCCCGGCGTCCACGCCCTTGACGCGGCGCGGTTCGATCTCCGGCCCGCGGGAGGTCCACGCGCTCGTCGGCGAGAACGGCGCAGGCAAGTCGACGCTGATGAAGATCCTCGCCGGGATCTACCGGGCCGACACCGGGACGATTCGCGTTCGCGGCGAGGACGTCCAGATCGTGACCCCTGCCGCGGCACAGCACCTGGGCATCAGCATGGTCCACCAGGAACTCAACCTCATGCCCCACCTGACGGTCGCCCAGAACATCTTCATCGGGCGCGAGCCGCGGCGGTGGGGTTTCCTCCTCGACGACGACGCGCTCAATGCGAAGGCCCGCGAGCTGTTCGAGGTATTGCACCTGCCGCTCGACCCACGAACGCGGGTTGGCTCTCTCGCCGTCGCCCAGCACCAGATGATCGAGATCGCCCGTGCGCTGTCGTTCAACGCCGACGTCCTGATCATGGACGAGCCCACCGCCCCGCTTACCGACCGCGAGATCGATGAGCTGTTCCGGATCATCCGTGACCTCCGCGCCCGCGGCGTCGGAATCGTCCACATCTCGCATCGCCTCGACGAGCTCAAGCAGATCTCCGATCGGGTGACAGTCATGCGCGACGGGCGCTACATCGACACGGTGGCGACGGCCGACGCGCCGATCGACCAGATCATCTCGATGATGGTCGGCCGGACGATCTTCGAGGCCACGCCCGAGATCCCCGAGAAGCGCGACGACGACGTCGTCCTCGAGGTCCGCGGCCTCAACCGCGGTCGGATGGTCCGCGATGTCAGCTTTCAGCTTCGACGCGGGGAGATCCTTGGCTTTGCCGGGCTGGTCGGTGCGGGCCGGACCGAGGTCGCCCGGCTGATCTTCGGTGCAGACAAGGCCGAGAGCGGCGAGATCCTGGTCCATGGGAAGTCCGTGACGATCAGGAACCCGTCCGATGCGGTCCGGCACGGCATCGCGTACCTGTCCGAGGACCGGAAGCGCTACGGACTCGCGGTCGGGATGGACGTCGAGACGAACGTCGTTCTGGCGGCGATGCGCCGATATATCGGCCCCCTCGGCATCGTCAACCGGCGAGAGACCCGGGCGACAGCCGAGCGAGAGGTCCGGCACCTCGCGATCAAGACGCCCTCGGTGCGCCAGAAGGCTCGTAACCTTTCCGGCGGCAACCAGCAAAAGATCGTGGTCGCCAAATGGCTCACGAGCGACACCGACATCCTCATCTTCGACGAGCCGACGCGCGGCATCGATGTCGGTGCGAAGTCGGAGATCTACCGCCTTCTCAACGACCTGGCCGCCGAGGGGAAGGCGATCGTGATGATCTCGTCGGAGCTGCCCGAGATCCTGCGGATGAGCCACCGGATCCTCGTGATGTGCGAGGGCCGCATCACGGGTGAGGTGACAGCCGCCGAGGCGACCCAGGAACGGATCATGACGTATGCCACCCAGCGCCCGGCAGCGGTGGCATGAGGCCGACCCGATGACTCAGCCCGAAGCGACGCCGCCGATGGATGGCACGGCGCTTCGACCCGCCCGGCTCGGCTCGATGGTCCGAGGCGGCGCGATCCAGCGCCTCCTCGCGTTCGGGGCGCTCATCCTCATCATCCTGTTCTTCTCGGTCGCATCGGGGCATTTCTTCCAGTACGACAACATCGTCGGGATCCTGATCGCGACCTCGGTCATCGGCGTCCTTGCTCTCGGCGAGACGTTCGTCATCATCACTGGCGGCATCGACTTGTCGGTCGGGACGGTGATGACGCTTGCCGCCGTCATGACCGGCGTGGTCATCACGAACATGGGCCTGCCGCTCCCGGTCGGGATCGTGGCCGGCATCCTGACTGGCGGCCTGATGGGCCTTGTCAACGGCATCCTGATCGCGCGGTTCCGGCTGCCGCCGTTCATCGCGACGCTCGGGACATTGAATATCGCCAAGGGCCTTGCGCTCGTGATCTCGGGGCTCGCGCCGATCTACTTCACCAACACGCCCGAGTTCAACCAGACCGTCATGGGGTCGCTCCTCGGCAGCGTGATCCCGGGCTTCGACATCCCGAACATCGTGCTGATCCTGTTCGGTGCCGCACTTATCGCCGGGTTCATCCTGTCGAGGACGATCCTCGGGCGCTACACCTATGCGCTCGGCAGCAACGAGGAGGCCGCCCGGCTGTCCGGCGTGAACACCGCGGCGTGGAAGGCAGCGGTCTACACGCTTGGTGGCATGTTCGCGGGCCTCGGCGGGGTCCTCATCGGGGCGCGCGTCAACTCGGCGCAGCCGGCGCTCGGATTCGGGTACGAGCTCGATGCCATCGCGGCGGTCGTGATCGGCGGCACATCGCTGAGCGGCGGCGAGGGATCGATCCTCGGGACGATCATCGGCGCGTTCATCATCAGCACGCTCACCAACGGCCTGCGGATCATGTCGGTCCCGCAGGAGTGGCAGACCGTGGTAACGGGCGTCGTCGTGATCCTCGCCGTGTACCTCGACATCGTCCGCCGGCGTGGCGAGACCTGACATCGCCCGACACCTTCCCCTTTGGGCCTTCTCGTTGGCGACCCACCAGGCGCCAACGCAAACGGTCGATCCCGACGAGAGCGAGAGGAGCGCGATGAAGACATTGCGGTTGGTTTCGATAGTCGGTGCGGCGGCGCTGATCGTCAGCGCGTGTTCGTCCGGTTCCGGGTCGTCCGGCGCTGCTTCAGCGGGGGCGTCCGCGGCCGCGTCGGCCGGGGGTCCGCCGGAGCCTCGGCGGCGGCCGGTGGCAACACGGCCGGGGCGTATATCCCGATCGTGTCAAAGGGCTTCCAGCACCAGTTCTGGCAGGCCGTCAAGAAGGGCGCCGAGGGAGAGGCGGCCAAGGAGAACGTCAAGGTCAACTTCGAAGGGCCCGAGACCGAGTCCCAGGTCGACAAGCAGATGGAGATGCTCCAGGCCGAGTTCGACAAGCACCCGGCGGCCGTCTGCTTCGCGGCGCTCGACAGCAAGGCTGCCGTCCCGCTGCTGCAGAAGTTCAAGGACGCGAACATCCCGGTCATCGGGTTCGACTCCGGCGTCGACAGCGACATCCCGGTCACGACCGCCGCGACCGACAACGTCAAGGCAGCCGCGCTCGCGGCCGACAAGCTCGCCGATGCGATCGGCGGCTCGGGCAAGATCGGGGTCATCGTCCACGACCAGACCAGCCGAACCGGGATCGACCGGCGTGACGGCTTCATCAACGAGATCAAGTCCAAGTACCCGAACATCACGATCGTCGGACCGCAATACGGCGCCGGCGACCAACTCAAGTCAGCGGACCTCGCCAAGGCGATGATCCAGTCCACTCCGGATATCAAGGGCTTCTTCGGCGCGAATGAAGGCTCGGCGATCGGCGTGATCAACGCGGTCAACGAGCTGAAGATGAAGGGCAAGATCCAGGTCGTCGGCTACGACTCCGGCAAGTCCCAGATCGACGCGATCAACAGCGGTCTGATGCTCGGCGCGATCACCCAGAACCCCATCGGCATCGGGGAGCAGTGCGTCATGGCGGCCGTCAAGGCCATCAAGGGCGAGAGCGTCCCGAAGACGATCGATACCGGGTTCTCCTGGTACGACAAGTCGAACATCAACGACCCGAAGATCCAGGCCGTCCTCTACCAGTAACGTCCTTTCGAGTGCGTGTGCGGCGGCCCGGTCTCGGATATCCGGGCCGCCGTTCCATTGAAATTCGTTCTCGACAGAACGGCGAACCGCCCGATCAGCCCACCGAGTACGAGGAAGCGAGATGCTGACGTACCGCCTGCTCCACCCTGAGATCCTCGAGGCACTCGCGGCGTCGGGGCACGGCTCCGGGTCTTGATCGCCGATGGCAACTACGCCATCGCTACGAACACGTACCCGGGTGCCCGCCGGGTCTTCCTCAACCTCGCGCCGGACCTCGTCCGGGTCACCGACGTCCTCGACGTCCTCACCGATGCGATCCCGATAGAGGCCGCCCACGTGATGCTCCCCGACGAGGGCGGCGAGCCTCCGATCTACGTCGAGTTCAGGTCGATGCTGCCCGGCCCCGAGCTCTCGCCCCTGGGCCGGTTCGACTTCTACAAGGCCGGCCGCGCGCCGGACCTGGCCCTGGCGATCGCGACCGGCGACCGTCGGCTCTACGCCAACATCCTGCTCACCATCGGGTTCATCCCGCCGACTGCGACTGGTTGATCGCTCCCCGCAGCAGGAACGCCGGGCAAGGCAAGCCCGACCGTCAGCGCCTGCGTGGCTGCGCGCTCGAGCCGTTGATGCTTGATCGCGGGGCCGAGGCGCTCCTCCCGCGCGATGCCAACCGTTGGCATCACCGCGAAGGCAAGCTCGGCGGCTAGGAGCGGCGCGGCTCAGCTCGGGTGCGCGGCGCGGGTCGGCGACGCGGCGCGGTCGGCGGGCGCGGCGCGGCGTCAGCTCGGGTGCGCGGCGCGGGTCGGCGACGCGGCGCGGGTCGGCGACGCGGCGGCAGCGGTGCACTGCGCAGCGCGCGGCGGCGCGGCCCGCGGCGCTCGGCCACGTCGTTCGGCCGAGGCCGCATCAACCCTTTGGTGGACCGGGAGTCCACCGACCGAGTCTTTCGATTCCAGCCGGTCTGTCGATGCGCTGACGTCGCTGCCTGAGCGACGCTCATCGCATGAACGTCATCGAAGTCTCCAGTCTCACAAAGCGTTACGGCGACCGCGCGGCGGTCGACGGCGTGTCGTTCTCCGTCGAGGAGGGCGAGATCTTTGGCATCCTCGGACCGAACGGTGCCGGCAAGACGACGACCGTCGAATCGATAGCCGGGTTGCGGACCCCCGACGCGGGCACGATCAGTGTCCTGGGCCTCGACCCGCGGCGCGACCGTCCTCGGCTCCGCAGTCTCGTCGGTGTCCAGCTCCAGGAGAGCGAGCTGCCCGATCGAATGACGGTCGGCGAGGCCCTTGATCTATATGCGTCGTTCTACGAGCGATCGGCCGATCCGCGCGAGCTGATCGATGGCCTCGGGCTTCAGGACAAGCGCGACACGGCATACCGCCACCTGTCCGGTGGCCAGAAGCAGCGTCTCTCCATCGCCTTGGCGCTTGTCGGCCGGCCGCGGATCGCCATCCTCGACGAGCTGTCCACCGGGCTCGATCCCGCAGGCCCGTCGAGAGACGTGGCAGCTGATCGAGTCGATCCGCGACCACGGCGTGACCATCCTCCTGGTCACGCACCTGATGGAGGAAGCCGAGCGTCTCGCGGATCGTGTGGCGGTCTTCGACCACGGCCGGGTGATCGCCATCGACTCGCCCACCGGGATCGTCTCCATGGTCGACCCGGAGCAGCGGCTGCGATTCCGACCGTCCGCCCCAGTCCAGGAAGACCTCCTGACCGACCTCTCGGAGGTACGGCGCGTCGAGCGGAGTGGTCCGTTCGTGGTCGTGACCGGCACGGGCAACCTCATCGGTGCTGTCGCGTCGGTCCTCGCCAGGCACCAGATCGTCGCCAACGACCTCCGGATCGAACAAGCCAATCTCGACGACGCCTACCTGGCCCTCACGGGACGGCTGGCGGCACCAACCGCGAAGGAGCTCTCATGAAGGCATTTCGGTCGCTGCTCGTTACGGAGGGGAAGCTGCTCTTCCGTGACCCGGTCTCGTGGCTCGCCGCGATCGCCCTCCCCACGGTCATCCTGTTCATCTTCGGTTCGATCTTCGGCGCGTCCGAGCCGGATCCGGCACTCGGTGGCCTTCGCTTCATCGATGTCTTCGTGCCGTCGCTCGTCGTCATCACGGTTGGCACGCTTGGCATCCAGACGTTGCCGATACGCCTGGCGACCTACCGCGAGAAGGGTGTGCTTCGGCGGCTCTCCACGACTCCCGCTCACCCGCTTGCGCTGCTGGCCGCGCAGCTGATCATCTACATGATCACGGCGACCATCGCCTTGGGCCTCCTCATCGTCGTGGCCCGCCTCGCCTTCGACGTTCCCCTGCCGGGTCAGCCGCTCGGATATGCCGTGGCGTTCCTTCTCGGCATGACGTCACTGTTCGCGATCGGGCTCCTGCTTGCATCGGTCGCGCCCTCAAACCGGGTCGCAACGGCGCTGGCCATCCCGATGTTCTTCGTCGTGATGTTCCTCGGCGGGGTGTACCTGCCCCGGGTCTACCTGCCCGAGGTGCTCATCCGCATCGGTGATTTCACGCCTCCGGGCGTCCAGGGCCTTCAAGATGCCTGGCTCGGGAATACGCCGCAACTCCCGCCACTCATCGGGATGGCGATCATCACGGTCGTCCTCGGTGCCGTCGCCGTCCGGAGCTTCAGGTGGGAGTGATGTGCCGCGTCGTGCCTTGGTCGTGATGGAGTAGCGTGCGCGCAATGATCGGAAAGGCGAACCTCCGTTGGGATCGGGTCAACGAGGCCCTGGTCGACTCGTGCGGGTACGTGCTGCTCGCGGTCGCTACCGCGCTGGGCCTGATCGGAGGCGACGGCGACCCAGCGTGGCGACTTACGACAGTTGCGATCGCGATAGCGGCAGCCGCCTGGATCTACGTCATGTACACCCGGCTGCCGCGACCGAAGAAGGAACAACGCCTCCGAATTGTCGTGTTCTTTGTCGGGCTGCTTGTCTTCGCCTCTCTGCTGTTGCTTCGGCAGCCGGTCTTCTTCATCTTCATGATCAGTGGCTTCTTCTACGCCTCGATGCTTCGCCCGCTGCCACTCGCTGTCGTTGGCGTCGGCGCGACATCGATCCTCGTGAACTCGCTGATCGCCGGGCTTCCGACCACGCCAGGCGCCTGGACCTTCTATCTCGCGCTCGTTGTCATCCAGACGGCAGTGCTCGGCGGCGGCGTGATCGTCGGCGAGAGGGTGTCGGAGCAGAACGAGGAGCGTCGCGAGGCACTCGCCCAACTCCAGGCAGCGACGGCGGAGAACGCGGGTCTGCACGCGCAGCTGATGATCCAGGCTCGCGAAGCGGGCGTGCTCGATGAGCGGGCCCGGATGGCGCGCGAGATCCACGACACGATCGCCCAGGGGCTGATCGGGATCGTGACTCAGCTCGAAGCGGCCGGTCAGGCGCGCGACCGCCCGGTCGACCGCGACCGGCATCTCGACAACGCTCAGCGGCTCGCCCGCGAGAGCCTGACCGAGGCGCGCCGATCGGTCGAGGCGTCTCTGCCTGGCGCGCTCGAGGCGGGGACACTGCCTGAGGCGCTGAGGGACATCGCTCGTGAGTGGTCGGAGCTCCATGGCATCCCGGTCGACGTCACGATCACCGGCGATGCCATCGCGCTGCACCCTGAGATCGAGGTCGCCCTGCTTCGGACCGGGCAGGAGGCCCTCTCGAACGTCGCGAGGCATGCCCGCGCGTCGCACGTCGTGTTGACGCTGTCGTTCATGGGCGACACCGTCACGCTGGACGTCCACGACGACGGAACAGGGTTCACGGTGCCACAGACCGGCGCCGGCGCCGAAAGCGGGTTCGGCTTGACCGCCATGCGGCAACGAGTGGCTCGCGTCGCAGGGACGGTCGCGATCGAATCAGAACCCAACGGCGGGACGGCGGTGTCGGCTCGGGTCCCGGCGATCGCGGCGAGTTCGTCGGTGGTCACCGGGCAGGTGACCGCCATTCGGGTGATCATCGTCGATGACCATCCCGTCGTCCGGGACGGCCTCCGCGGCATGCTCGCCGGCGAGCCGGGACTCGAGGTGATCGGTGAGGCTTCGGATGGCGCGGAGGCCGTCGCCCTTGCCGAAGCCCTCCGGCCCGACGTCATCCTGATGGACCTGCGAATGCCCGGCATGGGCGGCGTGGCAGCGATCCGGACTTTGGCCGAGCGGGGCGTCGAGGCGAGGGTGCTCGTCCTGACGACCTACGACACCGACAGCGACGTCGTTCCCGCGCTCGAGGCCGGGGCGACGGGCTACCTGCTGAAGGACTCACCCCGCGACGACCTCGTGCAGGCGATCCGTGCGGCGGCTCGAGGCGAGACAGTTCTGTCGCCGTCGGTAGCGACGCGGCTCGTCCGTCAGATCAGGGCCCCCGGCCCGGAGGCGCTGAGCGATCGGGAGCTCGAAGTCCTGACCCTGATCGCCCAAGGCGAGACGAATTGCGGCGCGGCGGCCCGGCTGTTCATCTCGGAGGCGACGGTCAAGACCCACCTACTGCATATCTACGCCAAGCTCGACGTCAACGACCGGGCGGCGGCCGTCGCGGCGGCGTATGAGCGCGGCCTGCTGGTCCCCGGACGCCGTTGATCGCGTCGAGCCGCTGGAGATCATGGCCCGCGAGGTGACCCCGGCCCGCTCGCGATCTCTACGGCGACCGCCGGCGGTCAGCTAGAACAGCCACTCACCGTCGCGCATCAGGAGCCTGCCGGAGAGCTCGTTCGATTCGCGCCAGGCCTGTACGCGTTCAAGGCGCAGGAGGACGAAGACGTAGGAGCCCGACTCGAGCCTCGGATCCCAGTCCGCCTGGCCGGCGTACGCCTCCGCGATGTCGGTGGCCTCACCGTCGGTCACTTCAACGACCCGGTCGAGCAGGACATCGATGATGGCCACGTCGCGCGTCGGTCCGAACCCGAGACGCGCCCGCCCGGAGTCCGCGATGTTCCGGATGGTGACCGACGACGCGTCGGCAGCGAGCACGACGCGGTCTCGGTGCCACGCGTACGACAGTGGAACGAGGTGGGCCGTTCCGGCGTTCGACGCCGTCGCGACCCACACGTCCCCGTGGACGGCCTCGAGCTTCGAGAGCGTGTCTGCCTTGCGCTGCGGACCGGTTCTGGGCTCCTCGCTCATGTCATCGCTCCGGGCGGCCCTTTCGCCGTACGCCAGCCGTCACGCCGTCGCCTGCTGGGCGACCTTTCCTTGCTGGAGGATCCGAATCGGGTTGCCGAATGGGTCGCGCAGGCCCATGTCGGTGCCGTAGAAGTGCTCAGTCGGCTCCTGGGTGAAGTCGGTCACCCCGCGTGACTGGAGCGTCTCGTACAGGCCGCGGGCATCGTCTGTGATGAAGACGAGCCCGCCCAGCGCACCCTTGGTGATCAATTCGCGGAGCGTCTCAGCGGTCGCGTCGTCGTGGAGCGGCGGACCCGGCTGCTCAAGCGAAGATCTCCGTGCCGGGCTGCCCGGGGACTCGGACGGTCAGCCACCGGTAGCCGCCCTGCCGGACGTCGTTGCCCTTCTCGAGCCCGAGCTTGTTGACGTAGAAGTCGAGTGCCTCGTCCTTGTCGAGGACGTAGATCGAGGCGACGTTGAGGCTGGTGATCATCGGACGGGTTCTCCTCTGCGTGTCGATGCGCGGACGAGCTCCACCCTACGGCGCCGCGGCCGCAACGGCTTCTCCAAAACTGCTCGAATGCGGGATCATTCGCGCTGCCTCGGCGCCTTTGCGGCCTCGGCTAGACCACCCGAGTCGCGACGATCACGCCAACGAACGCGAGGAGCGCGACGCCGGTGATGAGGAACGTCAAGGCCGAGTAGCCGTCGCCGACCAGGGCCCGAAGCCATCGATGTCGTCGCGCCTCCATCCGACAGACGATCTCGTGGCTCTCGCGGAACAGGATGAGATTCAGCCCAGCGGCGACGAGCGGCGCGACCAAAAGCAGGAGGATCGCGGGGTTCGCGAGCGGGGTGTTGATGTCACGCTCCGTCGCCAGGAACGCGACGCCGATCCACAGGATCGCCGCGACGGCGAGCGATGACCAGTACGCCCACCATGCCCGCATACGGCCACTGTATGTCGGGCCCCAGGATCGCGGTGCCGGCTTCCAGGACTTGCGAATCAAAAGTGCGGTCTGTCCATCAACCAGCCGGATGACGTCAACACGAGGTCCCAGCTGCCGACAAAGTGCCGCGGCGCGCCGCTCGTCCGGTACTCGGTGAGGTCGACGAATACGTTGGCGGTCTTCTTCGAGAGGCTCATCGACCGGATCGAGATCCGGTTGACGTCGATACGCGTTGTCGCGTCGAAGCGACCGTCGATGTAGCCGTTCGGCGGGTACTGGCTGCGCATCCGGGGCGACCACAGCCGGGCCGCCTCGGTGTACCGGTGGTCCTCGACGAGGTCGTAGAACCGGAGGACGGTCTCAGCCGGGTCGCGGGCGGGCGCGGTCGGCGCCGGCGCGGACGGGGGCTGGCGTCGGCGTCGGTCGGACGGTCGGGCGTGGTGTCGGGCGCGGCGTTGCCCGCACGACGGGGCGGGGCGTCGGGCGCGGGGTCGGACGGGCCGTTGGCTTCGGTGTTGGCGGCGGGGTCGGCTCCGGCGTGGGGGTTGGTGTCGGTGTCGCGGTCGGCGACGGGGTCGGCGAGGGTGACGGCGTCGCGACGATCGACGGCAGGGCTGGGGCCAGGAAGGGCGTCGGGTTCGGACTCGGGGGTCTCAAGGTAGGGGTGGGTGTCGGGACGACCCCGATCGCAGTCAGATCGTCACTCGGTGAGCTCTCTGCCACACCGCTCGACCCAAGGGTGAACCCGTTGAGCAAACCGATCCCCAGCAAGACCGCCGCGAGAGCACCGAGCGTCAGGCCGAGGACGGCCAACGGCGCAGCCCTGCGTCGGCGCCGGCGGCCGAGAGCACGGGGTGAATCGATCGGCAGCTCGGCCGTCCCAGGGGCGGCGCCCGCGTCTGTCGGCGAAGAAGCCGGCTCCGCCTATGGCGGAGGTTGCGTTGGTGGTGGCCGACGCCGCTCCGGCGAACGCGATCGGCGCGGATGCCGAGCCACCGAAGCTATCCGGGGTAGGCGTCGGAGCCGCGCCGGCATTCGGGGCCGAGACGGCGCCGGGCGGAACTGCGGCATACCGCGCCACGACGATGCCTGACTCGTCGGCGTCCGGCGCTGCGGCGGAGCTCGGGAGTCGGACCGGCCGGCGCGACATCCGGAGTCACCGCCGCGGACAGAGCCTGCGCCTCGGCTGCGGCGGCCACATCGGGCGCTACTGCGGCCGGCTCCGGCTGCAGCCACGACCGCCGCCGCAGGGATCGCGATCGGCACAGTGTCGTCGGAGGTTCGCTCCTGCCCTTGGGCATCGGACGCGGCCGTTCGCGCCGGGCGCGGCTGTCTTTCCGGACGATGCGACCGCGCCACCCGCCGCCGCAGCTGTCGCCACATCCCCGATGAGCCCTCGAACCCGGGCGCCGCTCCGGCGGATGCCGCCAAGTTCGCGCAGCCGGACCTCCTCGAGCTCGGCGCCCAATTCCGCAGCGCTGGCGTATCGATCGCCCGGCTCTCGTTCGAGCGCGCGGAGGATGATCCGGTCCACCGAGGGCGGGAGGTCGTGAGCGACGGCGCTTGGCGGCGCGGGGCGAATGCGCAGCCGCTCGAGTGCGACCGCCGCCGGCGACGGGCCGTCGAACGGTCGCTGACCGGTGATGGCGTCATACAGCACCACGCCGAGCGAGTAGATGTCCGAAGCAGGTGTCACGGGATCGCCGAGGACCTGTTCCGGACTGGCGTACTGCGGCGACGCGAGGATCACCCCTGTCGTCGTGTTGTTCTCGCTGATCGCTCGAGCGATCCCGAAGTCGGCGACTCGAGCCGTACCGTCGCGGTCGATCAGGATGTTTCCGGGCTTCACGTCGCGATGGACGATGCCGTGCTCGTGCGCCATCTGGAGAGCCTTGGCCGTCTCGACGCCGATCCGGAGTGCCTGCCCCAGCGGCAGACGTCCCTCTGCAGCCAACAGGCGGTCGAGGTCGGGCCCGTCGACGAACTGCATGACGATGTAGTCGGTGCCCGAATCCGGATCGATACCCCGATCGTGGATCGTCACGATGTTGGGGTGGTGGAGCGAGGCGGCGTGGCGGGCTTCGCGTCGGAAACGGGCGACGAAATCCTCGTCGGTGGCATACGCCGGACGCAGCAACTTGATGGCAACGTCGCGATCGAGAACATCGTCGTGTCCGCGATAGACGACGGCCATGCCGCCGTGACCGACTACTTCGAGCAGCCGGTACCGACCCGCCAGCATCCGCTCGGTGGCAGTCATGGTCGAATGGGACCCCGAGAGGCGGTCGTTTCACGTCGAACCGCGCCGCTGGCGCATCGCGACGGGATTACAGGCGGTCGCGCAGTTGGCATCCGCACGCCTGGCTGCGTACACTCCGCGCCATGCGAACCGTCGTTGGACGTCGCCTGTCCGAGGTGGACGTCGGCTAACTCACCGACTTGATCGCCCGTCACGAGCGGGTGGTCATCGACCTCGGCTGTGGTGATGGTCGCGGCGTGCTTGCCGCGGCGTCCGCCGAGCCCCGGTCACTGGTCATCGGTATCGACGCATCTGGGGCATCGATGGGCGAGGCGTCTCGTCGGGCGGCCGCTGCCGGGCGGAGGGGCGGCCTCCCGAACGCGCTTTTCGTCGTCTCGGCGGCCGAGGCCATCGAGCCCGTCATTGACGGCGTCGCCGACGCGGTGTCAGTTCTATTCCCGTGGGGGTCGCTGCTGCGTGGCATGCTCGGTCTCGACTCGCGTGGTCGCCGAACGTGTCGCCCGGCTGCTTCAGCCGGGCGGTCGACTCGCGATCGTCCTCTCCGTCTCCGAGCGTGACCGCGTCGACGGCATGCCGTGCTTTGGTGCGGCTGAGGTCGCCGGCGTTGCGGCGCGGTGGTCGTGCCACGGACTTTCCGTTGCGAAGCGCCCATCGGCTGCACGACGAGGAGATCACGGCGCTGCCATCGACGTGGGCGCGCCGCCTGCGCGCCGGCCGAGACTTCGATCGCGAAGTCTGGCGGCTCGAGCTCGCCACGGACCTCGGGGCATAACGACAAGCCAAGCGATCAGCCGACCGTGGCTGCTCACCCGACCGCGCCCGATCAGCTGACCGCTACAGGCTCCACTCGCCGCGCGAGATGCAGCCCCGTCAGCGAGCCCTCGGCGCCGACGAGAGCGGCCGGCGCCCCTTCGAAGATGACCCGCCCGCCGTCATGACCGGCTCCCGGACCGAGGTCGATCACCCAGTCTGCCCGGGCGACCACGTCGAGGTTGTGCTCGATGACGATGACGGTCCGCCCGCCGTCCACGAGCCGGTCGAGCAGCCCGATGAGGTTGTCGACGTCCTGCATGTGCAACCCGGTCGTCGGCTCGTCGAGGACGTAGACGTCCGTGGCGCCGGACATCTCGATGGCGAGCTTCAGCCGCTGGCGCTCGCCGCCCGACAGCGTGTCGAGCTCCTGACCGAGCGAGACGTAGCCGAGCCCGACGTCGACGAGCCGCTCGAGCATGACCCGGACCGCCTTCTCGGTGAAGAAGTCGCGAGCCTCCTCGACCTGCATCGCCAACACCTCGACGATGTTCTGTCCTCGCAGGCGGTACTCGAGGACGTCGTCGGTGAAGCGACGGCCCTCACAGACCTCACAGATGCTGACGACCTCGGCCATGAACCCGAGGCTGGTGTAGGTCTTGCCGAGCCCGTTGCAGTTCGGGCAGGCACCCTCCGAGTTCGCGCTGAACAGGGCGGGCTTGACGCCGTTCGCCTTGGCGAATGCCGTCCGGATCGGATCGAGGATGCCGGTGTACGTCGCGGGGTTGGAGCGCCGTGAGCCGCGGATCGCCGACTGATCGATCACCGTGACGGTCGGATCCGTTCGCGGCAGGCAACCGTGGATCAGCGAGCTCTTCCCGGAGCCGGCGACTCCAGTCACGGCGACCAGCACCCCGAGCGGCACGTCGACCGAAACATCCTTCAGGTTGTGGAGCCGCGCGTTCCGGATCGGGATCGAGCCGCGCGACACCCGCGGCACCGGCTTCAATCCCTGGCGGACGTCGAGGTAGCGGCCCGTGGCGGTCCCCGACCCGATGAGGCCGTCGACGGACCCCTCGTAGACGACGGTGCCACCGTGCAGACCGGCGCCTGGACCCATGTCGACGACGCGATCGGCGACTCGGATCACCTCCGGGTCGTGCTCGACGACGAGCACCGTGTTGCCCTTGTCGCGAAGCCGTTGGAGGAGCGAGTTCATCCGCTCGACGTCGTGAGCGTGCAGCCCGATGGTCGGCTCATCGAACACGTAGGTCACGTCGGTCAGTGCGGAGCCGACGTGGCGGATCATCCGCGTTCGCTGGGCCTCCCCGCCCGAGAGCGTCCCCGACGCCCGGTCGAGGCTGAGATA
Organism: uncultured Chloroflexia bacterium; assembly: GCA_963816675.1. Lineage (GTDB taxonomy): Bacteria > Chloroflexota > Limnocylindria > Limnocylindrales > CSP1-4 > SPCO01. The sequence continues at coordinate 604,929 of CAWFLS010000013.1, forward strand.
TCCGAGCCCGATCTCGACGAATGCGTCGAGCGTGTCACGTAGCGTCGCGAGCAGCGGCGCGACAGACGGGTCGTTCAGATCGCGTACCCAGCCCGCCAGGTCGCTGATCTGCATCGCGCAGGCGTCGGCGATGCTGACGCCCTCGATCTTCGACGAACGAGCCGAAGCGTTGAGCCGCGTGCCGCCGCAGTCCGGGCAGGTGGTGAACGTCACCGCTCGGTCCACGAACGTGCGGATGTGCGGCTGCAGCGTGTCGACATCCTTGGACAGGAACGACTTCTGGATCTTCGGGACGAGCCCCTCGTACGTCAGGTTGATGCCGTTGATCCTGACCTTGACCGGCTCCTTGTGAAGGAAGTCGTGGAGCTCGGTCTCGGTGTAGTCGCGGATCGGCTTGTCCGGATCGAGGAAGCCCGACTCGCTGAACATCCGCGTCGACCAGCCGTCAGCCGTGTAGCCGGGGACAGTGATGGCGCCTCCGGCGAGTGATTTCGTTTCGTCGTACAGCTGGGTCAGATCGATGTCGTTCGCGCTGCCCATGCCTTCGCAGCGCGGACACATGCCACCGGCGACGCTGAAGGTGCGACTCTCGGTCCTGCCCGAGCCGCGGTCGATCTTGAGCGCGCCGCCGCCGGTCACCGAGGGGACGTTGAACGAAAAGGCCTGAGGACCGCCGATGTGCGGCTGCCCGACCCGGCTGAACAGGATCCGGAGCAACGCGTTGGTGTCGGTGACGGTGCCGAGTGTCGAGCGGGCGTTCGCGCCCATCCGCTCCTGGTCGACGAGGATGGCCGTGGTCAGCCCTTCGAGCAAATCGACATCAGGCCTCGCGAGGGTCGGCATGAACCCCTGCACGAACGCGCTGTAGGTCTCGTTGATCAGTCGCTGCGACTCCGCGGCGATCGTGCCGAATACGAGCGAGCTCTTGCCCGAGCCCGAGACGCCGGTGAACACGGTCAGCCGGCGCTTCGGGATGTCGAGGTCGACGTTGCGGAGGTTGTTCTCGCGGGCGCCGCGAACCTCGATCGCGCCCCGATCGCCGGCCAGCGCTCAGCCCGCGGCTTTCTTGACGAGGTCGGCGATCCGCTTCTCGGCCGCGGGCGTCAGCTCGTTGACCGCGAACGCGACCGGCCACATCTCGCCGTCGTCGATCTTCGCGTCCGGCTGGAAGCCGAACGTCGAGTAGCGCACCTTGAACTTCGACTTGGCCTGGAAGAAGCAGATGACCTTGCCGTCCTTCGAGTAGGCCGGCATGCCGTAGTACGTCCTCGGCACGAAGTTCGGCGCAGCTCGGTGACGAGCGCGTGGAGCCGCTCGGCCATGACCCGATCGGCGTCCGGCATCTCGGCGATCTTGGCGAGGACGTCGGCCTCGCCCTCGGCCCGCTCTTCCTCGGGCGTCCGCTTCGAGGACGCCTTCCGCTCGCGGGCGCTCTCCTGCATCGCGGCTCGCTCTTCGTCTGTCCAGACGTTCTCGGACTTGTCGGCGGCGCTCGAGCGCTTGGTGGTCGTCTTGGTCGCAGCCATGGTCGTGGCTCCCTTCAGTGGTTCGTCAGGCCGTCGCTGCGGCGGCGGCGCGTTTGCGGCTGGAGGATCCGGATGCCATTGCCGAACGGATCGCGGATCCCCATGTCGGTGCCGTAGAAGTGGTCGGTCGGCTCCTGGGTGAAGTCGGTGACGCCTCGCGCTTTCAGGGTCTCATACAGGCCGCGGGCGTCGTCCGTCTCGAAGACGAGACCGCTCATGGCGCCCTTGGCGATGAGCTCGCGAAGCTGCTCGGCGGTCGCGTCGTCGTGGACGGGTGGCCCGGGTTCCTCGAGGAAGATCTCGACGCTCGGGTCGTCCGGGAACTTCACGGTCAGCCAGCGGAACGGTCCCTGCTTGATGTCCTGGCCCTTCACGAGTCCGAGCTTGTTGACGTAGAAGTCGAGCGCCTCGTCCTGATCGAGGACTTTCACGGAGGTGACGCTGAGCTTGGTCGCCATGGCTTGTCTCCTGTTCGAGTCGTTTCCGAGCGGGGAGGACGTCAGGCTACCGGGGTCGCGGCTCGCGAGCGCTTCTCCAAAACTGCTCGATTTCGCCTGGTCGGTGGGCGGCTCGGACTGTCGCGCGGCGCCGGCCGCCGCCCAGCGGCCGCGTGGCCGCCATCTGGAAGCAGTTCGGCGCGACCATCGGCTCGTGGCCATCGCGATAGCCCGACGGCGTCTCGCCGACGATCTCGCGGAACATCCGGCTGAAGGTGCCCAGGCTGGAGAAGCCGACGTCGAAGCAGATGTCGGTCACGCTGCGGTCGGTCTCTCGAAGCAGGAACATCGAGCGCTCGACTCGTCGCCGCTGGAGGTACCGGTGCGGCGTCTCGCCGAAGACGGCGCGGAAGCTGCGAATGAAGTGCGCCTCGGAGACGTGCGCGACGGCGGCCACCGCCCGCGTGTCGAGCGGCTCGGCATAGGCCCGGTCCATCGCGTCGCGGGCGCGCAGCAGGCGCCGGTTCAGATCTTCGACTTCCCGACTCACACCGGAACGCTACGCCAACGAGGCGGCTTGTGCTCGGATCACGTCGAACTCTGAGGCTGCCGGATCGCCAGCGACCTCAGGCCGTCGGGTCGGCCTCGCCGGTCATCGCGACGACCAGGTCCCACAACGCTCGCCGATCTTCTGCCGACAGGCGGGTCGTCGGCACTCGGTCGAACGGCCGGCGCCGCCGATCGAGGAAGAGCTGTCCAGTCGCGGCCCGCGCTTCTGGCGCGGCGGCGAGCCAGATCGTCGTGTCGGCGCCCTCGGCCGGCGTTCGCAACAGCGGGCCAACGAGCTTGCGAAAGCCCGGCAGCGAGGCCTCGAGGCCGGGGGTATCGGCCCAACCCGGGTGCATCGCGTTGGCGACGATGCCGCGGTCGCGCAACCGGCGAGCCCACTCGCGGGTCATCGCGACCTGCGCCCGCTTGGCCCTCGCGTACGCGCGCGGGCCGTCGTAGGCGCCGCGCTCGAAGCCGAGGTCGTCGAGCGGCAGGGCCTGCGTGTACATCCCGCCCGAGGTGACCGCCACGATCCGCGGGTCGGGGCTTTCCGCGAGACGAGGCAGAAGCCGGGCGATCAGGACGAAGGGTCCGAGGACCATCGTCGCGAACGTCCGCTCGAACCCTTCGGGCGTCACTTGTCGGTCGGCGAACATCGCGCCGGCGTTGTCGACGATCACGTCGATCCGGGGCTCGCTCGCGATGATCTGGTCGGCGGCGGCCCGGACCGACGCGAGTGACGACATGTCGGCGACGACCGTGCTGACCTCAGTGTCCGGCGCGTCGTCGCGGAGCTCGCGCGCAGTCTCCTCCAGGCGTCCGGGATCGCGCCCGACGAGGACGAGCCGTGCGCCCATCCGCGCGAACGACCCCGGCCGCCTCGCGACCGAGCCCCGACGTCGGCCCTGTGATCACGACCGTCCGGCCGGTCAACGGGGCGGATTCGGCGGGCGCCCACCCGTAGAGGCGGCGCGCGAATGCACGAAGCCGAGCCGGGTGAAGCTCGGGACCACGAGGATCTCGAGGACGTCGTCGATGAGTGCGCGCGCGTCCACCATGCCCATGTCTTCGGCGAGGCGACCCATCCGGATGGGTTCCCGGTGCGAAAGCAGGGTGATCGGGCCGACAGCCCGCCCCCTGGAGACGACACTCGATATGACGCGCCTGCACGAGACCATCCGGACCGCTTTGCCGGTCAAAGAGACATTCGCCCTGATCGCCGAATTCGCGAACGCACAGCGATGGGATCCGGGCGTCGCAACCTCCGAGCGGATCGGCCCTGGACCCATCGGTGTCGGTACGCACTACCACCTCGGTGTCCGGATGCGCGGCCGCGTCGCGCCGATGGAATACCGGATCACGGCATTCGAGCCGAATCGCCGCGTCGTGCTGACCGGCTCCGGCTCGAACGTCACCTCGGTCGATGAGATCCGGTTCGAGCCCGAGGAGGACGGCACCCGGATCGACTACGACGCCGACATCCGCCTCGGCGGCTGGATGCGCCTCGTCGAGCCGTTCGCCGGCGGCGCCTTCCGCAAGATCGCGCGGGACGCGGTCAATGGGATGCAGCGGTTCCTCGATGAGCAGGTCCAGTCACGAGCCCGGGACGCGGCGAAGTGAAGGTCGCCGTCATCGGCTCCGGGATCAGCGGCCTGACCGCGGCGTACGCCTTGCGCGACGAGCACGATGTCGCGCTGTTCGAGGCGGCGCCTGCACCCGGCGGCCACGTCCGAACGGTCGAGATCGACACGCCCGCCGGGCCGCTCGCTGTCGACACCGGCTTCATCGTCTATAACGAGCGGACGTATCCTCGCTTCGTCGGCCTGCTCGCGGAGCTCGGCGTGGAGACCCAGCCATCGGACATGTCCCTCGGTGCCGCCTGCCGGACCTGTGACATCGAGTTCAGCTCGCGGGGTACGCGCGGCTTCTTCGCCCAGCCCCGGTCGCTGGCCCGGCGCACCCACCTCGCGATGTTCCCCGACATCCTCCGCTTCTATCGCGAAGCCCGGGTGATCCTCGACGACCCCCAGCCGACCCGGGCGACGCTGGGCGAGTATCTCGATGAGCGCCGGTTCGGACGGGGATTCCGCGAGCACTTCATCATCCCGATCACCGCGGCGGTCTGGTCCACCGCTCCCGAGCGCGTCCTCGACTTCCCGGTCCACTACCTGCTCCGGTTCCTCGATCAGCACGGGCTGATCGGCCGGGGACAGGCGCTCCAGTGGCGGACGATCGTCGGCGGCTCGAAGACCTACGTCGAGCGGATCCTGGCGGCGCTCCCGGACGGCACCCTCCGCGCCGGCGACCCGGTCGTCGCCGTGAGTCGCGACGCGATCGGCGGTCTCGTCCGTACCACACGTGGGCCGGCCGAGCGGTTCGATGCGATCGTGCTCGCCGCGCATGCCGACGACGCACTGAAGATGCTCCCGGACGCCGACGGCCGCGAGCGATCGGCGCTCGGCGGCTTCGAATACTCGACGAACGAAGTCGTCCTGCACACGGATCCGACGATCCTGCCGCGACGTCGCGCGGCGTGGGCGTCGTGGAACGTCGATGTCCCCGACTGCCGGCAGCCGGGCGATCGCCTGACGATGACGTACCACATGAACCGGCTCCAGGCGCTGCCCGGTGAGGTCCAGTACTGCGTGTCGGTCAATCCCGGCGATCGGGTTCGGGCGGATCGGGTGATCTCGACCCAGGCGATGAGCCATCCGCTGTACACCTTCCGGACGCTCGACTCGCAGGCCCGCCTCCGTGCGATCCAGGGGCACCGCGGGACGTGGTACGCCGGCGCCCACCTCGGCTACGGCTTCCACGAGGACGGCTGTCGGTCGGGCTACGAGGTCGCGGACCTTCTGTCCGAAGCCGCGCAGGAGCGGGCAGCATGAGATCGCATCTTCTGGAGGGCAAGGTCCGCCATCGCCGAACAAGCCCGGTCGAATATGCGCTCGAACACGACGTGTACTACTTCGCTCTCGACCTGAGCGAGCTCGACGCGGTGGATCGGCGAGCTCGGCGCTGGTCAGCAGGAATCGGCGCAACGTCCTCGAGTTCCGCGACGACGACCACTGGCCCGAGCCCGCCACCGACCTCCGCGCGACCGTGCTCGACCACCTGAGGGCCCAGGGCGACGATCCCTCCGGCTGGCGGATCACCCTCGTGACGAATCTTCGTGTCGTCGGCTACGTCTTCAATCCGGCGAGCTTCTACCTCTGCCGTGATGCTGCGGGCGAGTTGCGCGTGGTCATCGTCGAGGTCCACAACACCCACCTCGAGCGTCACCTCTACACGCTCCGACCGCGCGGCGACGACGGCGGTCGCTTCGTGGCTTCGATGGCCAAGGCGTTCTATGTCTCGCCCTTCATCGGGATGGAAGGTGAGTACACCGTCCACGTCCGTGACGAGCCGAGTCGCCTGTCGATCGGCATCAACGAACGCCACGACGAGGCCCGCTACTCGCGACGAGCCTCGTGCTCGACCGGCGGAGCCTCACGAATCGGACGGTGCTGCGGATGCTCCTGCGACACCCGTTCATGACGCACCGGACCATCGCACTCATCCACTGGCACGCGCTCCACCTGTGGCGTCGCGGGCTGCCGTTCCTCCGCCACGGCCAGGTGACGCGCCCCGGCACCCGTCCCCTGGCCAACGCCGACGGAGGCGCCTCGGGCCGCTCAGCGCGCCGCGAGTCACGGCTCGGTGTCGCGATGAACGGCCCGGCACGGTCCCAGGCGCCATCTCAGCTGGTTCGCCGGTTCCCGGATCGGACGATCGCCGGGCTCGCCGAGCGAGTCGGTCTGGCCGCGGCCGCCTCGATCAGGATCGGGCACCTGACTGTCGTCCTGCCGGACGGCCGATCAGAAGTGTTCGGCGATCCCGCCTCCGACCGCCGCGCCGAGATCCGGATCCACGACACTGCGGCGGCCGTTCGGCTCCTGCTTCGAGGCGAGACCGGCGCCGGCGAGGCGTACATGGATGGCTTGTGGTCCTCGCCGGATCTCGTTGCCCTGATCGAGCTCGCGGCGCTCAACCGTTCGGAGCTCGCACTCGCGCAGAGGCTGGTGGCGTGGGCTCCTCCAGGTGCCGCGAACCATCGCTCATCGGGCACGGCGAAACACGACGGCCCAGGCACGCCGGAACATCGCGGCTCACTACGACCTCGGCAACGACTTCTACCGGCTGTTCCTCGACGAGACGATGACGTACTCGAGCGCGGTCTTTGACAGCCCCGATCAGTCGCTCGCCGATGCCCAGCGCAACAAGTACCGAAGGATCGCGGAGGGAGCGGGGCTGACCGCCGGGCAGCACGTCCTCGAGATCGGTTCCGGCTGGGGTGGCTTCGCGCTGTACGCGGCCGGCGAACTCGGCTGCCGGGTGACGTCGATCACGATCTCGCGCGAGCAGCACGATCTTGCCCGCCAGCGCGTCCGCGAAGCCGGCCTCGAGCACCTCGTCGACATCCAGCTCCGCGATTACCGGGACGTGACGGGCACGTACGACGCGGTCGTCTCGATCGAGATGCTCGAAGCTGTCGGCGCCGAGTACTACGGGACATTCTTCGAGGCCTGTGAACGGGCGCTGCGGCCGGGTGGGCGGCTCAGCCTGCAGGTGATCACCTTCCCCGACGCGCTGTACGAGGCACAGCGGCGCGGCGCCAACTGGATCCAGACGTACATCTTCCCTGGTGGCCTGTGTCCGTCGCTCGTGGCGATCGAACGATCGCTTCACGGGACCCGGCTGCTGATCCGGCAGGTCTCGGACATCTCGCCGAGCTACGTCCGGACGCTGCGGACCTGGCGGACTCGGTTCATGGAGCAGCGCGAGGCCGTGCGCCGACAGGGCTTCGACGAGCGCTTCATCCGGATGTGGGAGTACTACCTCGCGCTGAGCGAGGCGGGCTTCGCGACCGGTCTCTGCCAGGACGTCCAGATCGTCTTCCAAAGAGGGCGCGGGATCGCGTGATCGATGTACTGCCCCGGCCTGAACGGATTCCGCTGATGGGGCGGATACCCGGTCGGACGCCGGAACGATCCAAAACGGCCCTGCGCCGACCGGCCCCCAGGCGGCAGAAGTGCGTGGTCGGGGGCACGCCGGTCCGGACGGCGCGCCGTCTTCGCTTCGTGTGGCACAGTGGCCTCATGAGCCCCGACGTGGAGCGCCCCGGGACCGGCCGCGTCTCGTCGTTCGGCCCCGAATCGGACAATGACGTCGCGCTCATGCGTCGCGTCCAGGCGCGCGACGAGCGTGCGGTCGAAGAGCTCGTTCGCCGCTTCGAGCGCCCGCTGTACTCGCTTGCCTACCGTGTGGCCGGCAGCGACCGCTTCGCGCAGGATGTCGTCCAGGAGGTGTTCGTGGCGGTGTGGCGCGATCCCGACCGATACGACCCGGCTCGTGGCGCCGTGTCCAGCTGGCTGATGACCATGGCTCGGTTCAAGGCGATCGACATGCTCCGGCGCGAGACCGGCGCGAAGAGGCGGACCGTCGAGGTTGACCTGACCCTCGAACAAGCCGAAGACGACGTCGCCGAGGAGACGTGGCAGCGAGCTCGCCGGGAGACCGTCCGGGCCGCTCTGCTCGAGCTCTCGGAGACGCAGCGCGAAGCCGTGACGCTGGCCTTTCTTGACGGGCTCACCCACGTGGAGGTCGCTGAGACGCTGTCGATCCCGCTCGGGACGGCGAAGGGCCGGATCCGCGACGGCCTCATCAAGCTGCGGACGGTCCTCGGCGATTCGCTGAGCGAGTCGGTCGGCGGCGCGCAGCGAACAGAGCCGACCCGATGATCACCCCGCAAGGCCTCGACACGAGGGCGGCCCGGCTGTGGGCCCGTGATCTCTGCGGCCGGCCAGCTCGACCATGGAAGGTCTCCTCGAATGACTGACCGGCGCAGCGATGACGACGTCAGGACCGACCCGCGGGGCGCGCCGGCCGAGGTCATCACGCCCGAGCTGATCGCCTCGCTCCTCGCCGACGGTGACGACGATCTCGCCGCGTGGGCGCTCGGGGAAGCACTCGCGACGCGGCCGCGCGCGGTCGTGTTCGATGAGCTCGTGCAGCCTGCCCTCCGGCTGGTCGGCGCGAACTGGGAGAGCGGCCGGTGGACCGTGGCCGAGGAGCACCTTGCCAGCCGGACCCTCGATGACGCCCTGGCGCGGATTCGCCCGGTCACGACGCCAGCGACACGGATCGGGCCGGTCGCGGTCCTCGCGGCGCCCAGTGGAGAGCAGCACGCCGCGGGCCTCGTCTGCCTCGCGCAGGTGCTCGAGGAGGACGGCTGGAACGTCGAGAACCTGGGCCCGAACGTGCCACACGCCGGACCTCGTCCACTTCCTTTCGAATCGGTCGGTTGACCTCGTCGGACTCTCGATCTCCAGAGCCGCTGACGCTGCCGGCCCTGCGCGCGACGATCACGGCGATCCGCGACGCTGGATCGCAGGCGAGCGCCCTGCCGGTGATGGTCGGAGGACGCGCGACCGCGGACCTCGCTGTGCCGATCGATGGGGTCGAGGTCGTCGGCACCTCGGTCGTGGCGGCCCAGCGGTTCGCCCGCACCGTCGCCGCGCGTGCATCCAAGCCGACCGAGTAGCGCCGAGCCTAGAGACGCCGGCTGTCGTACGCCCAGTGCAACAGCGCCTGCCGCTGCCTGCGGCGACAGCCGAGGTCGCCCGGCGCGCAATGGTTTCGGAGCTGGGCGATGTGGCGGGTCATCGCTTTCCAGCGGCCGATCTGGCGGGCATCGTCCGGGCCTCGGCGGCCCATGTGATAGCGGCAGTACCACTGGAACCAGCCGCGAGGATCCTCCGGATGGATCCATCCCTTGGCGCCGCCAGTAGGACAGCGGCTGCGACGCATTGACACCGAAGAAGTTCAGTGCCGGGTCGTGGCGTTCCGGGCTCAGCTTGGCGTCCCTCGAACCAGCTGGCCGGAAACTCCTGCCGGCAATCGGTCATGTATTTCCCGCCGAAGACCCCCAGTGACAGCATCTCGGCGGGCGTGAGCTCAGGCCTGAAGCTGGCGTCGAAATGCTCGCCCTCGGGCTCCGTCAGGTAGTAGACGTAGCCGCGCTGCATCCGGTCGTCGACGACGACTTTCTTCGCCTGCATGGCGCGCTGCCTACCGGTCGACCTTGAGCTTGCGCCAACCACCGGCCCGGTTGTGCTCGATGATCTCCCTGAACATCGCGATCAGCGCCGGCGCGTTGATCGTGTCGTCCTGCCGGAACGAGATCTGGCGTCCGGTCTGGTTGTCATGGCCCGCGGTGATGATGCCCTCGGGATCCGAGACCAGCGGGTCGTACAGGAAGACGCTGACGTGATCCTTTGCCGCGAGCAGGGCACAGATGTTGCCCTCGAGCACGAAGTACGGCTGCACCGAGCGCTTGATCGTCTCGACCACATCCGGGTCCGCGGCGTGAACAAGCTCGCGGACCTCCTGGCAGATCGCCCTGCTGCCAACCCGGGAGTGCGTCGATGTAGTCATCGACGCGCGGATCCCTGGCATAGGTCGCGGCCGACACGCGCGTCACGCGACCGATCGCATCCGCCCGGGCATGGCCGACGCCGGTCGGAGCGTGATCGACGGGTGTGTTCCGGATCTCGCCGGGGACGAGCTCGAACCGCCATCGCCGGGCGATCGTCGCGAGCAGAAGCGTCGCCTCCATCATCGCGAACGAGGCGCCGATGCATTTGCGCGACCCCAGACCGAACGGGATGAACGCCCCGCGCGGCAGCCGCTTCTCGAGGCCGTCGAGCCAGCGCTCGGGGCGGAACGCGTCGGGCTCGGGAAGAACCGCGGATCGCGGTGGGTCGTAGCCATCGAGATCAGGACGATGTGGCGCTTCGGGATGCGCACGCCCGCGATCGTCGTGTCGCGGATCGCCTCGCGGCCCGTGACGTAGGCCGGCGGATAGAGCCGAAGCGTCTCGTTGACGACCGCCTGGGTGTACGGCAGCGCCGGGACATCGGCCGGTGACGCGGGCTCGTCGCCGAGGACGGCGCGCAGCTCGGCCTCGAGACGGTCGCGCGCCGCGGGGTTTCGATCGAGGAGCAGGAACGCCCAGCGTCAGGGCGAGAGCCGTCGTCTCGTGTCCGGCGAGGAGGAGCGTCATGACCTCGTCGCGGACCTGCCGCTCGGACATGCCGGCGCCCTGGTCGTCGCGCGCGAGGAGCAGCAGCGAGAGCAGGTCACCGCGGTCCTCGCCCGGTCGGCGCTCGCGGATGATCCGGTAGACGACGTCGTCGAGGCGGCGCGTCGCGCGCGCGAGGCGTCGGTTCCCCGGAGTCGGGAGCCATGTCGGCACGAGGAACCGGAGGCTGGCGAAGCGCAGGTAGTAGAAGTCCTGGATCTCGGTGCCGAGCCGGGCGACCTCCTCGATCCGGGTCGTGACGTCGGCGTCGAACAGCGTCCGGGCGACGATCCTGAGCGTCAGCGTCGTCATCTCGTCGTGGAGATCGACGGTCGCGCCGTCCGGCCACGGCCTCGACGGCTGTCCTCGGCGTACCGCGCCATCGTCCGGCCGTAGTCCTCGATCCGCTCGCGGTGGAACGCCGGTGACGCGAGCCGACGATGACGCAGCCACTCGTCGCCCTCGGCGGTGAGCAGGCCGCGGCCGAGGAGCGGGATCAGCATCCGGGTGCCGAAGCTCTTGCGGAAGTCCGCCGGCGCGGTGACAAGGACCTCCTCGATCTCCGCAGGACCGAAAGCAACGTGCGCCCGGAACGGACCGAACCGGACCGGCACGAAGTCGCCGTGAGCATCGCGCCAGCGCCGCATCGACGCGACCGGGTCGGCCCCGTACTCGCGCATCGTACCCGAGAGCAACCGACCCTTCGGGCCTTCGCCCGTGTACCGGCGGTCGTAGGCGCTCGACGCCCGGCCACCGGCTGCCGGCCCATCCGGAAGCCGGCGGCGATTTGCTCTGTCTGACCGGTGCCCCCGTGACCATGAGGACACTCTAGACCCGATCGGCGATCGATGGCACTAACCGCCGTCAGGGAGTGCTTGACACTCCGTGAACCTGGAAACCAGTCGCGCGCGCGGCCGTGCCGAGTTCGCCGTCATGAGTCGCGAAGACAAGCCCATCGAGGTCGCGCCGAATCCAGCAGGGCGCTGGCGAGGTGGATCGCGTCCAGGGAGCCCAACGCTGTCGGAAAGGGGTCGGACGCTCGCTCAAGGACCATCGAATCCAACGCAACGAGGCTGAACGCCTCGACCGCCTCCAGCACGTCTGCCCGGTACGTCGCGACGCGCCGATCGTCCAATCCGAGTCGCACCCGGGCGCGATCGATCGTGCGCAGGCATTCGAGGCGAATCAACTCGCTCGATACAGCGTTCGTGATGGTCGGCCAGATCCGCAGGCGATCGGGCTCGCCGAGGATCACCCGCAGGAGCACCGAGGAGTCGACGTATACGTTCAACCCTCCCGTCGCTCCTCCAGGAGGAGCTCGGTCGACGTGACGGGCCAGTCGGACCGGCTTCGGCGCCGGTCGCGGATCTCGGCAAGGTTCCGCCTTGGCGGAATCAGACGGACCTGTCTTCCGGCTGGCGGCATCGGCACGATCCGCGCGATCGGCCGGTTCCTGTCCAGAACGACGACCTCGCCGCCCTGCTCGACCGCCCGAAGGTGTTCGGAGAGACGGTCCTTGAGCTCGGCGATTCGAACCTTCGTGCATGGCCAGATATAGCCACAAGTAGCCATGTCGTGTCAAGCCTCGAATCGACCGCAACTCGTGAGCACGACATCGACGACTCCTTCGGCCGCAAGTCTCGCCCTAACCCTGGAAGATCCTGTTCCAGGCGACCACGTCGTCCGGGTAGAACCATCGCTCGGTCTGCCGGCCGTCTCGGTAGTGGAAGACGCTGACGACCCGCGTCTCGACATCCAACCCGTCGCGGTGCGCGCTGATGTAGCTGAGCGCGCACATGTGGTCGTCGTCGCCGAAGACGTCGTGTTCGCGGATGGTGAACCGGAGCGGACCCAGCTTCGAGCAGCTGGAATAGCCGGTCGCGACCTTCCCAGTCGCCGGCCAGCGGGTGGTCGCCAGGGAGGTGCCAGACGAAGTCCTCGGCGATCAAGGAGGCGATCGTCTCGAAGTCGCCGTCACTGAATGCTTCGACGGTCCGAAGGTAGGCCACCGTGTTCGGATGATCGTCGCCCATTCCCATCGCTCATGACGCGCGGATCGCTCGTGGCCCTCGGTGTCGGACCCGTCGGAGACTGGTTCGATCCTCGCTGACGATGTCCTCGCTGTACGCGTCGCCCTCTGTCGGGACTCCGCGGTCAGGGCTGCATCCTTGGGTCGTGAGTGGGGTCCGCGTAGACCCGAGGGCAACGGTGATCGATGGCGGCGCCCCGGAGTTCGTAGTGCCAGGGTTCGTTCCGGTAGATCTGGCATAGACCGTACCTGGGGCCGTGCTTGGATAGCCACGACGATCGCATCGGAAGCGCCGACATCGACGGCGTCACCCGACACGTGAGGCGATGTGGCCGGCGTGGCGACCCAACGGGCGGCTTCCGCTGCGGATCCGTACTTGGAAACTGCCTCTCGAAGGAGCCGCTCCTGGTACTTGGGTGAACGCCAGCCGCTCTCGACGAACAGCTCGACGCCGTCGTCCGCGGCGTCAGTCGCAGCTCGACGCAGGGCTCGCAAGAGATCGGCGTCCAGCTTCGCTATGCCGGGGTACTCGACGTCAAAGACCGTCACTCGGTCGGGGAGGATCCCGTCAGCCTGGCGAAGTGCACGATCCTGCCCCTTGCGGAAGGCTGTCGATCGTTGATGCGGTAGGCGGGGACGACGGGGCCGGCTGCGACGAGGGCGCCGACGGCGAGTGCGCCCGCGGCGACGAGGCCGCCGTTGACGAGGGCGACAACGGGACGACCGGGGACGCGGACGACAACAACGGATAGCCGAGGAACGCCCCGACGGCCGCGACGACGACCAGCAGGCCGGCAACAACGACAGCGGGAATCGGAGGTCTCGTTCTTCGTTCTGGCTCGCGGTACGTCATGCGCCGAGTTAGACGGACCGCGGTGTTCCGGGGACGTCTCGGGATTTCGATACGGGGGCGATATGCGCCGGGGAGGTAGCATCGGCCCTTGCGTGTGTTGATCGTTGAGGACGAGCCGTACATGGCGGAGGCCATCCGCGATGGGCTGCGTCTGGAAGCCATCGCGGCCGACATCGCAGGACATGGCGAGGCGGCTCTGGAGCTGTTGAGCATCAATCCGTACGACATCGCCGTTCTCGATCGCGACATCCCCGGGCCTTCTGGCGACGAGATCGCCAGATCCATCGTCGCTTCGGGCAGCGGGACGCCGATCCTGATGCTCACCGCGGCCGACCGGCTCACCGACAAGGCTTCCGGTTTCGAGCTCGGCGCCGACGACTACCTCACCAAGCCGTTCGAACTGCGAGAGCTCGTGCTCCGCCTTCGAGCACTCGACCGCAGGCGCGCACGCAACAGGCCGCCTGTCCGGGAGGTCGGAGGCTTGCGTCTCGACCCCTTCCGGCGCGAGGTCTACCGCGACGGCCGTTACGTCGCGCTCACCCGGAAGCAGTTCGCCGTGCTCGAAGTCCTCGTCGGTGCCGAAGGCGGTGTCGTCAGCGCCGAAGAGCTGCTGGAACGGGCGTGGGATGAGAATGTGAACCCGTTCACGAACGCCGTCCGAATCACCGTCTCAGCGCTGCGCAAACGCCTCGGCGAACCCTGGCTGATCGCCACGGTGCCTGGCGTCGGCTATCGCATCGACACACCGGGCGCCGAAGGCCAAGTGCCCGAGCATGGCTAGGGAGCCGAGGGCTGAGCGTCCGCCTGAAGCTGACGCTGAGTTACGCCGGGTTCCTCATGCTCGCCGGCGCTCTCCTCCTCGCGGTCGTGTGGGTGTTCCTGCTGCGGTACGTGCCGGATGCTGTGGTCATCAGCCGCGGTCCGTTCGTTCCGAACAGATCCGACCTCCTGGAGGCTTTCGCTCCGCGAGCGGCGGCGGTACTGGCGTTCCTTCTCGTATTTGGTCTCGCAGGAGGCTGGATCCTCGCGGGCCGCATGCTCAGCCCTCTGACCCGAATCACCGAAGCCACACGCACGGCCGCGAGCGGGTCGCTCTCCCACCGGGTCCGACTGGAGGGCCGCCACGACGAGTTCCGCGAGCTCGCGGACGCGTTCGACACCATGCTTGGCCGGCTCGAAGCCCATGACGCTGAGCAACGGCGGTTCGCCGCCAACGCTTCGCACGAACTGCGCACCCCGCTGGCTATCACCCAGACGCTTCTTGACGTGGCACGCAAGGATCCGGACCGCGACAACGCCGAGCTCGTCGAACGCCTCCACGCCGTCAACACGCGAGCGATCGAACTCACCGAAGCGTTGCTGCTTCTCAGCCGCACCGACCAGCGCTCGTTCAGCCGAGAACGCGTCGACCTGTCCCTGGTCGCTGAAGAGGCGGCCGAGACGCTGCTCCCCCTCGCAGAAGAACGCGGGATCTCGATCGAGACCTCGGGCGACCTTGCCCCGGCCATCGGCTCACAAGCCCTCCTGCTGCAGCTGATCACGAACCTCGTGCACAACGCGATCGTCCACAACTTGCCTGAGAAAGGCCGGGTCTGGGTGACGACCGGTGTTCACCCCAAGGGCGTGGCCCTGACCGTCGAGAACACCGGCGAGAAGCTATCGCCGCAGAGCGTTCCGACGCTTGTCGAGCCGTTTCAGCGCGGGGCCAAGCGCATCCGGACGGAAGATGCAGGCGTCGGTCTCGGTCTGGCGATCGTCAGGAGCATCACCGAAGCTCACGACGGGACCCTTACCCTCACCCCACGCGCCGCGGGAGGCCTGTGTGTCACGGTCCAGCTACCCGCCGAGCCGCGGGCGAATGAGATCAGGAGATCCCCAAGGCGGCGCGAAAACGCGATGGGCGTCACGACCGGCTCGTCATAAGCCGTGCCATCCGCCTCGACGAAGGGCCGGATAATCAGGGAACCATGCCGCGACTCCGGTACAAGCGTTTCGCTACCCCCGACGAGGCTCGTCCGCTGTCCAAGGGACGCGCCGTGGTCGTCAGGCTCGACGAGACGACGGTCGGTCGCTCGGAATTCGATCCCGGCTGGCGGTGGTCAGTCGACCTTGGGCCGATCATGGGGACCACCAGCTGCCAGGTTCACCATCTCGGTCACGCCGTGTCGGGCCTCATGCGGGTTCGTATGGACGATGGCGAGGAACTCGAGATCCCGCCCAATTCGATCTATGAGATCCCGCCGGGTCACGACGCGTGGGTGGTCGGAACCGAGCCGTGGGTCACGCTGGAGTGGACGAGCGCCCATATCGTCGGGATCGGGCCGGGCGGTGCCGGCGAGCGCGTCCTCGCCACGGTCTTGTTTACTGACATCGTCGACTCGACCTCGACGCTCCAACGCATCGGCGACCAGGCATGGCACGAGCTCTTGCGGCTTCACAACGCTCGACTGCGCGACGATCTGAACGTCTTTCGCGGCCGGGAGGTGAAGACGACCGGCGATGGCTTCCTGGCCGTTTTCGATGGTCCGACGAGGGCCGTCCGCTGCGCGATCGCCATGACGCGTTCGGCAGACGACCTTGGACTCGCCATCCGCGTCGGGATCCACACGGGCGAGGTCGAATTCGTGGGCGACGACGTCCGTGGTGTGGCCGTCCACGCGGCGGCGCGGGTGATGTCGTTGGCCGGTCCGGGCGAGGTTTTCGTAACGTCGACGACGAAAGACCTCGTGGACGGCTCGGACGTCGTGCTCGAGGAGGCCGGAACCCACGAACTCAAGGGTCTCTCCGGCCGCCGGCTGATCTTCCGCGTGGTCAAGCCCGACAAGGTCGAGCGCTGACACGTCGGCTGGACGACTGCGAGTAGGCTTTTCGGACGCGCTCCTTCGGGCTTGGATCGTCCCGCGCCCGGAGCGCGACGACGACAGACACCCAGGGGGAGGCGACGTGATGCGGCATCCAAAACGACTTCTGATGGCAATGGCGGCATGCGCGGCGTTGCTCGTCACATTGACGGGCGTTGCCCTCGCCCAGGGCGCGATAACCGACAAGTTCCGGACCGGCGACACGGTGACGATCGCGGCCGGCGAAACGCTCCCGAACGACCTTTATGTCTTCGCCGGGACCGTCCGGGTCGATGGCACCGTCGACGGTGATCTGATCGCGAGCGGTGGTCTCGTCGACGTCACGGGGAACGTCACTGGCGACGTCCTCGCCGCCGGCGGCAGCGTCAACATCACCGGCACTGTCGGCGGTGACACGCGCATCGCGGGCGGGACGCTCTCGGTCGGTGGCGCCATCAAGGAGGATCTCCTGGCGGCCGGAGGGCAGCTGACGGTGACGTCCTCGGGGACAGTCGGCGAAGACCTCATCGCGGGTACCGGCCGGCTGACGATCGACGGCGCCGTGACGGGCAATGTGCTGGCCCAAACAGGGACGTACACGAAGACCGGCACGATCGGCGGGACAGAGGACGTCGCGATCACCCCTCGGGACCAACGATCGGGTCAGCCGAGCGCGGCCCAGACCGCGACGCAACAGGTCATCGACGCGGTCCGGCACTTCCTCGTGGTCGTGCTCGTTGGAGCCTTGCTGATCTGGTTCGCTCCCCGAGCCTACGTCGCGATGAAGACGTCGCTACAGCGACGACCGTTGCCGGCGGCCGGCTGGGGGATCGTCGCGATCCTCGGCTTCGTTGCGCTGCTCTTCATCGTGCTGATCGCCACGATCGTGCTCGCGATCGTGTTCGGCCTGCTCGGATTCTCCGACCTCATCGGCATCGACCTCCTGGGCGGGATCGTCACGATCCTCGGGGCGAGCCTCGTCTTCGCGGTCGTCGCCGGTTACATGGCGGATGCGCTCGTCGGTGTTGCGCTGGCCGGCCTCGTCATGCGCCGTGAAAGCCCAAGCCGCTGGCGCGAGTTGGCCGTGCTTGCGCTGGGAGCGGCCGTCGTCATCGCCCTCTCCTCGCTGCCGGTGATCGGGCCGTGGGTGAAGTTCGCCGTCATCCTGCTCGGGCTTGGCGCCGTCCTGATGGCGTGGATGGGAACTCGCCGAACTGAGCCCGTGGGCGGGCCGCCCGCCGGGCCGGTCGGATGGGTCCCGCCACCGGCGACGCCGCAGACACCCGCGAGCTGAGTGCCGGACGGGGTGGCTGCGTGGGCGGTCCGCCGCTTGCTAGCCGATCACGTCCGCGGGCAGCGTAGTCACGTCTTGCGGCGGCGTTTCCCACGCTCGTCGCCTGCGGACAGGGCCGCGGAGGGATCGAGCTGGCGTTTCGCCGCCAGCGCCGCGCGGAGGTAGACCTTTCGGAGGGCCGCGATCGCGTCAGGGCCTAGTGCGCCAACGACCTCCGCGTCGGCCTCGCGCAGGAGCGCGTCGGGGGGACTGGTCGGTCGCGCCTCGATCGGTACCTCTGCCCAGCCCCCGCCGCCCCAAAATCCGGCCACGGAGCGCTGGTCAAGCCCGGCGGGCGTTCCAGGCTCGAACCTGGGTTGTCGCCCCGCCGCGTCCACTCTCGACGCTGAAGGGCGCAGCGCCCGCAGCTCCGCGATGAGACGTTCACGCGGCCGGCCGCGCCACTCGAAGATCAGGAACGGGTTCTCGTCGAACGACTCCGCGAGCAGGTAGTAGACCGCAGCGATGTGCTTGCACGGGTTTGCCGTGTCGGGGCACGAGCAGCTCGTCACGAGGTCTCCACGCCGCGCCGGGAAGAGACGGACCTTGGCGGCTTCGAAGGCCTCCTCGATCTCGTCGGGCATCTCGCCGGCCAGGAGCCGGGCCAGGAACACGGCGCGCGCCGCCATCGCCGTCTCGGCCTTGCGCCACGCCGCGTCGTCAAGCTCGCGAACGGCGATCCGGACCGCGTACGGCTTCGGCCGCGATCCTTGGACCGAGGCGGACACGACCCCGGGCGAGAGCTCGATCTCGATGACCTGGCCGGCGCGGGCGTAGGTTCGGCCGCGTGCCAGCCGCGACGCGTCGCTGCCGTAGTAGCGCTCCAGCGCATCGACGAACCGCCGCGACCACCACGTTCGGGCGATCTCGCCCCGCTGGCTGCGGGCCCGGATCCCACCTGAGACGCGGATCGGCGGCCCGAACTCGGAGTAGTCGAACGGGCGGTCGAAGCCTGGTCGGCGATCTCGGTCGCTCATGCCCGATCCTCCGCGACCGCATCGGCGCCCAGGGCGAGGACGGCCCGAAGCTCGTCGGTCGACAGCTCGGTGAACGCCCGCTCCCCGGCCCGGATGACCTTCGCCGCGAGATCGCGCTTCGCGGCGAGCATGTCGGCGATCTTCTCCTCGAGCGTCCCGGTCGCGACGAACGTCCGGACCTGCACGTCGCGGGTCTGGCCGATCCGGTACGCGCGATCCGACGCCTGGTCCTCGACGGCGGGGTTCCACCATCGGTCGTAGTGCAGCACGTGGTTCGCCGCGACGAGGTTGAGTCCCTTGCCGCCCGCCTTGAGCGAGAGGACGAAGATCGGGACGGATCCGCCCTCGAACTTTCGGACCGCTGCGTCGCGGGCCGTCCGAGCCATCCCGCCGTGCAGGTAGAGCACCTCGCGCCCGAAGCGCGTCCGCAGGTATGGCACCAGGCGCTCGCCCCACTCCGTGAACTGCGTGAAGACGAGCGCCCGCTCGCCGTTGCCGAGGACGTTGTCGATCACCTCCTCGAGCCGGTCGAGCTTTCCGGACCGGCCGCGGAGCGGCGATCCGTCGCCCAGGAAGAGGGCCGGATGGTTGCAGACCTGCTTGAGGCGGAGGATCGCGCGGAGGACCTTGCCGCGATACGCCTGGTCGTCCTCCTCTCCCTCGATGCCCGGCAGCAGGTCGTCGACGACCGCCTGGTACAGCGATGCCTGCTCGCGGGTGAGGTTGCACGATTCGGCGAATTCGATCTTGTCGGGCAGCTCCGGTGCGATCGCGCGATCGGACTTGACCCGGCGGAGGACGAACGGCGCCGTGATCCGGCGAAGCCGTTCGGCCGCCTCGTCGTCGCCCCAGCGTTCGATCGGGATCCCGAATCGGCGGTGGAAGTTCTCCTCCGAGCCCAGGAGCCCGGGGTTCGCGAAGTCCATGACGGTCCAGAGCTCGCCGAGCCGGTTCTCGATCGGTGTCCCGGTCAGCGCAAATCGCGATGGCGCCCGCAGGCCGCGAGCCGCGCGGCTCTGGGCGGTGCCCGAGTTCTTGATCTCCTGCGCCTCGTCGAGGACGACGCGGCCCCAGTCCATCGTGCTCAAGGCATCCCGATCGCGCGCGACCAGCGCGTACGTCGTCAGGACGAGGTCGATGTCCCGGAGCGCGGTCGCGAGCCCGGCCGCGTCCAGCCTGTCGCCGCCGTGGTGGACGTGAACGCGGAGACTGGGCGCGAATCGCGCCGCCTCGCGCTGCCAGTTCCCGACCAGCGACATCGGGCAGATGAGGAGCGTCGGACCGAACCGCTCGGGCGCCGGCACGTTCTGCTGCTCGGCGACGAGAAGCGCGAGCAGCTGCACGGTCTTGCCCAGCCCCATGTCGTCGGCGAGGATCCCACCGAGACCCAGCCGGTCGAGGTATGCAAGCCAGCCCACGCCGCGCTCCTGGTACCCGCGGAGCTCGGCCCGGAAGCCCGGTGGAGCCGGGATGGGTGCCGGGGGCGACGTCGTCGATGGGTCGAGGATCCCGCCGATCCATCCCTCGGCCGTCACGCCCGTGACCTGGAGACCGCCGGGCCCGGTCTCGAGACCCGCCGTCGCTCGCAGGATCTCGGCGATCGTCAGCGCCGGGCGGGCACCGCCTCGTTCGCTCTCCGCGATCGCCCTCAATGTCGCCGCGATCTCGCCGCGCTCGACTTCGACCCATTCGCCGCGGACCCGGACGAGTCCGCCCTTCGCGTTCGCCAGCGCGGATAGCTCCTCCTCGGAGAGCTCGGTATCGCCCATCGCGACCCGCCAGTCATAGTCGACGATCGCGTTGACTCCGACCCCTTGCTCGATGCCGCCGCGCGGCGCCGCGACACGCTCCCCGCGGACGCGGAGGCGCAGGCCGAGACGCCTCCGCCGGTTCCGCCACCACGCCGGAAGTAGGACGCTGAACCCGGCATCGACGAGAACCGGCGCACCCTCCCTGAGGAACTCGTGCGCCGCTTTCGTGTCGAGATCGATCGAGGCCGGTTCGGCGGCATCGAGCAGGTCGGCGAGCGGCGGATGGAGTCGGCTCGCGCGGCCGAGGTCGGCAAGGAGCGCCTCCTCGGGATCGGCAGAGGAAGCCGCCCGAAGGGGTCCTGGATCGGTCCACACGAGCGCGGCGGGGAGGACGAGGCTGGGGTCGTCACGGGCTCCGACAAGGACCTCGAGCGACCATGCATCGGCGGGCTCCGTGGCCGGCGCGGCGTCGTCGGCTCGCGGCTCGTGGGGTTCGTCCGCTGCCCGGCCGGGCTCGCGGAGCCTGAACAGCGTTCGATATGGGCCTGTCCGCGGTCGCACCGCCTCGCGCCACCGCGCGAGGGCTGCTCGGATCGACCGGTCGCGCGCCCACCGGGTCGTATCGAGGTCGGCTGCCTGCTGGACCACGAGGGCGTCGACGAACTCGTCGAGAACGTCGCGGACCGCGCGGCGAGCCGTCTCGAAGTCGGCCACCGCAGCGTCGGCCGCCAGGCACGCGGCAGGCATCCCCGCGGCGAGCGTGTCGATACGTGCTTCGTCACCGGCGCCGGGCGCGATCGACCATCGGACTCGCCCTCGCGCTCGGCCGGTCGTCGCATCGGATGTTGGAAGGTAGCGCCCACGCGCCGACGAGCTCGGTCGCCAGAAGGGCGACTCGGGCGAAGAACCGGATGCTCGAGCCGAGCGGCGTGTCGGGCCGCTCCGGGAGCGCGAGCAGCAGATCGAAAGCCTCGGCAGGCTCGAGGCGGACGGTAGGCACGCGCCACGACGCCCACGCGACGTCGCGATCGTCGCCTCCGTCGCGCGCCACGTTGGACGCCAATGGCCCGGTGGCCTGGGTCGGTAGCGTCAGAGCGATACCAGGATCAGCGAGGCGATACTCGGCTACCTGCCCGGCGACGGTCTCGATGGCCACAGACCGTGCGGCAAACGGGTGCTGCAAGCCATCCGACTCGGGCGGGAGTGCCCGTTCGGCCGGCGGCCCGCCCTCTACGTCCCCCGGCGTCGTCCTCCGCCCAGAGATGGACATCACGCGCAGCATCGAGCACCGCATGGAGGACGGTCATGACACACATGGTGCCGGGTGCCGGAGATCAGCGCGTCGTTCGGCAGGAGACGCACGTCATCGCGGCGTCGCCACGCGGATCATCCGTTCCGGGCAGCGCGGCGCCAGCGGAGCGGGGTCGTCCCGTGCGCCTTCCCGAAGATCCGAATGAAGTAGCGAGGATCGCCGAGACCGACCCGGTCGGCGACCTCTTCGACGGAAAGGTCGGTCTCGACGAGGAGACGGCGGGCCTCCACCATTCGTCGCTCGAGTATCCAGCCTTGGACGGTCCTGCCGGTCTTGCGTCTCACGACGGTCGTGAGATGGCCGGGGGTCAACGCGACGGCGGCCGCGATCGACCGCAGTGACGCAGCCCGGCGCTGATCGCCGGTCTGGTGTTCGTGATCGGAA
This sequence comes from uncultured Chloroflexia bacterium, assembly GCA_963816675.1. Classification (GTDB taxonomy): domain Bacteria; phylum Chloroflexota; class Limnocylindria; order Limnocylindrales; family CSP1-4; genus SPCO01. Next base: position 627,042 of record CAWFLS010000013.1, read on the forward strand.
TGTGCGTCTCAATGGCGCGCCGCAGTCGGCACCCCTCGGACCGTCGCGTTCAGTCGCTCGATGCGGCGGCGCACCGATCGATCGGCGAGATGCCGGCGTGATACAGGTCCCGGCTTTCGGTGCCAGGCGTCGTGGGGTGCGAGGGATGTCCTCGCACCCCGACCTTGTGGCGACGACACTTCGTCCGCTCGCGCTCGGACGGCTCGTCTGTTGCGCGCCCGGGATCGACTAGAAGATCCCGCCCGGGCAGAGACCCTTGAAGCTCGGCACACCGACCCACGAATACCAGTCGGCTCGATGGGTCGTGTTGCCGATGACCGGCGCGCCGCCGGCACCGTACCAACGCATCACCACGACCACTCGGTATTGGTAAGCCGCGCTGCCGGCAAATGCCCTTGTGATCGGGCTGAAGTTCGCGATCTGGCCGTCCGTTGCCGTTCGCTTCTGGACTGCGCTCGTGACGACGTTCGTCCATCCCGTCGAGCCGGGTGTTTGCCTCTGGATGCGGAAGAACCACGACACCCACTGGGTGTCGACACGGGTCGTCGTGTTCCTCGCGAAGGCAAGCGGGTCGCGCACGCGAATCGAACTGATTACGTTCGCATTGTTGTAGGTGCACCGAACGCCGGCGAACTCGGCGCTGTCCGCGAGGTAATGGACCCCGTACGCGCCCTGGTGCGTGACGCCGGTGTCGGCGGACGCGACGACTGCACCGCCGAGCGAAGCAACGAGTCCGGCAGCCACCGCCAGGGCGATCCACCGGGTACGGCTGAACTTGCGCATGACACTTTCCCCCGAATGCGTTGGTGACCCATGTCGGACAAGCACGCGTCGTGCTGCACCGACCCTATACCCGCCGTCAAACGCCTCTGCCCGGCCACCGGAACGACGTTCCGGCCGCCCGCTCGTCAGCGTGTCGCCCACGCCAACACACCGCCCGACCGCCCCAGGCTGGCGCCGGGACCACCATGGCGGACATCGTGCGCGCGGCCGAAGATCCCGTGCGCTGTGGACCGTTTCGTCAAGCCCGGCCGTTGCCGGTCGGCGTTCGGACACTCCCGTCGAGAAATGGTCCGATCACCGGCGCCAGCGCCTCCGCACACCTCGCGCCGAGGATGTGTGCGCAACCAAGGAGGGTCTCCGCGGCGAAAAGGTTCGGGAAGAGGACCCTCGCGCGAGGGATGATCCGCTCCGGCCGGAACAGCGGGTCGTGCTCGCCGACGATGACCATGACCGGCGCAGTCAGGCCACGCAGCTCGTCGGCCGTCGCGTTGCGCGGCATCTCGGTGTCGAGCGACGTGCCGCGGAAGGCGAGGGCCGTCGACTCGACGAACAACGGATCGACGTCGTTGCCCGACAGGCGGCGGACTGTCGATTCGACGAACGAGGGCCGCGCCACGACCCGATAGGCGAGATAACCCGCGGCGAGGGACAGCATCGAGGTAATGGGGACGTCTGCGATCCCGGCGGGCACGACGAGCACGGCCCGATCGATCCGGTCGGGGGCGAGGGCAGCCAGGCGCAATACGACGCCGCCACCGTACGAGATCCCGACGACGGCCGTCGTCGCGAGACCGAGGCCGTCAAGCACGTCGACCGCCCATTCACCGAGACTCGAATCGTTCGCCGACACGCGCCCGCCGCTGCTCTTGCCCGGCTGGCCGATCGTGTCTGGCGCGAGGATATGGAGCCGATCGGCGAGTGGCGCGAACCACGCGAGGGTCAGCGGATTGACGACATTCCCGCCCTGGAAGACGACGACCGGCGTGGCGCCCAACGGCCCCGCTTCCAGGACGTGCGCGTCGCCGAACCGGGTGGGCACGAGGCGCGATGTCGTGGCGAACGGCAGGCGATGCCGCGCACGCTCATAGAGCGCCTCGATGTCCCGACGGGCTGTTTCGGAGCGGTAGATGGACGTGTCGGGCATGCGGTCCTCCAGGGGGAGGAGTATCGCTGTCCCGGGTGAGCGATTCGGACCACGTGTTGGGGTTCGGCGACCCGCTATCAGGGATCCAGGTGCAGCTCCGGCTCTCGGGTCCACAGCCGGTGCCCAGCCATCGCTGTCACGACTCGCTTGGCCAGCGCCGCTGTCATCCGCGGTCCGAGGAGAGTCGCGTCATCGGCCGGATCCGCGGATCCCGGTTCGCCGACCGGCACGGCGGCAGCCTCGAGCAGGTTCCGCCCCTCGCCCGTAGCGGCGATCGCCTTGCAGTGTTTGTACGCATCCCGGACGAAGTCGACGGCGTCCGCCTCCTGGACCCAGGCCCCGGCTTCGGCCCCGCCTGGCACGTAGACCGCGTCAAAGACCACGGACGACGTCGTCTGGATCGAATGCTTGACCTCGGCAGCCGTCCCACCATCCGACTCGATCGCTTCCGAGTCGCGGCCCCACGAGCTGTGAAGTCGCCCCCTCTCGCGCCAGCGCCTGCTCGAGCTTCGTGACGCTCGCCTCATCGAAACCCTGCGCGACGAGGATCGCCACCTTCCGGGTCGCGATCGGTCCGGGGACGAAGTTCGTCATGCTGAGCGCCGGCGAGACAAGGTCGCGATCGAGCAGGTCGCGATGCTGATACGGCGCGGGATCCGCGTCGGCGGGTACGCTGCGGTTCGCCGGCGCAGCCACGTTCGGCGGGACCACAAGACCCAGGCCGCTGGCAACAGCGTTGGCGAGCGTCGCGTCCACCTGCGCCAGGTGGGCGACCATCCGCTCGCGGATCTCGGGTGTCTGGACTTTTCCGAGTTCGAACCGGAACGCCTTGATGATGTGCTGACGCTCCGGCTCCGAGTGGCTGCGGAAGAACATGCGCGCCTGGCTGTAGTGGTCGAAGAAGCTCTCGCCGCGTGCACGGATCTTGGCCCCCTCGACCGGCTGCGGGAACGACACGTATGCGCCCGCGGCCGCAGGCGCCTGACGTGGCTCGTCGTCGCCCAGCGAATTCGGCTGGTAGCTGACGCGTCCCGGATCGATCCGCTGGCGCATGAAGCCATCGCGCTGATTGTTTGCGGACGGGGCGACCGGACGATTGATCGGAATCTCATGGAAGTTCGGGCCGCCCAGCCGAATCAGCTGCGTGTCCAGATACGAGAACAAGCGGCCCTGGAGCAACGGATCATTGCTGAAGTCGATGCCCGGCACCACGTTCCCGATGTGGAAGGCCACCTGCTCCGTCTCCGCGAAGAAGTTGTCGGGGTTGCGGGTGAGCGTGAGCTTCCCGACCCTTTGGACGGGGACGAGCTCCTCGGGAATGATCTTCGTCGGGTCGAGGAGGTCGAAGCCGAACGCGAACTCGTCCTGCTCCTCGACGATCTGGAGCCCGAGCTCGTATTCGGGCAATGAGCCCGACTCGATGGCCTCCCACAGGTCGCGGCGGTGGAAGTCCGGATCCTTGCCGGAGATCTTCTGGGCCTCGTCCCAGGCCACGCTGTGGACGCCGAGGAGCGGCTTCCAGTGGAACTTGACGAAGCGCGACGTTCCCTTGGCGTCCACCAGTCGGAACGTGTGGACGCCGAAGCCCTCCATCATCCGGTAGCTGCGCGGGATCGCTCGGTCGGACATCAGCCACATGACCATGTGGGTCGATTCGGGCATCAGCGAGATGAAGTCCCAGAACGTGTCGTGGGCGGACTGCGCCTGGGGGATCTCGTTGTGCGGCTCCGGCTTCACGGCGTGGACGAGGTCCGGGAACTTGATCGCGTCCTGGATGAAGAACACAGGGATGTTGTTGCCGACGAGATCGAAGTTGCCCTCATCGGTGTAGAACTTCACCGCGAACCCGCGGACATCTCGTGCGAGGTCCGTCGACCCGCGGGAGCCAACGACGGTCGAGAACCGAACGAAGACCGGCGTCCGGCGGGCCGGATCCGTCAGGAATCCCGCACGCGTGTACCGCTCGAGCGACTCGTAGACCTGGAAGACACCATGCGCGCCGGTGCCGCGGGCGTGAACCACCCGTTCGGGGATCCGCTCGTGGTCGAAGTGGGTGACCTTCTCGCGGAAGTGAAGGTCCTCGAGCAATGACGGACCGCGCGCGCCGGCCTTCAGCGTGTCCTGGTCGTCGTTGACGCGCAGCCCCTGATCGGTCGTCAGCGCGTTCCCGACCGGGCTCACCGTCTCGCGAGCTAGCTGGACCTGCTTCGAGTCGGTCGGCGATGTGGCTCGGCGCCTTCGTTTCGTCGACGGCTGTCGGTCGGCCATGTTGATGCTCCTCGGGATCCTGGATCGGATGTCTCGTCGGGAGGAGTGCTCAGTCCGGCGGGAGCAGTTCTTCGCGGGCAGCCTTCGCTCGGGCAGCCGCGATCGCACCCGTGACCTTCTTCTCTTCTTCCGGCGGCGGCAGCACCGCAGGTAGACCGAGGCTCTCGATCCACAGCTCCCGCGCCCAACCCATCGTGTGGTAGAGGTGTTGGTCCTCCTCTTCCTCGACCTGGCCGTACGCGTCGGTGAGCGCGGCAGCCATCTCGCCGTCAAGCGCCTTCGCGGCCTCGCCGATCAACTCCCAGTTCTGATGATCCTTGGTCTCGGCCTCCACGACGCTCTCGGCAGCCACGAGCTGGGCGGCGGCGGGTCCGCCGTCGGCTAGTGCCATCTCCATCGCCTCGACCAGGGCACCGCCCTTGAAGCGGACGACCGCCCGACCAGGCGTCTCGATCTCGGGATCCAGTCCGATGCGACCGAAGGTTTCGCGCAAGATCCTCTCGTGGCCGACGGTCTCCTCGTGGTACTTCTGCCACTCGGTCTGAAGATCCTCGTTCACGGCGCACCGAATGGCGGCCTGGTACACCAGCTGCCCGCCGATCTCCGTCTCGAGCGCCTGGTACAGCAATTCGCGAAGCTGCTCGTCGTTCATTGAGAATCCTCGGGTCGTGGGGTTGGTTGTCACGCGGGCTGCGGCCAGGCCGATCAAGCCGTCACAGTGCTTCCGCCCCGTCCGTGAAGGGGTAAGCGACAGGATGGCGGCGCGTGCCGCGGCCGGTGCCATCGCATCTGTCCGCCGCCTTACGGCCGCCTTACGACCGTGTCCTCTGGCGGGATAGATCGATCTCGACGGCCCGTCGCCTACCGGGTAACCGGGAGTCCGACTCCGCAGGGTCCAGCGACCACAGCGACATCCACGAGCTCGCGACCGCGGTCGGTCGGGCGACCATCCGACCGCGCCGATCAGCGGGATCTGGCAGACGCTCGACGACGCCGGCTCGCTCGAGGCGGTCGAGGCGCTTCGTCATGCCGCCCGAAGACAGGATCCGACCCATACAGACCGCTTGGGTCGGCGCATCGCCGCGAACACCGAGCCGGTGGGTAGTTCGATCGGACAGACCCGATATCTACGTACCGAGTACGTGTTCCTCCGGATGGAGATGGCCGTCGCCGTCCCTAGCGTGGAACACGCGGAGTCAGCTGGCTGCGCGTCCCGCCAGATGAGGGAGATCACATGCAAGCGATGGTCCAGGACACCTACGGCTCGGCCGACGTCATACACCTTCGCGAGATCGCCAAGCCCGAGATCGGCGAAAACGACGTGCTCGTTCGCGTTCGGGCGGCGTCCATCCATGTCGGCGACTGGATCCTGATGACGGGCTCGCCGTTCGTCATGCGCTTCGTGACCGGGCTGCGGAAGCCGAAGAACCCCGTTCCGGGAACCGACGTCGCGGGGACCATCGAGGCGGTGGGCAACGGCGTCAAAGGGCTGCGGCCGGGCGACGACGTGTTCGGCTGGTGTGCCGGCGCCTTCGCCGAGTACGCAGTCGGGCCGGAGGACCACTTCCTGCGCGAAGCCGGCCAACCTCACGTTCGAGCAGGCGGCGGCTGTCGGGGTGTCCGCCTCGACCGCCCTGCAGCTCCTGCGCGACGACGGAAAGGTCCAGCCCGGGCAGAAGGTTCTGATCAACGGAGCGTCCGGCGGCGTCGGGACATTCGCCGTGCAGATCGCCAAGGCGTTCGGCGCCGAGGTCACCGGCGTGACCAGCACGAAGAACGTGGACCTGGTCCGCTCGATCGGCGCCGACCACGTCATCGACTACACCAAGCACGATTTCCGGTCGGGCACCGAGCGCTACGACCTCATCCTGGACAACGTCGGCAACCAGTCGATGGCCCAGACGCGGCGCCCGCTCACCCCATCCGGGACGCTGATCTCGAACGGCGGCGGGCACGCCGACGGCAAGCTCGGCCGGACCGTGCGGGCCATGGTCACGTCCATGCTCGTGCGCCAGCAGCTGGCGCCGACGGTCAAGACGCAGAACCACGACGATCTCGTCGCGCTCAAGGGTCTCGTCGAGGCCGGTGCCGTCATCCCCGTCATCGCCGGGACCTTCCCGCTGAGCCAGACCCCACAGGCGATCGCCCATGTCGCGACCGGGCATGCGCAAGGAACCGTCGTGATCACCGTGGCCCTCGAGCCCGTTGCCGAAGTCACGTCTGCCAAGGCACCGACGCTGGCGAGCGCAGCCGCATGAGCCTCCTGCGGAACCTGGGCCGCCGCAAGCTGCGGACGACCCTCACGGTGCTCGGCATCGTCATCGGGATCTGGGCACTCGTCGTGTTCAGCGCGATGGCCAACAAGATCAACACCCTGGTGTCGAGCGGCAGCGACTACTACATCGGCAAGGTCATCGTCAGCGACGGTTCGAACAACGGCATCGGCATCGGCGTCGTGCCGATCGATCTTGCCCTCGCTGACCAGATCCGTCCGCTGGCGGATGTGGCTGCGGTCGACCCGCAGGTGCAGATGCCGTTCGACGCGGTGGACTTTGGCGCCTTCGGGATGCCCAAGATCATCATCGGCGCCGTGGCCGGTGCCGACGGCGGGCTGGACGAGTTCACGGTGACGCCGGCCCAGGGCCGCCTCCTGACGGCCGAGGACGAGGGAGCGCAGGTCGTGGTCCTGGGCTCGGACCTCGCCCGCGAGTTCGGCGTCGCTGTAGGCGGCTCCATCGATCTGCGCGGCGTGCCGTTCACGATCGTCGGCATCCTGCAGCCAACCCTGACCGCCCCGGACTCGACCGCGATGGTGCCCCTTGCCGCCGCCCAGGAGCTGTTCCTGACGAGCCTGCCGCCGAAGATCGGCGCCGCGCTCGAGGCGAGCTCGCTCGCCACGCAGATCGTCGTCTATCCCGCGTCCGGGGCGGACGCCGAGGCGCTGGCGGGCCGCATCGAAGCGACCTCCACCAACGTGACAACCATGACCGCCGCCGACTTCGAGCAGCAGGTCGGTACGACCACCCTGCTCTTCAACGCGATCATCATCGGGGTCGCCGTGATCAGTCTCGTCGTGGGCGGCCTGTCGGTCATCAACACGATGGCGATGAGCGTCACCGAACGAACGCGCGAGATCGGCATCAAGCGCGCGATCGGTGGCTCGCGACGCCGGATCATCCGCGAGCTCGTGGCGGAAGCGGGTGTGATCGGCGTCCTCGGCGGGGTCATCGGCCTCGCGCTCGGAGCCCTCGTCGTCTTCCTCGCGAACGAGCTGGGGCGGAGCTCGGGAACGATCCTGTTCGACCTGACGCCCGGCACGGCACTGTTCGCCGTCGCCTTCAGCACGATCCTCGGCATGGTCGCCGGCGTCGTGCCTGCCTGGAACGCCGCCCGGCTCGATCCGGTCGCCGCGCTCCGCTACGAGTGAGAGGACCCGTCATGACACTGCTTGAAGGGCGCAACCTGCGCAAGACCTACCGCCTTTCGCGACGCAACACGCTCGAGGCTCTCGGCGGCGTCGATGTCGCGATCGAGACCGGCGAGATGGTGGCGATCATGGGCCCGTCGGGCTCGGGCAAGACCACCCTGATGCACATCCTGGGCCTGCTCCACGCGCCGGACGCCGATCAGGGTCCGGCGCCGGAGCTGCGGTTCGACGGGGAGGACGTGGCGAGCCTCTCCGAAGGCGCGCGGACTCGGATCCGGGCGCGCCGGATGGGATTCGTGTTCCAGTCGTTCAACCTTGTGCCGACGCTCACCGCCGCGGAGAACGTCGTGCTCGCAGCCGACTACGCCGGGGTGAAGGGCGCGACCGCCCGGGCCGCCGCCGCCGCCGCGCTCGAGATGGTCGGCCTCGCCGATCGCGCGAACCACCGGCCGATGGAGCTGTCGGGTGGCGAGCAGCAGCGCGTCGCCCTCGCCCGGGCGCTCGTGAACGCGCCCACCCTGCTCCTCGCCGACGAACCGACGGGCAACCTCGATTCGGCGCGCTCGGCCGAGGTGCTCGCGCTCCTGCGGCGCTTCAACCGGGAGCGCGGCCAGACCACCGTCATCGTCACCCACGACCCCGTCGTGGCGGCAAGCACCGACCGCGTCATCCGCATGCGCGACGGCCTCGTCGAGCACGATCAGCCTCTGGCGCTGATCGCCTGATTTATCCACCACCGACAACGACTCGAAAGGGGAACACCGTGTCCAAAGCTACCGTCACCAAACTCTTCATCGGCGGCGTGATCGCCGTAATCGCCGGCACGATCGTGGCGATCGCCGCGATCTGGGTCGCCATCGCAAACGACGTGTTCGTCATGAACGGCCCCGACATCGTGGCCATCCGCGGCAGCGTCCTCGCGTGGTCCACGCTCGGCGTCGCCCTGGCTGGCGGGCTCGCGTTCTCGGCGGGCCTGGTCGTCGGCTTCGTGTCGTGGATCGGCGCGCTGCTCAACACGGCGAAGCTCGAGCGCAAGAACTGGTTCGTCGGGCTGCTGCTGCTCGGGATCTTCAACTTCGGGTTCTTCGGGATGATCGCCTACCTCATCGCTGGACCGGATGGCTCCGGACCGTCACCGCGACGGCCGGCTCCCGTCCCCTTGGCGGCCGCATGACAGCGGCGATGGCGGGCAAGACGGTCCTCATCACCGGTGCCACGAGCGGTATCGGGAAGGCAACGGCAAGCGGCCTCGCAGCGCTGGGAGCGAGCGTGGCGATCACCGGTCGCGACCTCGGCCGCGTCGAGGCGGTCGCCGCCGAGATCCGTAGTGCCACCGGCAATCGGGAGGTGCGCGGCTTCGCCGCGGACCTCTCGTCACAGGCCGAGGTTCGCCGCCTCGCCGCCGAGGTGCTGGCGGCGACGCCGCGGCTGGACGTGCTCATCAACAACGTCGGTGGGTCGTGGGCCACCCGCCACGTCACCGCCGACGGCCTCGAGCACACGTTCGCCGTCAACCACCTCGCCGCATTCCTGCTCACCAACTTGCTCCTCGATCGGCTGAAGGCCAGCGCACCGGCGCGCATCGTCACCGTGGCATCCGCTGCGCAGGCGACCGGCACGATCGACTTCGACGATCTCCAGGGCGAGCGCGGGTACTCCGAGCGGAAGGCTTACCCGCAGTCGAAGCTGGCGAGTGTGATGTTCACGTACGAGCTGGCCCGCCGCCTCGAGGGCTCGGGCGTGACCGCCACCGTCCTGCACCCAGGCGTGGTGAACACAGCGTTCGGTGCCGACGATCCGGGCCTGATCTTCAAGGTGCTCGTTCCGCTCATGCGGCCCTTCATGAAGACACCGGCGAAGGGCGCGGCGACCTCGATCTACCTCGCCTCCTCGCCAGACGTCGCCGGGACGACCGGCCGGTACTTCGCCAACAGCAAGCCCACGAAATCATCCGAGCGCAGCTACGACGGGGCTGTTGCTGCGCGACTCTGGAAGGTGAGTGCCGACCTCGTAGGACTCACCACCGGAGCTTGAGGCCGATCCTCAGGTCCGGCGGGGGCCGCGCCGTGCGGTCACCGCCGGGACCCGCGGAGCCAGAGCGACACCTGCGCCGGCTGAATGGTCTCGCCCACGACGCCCGTGACCTCGCTGCGCAGGGCGTCGAGGTCGGTCCCGGCCCGCAGGCGGGCGCCGAAGCGCTCGAGCGTGCGGGCGGCGTCGTATTTGCGCCGGTAGAAGCGGCGGTCGACGAATGCCTGGATGCGGCTCCGCACAGGCCGGAAGAGCGCGGCGACGGCGAGGGTCGACAATGCGGTCGCGAGATTGGACTGCTCGGTGAGCGGCGACAGGGCGACGCCGAGGAGTAGCACGAGCCCCAGGTAGGCGCCGGCCAATGTCACGGTGAGGGTGCCGTAGACCAGCGCCCGGTTGACGACGAGATCGATGTCGTAGAGCCGGTGGCGAAGGATGGCGTAGCCGGCCGAAACCGGGATCGCCGAGTAGGCGAGGAGCACCGCGACCTGACCGACGTCGCCGGCCCCCTGTTCGAGGGTCGCGGCCGTCACGAGGCACACCGCCGCGAACAGCGCCGCTGCGCTCGCGACCCACTTCAGCTGTCGGCGCTCCTCCCCGCGCGAGCGGCGCAGTCGGACGACCATCGAGGCGGCCGACGCGAGGATCCCAGCCGCGAGCGCGAACCAGCCGAGGCCCCCCACCGCGTCGAGGGTGCTGCCGGCAGCCCCGACCCCGACGGGGTTGCTGACGTTCTCGAACGGCTTCTCGAGCGGTCCCGGCACCAATGTCCAGGCGGGCAAGACCGCGATCGTGCCGAAGGCGATGAGCCACCCCACGGCGCGCCAGCGCGGACCGAGGAAGCGGCCCGTCGGGAACAGCAGGAACAGGAGTGGCGGCAGGATGAAGAGCGACGGCAGGAATATCCACGAGGAGAGCCACGCCATCACGTCGGCCCCCGGAAGGGACCCGGGCTCGGTGAAGAGGGCGTAGACCGCATACCCGTTCGCGAGGCCGCTGAAGGCCATCGGGAGGGCGGTGCCCATCATGATCCAGCCGATCGAATTCCGCGGTCGCTTCGCCGCCACCAGCGCCGCGATCGTCGCTAGGACGAGGATGACCAGGCGAAAGAGCGTGTCGAACAGGGCGCCGAAGCTTCCCCCGACATCCGTCTCGCGGTTCAGGACGGCGAACACCGCCTCGAGGGCCAGCAGCAGGACTGCGAGACTCCACAGCGACCACGCGAGGCGTGGGGCAGTCGACGACTCGGGCCCCGTATCGGCCGCAGAGCGCACCGCAGGCTCGTGCTCGGTCACTCGCCAGGTCACCTCGACCCAGCGGCCGAGGAATTCATCGTCATGTCGCTGTTCTCATCGGTGGGCGGGTCAACGCGACGATCTTCGCCTCGACGCGTACGGGAAACGTTACGGAATCCGGCGATGCCGGCGATTTTCTTCGCCACCATACTGGCAAACGTCGTCGGCCTGGACGCGCGGGGCGGTCGAGGGCCGAGGGGACGTCCCCTCGGCCCTTCGGGTCAGGCGGCTCCGAATGCCGGCGCGACCGCCTGCTCCCGGCCTTCGGGTGCGGTGACCGGGACGGTCCGGAAACCCTTGAACACCAGCCAGAGGCCGAGCAGGAGCTCCCACAGGAAGATCGGCAGGACTGCGATCGCCGACCACGCCGAGTACTGCTCGTTGATGCCGATCACCTGGCCGATCGCGGACGAGATCAACAGGGGGCCGCCGATGAGGCCCAGAAGCGGGATGACGCGCGGCACGAGACGGGACTGGTAGAAGAGCGATGCGAGGAGGAGCGCGTTGATCCCCGGCAGGAGGGTCTGTCCGATGAGGAAGGACCAGTCGTGGATCGCGACGAGCGACTGTCCGACGATGGCCAACGAGCCCGCATCGGCGCCGGCCGTCCCAGCGACCTCCTGCTGCAGGGTCACGATCGAGAGGAGGCTGAGGATCCCCACGGTGATGACGCCGGCCTCGAAGAGTCGGGACGTGACGAACCCGAGCGCGACCGCTTCGTTCTGGCGCTTGAGCACCGGGAAGAGCACGACGCCGGTCCCGACGATCGCGAAGACGACGATCAGCTCGAGGACGGTGCCCCAGAGCACACCCGTGTCGCCACCCGAGCCAAGGATGAACGCGGGGTCGCTCAACACGGGTGCGTACAGGGCGACGGTCGGGATCGCCAGGTAGGTGATGAGATAGAGCAGGCCTGCAACGAACGCAGTCTTGCGAAGCGAAGTCATAGCGGAGTTCCTTTCATGTAGATGGACTGGCCTGGGAGAGCAACGCAGCGCGTCACCGCCAGGCATTCATCTGGCGTCGTCGGGCTCGACGTAGGTGACGGAGACAAGCGGCAGGCCGATATCTCGCACCTTCTGCAGGAGGCCGTGCAGGGCCGCCTGATCGATGACTGCGCCGCTGAGCACGGTCGAGCCATCGCGCTCATGGCTGAGGGTCATTCCATCGAACCAGGCGGCCCAACGAGTCTCCAGGTGTCCCCTGAGTCGGATCTCGTACCGTCCGTCCTCCGGGCGATCGTCTCCTGGGCCGCGCGGTTCAGTCATTGCGCGCCTCTCCTTGTCCGGTCAGCTGCTTCGCCGGTGGATCCGACGTGCGGTGCTGCGAGCCCAACGTGGGCGTGGACATGGGGAGTGGTCATCCCCAGACGTGGGGGTCGTCGTGGGGATTCTTCGACTCCGGCGACGGGAGCCGGCGTGGCGTCCCGCTTCGGACTGTCCCGGGCTAGGCGTTCCGGGTGGCCCGGTTCCGAGGTCGATCGGCCCGCGACAGGAGGTCGAGCTCTTCGCCTCGGCGGACGGCGGCACGACGGCTCGTGACACCGAGCTTGGAGTAGATCGCTTTCGTGTGGCTCCGGATCGTGCTCAGGGAGACCACGAGCTCCCGCGCGATCCCGGGACCGTCGAGATCCGACGCGAGCAATCGCAGCACCTCGAGCTCACGGGCGCTCAGCGGCTCGACGAGGTCGTAGTCGGGCGCCGAACGTCTCACTCCCCGACCAAACGAGCCGAGGAGCTCGTGCACATAGGACGAAGGGGCGGCGCGATCGCGCAGCGACGCCAGAAGGGCAGCAAGCGGCGGTCCCTCGTCGAGGAAGACCCGGACGTAGCCCTCGGGCTCAGCAAGATCGAGGGCTCGTCGCAGCGGAACCAGCGCCACTTTCGACATCGCGACGCATCTGATGGGCGAGCGCCTGCAGCAGAAGGATCTCGATGGCCGTGCCCATCCTGCCGTCTGCGACTGCAGCCTCGAGCAGGCGTCCCAGGAGCGACGACGCCGCGTTCAGTGACTGGCTGGATCCATCCCGCCTGGACTCCGCCAGCAGGAGCCTCGCCAGGGTCACGTGCTCGAACGTACGGACGTATTCGAGCTCGTCCTCGACCGACAGGCCTTCCGCGCGCAGCCAGCCGCGGGCTTCGCGCAAACGTCCTTGACCGATCCAGAGGCGTGCTCGCAACGCGGCGATAGGCCGAATCCGTGGGTAGAAGTCGCCGACATACACGCGCTCTGCGTCATCGAGCAGGGCGAGCGCCGTCGCCAGATCTCCCTCCATTACTCGTATCCGAGCCATGGCGACACACCATCGATATCCTCCTCGAGGCAACCGCAGGCCAGGATCCCGCAGATCCCACGACGGTTTCCGTCGATCACGACTACGCGGCGGCGGTGGCACCCGACGGACTCGCCGGCCGACGCATCGGCCTCGTTGCGTTCGCCGAAAACGGGTCGGTCGTTGACGTGTTGCATGCCGCGATCGACGAGTTCGAGGCGAACGGAGCGGAGGTCATCGAGGTCACATTGCCTGCGAGTCCACCCGGGGACCCTCCGTATTTCAGCGAGTTTCGTTCGGCCCTCGAGTCGTACCTCGCGGCGGCACCCAACGCCCCCGTGCGGTCACTCGAGGAGATCCTGGCCCGTGAGCCTTTCGATGGCGCCGTGACGCCGACGTTGCGGGATCGCGCCGCAGCCGGCGCGATCGACAAGTCGACGCACGAGATGTCTCTTCGGTACCGAACCGAATGGCGTGACGCGATCGTGGAGTTTCTTGACGAGCAGCGGCTCGACGCCGTCGTGTACCCCGTGTCGACCCGTGTCGCGGCGTTCGTTGGCGGCGAGCAGGAGCACTTCGACTGCTGGACCTCGGCGGCGAGCGGCCTTCCGGCCCTTGCCCTGCCCGCCGGATTCACGCCAGACGGGTTGCCGGTCGGGCTCGAGCTGCTCGGCCGGCCGTTCGCCGAGTCGACGTTGATCGCGATCGCCGCGGGCTTCGAAGCACAGACCGATCACCGGTCCCTCCCCCCGAGCACGCCGCCGCTCGCGCCCGCTCCCTAGCCGCGGGCCGGCACATGGAGTTTGCGCCCCCGACACCGACTGCGGGCGTGCGCCTGGCACCGTTCTAGCGGGGGTTGACAACCGAGAAGCGTAAGCGGTAACTTACGGTAAGTGAATACTTACGCATCGGTCATGGACGCCGTCGGTGACGGTACGCGACGGGCGATCCTCGAGCGACTGCTCGAGCGGCCGGCGGCGGTCGGCGAGCTGGCCGCCGGGCTGCCGGTGAGCCGCCCGGCGGTGAGCCAGCACCTGCGCGTCCTGAAGATGGCCCGCTTGGTGACCGATACGCAGGTCGGCACGCGCCGCATCTATTCGGTCGATCCGGTGGGCGTCCGCGAGGTGCGTGAGTACTGGGAGCGCTTCTGGTCGCAGGCACTGGCCGGCTTCAAGACGGTCGCCGACACGGAAGCCGAGCACGGGAACGGCATCAGCCGCAAGGAGAGTTCTGATGGCGATCGAGGTTGACGTGGAGCCTGACGTGGCGCGGCTGGTTCGCAGCTCGGTGACGGTGAAGCTGCCGCGCGACGCGGCATTCCGGCTGTTCACGGAGCGGATGGGCAGCTGGTGGCCGCTGGTCACCCACTCGGTGTTCCATGCCGAGGCGGTGGCGGTAACGATCGAGCCCGTCGTCGGTGGCCGCGTGTACGAGGCGACCGCCGATGGCCGCACTTCCGATTGGGGCACGATCACCGAGTGGCAGGCCGGGGAGCGGCTGGCGATGACGTGGCATCCCGGCGAGGAATCCGATCTGGCGACCCTGGTGGAGGTGACCTTCAGCGAAGCATCCGATGGTGGCACGCATGTCGATCTGCTCCATACCGGCTGGGCGGTGCATGGCGCCGAGGCAGCGGCGAGGGCCGCCGACTATCAGCCGGGATGGACGGCTCTGCTCGAGCGGTTCGCGAAGGCCGCCTGAGCGCGGCCGGGCAGCGGCCTCTCAGCTGCATCGGCCTGCCTCGAACGCCTCGCCGTGACCGGGCACGACCCGACCGGCGGTGGCGGTCGGGCAGCATGGAGAGCGAGGCATCCCCGCGGTAGGAGCCACGGTCTGCAGGGTGTCGATGACGTAGGACTAGATGGTCGCCCTGACACTGTTGAAGGCCTAACACCCTCGGCTGCGGAGCCTGGCACCTGGGCACGTCGGCGGCCGGCTCGATCACGGGCCGCCGCTGTCGAATAGCTGCTGGGCCAGCGCGCCAGCCGTCCAAGCTACCCATTCGGCGTGTGTCCAGCCGCGGTCGAGCACCAGTGCCCGATAGGCCGCGGGGCCGACGAGGAACAGCATCACGTCCGTGGCGTGCGCCTCAGACAGGTGCCCGCGTAGGGGGCACTTGCCGCTGAGCAACTGCACCATCTCGCGGTAGCCGCCCGCCCGCATCCCCTCGTTTCTGGCCAGGAACGCCGACGCCTCAGGATCGCCCGCGGCCGCAGCCCGTACCGCGAAGTCGAGCGGTGCGACTCGAGCGAGGATCTCGCTGAGCCCGTCGACCATCAGCTCCACGGCGATCGAGACATCCGGCTCAGCGAGGGCCTTCCGGTACCACGCCTGATCCTGTGGGATGGCGGGTTCCGCCTCGCCCATGACGGCCAGGCTGTAGGCGCTGTCGAGGACGTCGGTCTTCGTGTGGAAAACGAAGTAGACGGTCTGCACGGCGACACCGGCGGCGAGGGCGATGTCAGCCATGGTGGTCCCGGTATAGCCGCGCTCGGCGAAAAGCTTGGCTGCTGCCTTCGTGATTCGCGAACGCGTCGCGCGGGCGCGTTGGCGGCCGGCACTTTCTGGACGTGTCGACGGGTTGACAGGCGGCATGAGGCCGTCCATATTACGCGATCTCAGAACTAGAGTGTCACTCTAGAGCGGTTCAACAAGGAGGCTCGTCGTGATCAAGGTCGAGAAGAGCACGATCGTCCATCGACCAAGCGACGAGGTCTTTGCGTTCGTCGCCGACCAGACGAACGCGGCTGCGTGGCAGTCCGGGATCGTGGAGGTCCGTCGGCTCACCGATGGTCCGCCGAGAGTCGGCAGTCGCCATACGTTCACCCGCACGCTGATGGGCAGGCGGGTGACTGGTGAGAACGAGTACGTCGCCTTCGAACCTGGCAAGCACGTCGCCTTCCGAACCACGTCAGGGCCAAGGCTCCTCGCCTCCTACTCGGTTACTCCGATCCCCGAGGGGACGCGGCTCACGGCGAGGATGGAGGTCGACTTCTCAGGGATCATGTCGGTGGCGGAGCCGCTGGTCGGCCGGGCACTGACCCGGGACGTCGTAGCGAACCTCGCGCGGCTGACGGCCATACTTGAATCGACCCCGGTCACAGGGCCGGCGAAGACCCAAGAGCCGGGCCAAGTTTCACCCTCGTGATCGTCCCCCCGGACGAGGGCTGGGGGGTCATGTGGGGAACGTTCGCCGGGGACGCCTGTCTGGCATCGGTCCTGTGGACCTGGCGCCCAGGGGACGGAGCCGATTGCCTCCAGCGGAAAGGTTGA